>NZ_JBVVNT010000034.1:0-560 GCF_055810735.1 Priestia sp. ST2 | reverse complement strand
GCAGCAAGACGGTTCTCGAGTGGATAGGCCTGATTTTGTGTATACTTTGCTGAAATTTTAGTTGCTTTCTCACTTAAAAAACTGCATAAATATCTGAGAAATGTTACATCTGTTAAGAGCTTATTTTTACAGGTGTTAATAGGAATAGCTAAACAAATGGTTTTAGTGACAGTTTGTATAGCTTTAGAATATCTTTGTGAATTTAATAGTTCCACTTCCCCCATAAATGTTGGAGCTTGTAAAAAATTAATCAAGGACACTTTCCCATTTTCGTGTGTAACATAGAGTTTTGCCTTACCTTCAACAAGATAATAAATATATTGAGGATAGGAGCCTTCCTTATAGATAAATTCACCACGTTCAAATTCGCAGACCTGAATAAATGGAGTAATTGGAAAGGAAAAAAGTGATTGAATAGAGTATTTCTCGATATAGTAACTTTGCATAGGCTCGTTTAAAAATTTCATTTTTTCTCCTACTATTATAAAAATATGAGATATCTCACATTATTTTATGTTTTTACATGCTATGATGCAATAAAAGTTGATAGATCAATAGGG
>NZ_JBVVNT010000033.1:0-608 GCF_055810735.1 Priestia sp. ST2 | reverse complement strand
GGAGTTTTTTTAATGAATAACTATGAAGCACAAAATGAATTGCCACCAAAAACATGTACAATCGATCGACTTGTAACGATGCCGGATGATGTAAATAAAGTACTCAAGGGCAGAAAAACAGCAACCCGTCGAAATGGAAGATATGCTGATGTAGGAGAGATAATGGTCTTAGGGGATAAAAAGTTTATAGTGGAACGGGTTTATTCTCAATCGCTAGGTGAATTAACGGATGAAAATGCTCACCAGGAGGGCTATGATACGGTAGAGGAATATAAGCAATCTATTTTATCTTATCATCCTGGAATGCCCTGGCTTCCTCAAATGAGGGTATGGGTGCATGAGTTCAGATCAGTTAACGATTGATAGGTAAAAGAAATGGATTTGTTGTACCGTATATTAGTATATATTCATGTTTCTAGTGTCATTTTATCTATTGGTCCTTTCTTTATTCTCTTACCACACGTTAAAAAACTACATAGTTCAAGGGAAGAAGAAACGAATGCCTATTTGAGCACATTTCAATCTGTCGTTAGGCTCGCAAAACATACAGGCCATGTTCTTGTTATAACAGGGATACTCCTTGTTATGTGTGGTCCATGGACGTGGAC
>NZ_JBVVNT010000032.1:0-614 GCF_055810735.1 Priestia sp. ST2 | reverse complement strand
GTTGTACCATTTATTCGCTAATGGTTAAGTTAGAAAGGGCGCACGGTGAATGCCTTGGCACTAGGAGCCGATGAAGGACGGGACTAACACCGATATGCTTCGGGGAGCTGTAAGTGAGCTTTGATCCGGAGATTTCCGAATGGGGAAACCCACTGTTCGTAATGGAACAGTATCTTTATCTGAATACATAGGATATTGAAGGCAGACCCGGGGAACTGAAACATCTAAGTACCCGGAGGAAGAGAAAGCAAATGCGATTTCCTGAGTAGCGGCGAGCGAAACGGAATTAGCCCAAACCAAGAGGCTTGCCTCTTGGGGTTGTAGGACACTCTATACGGAGTTACAAAGGAACGAAGTAAATGAAGCGACCTGGAAAGGTCCGTCGAAGAAGGTAACAACCCTGTAGTTGAAACTTCGTTCCCTCTTGAGTGGATCCTGAGTACGGCGGAACACGTGAAATTCCGTCGGAAGCTGGGAGGACCATCTCCCAAGGCTAAATACTACCTAGTGACCGATAGTGAACCAGTACCGTGAGGGAAAGGTGAAAAGCACCCCGGAAGGGGAGTGAAAGAGATCCTGAAACCGTGTGCCTACAAGTAGTCAGAGCCCGTTAA
>NZ_JBVVNT010000031.1:0-928 GCF_055810735.1 Priestia sp. ST2 | reverse complement strand
AGGGACTTCAAGCTTGTGCTTAGTGTAATTGTTGTTGCTTTCTGTAATGGTGGCGTAGACTCATGCGCCTTTTCTAAATTATAGTTTGGAACTCTTGGAGCCAAGTGATGTACATGATGGAAACCAATATTACCTGTTACCCATTGTAAAACTTTAGGAAGCTTGTAATAGGAGCTACCATCAACCGCAGCCTTCACGTAATCCCACTCCTTTTCGTTTTCAAAGTAGGAATCCTCAAATTGATGCTGTACGTAAAATAGCCAAATTCCAAGTGATCCTGCTACAAAAAGGATGGGAGCTTGAACGAGCAGAAAAGCTTGCCAACCAATACCCCAACATAAAAGTGCATACACTGCAACAATTGAGAAATTTGTTAAATATGTGTTCAAACGTTCCTTTCGTTTCGCATCTTTTCGATTCAATCGGTTAGAAACTAAGAAAAGATAGATGGGGCCTAATCCAAACATAATAATTGGATTGCGGTAAACTCGGTAAGCTAACCGGCCCCAGTAGGAAGCTGCAATATACTCATCAACTGTCATGACCCACACATCACCAGTTCCCCGTTTATCTAAGTTGCTACTCGTGGCATGATGAATCGAGTGGCTTCGTTTCCACTGTTCATATGGAAACATGGTGATAACCCCACTAATTGTACCAAGGATATTATTGACTTTTCGACTTTTGAAAAATGATTGATGACAACAATCATGGAAAATAATAAAGATTCGGACGACGAACCCGGCTGTAACAATAGCTAATGGCAATGTTAGCCAATAAGAAACGGACAAACTTTGATAAGCTAGAAACCAAAGTAGGAAAAACGGAAGGAATGTGTTTATCAATTGCTTTATACTCGATTTTGTATTGGGTTTTTCAAAAGGTGCTACATTTTTTCTTAGTTCAGTCGTTTTTTGTTTGCTCATGT
>NZ_JBVVNT010000028.1:0-1273 GCF_055810735.1 Priestia sp. ST2 | reverse complement strand
CGCTATGGGAAATCTCATCTTGAGGGGGGCTTCATGCTTAGATGCTTTCAGCACTTATCCCGTCCACACATAGCTACCCAGCGATGCCTTTGGCAAGACAACTGGTACACCAGCGGTGTGTCCATCCCGGTCCTCTCGTACTAAGGACAGCTCCTCTCAAATTTCCTACGCCCACGACGGATAGGGACCGAACTGTCTCACGACGTTCTGAACCCAGCTCGCGTACCGCTTTAATGGGCGAACAGCCCAACCCTTGGGACCGACTACAGCCCCAGGATGCGATGAGCCGACATCGAGGTGCCAAACCTCCCCGTCGATGTGGACTCTTGGGGGAGATAAGCCTGTTATCCCCGGGGTAGCTTTTATCCGTTGAGCGATGGCCCTTCCATGCGGAACCACCGGATCACTAAGCCCGACTTTCGTCCCTGCTCGACTTGTAGGTCTCGCAGTCAAGCTCCCTTGTGCCTTTACACTCTACGAATGATTTCCAACCATTCTGAGGGAACCTTTGGGCGCCTCCGTTACATTTTAGGAGGCGACCGCCCCAGTCAAACTGCCCACCTGACACTGTCTCCCGGCCCGATCAGGGCCGCGGGTTAGAATTTCAATACAGCCAGGGTAGTATCCCACCGACGCCTCCACCGAAGCTAGCGCTCCGGCTTCTCAGGCTCCTACCTATCCTGTACAAGCTGTACCAAAATTCAATATCAGGCTACAGTAAAGCTCCACGGGGTCTTTCCGTCCTGTCGCGGGTAACCTGCATCTTCACAGGTACTATAATTTCACCGAGTCTCTCGTTGAGACAGTGCCCAGATCGTTACGCCTTTCGTGCGGGTCGGAACTTACCCGACAAGGAATTTCGCTACCTTAGGACCGTTATAGTTACGGCCGCCGTTTACTGGGGCTTCGATTCAGAGCTTCTCCCAAAGGATAACCCCTCCTCTTAACCTTCCAGCACCGGGCAGGCGTCAGCCCCTATACTTCGCCTTGCGGCTTCGCAGAGACCTGTGTTTTTGCTAAACAGTCGCCTGGGCCTATTCACTGCGGCTCTCTCGGGCTATACACCCTACCAGAGCACCCCTTCTCCCGAAGTTACGGGGTCATTTTGCCGAGTTCCTTAACGAGAGTTCTCTCGATCACCTTAGGATTCTCTCCTCGCCTACCTGTGTCGGTTTGCGGTACGGGCACCTCCCGCCTCGCTAGAGGCTTTTCTTGGCAGTGTGGAATCAGGAACTTCGGTACTATAATTCCCTCGTCATCACAGCTCAGCCTT
>NZ_JBVVNT010000027.1:0-1278 GCF_055810735.1 Priestia sp. ST2 | reverse complement strand
CAGGCATGTTAACCGCTACACCACGGGACCACTTTGGTTGCGGGGACAGGATTTGAACCTGCGACCTTCGGGTTATGAGCCCGACGAGCTACCGAACTGCTCCACCCCGCGATGATATGAATATGGTATAAATAAATGGAGGAGGAAGAGGGATTCGAACCCCCGCGGGCTTTGACACCCCTGTCGGTTTTCAAGACCGATCCCTTCAGCCGGACTTGGGTATTCCTCCGTATATTTATAACAAATGTAACTTATATGGTAGCGGCGGAGGGAGTCGAACCCACGACCTCACGGGTATGAACCGTACGCTCTAGCCAGCTGAGCTACACCGCCATATTATTTGTTACAATTATTTAATTTAATTGGTGGAGCCTAGCGGGATCGAACCGCTGACCTCCTGCGTGCAAGGCAGGCGCTCTCCCAGCTGAGCTAAGGCCCCATAAATGGTCGGGAAGACAGGATTCGAACCTGCGACCCCTTGGTCCCAAACCAAGTGCTCTACCAAGCTGAGCTACTTCCCGTTTATGGCGCGCCCGAGAGGAGTCGAACCCCTAACCTTTTGATCCGTAGTCAAACGCTCTATCCAATTGAGCTACGGGCGCTTATTAAAATGGTGCCGAGGGCCGGACTTGAACCGGCACGGTAGTCACCTACCGCAGGATTTTAAGTCCTGTGTGTCTGCCAATTCCACCACCCCGGCAGGACTTATATATGTGGAGCGGAAGACGAGGTTCGAACTCGCGACCCCCACCTTGGCAAGGTGGTGTTCTACCACTGAACTACTTCCGCACATATATGAAATTAATGAAAGATGCGGGTGAAGGGACTTGAACCCCCACGTCGTAAGACACTAGATCCTAAGTCTAGCGCGTCTGCCAATTCCGCCACACCCGCGTGTGAATATAAATGGTGAGCCATGAAGGACTCGAACCTTCGACCCTCTGATTAAAAGTCAGATGCTCTACCAACTGAGCTAATGGCTCGAAAAACTGGTGCCGGCAAGAGGACTTGAACCCCCAACCTACTGATTACAAGTCAGTTGCTCTACCAGTTGAGCTACACCGGCAAATGGTGGAGGATGACGGGATCGAACCGCCGACCCCCTGCTTGTAAGGCAGGTGCTCTCCCAGCTGAGCTAATCCTCCGATATATAAGCCTGGCAACGTCCTACTCTCACAGGGACAAAGTCCCAACTACCATTGGCGCTAAAGAGCTTAACTTCCGTGTTCGGTATGGGAACGGGTGTGACCTCTTCGCTATCGCCACCAGACATATTAT
>NZ_JBVVNT010000026.1:0-1814 GCF_055810735.1 Priestia sp. ST2 | reverse complement strand
GTTGCTGTTTTTCTGCCCTTGAGTACTTTATTTACATCATCCGGCATCGTTACAAGTCGATCGATTGTACATGTTTTTGGTGGCAATTCATTTTGTGCTTCATAGTTATTCATTAAAAAAACTCCCTTCATTTCTTGTCTCTTATTTAATGTATCACACTTCCAATAACAAACTTCACTTGAATTTATTAGTTTGAAATTCCCTCTAAATTTCCTCTTTTTTAATTGCTTATTTCGATAAAATCCATTATGGTAAGTAAGTTTTTAATATAAACTGAGTATAAGTAAATTATTTGATAAAATGATAAGTAAGATAAAGTAATCATTAAGATTTTTAGAAAGAGGTTTTTATGAAGTTTAATAAGGCGTTATCTCTTATTAGTTTTGTTACTGTTATAATCTTTTCAATTATCCCTCATGTTGGAATTAAAGTTGTTGACGAGATTTTTAGATCATATTATTTTGGCTTTCCAGCTCGTTGGTTAGGCTATCATAGAAATGGTCAGTTTAGTTTTCAAGTATTTAATCTAGTATTTAACTTTTTAATCTTTTACTTTTTATTTTGGATAATAAGTAAATTCCTAAAAAGAATTTTAAGAGTTCAAATTTAATTAGTGTCTCTTTTATTTTCGATAAAGTGTTTTATAGTAACTAAACGTTTATAAGATATACAGTTATAAAATAGAAAAACCTATTGGTTCATCCGGCACCAATAGGTTTTTCTATTTAAAACAACAAGGATTTTAAAGTATTGGATAGATGCCTCACGGCGTCTTGAGTAGTTAGTTTGTTCCGGATGTGAAAATTTATTCATTCTTGGCTAATTTACATTTTAATTTTATAAATAGACATACTAATTGTATCCAATTTATTTAGTAATCGAAGGTGGAAGTCTAATAATGATGTATGTCTTTGTGTGCTTTTTAGTTTTTAATTTACTAGCATTTTTCGCACCTAAAAAATTAGTCCCTATTGAAATATATGCTACATGTATTTTTGCCTACGCTTATGGGGTAACAACAGATTTAGTGTTAGACCTGCATTACAATTTGTATGGTTATCTTCAAAAAGGGTTTCAGTGGTTATCGCTTTTAGCAGTTATTATGTATTTTCCCTCTATCAGTTTTTTGTTTTTAAATTTTTACCCATTTAACAAAGCTTTAGGAAGAAAAGTACTTTATATTTTAAGTTGGACACTTTTTTCTGTTGTATTCGAATGGTTCGTAGTTAACACGGACTTTTTTTATTATAATGGCTGGAAATTACTATATTCGGCTCTAGTATACCCAATTATTTTTCTTATTCTTGTAAGTAACTTGAAATTGGTGAGAAAAATAATTTCTAGTAAACGATAATTATCCTTCTGAAAACTCGAAAAAAATTCAAAAAAATTATCTGTTAAGTTATTTTATTAGGTTCTTTTTGTTGGGTTCCCTATAGTAACTAAAAATATATATGATATACATTAAAAAATCAGAAGCAGCTACCTCTTCATGAGATAGTTACTTCTGATTCTGAATAGCAGTTAATTCATCTTATTCCTTGCATTAAGAAAATACATCCATACATGTATGACAGTTGTCATACTAGTTACTTGACGTTTGTATGTTTTATTACCAGCTCCTATGTGCTACTATAAATTAATAAAGAAAAGCTGAATATTAAACACGGTAAAGATTTAAGGAGGTCAACATGAGCAAACAAAAAACGACTGAACTAAGAAAAAATGTAGCACCTTTTGAAAAACCCAATACAAAATCGAGTATAAAGCAATTGATAAACACATTCCTTCCGTTTTTCCTACTTTGGTTTCTA
>NZ_JBVVNT010000025.1:0-2361 GCF_055810735.1 Priestia sp. ST2 | reverse complement strand
ATTATGGTGCGACAAGAAGTCGCTTTCTTACAGTGTAGCTAACGCTACTCATCTAGACGCGAAGATGATCTCCATCCGAAACGGCATTCTTGATAACGAGTCTGTCGGTTGCATGAGGAAATGTGGAAACAGAGGACAAATGCATGGTCCAGAATACTGCTAGGAGAAGATAGGTATGGTAAACGAAAGTGAAGGTTTGTAAGCTTCGTAAGGGTTAGCTCAAGATAATGCACAGCTTTGCTTGGGTCTTGGCAAGAGGAAAAGTAGAATCATAATGCTGCTCTGATGCGTCCCGCATCTTGCCCGGAGTAAAGAACCTACCTACCCCTATCGCATCTGTAGGAAGTGGAACTTGGTAAGCCCTATGTCATCTGCATAAGCAGTAGGATGACTGTAAAGTCAAACGATGTGGCAGAGGGTATGGGATATGAGAAAAAGCGAAAGCCGTTACCCTGAAAAGGGACAGGAAAGCAGAAGCATCGTATAACTGGACGGATACTGTCGTCTCTATTGACAATGACAGGCTCGAAAGAGCGCCCACTTCTCATGGGTCTTCAACACGAAAATAAATTTGTGGCTATCTTCTAACGAAAAGGAGCGTGCTGTTATGAATACCTCTCTACGAGCGTCGGCGCACGTCTCGCATAAAGATTGGTACTCTATTGATTGGAGTATTATACAAAAATATGTAGCGAAGTTACGACAAAGAATTTATCGTGCCGAACAGCAAAATCAACAAAGAAAAGTAAGGAAACTTCAACGTTTACTCCTACGGAGTAAAGCAAATCTACTGCTTTCCATTCGCAGAGTAACACAACAAAATAACGGTAAGCGAACACCTGGTGTAGATGGCTATACGGCTTTAAAACCAAGCGAACGTATCAAACTTTATAAACAAATAGTTAAATGCAATGTCTTTCGACATCGTCCAAAGCCAGCAAAACGAACGTTTATCCCGAAGAAAAATGGAAAAATGAGACCTCTCGGTATCCCCACGATACGAGATCGAGTGTATCAAAACGTAGTAAAAAACGCACTCGAACCACAATGGGAGGTCAAGTTTGAACCAACTTCTTACGGTTTTCGTCCTAAACGAAGCACACACGATGCTATAAGTAATCTTTTTAATAAGCTTAACACGAATAGTAAGAAAAAGTGGGTATTTGAGGGAGATTTCTTAGGATGCTTTGACCATCTTAATCATAATTGGATAGTAGAACAAACATCTATGTTTCCAGGAAACACTCTCATCAAAAGATGGCTTAAAATGGGATACATAGAGCAGGATATGCTTCGTATGACAACAGAAGGAACCCCTCAAGGGGGTATTGTGTCCCCCCTTCTAGCTAATATCGCCTTATGCGGTATGGAAGAAGAAATTGGTATTGTCTATAAAAAGACATACAAACCAAACGGAGGATACGCAATCGACCCAAAATGTAAGATAGGACGTGTTCTCTATGCCGATGACTTTGTCATCGTAACGGAAACGAAGGAAAAGGCTGAAAGCATGTATGGGAAACTCATTCCTTACTTACAAAGGCGAGGAATTACACTTAGTAAAGAGAAAACTAGAGTTACACATATTGAGAACGGGTTTGATTTTCTCGGTTTCTCGCTGCGTCAATACAAGACGGAACAAGGTAATAAGCTACTAATCAAACCTAGCAGAGACAGCATTAAAAAAGCAAAAAATAAGATAAAAGATACGTTCGCAGTAATGAGAGGACGACCAATAAAAGAACTAATACGTGTTTTAAATCCAATTATTCGTGGTTACGGACAGTATTGGAAACATGTCGTTTCTAAAAAGACGTTTGGATATATGGATAATTATTTATTCCTCAAAATAACAAAACACCTTAAACGACTACATCCAAAGAAGGCGTGGAAATGGATTATTAAACGTTATTTTAAGAAGCCCAACCATGGAGGGAATGATAAATGGACTCTCACATGTCCACTTACTAACATTCAATTGTTAAAGATGTCCTGGATTAAGATAGAACGGCATGTCATGGTAGCCTATAAAAACAGCCCAGATGATCCGAGTCTAAGAGAGTATTGGGAAAAGCGAGACCGTAAGGTCTTTAATAGTGAAAATACATTAGATAGGATGAAACTCGCAAGAAAACAAGGATATCGTTGTGCATTGTGTAAGCAGACTCTACAAAATGGAGAGAAAGTTACAGTGCGAAACCTAGAGGTTTCTACAGGTAAATTTGCTAAATTAGTACATGTACCATGTATTAAATAAATAAGTTGTTCGGATAAAAAGAAGGCTTGAGCCGTATGACGGGAAATCTGTCACGTACGGTTCTTAGGGGGGCGGGCGCTCGTGAGAGTGCCTGCCTACCCGAC
>NZ_JBVVNT010000024.1:0-3971 GCF_055810735.1 Priestia sp. ST2 | reverse complement strand
AAATGATTAAAAGAGCTAAGTCTCATAACTCAGAAATCGATTTTCAAGTTATTCAAAGTGGGAAGCTTCCTTTTTCTAATGATTCTTTGGATGCTGTCTTACTTTTTGCAGTTTTAACATGTGTTTATAAAAATGAGGAACAAAATGCTATTTTAACTGAGATTAAACGGGTACTAAAGCCAGGAGGTATTATTTACATCAACGACTTTCTACTGAATAGTGATGAAAGAAATAAATTACGCTATGAAAAGGGACTCACCAAGTATCATACATATGGGGTTTTTGAATTACCAGATGGGGCCATTTTACGTCATCATAGCGAAGAACGTGTAAAAGAATGGGGAAATCAATTTGAAACCTTAGAATACAAGAAAGTAGAATATACAACTATGAATGGAAATCGTTCAAATGGTTTAGTTTATATGGGGAAATTAAATTAAATTTATTAGAAATAAAAATATACAGGAGGAATTGTAATGGTAGAGAAATTAGAGCTGGAAAAGATTAACCTTCAAGAAATTACAAAAGATATTAAAGATCAACATGTGAATTTTCCTGTATCGAATATTAATAATCATTGCCTTCGTATAGCTGTATTTTCAGGCGAATACAAATGGCACTATCATTCTAATTCAGATGAGCTTTTTATGGTTTTGGAGGGAGAACTTTTAATTGATTTTAAAGATAAAGATACAGCTGTGTTAAAACCAAATGATACGTTACTTATACCAGCTGGAACAGTACATAGAACCAGAGCGAAACAAAGAACAATAAACCTTTGTTTCGAGGATATAAACGCTGATACGATAATTATTGATGAGTAAATGAAATACATAACATAAACACTGTAAAAGGTTTTATGTTAACTAAGTTTATTATCATATACAAAACTTAGATTTTTAAAATTAACGCTTGAATCTCCAGTTACGTCAGGTATTATGATGAAATTAATTAGATTAATACTAGATTGTAAGGGGGTTATATAAGTTGGGTAATGATTTAAGTTTCTCAATTGGTAAATTTTCTAAGAAAACGGGTGTTTCAATAAGAACACTGCATTATTACGACGAAATAGGGCTACTCAAAGCTCAAAAAGACCTTAATTCGGGTCATCGACTATATGAAGAGGAACATATAGTAAAACTTCAAAAAATCGTAGCATTAAAATTCTTAGGTTATAACCTAGAAGAAATAGGATTAATGTTAACAAATACAAATCTGAATTTAAACTTAGAGAACACTTTAATTCAACAGAAAAAAGCATTTGAGAAGAAAAAGGAGCATTTAGACAAAGTTCTGAAGGCAATTAATCAGACGATTTCTTTATTAGATGATCAAGAGGATGTTCCAAGTGAAATATTAATTAGTTTGATTAATAACATTCAAAATGAAGAAGATCAACGTACATGGCTTGAGCATTTCACTTCTAAAGAGATTGCAGATAAGGTTTACAATAAATCTGACGAGGAGAATTTGTCTTTAGATAGGGAATTTATTGATTTATCGAGAGAAGTAAAAAGGTTAGTTGGAAAACCAGTTCATGATCCGGAAGTACAAGAGCTGGCAAATAAACATTTGCAGGCATCTCTTAAATACGTTGGTGAGGAAGCTATGCATGCTTTTGGAAAATTAGAGGACGAGGAAATAGAAGATTTTCAAAGTATGATGGCATCACCTTATACACAGGAAGAAGAAAAATGGTTGGAGCAAGTAATAGAATATTATATGGTTCAAAATGAAATGTATAATTCCATCCAACATAACCGTAAATAATTTCTTTTAAGCTAACCTTATTAGTAAAGATAGTTAAAGAAACCTATAGAATTTTCTATAGGTTTCTTCTGCTACTTAGAATTCACATTATGGTAACTAAAAATAAAGACTCTATACAGTGAGAAAATAGAAAAAGACTGTCTCTTTTCACTAAGAAGAGGCAGTCACTTTCTGTACAGTGATTAAAATGTTGTGTTGACGCTTCGTTGGACCTTAAATAGTTTGCTCAAGATATCAAAATTTATTTACATAAAAGAAAAAAAACGAATTATATTAAATATTAATTTTAATTGAAATCTTTCTTTACAAACGTCTTATTCAGGCGTATAGTACCTAACATACATATATAATCTTGCTATTTTCATACCTTTTATCGCTTAATCCACTAAGGAGTGGGGGACCCATTTTTGTGTGCACTTGCACTTGGGGTGAATCCTTCTGTAAGAAGGTAGGGCTACTCTTAAAGCCCGAATCCGCCAGCTAACCTCATAAGCGTTTGGAGAGAAGGTTTGCTTTTATTTGTCCTGGAAAGAACACTAAGCAGAACCTTAGTGTTCTTTTTTGTGTTTTTTTTCTGGGATGGGGAATGATGAAAGTAAACTAATATCAGTAATAGCAAAGGTTTCAGGAGGATTTTAGATGAGTTATTCATCCATCAAACGTTTATTAATTGGGAGGCCACTTAAATCAAAGGAGCTAGGTGAACAAAAGTTAAATAAGGTCAAAGCCTTAGCTATTCTTTCATCCGATGCACTTTCATCCGTGGCGTACGGCCCAGAACAAGTCTTAATTGTGCTTGCTACCATTGGAATGATCGCATTTTGGTATTCAATACCCATAGGTATTGGTGTACTTATCCTTTTAACAGCACTTATTCTTTCTTATCGACAAATTATTTATGCCTACCCAGAAGGTGGTGGCGCTTATGTTGTATCTAAACATAACCTTGGAGAAAATGCAGGGCTTATTGCCGGAGGATCTCTATTAGTAGACTATATTTTAACCGTATCCGTAAGTATTTCATCTGGAACAGATGCGTTAACATCTGCTTTTCCTGTTCTTCATGACTATAGAGTCATCATTGCTTGCTTATTGGTTATTTTTATTATGGTTTTGAATTTAAGAGGGGTAACAGAATCTGCTTCAGCATTAGCGTATCCCGTTTATTTGTTTGTTGTTGCATTGGTCCTATTAATAGTGATAGGAATATGGAAAGTAGCGACTGGTCAGGTCTCTCCTGATATTCATCCTGCTATTGGAACTGCAGTGCCAGGAATCAGTTTATTTTTACTACTACGCGCTTTTTCATCAGGATGTTCAGCCCTTACAGGCGTAGAAGCTATTTCAAATGCTGTAACAAACTTTAGACAGCCGGCTGCAAGAAATGCAGTACGTACGCTTGTTGCAATGGGCATGATTTTAGCTATTTTGTTTTCAGGTGTCATGTTTTTGGCTTATTGGTTTGGAATTGTACCTAAAGCAGAGGAGACAGTTGTTTCACAGCTTGCTTCCCAGGTATTTGGACGAAATGGTTTCTATTATTTTGTTCAAGGTACGACGGCTTTAATTTTAGTGTTGGCTGCCAATACAGGCTTTTCAGCCTTTCCGTTACTGGCTGTTAATTTAGCTGTAGATAAGTATATTCCTCGTATGTTTACAATACGTGGTGATCGTTTGGGCTATTCAAATGGAATTGTCACACTAGGAATTGCCTCTATTGCGCTCATCATAGCGTTTCAAGGTAATACAGAAAGGTTAATCCCTTTATATGCGGTTGGAGTATTTATTCCATTTACGCTATCTCAAACGGGCATGATTGTAAAATGGCTAAGAGAAAAGCCAGCTGGCTGGCAAGGAAAATTAGTGACCAATTTTATAGGAGCTTTTATTAGCTTTACTGTCCTAATTATTTTCTTTACAACAAAATTCTCACAAGTATGGGCTGTTTTAATCTTCTTACCTCTTATCGTCTATCTGTTCCACCGTATTAAGAACCATTATGTAGAGGTAGGAAAGCAACTGCGTATCAAGCCGGGAGATAAAGAAGCATTAGCCTTAGAAGGAAATGTAGTTATTATACCAGTTGCAGGCTTAACAAGAGCTGTCGAGAATTCAATTAACTATGCAAAAATTATTGGAGACACTGTGATTGCGGTCCATGTGGCATTTGACCGTGAAAGCGAAAAAAGAATGGAAGA
>NZ_JBVVNT010000023.1:0-7215 GCF_055810735.1 Priestia sp. ST2 | reverse complement strand
TAACTTTGCATAGGCTCGTTTAAAAATTTCATTTTTTCTCCTACTATTATAAAAATATGAGATATCTCACATTATTTTATGTTTTTACATGCTATGATGCAATAAAAGTTGATAGATCAATAGGGGGTTGTTTCATAAAGATGATCAAACAAGATGAATATTGGAATGAAGTAGCTAATAAAAAAGAATTTACTACGCCTTTTCAACCTGAATTATTCCTAACACATGTTAATCACAATGCTGCCATATTAGATTATGGTTGTGGGTATGGACGGACTTTATTGGAATTAAGAAGTTACGATTATAACAATTTACATGGTGTAGACTTTTCAGAAGAAATGATTAAAAGAGCTAAGTCTCATAACTCAGAAATCGATTTTCAAGTTATTCAAAGTGGGAAGCTTCCTTTTTCTAATGATTCTTTGGATGCTGTCTTACTTTTTGCAGTTTTAACATGTGTTCATAAAAGTGAGGAACAAAACGCTATTTTAAATGAGATTAAACGGGTACTAAAGCCAGGAGGTATTATTTACATCAACGACTTTCTACTGAATAGTGATGAAAGAAATAAATTACGTTATGAAAAGGCACTCACTAAGTATCATACATACGGGGTTTTTGAATTACCAGATGGGGCCATTTTACGTCATCATAGCGAAGAACGTGTGAAAGAATGGGTAGATCAATTTGAAACCTTAGAATACAAGAAAGTAGAATATACAACTATGAATGGAAATCGTTCAAATGGTTTAGTTTACATGGGGAAATTAAATTGAATTTATTATAGATAACATATAAAGGGGAATTGTAATGCTAGAGAAATTAGAGCTGGAAAAGATTAATCTTCAAGAAATTACAAAAGATATTAAAGATCAACACGTGAATTTTCCTGTATCGAATATTAATAATCACTGTCTTCGTATAGCTGTATTTTCAGGCGAATACAAATGGCACTATCATTCTAATTCAGATGAGCTTTTTATGGTTTTGGAGGGAGAACTTTTAATTGATTTTAAAGATAGGGATACAGCCGTGTTAAAACCGAATGATACGTTACTTATACCAGCTGGAACAATACATAGAACCAGAGCGAAACAAAGAACAGTAAATCTTTGTTTCGAGGATATAAACGCTGATACCATAATTATTGATGAGTAAATGAAATAACATAAACATTGTAAAAGCCATTTAAGATAAGTCTTAAATGGCTTTTACGTATGTACAGATAAATTCTTATAAGCTGTTTTATGTAAACAGAATATGTTACCGATCTTCCAAGAAAAAATTCTGAAAAGGTATATTGAACATCACCATTTAGTGAGATATATAAATAAAATAATGAAAAAAGTATTAAGCGAGAAGGTGCGTCTCGTCTAATACTTTTTTCATTATTTTAAGTGGTAAGTTTTATGTTTAATTTTATGAAATCCTATCTGTGAGTCTACTAAATACAATCGGCTTTGTACTCAACATTGGTGGTAAATGCAATTTAAACTGTGATAATTCGCCTTCTACGTCCATCTCATAGGCAATTAACACAGTCATTTCCGTATGAGAAAGATTCCACTTTGTCGTGTATACATTGTAATGATGATGTTTCATCTCTATATTAACTGATTCCCACTTTAAATATAACGTATCGTTTTGTTTATACACTTCCATTTTCCCATATGCAGGATGCTCAAATATCCCTGTATATTCTTCTACTGCATGTGTAAGGGTTGTCTCTTTTACTTGTGGAAGAGGCTTATCTAATTCTTTCATCATTTCTTTAAATTTAGCTGTATCTTCTATAGCTCTTTTACGCCAGTCAATTGCATCTAGCTTCAGAAGCTCATCATAAATTTGATTCGCAAGGTAAGATGGTAATAATGTTGTACCAGTGTTTGTTAATATAACAAGTCCGACATTTTCCTCTGGTATAAAAGATACGAGTGCTGAAAATCCATCAATATTCCCACCATGATGGATTACTCTATAACCCCGATATGCACTAATAAACCAGCCAAGTCCATAGCAATTTAGTGTTGTTTCTGATGTAGATAAAAGTGGTTCATCTGGAATTGGAATATGCGGTTGATACATCTGCTGTAACATATCAGGTGTAATAAGTTCATGTTCGCCCACTTTTCCTTGATTTAAGTGGAATAGCACCCATTTGGCCATATCTTCTATATTTGAGTTTATGCAGCCCGCAGCACCAACTGTATCGATGTTACGAAATGGAACTTTGACTATATCTTCGTTCTTTTCAATGTATGGAAGTGCATGATCATCTTTTGCTTGTGAAGTAGTAACTGAAAAATTTGTATCTTCCATATGAAGAGGTTGCAGGATATGTTCGGATACATACTGTTCCCATGTCTGATTTGTAATTTCTTCTACCATATAGCTAATGGTTGCATACATTAAATTATTATATAAAAAGCTTGTACGAAATGGTGCATCTAGCTCCAAATATTGAATTTTTTCTGCGATGTCTTTTCGTGTTAGTGAAGATCCATACCATAGTAGTTCATGACGACTAACACCAGAACGATGAGAGGCCAAATCACGAGCTGTAGTTTGTGAGCTTGCTAGAGGATCATGGAGTGAAAAAGCAGGAATATACGTTTGAACAGATTTATCCCAATTAAACTTTTGTTGCTGAGCAAGTAAACTTAGAGAAAGCGTCCCAAAAGCTTTTGTAGATGAACCAATTGCAAACAGTGTACTTGGTGTAACAGGTTTTTTATTTTCAATGTCGCGATACCCAAATCCTTCAGAAAGAATAATTTCTCTATCTTTTATGATTGCGACTGCTGCTCCTGGCACATTTAAATCTTTCATCATTTCCTTTGTATAACCACCCAGGCGACCTGTAAGAGAGGATTTTATTTTTTGCATAAGAATTTTTCTCCTTTACCATTTTTTTCTACAAGTAGGTTATTTCGAGATAAAGAAGAGAAAGACCTTGTTGTTAACAAAGATGTCATATTTTTAGTTTCTGACTAGGAGTTATAGTTGACATATAAATATATTCTTTTTAAGAACAATGGACAAAGGTTTTAGATATCTTGACTATTCATAACGCACATTATGTTAATTAACTTTGTATGTAATCTCCATCAATAGTTTACAAATTCTACAAAATAAATAATACTTATATTTATTGGAAGTTGCATAAGACATAGAAGGGGAATTTTTTTATGAACAAAGTTATGGATTATTACTCAACATTTGATGAGTGGGGACGCCTAGATAGAGAACCCTTAGAGTTTCAAATAAACTGGCATTATATACAAGAGTATCTACCGGAAAACGGCAGTATATTAGATAATGGGGCTGGTCCTGGTAAATATGCAATGACACTAGCCGAGAAAGGATTTCAGGTAACGCTAACTGATCTCACTCCTAAATTAGTAAAGGTAGCTGAAAATAAAGCACAAGAACTTGAGCTTTTTAATCAATTTAATGGATTTCATATTATGGATGCAAAGGATTTAAATTTATTAAAAGACAAAGAGTTCGATGCTTCCTTGATGATGGGGCCAATGTATCATCTACAGAATGAACAAGATCGTGATGCTGCTGTTAAAGAACTGTACCGCGTGACAAAAGATGAGGGAGTTGTATTTGTTGCCTTTATGTCCCGAATTAGGCACGCTATCTCTTCACTGTTAAATCCAGAGGCGTGGAAACCCAATAATACAATGGACAATATCGAAGAGTTTATTGCTACTGGCGAATTTAATCATCAGGATGAAGGAAGATTTACAGGAGCTTATTACTTTGATCTACAAGAAATTAATCCTTTTATGGAATCTAATGGATTTGAAACTTTAAGTCTAATTGGATCATCTAGTATTGGTTCTCTTTTATCTAAAGAACAATGGAATTATTGGACAGACAAGGGACAAGTTGAGTTTGATCGATTAATTGAATTATTAAAGAAAACAGCAACCGACCCTTATACTTTAGGCGTTTCGTCACATTTGCTTTATATTGGTAAGAAAAAAAGATAACTAAATAGTTATCTTTTTTCACGATCAGTCTTTAGATATATCTGATTGCATTAAGTAAATAATAAAGTACTTTACATATTATTAAAGTTTCACTATTTATACTTAGGGGAGACACATACAAGAAAAGCCCTCAAAATTAATTGAGGGCTTTTCTTACATGTGTGGTTGATCATAGCTGCTTTTAATAGTTGATAAAAGTGTAATATATACATGTACATATCTAAAATATAGTATTGGGTTATAATTTGTCCAGTCAAAAGGTAAGCAAAATAAAAAGCCACCCAGTATTTGCAGGACAGGTGGCTTTTTACTATAAAATGCATGTGCAGACACATAATAACATATTTTTGCTATATAGACTATATTTTTCCGTACGAGCATATGTATAAAACATGCGCTTTTTATACATTTTTTCTCGTTCGTCTCCTACTAAAGCGTTAGTATGTCAAAGATATATAAAAAGCTGCATTAACGAGAAAATATCCTCATCGAGAACCCCTACTGCCACAAGGGTTCTTTTGCTTTCTTGCTTCCTTGAAGATGTTTTATGCTAACTATAAAAAGAAAGATAACATTAGATTATTTGTGTCAGACATTATAACAAAGTTATAGCTTGTTTATATCAGTTTCCGGTAATATAAAGTTAGTTGATTGAAGATTCAGAAATCCTTTTTTTACATAAAGACAGCACCTAAATAATTAGGTGCTGTCTTTATGCAGAGTGGACAGACATTTTAATTAAAATACAAGGTATAAAAGTCGAAAAGAGTCTGCTCTCATTCTTCATATTTGAGTTATAACTTTACTTCTAACTCTCTAAGCAGTTGCTTTACTCCCTCACGACTTAGAATTACTTTTCCTTTTACCAAGATTAGATTATCTTCGGAAACTTCACCTGTCACTTTACAGGCTAAATTAGGTGAATATTTTTTCAACACAATGTTCTCATTATCTACAAAAATTTCAACAGGTTCGTCATTCTTAATATTTAATGTTCTCCTTAGTTCAATGGGTAAGACTACTCTTCCCAAGTTGTCTAGTTTCCTAACGATGCCAGTAGCTTTCAATTTAAAACCTCCATAAAATAGTACTTACATACCCATTAAGTGTACAATATGCTTTTTATTGTTTTCCTTAGTAATATATTACATTTTAGATAGAGGAAGATATTTCAGTATCATAAGGTTAGGAAGAAAGGTTGCATGGAAGAATTATAATGGAAATTGTTAAATCACTCAGCATTTTTAGTTTAACTCGATGTAGTAATTAGAAATATAACTTATTCAAGTTATTTATAACCTATATAAGACTAACTTTAGCATATAAGTAAATCGTAAAACATTTTATAAGAATCATTAATTTCACCATTTACACTTATTGACGACAAATTAGGGTTTATTTTAATTATGTATATAAATGATATAGTTTTATAATACGTGATATATAGATAAAAAAGATAATGTTATTTATATAAGTTTGATTTAATGTTTTTAATATATGTAATAGTTAACTTACTTACTTAAAATTTGTCGTCATTTAGAGTAAATGATAAAACTATCATTTTTATAATAGAGTTTATACATTTACCACTATATATAAAATTAATCTATATTTCATCTTTAATGAAAACTACATTTTTAAAAGTAAATCGAATTTAAATATTTATAAATTTTATTTTAAGTTATTATAAATATAAAAATTTCTTGAAAGGTAAATATAAGATAGAGTGGTATATGATAGGGAGTAGAATTCTCTATTTGTCGCCACTTTATTTAAATAATAAAACCAATCAATTTAACGAGATACTTTATTATTTACTTAACGTAATGTGATTTATATGCAGGAACGTTTATGGAAAATTATATCCACTGTCTCATCCGTTCATCTTATTTTTTATTACGCATATCTTTTTTTATTTGTTTCATAATAAAAAGGAATGAATGAAGAAAGGAAGCGAAATCAATATGCAAAACTTGACGGAGCTAGAAGTAGAGAATTTGCGTCATCTTATAGGAGCACATGGGACACTGATTAATAAATTAGAACAATACGCACAAGAATGCAATGATCCACAGCTTACAGCAATGCTACAAAAAGATGCACGTGACGCTAGAAATACAAAACAACAGCTCATTTCATTTTTAGGATAGGAGACAGATAAAGATGAATGAAAAGGATATCGTAAATGATTATTTAGCAGGTCTTAACGCAAGTTTAACAGGTTATGCCAATATTATTAGCCAAACAAATAATCAACAATTATATGAGACACTTATTCAAATACGTAATCAGGACGAGACACGCCAACGTAGTGTGTATGAGTATGCAAAACAAAAAAATTATTACCAACCAGCTGCTCCAGCAAATTCTACTATTGTACAACAACTTAAAAATCAATTACAACAAGGATAGAAGAGGCTACCTAAGCATTAGGTAGTTTCTTTACTTTTAATCTGTATATGTCATCATTTCTAATGACCATAATACAGCTGCTCGGTAGTAGCACAAATAACTCTGTTTGAATAAATCAAAACAGAGCCATAATAAGTATTAAAAATTTTTTAATTAATTACAGCATTTTATATATTTCAATAAGATTCTTATCTGGATCCCGAAAATGTGCAATACGTGATCCCCATTCTTTACGATCGTGTGGTTCAGTAACAAATTCAATCTCATTTTCTCTTAAATAATTATAGGTCTTATCAACATCTTCTACTTCAAATTGAAGTAAAAAGTTTGATTGAACTTCACCATGTAAAAGCTTATTTTCCTTTCCAATCACCTCTGTCATGGCCTTTTGAGATAAAAGTTCAATTTTTGTTTCTCCATTATTGAAAAGTGCATACTCCATTTCTTCCTCATACCAACTTATTGGAATTCCTAATAAATCTTTATAGAATTCAGCACTCTTTTTAAAATCATTAACTAATAGTCTGATTTGTAGCAGCTTCAATTTAATCCCCTCCTCATAGTATAATTCTCTTTATTTACCAAAAGACCTTTGTATTTTCCCATCCGTGTACCCTGCTCATTTTTAATTATTCTAATCGAAATTAGTGTATAGGATATACAATTGTAGTTACGTCGGGTAGGCAGGCACTCTCACGAGCGCCCGCCCCCCTAAGAACCGTACGTGACAGATTTCCCGTCATACGGCTCAAGCCTTCTTTTTATCCGAACAACTTATTTATTTAATACATGGTACATG
>NZ_JBVVNT010000022.1:0-10818 GCF_055810735.1 Priestia sp. ST2 | reverse complement strand
GCTCTTAGTAATAAGCTTGATTGGTTATGCAATGCGTTATGCCAGCTTTTTCTTGTGATAAATTGCGGAATTAAAACGGTGACAGCCATATGGCTATCATCAGCTCGTTCTTCTACACGATCAATAAAGCGTAAAAGAGGTCCAATTAAGCTTCGATATTGTGAGTAGAATGTAACTAAGCGTATATCAGGATATCGTTCCTTCCATATTTCTTCCATTCTTTTTTCGCTTTCACGGTCAAATGCCACATGGACCGCAATCACAGTGTCTCCAATAATTTTTGCATAGTTAATTGAATTCTCGACAGCTCTTGTTAAGCCTGCAACTGGTATAATGACTACATTTCCTTCTAATGCTAATGCTTCTTTATCTCCTGGCTTGATACGAAGTTGCTTTCCCACCTCTACATAATGATTCTTAATACGATGGAACAGATAGACGATAAGAGGTAAGAAGATTAAAACAGCCCATACCTGTGAGAATTTTGTTGTAAAGAAAATAATCAGTACTGTGAAACTAATAAAAGCTCCTATAAAATTGGTTACTAACTTTCCCTGCCAGCCAGCTGGCTTTTCTTTTAACCATTTTACAATCATACCTGTTTGAGATAGCGTAAATGGAATGAATACTCCAACAGCATATAAAGGAATTAACCGTTCTGTATTGCCTTGAAATGCTATGATGAGCGCAATAGAGGCAATTCCAAGGGTCACAATTCCATTTGAATAGCCTAAACGATCACCACGTATCGTAAACATACGAGGGATATACTTATCTACAGCTAAATTAACAGCTAGTAAAGGAAAGGCTGAAAAGCCTGTATTCGCAGCCAATACTAAAATTAAAGCTGTCGTACCTTGAACAAAATAATAGAAACCATTACGTCCCAACACTTGGGAAGCGAGCTGCGAAACAACCGTCTCCTCTGCTTTAGGTACAATTCCAAACCAATAAGCTAAGAACATGACACCTGAAAACAAAATAGCCAAAATAATGCCCATTGCAACAAGCGTACGTACTGCATTTCTTGCAGCCGGTTGTCTAAAGTTTGTTACAGCATTTGAAATAGCTTCTACACCTGTAAGGGCTGAACATCCTGATGAAAAAGCTCGTAGTAGTAAAAATAAACTAATTCCCGGAACTGCAGTTCCAATAGCCGGATGAACGTCAGGAGAGACCTGACCAGTGGCTACTTTCCATATGCCTACCCCTATCAAAAGAACCAATGCAAGGACAAACAAGTAAACAGGGTACGCCAATGCTGAAGCTGATTCTGTTACTCCTCTTAGATTTAAAATCATAATAAAAATAACCAATAAGCAAGCGATAATGACTCTATAGTCATGGAGAGCAGGAAAAGCAGATGTTAACGCATCTGTTCCAGATGAAATACTTACAGATACGGTTAAGATATAGTCTACTAATAGAGATCCTCCAGCAATAAGCCCTGCATTCTCTCCAAGGTTATGTTTTGATACAACATAAGCGCCACCGCCTTCGGGATACGCATAAATAATTTGTCGATAAGAAAGGATAAGTGCTGTTAAAAGGATGAGTACACCAATACCGATAGGTATTGAATACCAAAATGCAATCATTCCAATGGTAGCAAGCACAATTAAGACTTGTTCTGGGCCGTACGCCACGGATGAAAGTGCATCGGATGAAAGAATAGCTAAGGCTTTGATCTTATTTAGCTTTTGTTCACCTAACTCCTTTGATTTAAGTGGCCTCCCAATTAATAAACGTTTTATGGATGAATAACTCATCTAAAATCCTCCTGAAACCTTTGCCATTACTGATATTAGTTTACTCTCATCATTCCCCATCTCAGAAAAAAAACACAAAAAAGAACACTAAGGTTCTGCTTAGTATTCTTTCCAGGACAAATAAAAGCAAACCTTCTCTCCAAACGCTTATGAGGTTAGCTGTCGGATTCGGGCTTTAAGAGTAGCCCTACCTTCTTACAGAAGGATTCACCCCAAGTGCAAGTGCACACAAAAATGGGTCCCCCACTCCTTAGTGGATTAAGCGATAAAAGGTATGAAAATAGCAAGATCATATATGTATGTTAGGTACTATACGCCTGAATATGACGTTTGTAAAGAGAGATTCCAATTAAAATTAATATTTAATATAATTCGTTTTTTTCTTTTATGTAAATAAATAAATTTTGATATCTTGAGCAAACTATTTAAGGTCCAACAAAGCGTCAACACAACATTTTAATCACTGTAAAGAAAGTGACTGCCTCTTCTTAGTGAAAAGAGACAGTCTTTTTCTATTTTCTCACTGTATAGAGTCTTTATTTTTAGTTACCATAATGTTTTTTATGGGTAGGAAAAGTACTTGAATTAATTCAAGTACTTTACAAATAGAACCTTATCTTGATTGTCTTTATTCCCCTGTTCAATTTCAAAACCCATTTTAGTATGATAAGCAATTGAAGCTTTATTCACAGGAGAAGTCACACAACGAACAATATTGCGGCCACTTTGTTTAATTACGTCGAAAAATTGATTGTATAGTTGTCTCCCAATACCTTTTCCCCTGTACTCCGGATGGATTCCAACAAAATGAATGTATGCTTCATTCGAATAAGATTGAGATAAGAATCCAATTAAAAAGCCTATGATTTCACCTTCTTCTTCAACAATAAAGCTAGTATTTTTAAAATGATCAAAAAAAAGCTTTGGCAACAAGTCAGACATTTGCCTTCCATTCCACCAGTTGTTGATTAACGGAGATATTACATAATAATCTGATCCTTTCACTAAACGAACTGTCATTCTGATCTCTCCTTAATTTATTTATGAATTTACTTAAATTGATGCTATCACAGGAAGAAAATGCTATGTTGTTCTTTCTTATTTTTTACTAATGAATGCTAATATGAAAAGTGAATAGAATATACAAAATCAGTTTACATAATCAACATTCTCGGAAATAAAACAAAAAAAGGCTTCAAATAAGTATGAAGCCTTTATATTTATAAAGAAAAGCTTAATTCTTTAGAATATGATGCTTTACTAAACTTCGATAATAGCCATAAATAATAAAATAGGCTATTAAATAACTAATAAAAGTTCCCGGAATATTCCATCCATTAAAATACTCTACTTTTCCTAAGACTAAACCTATACCTTCGAAACCTGTAGTAAAGAGAGTAAAACAAAGTAAAAGGATAATCGTATTAATCTTCTTTTTTATCTTAAAGTAAATTAAAAAAGAAGATAAGACAGGATAGAAACCAATATTTAAAGGGAGTGCTGATAAACTTAGATCTCTAAAAGTCGGTTTGAATTGCCAAAAGTAATTACTTCCCCAATCATTTAGTATAAAAGCTACTGTCATTCCTACCGGTGCAATTAAAAGAACGATTATAGGTTCTTTCCTGTATAATATGAAACCAAAAATCCAAGGTACAATAAATCCCATAATAATATTTACTAATATTTTCTCTCTTCTCCTCTCACTAAGATTACCTTTTAACAGGATTGTCCAAAACGTAAGAAAATAGTATGGACTAGTAGTATGTAACTTACCCAACATGAATATTTTCTTATATAGTGAGCAAACTACCCAAGATGCAATAGAGTATTATCAACAAAACATCTATATTTCAACGACTAGGAAAACTACTGTACAGGAGCAGTAGTTTTTCCGTTTTTATGTTGTATAGAATATACAAGTGTAGTTAACATAATGTCTCTTAACGGAACCCATCAAAAAAGAGAACCCTTCTGGGAGTAAGGGTTCGAAAGAGGTCTCATTTATGAGTTATGCAGCTTTTTATACATCCTTGACGCGTAAGGGTTTCATACTAGGGCATAACCCAAACGAATGAATAAAAAGTGCACCTTTTATTCATATGCAAAACATGTAAAATATAGTATATATGGTAAAAATATGATATTATTGTTTATGGTGCTATGCATTCTTCAACGAGTATGAATGACAAAAGCAACCTCTTTCCAATGCCATGGGATATGAGGTTGCTTTTGTTTATTTGGAAAATATGCTATGATCTTACCAACGACATATTCGAAAACCTAAAAAGCTATCTCATTGTCCCCTTTGAGATAGCTTTTTTCTATTTATTTTAATAATCCATCTACGACGGGAAATGATATCATATTGGCTAAAAGTATAGATATCATATTAATCCACCATTTATTTTTTGAAGAAACTAACCAGATTGTACCCAATGAAATAAGAAGATACTTAGGTATTAATGGATTTACACCCATTATCTCTGGTAAAAAAACAATGGATAAATAATAACCAAAACCTAGTATCAAAGAATTAATCAATACAGTGATATACATATGTACACTCCATTCATTATGCACTTTATAATGTAGTTTGGTTATTATTTACAAAACTATTCTTTATTAAAAGATATTAGCTACTTATTTAATTTTTTCTAATTCATTCAGCATCTCATCAATAAATTGACTAATTTCTACCGTATTGCTACTTGTAAACCCCTCTTTAAATGCTGTTTCAATCAAAAGTTGTCTCTCTTTTTCAATCTCAACTTTTAAAGCTTCTTTTAAAATCACTTTATGAGACTCCAATAACCCAATCACCCATTTACTTTTAATCACAAAACGAGCATAAAGTTAATTACTTTAAGTACGATCTTGGAATAATCAACCCTACGCTCGTTTTATGCTCTCATATTTATATAAATATTCTACAATGTACAGATGTCCTTATATAACGGAGATTTATCTTTTTATCTCTACAATATTACCTATTGGAAAAACCGTAATGATAGGCACTTAACAATAAATAGACCGTATGACTAGTCACATAAGCAAAAATAACGAGTAAAGCAATCATCTTTAGTTTAATCACTTTCAATTTTCCTTTTTATCTTTCTAAGCCTTGTTCCTGGCGCTTTAATTACTTACGAATACTGCTCGCATATTAAAAAATGAAATCTGCTTCATCTTCTCAACATTCTTATCAATTTAATTTTTTATTCATTTATGCTAATTTTCGCAAATTTTCATACATTCACTTGCTTAAACTAATAACATTAGTTAATATATAAATGGAAATAGTTTTAAAACTAATATAAGAAGGAGCTATTCCTATGAGAATCATTCAAGAAGCATACTTGTATCAATTGACTTTCTTACCAGGACTTTTCCCAGTTAATTGTTACTTAGTTGAAGAGAGTGATAGTTTAACTTTAGTTGATGCTGCGCTTCCTTACAGTGCTAAGAAAATATTACAAGCTGCTAAAAAGATTAACAAACCCATTACACGTATCCTTTTAACACATGCGCACGAAGATCATGTAGGAGCACTTGATAAAATAAAGCTATTACTTCCTAATGTTCCTGTACATATTTCAAGTAGAGATGCCCGTTTAATGAGTGGAGATACTACATTAGATCCTAATGAACCGAATACTCCTATACGTGGCGGAGTACCTAAAACTTTAGAAACCCGGGCAGAAGTTTTATTACAAGATGGTGACCAAATTGGTTCGCTAATTGCGATAGCTGCTCCTGGGCATACGCCAGGTTCAATGGCATTTTTTGATACCCGTACCGATACCCTAATTGCTGGTGATGCGTTTCAAACAAGGGGTGGTATGGCAGTAACTGGACAGCTCCAACCTTTATTTCCTTTTCCAGCAATGGCTACATGGAATAAAAAACTTGCACTTCAGAGTGCTCACAAATTATTAAATTACAGTCCTTCATTGCTTGCTGTAGGACATGGAAAAATGATAAAACAACCAGAAAAAGCTATGAACAATGCGATTACAAAAGCTAGGTTAAATTTGAAACACACTTAACCTATAGTGAGAAAGGAGTTTAACTATGGCCGCAAGACCAGGACTTGATTTAGACACTATTTTAAAAGCCTCTACAGAAATGGCAAATGCACAAGGATTAGACGAAGTAACATTAGCTTCACTTGCTAAAAAATTAAATATTCGTCCACCCTCTCTATATAATCACGTAAATGGCTTACCAGCATTAAGGAAAAAACTTGCTGTTTATGGTTACGAACAACTTTATAAAGTATTAATACATGCAACTGTAGGACGTTCAAAAGATAATGCGGTTCGTGCACTAGGCGAAGCTTACATAGTTTTTGTTCGCAATCATCCAGGGTTGTATGAAGCAATGCTTCGTTCTCCTAATTCTGATGACCTGGAACTTAAGCACATACAAAATGAAACCGTTAATATTGTTATTCAAGTACTTAACGAATACCGTTTAGGAGAAGAGCAAACCTTACACGCCACACGTGGGCTACGAAGTATTTTACATGGCTTTGCTTCACTTGAGCAGAAAAAAGGGTTTGGTCTTCCCCATGATCTTGATGTAAGCATTCTTATGCTAATAGATATTTTTTTAAGAGGAATAAACGCGATGAAACAAGAAAGTAAAAACAGTGAAGACATAAGAGATTAATGTAAGATGAATATCCTTTCATTAATCAAGGTTTTAAATTTAATGTTGCGATTTTCTTTGGAACTATTTGCACTTGGCTCACTAGCCTACTGGGGAGCTCAAACTGGAAAAGGGTCAATGAAAGTACTGTTAGCAATAGGTTCTCCATTAATTGTTGCAATCGTTTGGGGGATTTTTGGTTCCCCGCGTTCATATGTTCAACTATCTACACCTATGCATATATTGCTTGAACTACTTGTATTTGGTCTTCCTTCTGTTGCCCTATACACTAGTGGCAAGCCTGCTTTAGCCATTATTTACATTACAGTCGCTATAATTAACCGCATTTTAATGTATATATGGCAGCAACGGTGAGATTGTATGGTAGATGCTTGAAACCAAAAAAACAAAAACGATTACTCTAATCTGAGTAATCGTTTTTTTGCAGCGTTTTGTTTATTTTAATTTACCCCGTTCCATAAAATAGAAAGCTCTATAGTTCGTAAAAGTATACCTTTACGGACTTTTCTTTTATATAAGGAATCTATCACTTTGATCGTTCGTTTTAGTTTTAAAGCAAATTACGAACGTCTTCATATGTTTATGCACTTTTATGAACGTTTTTGATGAAATAAAAGGAGTTTGATATTTGAATAAATAAGTTAGATTGGAAAAGCTGGCGTAGGGAAAGCAATTTCAATACCTCAAGTAGTATTGGACGGTCCTAAAGAAATTGTTGATAGAAGACGCATCTATGTTATTATGTATACTAATGCTCTAAGAGACCGTATAAAAAATTATCAAATTAAATAAGAAGATACCTAAGCAGTTAGATACTAAAACCTTGCAGTTCCTCTTATTAAGAAAGTTTATCCCTCCATTGCACCACCTTTTTTATGAACAGCAATTTATAAAAGGAGCACAGATGAAATTGTTACTTAATTAAACGTAGCGAAGTCTTATATAGCTGTTATATCAAATGATTCAAGGGAATACATGTTAATTATACGAATGATTCATCACCTACTATAAGTAAGTATTAAAACGTTGAATTATATAGTTTGACTTAGAGTGCAAGCGGCAAATATCTTACAAGGTGGTATATCTATTGAAAGTTGAAACACGTAGCGTTGAATTTGTTCCAGTAGACGAACGTCATGGAAAAGCAAAAGGTTTGTTCCCCATTTGGTTTGGAGCAAACATGCACATTACAACTCTTGTAACAGGTGCATTACCAATTAGTTTAGGTCTTAATTTATTTTGGAGTTTCGCAGCTATTATACTTGGAACCTTATTGGGTGCTATTTTCATGGCTTCACATTCTGCTCAGGGACCTAAACTTGGAATTCCTCAAATGATTCAAAGTCGAGCGCAGTTTGGAGTAATCGGAGCTATTTTCCCGTTATTTCTTGTAATGTTTGTGTATTTAGGTTTTTTCGCAAGTAGCAGTGTGCTTGCAGCACAAACATTAAACAGTTTAATACCCATTAATCAAAGCTGGGCTATAATAATCTTAAATATTCTTTGTTTTATTGTTGCAATTTTTGGCCATGATTTAATTCATAAAATGCAGAAAGTATTATCATGGTCTTCATTTGTTGTGTATCTAGTAGCAACAATTATTATATTTCAGTTACCACTTCCGACAGGAAGTTTTTCATTAAGTGGTTTGGATTTACCTGTATTTTTACTCGCTATCAGCATTGTAGCAACATGGCAATTAGCATATGCACCATACGTAGCAGACTATTCACGCTATCTGCCCGTTAATACATCAACTGCACAAACCTTTTGGTATAGTTACCTGGGTACATTTGTAGGGACTGTATGGATGATGATTTTAGGAGCAACTTTAACAACTACTATTCCTAATTTCCTTGATCATTCTGGTGGGAATTTAGCTCACTTATTCGGAAGTTTTGCTATCTTTATGTATTTGATCATTATTTTTGGTCAACTAGCTATTAATGTTTTTAATTTATATGGTGCTTTCATGTCAACCATTACAACTATAGAGCCCTTTTGGAAGCTGAAAGTAACACAAAAAGTTAGAGTAGGGATGATGTTTTGTGTTACATTGGCAGGTACTATCCTATGTTTATTAGGCCAAAGTAATTTTCTATCATTTTTCTTAAATTTTATCTTTTTCATTAGTTATTTCTTGATTCCTTGGACGTCTATCAATCTTGTGGACTACTACTTATTACGCCGTGGTCAATATAATGTAAAAGATATCTTCGATGTAAATGGTCAATACGGAAAAATAAACGGAATCACTTGCATGGCATTTGCTGTATCAATTATTGCAGAGGTTCCTTTTATTAACACATCATTCTACATTGGTCCTATAGCAAAGGCATTCGGGGGCGCAGATATTGCGTGGCTAATTGGAATAATAGTTCCTGCAATCTTATATTATTTTCCGATGAAACAAAAGTTAAATAAAGAAGTTTGTAGTAACTGAATTCGAAAGAAAGGCCTGTATCTAAACAGATACAGGCCTTTCTTTAACCCATGAAAAGAGAATAAACATTCTTTTTTTATGTAACAAAAACGAGATGCAAACGATTATGCATCCCGTCATGTGAAGAAGGAAAAAAATAGCTTTTAATGCAGCATATGATCTTTAAGGAACACCTCATTTAAGCATTGAACTAAAAAGATATACAATGTGAACGAAATCGTTCTTGGTCTGGGACAAACACCTCATTTGCATAGTTATAAATGAACGTTATTGTCTACCCATTATATATATTCTTACTACGCTCATGACTACCATCCCCTTATGAATCAAACATACATCGATTTACAATAAGGTTTTCTGAAATATGCCTGCTGTAGACACCTCATCCCAAATGTAAGAAGCTTTGTAATGATTAGTTGTAATCAATAACTTGTTTTCCTTCTTCCTTAAATAGAATATCCCAATAGCCTATTTATAATTCAGTAAAGCTAACAGGGGTTTTTTGGATTACATGCACCCTTTATTTATAACAAAGATTAAATAAAGAAGCTTTATTATGAATAGCTATAATAAATAGAGATATGTATGTACTTATTCATTTTATTTGATGTGTTGGAGCATCAAATAGCTATGCCACTTATGCCATATCATAAATTTTTGATAGGGGAAAGGTGAGTAGATAGAATTTGTTAAAGGTATTGTTTTCCTTATTTGCTATCAACTCTACTATATGTTACACTACAGATAACTTATTTTTGTTCGGTATATTGAGAAAAGAAAAAACCTAATTAGAAGTTTTTATCTTGAAATAGTATGTTTGGGCAAGATTGGTAATACATTTGTGGAGTATTCCACAGCAGGAGGCAACATTATGACACAAGGTACAGTAAAATGGTTTAATGCAGACAAAGGTTTCGGTTTCATTGAAATCGAAGGCGGAGACGATGTATTCGTTCATTTCAGTGCTATTCAAGGTGAAGGTTTCAAATCATTAGAAGAAGGTCAAAAAGTTACTTTTGATATCGAAGAAGGTCAACGTGGAGCACAAGCTGCTAACGTTCACAAAGCATAATTAAAAGTGATAACAAAAAAGACTCCTTATAAAGGAGTCTTTTTTTATGGTCTTATAATTAGCAAACTATGATTTATCTAGTATTAGTTCAATAGAAAACCCAGGCTTTAAAAAAAGCCTGGGTTTTAGACAAGACGATCGATACAAGGTTAATTAGTTATAACATATAATAGAAATAGAAAGCAAATATGAACAAAGACTTTTATATATATAGGTAGTGTTTAATCTTTTAAAAAGCATAGGTGTACATTATCTTCTATGGGGATTACGGGGGATTTTATCAATAAGGCGTTTTTTAGCTTCCATCTGACTTTTACATAAGGGACATTTCTGATGACTATCGTAAGAGAAGTCTTTCCTCATCCAGCCTTTACACTTTTCTACTGTACATTCCCAAATTTCTGTTTCTTCTTGAACCGGAGGTTCTTGATTTCTTTTACTATAATACATACTAATCACTACTCCTCTCTTTATAAGTATGCCTTATAAAGAGAGCATAGATACTTTATATCTTTTCTTTCATTCATATTTTATTAGCATCAATTTCACATTTGAAAAAAGTGGAGTGGGGATATTAAGATATAATAATTAATGTTTAATGAATAGTTGTTACCGTGACGTGTAAAATACAATGGAAATAAAAAAGAATGTTTTTTTAGAAAAACTATTGACGTTTCATTTGATATGTTTTATTATTATTAAGCGTCGTTGAAACGACAACTTATGATGTGAACATTGAACTTTGAAAACTGAACAAAGCGACAAACGTCAACGTTAATTTTTATTTTTTAAATTGAGCAAGTCAAACATTTCTTCGGAGAGTTTGATCCTGGCTCAGGATGAACGCTGGCGGCGTGCCT
>NZ_JBVVNT010000021.1:0-11368 GCF_055810735.1 Priestia sp. ST2 | reverse complement strand
AGGGAAGAAGAAACGAATGCCTATTTGAGCACATTTCAATCTGTCGTTAGGCTCGCAAAACATACAGGCCATGTTCTTGTTATAACAGGGATACTCCTTGTTATGTGTGGTCCATGGACGTGGACCACTCCGTGGATTATAATGACACTGATTTTCCTCTTTTGCTCATTGTTCTTTCTGGCCCGTGCATTTTCCCCCACTCTTCGAAAGTACAAGGAGGAAGGGCATAATAAAAAAGAACTGGCAACTAAACTAAAGCGATCTATTTGGATTTACATCATTCTATTAATGACTATGCTTTGGTTTATGGTCGGTAAGCCGACCTTTTGGTAAAATATATAAATATATCCATTTGTCGTCACTAAGAGTAAACAGTTAAACTGATTACTTTTATGAAATAACCTACTATTTACTTAATATAACAGACATTATTGAACCCAGCATGCTAAAAAGCCCTTTCATCAAGGGCTTTTTGAAGCATTTTTATATAACGAATTTTTAGAGTGTTATTCAACATTCTCAAATAGAATCTTCTTATTAATTAACTTACTTTCCTTTTAAAGCCTTTCTATTTGGTGCTTGAGGAGGTTGTTCTAGCCATTCCCGGTTGACCATAATATTAAAGCCCTTTCCAGCATAAATTAATATTTCTCCAATTAATTTACTGTAATAAGTAGCTAAATCTGTCCTCATGGATAAAGATAAAGCATGTCCAATAAGTGTCACATCAATGGAATTTAAAAAATGAAAAAGCGCAACAATAAGCTTGTCGGAAAAAGGAGAAACGGTTGAATTTGTTACTTCTATACTAACAGGAACTGTACCAAGAAGTTCTTCTTCCTTTAAAAGGTCATTCAAGAAATTGATTTGTTTTTCTGATATATCCATTCCATCTTCTATATAATCTTTAATTTCCTTGTCCTTAATCACTTGTAATAAGCCCATACAGAGTAGTACCGAGAAATAGTTACGCTCAATATTGAAGAACATTTCAGTAAGTTCAACAGCATTTAAAGGTCTTTTTTTTCCTATGGCTGCTACTATATAAGATTGTTTTTTTATATATTCAACTTTCTCAGGATAGGTAATCATAGGTGGTCGATCGTAAATTCCTTTAGATAACATTAGAGTAGTGGATTCTGCATAGAGCTCTGTAGCTTGATTCAAAGCCTGAGTGAAGAAATCAAGAACATCTGCCCGAGCAACAGTAGAAGTAGCAAACCCTAGGTTAACCATTGACATGCGACTCATTGAGTAGACAAAACTCAGAGCAAAAAGGTCATAAAAAAGGGGCGGCGCTGACAAATTAATATCTTTGTCCGTAAACCCATCTGGTAAAGGGATATTCTCCTCAGAAAAAATATCCTTAATTTGCTTTAGATGTGATTGAGAGATAAGTAAAGATTTTTGTAAAATAGGCTTTATTTCGTTGTCTTGTAGGTGATGAAGAAAATATTTCAACAAACAAGTAGACATTGTTTCTTGTATATAAACTCCCCATAAACCACCAATTTCAGGACTTGATAATCTTACATTATGCTTAGCCATTAAAGCCTCCTAATTATATGTATTTATCTTGATTATGTCATTTATCTTTCTAATTTATTCTTTTTTTAATTCCCCTAAAAAAAACAGCCTATATCAGCTTTTATTTACCATAATGTACCTTATCGGAAACTATAGAAGTGAAAAAATATACTTGTTTCAATATACTTGGAACAACGACAAGTAATTTGAATCAGATTATATATATTCATAAAAGGCATAAAAATAGCAGTTTTCTGCAAATGATATAGTGACAACCTAAAATATCAAGTGGAGGAAACTGCTCATGACTGAACATAACACAAAGCTTACGTCAGCTGAAATAGCCTGCACGTGGACTGGCTATATGAATGATAGTATGTCCAAATGTATACTTGGTTATTTCTTAAAACATATTGAAGATAAAGAAATTAAATCGATTGTTCAAATAGCTTATGATCTTTCAGCTGTTCATGTAGAAAAACTTCGTGCTTTATTTCAAAGAGAAGAAATTCCTCTTCCTATAGGATTTACAAATGAACACGATGTGAATAAGGATACTGGCCGTCTGTACACCGATACCTTTATTCTTACATACGTTAATCACATGGCAAAAATAGGGATGCTAGCATTTAGTGGGTTTCTATCCATGAGTGCTCGAAAAGATATACGATTATATTTTAAAGAGGGGCTTCAAGAGGCCTCCAATTTATATGATGAAAGTTCGGATATCGCCCTTTCAAAAGGGTTATTTGTTCGAGCTCCTTATATTGCTTACCCTACTCAACCAGATACTGTAGACAGCAAAAGCTATCTTAGTGGCTTTTCGTTTTTTAGCAAAGAACGTCCTTTGAATGCCATTGAAATATCGCATTTATATATGAACATTCAAACCAACATCATCGGCAGTAAGCTAGCTCTTAGCTTTGCTCAGACATCTCAACGCGAAAAAATTCAACAATGGATGTTAAGAGGGGCTGAAATCTCGGAAAAACATGTGCAGATCTTTGGCAAAGCCCTCCTAGATAATCATATTCAGCCACCGGTTCCACATGATATTGCAATTAGTGACTTAACCACACCTGTCTTCTCTGATCGACTAGCGATGTTTCATATGAGCTTTTTGAGCGCAGCAGGAACAGGTAACTATGCGACTGCAGCAGCTGCAAGTCAACGAAGTGACCTCGTTATCAATTATGAAAGGCTATCACTTGAAATCGGTCAATATGCGAAAGATGGAGCTGATATCATGATCCATCATAAATGGCTTGAACAACCACCTGGAACACAAGACAAAGAACAACTAGCTAAGAAAAAAGAATAATCTTATATTTTTAGAACAAACTACTCAATAAGCTGTAACTTTTAGATCCTTCAATAAAATAAATGTAGCAGAAAAAACTCCCCAGATGGCAGGGAGTTTTTTCTGTTTTTACGCTTTATATGATATACAAACATAGTTATCATAATCAACATTATCGGAAGAAATAAACATTAACTGGATTGTTATGGTAAAATTAGATAAAAACTATATCTAGGAGTAAATATGAAAATAGATGACAAGAAAAAACAAATTCAACAAAAATATAAAGAAGAACTTGAGAATAAAAGAGAATCTAAAGGTTATTCAAAAAAGTTGCTCATTTTTGCTGTAGTTGTTGTTATCTTTTTTGTTTTTAGTTACTACTTTGGTATAAGACCTTTTCCAGAAAAAGAAGAGCATAAAATTTTAAAGCGAATAGATAGCTAAATAAAAACCAGCCATAAAGCTTATGGCTGGTTTTTATTTTTTAACGTAATCTCTTCTTTTTGATCATTCCATTTTAAAATTATTATAGGTTTATCTGATTTCAATGTTTCTCTATTGACTATTGCGTTTGTTTTTTCTTTAAATTTTCCTTCTTTATCTAGCTCTATAATGGAAACACCCCATTGGCCGTTTGGTGCTTCTAATTTAAAACTGAACTCTCCGACTGATTTCTTATCTTTGCCTGTATAAGTTAATTCAATAGTCTTTGGTTCACCTTTATCTTTGTCTGATATTGGCTTTACAGTCTCTTTTACTGTCCAGTTGTCGCTTTTACCTGTAAAAACTAAAGGCTCCTTAGCTTTACTTTGGCAGCCACACATTAGAAACAATATGAAAGCAATAAAAAATATCTTTTTCATCTTTTTCCCCCTAAATTTAAAACCTTTTTATTCCATTTTATCAAATATACGTATGGGAAACATTATGTATATCGCATGCAAAGCTAGTTTACATAACCACTCTTTCCGGTACACATACCAAAAAAGAACCCTTGTCGCAGAACGGTTCTGCCGAGGGTTCTTTTTCCGGAGTATGCAGATTTTTATACGTCCTTGATATGAAAGCATTTACTCGATACCCAAGTGGGAGGAGGATGTATAAAAAGTGCACATTTCATATATATGTTAACCCTACAAAAAATTGACTATATGTGAAAAATGTGATGAAAATAGCTTATTCTATGCATCAAATATGTATGAGATCTACTAAAAGCAGCCGAAATAATCAAGGTTGCTCTTTTTTCGCCTAAAATCGTGTTGCTAGCGAATTCATATGCAAAATTAAAAGTCTTTTCGTGAGTAGTTAGTTGTATTAGTAATTTCCTCATACTACCTCTTATTTTCTTCAACACAAATCAAATAATACGTTTAGGAGGTGTTTTTATGCCAGAACACGGTTTCAATGAAACACATGATAATAACAATCATAGCAATAGTTATGATACAAACGGTGGAAGTATCCAACCAGTAGATGTACCCCAATCTGTCGGAAATAAAATTCCTGCTGAAAACGATGGAATAACTGGAAAAGTAAATGCAAACCTCGGATACCATCCAAAAAAATAGCACGAAAAAACCGCCCTACAAAAGTAAGGCGGTTCTCCGATAAGCTTTATCTTACAAAACTAAAATCATGTAGAATCTTTATATTTTGGAAATTATACCATTTAACAAAAAAAAGAGCAATCCTAAAGTTACTCTTTTTCTCAGCAAAAACTAACACAAAATGTGTGCATTGGTGCTCAAGGAGTGTTCAATAAAGTATAGAAAAGGGCACCTTTCTATCGCGAAAAGTGCCCTTACTCCAAGATAACATGTGCGTGCAAATTAATTATAGCATGATATTTCTTTGAAAATTAATACATATTATAAGATTAAACTACTCAAGATACTGAGAAGTACCTCCACTCTAGAATCTCATTTACCTTTTAATAAAACCAATCTTAAATAAATCGTACCACTCTTCTAATTCTTTACCTTTTAGAACATCTAATTTTTCTAAAATATCTCTCGAAAATTCTAATGCACCACTTCCATTAGCAGTAATTAGGCAGCCATCACTAACAGATTGTGCTTCTATATAGTTTTCGTCACCTCGATAATTAGGTGCTCCTTCTTTTAAATAAGGTAATGAATTTCCTGTATGTTTATTTTGATCAAGAAACCCATAATTGCCTAAAAAGGTAGTTGCATCACAAATCGCTGCAACAGGAATATTATGTTCAAAACAAAAACTCACAAGCTTCTTTACCTGATGATTTTTCTCTTCTCTCCATCCAGTTCCCCCAGGAATAATTAACATAACAAACTCCAATTTAGAAGAAAAGTCGTGTAAGCTGTAATCTGGAAGAACAGTCAATCCTCCCATTGAAACCTTAGGATTATTATCAATCGCAATTGTTTGAACTTGAAATCCTGTGCCGAGTTTATTTAACTCAGCTGTCACATAACTGGCTTCCCAATCAGCAAAACCATCTGTAATAAAGACCAACACTTTTTTCATCCATATGTCCTCCCTAATTCTTGATTAGAAATATAGCCAAGTACATTACTAATCTCCTAACTTAATTTACCATATTTTACGTATTCCATAAAATAGAAAATTATATCGTTTGTAAAAGTATACTTTTGCGGACTTTTATTTGATTTTAGTCCAATACTTTAACATATACAGTCTCTTTCTAATTATTTAATTTTTTAGCTACTTATAAGAATTTTTCATGTTGTCCCTAATACTGCTACAAAAACAGAATATTCAATTATTTTAATTTATTCCGTAAGCGATTACATATATAATGAAAATAAGGTTGGATAGCAAGCTTGGCTATCATTGTATATGGCGTAGGCGGGGCCAAAGTACAAGATGAAAATAGCTTATCATATAAAATATTTTGTTAATTTGTATGTATAAGAGATTGCTAGTTGGACAATAATAAAAAATAGGAACTTGCATAAAGGAGGTCAAACTATTGAGCGAATATAAACAGGTTTTCTCTACATTTATTAATGAAGAACGATTTGATTTACATTCATATCTTACTTATTTATTTATCAATGAATGTCAGGAAGATGTAGTAAATCAGTTAGAACAGAAACATGTAAACCAATAAATTTATAAATAGGAAAAAGGAAAGGGTAAATAATAATGAATGGAAAAATCGTGTAGGTGACTTTATCTTTCTGAGCAGAAGGAATAGGTCGCCTATTGGTACTTCTACTTAAGTATTTAATACACTAAATTCAATGTTAAATCTTTTGGAAGATTAAAGGGCTTATAACGGAAGTACTTTATTAGTTACTTAAGCTAACGAGGCAGGTTAGTTTAATATTTGGACAATTTATTTTTCTAGGGTTTTCTTGAAAATGGATGGTTCTTTTTTAACGTGAAATTGCTCTTTTAAAAAGCCCCTTAAATCTCTCTCTATCTTCGGGTGTAAATGGTTTTGGCCCCTTTGTACGCTTTCCGCTTTTTCGCGCCATTGCACTCAGATAACGTGTTTGTAATAATTGGTCAATGTTTTCATTTGTATAGCTAGATCCATTATGGTGAAGTACCGCACACCCTTTTGCTAAACCTAGCGAAGCAAGACCATAATCTTGCGTAACGATTATATCTCCTTTTTCTACTAACCCCATAATCCGATAATCCGCAGCATCTGCTCCAGAATCAACATAAATGGTTTCCACTCCTGATGGTTGTTCCACATTAGAAAAATGAGAAAAGCTAGTAACAAGGATAACAGGAATTTTAGCATTCGTACCTTCAGAGATAATGATATCTTTTACCGGACAAGCATCTGCATCAACATAAATTTTCATCTTTACCTCTCCCCGTAAATAAGTTTGAGTTGATGATAATGGAAGATTTAGCCTTTGTCAAACGATAAAGATATTTTACCTAAAACTATTAAAAAACAGTTGTTGTATTAAAGCGCGTGTTTGATGCTCTCTTTTTTAAAAGGAGAAGCTAATTTGATCTCACGTAACCTTTTAAAGTATGAAAAAGATGTTACTATCACTTATGAAACCCATAATAATAATGATGTGGTTTCTATTTATTAGGAGTGTGATGATATTTGTTTTTAATTGATTTATGTGAACGTTGTAATGTTGAGGAAATAATAACTCAAATAGATCCTTTTTCTACAATAGATGTAAATACTAAAGTATCTATAACAAAAATAATTTATCATTTACTTAAATGAATTAAAGAGTTTTTAATTTAGTATAAATGTTATTGCATATCCTAAATGTTTACGAAAAAATAAGGTATGAAACAATAAATACATAAAAGAAAGAATTAGCCTACCTTAATAAGGCTATCTCTTGGTGCGGAAAATGCCTAATTCGGGGTAAAAACTCCTAAAGCCATTATCATAAGTACTAGCTTTTTCTTCAATGGACAACACTCCTATTCAGTTTTTTAATACCGAACGAATGTAACAATTTGAGAAAAATTTTAATGGTTTATTTTGTTACATTTGCATGACATATGAAAAACTGTTGCATCGTAAATCATAGAACAGCTAATACTAATTTTACGACTAGGAAAGGAGATGAAACTATATGAAAAGTAAAAAATTAGAAAGACAATTTCTAAAGTGTATAACCGTCATATTTTTAGGTAGCTTACCCTTCGTTTTAAAGAAAACCCCTGTCAAAGACTCACTGTTGGTCTTGTTTATGAATGGATATACAAATGCTATCGTTGACAGATTTCTAGTTAATCGTCAAATACTTCAATACCCTATACGCTTTATACCTAAAGAGTTTAAATCGAATGTTTTATTTGATTTCTTATGTTTACCAACTGTTTCTTTATGGCTTTATCATTTAACAAAAAATGATAATCCTTTTAAAATTGTATACAAGATTGTACTTACCATCAGTTCATTGTTTTTAGTTGAGTTATGGGCAGAAAAATATACGAAATTAATCAAGTGGCAAAAAGGATGGAAATGGTATTACAGCCTTATTAGCCTTAATGTAAGAGCTTTATTTAGTCGTTTAGTAATTGCAATTATTAACATTATACAAAAGAAACAAGAGGGTTGATCTATGCTCCTACTAAAAAAAGTGATCTTGTATCTCCCTCTTGTTTTATAGGTGGAGACTAAACTGGTTCTGCTTCTTCAAAGGTGAACAAATTTAATTGTTCAGTCTCGAATGAATTACCGGACGTTTCCCAACCAGTTAATGCACCGAACAGACCTTCATTTTCCCATCTTGTTAAGTTACCCCCAATAGATACTTCACTCACAGGAGCATGAGAAGAACCTGGGAATGCTACTCAGGTATTAGTTGTTTTTCATTTTATAACCTTTGAATTTATAACCATATACGCCCGTAAGATCAACAAAGCTCTTATAGGAATAAGTAATCGCAACAGGCGTACCTACTTGAACTTTATCATAAAGCTTTTCAATATCTGCATTATGCATTCTCACGCATCCTTGACTCACGTACTTTCCAATGCTGCTTTCATTTTTGTTGCCATGAATACCGTATGTATCACCATACGTACCGTTAGCATTTAACCCTAACCAACGTTTTCCTAACGGATTGCGAGGATCGCCCCCAGGAATATGTCCCGTATAGTAAGGTCGGTTTTTAATTTTGTTTACCACTTTAAAAAAGCCAACAGGTGTTTTATCCCATGTTTCCCCTGTTACTACTGGATCAACGATTTCAATATAGCCATTATGAAAATACGCAAGCTTGTTGTAATACTTGTTAATAATAATCAAATCTTGATTCGCTGGCTTACTTGCTGCTTCTGTTTTCCCCTGATTTACTCCACATAATGCGACCATTATTAATGTAAGAACGGTCATCGATTTCATAAAGATGTTTTTCATGAAAATATCTCTCCTCTTTTTTATATGTTTATATGAAATGAAAAAAGCACCTTCCAAATGGAAAGATGCTTATCGTAACGATTATTTAATAAATAAAGAGGTCAACTTTGCATTACAACAAATTGACCTCTTTTTATCTTTATTTTCTTTCCCTTAATAGACGGTTATTCTGAGAAATAATCACACTGCTAAAAACAATGGTAGCAACCATACCCAAAATAGAGAAGAACAGTAGTGCCACAAAATTATTATTTGAACGCATAGACGACCTCCATTATTTGTGAATTATTAATATTATTTGAAACCTCCCTGTTTTTATTCTCTATTAGGCACTATTTCAGTTCTACTCCTTGCAGAGAAACGTTCTCTGATGAAATTAACTTTTGTTTTGCGTATAACTAACTGCTCATTCGATGCAAATTTCAGCACCTATTTAGAGCAAGAAAAAACAGACCTTACTACACTGAAGGTCTGCTTTTACTTACTTCTTTATTAATTTTTTCCGTATGACGACAAGAAGGGAAAGAGGAACAGCCAAAAAAGCGAGTGCCATTCCCATCTCGTACGACTAGATCCTGCCCACACTTTGGACATTTACGAGGTTCTGGTGTGATATTTTCAAAGATTTCCCGTGCCTTAAAAACGGGATTTACTTCGTTAATAAACTTTTGAAGATCCGCCGGATCCAATAAAATCACATCACATGCAGCTGCAAGCTCTTTTGCTTGTTTCGTGAAATAACTATTGGTCACAACCCGTGCTTGATTCGCTTTATAATACGCTTTTGCCCCATACACTTTTTGTACAGCTGAAATACTGACCCGATTTTTAATTCCATATCGTTTAGCTTGAATGACAATCTTTTCTTTGCCTTTCATCACTAAATCAGCACCAAAGTCACCAGACTTTTTGGTTACTTGGGGTTTATATCCTAGCTGTTGGAAAAAGGCCTGCAAATAAATTTCAAACTGATAACCATCCATTTTATCAATATAGGGCATACCCGATGGGGCTAACTCTTTCATATACCTTCGTTCACGAAGGACACGGTAAGCAAATCGAGAAAGTTTCACTAAAATCACGATAAGAAAGAGGTAAAATATACCTTGAAACACTTTATCCATTCATTGAAAGCTCCTGTTCAGTTTGTTTATTCAGGAGACGTGATGCCACAGGTTGAACGCTTTTTCCATTCTTCTTTAATTCTTCGTTCCAGTCTTTCGCTCCCTTTGGAATATCTGTTCTTATTAAATCAGCATTAACGATTTGGTTCATTTTGTAAATAAATTCTTTTCCACCTTGATCATTATCGACTGCCAACACCATTTCTTTAATGCTTAAGCCTTCTCTTCGAGCTTCGATATAAGACTGAGAAACGGTTTTAGGCTTTAATCCATTCATACTAATGAGTCGTGTGTTTTGTAGGCTATTCTCCTGAATACTCCAATAAGAAAGCAAATCAATTGGACTTTCAAAAAAATGAATCTTATTTGGGCGACCAACATCAATGGAAAAGCCTGTGTGTGGGTTATCGTTCGGCAAGACTTGTTTAAAGGAACCACGCTTATTCTTTATAAAAGCTGTGCCTTGCCGATCCGCCCCGATTACCTTCCCTCTACCTCCATGTTCACGCCATTTAAACACAACATTGCTCCGTTTGTCCTGGGCGATTAAATCTTTTTGAAGGAGCCAGTCAACTAATCGAGGATCTATTTTACGTTCTTTTATGAGATAATCTTTTACTTTGCTCTGATCCTTTACTTCTAACTCTTTTGGATAGCGAAAAGGCCCTTTTGATGGTGAAACCGACGGTTGCTCATGCGACTGAGAAAGCTCTTTATAATCGCCTTTGTTGATATCTAATACGGCTTGCGGAAACGACATCCCATAAATACATTCGAGCGAAACTGATCGCTCCATATCCTGTTTCATTCCGGCTGTTCCAAGCGTCCATATTTCCTTTGATAAATAAGCTATCATGTTCCGTATGACGATAGTACTTTCCTTCTTTTACAAAGGTTTCGCCTTTGGCTTCCAGATACGACAACAAATCAACATCTCGTGCTTTCATGATTTCCCTCTCATTGACGTGTTTTCGTTCTCCCACCTAATCTCTCCTTCTCTTTCGCCCTATGAAAAAAGAGGGCTTTTCAGCCCTCTCATCCCATTGAAACTTTTGCCATTTTCATCGTTCCATTTCTTGTGTCTCGTTTCTTTTTTTTGAAGAAAATGCTCCATTATTCCGTGCAAAAAACTTTGTAAATCCATTTTGTGATTTCTCTTCTTTTTTCTACTTGTCGTGAACCTTTTTCTCTGTGTCCAAAGCTTTTTCAAGCTTCGTTAACTTCTCACGTTGAGAATCAGTCAAATTCAGCTCTTTTAATTCCTGCAGCACTTCTTTTTTCAATTTGTACACCTTATAAAAGGAATGCTTTTGTTCAAACTCCTTCATTTTGGCCAAACGCTGTTCTTTCTCTTGAGGTGTTTCCTTCTTGATCTGCTTTTCGACAGGAGCTTTTTCTGCTTCAGCTTCTTTTTTCGCTTCTTTAGAAGAATCTTTTTCATCTGATATGCCTAATTGGGCTAACAAGCTTTGTTTAAATAGCTGCTTATACTGTGTTTCTTCACTAGGCTGCTGCATAACTTCTAGTACTTCTTGTTTGTAATCTTCTTGATAT
>NZ_JBVVNT010000020.1:0-11947 GCF_055810735.1 Priestia sp. ST2 | reverse complement strand
ACACCTGTGTGTCCAAAAAGACACACCTAAAAAATGTAAATAAAATAGTAAATAAAAAAGCAAGGGGAAATTTCCCCCTTGCTTTTAAAATAAATAAATTGGTAAATTGTGCTTTTTAGAGTTTCCTTCTACTTTAAAGTTTTTTAAGGAACGTTTAAAGATTCTTTGAGTTGCTTTATCTACATCATCTCTTGCTGAACAACACATAACATTAGGATTTACAAACCAAGTTCTGCTAGTACATACTCTACCATCTTCTGTTGTCATCCCAGTTTCCGCCACAGCTAAGATACCTAGTTTCATTAGTTCATTCATCATTCGAGAAACTTTAGCTCTTTCACGTCCTAATTTTTTAGCTAAATAACTAGGTGAAGCAGCGTTCTCGCTTACCTCTTCTAAGTCTTCTTCTGGGCGTTCTATAAGAATATTTGTTTTAAATTCAACATAAGGAACCAAATCTAATAAAAATGCTTTTTGTGCATTAGACAGGTATTTTATTTGACTTAAATAATTATAGTTTTCCATAAGTATTTGCACAAATCTCACCCCATCAGTTTTTTTCTTTCGCTTACCGATGAAATAGTTATCTCCAGTAGTCTTATGTAAGATTTCCAATAATGTTTTTTGTTGATCTGCTGAAAGACCAACTTCTGCTTGGTTTATTAACTCTTCCAGCTTAGCATCTCTTACTCTAGCTTTTTTTTCTGCTTCATTTAATGCTTTTCTCATTCTAATTCCTCCATTTTTTTGTGGAAGGAACTAACCTTATTGTGGTAGAATACGTTTATAAAGTTATGTAGTTGAAGGTTAATCTCTTCTTGAAAGGTTAATTCCTTCTTAATATTTTGTAAGAAAGAGTCCTCTGAGTCGGCGAAAACTTGAGGGCTTTTTCTTATGTCTAATTTTCTACCAAATCCTACATTTTTGCAAACTCTATTTGTAGAATAAACAAGAAAACTCACCTAAAACTTAGGTGAGTTTTTAATCTAATAATCCCTTTTCTTTAAATACTTTTCTTAAAGCTTCATTCACTAATTCAGATTTATAACTCTTAGGAACTCGATCAATGATGCTTAACACATCATCGTCAAAATAAAACCCTCGATACACTCGTTTTGAGCGTTCTTTTGGATGCTGAAGCAAGAGATCAATTGCATCTACTTTGCTAGTAGTTATACTAGCTTTTGAAACGCTATCGCTAGTACTTTCACTTTCATTCAGATAGCTAACACTAGCTGCTACTTCACCATTAGTTTGCTTTTGTTCTGCTGGCGCTTTACTATTTTTAGAAATAAGGGTATTAAAATCAACTTCTAAAGGTTCTGGTTCTTCCCCAACATAACGATAAATACTTTGCTTACTGTCCCATTCATATCCTAGTTTCTTAATTCTTAATTGGATGGTACGAGTACTTACATCATACTGATCAGCTAATTCTTTAATTGTGATTTCTTTCATCATAATTCCATTTAACATCTTTTTTACCAGCATTATACTAGCCTCCACTTCCGTTTTAAAAGTATAGTACTAGTATTCAAATGCAAGAATGATATTTCCTGCTATAAATTTACTGAAGAATAAAAATGGGCACTTTCTCCAGTGAGAAAGTGCCCTAAGTTGAAATTGGTACTATGATTACTATATCCGGAACTGATTGTAACATACAGGCATAAAAATGACTATCCTGAGCAAACTACCCAAGATGATGGATATCATCATCTCACCTAGCATAACCTTTGAAAAGACTCCTGAATAGGCACAGGAGTCTTTTCTCTTTTTTAGCTGTATGCCGTATACATCTATAGTTAACATAAAACACGTTATAAGAATCCATAAAAAAAGAGAAGATCCTATTCTTAATCTTCTCTTTTTCTATATTTCAGTTGTTCCTCTTTATAAATAAAATTCATTATTAAACAAAATACTGCTACAAGCCAACCAATAAGAGGGGAATAAATAAAAACATTTGTTAATAACAATCCCCCACAAATAGAGATCACCGACAACATTAATAAAAAAACGTTAATATCTTCATTTTTATTCATATAAAACACCTCTCTAATTAATCAACTAAGTGAAAAAATAAAAGCTTTCCATTTCTTAATAAATGTTTCCAAAGCAAAAAAGGACATTTCTTTTATGCCCTGATCCCTTGTATCAGCCCCACCTACGCTAAATACTATGACAGCCACTCATGCCATCCAACCTATCTTCATTATAAATGAAAGCGATTACAAAGTAAAGGTATTGTTTAAATATTCTGTTTATTTAATTGTTATATATTGAGTTAATCTCTATAGTTTCTAAACATATAATCTAACAATGGAATCTTTAAAGATTCCTAAACTTAGAGGAGGTGTAATTATGAAATTAAGGGGTAATTTAAATGCATTAATTGGTGTCTGGTTTATTATCGCACCTTGGGCTATCGGGTATTCAGATCAATCAGGAGCTTTATGGTCGAGTATAGTTTTTGGAATCATTCAAGTTATTGTATCGTTATGGGGCTATGACAAACCCGGCTGGAATTCATGGCAAAATTGGATCTCCGCGATTACTGGCGTCTGGTTTATAATTTTCCCATTTATCTACTCATTAACAAATGGAGAGGTTTGGTCAAGCGTAGTTCTTGGTCTAATCACGACTATATTTAGTTTATGGAACTTAGGATCTAATTCGGGTTCAAAGGCTGCTGGTTAAAAATAAAACGGATAGGAATCGACTATTCGAGCAAACTACCTAAGACGCCGTGAGGCATCTATCCTTAAAACAAGAGCGTACATCTCAAAAAAGAGAAAACCTCCCTTATTCGCATGAGGAGGTTTTCTCTTTCTACGCTGTATATCATATACAATCCTAGTTAACATAATCACAATTCTCGGCACAAAAAGAGCACCTGATTACTTATCGGTGCTCCTTCTCTTTTTCTTAGGTTTTAATACAAATATATCTAATTAATTGATCTTGTTGATGAGAAATAATGTTTTCTATACACTTTATTAGTGACGACCAGTTTGAGCTTGAGCAATAACACTTCCGTCTGAACCATAAACAAATACAACTGCTAAGGAATTGTATGGATCCTTATCCCATAATTGACTTGTATAACAAGAGGTTTCCCCTTTATTTACCAAGCCATTGCCTCCAGAGCTATTACAAAATGTTCTTGCATTAGAAGAACTGGAAGTACCGTAATATCTGTATGTTCCAACATTTGCATAACCATTATATGGAGCAGAATTATAAAGTTTTACATATCCCCATGCCGTATGACAATAAGCACTTCCTTTTAATTGTACATAACCAATCTTTACCCCATTTTTATAAATATACTTAGTTTCATAGGTAATGGGGCTTTTACTTGCACATCCCGTTGTATAAGGGTTTGAACCATCATAAGATAATGCAGATGCGCCGGTAGGTCCAACACCAAGGAATAAACCGAAAACAAGAAAAAATAGAATTCCTATGTTAAATACTTTTTTCATAAGATTATTGCCCTCCTCTATTTTATTAACAAACACATTTAACATCGTATTATAATTTTCTGAATTTTCAATCAAACTTTATTCCTAATAATTTTATGGATTATTTTGGATTTACATGGTTATTTTTACGGATTAAATAGAAATGAATAATATCCAATAATTTGAGCAAACTATTCACGATGCCGTAAGGCATCCTTCCTTTGATAAAAGATGCATAACAGAAAAAACTACCCTAGAAGACAGGTAGTTTTTTCTGTTTTTAGACTGTATACGCTATACATAATTAGTTGACATAATGTCTCTTATAAGAAGCAAAAAGCCTTGAAACTAATCGCTTTAAGGCTTTTTGCTTAGAGATATTCTTTTGGTAAAACAAAGTACATAATAAAAATAAAAGAAGAGAAAAGATTTTTATATATTGCTATAAACATTGATATATCAATGTTTATAAGACTTTTTAAAAAGTTAAAAACAACTCATATACGAGTTGTTTTTAACTCCTATAAGGGTTATTTTTAACTCGTATATGAGTTAAAAATAACTGTTTTAAAGAGTTGTTTTTGAGAAAAGATTAAGGGTTAAAAATAACACCATAAAAGAGTTTATTTTAACTCTAATAAAGAGTTGATAATAACTTAAATATGAGTTAAGATAAAAAACATATTAAATGGTAAAAAATGATAGAGGTGGGTAATGTGGCTAAGATATCAAAAGTGGAAACAACAAAAGTAGTTGATATGAACGGAGAAATAACGGAAGAAACAACGAGTGTTTCTTTTAACTATGGAAAAGAGCCAGATTATATAAAAGTATATTTAGACAACATTATTGTATTAGCAGAAATACAAGGTTGGATAAGCAAAGTATTATACGAGCTTATTAAAGGCGTAACTTATGCAAATAAAGGACAATTTATCATCATTAACTCAGGATATAAACGAATTGTAGCTGAGAATTTAGGGATTAAACAACAATCAGTAACTAATGCAGTTAATCAGTTAACCAAAAAGAATATTCTAATAAAAAAAGAAACAGGCGTTTTCCTATTAAATCCTCAATTCTTTGGAAGAGGTGAATGGAAAGACATTTCTAAAATTAGATACGAAGTAGAACTAAGTGCAGACGGAAAAGTTATGAGATTAACAGATACAAATTGAAAGAATCATGAAAACATCGTGTTCAAAAGAATGAACACGATGTTTTCTACAGCTGCACATATATGTTCACTTTTAGTTAACATAAAACGGATTATAAGAATCCTTTCTAATAGTTATTAGAAAGGATTCTTAACATTCTTATTTAAACAGAACATTTAAGCTCCTGCAGCAGCTCCTCCAGTAGGTCCAGCTGGCTTTCTTTGACCTAGTTCTTGATCTAACATAAGAATAGCAGCAGCATTGTTTTGCGCAAGTTTTAAACGATCAACAATCGTTTGTGACTGAGCTTCTTCATCAACTTGCTCTCTTAAAAATTCTTGTATAATAATCAACGTTTGCTGGTCATTTGCCTGGTTAACATATTCATAAGCTTGACGATAAGAATTAGTTACAAATTTTTCATGTTCTAAGACTTTTTGAAATGTTTCTAAAGGTGTTCCATACTCAGTTGGCTGTGCTGGTAAAGAACTTAATTCAACAGTTCCTCCACGATCAACCAGGTAATCGATAAGTTTTACCATATGGGTTCTTTCTTCTTCTGATTGTAATCTTAGCCAGGTACCCATACCCCTGTAATTCAATTTATTCATATAGTTTGACATAGCTAAATATAGAGTGGATGACACGTGTTCAATTTGAATTAGATTATTTACTAATTTTTGAACCTGTTCATTAATCATTACTACTCCCCCTATTATTTCAAATTAAATCCACTGTCATATTATTCGAATGTACGATTAGACATACATAAACTTGTTTTAAAACCCTTGTTACGAATAAACTACAGCATTTTGAGCAAACTACTCAAGACGCCGTGAGGCATCAGCCAACAACTACAGCTAAAAAGCAGAAAAAACTACTACTTCTCTCCGTCGGCGTAGTTTTTTCTGCTTTTTAGGCTGTATACGCTATACAACCTTAGTTAACATAATCACTCTTTCCGGAAGACATCAAAAAAGAGAACCCCTATTGGGAAAAGGGTTCTGATGAGGTCCTTGTTTCTCGTTTATGCAGCTTTTTATACATCCTTGATATAACGCTGATTATCCAAGGCTTAAGTAGCAGAAAAATGTATAAAAAGCGCACCTTTTATACATATGCAGAACGTTTCAGATAATTGATTTTGTATACAAATATGATATATTAAAAGTCAGACTATTTTTTACAAATTTCAACGTAACCCTATTTTTGAGGAACCTCGCATCCACTGGCTAGGTTCCTTTTTTATTTTTTATATATAACAACATATTAAAAATATCCTCTAATTACAGAACATGGTAATCTATAGATGTTTCATACTTCGGATACGTATGAACAAACCCTTACAAAAAAAGCAACCTCGTTCATTGGCCAATGCCGAGGTTGCTTTTTTTGTTTTTAATAGCTCTATTTAATCTTTTCTAATTCATTTAACATCTCATCAATGAATTGACTAATCTCTACCGTGTTGTTACTTGTAAACCCCTCTTTAAATGCCGTTTCAATCAAACATTTTCTCTCTTTTTCAATCTCTACTGTTAAAGCTTCTTTTAAGATCACTTTATGAGACTCCAATATTCCCCTCACCCATTTGCTTTTAATAGCAAAACGAATACAAAGTTGATCATTCTAAAAGCAACCCACCTTGTATTTATTTTATCTTTTTGTGTTCATACAAATATTTTACAGTATACAAATGTCCTTATACAACGGAATTTTATTCTAAAATAAAAACTTGTCATACAAATTTTTATTTTCATCTTCACAACCAAAAAAGTTTGTGATATACTTCACATATAAAGATATCCATGACGAACCAGAACACTCTTGAATGTAACAATGTAATATAAAAAAAGCTATTTCTCTCCAATGCCAATACGATTGAAATAGCTTTTTTTATGCTCTTTTTTCATCTTCTAATTCCTCATTATGAGCTTTCTATTACTTATCTAGTACTTTTCCAACCTCAATCAGGAAAAATATAGTCTTTATGGAAAAAAGATGATACTATTAATTTGCAGTTATCTTTCCGTTATTTCTTTATACGTGTGAACCCTGTGAAAAAGCTATCTTATTTCTATGTAAAGCAAATGCCCATAGAGATAAGGTAGCTTTTTTATGCTCATAAATACTCTTAAAAAAGGAGGAGAAATCTTATGTTGACTAGAGACGAACTTTTTTTATTCAACAGAGAGTTATTATTTTTACTAAAGCAACACTCGACCTGTACTGATTCTAATTTAAAAGAGATACTGATGACTCAAATTGCTCTTATACTTACTGTTCTTAGCTAGATTATTTATATTATCTTTCCATTTCTTGATCTTGCCTTTTGTTACGTTTTTGAATCTCACCAACATGTTGAAAGAACGAAACCTGTTTTATCCTTTCAACATGCTTATCAATCCAATTCAATGCTTTTTCCTTCCAGGCTTTTAATGTCTTATTTTCTTTGCGTAATTCATTAACCTCTTGATTCGCTTTATCAAGCTCTTCTTTTGGAACATAATTCGCTATATAATCAATGTTCATTTCTGTTAAACTGTCATTCAGTTTATTTGCCTGCACAAGCTCTTTTTTTGTTTTTTTATGTTTCTGCTTCTCAATCATTAAATCATCGCTGAGAGAGCTTATATGAGCTTTATATTGCGTATCTAGTTCTCTTTTAACCTCATCTTTCATATTTTCCTTCTGTTCAGCTGAAAAATCATGGACAAGCCTCTTCCGCATTTGTTTCTTGGCTTTTTCTACTTGGCCATCTTGATCCGCCACATATATCTCTAATTCTTGCCTTGTCTCACTCAAATCATGCTTTAATGCCTTATTCTCTTTCTCATAGCGATCCACCTCATGACTCAAAGCATGCGTGCGCTCATGCTCGGCCGCCAATGTTTGCTGCAGCTCTTTTGTGAGACTCATAAGCTCATGAAAATCTACTTCTTCCACTTTCACTTTGGAACCCATCACACTCTTGGCCGCCTCTACTTCAATCGGTTGGCTACATAACTCTTCAATCCGTCTCTCGCTACGTATCTCAACGGGTGGTGCTGATTTCAACTCCACTAAATTGTCCATCTGTTGAAGCTCTTTTTCCTTGTGAGCCACTAGTTGTTGCAGGTGCTTTAGCTCTTTTTCACGTTCTTGTTTCTTAAACTCATGAACGCTCTTATGCTGCAGCTCGCTCGGCTCGCCACGCTCAATGTCATAGCCACGTTTGTTCATGTAGTTGTGAAAGTCATCCTGAATTCTACGAATCTTCGTTTTACCATGGAAGTACTCTTTCGCCGCCAAGCGCCGATCCTCCGTAATCGGGACAAAACCCACGTGCATATGTGGCGTTGCTTCATCGTTATGTACCACAGCATATAAAATGTTCTGCTGGCCATACTTACCAGCAATATGATCCAGTGATGCTTCAAAATATTTGTGCTGCTCGTCTGGCGACATCGCATGCATATACTCCGGACTGGCCGACACAAAGAATTCTGCCACCAGGACGGCATCATTCCGAATTTTTCGTTTCACACGGGTGGCCGTCATCTTCTTAATTTCTTCGTGATACTTAATTTTATCTTCATTCACCAAGTCATAGTTCAGCATCGTTCTAGTTGAATCGATGTCTTTATTTTTACTGTTCTCGCCTTCTCGTTGGTTGTGTTTCTGGATCCCCAATATTGCGTCTTTGTGGAACTTTTGCATGCGGATAATCCCATATTTGGCCATCCCTCAATCCCCCATTTCGACCACTGTACTTGGGTCTAGCATACCACAACTTTAGATTTGGTGTAACGCACTACACCAATTTTTCACCTTCGGTCAAATTGGGAGCGCGCTCTACGAGGTTGGCGGTCGGAATTCCTCCCTTTGTTTGGCTCCGCCAAAAAGAAAAACGACATCCTCAACGGATGCCGTTTTTCTTTAAGACCGTGGACGCCGTCCACCACCTGTAAGGGGAACTCTTCCCCTTAACCCCATTCAAAAACTCCCCCAACCCCCTCACTTTTTTGAGGGGGCTCCCTCGCCGGTTGGCGTCAAACAAACGCGTTTGTTTGAGTGCCAAGAGGGTCTTGGGTTTGGAGAAATTGTCAATTCCTTAATGCTCCCTACGGTCCGCTTACCATTGACAATTGCGTAGTTCCTACTCTGAAGCTAAATCTTCTCTATCCGCAGCTTCAGGTGGAGTTTCCATCCACTCGTTTTCTATCATGATATCAGCTGCATCATGAACAAAATCTGATATATCCTTTAAAGACTTTGCATATAGTAGCGCTAAGTCGCGTCTTCCGTTTACAGCCATTGAGTTTCCAAAGTTTCGTACTCTCATCGAAAACATGTCCATTTTATGAAATACCATTAATTTATCGGAAAAAGGAGAAGTTGTTGAAGTTGTTACTAAATGATCAATTAATGAGGGAGAAGGCAAATTATCCTGATGAAGTTTTTGTATAAAACCTTCAATTATTTTATCAGTGAGTTCTTCTCCTTTTACAAATAATTCTCTAACCTTCTTCGTTTTTGTAACTTGACTAAACGCCATTACTAAAGCCTTACTTGCCAGGTTAGTCTCTAAATTATCGTATAAATGAGCAATTTCCAATGCATGTAAGGGCCTAACATCTCCAATAAAACCTTTTAGATAATTTTTGTGTGCTATATTTACTTTTTGTGGTGTTGGAATAATAGGCGATTTAATAGCTAACCCTTTATTCATTGAAATATCTTTGATATGTTCCCCCAATTTTACAGTTGATTCCATACAATAAAGGGAAAAATCTCTTACATCTTCTCTATATATTAAGGGAAGTCCTACACTATAAAGACTAAGGCCTACTTTAGATACATACTTTAAATAATGTACATAGAATTCATCTTCAAATAATCTTGGAGCGTCAAGATTAACATCTTCTTTTGTAAAACCATGAGGGATAGGAAAGTTCTCTTTTATGAAAATACCTTTTATGATTTTCTGAAATTCTTTACTTAAGTTTAGAGCATTTTCCAATAATTTTTTTATATCTTGGTCTTCAACATGTTTAAGAAAGTAGCTTAGAATACATGTAGACATGCTATTACCCATATAGGTTGCCCAAAGTTTCCCCAATTCTGCAGATAACAGCTTTTCGCTGAGATTTGATTTTTTTGATCCCACTTTAGTTGGTTTAATTGGTTCCATTTGTAATCTCCTAAGCCTATTTTTTCTTAGGTTTATCATTTGAATAATATATATTCTTTAAATCCTAAATTTTCTCATTTGTGTATATAGATAACAATTGTATGCATAACAAAGACCGCCCATTATCTATTGGCTGATAAGGCGGCCTTTATTGTTAATCAGGCATTTGGCTAGAATTTTAATAATATGAAAATCAATCGTATATTATATTCTTTCCTTCTTCACTTAACTTTTTTAAAGATGTAAGCATATGATTTATTTCTTCATCGGAATGCCTTTCCCATGAACCTAATTCAGCTACTATTTTCAAAGGAGATTTAGATCTATATGAACGTGTTGGGTTTCCAGGGAACTTTTTATCCGTTAAATTTGGATCATTTTCAAAATCGCCTAATGGTTCCACAATATAAATTCTCTCTTTTGAATTAGACCTTGCTAATTCAGCACCCCATTTAGCAGCGTTTAATGTTCCAGTAAAATAGATATGGTTAGATTTTTTATCCTGATAATTGGATAAGTACAACGGTTCAAGCAGGTCTCCAATTTTCAGTTCTGCTTTAGTACCATGAAAAAACGGACCAGGATCTAAGACATTTTTCTTCTCATTCATATAGCCACACCCTTTATACTTTTTGACTTGCGTATAACAGTATAAGGCTGGACATGAGTGAAAAAACAGTCTATAAATAATTTCCAAATAGAGTTATAATATAAGTAGAGAGTAAGATGTTACCGTAAACAAATCATTTAAATAAAAAAAGACTGCTGAATAACCAGCAGTCTTTTTTTATTTCCAAAATTCCCACCACTTCTTTTTTTCTTGGGCAGCAGCAAGTTGCTTTCTTGTTTCCTGAATTTCACGTATATGACTCATACTTTGCTGATCCATACGTTCTACAAGCTTTTTATTAAATTCCATTTGTTCATGTAATTGTTTTTTTATTTCTTCAATACTTTGAGCCATATCATCAATTTTATCTTTGAACTCATGAGCTTGAACGGCCATTTGTGCAGATTGCATGGGGGAAGTTCCTTGCCGTGCACCATAACGCTCAACCACTTCTAAAGATGCTACTTCTTTGGTTTTCCTTTGGACTTTTACGATTTGCTTAAATAGTTGTAAAGCGTTTAAGTCATATTTAGTGAAAGCCCGACTATCATTCTCTCCTTTAATAAACTTATAACCTGTGGCCTCCAATTGAATACACCACTTTCTTAAAGTGCTATCTGACACCTCAAGTTTCTTTGCTACTTCACTAGTCCAATAAGCTGGTTCTTGGCCAAGCTTTGTATCTGACATGCCGTTCCCTCCCATGCACGCGTATTTATATAAATAGTTATATTTCTCACCTAAAATGTCCTTTAAAGAATAACAAAGAACGCCCCCCGTGCACATCATTTTTTTACGTGCACGGGGGGCGTTCAACCCCAGTCAAGTACTGATATATCAATGTTTATATGCTCTATTATTTCATTAAATCATAACCATATTAAAAACAGATGCACGCCCCCCATGCATGCTATTCGCTTTAATTATGAGTTACAACTTTACCCGTGCAACCCCGTTCGTTTTGGGGTGGCGTGCTGGCTAGGGGTTCGGGGACTAGTCCCCGTTTGTGTAATCTATTTTCAGCAAAATCACCAACTATGGACGGCTGCTCTGGCGGTTCGGCAGGTATAATGGCCGTCACAAGCCGATCATCTTAAACTTCGTTTTGGGTATGTTCGGCTTGGCGAAAGAACCAACCCTGCCGAAATTTGAAATGCAAGGAGGAAAGAGTGGAGATTTTTTAAGTGGTTTTTTTAAAAAATACTACTCGAACCTTGTATGGAAAATAGCCATATAGCTATGAGGAATTTTCATATGTATTAAGTTCAATACACTTTAATTTTTTTAACGAAAAAAGTATAAAAAGACCCTTGCAATTCTATCAGCGAATTGCTATTTAAATAGAGTGAGAAGGGACAAGTGCAAGAATGTTGTTATATCAACGTTTATAGAGGGTGGGGTGTGTCCAAAAAGACACACCTGTGTGTCCAAAAAGACACACCTAAAAAATGTAAATAAAATAGTAAATAAAAAAGCAAGGGGAAATTTCCCCCTTGCTTTTAAAATAAATAAATTGGTAAATTGTGCTTTTTAGAGTTTC
>NZ_JBVVNT010000019.1:0-15820 GCF_055810735.1 Priestia sp. ST2 | reverse complement strand
GCCGCCAGCGTTCATCCTGAGCCAGGATCAAACTCTCCGAAGAAATGTTTGACTTGCTCAATTTAAAAAATAAAAATTAACGTTGACGTTTACTATTTCGTTCAGTTTTCAAAGAACTCTTGTCTCAAGGCGACTTTTTTATCTTACCACCTCAAGAATAACTTGTCAACAACTTTTTTCATTAAGTTATTTTCGAGTTATTTTTTGTTGTTGTCTTAGCGACGTATATAAATATAACATCTGTTAACTTGTTGGTCAACAACTTTTTCAAAAAAAAATAAAAGTTTTCTCGAAAAGATTCCAGAAAACTTTTATTTTGGATATTCCTCCAAATTATAATATGAAATTACTAATAACAAGTAAGGCAGCTATGCCTGGAATACCTAAAATAGCTGAAACAATGGCTGTGGGGAAATTAATAGGGATATGAATACCAAACTGTACGCCAAAGATGTTAATAAAGAAAAGCAGCAGAACGCCAATAATAAGCTTGATCGATAAATTTCCAATGACTCGAAGCATTTTTTCAACACCACCTGTTACTAAGAGTAGAATGATTAGCCCTGTTAAAAAAGACACAACTACAATGGGATGATTTAGCATGTTGCCTCCTTCTTAAAGCAGATAAGTTATCTTATATGTATGTCCAAGCATTCAAAAAAAGCACTACTTCACGGAGGGAAATCCTTATTTTATAAAGACAACAAAACAGGATGCCTCTATGACATCCTGTTAATTGAAATATTTCGATGCTTGGCTTCTTTTAATAGAAAAAGATACTTCATTTTGGCTAATCGAATATCTACCATTACCTCTTCTGAAGGATCTACACTTCTTTCTACCATTGAAGTTTTGTGACTCCATTCCTGCTTTACTTGCATAAAAGTCTTCACAAATTCATCATCGTACTCTTTGCGTAACCAACCTTTTCTTTTAAAAAACATATGCAAGTACCTCGTTATACTTCTCTTCTACCTTCTAGGGCTTTAGATAATGTTACTTCATCTGCGTACTCAAGATCTCCTCCAACGGGTAACCCATGAGCAATTCTAGTAATTTTAATTCCTGTCGGCTTTAAGAGCCTAGAGATATACATAGCCGTAGCTTCGCCCTCTATATTCGGGTTAGTGGCTAAAATCACTTCTTGAATCTCATCATCTTGAAGTCTTTTTAATAACTCTGGTACTTTGATATCTTCAGGCCCTATTCCTTCCATAGGTGAAATTGCGCCATGCAGGACATGATACAAGCCGTTATATTCTTTCATTTTCTCCATTGCAATGACATCCTTAGGGTCTTGCACGACGCATACCACATTTCGCTCTCTGCGCTGATCTTGACAAATGTAACAAGGATCTTGATCTGTGATATGTCCGCAAACTGAACAATAGGTTAAATTTCGCTTCGCATTGACTAATGCTTTTGCGAAATCTAATACTGTATCTTCTTTCATAGATAAAACAAAGAACGCTAAGCGAACAGCTGTTTTTGGACCAATGCCGGGTAACTTCATAAAACTATCTATAAGCTTTGATATTGGTTCTGGATAATGCACGTGGCAACCACCTTATTAAAGTCCTGGAATATTTAAACCTTTTGTAAATTGACCCATTGTGTTATTTGTTAAATCGTCCATTTGTTTTAATGCGTCATTTGTTGCTGCTAGTACTAAATCTTGTAGCATTTCAATATCTTCAGGATCTACTACATCCTCTTTAATATTTACATCAATTACTTGTTTCTGACCGTTAACTACAACTGTCACCATTCCGCCGCCAGCTGTACCTTCAACAGTTTTTTCAGCTAACTCTTCCTGCGCTTTTTGCATATCTTTTTGCATTTTTTGCATTTGTTTCATCATTTTTTGCATATTGCCCATGCCTTTCATCATATGAACATTCCTCCTAAATTTACTCTTGAATTTCGATTAAGTCTTCTCCAAATAGCTTTTTCGCTTCTGCAACCACAGGGTCTTCCTCCTGTGGTTGACCTGATGACCCATCACTTTGCTGTCCTTGAAGAAACTCTTCTCTTACTTTATCCCATTCACTTTCTGGAATTGCAACCATTTCACGCTTGCTGCCAATTAAAGTATATAAGATATTCTCTAAATTATCACGTACATTGTTGTTATTTTCAGAAGCCATTTTGCAATGAATTTCATATTTGAATTTAAGTATAAATGATTGATCTGAAGACGCAACCGGTTCACTGTTAGATAACAACGCTGCATGTGAAGCTTTATTTTGTTGTTTCAATGTGTCCAACACCTGCGCCCAAGATCGCTTAATCGTTTCTAAATTCTGCCGAGTGGCATTTTTTAAAACTTCATTTACCTTCCCAACAGGCGTTTTGTACTGACTTCTGGACTGTCTTGTCTGTTTTTTCTCTGTTTGCACTGCCTGAGCTGTATGATCAACTTGAATGCCTTTTTCTTTTAACTGCTGCAGTTCTGCTTCCATTTGATTCATTTTTTGCAAAATGTCTTGATATGGAAGAGCACTCTCTTGACTTGTAGAACTTTGAGCTAATTTTACTAAAGCTACTTCAAGTAGCACTCGAGGATGATTGCTCCATTTCATCTCTTGCTGAGTTTTGTTCAATTCAGCAATGACTTTATAAATAAAAGCACTATCCATTTTTGAACTGAGTTCTTTAAACTCTTCGTTAACCGCTGCTTTTTCAAGTAAATATGCATTTTCTTCAGAAGCTTGATAAAGCAGAACATCACGATAATAGAAGATGAGGTCCTCTACAAACCTCGCTGGGTCTTTTCCGTTTTTAATCAAACTTTCAACAGAGTCTAGCGCTTCTACAATGTTTTCGTTAAAGATAGCTTGGACGATCTTCACAATAAAAGACTGTGATACTGCTCCTGTTATGGATAGAACATCCTCTAAGCTCACCTTCTCCGTACTATACGAGATAGCTTGGTCTAAAAGACTAAGTGCATCACGCATGCCGCCTTCTGAAGCTTTCGCAATTTCGTAAAGAGCATCCTCGCTTACTTCTAGCTCTTCAGAACCTAATACTTCCTTCATTCGATATACGATATCTTCTGGCGAAATGCGTTTGAAATCAAAGCGCTGACATCTAGAGATAATCGTTAATGGAATTTTATGCGGCTCTGTTGTAGCTAAAATAAAGATAACATGTGCAGGAGGTTCTTCTAACGTTTTTAACAAAGCGTTAAAAGCTCCAATTGAAAGCATATGAACTTCATCAATAATGTACACTTTGTATCGAACAGCACTAGGTGCATATTTTACTTTATCACGGATATCTCGAATTTCATCGACTCCATTATTAGAAGCTGCATCAATTTCAATTACATCAGAAATGGAACCATCAGTAATTCCCCGACAAGTTGCACATTCATTACAGGGTTCAGCAATGGGTGCTTTTTCACAGTTAACGGCTTTCGCTAAAATTTTAGCAGCTGTTGTCTTTCCTGTCCCCCGAGGCCCAGAAAATAAATACGCATGCGAAAATTTCTCTTGGACAAGGGCATTTTGAAGTGTTTTGATAATATGTTGTTGACCGACTACGTCGTTAAAGCTTTGAGGACGGTATACACGGTACAGAGCCTGATATGCCACTACATCCTCTCCTTTTAATATAATTCATTAGTTATCATTATAGCGTATTATGAGGTTTTTTTTCAAAATAGTGAGAGATAAAATAAAAAGCCTACTCCAACAGAGTAGACTAAACTTATGTATATAACTGCCGTGCACCTTCCGTCGATTAGCCACCCCAGGCGTTACTTAAGCAGTTAGCTCGGTTCAGGCGACCCCATGGCACATGAGAGGTTCTGCTTACTGCTGCTTCCTTCCGGACCTGACAGGGTTCACAGATTCCCATTGCATAGGACCCAAACGTCAACACCACTTACTTAAGGCAGGCCCTAAGATGAGCTAACCTCAAGAAGGAATTCGGCCTCGCTAGAGCGGATTGCGAGTACAGGGCACCGCTACCTCCCCGCTTAGCACGGCAAAGTTGAAACCAATAGTTTGGGCATCAAGTTGATGCATTTACAAGTATACGTCTTTTCATTCAAAAATGCAACCGCTATAGAAAACTTACTTTTTTAGCGCTATTTTCCAGACTTTTTTCGTTGACGCAACTCACGAAAAAAGGTCGTTAAGAGGCTCCCGCATTCTTCTTCTAGCACACCTCCTACTACTTGTGCTTGATGATTAAACTTTTCAAACTCTAATAAGTTTAACAATGTTCCCGCACAGCCACCTTTAGGATCATAAGCTCCAAACACAACTCTTTTCACTCTTGATAATACAATAGCACCTGCACACATCGGACATGGTTCTAAGGTGACATATAACGTAGCGTCTTCCAATCTCCATGTTCCTAATTTCTTACATGCTTCATCAATTGCTAAAAGTTCTGCATGAGCAACTGATCGCTGTTCTGTTTCTCGTAAGTTATAAGCTGAAGCAACCACCTCATCATTTTGAACAATAACTGCTCCAATGGGAACCTCTAATTTATCTTTGGCTTTTAATGCTTCATCAATTGCCAACCTCATATACTTTTCATCATTTAACACTTTTTATCCAACCTTACATATTATATTTTTTCTGAGTCAAACTATTTACTATGTACATCAGGAAAAGGAGATACCTTGTGTGAAGAACGCTAAAACTGCTTTAATTATTATCGATATGCTAAACGATTTTCAATTTAAAAACGGCAAAATACTTGCTGAAAAATCTTTAACCATTGCTCAAAACATTGCCCAGTTAAAACAGTACGCATCGTCTCAACATATCCCTATTATCTATGTAAATGACCATTATAAGCTATGGCAAGCAAACTTAGAAACCATTTTAACACACTGCACAAATGAGATAAGCTCACCCATTCTACATCACATTTCACCACAAAACGCTGATTACTTTTTAATTAAACCAAAGCATTCTATCTTCTATGGGACAGCTTTGAATATTTTGCTATCACAGCTCGATGTCCATACACTTATTTTAACAGGAATTGCGGGAAATATATGCGTGCTTTTTTCAGCCAACGATGCTTATATGCGTGAGTATAACTTAATTGTGCCTGAAGATTGTATTGCTTCAAACGCAGATGAAGACAATACCTTTGCTTTGAGAATGATGCATAACGTATTAAATGCTCGTATTTGCAAACATACCGAGTTGATGAATTAAGTAAAAAGCCTTCTCATATGATGGAAGTAAGTCATATGAAATGGAGGCTTTTTATTATGCAAATTTACACTGTTAAAGCAGGTGACAGTATATATAGTATTGCAAAACAGTTCCGCATTGACGCAGGGAAAATTATAAGAGCAAATGAATTACCTAACCCAAATCAACTCGTTATCGGGCAATCTATGGTTATTCCAATCAATGGTACTTACTACACAGTAAAAGCTGGGGACACTATATGGAAGGTAGGAAGAAAATTAGGCGTTAGCTATCAGGCTATTGCCAATGCGAACAATGTTTCAGTTACAGCACCCTTAACCCCTGGCCGCCGCATCTTAATTCCCCCTTCCCCCAACAAAAGAAACGGTGAGTTTTTAGGGTATGTTGAAACAAGCAATCGAAAAATCACTCCTCAAACAGAGAAGATGATTAATCAAAATGCAAAATACCTTACTTATCTCGGGCCAGCGAACTTCGAAGTGCAAAAAGACGGTTCTCTAAAGGCACCTCCACTTAACAATTTAGGTTCTATTGCTAAAGAAAATGACGTCATTTTCTTAATGGTATTGGCTAATATTGAAAACGGCGCATTTAGTGACGAAGTCGGCCGAGCAATTTTAACTAATAAAGACGTTCAAGATACGCTTTTAAATAATATTGTAAAAACAGCGAAAGAACAAAATTTCAGAGACATTCACTTTGACTTCGAATTTTTGCGTCCGGCAGATAAAGAAGCCTATATTGCATTTTTACAGAAAGCAAAAAAGCGTCTTCAAGATGAGCAACTTCTTATGTCTGTCGCTTTAGCTCCGAAGACAAGTCGAGATCAAAAAGGCAAATGGTATGAAGCACATGATTATAAAGCCATTGGAGAGATTGCTAACTTCGTTGTTCCGATGACATACGAATGGGGATATAGCGGTGGGCCTCCTATGGCCGTCTCTCCTATTGGTCCCGTACGTGATGTTTTAGAATATGCAATATCTGAAATACCTAGTTCAAAAATTATCATGGGCCAAAACCTATACGGTTACGATTGGACACTTCCTTACAAACCAGGAGGAGAATATGCCAAAGCCATTAGTCCTCAACGAGCTATTGAGTTGGCAGCTCGCTATAAAGTAGCTATTCAATACGACAATAAAGCACAAGCTCCTTTCTTCCGGTATAAAGATGAGCAGCAGCGCACCCACGAAGTATGGTTTGAAGACGCTAGGTCTATTCAGGCCAAGTTTGATTTAATCAAAGAATTAAAACTTAGAGGAATGGCCTACTGGAAACTAGGCTTAGATTTCCCGCAAAACTGGCTCTTGATTGAAGACAACTTCAAGATTACAAAAAGAGTGACACAGCCATAAATAGGGAAAGCTTACTGTTAACAGTAGGCTTTTTGTTATTCTTCTTACTGAAAGAAATTTCTTTTCCCCTTATTCTCCTTCTCTATGTTAAAATATTTTTTGTCTGTTTTTTTTGAACGAGTGGTCATGAAGGAGGCAAATGAATGCAAGGCACACCTTTTATTTCAGTAGAAGGACCCATCGGTGTCGGAAAAACCTCTCTAGCTAAAGAGATTGCACAAGAATTTCAATTCGAAATTTTAAAAGAAATCGTAGATGAAAATCCATTTCTCGGGAAATTTTATGAAAATATCAACGAGTGGAGTTTTCAAACCGAAATGTTTTTTCTATGTAATCGATATAAGCAGTTGGAGGATATTCAAAAAGGGTTCTTATCTTATAAAAAACCTGTTGTAGCAGATTATCATATTATGAAAAACATGATTTTTGCTGAGCAAACGTTAAAAGATGAACAGTATAAAAAATATGTACAAATCTTCCACATCTTAACGGCTGATATGCCAGCTCCGAACATTATTATTTATTTAAATGCCAGCTTAGATACCTTGTTAAAGCGTATTAAAATGCGCGGAAGAGAAATTGAACGAAACATCGATCCTCACTACCTTGCGAGGCTAAGTGATGATTATGAAAAAGCTATGACGGCGTTTGAACAAAATAACCCTGATGTAACCATTTTACGTTATGACGGTGATGAAATAGATTTTGTACAAAATAAACAACACTTAAATAGAATCCTATCAGAGGTTCAAGAGAGTATGTTAAAAAGGAGTATGTAATGGTAAACTTACGATCGAAATACAACATTCCTAATGATGCTGTGTTGACGATAGCGGGTACAGTTGGAGTTGGGAAATCTACAATGACTCAATCATTGGCTGATGCTCTCCAATTTCGCACATCGTTTGAAAAAGTAGATTCCAACCCTTACCTGGACAAATTTTATGGAGATTTTGAACGTTGGAGCTTCCACCTACAGGTATATTTTCTAGCAGAACGCTTTAAAGAACAAAAGAAAATTTTCGAGTATGGCGGCGGCTTCATCCAAGACAGATCCATTTACGAAGATACCGGTATCTTTGCTAAGATGCATTTTGAAAAAGGAACGATGTCTAAAGTAGACTATGAAACATATACAAGCTTGTTCGATGCGATGGTTATGACTCCATATTTTCCTCATCCGGATCTGCTCATTTATTTGGAAGGCAGCTTCGAAGATATTGTAGATCGCATTCAAGAAAGAGGGCGACCAATGGAACAGCAAACGCCTCTTGATTATTGGAAAGAGATGCACGCCCGATACGAAGACTGGATTAATAACTTTACGGCTTGCCCTATTCTTCGTTTAGATATTAGAGAATACGACCTTATCAAGGATCCTGATTCAATTGAATCAATTGTTGAAAAAGTGGCTCGCTTTTTACAACATAATGAAAAGCTAAAACGTCGTCATCTATAAAAAAATGCCGCTTTAATAGATAAAGCGGCATTTTTAACAAATAAAAAACCGTTACTTATAAGTAACGGTTTTCCAATCTCCAATTTATCGCGCTATGTTAATTGCATTATAAGTCAAATATGGCGGAGGAAGAGGGATTCGAACCCCCGCGGGCTTTAACACCCCTGTCGGTTTTCAAGACCGATCCCTTCAGCCGGACTTGGGTATTCCTCCGTATCGACAAGTATTAATTTATCATATATAAATAATAAAGTCAACTCTTTTATTGATGTTTTTAAAAAAGATGTTCATTAAGAATTAATTCTTAATGAACACCTTCTACTTTTATTTAGAGATAAATTCTTTATTTCCCATATATGGACGCAGCACTTCTGGAATTTGAATTGATCCATCTTCCTGCTGGTAGTTTTCTAAAATTGCAGCTACCGTACGACCAATTGCTAAGCCAGAACCGTTTAGTGTATGAACATGTTCTGGTTTTGCTTTTGTATCACGGCGGAAGCGAATATTAGCACGGCGAGCTTGGAAGCTTTCAAAGTTTGAACAAGAAGAAATTTCACGATAAGTTTCATAACTTGGAATCCAAACTTCAATATCATACTTTTTGGCTGCTGTGAAACCTAAGTCAGCTGTACACATGCTTAGAACTCGGTAAGGTAAACCTAATAGTTGAAGAACCTTTTCAGCATGGCCCGTTAATTTTTCTAATTCATCATAAGAATCTTCTGGCTTAACAAAGCGAACGAGTTCTACTTTATTAAACTGATGCTGACGAATAAGACCACGTGTATCTCTTCCTGCAGAGCCTGCTTCTGAGCGGAAGCAAGCACTATACGCTGTATAAGCAATTGGAAGCTGATCTCCGCTTAAAATTTCATCACGATGTAAATTTGTAACTGGTACTTCAGCTGTAGGAATTAAGAAATAATCTTCTTCTTTAATCTTGAATGCATCTTCTTCAAATTTAGGAAGCTGCCCTGTTCCTGTCATGCTTGTGCGATTCACCATATATGGAGGAAGGATTTCTTCATAACCATGTTCATCCATATGTAAATCCATCATAAAGTTAATAAGAGCGCGTTCTAATCTTGCACCTAACCCTTTATAAAATACAAAGCGGCTTCCCGTTACTTTCGAAGCTCTTTCAAAATCTAAAATATTTAAATCTGTTCCTAAATCCCAATGCGGTTTTGGTTCAAAATCAAATTGTTTAATTTCTCCCCATTTGCGAACTTCTACGTTATCATCTTCAGTTTCACCTACAGGCGTACTTTCATGTGGAACGTTAGGAATTGAAAGCAGCAATAGTTCTAATTCTTCTTCAACGCTGCGAAGCTCTTCATCCAATTGCTTTACGCGGTCTCCTACTTCACGCATTTCAACGATTAAATGATCAGCATCTTGTTTTTCACGCTTCAATTGTGCAATTTGCTGTGATACTTCATTTCGCTTGCTTTTTAACTCTTCTGTTTGAGCAATTAGCTCACGGCGTTTTGCATCTAACTCTTCAAAGCGACCTAAGTCCGTTAAGTCCTCACCACGAAACTTGAGCTTTTCTTTTACTTCATTAAAATTAGCACGTAAAAATTTTAAATCTAACATATTTAGTACCTCCTTTAGTATAAAAGGGCAAAATAAAAACTCTCATCCCCATGAAAGGGACGAGAGTTTACCCGCGTTGCCACCCTAATTGAAAGCTAAAATAAGCCTTCCTCTTAAACCAGATAACGGATGAACCGAAACTGCCTACTACTTTTTCGACAGCTTGCTCCAGGACGGATTCATAAGAATTGATTATCGATTCACACCAGCCATCGACTCTCTTGAAATCAAAAATCTTATTACTATTTCCTATCAACGCTTTATACCAATATCATTTTTATTAATCATAATGTACTACAAGTCTTTACAAGATGCAATTCATTTATACAGGTTTTTTTGAAGCTTCTTCAACCATTGCTACAAAATACTGCGCCATGCGAGCATCATCTGTCAATTCTGGATGAAACGAACATCCCAAGAATTGACCTTGTCTTGCCGCAACAATTCGGTCGTTATGCATTGCTAAGACTTCAACGTTTTCTCTTACTTCTACAATATGCGGAGCACGTATAAATACGCCTATAAAATCTTCACCGATATCTTTAATATTTAGGGCAGCTTCAAAGCTATCCCGTTGACGCCCAAACGAGTTTCGAGCTACCGTAATATCCATAACACCTAAATGGGGCTCTTCACGGTCAACGACTTGTCCTGCAAGTAAAATTAAACCGGCACACGTACCAAATACCGGTTTACCTGCTTGTGCAAACTGGCGAAGGGGTTCCATAAAGTCATATTTGTCGATCAGACGACGCATCGCTGTGCTTTCGCCGCCCGGTAGGATTAAACCATCTATTTCGTTTAGCTGTTCAACTTTTTTTATGATAATGGCTTCAGCGCCTGCTGCTTCTAATGCTTGTGCATGCTCGCGAAAGGCACCTTGTAATCCTAAAACGCCTACTTTTACCATTTTGTCAAAACTCCCTTTAAATTACCATCCACGCTCTTGCATGCGGTTTTCTGGTAATAATGATGAAATTTCAATCCCTTTCATTGCACTTCCTAACCCTTTTGATAAGTTTGCAATAAGCTCATAGTCTTGATAATGTGTTGTTGCTTCCACGATTGCTCGCGCAAACTTTTCAGGGTTGTCTGATTTGAAGATTCCTGATCCAACGAACACGCCATCTGCTCCAAGCTGCATCATTAACGCTGCATCTGCTGGTGTTGCTACACCGCCTGCTGCAAAGTTTACAACCGGTAAACGACCTTCACGTTTAATTTGCAGTAATAACTCATAAGGTGCGCCTAATAATTTAGCTTCTGTCATTAACTCATCTTCGTCCATACCCACAACTTTACGTACTTGAGCGTTTACTTGACGCATATGGCGTACTGCTTCCACGATGTTTCCTGTCCCTGGTTCGCCCTTTGTACGAAGCATTGCAGCTCCTTCAGCAATACGACGAGATGCTTCGCCAAGATCACGGCAACCGCACACAAATGGAACCGTAAATGTATTTTTATTTAAATGAAACTCCTCATCAGCTGGAGTCAACACTTCACTTTCATCGATGTAGTCTACACCCATCGCTTCTAGCACGCGTGCTTCAACAATATGGCCAATACGAGCTTTTGCCATAACTGGAATGGACACAGCATTCATCACTTCTTCAACAATTGTTGGGTCTGCCATACGAGACACGCCGCCTGCTGCACGGATATCAGCTGGAACACGCTCTAATGCCATAACGGCAACAGCACCTGCTGCTTCTGCAATTTTTGCTTGCTCTGCATTGATCACGTCCATGATAACGCCGCCTTTTTGCATTTCCGCCATTCCTCGTTTTACACGATCAGTACCTGTAATGTTATTCATGTTTGTCTTCCTCCTGTATCAAGTGTTTCACAATAATTTTTAGTGTATATACAAAATTCAAAACTTAGTGTCTATTTTACCGCATTTTTCGGAAAATTCCTATCTAATTTATAGATTATATACAAACAAATCTAAAAATAAAAAGAAGAGATACTCTCTTGTAGTATCTCTTCTTTCTCTTGAGTTATCATTAAAACCAGTTATTCACTGTATTTGCAGCATTCATCCAAATATCGCTGAAGAAGTTGCCAATACTGCGGATAGCGAGAGAGAACCATCCAGCTTTTTCAACAGATTCGTTTGTCACAACCGGCGTCATGCTATCTGTAGTTTGACCTCCTACATAGCCTAAATCTTTAAGATTGCTGTTTGTTGCACTGACATAAGCAACTGTTTCTCCTTTTTTAATAGGAGCAACAACTTTTTGATCGTTCATAACTTTATCGTTTAACTTAAAGTTGATTTTAGTATGATCTTTTTGACCTTTTTCGGTAATAATCTTTACCGAATTCTTTGGAGAAACGGAAGCTTCTTTTGACTTTCCTTTAGCAACATTAATTGTTTCATGCCCTTTAATCTCGCCGTTAGCAGGCACTACTTCTTTTAACTGAAAATGACTAAAAGCATAATCCAATATCTTTTTTGTTTTGGAAAAACGAGCAGCTTCCGTAGACTTGCCGTTTTCCTTAGCATTCATTACAACTGTTATGTATCTTACCCCGTTACGCTCTGCAGTCCCAGTGAAACATTGACCTGCAAAATCTGTATGGCCAGTTTTTAAACCGTCTACGCCGCTGTAGGCAGCTGAAAAACCTGGGAGCATCTTGTTCCAATTGTTCATTTTTGTTTCCCCTTGTTGCCCTTGTCTAAACATCTTAGAAGGAGTTTTAGCTACTTCCAAAGATTCTGGATAATCATGAATTAAGTGATAAGCAAGGGTAGCAACTGCCCGAGCCGATAGAAGGTTCTCATCTTCTTCCTTCGTTCCTTTTGGATACATTCCTTTTAACAGAGAATTAGAAAGACCTGTGGAATTGACAAATTTTGATTCACCCATATTTAATCTTTTTGCCGTTTCGTTCATTAACTTAATAAAGTTTTCTTCAGAACCACTGACAGCTTCAGCTAAAGCAATTGCAGCTCCATTAGCTGAGTAAATAGCCATGGCATCATATAATTCTTTCACCGTGTATTTTTGGTTTTCAATTAACGGTACATTCGATAATCCATAATCTTGAGAAATTTTAGCTGCATATTTACTAACTGGCACACGTTGATCCCAAGATAATTTCTTATCTTTTATGGATTCTAATACTAGGTATTCTGTCATCATTTTTGTCATGCTTGCAATACCTAATAAAGCATCCGTATTTTTCCCGTATAATACTTTCCCCGTACTTGCCTCTACTAAGATCGCTGCATCTGCTTCAACGCCAATATCATCTGTTTTAGGAGCAGCTGATGCTTGTGTAGAGACAAAAAATACGCTGGCCATTAACATAACAGCAATGACACAAATTAATTGTTTCTGTACTGCGTTTCTCACTCTATACCCTCCAAACGTAAACTCACATAAATGTAATTTTATCATACTAAAATTTAAAAAAATAGATAAAGAAGTACTGTTACATTCATGATCCATGACATAAAAAACACGTTTCCTAATAGGGAAACGTGTTTTTTTAACATTCATGATTATCTCATAGAATAGTTAGGAGATTCTTTTGTGATTTGTACATCATGTGGGTGGCTTTCTCTTAAACCTGCTCCAGTCATACGAATGAATTGTGCCTGTTCACGTAACGCTTCTAAGTTAGCTGAACCACAGTAACCCATTCCTGCACGTAAACCGCCAATCATTTGATATAAAGTATCTGCTACAGGTCCTTTGTAAGGCAAACGTCCTTCGATACCTTCTGGAACTAATTTTTTATTATCTTCTTGGAAGTATCGATCTTTACTTCCTTTTTCCATAGCTCCTACAGAGCCCATTCCACGGTACACTTTAAAGCGTCTACCTTGGTAGATTTCTGTTTCTCCAGGACTTTCTGTCGTTCCTGCTAGAAGGCTTCCTAGCATTACTGTATGTCCACCAGCTGCAAGTGCTTTTACAATATCTCCAGAGTATTTAATACCGCCATCTGCGATAATAGCTACACCGTGCTTACGAGCTTCAGTTGCACAATCATATACTGCTGTAATTTGTGGAACGCCTACACCAGCTACAACACGAGTTGTACAAATTGAACCAGGTCCAATTCCTACTTTTACTACGTTTGCTCCTGCTTCAATTAATGCTTTTGTACCTTCAGCAGTTGCTACGTTACCAGCAATAATATTTAACTCTGGATATGCCTCGCGAATGCTGCTTACCGTATCTAAAACGCCTTGTGAATGTCCATGCGCTGTATCAATAACGATAACATCAACGCCAGCTTGTACTAATTTTTCGATACGAACGTTTGAATCAGCTGTTACGCCAACAGCTGCTCCAACTAATAATCGACCTTGTTGGTCTTTAGCTGCATTTGGAAACTCAATTACTTTTTCAATGTCTTTAATTGTGATAAGGCCTTTTAATACGCCATTGTCATCTACAAGAGGTAACTTTTCAATTTTGTATTGCTGTAGAATTTTCTCTGCTTCTTCTAAAGTCGTTCCTACTGGAGCAGTAACCAATTCTTCTTTTGTCATTACATCAGCAATTTGCATTGAATAATCTTGGATAAAACGCAAGTCGCGGTTTGTAAGGATTCCAACTAGTTTTTGTTCTTCTTCGTTGTTGACAATCGGCACACCTGAGATACGATATTTGCCCATTAAATGTTCAGCGGCAAATACTTGGTTTTCAGGAGTTAAAAAGAAAGGATCCGTGATAACACCACTTTCAGAACGTTTTACTTTATCAACTTGTTCTGCTTGCTGTTCAATCGACATGTTTTTGTGAATGATACCTAAACCACCTTGTCTAGCCATCGCAATAGCCATTTCAGCTTCTGTAACTGTATCCATTCCTGCACTGATGAACGGCACCTTTAATTTTAATGTTTTTGTTAGTTCAACACTCATATCAACGTCTTTAGGCAGTACCTCAGATTTTGCTGGCACCAGTAAAACGTCATCAAATGTTAAGCCTTCTTTAGAAAATTTGCTTTCCCACATTATAGAATCCTCCTTTAAACGACAGAATATTATTAGTAGATTAACAAGCAGATATGTACCTGTCAATAACTTCACTAGATATCAGATAATTCTAATAAAAAGAAAAGGTGATTTAGTTGCATAAATTTAATGATGTTTGGACGTCCTACAATTTATTTTTCTCCGTTCCTTTTGTACAAGACTTTTTAAAAAAGCGCTATCAAAAATTGAATTATAGCGATGCAGAGCAACATAGCTTTAAAAACAGTTACCCATTTATTTATTATTTGGAACACAGTAAAAATTATTATCAAGTTGCGGCACAATCTCCTGTATCAGTTCAACCAGTTTTATTATTTTATGGAATGTCACAGCTGTTAAAAGCCTGTTTGTTAACGCAAAACCCAGTATATCCAGAAAATACAGCGGTGTTAGCACATGGAGTATCAACACGAAAAAGAAAAAAACAAAGTTATGATTTTCTAGATGATGAAGTTAAGATCCAAAAAAGCGGTTTGTTTTCACAAGTAGGAGAAGAATTGTTTCATGTGAAACAACTAGAAGGTAGTAAATACACAATGAATTATCTGTTGTCGTGCGTACCGGAATTAGATACATTATTTTTAAATTTGGGTACTAGGTCATTTTCCCATTTAACAACTATTGGATCGCTTCCAGCTGCCTCTTTGTCTATTCCTGAACAAGTCACACGGTGTTATCATATGAATCACGAAAGGCTCTACTCTTTTTTAAAAGAGCGTTCCCGCCTATCATTGTCTCTGTCAGAAGATCAGGTATGTATTCTTGATCCTTCAAGCTGTTTATATAATTGTTCACCTTTTATGTACAATTTCCAAAATAACACGCTGCATGCACCTTTGGAAAAAGATAGCTGCTTATATTTCCCTGAGATGTTGGCACATTATTTATTACTTTATAATTTAAGTATGATTTCACGTTATGAAACAGAGTGGTGGTATGAATTATTGCATACATACTCTTCGAAAGATTACCCATTTATCTTGAGGTTCCTTGAAGTTACGGCTCAAAAGATTCCTTACTTAATTTCTTGTTACTTAAATGAACATACAAAAAAAGACTAGCTAAAATAGCTAGTCCTTTTTCAAGTGCCTGGCAACGTCCTACTCTCACAGGGACAAAGTCCCAACTACCATTGGCGCTAAAGAGCTTAACTTCCGTGTTCGGTATGGGAACGGGTGTGACCTCTTCGCTATCGCCACCAGACAAGAGA
>NZ_JBVVNT010000018.1:0-19049 GCF_055810735.1 Priestia sp. ST2 | reverse complement strand
TGAGAGTAGGACATCGCTAGGCATTTTTATTTTGCTTTTTTATCATCGCGGGGTGGAGCAGTTCGGTAGCTCGTCGGGCTCATAACCCGAAGGTCGCAGGTTCAAATCCTGTCCCCGCAACCAACATGGTCCCGTGGTGTAGCGGTTAACATGCCTGCCTGTCACGCAGGAGATCGCGGGTTCGATTCCCGTCGGGACCGCCATGTTTTAGAAACGAAACAATGTGTTTCGTCTTTTTTATTGTTTGAACCATTTTTATATAAAACTTTACCGTCCTTAGGAGCAATCCTAAGGAATTTTTTATATACAAAGAAATTTCCTTATAGAATTGCGATGTTAAAGATTGTTGGATTTCTTACTGGATATGTATAGTCCACAACGTTTACAATATATATATACAGATTGAAATGAGGTTCTGAATGAATGACAGAGATTAACGAATTTACGTTTATGTCTACGTCTCCTGATGAAACTAATCAGCTGGCTGCTCGTCTAGCAACTTTATTAGAAGCTGGTGACGTGCTGCTGCTTGAAGGCGATTTGGGAGCTGGAAAGACAACATTCACAAAAAGTTTAGCTAAAGGATTAGGAATTGAACGCAATGTGAATAGCCCGACATTTACGATCATTAAAGAATACAAAAGCGGTCGCCTTCCTCTTTATCATATGGATGTGTACCGTCTAGGGGATGAATTTGAAGACCTAGGGTTCGATGAGTATTTTGAAGGAGATGGCGTGACGGTCGTGGAGTGGGCTCATCTGATTGAAGAGCAGCTTCCTAATGAATATATTCAAATCAATATTTACCATGAAAACGAAACGACTCGTAAAATCCTTGTAAAAGCGATAGGCAGTCGGTACGTTGAAATATGTAAGGAGCTTTTTAAAAGATGAAAATGTTAGCCATTGATACATCCAATTTTGTCATGGGTGTTGCTGTCGTTGAAGAAAACAAAGTAATTGGAGAAATTATTACGAATCTAAAAAAGAATCACTCCGTTCGTGTGATGAACGCTGTGGAATCTTTGTTAAAGGATTGTGATATTGCGCCAAGCGAGCTAGACCGTATTGTAGTGGCACATGGTCCCGGATCTTATACAGGTGTACGAATTGGCGTTACCATTGCCAAGACACTTGCTTGGACTTTAAATATTCCTTTAATAGGTGTATCTAGCCTTGAAGCACTAGCAGCAAACGGTCGCTATTTTGATGGGTATATTGCTCCGTTATTTGATGCGCGCCGTCAACAGCTTTATACAGGACTATATGAATGGAATAATGAACGAGGTCTTCTAGAAGTTGAAAGTGATCGACTTGTTATTAATAAGGACTGGGCGGAACATTTAAAGTCATACAACAAACCCATTTTATTCATAGGCAATGATCTTCCCATGCATGAAGAGGCGTTAAAAGAAGTGCTGGGTAAACAAGCTGTATTTGCCCATGTTCAGCAGTTTAATCCAAGACCAAGTGAATTGGCTTTTTTAGGAATGAAGAAAGAGCCGCAGTCTGTGCATACTTTTGTTCCGAACTACATTCGTTTAGCTGAAGCCGAAGCTAACTGGCTTGCTTCACAGCAAAAAGGATAAAAGAAGGTATAAACATGAAACTAACAATTAAGTTTCGTTTAATGGAAGTTAAAGATATTGATCAAGTAGTGAAAATCGAAGAGAAGTCTTTTACGACACCTTGGAGTTCAGAAGCGTTTCAAAATGAGTTAACCAATAATCAATTTTCAACTTACATTGTGATGGAAGAAGGAGAAAATATTATTGGGTATTGCGGAACGTGGATTGTTATTGACGAAGCACATGTAACCAACATTGCCCTATTGCCAGACTACCGAGGTAAGGGACTCGGTGAATTGCTGCTGCGCAACGTGATGGACGTTCTTCGAAAACTAGGTGCTGTGTCAATGACATTAGAAGTTAGGGTATCTAATCATATTGCACAATCATTGTATCAAAAGCTAGGTTTTAAACCTGGAGGTATTCGTAAGAATTATTATTCTGATAACAATGAGGATGCATTAGTTATGTGGGTGAATTTATGAGTGAAAATCAATTAATTTTAGCATTAGAAACAAGCTGTGATGAGACAGCAGCGGCCGTGATTCGAAACGGTCATGAAATTGTAGCCAATGTGGTGGCATCACAAATAGAAAGCCATAAACGGTTTGGCGGTGTCGTACCGGAGATTGCATCTCGTCATCATGTGGAACAAATTACGGTAGTAGTTGAAGAAACTTTAAATCAAGCGAACTTGACGTTTGCAGATATTGATGCAATAGCTGTAACGGAAGGACCTGGGCTTGTGGGAGCACTTCTTATTGGCGTAAATGCAGCCAAAGCGCTAGCATTTGCACACCAAAAGCCATTAATTGGTGTTCATCATATTGCAGGACATATTTATGCAAATCAGCTAATCAAAAAATTAGAATTCCCGCTTTTATCGCTAGTTGTATCTGGAGGGCATACAGAGCTTGTATACATGGAAAGTCACGGTCAGTTTAAAGTGATTGGTGAAACGAGAGATGATGCGGCAGGAGAAGCCTACGATAAAGTAGCCCGCACGTTAAACCTTCCATATCCAGGCGGACCTCATATTGACCGCCTTGCACATGAAGGAGAGCCATTAATTGATTTGCCGCGTGCTTGGCTAGAAGAAGGATCCTATGATTTTAGTTTCAGTGGGTTAAAATCAGCAGTTATTAACACTGTCCACAACGCGAAGCAAAAAGGTGAAGAAATTCTTCCACAAACACTTGCTGCTAGCTTTCAAGCGAGTGTTATTGATGTGTTAGTAACTAAAACGGTTAAAGCTGCAAAGGAATATAAGGTTAAGCAAGTGTTAGTAGCAGGAGGAGTTGCTGCTAATAAAGGACTTAGAGCAGCGCTAGAAGAAGCATTTGCACCATTATCAAACATTGAGCTTATTATCCCGCCGCTATCTCTATGCACGGATAATGCCGCAATGATTGGAGCAGCGGCAAGTGTACGATTTGCTCAAGGAAAACGCTCAGATATGTCATTAAACGCAAACCCCGGTTTAGACTTGGAAGAGTAAGAGACGAATGAGATTTATTTCTCATTCGTCTTTTTTGTGGATAAAAATGATTTATCAACAATATTCAATAAATTTAGAATTGACTGTGGATAATTATGTGGAAAAGTCCGTGCACTCAGTACACGGACATGTTATCAACAAGTTTTAATTATGAAAATCAGACAGATATCCACTATTTATTCACAGAGTGGATAAAGCTTGTCCTAAAGCGCACGAACAAGTAAATAGGGTGAATAAATACGAAAAAATATAGGCTATTCTTCTAGAAGCAGCTGTAATTCTTCCCACTCTTCCATTAATGTGGATAACTGTGAAGAAATTTTTTCATTTTCACCGTTTAATCTTGATACTTCTTCGTGGTTTTGATAAATTTCAGGATTACAAAGAAGTTCTTCATTCTCCGCTTGTGCGGCTTCTAATTTGTTTACTTCAGTTTCAATTTCTTCAATTCGGCGCGTTCGCTGCCTCATCAATTTCTTTTGTTCTTTATCTTGTTTATAAGACTGTTTATCTACTTTTACCGTACGTTCTTCGTTGGCTTTTATATTTTCTAATTCTTTGATTTCCTCTATTTCTGCTTTCTTTTCTACATAATAGTCATAATCTCCAAGAAATTCTTCTACTCCTTCAGGAGATAGCTCTGCTATTTTGTTTGCAATACGATTAATAAAATAACGGTCATGTGAAACAAATAATAGAGTCCCTGGGTAATCAATTAACGCATTCTCGAGTACTTGTTTGCTATCTAAATCAAGATGGTTAGTAGGTTCATCCAAAATTAAGAAATTAGCTTTTTGAAGCATAAGCTTCGCAAGGGCCAAACGTGCTTTTTCACCACCGCTAAGCGTCGAAACGATTTTCAGTACATCATCACCTGAAAACAGAAAATTTCCAAGCGCTGTACGAATTTCTTTTTCAGGTTTGGATGGGTAGTCATCCCAAAGCTCATTTAAAACAGTTTTATTAGACGTTAAATTAGCTTGCTCTTGGTCGTAATAACCAACCATTACGTTTGAGCCAAAAGAAATGGTTCCAGTCTTGAAGCTTAGTTTATCCACAATACCTTTTAATAACGTAGATTTCCCAACTCCATTAGGGCCAACCAACGCAAGGCTTTCACCTTTTTTAATCCGAAGGTTTGCGTCTTGGACGACATATTTGTTTTCATCATATCCGATGGACACGTTTTCGAGATTTAAGACTTCATTTCCGCTTTGACGCTCAATTTCAAACGAAAAACTAGCTGATTTTTCGCCTTCGTTAGGTCGATTTATTAACTCCATTCGATCGAGCTGCTTACGTCTGCTTTGCGCACGTTTTGTAGTCGATGCGCGGGCGATGTTTCGCTGAATAAAATCATTCAGTTTTGCGACTTCATCTTGCTGCTTTTCGTACTGACGCAACTCTTTTTCATATCGCTCTGCTTTTTGTACAAGGTATTTAGAGTAGTTGCCCGTGTACTTGACCGTTGTTTTTTGTGTGACTTCATACACTTGATTTACGACCTTATCAAGGAAGTAACGATCGTGTGAAACAATTAAAATAGCTCCTTCATACCCTTGCAGAAACTGTTCCAGCCATGCTAAAGTTTCAATATCTAAGTGGTTGGTAGGCTCATCCAGAATAAGCAAGTCTGGCTTTGTTAAAAGCAGTTTTGCAAGAGCCAAGCGCGTTTTTTGTCCACCGCTCAAGGAGGAAATAGGGGTGCTATAGTCAAAGTTTGAGAAACGGAAACCGTGAAGAATAGATCGTGTATCCGCTTCATATTGATAGCCGCCTAAATCTTTGAACGTTACTTGAAGCTGATCGTACTCTTTGGTTAGTTTTTCGTATTGAACTGAATCATTAAAAATGTCTGGATCGCCCATCTTCGTTTCAAGCGTACGTAATTCTTTTTCCATCTTCTTTAACGGAGCAAAGACTGTCATCATTTCTTCCCATATGGAGAGTGTTGACTCAAGAACTGTATCTTGTCCCATATAATCAATGGAAACACCTTTAGGTTTAATAATTTCTCCGCTGTCATAAGAAAGCTGCTCAGCAATAATTTTTAATAAAGTTGATTTACCTGCACCGTTTCGTCCCACTAGGGCAATGCGGTCTTTTGATTGTACTTCTAACTTTATATTCGATAAAATGGGTTCTGCCCCATAGTATTTTGTAATACCGTTCAATTGTAGAATAATCATTTTTTCACCTCTAGTAGTATATCCATAGTGTATTTTAACATATTTTCAACTACAAGTTCTTCCTACAAGCGTTTGTAATTTTTAGAGGGACAAGAACAAATGATGAAGCGAATGTTTTGATTCATGAAATAAAATGATTTTACCTGCACATTTTATACAGGATACTATGTTAAAATAAGAGATAAGTGCATCTCTGAACTTATATATGATGGATGTAGAAAATCCGTCATGACTAACAAACGGATCCTTTGAAGGGCTAATTGCTTCGTTCTAGCTACCGACTTTAAGTATTCCTGGATAGACAAAAGGCGTCGGGGTGTGAAGCGGAGTATATATAAAACAAGAGAAAAGAGAGAGAATTGGAAGCGCTACCTCAAGGCGGTTGAGGCTTTGTGAAAGGTAATGCAATATGACTTGAAAATGTTAGTAATGACATACATGAACTGAGGGGGTACAACGTGAACACTGAACAATTAAAAATACCACAAGCAACGGCTAAACGATTGCCGCTTTATTATCGTTTTTTAAAAAACTTGCATGCTTCTGGTAAACAGCGTGTTTCGTCAGCGGAGTTAAGTGAGGCAGTGAAAGTTGATTCTGCTACTATTCGCCGGGATTTTTCTTACTTTGGAGCATTAGGGAAAAAGGGATACGGCTACAATGTGAATTATTTACTTACATTTTTCCGTAAAACGTTAGACCAAGATGAAGTAACGAAAGTAGCACTGATTGGCGTAGGGAATCTGGGAACGGCCTTTTTAAATTATAATTTTATTAAAAATAATAACACCAAAATTGAGTGCGCTTTTGATGTGATAGAAGATAAAGTCGGTACAAAAGTAGGCGACGTGCCGGTTTATCACCTTGACCAATTGGAAGATTATATGAGTGATGATATCTCAGTGGCGATTTTAACCGTTCCTGCCACTGTGGCTCAGCAAATTACCGATCGTTTAGTGAATTGCGGAATTAAAGGGATTCTAAACTTCACTCCTGCACGCTTAAACGTACCGGATGAGATTCGACTGCATCATATTGATCTGGCTGTAGAATTACAGTCGCTTGTCTACTTTTTGAAAAATTATCCTGTTGAATAAGATGGACTGTGTTACGATTTCCTTAAGTCTAAATTAATAAGGAGAGTGGGAATATGGGGATTGGAGCAGGCAGTTGGATTATTATTGCGATTGTAGCACTGCTTATTTTTGGACCGAAACGGTTACCGGAGCTAGGAAGATCAGTCGGGCAAACGCTTAGAGAGTTTAAGCATGCCGCTAGCGGTGCCTCAGAAGATCGTGAAAAAGATAAACAGCGTCAAGTAGATGACAAAGAGTAAAAGGGTGATCATAGTATGACCGAACAAGAAATGTCAATATATGATCATATAGGAGAGCTGCGAAAGCGCATTTTAATTGTTTTATTTTTCTTTGTCATTGCCACAATTGGCGGCTTTTTTATAGCGGATAAGGTTATTGTCTATTTACAGCATGCTGATGAGGCAAAAAATTTAACGATGAATGCATTTAGGCTAACAGATCCAGTTAAGATTTATATGCAGTTTGCTGTTATTATCGGCTGTGTACTTGCAGCTCCTGTTGCACTGTATCAACTTTGGGCATTTATTAGTCCTGGTTTATATGAAAAAGAGCGTAAGGTAACGCTTGGATATATTCCTGTTTCCATTTTTCTCTTTATCGGCGGTGTCTCTTTTTCTTATTTTGTGTTGTTTCCATTTGTCGTCGATTTTATGACGCGCGTTTCTGATGAGCTGAATGTAAACCAAGTGATTGGCATTAATGAATACTTTTCTTTTTTAATGCAGCTCACACTGCCTTTTGGCCTGTTGTTTCAGCTTCCTGTTGTCGTCATGTTTTTGACGCGATTAGGAATTATCACGCCTATGTTTTTATCTCAAATTCGAAAGTATGCCTATTTCGTACTGCTAGTTATTGCCGCACTTATTACACCACCAGAATTGCTCTCGCACATGATGGTGACAGTGCCGCTCTTAATTTTGTATGAAATCAGCATCATTATTTCCCGCATTTCGTATCGCAAAGTGTTAAAGGCAAGGGCAGAGCAAGAAAGAGAAGATGTTAGTATGTAAAAAAACCACTGAAACAGTGGTTTTTTTATTTAGATGAATCATCTTGATTTTTATATTGCTGCTGCAACTTTTTAATTTTATAGTGCAAGATAAAAATGCGCACCGCAAATCTGAAATCGAACGCGGCTACGAGTGCAAATAAGATCGTGGGGAAATTCCACACGGTTTCCTGAGCATTTTGAATAGCCAGGTAGGTGAATAAAACCCCCATAATAATATAAATAAACCCTCGTGTTAAAGGGATATTCTTCATAAAAACATGCCTCCAAAAATAAACTGCATTTGTTCTGCTTGCTTTTGCATTTCTATAATTTTATCTGCAAAAATAGTTTGAGATAAAATAACGACTGTATTCATCAACACGTGAGCAATAATGGGTACAATAATTAGTTTTGTTCTTGCATAAAGGAATGCAAATACAAATCCCATGGCTGTATACACGAGCAAATGTTTAAAATCCCAGTGTACGGCAGCAAAAATAAGGGAACTAATAAATGCAGAGACAAAGAAATTATATCGTTTGTGAAGAGAGCCGAAAATAATCTTTCGAAAAATAATCTCTTCTAGAATTGGTCCAATAACAGACGTAACGACAATTAGGAACGGCGTTGCTTTAACAAGATTAACAATATTTTGTGTGTTTTCAGATACTTGGGTAATGCCAAGAGCGTGCTCAATCATACCTGCTACAGCTTGACCAGCCATAGCCAGGAACACCCCAAGGACTGACCAGACCACAGTTACCGTTGTTCCCGCATGTTCTATACGCATGGACATGTCACGGCGCAGCAGCAGTAAGACAATAAGTAAACCAAGGATAAAGCTAATGATGGTCCAATAAGTCAAAAGCATGACATTCGCTGTTCGAACTGGATATTGATCAAACATTCCTGTTAATTTTAACAGCGGTATACCAACAACTCCTGAAAACTGCATAAGGATGTAGGTGAGGATAACATACCAATAACGTTTTTCCAATCTTCTATACTCCTTTAAAAGGTTTTTATGTATATATGTCGAAGAAGTACTGTAAAGTTAGTAATTTCTTCTTGCTCGTATTGTAACATACATATTATTGAACAGAGAAAAGAATGCTTTATTTCTCAAAATCGTCGAAATCTAAAACTATTATATGTAGTTTTCGTAAATTTTAAATTTTTTTTGTTTAATACTTGCAAAAAAAACCCACTTTGTTTTAATATAATAATTGTGTTAGCACTCGTTGAGGTTGAGTGCTAATAAAAATGCAAACATATTATTTGAGGAGGTTGTTTCACTTGTTAAAGCCATTAGGTGATCGCGTAGTGATTGAACTTGTAAAATCTGAGGAAAAAACAGCAAGCGGTATCGTGTTACCGGACAGTGCAAAAGAAAAGCCACAAGAGGGTAAAATTGTTGCTGTTGGTACAGGCCGAGTATTAGAAAGCGGTGAGCGTGTAGCTTTAGAAGTAGCTGCGGGCGATCGTATCATCTTCTCAAAATATGCGGGTACTGAAGTGAAATACGAAGGTACTGAATACTTAATTTTACGCGAAAGCGATATTTTAGCTGTAATCGGCTAATGTTAACCACAAACTTATCATACGTAAAAAATAGATTATTAAGAACATCTTGAGGAGGTCAAAGAACATGGCAAAAGACATTAAATTTAGCGAAGAAGCACGTCGCGCAATGCTACGTGGTGTAGATACATTAGCAAATGCTGTAAAAGTAACGCTTGGACCAAAAGGTCGTAACGTTGTATTAGAAAAGAAATTCGGTTCACCGCTTATTACAAATGACGGTGTAACAATTGCAAAAGAAATCGAATTAGAAGACGCATTTGAAAATATGGGTGCTAAATTAGTAGCCGAAGTTGCTAGCAAAACAAACGACGTTGCTGGTGACGGTACAACTACTGCAACAGTTTTAGCGCAAGCAATGATCAGAGAAGGTCTTAAAAACGTAACGGCTGGTGCTAACCCAATGGGTATCCGTAAAGGTATGGAAAAAGCAGTAGCTGTAGCGGTTGAAGAACTAAAAGCAATCTCTAAACCAATTCAAGGTAAAGATTCAATTGCTCAAGTAGCGGCTATCTCAGCAGCTGACGAAGAAGTAGGTCAATTAATTGCTGAAGCAATGGAGCGCGTTGGTAACGACGGCGTTATCACACTTGAAGAATCAAAAGGTTTCACAACTGAATTAGAAGTGGTAGAAGGTATGCAGTTTGACCGTGGGTATGCATCTCCTTACATGGTAACTGATTCAGATAAAATGGAAGCTGTATTAGATGATCCATACATCTTAATCACAGACAAAAAAATCGGTAACATTCAAGAAATCTTACCGGTATTAGAGCAAGTTGTTCAACAAGGCAAGCCTCTATTAATCATCGCTGAAGACGTAGAAGGCGAAGCTTTAGCAACATTAGTTGTGAACAAACTTCGTGGTACATTCACAGCTGTAGCTGTTAAAGCTCCTGGTTTCGGTGATCGTCGTAAAGCAATGCTACAAGACGTTGCGATCTTAACAGGCGGAGAAGTAATCACTGAAGAGCTTGGTCTTGACTTAAAAACAGCAAGCATCGATCAATTAGGTCGCGCTTCTAAAATTGTCGTAACAAAAGAAAATACAACAGTTGTAAACGGTGCAGGAAACGCAGAAGATATCCTAGCACGCGTAAACCAAATCAAAGCTCAGCTTGAAGAAACAACTTCAGAGTTTGACCGTGAAAAATTACAAGAGCGCTTAGCGAAACTTGCTGGTGGCGTAGCTGTAATTAAAGTTGGTGCGGCAACTGAAACTGAGTTAAAAGAACGTAAATTACGTATTGAAGATGCATTAAACTCTACGCGTGCTGCGGTTGAAGAAGGTATCGTAGCTGGTGGTGGTACTGCATTAGTAAATATCTATAATAAAGTAGCGAGCATCGAAGCTGACGGTGACACTGCTACAGGTATCAACATCGTATTACGTGCGATTGAAGAGCCTGTACGTCAAATCGCTCACAACGCTGGTTTAGAAGGATCAGTAATCGTTGAGCGTTTAAAAGGCGAAGCAGTTGGAACTGGATTCAACGCTGCAACTGGCGAGTGGGTAAATATGCTAGACACTGGTATCGTTGACCCAACAAAAGTAACGCGTTCAGCTCTTCAAAATGCTTCTTCTGTAGCGGCTATGTTCTTAACAACTGAAGCAGTTGTTGCTGACAAGCCAGAAGAAGGCGGTGCACCTGCAATGCCTGACATGGGCGGCATGGGTGGAATGGGCGGCATGATGTAATCACTGCCCTAACTAAAAAAGCGACCAAGTGAGTACTTGGTCGCTTTTTTGCGTGCGTTAATATTTTCAGATTTTTTGAAAATTTGTTAAGATAGTACTATGTTTATTGAAAAACATACTAAACTCAAGGCTTAACTGAGTTTTAAGGGGGAGCTTTATTGATTCAGCTGGATCATATTAATAATAAATTAAATCAAGTATTAGAAAACATCGATCAAATTGTGATTGGAAAGCGTCAGGTATCTACGTTGAGTTTGGTTGCTTTGCTTGCAGAGGGGCATATTTTGCTTGAAGATGTGCCGGGTGTGGGGAAAACGATGCTCGTGAAGGCACTGGCCAAATCGATTGATGCAGAATTTAAACGAATTCAATTCACGCCCGATTTGCTGCCGTCCGATGTAACAGGTGTTTCTATTTACAGTCCAAAAGACATGGAATTTCATTTTCGTCCAGGTCCTATCATGAGCCATATTGTGCTCGCTGATGAGATTAACAGGACTTCTCCTAAAACACAATCGGCGCTTTTAGAAGCAATGGCTGAGCATCATGTAACAACCGATGGTATCACCCGGGAAATTCCAGCGCCTTTTTTTGTGATGGCTACTCAAAATCCTGTTGATTTTGATGGGACCTATCATTTGCCGGAAGCGCAGCTGGATCGATTTTTATTCAAATTAAGCATGGGGTATCCTACGCAGGAAGAGGAGCTTCAAATTTTAAACGGCGTATCGACTCAAGTCAATCTTGAGGATGTCAAACCCGTCATGAGCATTCCAGAATTAGTACAGGCTCAAAAAACTGTAAGCAGTATTTATGTAGATGATGCGATCAAGCACTATATCATCGAAATCATTCGCAAAACGCGCTCTCATCCACATGTTTCGTTAGGTATCAGTCCTCGTGGAACGGTTTCCTTTATGAAGGCCGTTCAAGCATATGCTTTAGTGAAGGGAAGAGATTACTGTCTTCCTGATGATGTTCAAGAGCTTGCTTCGTATGTGTGTGCACATCGATTAATGCTAAGATCTGATACCCAGTACAGCGGCTTAACAGCGGATGATGTGATGAAGCAAATTATGGCTGATACGAAAGTACCTGTTAAAAGGTAAGAGGTACTTTATGAAACAGTATATAAAAGTGATATGGAATAAATGTAGGGACTGGTTCGTTTTATTCTGCATCTTTGCTGCTACGTTTTCGTACGCGATGTTTCAAGGGGGCTTTGTCAGCTGGTTTTTATTTTATAGCTTCTTACCTTTTGGGTTATATGCGGCAGCCGTTTTGCTTTATCCGTTAAAGAAGTGGAATGTTACTCGTGATGTGAAGCTACAGCCTCGATTCGCTGGAGATCATCTTTCGTATGACATTCATATTACACGCTCCTCGGGTTTTCCTGTTTATATGGCAGCAGTGAAAGAGGAGAGTAACCTTTTAGATCAAGAAGAAAGAACAATTTATCCGCTTTTTCAACGAAACGCTGTTATTCCGTATGAAAGATCGTTTGTAGAAAGAGGAGAATATGAATTTTTTACGATTTCGATTGAATTGAGTGATTTATTAGGAATTGTAAAAAAGAAGGCATATTATCCGCTGCAGCAGCGGTTTATCGTGTATCCTCAAATCCATGAGATAGATATCCCGTTTCTTTTAGCGGGAATAGAAGAAGGAAAAAATGAAGTTTCCGCTGGAAATCAATCTACTACGTTAGTGACAGGCATTAGAGAATACCAGCCGGGTGACCGATTAGGATCTATCGATTGGAAGGCGACGGCTCGTAAAGCTACGTTGATTTCTAAAGAGTTTGGTCATTATCATGAACGGAGTATGATTATCATTGCAGATGTTATAAGCTCTCTATACTTTGAAGAACGAATGAGCTTTCTCGCATCCATGCTCATTCATGAAGAAACCAAGCGTAAAAAAATCGATTTTCTTTTAGCTGGAGATGCACTTTTTTCACCAAAAACCTCTGAACAAAGTGAGACTGGTAACCTGTTGTATCACTTAGCGCGTGCACAGCCTGTTAACAACCGAGCGTTCGAAACAGAATTTAAGAGTATTGCCATTCAAAAGCAGCATTCTTTTATGGTCATTGTCAGTCAAGTTACAGGGACTCTCATTGGGCAGGTTCAATCTAAGCTGAGTCTGCATGCTAAGGCATCAATAATTGTCGTTAAAGATGAAGGAGCAGGGCTTAGTGACGAAGAGACGGTTATTGTAAATGGAATACAATCTTCTGCTTTAACGATTGAAGTTGTTAATATTCCTCTATCATCTAAAGGAAGTGAGGGCGGAAATAAGTGAATAAATCAGCTTTGTATGTAAAAAACATCTTATTGTACGCGGGAGCATTCTTTTTATTAGTGGAATGGCTTCTTCCTTTAAATGAAGTGACGGATACCAATCAAATTCAGTACTTTATCTTGTTTGTTGCTTACTGTTTTTTGTGTTTAACGTTTCGCTTGCCGTTTATCGTGATGACGTTAGGGAGTATATTGTTTATTTTGTTTTCGCTTCACAATCTCTATTTCCAAGGAGCCTTCTTTTCTTCAGACTGGCTTCCGAGACTTTTGGAGATTCTTCAGTCAGATGCGCAAAGTATCATGCAGTGGAATATAGCGAATTTATCATTTGAAATGAGGAGCACTTTATTTTTTGTGCTGCTTTGGATTATGGCTTATTTAATTCAATATTGGATCTTTTATCAAAAAAGAATTTTCTTCTTTTTCTTCTTAACCATTTTGTATATTACCGTGTTGGATACCTTTTCTACTTACGATGCGGGAGCTGCTATTATTCGCGTGACGATTATCGGATTTTTATTAGTAGCCATGCTTCGCATAAATCCTGAACGTATAAAAGCTGCGAGCACTGAGCGTTTAGAAAATAGAAAACGATCGTTTCTTTTTCTAGGCAGCTTTTTAGCTATCGTCATTGTGCTGGCTTATCTCGCTCCTAAACCAGGGCCGCAGTGGCCAGATCCCGTACCTTTTATCACAGCGCATACAACAAATCAAGGACAGGGAGAATCTGCAAACGGTCAACGAATTGGCTATGATATGGACGATTCTAAATTGGGGGGATCGTTTGTCAATGATGATACGGTTGTATTTACAGCCAAAGTAGAGGATGAGCACTATTGGCGTATTGAAACGAAGGATGTTTATACAGGCAAGGGGTGGGAGCTGTCTAAAGAGGAAGAAAAAGTGCCCTTTAAAGGAAATGAAAACTTACTCCCTCAATATGACTCAAGTGTAGCAGGACAAGTAAGAAAAGCAGAAGTTACCTATTCGCAGCCTTCTGTTCATCTTATGCATGTTCCTCAACTGCTGTCGCTAACCTTAAAAAATGGCATTCAAACCGATGTTACACCGACAAATGAAAAATTATATCCTTATCAAAATGACAAGCTTGTTACTGTTCAATCGTATGAGATGACGTATAAATATCCTGTATTTGATATTGGACTTCTTCAGCAAGCAGAGGAAAAAAAGGCAGAGAGTTTAGAGAATAATAACGAATTTATAGCAAGGTATACACAACTTCCTGCTAACTTGCCGAAACGAGTAAAGAATTTAGCTCGTGAGGTAACAAAAAATAAGAACAATCGTTATGAAAAAGCGAAAGCCGTTGAAGAATACTTTCGATCAAATCCATATGTATATGATACTGAAAATGTTCCAATTCCTACGAAAAATAAAGATTATGTGGATCAATTTTTATTTGATACAAAAAGAGGGTACTGTGATAACTTCTCTACTTCTATGGTCGTGCTGCTTCGTTCATTAGATATTCCTGCTCGGTGGGTAAAGGGCTATACAGAAGGTGATGCCACCGTCATTTCAGGAAGTAGTAAGTGGACAACCTATGAAATTACACAAAATAATGCTCATTCTTGGGTCGAAGTCTATTTTCCAGGAGCGGGTTGGGTACCTTTTGAACCAACAAAAAGTTTTTCTAATCCTTATGATTTTGTAGATAGCCAACCTAACAACTCTAGTGAAAATAGTCAAAGGGAAGAAGAGAAACAAGAAACGCAAGTGAAGGAGCAGCCTAAGGAAAAAGAGCTTCCGGCACAAGAAGAAAGAGCGAAAGAAAAAACAGCTTCTCTTCAAAATGTTAAGTTGTCTATGAAGTGGAAAGTACTTTTCTGCGGACTGATTGTAGTTATGTTAATAGTAATATATCTCAATCGATTTAAATGGTTTTTATCTTTTTATATCTCTTTTTATAAAAAGAAAGAGAGTGTGGAAACCTTTGAATCAGCGTATGCTTTTTTACTTAAAAGACTCTCTGCAAATGGACTAAAGCGGCAAGAAAGTCAAACGCTGCGCGACTTTGCAGGAGAAGTAGACGAAAAATTAAATACGGTAAATATGCTACAATTAACGGAAAAATACGAGCGGGTTTTGTATCGAAATGCAGATTCCATAAAAGAATGGAAAGAGTCGATTGAATTGTGGGAAAATTTAATCAAAAAAACGAGTTCTTGACCATTGTTTCGCGGATTGATAGAATATTCTCGAACTTACTATAAATGTTTCGTATACCTTCATATATCCTCGATAATATGGTTCGAGAGTCTCTACCGGGTCACCTTAAACGATCTGACTATGAAGGCAGAACAGTCTATTTGACGATAAACGTCGTGCTCAACTAGACTTCTGCCTTTGTTTTTTGAGGGAGAAGTCTAGTTTTTTTTATATTTTAGGGCATAATAACAAGTGATTATTTACACATTCGGAGAGGTGAACAAGATGGAAGGCATGATTGTTGTATTAGATTTTGGTAGTCAATATAACCAACTGATTACGCGTCGCATTCGCGAGTTCGGAGTATATAGTGAATTGCATCCGCACACAATTACAGCAGAAGAGATTAAAGCATTAAATCCAAAAGGAATTATTTTCTCTGGAGGCCCAAACAGTGTGTACGGTGAAAACGCATTTCACTGCGATGAAAACATTTTTGAATTAGGTATTCCTGTTTTAGGTATTTGTTATGGAATGCAATTAATGACTCATCATTTTGGCGGGAAGGTAGAAGGTGCTAGCCATCGTGAATATGGTAAAGCAGCGATTAACGTACAAAATGATTCATTAATGTACCATGAGTTGCCAAAAGAACAAGTTGTTTGGATGAGTCACGGTGATTTAGTTGTAGAAACACCAGCTGGTTTTGAAGTGGACGCAACTAGCCCATCTTGTCCAATTGCCGCAATGAGTAACAAAGGTAAGAATATGTACGGAGTGCAGTTCCATCCAGAAGTTCGCCATTCAGTGCACGGTAACCATATCTTAAAGAACTTCGTGTTTGAAGTATGTCATGCTGAAGCAAACTGGTCAATCGAGAACTTCATTGAAGTTGAAATGGATAAAATCCGTGAAACAGTTGGAGATAGAAAAGTACTTTGCGCACTTAGCGGCGGAGTAGACTCTTCAGTAGTAGCTGTGTTAATTCACAAAGCAATTGGTGATCAGTTAACATGTATGTTCGTAGATCACGGTTTATTACGTAAAGGTGAAGCGGAAAGCGTAATGGAAACATTTAGCGAAGGCTTTAATATGAACGTAATTAAAATCGATGCAAAAGATCGCTTCTTAGAAAAGTTAAACGGCGTATCAGATCCTGAACAAAAGCGTAAAATCATCGGTAATGAATTTATCTATGTATTCGATGACGAAGCTGCTAAATTAAAAGGGTTTGATTTCCTAGCTCAAGGTACGCTATACACAGATATTATCGAGAGTGGGACAGCTACAGCTCAAACGATCAAATCTCACCACAACGTAGGTGGATTACCGGAAGATATGCAGTTCAAACTAATCGAACCGTTAAACACGCTATTCAAAGATGAAGTACGTGCATTAGGTTCTGAATTAGGTATCCCTGATAACATCGTTTGGCGTCAACCTTTCCCAGGACCAGGTCTAGGTATTCGTGTACTTGGTGCAATTACGGAAGAGAAGTTAGAAATTGTACGTGAGTCGGATGCTATTTTACGTGAAGAGATTGCAAAAGCTGACTTGGAGCGCGATATCTGGCAATACTTTACGGTTCTTCCTGACATCCGCAGTGTAGGTGTAATGGGAGATGCTCGTACGTATGATTACACAATCGGTATTCGTGCTGTTACATCAATTGATGGTATGACTTCTGACTGGGCCCGTATTCCTTGGGATGTGCTTGAAGTTATCTCAACGCGTATTGTAAACGAAGTTAAGCATATTAACCGCGTAGTGTATGATATTACAAGTAAGCCACCTGCAACAATTGAATGGGAATAATATGTAAGAAAACCGAACAAACGAACATTCTTTTCTAAGAATGTTCGTTTTTTGTTGACTTTTTTAAAAAGTTAATGGTAGGATAGTAACATAAAACAGCGAGATATAGCTTTAATGTCGTATAATCTTGGGGATAAGGCCCAAAAGTTTCTACCGAGCTACCGTAAATGGCTTGACTACGAGAAAGTAATACATGTATGTGTAAAAATCTTTTGTTTTTTTGGCTCATACATTTCTCTTTTAGTCGATCTTATGCCTTTACGCGCCTAGTGTAGAGGCATTTTTTATGGCTTGCCTAAGTGCATGCGGCTTCTATAAAGGGAGGAAAAAACGTGAAGAAGTATTTTCGTTTTGAAGAGCTGGGTACTAGCTATCGAAAAGAGTTTATAGCTGGCCTTACAACTTTTCTATCTATGGCTTACATTTTATTTGTTAATCCATCTGTGCTATCACTAAGTGATGTAAAGGATCTGCCTGACAGTATGAGAATGGACCAAGGGGCTGTATTTACAGCTACTGCTTTAGCGGCAGCTTTGGGATCAATTGTTATGGGAGTGCTTGGTAGATATCCAATTTCATTAGCTCCAGGTATGGGATTAAACGCATTTTTTGCTTATACAGTTGTTCTGACAATGGGAATTCCATGGCAGACGGCTTTAACGGGTGTTATGATATCAGGTGTTATTTTTATTCTTTTAACATTAACAAGCCTGCGAGAAAAAATTATTAATTCTATTCCTATTGAATTAAAAATGGCTGTTGGAGCAGGTATTGGTTTGTTTATTAGTTTTATTGGTATGAAAGGTGCCGGAATCATCGTCAAAGATGATGCCACATTTGTTGGACTGGGTGATTTAACTAACCCAACAACGTTACTTGCGGTTTTTGGCATTGTCATTACTATTGTATTAATGGTGCTTCGAGTAAATGCAGCTGTATTTATTGGTATGATTGTAACAGCTGTAGCGGGTATGGCTTTTGGTTTAATTGATACACCTAAAGCAGTTGTTTCATCAGTTCCTAGTCTTGACCCGACGTTTGGGGCAGCTTTTCAAAATATCGGTGATATCTTTACTGTAAAGATGCTAGTCGTCATTTTAACTTTCTTATTTGTTGATTTCTTCGATACAGCAGGTACGATGGTTGCTGTAGCGAGTCAAGCTGGGCTTATGAAAGATAATAAGCTTCCGCGAGCGGGCAGAGCGTTATTGGCAGATTCTAGTGCGATTGTAGTTGGTGCTGTTCTTGGTACCTCATCAACAACAGCTTATGTAGAGTCTACGGCTGGAGTAGCAGCGGGCGGACGTTCAGGATTTACTGCAATCGTAACGGCGGCGTTTTTCTTAGTTGCACTGTTCTTTTCTCCATTGTTAGCGGTCGTGACACCAGCTGTTACTGCGCCGGCTTTAATTACGGTAGGAGCTCTGATGGTGTCAAATTTAGGGGAAATTAATTGGAAAGAGTTCGAAGTAGCAGTTCCTGCATTTTTCACGGTAATTATGATGCCATTAACATACAGTATTGCAACAGGTATTGCGGTTGGTTTTATCTTTTATCCTATTACAATGTTATGCAGCAAGCGTGGAAAAGAAGTTCATCCAATTATGTATGCTCTCTGTATCATCTTCATACTCTATTTTGCATTCTTAGCAGAATAGTTTAAATAAAAAAGCTCAGTTTAATGACTGGGCTTTTTTTTTATGGTAAGATAAGAAAACTGCATAGCGGCTAGATTGCTATTGTAATAGAGAGTATTCAATCATTTTACTGAAGGTTTACTTCATTAACTTTTTTATTTATAAAGTTTTTTAGAAAAACGATTGACTCTATATATTATATATGGTAAATTATTAAATGTCGCTGATGAACAGCGCAGTTGAGAGAAACATCTTAAAAAAAGATGTTGACATCAAAATGGTAGAATGTTATACTAATAAAGTTGCTTCAGAGCAACGGTTGAACTTTGAAAACTGAACAAAGCGACAAACGTCAACGTTAATTTTTATTTTTTAAATGAGCAAGTCAAACATTTCTTCGGAGAGTTTGATCCTGGCTCAGGATGAACGCTGGCGGCGTGCCTAATACATGCAAGTCGAGCGAACTGATTAGAAGCTTGCTTCTATGACGTTAGCGGCGGAC
>NZ_JBVVNT010000017.1:0-20229 GCF_055810735.1 Priestia sp. ST2 | reverse complement strand
AGGGAAGAAGAAACGAATGCCTATTTGAGCACATTTCAATCTGTCGTTAGGCTCGCAAAACATACAGGCCATGTTCTTGTTATAACAGGGATACTCCTTGTTATGTGTGGTCCATGGACGTGGACTACTCCGTGGATTATAATGACACTGCTTTTCCTCTTTTGCTCATTGTTCTTTCTGGCCCGTGCGTTTTCACCAACACTTCGAAAGTACAAGGAGGAAGGGCATAATAAAAAAGAACTGGCAACTAAACTAAAGCGATCTATTTGGATTTACATCATTCTATTAATGACTATGCTTTGGTTTATGGTTGGTAAGCCGACTTTTTGGTAAAATTATTTATATTTTTATACATAATAGGTAATAGTTAGAGTATTTGTAATTGAAATAGTTTAACTATTTATAATCAAATTAGTAAGATTGGTTCTGATTCAAAAACTTCAGATTACTTACAACTATCTTGGGATTTTTGAATCAAAACCCTTATTAATATCCATTTTTCAGAAACCCCTCTTTATCACAAGAGAAGCATCGTAACGCCCTATCTGAGTGAATAAGGCCATTTAAAGAGCCATTTATACAGTATATTTCTTTTCTACATATGGTACAACTTTCCATAAACTCTTCCATTTTTTAAATCACCTTTTTAAGATGCTACTCTTGTTTTACCATATTCACCTTTATAACCAATGATTTGGATATTGCCTTGATTGAAATAAATTATTATAAATAATCGAGATAACTACTATCAGTAGGGAACCCAATAGAACAGGAATAAGAAACCCCCAACCTACTTGATTGTTAACAGCAACGAGTGCACTAGCTGCTGCTGGAGGATGCATCGTTTGTGTAAGGGCCATTAGAATTAATACAAGAGCTAATACGAGCCCAAGAGTGAATAAACTGTTACCTAATAAACACCAAATAATAATAGCAAAGGTAGTGGCAAGCAAATGCCCTCCGACTACATGTCTTGGTTGAGAAAGAGCACCCTTATGAGCACCAAATACTAAGATACAACTCGCTCCAAGGGGAGCTAATGCCATAGGATAGCCTAGATGAATAGCCATAAAACTAACCGTAATAACAGCAATAAGTGCACCTACAGCTGAAATAATAGAATCAATATAATCAACTTTAGCTTCTTGTCTAATCGTCCCTTTCATTTTTTTTAGATATGCAGCTAATCCTATGCTTGAGTGATGACTCCAATTCTTTTCAAGTTTTTTCTCCATTGTAATATCCTATTATCCTTTCTAGCTAGTTTGGCAAGTAATTTTTCAAAACTTCTAACAAATAAAGTTATTTTATAGAAAAACTCTGATTATTTAAATAGATATCTAAATTTTCTTTTTTAGATCTAAAAATTAAATTGAGTTTATTTAATGGTTCGAATTTATCTTGTAAAGTGTACAAAAGCGAGTGAAGCAAAGAATAAAACTTTAAATAAATGGGAAGTACCAAAAGAAAAGATTCATTACGAAGTATGTAGCTATTTTAGGATAAGAAGTAAGTCTATCCTATAGTTAGGCCAGACTAGGGCTATTATCAGTTAAATAAATTTATTAAAAAGCCTAGTTTCAGTCTCATCAGGCTTGAAACTAGGTATCTATTATCATCCCTACCTTATTAAAAAAGCATTGTTTTCTATACTTAATTAATCATCCTATAGATTTACCGCAGATCCAAAAATTCAAAGTGAATATGTTCCGAATTAACACCTAACTCTTTCAAACTTGTTACAATACAATGAAGGAATGAAACTGGACCACAAATATAGTAATCTGCTTCATCGTCAATATATCCTTGTTTACCAAAACGAATATCCTTTACATCTTCTTCAGAGGTGTTTCCATAAACTAAGGATAATTGATAATTCGATAATATGCTCTTCAAGTCTTTTAATTCTTCCTTACATGCTTGAAGGTTTCCATTTCAGGAAGCCATCTATCCAATTTATTACTCAATTATATGATTACTTATATAAACCATAAGTAAATCACCATAACCTAATGTAAAACAATATAGTATAGTAGCTTCAAACGGATAATCAATGAATCCACTTATTAAAACTGTGAACCCTACCACTAATAAATAAGTGCTTATTAATTTCGTGAATCTTTTCTTATCTTTAATATGAAATTGCTTCCATCCAGATAACCATCTAATATATTTCTTTACACCAATAAGGTAATAAAGAAAAAAGAACAAAAATGCTAAACAAATTAAACGATAATTCATGTATAAAAACACCTCTTTATAAGAAATGGTTATTTTCAAAGCTTTATAAAAACACAAAGAGTCAATATGTTCCTTCATATAATAGGTTTCTCTCTTTTTAATACTTTATATCGTTCCCTTTTATTATCATTCTTTTTATTGTTAAGTATTTTAAATTTAATTGTCCTTATTTAGGACTCTTATAAAAAAAATCACCATATGCATGGAAAATCTCTATAACTTGATAACCTATGAGAGATATTGCTGTTAAAGAAAAGAAACCCATAATAAAAAAGCGAATCCACATAATTTATCTTCTCCTTTTGCTAGTATATCGTTAACCATTTTCTTGGCTCTCATCTAACTTAGTATAATTACCCATAACGTATTTATCTTATAAATAAAGTAGGATTTAATGTTCTACTTGAACAGTTATAGATCTACTTCATCATGTAGTAATATCGAAGGTTAAGTAGGTTACTAGATAACCACTCCTGAACTAAAGATAGGTTATCTTACCTTCGTTATTAAAAGAATAAAAGTTATTCACCCTATAAACTTCCATATTTTTTATGTAACCTGAAAAATAAGCCTATTATTTGCTATGATGGGAATTTTAAAGAATAGATGTAGCTTTACATATACAATTTACCGACCTTTACTATACTTTGTTCTGTTATTAAGAATCCTAAAAGTATCTTATCAATATTTATGTTATATGAAAAATATATTTATTGTTATAATGTTATATATATTGCATATGATTGGGTGATTGACATGGATATTAAACAACTAAAATATTTTAAAACCATTGTAGATGAAGGAGGGATTTCGAAGGCTGCCCAAGTGTTACATATGGCACAACCCCCACTTAGTCAACAACTTCAGCGTTTAGAAAAAGAACTTGGAACAACTTTAATTAAACGTTATACCCAGCAATGGGAGTTAACTGAAACTGGAAAGGTATTGTATAGTCATGCTGTTCAGATGTTGCAAGAAAGCAAGATTATTAAACAGGAAATTCAAGAAATGGAAGAAGGACTCAGGGGAACTTTGTCTATTGGTATAGCTTATACCTGCGTTTCTTACCTAATTAAACATCTAAATGCTTTCAGGGAAGTTTATCCAAATATATTTATTAAAGTCTGGCAAGGTGACTCTTCTCATTTAGAAGAATTGCTAATTGAACAAAAAATTGAATTTTCATTGATGCTTCTTCCCCAAAGATTAGAAAATTACCACGTGACATGTTTACCAGAAGAACCCTTTGTGTTAGTAGTACCTCTAATTTGGAAAGAGCGTTTTTCAAAAAACACTGTAAACTTGAAAGATATTATAGATTATCCCTTCCTTATGCTAGGTCATATGAAAGGATACTCCGTATACGAAAATATGTTGAGTAATTTTCATAAACATCAATTTTCTCCTAATATTGTAATGGAGTGTAAAGATATTTCTACGTTACTTTCTTTAGTTGCTTCCGGAGTAGGTATCTCAATTGTTCCAAAATCAGGAATTCAGGCGAGTTTTAAACATGATATCGAAGTTCTTGAAATAGAAAATTTCCAGCTCTACATTGAACCGGCTATTGTATCACTTAAAAAAAATAGTCTTACCAAGGCTGCAAGATATTTTTTAAATCACTTTACAGTTGAATAAGTACTAGTCTAACTAGAAAAGTGAATTTTAAAGCAAACATTTTTTCTAACCAAAAAAGAGCTTCTAGGGAGCTCTTTCTAAAAATGATTATTCAATAATATGGTTACTTATATACACGGTAAGTAAATCGCCATAACCTAATGTAAATATATAAACGGTAGCGTTTTCATAAGGGTAATTTACAAAGCCACTTATTAACAAGGAGATACCTACCACTAATAAGTATGTTCCTACTAACTGAGCAAACCTTTCCTGGTCTTTGACCCGAAATTGTTTCCATCTTGATAGCCCTCTAATATGCTTTTTTATTCCAATAAAATAGAATGAAATAAAAAATACAAATGATAAACCAATTAAATGATAATCCATTAGAAAGACACCTCTTTACAAGAAAATGAGTATCTATACTAAAAAAAGTATATCATAATATGTTGTTATGTTCTCTACCTGATGAAAACCCACCCATTAAATGACAATTTATTGCTAACTCTTTTATTCCTATTTTATTGAAGGCTAAAATAGGAATAAAAATCACAAGTTTTCCGTAACTAGACTAGAGTATTTAGCCGTATTATTAGGCCACTAAGGAAAGATTTTTTCCTATTATTTTATTATTATTTCTTCTAACATCTTCTGTAATTTCTGTTGGTTTTTCCGAATTGTTTCAACTTCTTCATTTAGCTTTTCTAATTTTTCCGTCATCGGTTCTAAAGCTTCTTGAAGCATTACTTTTAATCGAATAGTTTTTTCGCTTTCTTTTACATCCACTATTACTCGCTCCTTTTGTAAATTAAATTAACTTATCCTATATTTGTAAATTCATTTTCCTTAATATTTGTTTTGATTACTTTCTATTAAATGAGAATGAATTTCTTTCAATTGCTTTTCATCTAAATTAAAGGCATCTGTAATTTTATTGTATAGGTTTTCCGTTATTCTTCTTTTACCAACCTCCACTAAAGCAATTAATGAAAAACTACAGTTAACTACTTGAGCGAAATTACGTTGATTCATGTTGTAACTTTTTCTTATAAATTTAACCATCTCTTTATCCATTTAAATTCCTCCTATATAAAAATCATGACAATGAATATCCCATATATTAATTGCAACCCTAAAAAGTAAAGGGAAATTATAAAAATTAAAACTCTCAGATAAGAAATCTATTGAAAATGAATAGAACAATACTATGGATATAATTAGCATCAAAAATATAAGTTAAGATGAAAAGTTTTTTGATTTGAGACCCTTCTATCTTCATAAATCAGAAAACTACTCGATTAGCTTAACAAATTTTCAAACATATCAAAAATATTATTTTCCTTATAATATTATATGTAAAAGATTATAAAGACGCTTATAGACATACTTAAATCTGTTCTATAGTGAAGGAAGCTTCATAGAAACATCCTGTTTAGTATTTTAAATCATCATTATTGATTAAGTTACATTATCAATGAGAACTGTCCATTTAATTACAAAAGCGATTAAGAACTAAAAACATTACCCCTATTTAGAAATAAATCATGTATACCTACACATATCTAGTCTATATAAGAAAGAGTATTGAAAATATCAAAAGCCCCTGAAATTCACAAAGGTTTCAGGGGCTTGACCTGTAGATAATTAAATGGATTGGAGGTCACTTTATTTACTTTTCTCCTAAAATGGCTACAGGGCTAAATACTTCATAATGAATCTGTTCGTTTGGTACATCCCATCTATGCAAGGCTTTCAGAATGGCTTCCATAAAAGGAATCGATCCACAGAAGTAAAAACCGGCTTCTTTTGAAGGAATAATCGATTGCAATAATTCTAAATCAACGTAACCTTCTTTATCAAAATTATCAACCAGTCGATCCTCTTCACTAGGCGAACTATAGCAGGTGAAGGAGGTAACATTTTCGTTATTCTTATCTAATTGAGCCACATGTTCTTTAAAAGCGTGTGTTTTCCCATTGATGGCTGCATGAATAAAGGTGGCCTGACGTGTTGGCTGTTTTTCTACGATGGTATTCAGCATACTAAGCAAAGGTGTAATCCCTATTCCTCCACTAATGAGGACAACAGGTTGCTTGCTATCATCAAGCACGAAATCTCCAGCTGGAGCTGAAAACTTAAGCGTACCTCCTGTTTCAACTTGGTTATGTAAATAGTTTGAGACAATCCCTGCTGGAGCACCATCATGGGCATCTTCCCGTTTTACACTGATTCGATAATAATCCTTTCCTGGGGATTCAGAAAGACTATAATGACGAATATGCGTATATTTCTCTCCGGGAACGGCTGCTGCTAGTGTAAGGTATTGTCCGGCTTTATAAGAAGCAATGGCGTTATTATCCTTCGCTTTTAAATAAAAAGACGTCACATTATCGCTTTCTTCTACCTTTTTATCGATATAAAAGCTTCGATATCCTTCCCAACCTCCCGGTTGGCTCTCTGTCTCTTTGTAGAGATCTTCTTCTAGCTCAATAAAAGCATTGGCAATGTATCCGTACGCTTTCCCCCACGCTTCAATAATATCGTCTGAAGCTGCATCTCCCAAAACATCCTTTACTGCTTGAAGTAAGGTTTCACCAACAACCGGATATTGTTCTGCTTTTACTCCGATTGCACGATGTTTTTGTGAAATCCTTTCAATGACAGGTTTAATGGCTTCTAGATTGGTTATATGTTCTCCTGCAGCATAAACCGCATAACCTAAAGCTTCCTGTTGAATCTCTCTTTTTTGATTCGTTTGATTAAACATATTATACAAATCTGGTGCCTTTTCAAATAATAACTCATAAAATCTTTTCCCTATTTGTTTACTATGTTCTTTCAAAACTGGCACTGTTGATTGAACGATCTCAATTGTCTTGGAATCAAGCATGTTACATCATCCACCTTTTAAGAAGTTTGTAATATGTATCAGGACTGAACACTTCAATTAATATACCTAAATTTATCCAATCCTATACGAATCTTGGAGGTCTATAGGTAATATTCACACCTGAAAATCGTTTTAAAACATCGTTCATTTTTCACTTTGAATTATTTTAAGATGTACATGATATACAACCTTGGTTAACATAATATAAATTATCGTTATAAAGAAAGCCTTATTTATAAGGCTTTCTTTATCTATTACTTTACTTACTCTAGCCAATTCTGTGTATAAGCTAGTATTCCTAAGATCAATATCGAGGTGTCTTATACTTTTTTCATAAAAAATAAGAACTAATAAGCCGTAGAGGCCTCTTCTAATTGGTTTAGCAATTGATCAACGAATTGGCTAATTACAATGGTATTTTTACTGGTGAATCCTTCTTCTAAACCTATTTGAATCATAAGTTCTCTTCCTGCCTCTATATCTACAAGTAAAGCCTTCCTTAAAGTATTGTTGTATCTATTTGTTTGCACTTATCTAATCACCTATTTCTCTAAGTTGTTACGTTTTTATTTAACAATAACTATATTTTTAGTTTGTAACAATGTTTTTCCCTGTAAAACCCAATTGAAAGCTTGAAATACCTTTTTTGGGGTTTGAATAGCTCATTTTTCATACCTAATACATGATACAATACGTCTTGTAGATGCGAATGAAAATTCCATTTCTTATTTCATAGTCAAGAAAAGTCCTCGAGTTATGAGGACTTTTCTTGTTTTTAACATAGAGATGTTCAATTTTTAAAGGTTAAAATCGGATAAACATCTACAAAACACCAAAAAGGACAAACCTCCTAACTTATTTGTCCTTTTTAAATAGAATAACTCACTCAATTAATAATCAATAATCTGCTTAGTATACGTAGTAAAATCATTTAAATGCTTATCTAATATTTACCGCAGAATATCTTGATTGATCGCTTGATAATCGTGAACAGAAATGTTTCGAAACCCTACCATAGCTTTCATTCTATACGCAATCTCACTTGTAATGATTGTGACTCTAACATATTAAAAGCTTCCCTGCTGGTTTGAGGAAGACCTAATCGTTCTTCAGCTATAAGAATAGGTTCTGTACGTTCTTTTATTTCCTTTTAAACTTATGGAAACTATGTATTTATTTTATATTGAGAAGAATGTTATGTTTCTCACACATTCTTTCTTATTATAATCTACTTGTGACCTTCACATTCTCTAACCGGAACTTTCATAATACTTTTTTTACCCCTTAATAAGTTCAACTAGATAAAAATATTTGTTGATATATGTAAGTTTTTGAAGATAAATAAGTTGAACCAAAGGATTGAATTTTCGCCCTTCTTCTTGTATAATGAGTTCAACAGAAGTTCAACTTAAAAATGAGGTGTATAAACATGAAAATTTCACGTTTTAATAAAGACTGTGGAAACTCCGTTGATATGAATATCATTGATGGATACCTATTTGATTTCCCAACCAACGTTGTAGAACTACAAAAAGATGTTGCTGATTCATTTTTTACAGATGCAGTAACAGCACCAGAAGAATTTAAGAAGCGTATCTTACTATCTACAACAATCGGTGACGAAGAGAAAGAACGTTATTTCTTAGTCGGTGAAATCGCTGCAAGCCAACAACTTGCGAATAACCACATCAATCGTTTACATAACAAAATTACAAGTCATATTCCTTATGTGACATTTCTAGCTGCTATTGCATACTACCATGCGTTGCATGCGAAAGATCAAAAAGATAATAGCATCGAGATTAACTACTTCTCTACGATGTTACCAATTTGGTTACTAAAAAAAGAAAGTACGTTTGGCGAAGCGCAAAAAGCCATGGCTACTCGCTTCCTAGGTGACCATGCTTTCCACATTCATACACCAGGGTTCGAAAAAGACATAAAAGTATCTGTAGAAGAAAGTGCATGCTTAAAAGAAGGCGAGATTGCACGCTTTGCACTAAAGAAAGACCTAACGCTTCAAAACCGTGAAGATGCCAATGAATATGTGGAATGTGAAACCGTGATGGTCGATATTGGTGGAGGATCCATTGATGTTGTTATTTTACCAGAAGGATTAAAAGCTGCAAATAGTCGCGAATCATTCCAAAGTATTGAAGGTATTCCATACTTAGCGCACATTGATAAGTTACGAAAAGAGAAATTCCCAGAGTTGTTTACCGATTTGCGTGCTTTTGATCAGTTTATTTTAGATAACTACAGCAAACAAAAATTTGAGTTAAAGAATGAAAATACTGGTGAATCTATTGATTTAACAGCTCAAATTACATCTTCTCTAAAAGACTATGTAGAGATTTTATTAGCGAAGTTAAATGATGTAGCGCCACCACCAGCCAATAAAATTCGTAAATATGTATATAGTGGCGGTGTCGCTCCTACACTAGAAGTAGCCATTATGAATAGCATGAATGAAAAAATCGGTGAAGAACGCACAGAGAAATATCATAAAGTGCCAGAAGATAGTCGTCACTTGAATTTATTCGGCTTAGAAATTCGAAGCATTGGATATCTTCAAAAGAAACAAGCAGAGAAGAAAGCCGTTAAATCCTAACAGCGTAGGTGATAACCATGACAGAGCGTCAGAACGCCTTTACGATTAAAACCAATCAGTTAAGTGATGAAGTCTATGACATACTCGCAAAATATGCAAAGTCTCGAAAATTAGGGGACTACATTTCATCTTTAATTGTTCGTGATCTTCATAGTGCATCTATCAACCAAGTAGAATCAGCACATAGAACAGAAGAGCTTCTCGAGCATATCAATTCAGAACTCCAGGAATTAAAGCAATTAGCTAAAGCTAATGGTTTTGTAGGTAAGCAAGAGGAGTTAGAAGACAAACCTTCAGAAAGTCAAACCTTAAAAGAAGGTAAGATCGCAGATTTAGAGCAAGTATCTGGCTCTTTAGACGACGATGATCTCGAAGAATATAGTGATTTTTAAAACACTAAGCCACTAGGTATCCTAGTGGCTTTTTTGCTTTCGGTGGTTTATTGATTTTTAAGGCATTTCCATTTTCATATTTACAGAGAACGTGCTCAGACTAAAAGAACGATGTAAATAAGGAGTTTATTTATTGGTAATAGCAATCAGCCCCAGTACTTCTATTTGTTTTAAGTACCCCTTCATACTTCTTTGTATCAAGAACATAAATAATTGATGTAACAAATACCGTATTGATAATCAATTTGCTCCTAAAGTGTTAGATAGAAGGAATCGGTATAGTCATGGTATACTAATAACAAACATGGAAATGATGGAGGGTATTATGACAAAACGATTAGATTTGCGTGTCGACTTTGCATTTAAATCACTATTTGGCACACATGGAAATGAATCTATTTTAGCTGCTTTTTTGAACGCAGCACTCCGTTTTCCAGATGATAAAAAAATTCAGACGGTGCAGTTATTAGATCCGCATTTCAATAAAGAAAACCAAGAAGATAAACGCTCAATTTTAGATGTACACGCACAGTTAGAGGATGGAAGCCGTGTTAATATTGAAATTCAACTTAACAATAAACATGACATGGAAAAACGAACACTCTACTACTGGTCTAAAATGTACAGTAGTCAAATGAAAGAAGGCATGGACTACGGAGAGCTCTGTAAAACCATCACCATTAATATTGTGAACTTCCGTTATTTATCTCATATTCATGATTACCACTCTACCTTTCAGTTATATGAACGAGAGCAGAAATTACTCTTAACGGATATGCTGGAAATTCATTTTATGGAGCTACCTAAGTTATTAATAAAATGGCGTAACAGAGAGGTAGATCCACGAGAAGATCAACTTGTGCGATGGTTATTATTACTTGAAGCATCCGAAGATGAGGAAATCACTCAGGTATTGGAGGAGATTGCGATGCAAGAAGATCAAGTATTAAAGAAAGCAATGGACGAGTGGGAACGTGTTAGCCAAGATCCGGAAGTGCTATTAGCATATGAAGCACGAAGAAAAGCATTATTAGATGAAAAGTCAGCTTTACGAAGAGCTGAAAAACTTGGAGAAGAAAAAGGAAAACAAATTGGTGAAGAGATAGGCGAAAAAAAAGGTATCATAAAGGTGGCTTTAAGTATGATCCAAAAGGGTTTAGATAACCAAACAATCGCTGAATTTACAAACCTTGCACCAGAAGAAATTGATAAACTACGTCACCAATAATCATAGTTAAAAAAGAGACTGCCTAATAAATTAATTTTATTAGGCAGTCTCTTTTTTAACTTCTTCATTATCAACTCATCTAATTTGAAGTTTATTGTAAGTAAGTTCGCTTATATTTATTTTATCTTTATTACGCAGCGTACTATAGGAGGAAAATATAAGACTTATATTTTTTGTTAAATTGAAGACCTTTTCTTATATATTCCCTTTTAGTTTGTACTAGCATTTTTCTTTTTTTTCACAGGCAATCCGTACTTATTAGAGTTTTCTTTTATTTTTTTTGCGATTTCTTGTGCTTCTTCTTTCGTCATTTTCATACAAAAGACTCCTCTCATGTTCTACTATTATAAGTTTTTTCCACTATCACAAAAAAATATACATGCTCCTCCCTCCCCTGCCATATACATGTTTTAGGTATGTACAAAAAGTCATTGTCCTAGGGGTAATTTTAGATTTTAGGAGTGATTATGTGAGAGTAGAAGAGAAGAAAAGAAAAATTCGAAGTGACAAAAAAAGAGATGTAAAACCATCACTTCCAGTTGATCTTAAAGAATGTGTTTATCGATTGTCTTACATTACAAATACACCCGTGAAAAGTGTAGTTGAGTCAATTTGTATATCAGGCCTTGCTTCTTCAAAAGTAATGGACTACCTATCAAATTATTTTAGAAGAGGATTTAGCTTTGGCAGCACTGTGTATATGGGGGATATGTCCAATGAGCCAATTAGACACCTATACAAAAATATTGAGAAAGAGCGTGTCTCTACACGCTTAAAAGATGGGCATGGAGAAACGTATGATATCCTGAAACGCTTAGCTTATGCTTTAGATTGCTCTCCTGCATTAGCTGCGTCCTTTTTAATTGAAGCGAGCATAAGGAATTCTGATTTTGTTGATGAATACATGACTCGCCATTTAGAAGAAGAATTGGATCCAGGAAGAATGCAGGAGTTAAAAGAGGTGTTAAAATTCATCAATAAAAACAATCCTTATAAAGAAGAGTACAGTTTACACAATTTAATTTCTTATATTATGGATGAATTAAAAGTAGGAGCAACTAGCTTGGGATCTTCTATCCAAAACTGGTTAGAAAGTGTACAGCATAAAAAATAGTTCGACCTAAAAAACCTTTGAATTTAAGATTCAAAGGTTTTTTGTTTGTCCTTTATTTCGTTATATAGAATTTTTGCACCTAATGGACTTAGAACTAAATTATTTGCATATCTATGGTTTTGAGATGTTATCTCACCTGTAATCAGACATTCATTAGATTCTCTGTATTTTTTTATCTCTATATGATCATCTTCCAATAAAATCTCTACCTCATCATCTTTACCTATATCCAATAGCTTTCTTAGCTCAATGGGAATTACTATACGTCCCACTGCATCTATCTTTCTTAACGTACTTAGTCCCTTCATGCTGACTCTCCTTTTATATGTTCATAAGCACAACTTTCATATTATACTATAAATGTACAAATTAACCAATTTTATTTTTACAAACTAGGTTTTAAGATACAGGTTTAGAACTTTTTCTTAGATTGCTCTTGTACATAAGTACACGTACGCTCATGTTCACGTGAAAAGAAATGATCTTGTTTATGATAAACTTTCACTCCACAAGAGGGGCAAGCAAAGAAACCCACTTTAGGACCTTGAGTCACTTCGTGTGCATAAAACTCACCAGCTGTTTCAAACATCACTACATGGTTCGCTTTCTCAATCTTAGCTCTCATACAAGCATCTCCCACCTTATTTTGAGTTTAATTCCATAATAAGGGTTAATAGTGTAAATTGTAAAAGGAAATGTATAGATACCTATTATGGAAAAAAAGAATTTTATACCAACTATCCATAGACATACAAACCTAGTTACATATGCGTTATATCTGACATGATAGCTTTTATACATAAGCTGATAAGAATACGAATTGCCATTTTTAAACTATATGGGTTAAAAAAAGGCCTGTATCTACTTAGATACAGGCCTTTTTTTTTGAGTTCAGTTACCATAAATTTGATTATAGGAAGTAGACTTTTCAATCTATTACTTTGCTAAAGTCGTTTGTAAAACTACATGCATTTTAAAGAACGTTCATAAATTGTTTTCAATTTTAAACGAACGTCGAGAATGATAATTTTTTATACAAACACACATTCCGTAAACGTATACTTTTGCGAACGATATATTCAATTCTATTACAAGACGTTAAAGTAATTATCATAGTAAATAAAATAAAATACATGTACGGACACATAAAAACGCATTAACCCCAACTCTACATGTAGAGTTGGGGTTAATCCACCCATTTCTGTGCTTCGATCAGCGTATCCGTTTCTCACATCAAAAACGGTTACCTTTTTGGTGATTGATGCCGGATTTATACCCGAGATGATTAATTTTTAATCTACCCGATTCATACTTTATCTTCCGTAATAAATTCTTCGACTCGATCTCTTTTGGTGTACATGTCATACCAAATGTCGGCAATTTTGTCTTGAACTCCCGAATTCGGCTGCATCCAGATTCCGATCGAAATGTGCCCTGCATAAATACCTTTGTCCTTTAATTCACTATTCAAATTGAAGATATAATTACGAAGACCGGAAACTGCAATTCCGACATTGCCCATCATTGGTACTGGATTGACTGCGGCTCCACCTGTCGTAAATAACAGAGCTCCACTTTGTTTATCCAACATATCCGGAAGCACTTCTCGAATACTCGATATCGCACCTAAAACGTTGAATTGAAATTGGTATAGCGCATTTTCTTCTGTTACATCTAATGCGTTTGTTACTGTATCGATACTTGGAGTTGGACTGTATTCAACCACATCAATAAATCCGTATTTCTCTTTGATCGTTGTGAAAGCTAAACTAATTTGATCTTTATTTAATATATCAGCTTGAAATGATGCTGCTTCAATGCCTAATTGTTCTAGTTCAATAACCAGTTGGTTCAACTTTTCTTCATTACGGGCTATAAGCGCTACACGAAATCCGTTTTTTCCGAACTTCTTCGCAATAGACATTCCTAATCCTGGTCCTGCCCCAACAATTACAATATTTTTCATAATATAATTCCCTCCATAACTTCTTAGCTAATTCTTTTTTCTAAGAGAGTTCATTTGTTACAATAGGTACTACTTTATTTATTAAGAACCAATCGTATTTTCAATCTTTTGGGTATGATTCTGAATGGTCACAACAATTTACTTGATCAAAAACCCTTCCACAAAAACATGTGTTATTTAAGCAACGCGCGTTGTATAGTTGATGATAAGATGAAAAAGAACTATTAACAACCACCAAAATGGCTAATATGTTGTTTACACAACACTTCTATTGAATTGTCGTTTTTAAACACCATTGTGTAGCCTAAAAAGGAGAAGAAAAAATTGATTATGCCAAAAAAAGATCCGAGAATACTTCGTACAAGACAATTGATTGTAGACTCTTTTATCTCGTTAGCTAGTGAAAAAGATTTCAACAATATAACGGTACGTGATATCACTGAAAAGGCTACTATTAACCGCGCTACATTTTATGCGCACTTTGACGATAAATTTGATTTATTACATTCCACCATCACCAATACTTTTACAGACAAATTGAAAAAAGGACTAAATGGTCACGAGGGATTCAATGAAGAAGTCATTACAAATATTTTTCTAGCCATGTGTGATCACCATAAAGAGTTAAGTGACTTATGTCCTAAAGGTTACAATTCTTTAGGAACTATTATAGAAAGTAAAATTAAAGAAGAGTTACAAAAGCTAATAGCTGATCTTGTGCTAAAAGGCACTAAAAATACCATTGTATTAGAGGACAAACAATTGGTAACGACCCTATCTACTATACTGAGTTGGAGTATATACGGAGCTACATACTCATGGAATAAAGATGGAAGACCTATTTCACCAGAAGAGCTAGTGACTAAGACCCTACCTATATTTAAAAATGGCATGAGTAAGTATTTCTTTTAATGAAACTTATGTTAAATATCAATTCTTTTTGGGGTTCAGTCTCCATATAGACTATATTTTACCGTACAAGCATATGAATAAAAGGTGCACTTTTTATTCATTCTTTCACTAATCGCTTACTGAAAAAACGTTGGTCTATCAAGGATGTATAAAAAGCTGCATAAAACAGAAACACACTCTTAGCGCAACCCCTTCTGCCACAAGGGGTTGTTTTTGTCGTGTGTTCCGGAAAGAGACATTATGTTAACTAGCATTCCTGTTTGAAATTACTTAAAATCTCGTTCAACTGAGCAGGTTTGTTGTCCACAGATTGACTTGATAAGGTTCTCAATAGAGGCGACCTTTTTTCATTTTGTCAATTTTTTAGAATAAGAGATTTTTAATTGGAATATTAGTATTTTAGAGAGGAGAACAGTTTGATAAGGTATTGGTGGTGAAAGTTATGTGTAGGATTATTATCCTTTTGATGAACTAGAACAGTTTAATTTATAAACCTTAAGGGGTGTTTATTTATGGTTATAAATAGGAATAAAGATGATAGTTTAGTTGGAATCCTTCTATACATTGTATCGATAGGGATTTTCCACCTTACTGACTTAGCTGCCGAGATGAGCTTATGACAATAAAAAAGATAATTTCTCAATTAATAGAGAAGCGTAGAACTTGGGGTTATGGTGCTGCTATAGCAGTAACGCCTTATCTGTTAATCAAAATCGCTTGGACTTTCGGACTCTTCATGCCGACCCAACAAATGGGTGATATAAGTTGGCGCACTGCAAACGTCATAACAATGGTGCTCGCCGCAGTTGGTATCCTGTTAGCATTCGCGTTCAGCATGCCTTGGGGAGAGAGGCTACCTGCCTGGTTAGTTACCTTTCCCGTTTGGGTAGGTACTGGTTTACTTATTCCTATGTTGTTGTTGGCACCAGTTCTTGGTCCTGCTGCTATGATACGTGATCAGAAGACAGGAGTCGCCAACGTTTGGGTATATGAGCAGATTTTTGTAATAATTTCACTGGTTGGAGCCGGCATCTGCCTACCCCTTGCTTTAGCTGGATATGCCAAGACGCGTTGGCCAGAGGCATTTGTTGGTCCAATCGCTATCGATTTACTTCCAGGCAATAGTCAGAAACTGTATATCTCCTTGGCTAGACTTGTTGCGGCTGGCTGTATCCTGCTTGGATTCATTAAGGTATTCTGGGCTGCTGGTGGAACTATTGGCATCACCCCAGCTATGTTAGATAACCGAGATTTATGGTGGCACCTATTGTCATTAAGTACCGGTGTGTGGTCCTTTGCAGGGTCTTGGGGTTTATTGGTACTAACCACCCGCCGCGGGTCAAAGAGTTTTTTTCCACCTATGGCTACAGCATGGATCGCGTCGGGAATGCTGTTCTCATATAACCTCTTCAATCGTTTGTCCGCCACTCGCCCTGATACACAACCTGCACCGGAGTACCCACTTGCACATGTACTGACCACAGAGTTAGGTAGCGTCTTAGGAGTTATGATGATAATGGTCATCCTGATGGTATTGCATGACCGCCGGAGAGCAATGCGCAGCGCGGCATAAAATCAAGAAGTTAAGATTTGGGTGGGAAGAAATAATAAAAAGTGATTCCGAAAATACGTTTTATGTTAACTAGAAATGAATGCTTTATACAATCTAAAAACCAGCATCCTCATGTTTTAATTCATGAGGATGCTCCTTTTTGATTTAGTTACCTTTCATACAATAATCCTTAAATTTATAGCCGTAAATATTGATCAAACTACCGTTAGTTTACGTATAGTTCTTTATAGAGCTAATTATGTGTTTGCTACTATCTCGTGGCTTTCTTTTTTTCAGACAAGGAAGTAAGTGCAGATTCATTAAATCCTTTAACAATGAGCCATACTGCTAAAATGATTTCATTAGCTGCTACTGGTAGGGACAATATAGCACCCCAAACAGAAAGTTGAGAAAACACATCAAACATTTCTAACAGTCCTGCTATAAAAACAAGAGTTGCCCCAATCATACCTAAGATTGGTATAAATCTAGGCACAAGTTTAGATCTATAAAATATATAACTGTACATCATCGTATTTATACCTAGCATGATATTTGGTCCAAGTAAAAATGTCCAATCGTGTATTGCTTTTAATACAGTTCCTGAAGCTTGAAAAGAGGCAGTATCCTGAGTTCCTGTTGCTATAAATTCTTGACTTAAAGTCAATAAGGACAGTACGCTGATTACACCCACGGTAATAATTACTGCTTCAAGAAATCTGAAGCAAACATGCCAAAGAGCTATAGTTTCGTTGTACTTTCTTAAGAATGGAAACATTATGGTCGAAGTACCAATTGCTGATGCTACAAGGATTAACTCCATAAGTGCTCCCACTATCACTTGATTGGTATGTTCAGAACCTTTAGTAAGATAGTTAGGATCATTTAAGATGGGGTCGTATAAAATGAGACCTATTATTGCCGTGACAGCTGCCAGTATAAACAATACCCCCACCATTTTTGCTGCTTTTTTGTTTGAATTCATTTTTTCATCCCCTTCCTTAACCCTTCTTTTTTGAACTAAGCTAATATCGTAATTATCTCGATGACAACAGCTATTTTCACGTTATCATTAAGTATGTTGTTTGCCATGATATTATGACTGTCAAAGTTAGTGTAGAAGGCTTATAAAAAGACCAACTCTTTTGTAAGCTAGTCTTTTTATAGGGTTGCTATTTATCATTTTCTACACTAAGTGAGATTGTACTATCTATGCAAATGTTATAAGTAAAAAAAGATTGGGAAATAGCTCCCAACCTTTTTCAATAGTAGTTTCCATTCTGACTATGCATATATAATCATTTAAGTTTCATTGCTTCAACAAGGGCATCGTGGATATACGTATTTTCATAAACACCGTTAAAGAGTTCAGATTTTGCGCCCATTGCATTAAGTGGGACATCCGAAGCTGTATGACCTTCAGTAGTCCAATCTACCATGAATTGTTCTTTAGAATTAGCAATGTTGAAAGGACCATCTTCTTTAGAAACTCCATCACCAGACTCGTCATTTTTATCTGTTGTTTCAAGTGAAAGACCACCAGTTGAGTGATCAGCCGTAACAAGAACTAATGTATCGGGATGGGTTTTTGCATATTTTTTGGCCATTTTAACTGTATCATCTAATTGTTGTCCAGCTTTGATTGTAAGGGAAGCATTATTATTGTGAGCCATTTCATCAATTCCCTCTTCTTCTACTACAAGGAAGAATCCTTTTTTGTTTTGAGACAACGTATCAATAGCTTTTTTCGTCATGTCTCGTAAAGATACAGTCGGGTTGTAGACATCCCCTTCACCCTCAGGAGCTTGTTGGAACATTTCTTCATTCGCAAATAGACCTAGAACTTTTTGGCCTTTTGCATATTTCAATTCATTAGCATTATCAACATGCGTATAACCTAATTTCTGAGCCTTATTGACTAAATTCCCCTTCGTTCCTTTACTACCTTCTTCTTTATCTTCAGGTGGAGCATCAGGGTAAGAGCCTGGACTTCCAGCTGGATACCAATAATCCTCTCCACCGCCTAAGATAACATCTACTTTACTATTTTCAAGGTATTGTTTAGCAATATCACTTTGAGCACTTCGATTGGAAACATGAGCACCAAAGGCAGCAGGGGTAGCATCTGTCACCTGGCTTGTGGTAACAAGGCCTGTTGCTTTTCCAGACAGTTTTGCTTTCTCTAGAACAGTTTGAACTGGTTTCCCTTTCATATTAACGCCAACCGCCCCATTATAGCTTTTTACACCCGAGGCTATGGCCGTAGCTGCAGCAGCAGAATCGGTTACAAATGAACTTCCAGAAGAAGTATGAACTCTTCCTTCCACCGGCATGTCATCCATAGCTAGCTTGCCATTTGTTCCTACCGTAGCAAGACGAATTGCATCGCGGTGATCCGTTCCCATACCATCCCCAACAAAGAGAATCACATTTTTAGCTTTTCCATTGTTTAAAGAAGTAGCAGCCTTTGCATCTGATTGAGTAGTTGTACTGAATGTTAATACAGCAATCGTTGCAACAGATAAAACAGCAGTGCCGATTAAACGTTTTTTCATTTTCTCAACCTCATTCTTTTAAATTTAATATTGAACTATTAATCTAACTTAATCTTAGATTTTATGTATTAAGTTTAATTAAGGAAAAGGTTAAGTGTATGTAAAGATAACTTGGACGCAATTTAATTAAGAAGAGACCCACTTAATCAAGATTGAAAATAAATGAAATTTTAATGAGATCTGTCTAAAAATATTTTATTAGAATTATCCTTCATATTTAAGGATATCGGTTTATTAAAGTGTATTATTTCCGATAACGGTGATTATGTTGACTAGAAATTACTGTTCTCTGTATATAAAATGTACGTAACTAAGTATATTCAAAGGAGATGTCTCGTTTTGTTGGATTATATATGGATCGATAGAGATTTACCTATTTTGTCCCAATTACCTAATGACTTTAATTCTGCTGCTATTCTATTCCACCCTTTTATTCAAATGCCCTCTGGTTGGGATAAATCAAAGAGAGAAAATCCTTATCAGCATATATATCCTAGTGATGAGGAAATGCTTAAACTTGGAGAACCAATATCATGGAAAAAAGTAATGGCCAAATGTAATTTAAAATCCTACAAGGAACTATTCAGAGCGTTGCAACACCTTACTGGTGTGCCTAGTGATGAATATAAAAAATTAGCTCCTTATGTTAAGTCTAATCCAGATTTTTATTACCCCGAAGAAGATCGTACATCGTTGTTTATACTAAATAGTTTAGTAGAGATCCTCTGTTCAAAAGGGGCAAATACTTTATATTTTTCTGAACCTATTCACGACACAAACGGTTCATTTAAAGTCAATGATATGTCACCTTTAGAAATAGCTAACTTATCTCCTAACGAGTCAATTATCACAGATGAAAATATAGATTTTGCATTTATGGGGATCTATGATTCGTTTATAACATTGCTTTTAGCTAAAGATACAAATATTGAGGATACAATTAAGTCTCTAAACCTTGAAGCTTTAATATGTGATAAAGAAACATACCTTAATTCGTTTATTTAATAGGTACCGATAAACTACATTATGGTGCGACAAGAAGTCGCTTTCTTACAGTGTAGCTAACGCTACTCATCTAGACGCGAAGATGATCTCCATCCGAAACGGCATTCTTGATAACGAGTCTGTCGGTTGCATGAGGAAATGTG
>NZ_JBVVNT010000016.1:0-46488 GCF_055810735.1 Priestia sp. ST2 | reverse complement strand
CATGTACCATGTATTAAATAAATAAGTTGTTCGGATAAAAAGAAGGCTTGAGCCGTATGACGGGAAATCTGTCACGTACGGTTCTTAGGGGGGCGGGCGCTCGTGAGAGTGCCTGCCTACCCGACTGAACTGAACAAGTATAGGTTATACAGTCTAAAAACAGAAGGAACTACTGTCCCCCAACAGTAGTTCCTTATTGTAATATAAGTGCATTTTGGATGATCTAATTTACCTGAAGTAGTTTATACAGAAAGAATGATTGACGAATGACTCACAGAGACAGATTCTTTTTTAGTTATTTACTAACTTCCACTACGAATGGAACTATAAAGACTTTGTTACTACGCTGAAACTCTCCCCAAATTTTATAGATGCCAGGTGAAGGAAATGTGGTATGGAACATAGCTTTAGATCCTTTTATCCTTTCATCCATTGGGTGTACGTGCAGATATTTTGTTGCGTCTTGATTTAGAATGACAACGTGTCCTACAGCTCCAAGGTATGGTTGTAAATCCTGAATAGGCTGTTTGGTTTTAGCGTCTTCAAAATGAAAATTTAGCATAGTTTCCTGATTCGCTTTTAGCTGGCTATCTATTTTAAGAGACACTTGATTTCCATTAACAGTTTTTAATAATTTCTTATCAGGTATAAGGCTAACAGGGGCTGATGTATTTCCCTTAACAGAAACCGTATGCATTTGAACTGTATCCGATTGTCCTTTCGGTACAAAGTCAGCAATTAATTTAAATGATCCTCCCTGAGTAAACGTAACAGGTACTGTAAACACACCTTTTCCCTTATAAGTAGGATGGATGTGTTGATATTTTGACAAGTCTTTGGTTGCAACAATCAGATGCATTTTCTTTTCGTGATTTACCTCAAATTCGGAAATAGGCTTCCCTTTATTATCTTTGATTGTGATTGTTAACTGATTGGTTGTATTAGCCTGAGGATAATGTTCAAACTTCCAATCGGTTTGTACGGCAACTTGTTGTTTTTCTTTTGAAGAATCGTTATGGTCCATGTTTGCCATGTCGTGTTTCATCTGCTTATATTCAGAATCCTTATTACATGCTACCAAAGAAATCATAGTTAAGAGAGATACCGCGACAAATAGTAACTTTTTCATATATACACCCTTTCATTGTAATAAGTACTGCTGCCCACCATTTATATCAAATAGATGTGGAGAAACTGTGCAGACCTATCTATACAAGGATAGCCTCTATACCCAAACACAGAATTAAGTAAAAATCGATAAGTAATTACGTAAACTTACTTATAATAAATTGTGTTTAATAAAAATAAGAAATCTTAAAAGGCATGCGTATTAATACGCATGCCTTTTAAGTGACCTTTCATAAAAAATCCCAAAATATAAATACCAGATAATGCTTATAGGGTTTGTCAAAAATTATTTTATCCAATAAATGTCGACTGTTAAATATGGAAATATAATCAATTAAATAGGTTTTTTGGATAATATTAGTGAATTAGATACAATTACATAACTAGAAAGGTATGTAAAATGATTATAAACTATACTTCTACCGACGGTATATTTGATATTGTTTCACAACGTTAATGAGATTAAATTTACTCCTTCTTGCGAACTTCCACTAGAAATAATTTTTTATCAAAGACTCCTCTTTTATCAGCTTTATGTCGTCTAACTCTCTCCAAATCTTCGATGGAAAATCCATGACACTTTGTTAATCCATAGATTACTTCTAATAAATCTGCAAGTTCTTCTATAGCCTCATTTGAGTTAGAAGCTGCTAAATACTCATTTAATTCTTCCTGACTTTTCCTTTGAAGTTCTATTAAATAATCCTGTTCTGTTAAAACTTCAACCACACACTCGCCTTCGAATTCTTGAATAATTTCGGGTATGCGGTCTCTAATTAGTTTATTATAAATGGTCATATATCTTATCTCCTTTATAATTAGAGTGTTTACTATACAGACGTAGCAGAACTATCTAAACAAAAAAACAAGCCTTTGAAAACAAATGCTTGTTTTTGTTTAGAACTTGTTAATATAAACTGTTAGAAGGTATTTTTATTTGTATCTACATTGATTAGTTTTTTACATTTTCATATTCAACAACACGTTTCATTGCTTGAATGTGTCCTAAATGATTGGATTCATGTAATACGGCCAAACCTGCTAATTCTTCAAAAGTTTCAAATCCCATAAATGGTTTTTGAAGTGTTTCCTTTAATTGTTCATTTGGAATTTGCTGAAGACGAATGGCCTGATCCTTGAGCTGAATAATCAATTCGTCTAAGCTAGGCACCTCATCCTTCCAATCAGCTGGTTTTGTACCATTACCAAACAATTCGATATAGTTTGCTGGAAGGTAAGTCGTTTTTTTGGAAAGCCAAACATTAATTGCTCAGTGAATGTTAATACATGACCAACATGCCAATGAATTGTATTGTTAAAACCATCTGGCTGAACACTTGCTACTTCTTTAGAAATAGATTCTACATTTCTTATAAAGTAATCCTTTGCCACTTTAAACTGCTTAAATACTAATTCATTCATATAGTCTCACTACCTTATAATCATTATTTTTCACTTTAATATTCCTATACAGGTATTTGATATTTAGGTGAGAAAGAACGTAATCTCACAACAGAATGCTTTAAATATCTAACTAGCTGATTTATTTCATCTTCAGTGGTTAGTGCTCCTATACTTATACGAATTGAGCTTCTAATCTCGTCATCTGTCTTTCCAATTGCTTTTAATACATGTGAAAGTTTTGATGAAGTAGAGCTACATGCGGAAGCAATAGATACACAAATTCCTAATTCATTTAACATACTGGCTAAGGATTCCCCTCTAATCCCAGAAAATTGAATGTTTATCGTGGAGGGAACATTAGCATGTATGTCTCCGTTTATTAAACAATCCTCAATTTCTGCTTGGAGATTAGTTAAGAATAAGTCACGTAGGTACTCTATCTTTGTAAAATTTAAGTATAGATCTTCTTGAACTATTTTTGCAGCAATCCCAAAACCGACAATACCTGCTACATTTTCTGTTCCAGAACGCATACCAAATTCTTGAGATCCTCCAAGGATAAGAGGAGGAATATTCACATCTTCACGTAAATATAAACACCCTACTCCCTTAGGCCCATAAATTTTATGTGCTGACATGGATAAACTATCAATTGGAAGTTCCTTTAAATTAACAGGTATTCTCCCAACTGCCTGTACTGCGTCGCAATGGAAATGAATATTGTGCTTTTTACACAGATTACCTATTTCTTTTATAGGCTGTATAGATCCAATTTCATTATTTACCATCATGACTGTAACAAGAACTGTTTGGCTAGTTATAGCTCTTTCGATATCATTAAGATTCACAATACCAGCCGAATTGACAGGTATTGTGGTAATTTGAAATCCATGATGCTTTCTTAAGTAATCACAAGTTTTTAAGATAGCTGGATGTTCAATTGCACTTGTAATAATATGCTTCCTCTTTGAATTTTCAGCTGCTATGCCCTTTAATATAGTGGAATTTGCCTCAGATCCACCACTTGTAAAAAATATATTACTATCCTCAACACCAATAAGATTAGCTATATCTTTACGTGCTATTTCAATGGCCTCTTTAGCGCGATACCCTATAGAATAAGTACTCGACGGATTTCCAAAATGATTTTGAAGATACGGTAACATACCTTCTAGTACTCTTGGATCAATAGGAGTAGTGGCATTATAGTCAAAATAAATAGGTGTATGCATTGTTAAAATGCACCTTCCCCTTCAACCAGAAATTCTTTCTGTTCAAATTTCTTTTTTGTTGGATTTGCGCACTGATTTAGAATATTTAAAGCGATATCAACACAATGAAGCTGTGAAGGTTCTAACTCACCTAACCATTCAACAACATCATCGCGTATAATAGACGAAATTTCAGCTTTAGACATACTAACTATTTTTTCTGAAACAATACTTGCTGTAGCAATAGACGTAGAGCATCCATAAGCTCTATAAGCTACATCGGAGATAACCCCTTGGTTTAACCTTAAATACATGTGTACTGTATCACCACAAATAGGATTACTGATTTCGATCACATAGTCCGCATCTGTAAGTTCACCAATATTCCTAGGATTCATAAAATGGTCACAGATTATATCATTGAACATTTTAAATTCCTCCTTTGATAGCCATGCCTTTTTCTTTTTCTTCGATAAACTTTTCAAGGTTAATTGCACAACAACCTACTTCTACACCTGGCATCCTTGAAATATATACTAACGTCTGTCCATTACGACCACATTCACAAGATGTATCTTTTCTTAAATAGCCAACATCTTCTGTCAGAATGAAGCCTGGATAAGAAATAGAAGTTGGATCATAAATAGCCATAATGCCCCTTTCTCCATATTCAACTTCTTCTAAGACATTGTGTGGGTTACGCATAGAAACGTGGACCCATGGTGGAATATGTTTTTCTTGTTTATGGCATTCTACTGCAAGCATATTAGCTTCTACTAATCCATACATATCCCTTACATTGTTTGATTGAACGCCTAAGTATTCATGACAAAGCTCATTAAATTCTGCTCGTGGAATTTCTTCACCAGTGAACCTTTTCCATCCTCCAAGCGTAATAATAAAGCTATTCTTTTCTAAATTAAGTTTAATATTACGATCCATACAATATTTAATTAATCTATATACTAAAAATGGAGGGCCTACTATATGTCTAGTATGTTTTCCATCCCAACTTTGTAAGGCTTCTACAGCTTTTTCGGGGTTGAATGTTATTTTCTTTACTAAATTAACGCTACCATCTAATAAACCAGCAAAAACATTCAGTGCTTTTACCATTCCCATTTCAGGCATTTCTTCAGTTGGTGGGAAAAGGAATAATCCCATCCCTCTGGAGAACTTAAAGAACTCTCTATAGGTAGTTACAACACTATCAAATGCACTGTCCATCGTTAAACGATCACGACGAGATACACTAGGAATCCCACTTGTCCCTGTACTTCTCATTTCGAATTCAACTTCGTTTAATTTCGATGTCATAAGAAGGTGAGAATCGCATTGTTTAAATGTTTGAACTGGAATTAAAGGGATTTTCGCTAAATCATTAAAACCCTTTATATCCTGATGGCTAATGTTTTTCTTCTTACATAAATCACGATAAAATTCGTTGTTTTCATAATGATAGTTAAAGTTATCTGCGATAACGCTACCTTTATATTCATTTACTGTATCAAAAGGCATTTTATAAAGGTTATGAGCACTACCGACTAATGTATTTAATGGGGATAATCCTAGTTCTTTTAACTGAGTAGATAAGTTCATTTAATAGCCTCCTTAGTGTTCTGAGCTTGTATTTGTTTTACTAACAACACAACGTCCTCAATCGTTTTGCACCAGCCATAGTCCTCAGTTGGAATGCTAATATCTAACTTTTGCTCTAAATCTAAAACAAGTTCTAGGCGATCAGTTGAATCCAGTGATAAATCTCCGGACAAATTGCTATCTATTTTAATATCCGTTTCTTTTAAAGGTGAAAAAACTAAAATAGACTCTCTTATCATCGTAAAAATCTTATCGTTTTCCATAGTTAGGACCCCCACTAAAACTTTTCATATCAATTAAGTTATATGATTTGCCAAGAACTTGGCGTCTTCTCCAACCCCTAATAATAAGGCGGAACCTCTTCGGTATTGCCATGATAACCCTAGAAAGTAAAGACCCTTTTCTTTTGTTATGCCTCGGTCATGAATCACATTATTGTTTTTATCAATTATATTAAGGACTTCAATCCATTCGTAATCATTGTGGTAACCAGTGGCCCAGATGATATTCTCTGGTTGGACCTTCTCGCCATTTTGACAAATTAAACTCTTACCGTCTGCCTTTGAAACTTTTGAAACCTTGTTAACAGCTCCTCTACTTAGCAGTGGTTTTAACTCTTTTCCTATAATTGGATCATTTTTTTTCATAAACTGCCCCAATTTTGAATGGATAGTTGCTTTTGATACTCCAAGCACTTGGAACCACCAAAAAATACTCCTATTCAGTAAGGTATAGGGTAGGAATTTCATTTGTTTACCTACAGATAGATAAACTTCTCTGCTTTCGGCTAACTCCGTTGCAATCTGTACCCCTGAATTACCGGCACCCACTACTAAAGTCGTTCCCTCCTTTAATTGAGTTGGATTTTTATAATGAGCTGCATGAATCTGGAAAATGTCTTTTGAGACATCTTTCTCCATATTTGGTACAAAGGGTTTTTGAAAGGGACCAGTTGCAACTACTATATTTTTTGCTACATAATTTCCTTTACTGGTAACGAGGTGAAACTTCTTATTTTCTTTAAATAGATTAATAACTGATGTATTCAGTTGGACTGGAAGATCATAATAACGACTGTAGTTTTCTAAATAATCCGCAATCTCATCTTTGTTAGGGTAACCATGTGGTGGCCCTTCTACATTCATTCCCGGTAGAGCGCTATGAGATCTAGGTGTAAACAAGGTTAAAGAATCGTAACGATGACGCCAAGAGTCCCCAACTCTACTATTAGAGTCTATAATTAAAAATGAAAGAGATTTTTGTTTTAAATAATAGCCAATAGCTAGTCCTGCTTGCCCGGCACCGATTACAATTGTGTTATATGAATTTCCCATTTAACATCCCTCCTTCAACAATAGTAAGTACATTATGCATAGTAGGATGAGTTTATTAGGAAAAGGGGGAAAAGAACGAATTTAATTATGCCACACCTCTAAACCATTATTTAAATACGCGTTTTTACAAGCACTTCTTTGGATTTTCCCACTAGATGTTTTTGGTATACTGCTAGTCTTTAAAAGGTAAATAGTGTATGGCTGAACTTCATGTTCCTCCATTACTTGTTGACGGATGTTCCTTAAAACACTGTCTAAATAACCTTTTAATTCTCTTTCTTTGTGTGGTCTAGGCCTATATTTACGTTCAATTTCGGCAACTATAATCAACTTTTCTTCCCCATTAATATCAACAGAGAACGCAGCACTGGCTCCTGAAATAATAGCTTGATCTGCTTTTTCCACAGTTAATTCAATATCTTGTGGGTAATAGTTTTTCCCTCTTAATACAATGACATCTTTTAGTCTACCTGTTACAAAAAGCTGGCCTTCATGAAAAAATCCTAAATCCCCAGTTCTTAAAAAGCCATTTTCATTTGTGTCTTTTACTATATTATTAAACGCATAATTTGTTTCTTGTTTCCGTCCAAAATATCCTTTTGCTATACTGTCTCCTTTAACCCAAATTTCACCTATTTCATTTGATGCACACTTGGATAAGGAATCAGTATTAACAATTTCTACTTTTTGATTAAGCCAAGTCATACCACAACCAATTAATTTTACTGAATATTCAGAACTTACAGGTCGCTCTATAGCTTTATTTTCTAAAAGACTTTCTTTGCAAAAGCCTTTGGAGACAGGCTTTGTTAATTTTTCATTACCTGTTATAAATAAAGTTGCCTCAGCCATACCGTAGCACGGAAAAAATTGATTTAGTTTAAAACCACAATCTTTAAAAGCCTGGGCAAACTTTTGAATAGTTTCATACCGCACGGGTTCAGCCCCATTAAAAGCAACTTCCCAACTACTCAAATCAAGCTGCACCTTTTGTTCATCTGTAATCTTTTTTAGACATAAGTCATAAGCAAAATTGGGTCCACCACTAATAGTTGCTTTGTACTTTGAAATAGCACTTAGCCATCGAAAAGGTTTTTGTAAAAAATCCATTGGAGACATAAATACACATTTAGCCCCAAGATATAGTGGTTGTAGAATGTTACCTATTAACCCCATATCATGATACATTGGTAGCCATCCGAGCATGACTGTATCCTCGTTATGCTGACAAGCTGCTTTGATCATGGCTTCATTGTGCAAAATATTACCATGAGTGACCATCACTCCTTTAGGAGAAGATGTAGATCCTGAAGTATATTGTAAAAAAGCTAAAGATTCTTTATCTACCTTTGGTTGTGACCACTGATCCCGATAATCATAAGATATATCGTCAATCGGAATCCACTTTAGATTCATATTTGATAGTTCATCTGAGAAATGAAAACTTATTTTTGAATGCAGTTGAGTAGTTGTCAAGATGATATTAGTAGCTGAATCATCCATAATTGCTTTTAAACGTTCCATATTTCGACTTAACCCGGGAGGGTACACAGGTACGGGTATTACATTCGCATAGATACATCCTAGAAAGGCTTTAACATAGTCTATCCCCGATGGATACATTAAAAGAGCTCGTTGTCCTTCTAAACCTAAATGTTGTAGGTAAGCAGCGATTTGCTTAGCATACATATGAAGTTCTTGATAGGTAATATTAGTTTCATCTTGGTTATCATTAGATAAAAATGTGTAGACTACTTTTTCAGGATGTATCATCACTTTATGTGATAACAAGTCTATCATTGAAGAATAATTACTTTTTGGAATAGTAGGATTGTCTATCAACTTTTCCATGCGGTCTACACCTCTTTTTAGTGTTCTAAAATCACAAAATCAAAAATTCTACTCTCTTTCAAAGGCATTGATGGCGTTTACGCTATGACTAATTGCAGCACCAGCTTTAAGTGCAGCTGCTACAGTCACTGCTTCTAAAATCTCATCCATAGTTCCACCTAGTTTTTTATACTTAGCTACATGAGCTTCAATGCAATATGGACATCCTGTTGTATGAGCCACGGCAATAGCAATCAACTCTTTTGTTTTAGAAGGAATCGTACCCGTATTAAAGACTTCATGTTCAAACTGCATAAATTTTGCTGCCACCTTTGGCGATCTTTCCTTTAATTCACCTAATCTATTTAAATATGATTTTTTATATAAAGTATCGTCTGACATCTTTTATTTCTCCCCTCATTGTTCAAATATAAGTAACTATCATGAAGAATAAAACAAACTACTTTAAAATAATAAAAACTTATTTAATCGTCGGACGATTTCCCCACCCCTTTTTCACAATGGTAAAATTTCACTAAGTCGAAATGGAAGAAAATTAACCTATAATTACCTCTATTTGTAAAAAAATCAGCTACAAATGGATTCTACAAACAATATTTTGGGTTGTCAATTACTTTATTTGAAATTTAAGAATAATTTAATAACTATTTTACAAGACTTTTAGGAGGTAAACTAAAGGCTATTCATTCACTAAGATAAGTACATTATTATGCTTAAAATTATATTAATAAAATCAAAGCAAGACTTATTTCAGGAGGTATTTTTGGGAAGTTTTAAAAAAATAAGTGGACTATAAGATATAAGAAAGTTTAGATGTTTTTTTAGGGCAGATGAATCTTTATTTAAAAGTGAGAAATTCACTATGTATAATATGTCTCTATAACACTCAAATGCTTTTTTGAATGTTAAAACATATGACAACGCTACCATTTTCACCAAAAAAGAATGTTACAAAAAAAAATTTAAAAAATGAAATTTACATTTGGAAATGAAGTTAAAAGATGAGAATGATAGTGTGAGGGATTATATCTATCTGCATTCAAGATCTCTTCTAGAAGTTATCCTAGATATAATCCCATTTTTTATAAAAGCCTAGGTGATGCTAATGTTTTTAAAATTACTTATTGAAGTAAGTTTGGAACTCTTTACAAGTTAAATTTTATCTTATGCTTCAATTTCAAAACCTGAAGACTGTAATGGACCAATTGTAATTAAGCTAACTAACTGCACTGCCATATGTTTAGGAGAGTAGACTAAATCATTATTAACCCACCATTCTACAGTACCAATCAATGCTGAAGAAATGAAATGTATTAATAATTCTGGAGGAGTTGAAAATTTTTGTTCTTGTAAATTTATTGTGGCGAATTCTTTTCTGAATTTCTCTAGAATAACCCCTTGCATTTTGCCATTAAATCCATGTACCCCTTTTTCACTTAACATAATTTGATAAAAAGTAGCATGGTGGAAAATATTTGTGAATATAGCTTCAATCATTGATTGAAACTCTGATATTTTCACCCTTTTCTTTTGAATGTATATACAAGGGTTAATAATATCTGTTAGTTCCTCAAAAACTTCGTCAATTAATTTATCCACCAAATCTTGCTTATCTACATAGTGAAGATAAAAGGTAGCCCTGTTAATTAATGCATTGTCTGCAATATCCCTAATGGTAATAGATTCATAGCCTTTCTCTTGAATTAAATCAATAAACGATTCTTTAATCATTTTTCGTGTTCGAATAACACGCAAATCTGTTTTCTTTAACATTTTTTCATCACCTGTCTATGATTTCATTTTTAATTAACACTTAGGACTCATGTGTTGTATATATAACAAATAGCGCAATATTGATTATTGAGTATGTGAGAATAAGGAATATAATTACATTGTATATAACAGGGCGTTTCTTATGCAACGCTCTGTCGATGAAAACAAGATGTTCAGGAGGGAGATTACGTGTGCGTATTTAAGAGTTTTTTTTCACAAAAAAGATTTTGGGGGAGCTTACTAGGAATTATCATTGTCGTTATGATTTTCAGTATTGCTTTCATAGGATCAATTGTTAATCCCACTCCGAAGGACTTGCCTGTTGCATTGGTGGTAAATGATAAAGGTGCTGAACTGCCTAATAAGACAAAACTAAATGCTGGTGAGGAATATAGAGAAGCGTTACTAGATAATAAAGATATTCCCTTTAAGTGGTCAGTGATTGACACAAGAGAAGAAGCTATCAGTGCAATGAATGAAAAGAAATACTATGCGACTATTGTCATTCCAGAGAGCATGTCTCAACAAATTATGTCACTTCAATCCCCTTCACCACAAAAGCCAGAGATAGAGGTAATTATTAATCAAGGAATGCATTACACGGCTGCTAATACAACAAAACAGGTTATCGATCAATCGCTTTCTAAAATAAATGGTCAAATTCAGGATACAGTTTTTACCCAGTTAGAAGCTAAAAAAGCTACTATTACTCCTTCGCAAGCAAAACTTTTGAGCAGCCCTTTACTTGTGAAGAATGAAACCATTAACGAAGTTGGAGATCACACAGCCAATGGGAATGCTCCTGTTTTATTTACACAGATAATATGGATCGCGGTCATTATTAGTTCTGTTATTCATTTTGTTATTATGAAGAAGGTTACAAATGGCCGTATAAGTACCCGATCTGTTTTAGCTCAATTAGTTGCAGGACTACTATTTGCAACAGCCATTGCTTCTACAGTCCTTTTATTTACTGATAATGTATTAAACGTTAATATATCTGACTTCCAGGCAACATTCTTATTTTTACTTTTTACTGCATTTATGTTTTATTTACTTCAAAACGCTATTTTAAATTGGTTAGGATTAGTAGGGGTTCCACTATTTATCTTACTTTTTCTCTTCTCAATTCCGGTATTAAATTTACCTCCAGAGTTTCTACCTACAGTAACTCAAGATTGGTTTTATTCATGGGTTCCCTTTAAATATAGCGTAGAAGGTCTACGTAACATCTTCTACTTTGCAGGGCATGCTATCGAAAGCTATTTATTTGTTCTAGGAATGATAGGTGTGGCTTCATTTATAATCATGTCACTTTCTATACTCAAAACAACAAGTAAAGAAAAACCAAGGGTGGCTGTAGAAAAGTAATTTTTATTTATTAATAAAAAAAGACCTTGAGAAGAGCAAGATATATAACTTACTCCTCTCAAGGTCCTATTTGTTTTAATTAATCTTTTGATATCTTTAATTACATGTGAGCTATAAGCCTATACTTGATCTTAAACTTCAGGAGTTGGTGTTGGTTTTTTATAACCACTTTTATATAAGTCTACATATGAAACCTTAGCATATTAATGTGTGAATATAATACAGTAGTAAGTCGCATTGCAACGTAAGAGCCGACCCAAATATTTTGAAAGGAATGTAGCTCCTAGAAGGTGAAAATGAAAGAATGGTCATTCAATCTGTTTTTTCATATCAATTAATTGTTGTAATAAAATCTTTTCTCCTTCTGAGCTTAGCACGATATTACCTAGATACACTTTATTTTTATCACTTACCTTACCAGTGATAGCACAGGGTTTACTTTCACCACATTTTTCGATAATTATTGTTTCATTTTCTATAAACATTTCCACATAACTCTCACTGCCTTTTATCCCTAAGGTTCGTCGTAGTTCACTAGGGAATGTGACACGTCCAAATTTGCCTAGACCCTTAATCAGCCCTATTTTCTTCATTTTCTCACTCCTAATTTAAATTATCTTTCAATTTAATAATGGTTATTAATTAATTGTATTTGGGTGAAAAATTATCTCCATAAGAGAATTTTTTGCTGGAGTAATTCCCATCTCGAAAATGTATTATATTACCTTATTATCTTTTTCTTTTAATAAAAGTAATATATGAATTTAAACTAATAACAAAGATTTATTAAGCCTCATTTTATGATACAAACTACAGAATTAAACAAAAATCTACATAAAAAACCAATAATATCCATTAAATTATTTATATGTAAAAAATATTTAAATCCATATATGATAACATTAAATGTTTCTATATCTAAATAATGGAGAATAAGCACTTCTTTCTTATCGAATCATTCACAAAAAATAATTTAGAAAATTTTTAATTTTTGTCGTTTTCTGTATGATTATATAGTTCCTAGTATAAATTAAAGATACGATGTCGCTGGAGAAAAATGAAAGCGTTTAATACTAGTTTATCTTTTCTTAGTTCCACTTCAATGGAGTGAAGATATTTATAAACTAACTACAGAAAAAAAGTTGCTCTCATTGTATCCTTATTAATGACTTAAAGGAGTATCACTATCTCTTCGAATTACGCTGATGTATCCACTCCTTTTGAAGCTAAGCAGACTACAATATCTACTATAATCCTTCCCTTATAAAGAAAGGGATTTTGGAGGATGTAATAGTCTTTCTATAATTACTACAACTTATATGAGAGAGGTTAAAAAATGAATCATTTACATCGCAGGATGGGAACTTTTTCTTTAACAATGGTTGGACTAGGTTCAATCATTGGTTCAGGTTGGTTATTCGGGGCATGGAGAGCAGCTCAAATTGCTGGACCTGCTGCTATTATTTCCTGGATTATCGGTATGATTGTTATTTTATTTATTGGACTTTCTTACAGTGAGCTTGGATCTATGTTTCCAGAAGCAGGAGGTATGGTTAAATATACACAATATTCTCATGGATCATTTCTTGGATTTATTGCTGCTTGGGCAAACTGGATTGCTATTGTATCTGTTATCCCAGTTGAAGCTGTTGCATCTGTACAATACATGAGTTCTTGGCCCTGGGAATGGGCAAAGTGGACAAGTAGTTTAGTGAAAAATGGCACGCTTACTTTACCTGGATTAGGCATTGCTTCTGCTTTATTACTTATTTATTTCTTACTAAATTATTGGACAGTAAGTCTCTTTTCCAAAGCAAATTCACTCATCACAATCTTTAAGATAGTGATTCCTGGCTTAACAATTGGATCACTTCTATTTGCCGGTTTTCATAGTGGAAATTTTACGTCTGGAGAAGGCATCGCGCCAAATGGTTGGGCAAGCGTACTGACGGCGGTAGCAACGTCCGGTATTGTATTTGCATTTAATGGTTTTCAAAGCCCTATTAATATGGCTGGAGAAGCAAAGAATCCTGGGCGTTCTATTCCATTAGCTGTAGTAGGATCGATTCTAATTGCTACCGTTATTTATATCTTATTACAGGTGGCATTTATTGGGGCAGTTTCTCCTTCTATGGTTGTTCATGGATGGAGTCACCTTAATTTCAACTCTCCATTTGCTGATTTGGCTATTGCTTTAGGTATTAACTGGCTTGTGATTGTATTGTACGCTGATGCATTTGTTTCTCCTTCTGGAACGGGAATCACCTATACGGCTACTACATCTCGTATGATATACGGTATGGAAAAGAATAAATATTTACCTGGTGTTTTAGGGAAATTGCATCCTATTTATGGTGTGCCACGTCAAGCAATGTTTTTCAATTTAGCAGTATCATTCATTTTTTTATTTCTCTTTAGAGGTTGGGGTGTATTAGCTGAAATTATTTCAGTTGCGACATTAATCTCTTATATTACAGGGCCTGTTACAGCTATGACGTTAAGAAGAACGGGGAAAGAATTCTATAGACCATTACGTCTAAAAGGATTAAGTATTATTGCACCACTGGGTTTTATATTTGCGTCATTAACTCTGTACTGGGCGAGATGGCCACTTACAGGACAGGTGTTATTCATTATTATAATGGGTCTTCCTATATACTTTTATTATCAAGCAAAGTTGAAATGGAAGGGATTTCAAAAGAACTTCCTAGCAGGACTTTGGATGGTTACTTACTTATTATGTATGATAGTTATTTCATATTTAGGAAGTGAAAAATTTGGTGGAATAAATGTTATTCCATACGGTTGGGACATGCTGATCATTACATGTTTGTCTCTTGTTTTTTATGTTTGGGCTGTAAAGAGTGGATTTAAGACAGAATACCTCAAGGAAGCCACCAAAGTAAATGAAGAAATGAGATTAAGGGAGAGAACAATAGAATCTCAATTAGATAAAGAAAAAGTTGTATAAAAATTGATTTCTAGTACCAGTATTTTATAAGTATGTGGAGATAGTTGTTATGGTAAAAAATAAGGTAGGAAAGTTAAAGATCTTTACGGTAGACTATTCTATATTAAAAAACAATAAAATAATCAATAATTCTATAGTCATCCAATCCATCAATAATCCAGATGAAATTGTAAGGTTAGCTAAACTAGATATATCTACAAAAGAAAGAGTGTTCATTCAAAATGTAAAGATTTTAAGATTTAAGTCCATCCTATCTCATGGGCATAATTTAGAATAGGAAAACTCGTAAAAAAAGGAATTTACTTATAATAGCAAGAGCTTATTTTAACGATGTTATTGAGATATTTTACTTGTTTTATTAGATGCCTAGGGCATCTTTTTCTCTTTTCTCATATGTTCGAGAGCTATAGGGAAAGTCGAATTCCTATTTATCGTAATGCCACGAGAAGCCAAAACAGAAAAAGGCCGAAAAGTTCTCTAAAAAACCCTGTACATTCTTTCGGCCTCTTGTTTCATTTATATAAAAATAGTGAAAGTTGTTATTTTATGGAGGTTTTATATGTCGGATAAAGTGCCATTTTCATTTATAGTAGTTATTGGTTTAATGTTATTTGCTCTATTCTTCGGGGCAGGAAATTTAATTTTCCCACCAATGCTTGGTCAATCAGCAGGAATAAATATTTGGTCAGCTAATGCCGGATTTTTAGTAACCGGAGTTGGGTTACCGTTACTTGGTGTGTTAGCATTTGGTTTTTCAGGGAAAGATGACGTACAGTCACTAGCAAGTCGCGTACACCCTGTGTTTGCTCTTATATTTACAACCGTACTTTATTTAGCGATTGGTCCTTTATTTTCCATACCAAGAGCAGGAACCGTTTCTTTTGAGATAGGCGTCAAACCTTTTTTGGCGGAAGATCTAGACCATATACCTTTATTTATTTTCACCATCATCTTTTTTAGCATCACATGCTTTTTCTCACTAAACCCTGTTAAAACTATCAATATTATCGGAAAATTCCTAACACCTATTAAGTTAACATTTATTGGAATTCTTGTAGCGGTGGCTTTTATTAATCCGATTGGGGATTTTCAGGCACCTACGAAGAACTATAAAATTCACTCATTTTTCAAGGGATTTCAGGAAGGTTATTTAACGATGGATGCTCTTGCAGCTTTTGTTTTTGGAATTATTATTATTAATGCTATTAAAGAGAAAGGCGCAAAAACAAAAAAACACATTATGACTATTTGTGCAAAGGCAACAGGAATTGCTGCGATTATCCTAATAACCATTTATACGGCTCTTTCTTACATGGGTGCTTCAAGTGTAGAAAAACTTGGACACTTAGATAACGGAGGTACTGTTTTGGTAAAAGTCTCGAATTATTATTTTGGAGCTTACGGTGGAATACTATTAGGATTAATGATTACGGTAGCTTGTTTAACAACTAGTGTAGGGCTTGTTGCTTCTTGTTCTTCATTCTTTCATAAACTATTTCCAAAGGTACCTTATAAAATACTTGCTATTAGTCTATGTGGTTTTAGTGCAATCGTTGCTAACATCGGGTTAACACAGTTAATTGCTATTTCTATACCTCTATTAACAGCTATTTATCCATTAGCTATTGTATTGATATTCTTAACTTTTTTTCATCCTTTATTTAAAGGAAAAACTGAAGTTTATCAAGGGAGCTTACTTTTGACATTTATTATTAGTCTATTTGATGGATTAAATACGGGTGGTATTCACATTTCATCTATTAATAGTTTCTTTATTAGAGTTCTCCCTATGTACAAAGTAGGATTAGGTTGGATTGTTCCAGCTATTATTGGAGGATTAATAGGTTTTAGCATAGTACAAGGAAAAACCCTTCTTAATTACAGGTCATCTAGACTGAATAAATAATAAATATTCTGATGCAAAGGTTACATCTATTTGAAAATAGGAGAAACTCATCAAAAAGGAAGCTTTTTTCTTATTGAGAAAAGCTCCCTTTTTGACGATTTTCTTCTGTCTTGAATAGGGTTCATTTTGTCTTAAAGCAAATCTCAGCATCTAGTTTATTAGATAACTTTTTAAATCCTCAAATGAGTGCTTATATTTGAACATTTTATAAAGACTGTGATATGTTCTACATATACATACTATATATGCAATAAGAAATGAGGTATTTACATATGAAAAAAGCTGAATTAATCGATGCAGTTGCAACAAAATCAGAACTAACGAAACAAGATACTAAAAAAGCTGTAGATGCGTTGTTTGAAACGATTTCTAATACACTTGCTAATGAAGAAAAAATTCAATTGATTGGATTCGGTACATTTGAAGTACGTGAACGTGCAGCTCGTACTGGACGTAATCCCCAAACTGGTGAAGAAATGACGATTCCAGCTTCAAAAGTTCCTGCGTTTAAACCCGGAAAAGAATTAAAAGAAGCTCTTAAATAAGTATAGGATGAATACTTTTCAGAAAGCCTAAAGGTTATTCCTTTGAGCTTTCTTTCATTTTTGAGATTAAAACAAGCAAAATTAAACTTGGAGGTTTACTTTTTTGATCCTGATGTTCCATAATCTTTAATCGTTAATTTTACATCATAGTTAATGGGAACTTCACTAAATGTTTGATCCCAATTGTCTTTGACTCTTATCCATACCCTAGGATGCTTAATTCTCAATTGATTTCCGAAACCCGCAACATCAACCTCATATTCTTTTTGCATTTTTTTGTTACGTTCCTTATCAAATGCTTTACTTCTTTTTCTGAAGTTTTTTGTGCCTTCTGTAAAAATTGATTTTTTAAAGGATTTCCTGAGACCACCCAATTCTCAGATAGCCTTCCCTCTGATTTAATGTGTACATCGAAGGAGATGTTATTTCCTTTCACATGGGGTTTTATATGACTTTTCATAGACTCTATTTCATACACGATCAGCTAACCGGTCTTTTTATCAAAGCTTTTCACTAGACCTCCTTTCCCTTTTCCTGTGATCCAAGTCAGACCATCTAGTTCTTCTTCATTCAAAAAACCAATCATTTTATGTGTTTTCCCTTTAATTATCCCAGCACCAGCAAATTTGATTTCTCCATTTGCTGACAATACATTTTGCAATAAAAAACTAGACCCTGATTGGATTTTACTCTCTAATTTAATAAGAGACATAGGAGGTAAAATTCTCGTTGTTCGATAGGTATTGTCTATCATTCCAGCCAGACGTAAAGCTGGGATTTCTCCTCCTGTTTTCGATTCGAGTGTGTCGCTGGCTTTCCCTTTACTAATAAGTACAAGACAACTTGGTCTAAAATCATTGTCACGAAGGTTTTGATCCACTAATTGTTCCAAACTATATGATCGCGCAAGGGCCTCACCAATAACCATCACTTTCATATGGGGACTGGTTAAAGGAGCATCACTTCTTAAGGATAATTCACGAACTATTTGAAAAGCAGAATCTCCTGTTTCAGACACATTCATGTAAGATTTTCGCTGAGGTCCTCCTTGTTTAGTTGTTGAACTTGCTACTTGTGGGGTGATCAGTTGGTAGGTTGACGTAATCAGATTCTTTTTTGGATATCCCTCTGCTTGTTCATCAAATTCTTTTTCAACCATAGACTCCTTATCTTTATCATATGCCACCCCTACCCCAAAACTTTGCTCTTCAATTTCATGACTACTCCAGCAGCCTGTCAGAGGAAAGAGCAAAAGGACAAGGAGCGAAACTGAGAGAAAGCGTATATTGTTTCGACTTAAATTCATTATTTTCCTCCCCTCCATTTTGCGACAATAAGAAGAGGCAATGGAAGTAAGCCAAATAAAAATAATGCAAGAGTACCCACCATATCCCCAAGCTTAAATACGTCATTAATATTTTTGGGAGTCATAGAAATTAAATAAATAATTGGAATTACACCATATATAAATGGATGGATGCTCTTTTTGAAAAGTTGAGCCAGCCCCAGAGCAGCAGCATAATGAGCCATAGTAAAGATAGTAAACATTTGCATCATCCATACCACCAGTAACAAGGAATCAAACCGTTCAAAGATTAAACCGGTTAATTCAAAACTTCGTATCAAATCAAGTGTTGGCCATGTTCTCGTAACTACTCCATCAACTGATAACGCTCCCAAGACCATTACAACGGTTATCATATAAAAAATTAAGGCCATAAAAATTCCACTTAAAGTAGCTTTTACTGCTTTACTCGGCTCTTTCATAAACGCCACAAGTAGTAGCATAATTTCTGGTCCAGTATATGCCAGACTCGTTGTCTTTATCCCTTTGAGAATAGGGATAATTCCCTCCCCAAGAACCGGGCGTAAATTATCCAGTTCAAATATTTTAAAGCTCATAAAGGTAACCATCAAAAAAATGACAACCGTAATAGGTAATATAATTTCAAATAGACGAGTAATCGGATTGATTCCTCCCACGATTAAATAGATTCCCACCCACATAAATGGCATGACAATAGCCCAGGTAGGAGTCCCTTCTAACAATAAATACTTTGTTACTTCTGTTAATGAACGAATTTGAAATCCAGAAGTTGTTAGAAAATAGCCGACAATAAGTAAACTAAGTAAACTGCCGACCCATTTTCCTACAATTTCTTGACTGTATTGATAAACGGTTTTTTCAGGAAACTATAGACTTAGCTTTACCATGATTATCCCTGCCATCATCGCGATTAGCCCACCTAAAATAACCGTTAGCCATACATCTGGTGTGTGTACCTTCTCAACAGATGTTCTGGGTAGGGTGAGAATTCCCGTACCAAGGGTAAAATTGATGACAATAACAGCTGTTTGAGGAGTTGTTATTGTGTCTTTTGGACTAAGAATCATTTTTCCTCTTCCTTTCATGAGAGGTTATCCTTTACGTAAAGGGGCTTTGGTATGCGTCATCTTTGGACGTCGTTTCATCATCATAAGAGGCATACGGACCATCAAGTCTTTCCATTCACTTAAACGATAAGGAACAGCTGGACTCATATAAGGTACACCAAAACTTTTTAGTTTTACTAAATGGCTCATCATGAAAAGGAAAAATAAAACCACGCCATATAATCCAAGGATGGCGGCACAAAGCATGGCTGCGAAGCGAAGAATACGTAATGTAATCCCTACACTATATTGCGGAATAGAAAACGATGAAATGGCAGTTAACGCCACTACGATTACCAAAATGGGGCTAACGATCCCTGCCTGCACTGCAGCTTCTCCAATGATTAACCCTCCGACAATTCCCATTGCTGGACCAATTGGCTTTGGTAATCGGAGTCCGGCTTCCCTCAAGATTTCAATAGCTACTTCCATGAATAAGGCTTCTATAAGGGCTGGAAATGGCACTCCAGACTTTGTTCCTATAATGGAAATAGCTAACTTAGTGGGAATCATTCCTGGGTGAAACGAAATAAACGCAATATACACAGCCGGTGTAAAAAGAGCAAGAACCACTGCGATATAACGAAGAAAACGAATGAATGTACCAGGAATCCACCTTTCATAATAATCTTCCGGGGACTGTAACATCATGCTAAATGTAACCGGAGCAATCAAAGCAAAAGGCGTCCCATCTAATAAAATGGCAACCCGACCTTCCATCAAGGCAGCCATTACGCGATCAGGACGCTCGGTATTCTGTACCTGTGGAAAGGGGCTAAGGTAATTGTCTTCAATGAGTTGTTCGACATAACCTGACTCGGGCACATTATCAAGATCAATTTTCTTAATTCGCTTTTCTACTTCTTCAACTAATTCTGGATCAACGATCTCGTTTATATAAGCAACAACTAGGTCTTTTTTGGAACGCTTTCCTACCTGAAATTTTACGAGCGACAAATTCTCAATGTCCCCGTTTCCTCTTAAAAGAGATGTATTATCACTTAAAGATTCAGTGAAGCCTACCCGTGGACCTCTCACTAATGCTTCTGATACGGGCTCTTCAATCGTTCTTGTTTTTAATTTAGTTGTACCAAGAATGAATGCATGTGATAATCCGTCAATTAAAAGTGCAGTAGAGCCTGTTAAAACTTTTGATGTTACTTCTTTAATAGAATGGACCTCTTCTACATTACTGATTGATAACACTTGGTTTTTGATAAATTGATTTGAAAGACAAGGCTGTTCCTGTTGGTATTCTGCTGAAAAATCGACCATCAATGATGTCATAATATGTTTATCAATGAGATCTTTATCTGATAGTCCCTCCACAAAAATAATACATGCCTGGATACCGGTACGTCCTATAATAAAATCCCGAAAATGAACGTCCCAGTTATGACTAATTTCTTTTCTAATTACTTCTAGATTTATAGTGAGATCGTCAGTAAACTGATTAATTGAATCTCGAGACGCAGATTTCTGTTTGCTTTCATTTTCGTCAGTGGATTCCCCTGTTTTTCTCATTTTCGATTTCCATCTTTTCATTTTCATCGCTCTTCCTCTGAGTTACGAATCTCACTAAATAATTTGTAGATTAAATACGGGATGACAAACACCATAAACGCTTGTACAAAAACTGGCCATTCTGGAAGGTAGGAAACAATTGATTTCCACATACTAATCACCCTACTTGTGTCAATATCAAAGCAATTCTAGTAATAAATAGCCGTAAAATATCGTTATTCATTCTATAGAAAATTCCTTTATTTACCAAGTAGTATTATTCGCTTTTTTATTTCTTATACAACGGAAATTTAATCTGATCTGCATATTGATTTACAAATAACATGGAGCTACATGGATGCAATTACTATGGAATAATTGAAAATGCCTATCCAGGTAAATTCAGGCCATGGGAATTTCAACACGTTCCAAATGGATACTGGAAAGGAGAAGAAGGAAGCATTAGAGCAATTTAAGCAGTTCAATATGTCATTGAAGTTGATGCTGGAATCACCCTTCATAAAATCCCTTCTACTATTAATCATCATTTCTTTAAGAACTATCGTTTAGGATAGGAGGTATTTTTGCTCAATCCCCATTCAATGTTATCAATAATGTTTACCCCGGCATATAAAATTACTGGAAATTAAATCATGTAGTTATAAATTTTAGGAAATATCCCGTATACATGGAAGAGGTAATAGAATGGTTTCTCTTTCAATAACTTGGTTTTTCCTCCTATGCTGAGCATTTATAAAAATTAAAGTAAAGCATTTCTTTGAATATCAATTAACCGGTTTATATTAAAGAGCATTTAACTCCCGGTTAGAGAAAATTAAACAGTGGCTCTCAATAGGGGGCGAGAAAGAGGAAAGAACTAGACAGCAATTAGAAACAGCATATGATCACTCTAACTAAAGATGTTACTTTAACAAGTCGAATACACTATAAGTGGCCTCTAATGTAAAAAGATTGAAGTAGTCAAATAATCCATTTACCATTATGAAGAAAAAATTCTAAAAAACAGGTGCTCAAAAGGTCGTCTGTTCTTCAAAAATGACAGGTGCGTTAAAACTAAAAGGTAAACCTATTGCGATATTTTATAAAATCACTATAAATTAATTTTTTACATACCGGCAAAAAAGACACTCTCTATGAGTGTCTTCTAAATATAAATTTATTGGTTCAGAGGCGAAATCCTATATAAATGAAAAATTATATATTTAATTTTAGATAAATCTTCATGGAATCCTCCAAACAGCTTACGTATTAATTCCACCTACAATTCAAAAAATCTTTGATAGAATATTGACGCTATCTCATGAAGCTAGCATTTCAAATGGAACAAAATTTCTAGATTTCTAAGAAATTTTTTTAGTATCAGAACTATTACCTTTAATATACCAAATAAATTTCCCTGTATAGCCATAAATAATAGCAAGTGCGATGGAAACAAAGCTTAACCACATGAATGGAACGTAGGAGAAGGTAGAGATACCTAAAATTCCCGCCATGAAAATTCCATTATCTGACCAGGGAATCATACCAGATGTTAATGTCCCACCAACTTCAGAGTTGCGAGCCAGTACTCTTCGGTCAATGTGTAATTTATCATAGCTTTCTGCCATAATTTTAGGGGTTAAAATTAATGAAACGTACATAGCACAACCAAATACATTTGCTAAAAAAGCAACGATTAAAGTAGATAAGGTCACGTTCCCTGCTGATGTTAGGCGGTGTTGAAACTTAGAAACAATTACTTTTAATACTCCTAAATGCTCCAACAATCCTCCAAATCCTAACCCAAAAATAATTACGACCACTGACCCCAGCATTCCTTCGATTCCTCCCCGGTTTAGGAGAGTATCTATGAAGTCGATCCCAGTATTAATTGAGAAACCTTCATAAGCAGTACCAAGAGCATCGGCAATATTCATGCCTTGGAACACAAAAGCCCAAATCACTCCAAGAAAGGCCCCCATAACAATCGTAGGCATAGAGGGTTTTTTTAATGCAAGCATAAGAATTACAAATACGGCAGGTATCAGCATCCAAACATGAATATCAAAGGTTTTAAGTAATGAAGTCTTAAGAAATTCTACTTTTTCTAAGTCTGTATTTTTACCTCCATACATAAACCCTGTGACAGTAAAAAGAATAGCCGTGATAACGTATGCAGGAATATCTAAATATAACATGGCACGTACGTGTGCAATTACATCCACTTTCGACATTGATGCTGCAAGCACCGTACTGTCAGATAGTGGAGATAACTTATCTCCAAAATATGCACCAGAAAGAACAGCACCAGCTACAAGTGGAAGAGGAATACCAAGTCCCTCTCCGATTGCTATCATAGCAATTCCAGCAGTTCCAACAGTTCCCCATGATGTGCCTGTAGCTAAAGAGGTAAGTGAGCAAATAACGAGTGTGGCTAATAAAAAAATACTTGGATGGATAAACTCTAACCCATAGTAAATAAGTGTTGGTACAACTCCTCCTGCAATCCAAGTCCCAATAAGAGCACCGACCGAAACGAGAATCAATATAGCTTCAAGACCATTCGAGATGCCACTGGTAATAGCTCCTTGTAATTCTTGGTATCGGTGTCCCAAACGTAATCCAAGTAAAATGACAAGGAACCATGAAATAAACAACGCTAGCTGTATAGGTAAGTCAAAAATTACAGTAAAAGAAAAGACAATGCCTAAAAATAATCCCAATGTGCAAATGATCTCTAACATAGATGGTAATCGTACGTTTTTCATAGTAGTTCCCCCTCAAATAAAGCGTTTTCATAATTTTGCTATAAAAAATATACTTATTTTTTTGGCTTTCTTGGCATCCAGTTTTTTGTCTAACATGCATACTAATTTAGAAACGCTCACTTCTCTTGTTCATGCTTCTCGAATGTGTAATGATAACCTGATGTATTTTTTCTTCCTTCCTCCCTCCCTGCATATAGAGACATGCCTTATCCTTTGTTCAAACATGAAGTAGCAATGGCTGTAGACATTTGTGTATTTTTGAAAATACTTAATTGTTTCCCATGTTTATTCTTTAAAATAAAATGATACCGTTTTCAAAAGATGTTATTTAAAATCTCTCTACATATATTTCCTAGACATTTAAAGAATACAGTCTCTATTTCAAGATGTAACTTCATTATAGTGAATCTCCTTTTTTTGTATAGAGGAAATATATTGAATAAAATCAAACAAAAATAGAAAATTATATTTCTAGGTTTTTTGTGTTCCTTTCGCGTACTTAAGTTACATTATATTTATAACACGAGGATAAATCAAGTAATTTATTATTCATTTCGCGTACAATCTATTTGATTTTGATGTAGAGTTAATTTATACAAATGGGAGATCTGCCGGGAAAATTGTTCAACAAATAATTGATAATATTGATTAGGATATGTGGAGTTAGTATAGTTTCATGGACACGGTTTAATTAAGTCTTTGCAATGACTTTTGAGAGAATGTGTCCCAAATGAAACATTTTTGCTACTGAGGCTTTAAATTCAACTTAACTATATTTGTCTTTCATGATACATTAGTCAACGGATTAAATTTTCATGCGAAATAAATTTAAATTTGATACTTGCAAAACCTCACCATTTCCAATTACGATATATCTCGTATAATACAAAATTCAAAATATTCACCGAGAAAACAAAAGCGCTTGGACTAAGAGTCCCAAGCGCTTTTGTTTATATAACATCCAAAAAAGAAAAATGGATGGAACATATGTTACTATACTCATTATTTATTTATTGAATTTGTTTTAACTTTTATTTTAGATATGTAAGATCCTATACCTAAAGCTATACCAGCCCCTAAACAACTAAAGATACATCCCACTAACAGATAAACAGATGGAGCTGATTCACCAATTGCTACTGATGCAATTCCTGCTATAGCAGGGAAAAGCGCTACCATATAACCACTTTTAGCACCACCAATTTGTTCGACCAGTTTCAAGTAAAATAACCATGCACCAAACGAAGCAATAAGAGTTAGATAAAGTAACCCAGACCAATAGGAAATAGAATGAGGAAAGCTAATTACTTGTCCTTTAGAGAGTGCAAATGTACCTAATAATATTCCTCCAACTGTAAAACCTATAGCATTTGCATATAAAGGATTTACTTTATTCTTAGCGTTTCTAGCTGATGTAGCGTCTCCAATAGCCGTTATTATAGTACCTAATAAAGCAATTAATATTCCTTTTAAATCTGAGAAACTATGAATATCTCCCATACTTGGGTACAGTAAAATACAAACTCCTAGAACACCTAGTATCCCTCCCAATAAAATGCGAGGATGAAAAGATTCTTTTAAAAATACTCGTAGTGCAATTGGGGTTAAAATGACTTTTAAAGAAAAGATTAATGTTACCATGGCAGCTGAGCTTAAGATTGTTGCATAATAAAGGCAAAGATAACTTAACATAAAGTTACAGATACCAAATATAACAATAAAGGGTATATCGTTTCTTTTTGGTTTGTCTTTAGGTCGTAGACATGCGCTTAAAATTATGAATAAGACAGCTGTAATTAAAAGCCTGTACGTTAAAGAAAGCTCCAGACTAATAGGGGTACCTTGAATTTTTACAGCAATAAAATTTAGCCCCCAAGCGAATAAGCAAAAGATGTACATAAAGTTAGTCATATGCTGAACTCCTTTTCAATAAAAAAAGATTATAGAATAAACTTCTTAAATAGTAGCACAAATAAAAAGAAATAATATCTATAAAAGGTAATATATATAAATTTGGTTTTTTCCTGTATTTTATGATTAAGTCGTTCAAAATAAGAATATATAATTATTTAATTCACCAACACTAAAAAACAGACATTATAAATCTCTTAATTATTTTCTATTTTTTAAAGCCTTTCTACCTATATCTCATCAGAAAATAAATAACGTTATATTATATATAATATTTAAGTGATATTTATCTGTTAAAACAGATAATAAAAAGCTTTAAAAAGGTTCTCTTTTATAGTTTATTAGAATTTTCAATATTATATTAATATTTAAATCCAAGTTGACAATAATGCCCAATTGTTATTATAGTGAATATATTCAAAAAATAACCAAGGAATTTATTGTATTTTTTGATAAAGAAATTTTTCACAGTTCTGCAGGGGGATTATATGATATGTACGAAATGATTGTAAAAAACAAGTTAGAGGATCTAAAAAAAAGTGGTCAATATCGTGAGTTTGTAACGATTAATAGAATAAGTGGTCAATATCCTTTAGCAAATTTAGACGGTACCCAAGATGGAAAACCTGTCGTTGTTTGGTGTAGTAATGATTATTTAGGAATGTCACAACATCCAAAAGTAACAGAAGCAATGCACAATGCTATTGAAATGTATGGTGCTGGATCTGGAGGATCAAGAAATATTGGAGGAACTCATTATCAATACACTCAGTTAGAAGAATCTTTAGCTGAATGGCATAGTAAAGAAGCAGCTCTAGTTTTCCCTACTGGATACGGTTCAAATGATGCAACAATCCAATGTTTATTAAGAATACTTCCAAATTGTATAATCTTTTCAGATGAAAAAAACCATGCATCAATCATTAATGGTATTCGTAGTACTTCAGCTGATAAGGATATTTTTAGACATAATGATGTTGTTCATTTAGAAGAATTACTTGCTGCACAACCTATTGATAGACCTAAAATTATTGTTTTTGAATCTGTATATTCTATGGATGGAGATATTTCACCAATTAAGGAGATTGTAGCACTTGCCAAGAAGTATAATGCGCTTACTTTCTTGGATGAAGTTCATGCTATTGGAATGTACGGACCTCGAGGCTCAGGTATTGCTGCACAGTTAGGAATCGCTGATCAAGTTGATTTTATACAAGGAACAATGGCTAAAGCAATTGGTATCATTGGCGGCTATATAACTGCTTCAGCCTCACTAATAGATGCTGTAAGATCTTTTGCATCTGGTTTTATCTTTACAACTTCATTACCTCCAGCAGTCGTAGCTGCTTGTCATACAAGCATAGAACATTTAAAAAACTCTGAAGTAGAGAGAACAGCTTTACAAAATAAAACTAATATTTTAAGAGAAAGCTTAAACAAGGCGGGCATTCCTATCATGGATTCCAGTGAAACACATATTCTACCTGTTCTAATAGGTGATGCATCTAAGTGTAAAGAAGCAGCTCAAAGATTATTAAAAATTCATGGTGTATATTTACAACCTATCAATTCACCAACAGTAGCAGTAGGGACGGAACGCTTTAGAGTGAATGTTACTCCTAATCATTCTGAAGAACAACTACAGCATCTTACGGAAGCTTTAGTAGAAGTTTTTAATCACTTTGATATTCCTTTTGCTAGCACTAAAGAGTTAGCATACGTTTAATAATTAGAAAAGCATAAAAAAACCTTTGAATAGGGGACTGACCCCATAGAGTGAGACAAATAAAAAAACACCTTTAAGTAAAAAACGGGTATGTAGTACCTAACAATAACTTGGAGGTGTTTTTTCTATGGGAAGAAGAGTTAGCTATCCAGTAGAAGTGAAATTAAAAGCAATTGAAATGAGATTGGCAGGAGTACCAATTAAAGAAGTTATGGAAACTTTACAGATCCGCAACTATACACAGCTCAAAACATGGATGAGGTGGCATAGAGATGGAGAATCCTATCGCCTGGCACAGCCCGTTGGGCAAACATATACCCCTCGAAAAGGGGCTCATTCTCAAGATACTCCATCAAAGTTAGAAGCTGAAAATCGATATTTAAAACAACAGATTGAAGTCTTAAAAAAGTATAAAGAGTTGGAAAGGGAGTGGTACCAGAAGTTGTATTGAACTTAGTAGAAGAATTAAAAGAGAAACTGCCTATCTCTCAAATCTGTCAGTGTCTGGGTATTCCTCGATCAACTTATTATCGTTGGCAGAAAAATGAGCAAGGAGAAGAAACAAAGAGGAAGAAATGGATAGAAGGAAAAGTTGGTGAACAGTGCCGTAAACATAAATTTCGATATGGCTATCGAAAAATTACAGCGTTACTCAATCAAACCATGCATATCAACCATAAAACAGTGCAGCGTGTCATGCAGAAATACGGTTGGCAATGCCGAGTTAAAAGGAAGAAACGGAAACAAACAGGACAACCTTATCAGGTTGCAGAAAACGTGTTAAACCGTAATTTCCGAGCAGAGCGCCCTCTTCAAAAGCTGGTTACCGATATTACCTACTTGCCTTTTGGACCTAAACAGTTGTATCTTTCAAGTATTCAAGATTTATTTAATGGCGAAATCATTGCGTATTCAGTGAGGGATTGTCAAAACGTAGAGTTTGTTTTAGATACATTAAGTCAACTCCCTTCTTTACCTCAGGGATGTACGTTGCATAGCGACCAAGGTTCGGTTTACACATCATATGCGTATCAACGAAAAGTCAAAGAAAGAGGCATCATCATGAATATGTCCCGCAAAGGGACACCTGCAGATAATGCCTCCATTGAATCGTTTCATTCCAGCCTAAAGTCTGAAACGTTTTACCTCGACGAGTTAACATGTACTACGACTGCCATCGTAGAACAAACTGTCGAAAGCTACGTTACTTATTATAACCATATCCGTATTCAAACTAAACTAAACAACTAGTCACCGGTACAATACCGACAACTGGCTGTTTAAAAGGTGTTTTGATCCCTGTCTCGGAATCAGGGGTCAGTCCCCAAACCAGGTGGGTTTTTCTTTTAATACATAAGTTATTGATAACTTGAGCAAACTACTCAAGAAAAAACGGGGCATCATCTCATAAAACCCAACTAATCAACAGCGAAAAAACTACTGGTTCCCTCCGTTCCAGTAGTTTTTTCTGTTTTTAACCTTATATGCTATACATGTTTAGTTAACGTAATCACCATTACCGGTAGGAATAAATACAAATGGCGCATAAGAAAAATGTACATTATTACAAGAATAATACTTTTAAGTCTCTTCTTAAACAGTGTTAGATATTTAAACTACATCAAAAATCAAAGAAAATAGTTATCTCTTTTCTTTAAAGCACTCGCAATTTTTTTGACACCCTCTTCAATTCGATGATTTTCAACATTTGAAACATTTAACTTTAAAACTCGTTCTTTGTGAAAGCTGGCTAGATAATTACTTTCAACTGAATCCAGATATACTTGCTGTTCATGTAAATAATGAATAAATGACTTCATATTTACTTGTTTAGGTAGCAAAATATGACCGTGCATAACTATTTCTGATGATGATTCGTAATTAGCCAGATGATTTTGCAGTGATTGATGAAGAACTTCGGCACGTTTATGGTAAATACTACTTACTTTTAATTTATTATGTTTAAACATACCGCTTTTTATATAAAGATATAGTGCAGCTTGTGAAATCATAGAGCTATCTATATCTATGGTCGTTCTAAATTTTTGAAAGGTGTTAAGAATAGTGGTAGGAAGAACGGCTAGACCAATTCTTAAACCTGGAAACATGATTTTTGAAAAGCTCTTTAAATAGATAACCTGTTCTTTAATATCCTTTGCAAAAAGAGGATCATTCTTTGTGTTATATTCAAAATCTGCTAAATAGTCATCTTCTATAATATACACATTGTATTTATAAGCTAACTGTAAAATAGCTTCTTTGTCTTTTTTGCTATATGACGTTCCTAAAGGATTATGGAAGCGTGGCATTGTATAAAAAAATTTAATCTCTTCTTCATTGAATATTTTTTCTAATTGCTTTAGATCAATACCTTGTGCTGTACGTGGAATCCCTATTGTACGAATTCCATATGTTTTCAACATATCCATATACAAATGGTAACTAGGTTGTTCAACTAAAATATCAGATCCATTATTTGGAAATGGCATCATGCTTAGTAAAGCGAGTGCCTGCTGAACCCCTGAAGTGATGAAAATCTGTTCAGATTTCGCAAATACTTGATAAGATTCTAAGAGTTTTTTAGCTTCTGTAATTAATAAAGATAAACCTTTTGGTGTTCCATAACGAAACAATTCTTCTTGATATGTATCAATCGCTTTATTAATACACTGTTGAAAGTCTTTATAAGGAAATGCATGCCACGTTGGAGATGATGTTGCAAAATCAATGCCTTCAGTAAATGTTGGTACTTCGAAGACCTGATGTTCCACGACGTAATAACCACTCTTTGGAATGGAATAAATAATATGTTGCTCTTCTAATCGTTTTAAGGCAGCTAATATTGTACTTTTATTACAAATATATTGTTGCGATAAGCCTCTAATTGAGGGTAATTTTGCCCCTGCTGGAAAGTCTCCAGACTGTATCTTTTGAAGTAGGGATTGATAAATTGTTTCATATTTAAGCATAGTATTCCTCCAAATACACATCTGTACCGATACAGATGTGTATTTTTTATATCGTAGATACTGTTAGTTTCTCTTACTATAATGATAACCGGCCGGGTAAATCTAAAGGGGGTCATTCATATGGCTGAAAAGAAAAAAGCATATATAGCAGCACTTACTTATGCCATTATTATCGGATTATCATTTATGTTTGTCAAAGTTGCATTAATTATTGCTACACCTTTTGATGCATTAGCACATCGATTTACTATTGCTTTTATAGGGGTTACAATCTTAAAAGTATTAACGAAAAAATCATTAAAAGTAACCAAAAAGGATATAGGGATTATTGCCTTGTTAGCTATTTTATACCCCACTCTCTTTTTTGCTTTTCAGGTATTTGGACTAGTGAACATATCATCATCTGAAGCTGGAATCATTCAAGCAACAACCCCAATTTTCACATTAATCTTTGCGAGCATATTTTTAAAAGAAACATCTACATCTGGTCAAAAGATAGCTATTATTTTCTCGGTAGTAGGTGTGATATATATTATGTATATGAACGATATAGGAAATAAAAATCCTAGTCTACTAGGAAGTGGTTTGATTTTAATTTCCGCACTTGTATCGTCTCTATACAATGTATGTGCTAGAAATTTAACTCAACGATATTCCTTATTCACCATCACATATATAATGACTTTATTTGGTTTTATTACATTTAATGGTTTGGCATTGACAAATCATCTAATGAATAACACTATCCATCAATTTATCCAGCCTTTTGTTCACCTGGATTTTGTGATTGCAATTGTCTATCTAGGTTTATTATCATCTTTAGTCACGTCCTATCTTTCTAATTACGCCTTATCAAAAATAGAAGCATCTAAAATGAGTGTCTTCAGTAATTTTGCTACACTCATTACAATCTTAGCAGGAGTAATTTTTTTAAAAGAACAATTTCACCTTTATCATCTAGTTGGGGCAATTATCATTATTACAGGAGTTATTGGGACAAATTACTTTGGTACAAAAGATAAACACAGTGAAAAAGCCTAATTTTTTTTTAGAATATATACAAGTCTAGTTACCATAATGGATTTTATAGGAAACCGCACAAAGACAGCGCTCAATCAATTGAACGCTGTCTTTATACAAAAAAGATTTCTTCAGAATCTTCAATCAACTATCTTTATACTACTAAAAATTGATATAAAAAAACTATAACTTTGTTATGATTTCTGACATAGATAATCGAATATTTTTTTTGTACAAAAATAAAAAAGGACATTTCTTCTATGCCCTGTTCCCTCGTATCAGCCCCACCTACGCTAAATACTATGACAGCCACTCATGCCATCCAACCTATCCTTAGTATATATGAAAACGATTACAAAGTAAAGTAATTATTAAAATATTCCGCCTATTCCTTTTGTTATATTTAACTTGTCTACCTTGAATAATATCAAATATCGTGAGCAAACTACCCAAGACACTATAAGGTGTCAAATACATCTATTTAGAGCATTCACCAGAAGAACTATCTTACTCACATAAGGTAGTTTTTTCTGTTTTTAAGGTGTATAAGATATACAATTATAGTTAACATAATACCTCTTTCCAGTAAACATCACAAAAAAGAAGCCTTGTCGCAGAAGAGGGACTGACCCCTAATAGTGAGACAAATAAGAAACACCTTTAAGTTAAAAAACGGGTATATACGACCTAACAATCACTTGGAGGTGTTTTTTCTATGGGGACAAGATATACTTAATACATATTTTGATTCTTGAATTTATAAAAATAAAGCTGTAAAAACTACCAATGCATATAAATGATTCATTACTCCTTTATAAGGTATACTATAGTAAGAGGAATAGTGATGTTAGTATGTATTATTACGGCAAAAGAAATCAAGAACCTTTAGCCCAAGAACAAACAGAGGTTTGGGAATGTACAGTAGAAGATTGTAAGGGCTGGATGAGAAAGGATTTCTCTTACGACAATCACCAAAAATGCCCTTTGTGTGGAAATTATATGAAAGCTGGAGAACGACTTATTAATAAAATCCCCCTTAATCCTCATCGAAGATAATTTATACCAACGCTATCACATAGATTAAAAATTACTACTATATTATTTAATTGAAAATATAGTTAATTTATTTGCATTTGCTTTCTATTTCTAATGTATGTTATAACTAGTTATACCTTGTATCGATCGTCTTGTCTAAAACCCAGGCTTTTTTTAAAGCCTGGGTTTTCTATTGAACTAATAGTAGATAAATCATGGTTTTTTAATTATAAGACCATAAAAAAAGGACTCCTTCATAAGGAGTCCTTTTTGTTATCACTTTTAATTATGCTTTGTGAACGTTAGCAGCTTGTGCTCCACGTTGACCTTGCTCGATATCAAAAGTAACTTTTTGACCTTCTTCTAATGATTTGAAACCTTCACCTTGAATAGCACTGAAATGAACGAATACATCGTCTCCGCCTTCGATTTCAATGAAACCGAAACCTTTGTCTGCATTAAACCATTTTACTGTACCTTGTGTCATAATGTTGCCTCCTGCTGTGGAATGCTCCACAAATGTATTACCTCTCTTGCTCAATCATACTATTTCAAGATAAAAACTTCTGTTTAAGATTTTTTCTTCTCTCAATCTTATACCGAACAAAAACAAGTTAAATATAGTTTAACACATAGGGATATTGATAGCAAATAATTGCTTTTTTCCATTTAACCGTTATAATCATACTTGTATACGGACTAAATTAAACAGTAAGAAAGAAGTGCCACTATGAGAAAGTTAAAACCCTCTTTTCAAAACCTAGTCAATGAAAACAGACATAAAATACTAGAAGATAAAAAGGTCATGGAAAAGATTGAAGAAAAAATTGAAGCTCGCCAGGAGCAGGCTATAAAGATGAAAATGAAATAAGAGTAGAATAAAAACATCCTATCTAAACGGATGTTTTTTTGTATTGTGCTGCTGTTGCATTTCTAGGTAAATGGCTTTTTACAGGATATTTCATCTGCTATGTCGAATCTAGCAAGTCATAAGAAAGGGGCTGTTAATATGAATTCAAAAGAACAAAAGAGGTTGGCAACTACTAGAGAACAAATGGAGAATGCTAAAGAACAAACTGATTTATCTTCTGAATTAGAACAGGACTTAGAGAACTTAGGATTGCAACGACGAATGAAACAATTAGAGTTAGAAAGCAAGTACCTAAAAAACCAGAACGATGAACTACTTTAATTCACAGCACCCGTTCAGGGGTGCTTTTTCAACATTTTAGTACTTTTGCCTCAGAACCACCTATCTATGATTAAGACTTTCTCCCAGAGCAAACAAATAAAAAAGATGGTTTACTCTCTTTTTATCTAATTCAGTTCTATCTATGTATGTATGTTTTATGATGAGATTCCATTAATCTCTATTTACTTTAAATCAACATGTTTCATTTCCAAAATAAATCTTTGATGGTCCAGATTACTTGATCTACAAAAGTTAATTCACGCTTATATCTCTTCCATTCCTTCTCATAATTAACCTCAATATAACATCCAAAGAAAAGAGCTAATCGTCTAGTTGAAATATCTTTATAATGGCTTCTTTATGCATCTTCATAAATTATAGTATTAAGACACAACAAAATTTGACAAAATAAAAAACTTAACCTTATTCTATACTTAAAGATAAACTCAAGGAGTTGAGTTATAGCATAAATGGATAACATGCAGCGCTTTATAGAGTTAGTTTTACAGTTTGAACAATCCTTAAATAGAAAGCTAACTAATCAAGAAAAGGAATTCCTGATGTGGGTTGTAAAAAAGGAAAAACAGATAGAAGCGTAATTCTGAATTAATTACTCCTATCTGTTTTAGTAATGAAGGGTAGAGCCCTTCTTTTCAATTCTTCTTCGAGAATAAGAATGTTTGATCATTTAATTTCTCCTGTACCTGTACAAACCCTCCCGTAACAAGTAGCTTTAAATGTGTTGTATTATTTTCTATCCCAAAAGCTTTACATAATTCATATTGAATTTTCACACATCCCAATTTGTCTAATTCCCTTACAATACCTGTTCTTTTTATTTTATCTGAATTAAAACCTTTGTTCCACTCGGCAATTGATCGACTTGATAAGATATCAAAGAACCTGCGCTCCGATTATCAGCAGGATTACCATACTCAATTTCTGCACCTGTTCCTCCTTCATCACAAAATGTCATTGAAAATTCATCTCTATCATAACCTTACTTAGTAGGAAGCCTCTTTAAAGATTGGCTTCTGTTCTCTTCTGCCCCATAAGGATTAATTGTACAAATAGCTGACTTACCTTTATTAATGGTATGTTCAATATGTGCTGCAGTTTTAGAGTATTTATCAGTCGGAAAATAAATCACTTTATCTATCATAGGATGTGTTACTCTCTTGTGATGAAGAGAATAAATCCTTTAAGTCAATGTTTTCTACGTCAGTCACATAAGCTAAAATCAACAAAATAAAAATAATCCAGTATATGATTTTTTTCAATCTTCTCAACTCCTTCACTAAAAACAGTATTATGAGAAACGCTCAGAATTGCAATGAATGGACAATGACCCGCGAAATAAAGGATATTTTCTTCTGGTAGCTTCTCAGTAACAACACTTCAACACTTATGCACCAGAATCCCCTTAACTATGTATAGTTAATTTATGATTAAGGTTGTCCAATATAGATAGTCCCAAAAAGTACACCTTTTAGACTGTGAAAAAATGACTTGAAAAACAGCTATCCCATTCGAAAAAGTATACTTTTTCGAATGGGATAGCTCATTAATGTCTATAATTTTTGTATTTTCTTGTAATTTTTTGATATCTTTTGTAGAAACCGTTTTCATTCTATCTTATATTGCTCATAATATTTTTTATTGGCTCTATCTTTTTATTATAGACCTACTAAATTTCCTAGAAACTGAAAAATTGCGATGAGGTGAGAAAAAGCTATGTCAATGGTAATCAATTCAGTAGGTCAAATAAAGGACTTACGAAAGTGTATTGCAAAAAAAAGGAAAGAATTAATTGATCTAGGTAATAATTATGGACTTTTAGATAAAAAAACAATTAAGTGTAGTCAAGATTTGGACAAGCTTATAAATTTGCATATGAAATCTTATTCTAGTTCAACTAACATGTTTTTAGATTACGGAGGAGATCTACCTAGAACGAGACACTCGTATGGTAATCGTAAAGGTAGTGATTTTAAATATGAGGTAAAAGCCGTTGAGCTTGCAAGAAGTAATATTCGTTTTTGTTCTGCCCAGTTGATTGCTCATTCGAATCTAGCAACATTTGGAGTATGTACTGCTTTAGTTCTAGTTGGTAATGGAACTAAAGCAGGTTTTGTTACCCTTCAAAATTTACGAAAGTTAACAACTCATTCGTGAAAATCTATCTTTTCTAACGCTTTAAACTAAATGTATAAATACTTAAAAAACATCGGATTAGAAAAAACTGATGTTTTTTTAAGCACTTTAAAATTAGAAACTGATACTAATTTAACTTTTCCTAATGAATCTTATTCCTTGATTTCATATGTACCATTGTTATATAACCACAAAACAGTATAATTTTTTTCTTTGAATATGACGTTACAACCAACCTTCATTAATTATCCTACCAAGCGCAAGGTTTTCTAAATAATTCTTTAAGGATACTGATTCATCAGTTTCCTTTTTTATTTTGAGAAAACAGGGAATCTTTTAAGACTCGTCGTATTCATATAGATAAAGAGGTGGTTGAATTGAAACAATTAATTATCAATAATGTTGAATTTAACGTTGAAAATTTCGAAGAAAAAACAATTACACATTCCACTACAGGTGAGCAGCTAAAAAAGATTGGTTTTGCGTTTTCGATTATAGGAAAAAAAGATTATAACTTATATGACTTATTTTTCGAGAGCCCCGATTTTGAACTTACTATTGTTGATACAAATGAGAAACTTAAAATGAAAAATATTTCACACAGTACTTTTTATCAAGCAGCAGAGATAACAGATGACACAAAAATCGTATTTAGAATTAAGTTACAACAAGAACCAGCCAAAGAAAAAGAACTTACAAAAGATCAGAAGTTGATGGTTAATGCCGTAAATGAGGTTGTTTTATCTAGAGTAAGATTTAAAGCTTTAGAAGAAATACTAGAAGAAAAAGGATTAATCAAAGGTGATGAATTATTTGATAAGATTGAAAAAGTAGCTAAAAGAGATTTTGACAAGTTAAAGAAAGAATTACTTTAGGGTAAAGAAGAAATAAATACGTAAAAGTACTCCTATTTTATCAAGGTACTTATTTATTTTTCCATAAAGATCATTTTCGTATATTATTTCCGAGAAATAGATTTTATAGGTAGCTAAAACCTCCAATCTATTAATATAAATTGGAGGTTTTATGAGAGATACATTTACAAAGTTCTTACACCCTCTACAGCTAACATATACATTGTTAAAGATTGAGCCTCTTTAGTCATCCATTCGCGATATTCTTTTTCCGCCGTTATATATTCTATTTCAGTAATATACCCATCCCTTTCCATTTGAATTCCTCTACTTGAAGCAGTATCTGCCCATATTCCAATATTTGTATTAAAATTAGAATCTGTTCGGTTAGATACCTCGTGTTGAGGGGTTATAATGATGTCTTGAATACCAATTTCCCGAAACATATTAGTAAGGTCATCAGCAATTGCATTATTCATACCTGCGTCAGAACGCCATTTCAAATATGTAGAATAGAAAGAAGTCATACTTGAAGGAGGGGCCGGTTCCCATGATATCTTTTCATGATTATAGTCTACGACCAAAATACGACCACCAATTTTGGCAGCAGATTTCATCATTTGCAATGCTTTCAAAGGGTCGGACAGCCATATTAACACCCTAGCACAGGTAACAATATCAAATTCTCCTTCATAGGTAAGATTAAAGATATCACCTGTTTCAAAAGTTAATCCTGGAGTTTTACCATGATTTTGACGAGCTTTTTCGATTAGATTGGGATTGCTATCGATTCCTACGACCCACCCCTTTGGACCTAATGATTCTGCTATTCCACGTGTAATTGCTCCTGTTCCACATCCTAAATCAAGAACCTTCATACCTTCCTTAAGTATACTTGCAAGCCTTTTATGGGAGTATGTTAGTGACCGGGAATCTAATACGTTTGTTAACTTCCCTGCTAATTCAGCCCGATTGCGGGCAATATTCCCTTCCATATGGTAGACCTCCTAATTAATAAATCCCTACTTTTTCTTAAAGGCGACAATTCGAATTCGTTTATATTCAGCTACCCATATACCATCTTTATATAGATTGGTATTTATTTTATTTTTCCACTTAGAAACTCAGGAAAAATCATCTGCAAAACTATCTAACCAATAATTTAATCCCTTTTCTCCTTCTGTTAACGATGTAAGTCGACCGAAGTAATTACCCAAACAAACTAAGCACATTCCCTTAAATATTACCTTTTATCTATTCAATCGGAAGTAAAGTATCAACCACAATACTGTTTACAGCATTGATATACGCAAATGCACTTGCTTTCATAATATCCGTATCTGTTGCTTTGGCAACATACTTTTCTCCTCTGTATTCCACTTGAATCTTCACTTTCCCTAATGCTTCCTTACCTCTTGATACACTGCTAATATTATATTCAATCAATTTAATATCTAAATCACTAATTTCTGTAATAGCAGAATACAAAGCATCAATCGGGCCAGACCCGACTGCACTGTTTTTCAATATTTGATCGCCCTTTTTAATCTTCACACTTGCAGACGGGAAATTTGTATTACTAATCACTTGCAGGTCCATTAGTTCATAAAAGTGATCGCTATAATGCGTCATATCCTGATTATGAATATCATTTTTTGTATAATAGTTCTCAACGATGACATATAAATCATGATTATATACTTCCTTTTTTGCATCTGCCAATTCAAGAAAATCTTCAAATACCCCTTCAAATTGTATATTAGTCATCTCATTAAAACCTAATGACTCAAGCGCGTTTTTTACCGCATGACGTCCAGAACGGGCGGTTAAAACAAGTTCCATATCATCTAAACCAACTTCAATTGGACTAATGATTTCGTAAGCATCTCTTGCTTTTAATAAACCGTCTTGGTGTATACCTGAAGAATGAGCAAAAGCATTATCACCTGTAATGGCTTTATTTACTTGTACTTCAAGTCCCATTAAACTACTTACCAACCTAGATGTATTCATGATTTCTTTTGTATTAATATTTGTGTACGCGTTATAAACTGATGAACGCGTATTAATTGCCATAACAACCTCTTCTAGTGCAGCATTACCTGCACGTTCACCAATGCCATTTATCGTACATTCAACCTTATCTGCCCCATTTTTTATTGCAGCTAACGTATTCGCTGTTGCCATACCAAGATCATTATGACAATGGACACTTAAAAGCACTTTATCATTCAAATTTTTCAAGCGATCATTTATTTTAAAGATTAGTTCACCAAACTCTTCCGGCTCGGCATAGCCAACTGTATCGGGTACATTAATAATGGTAGCCCCTGCCTTTACAACGGCTTCAATCGTTGCCCATAAATATTCAAAATCGGAGCGAGACGCATCCTCCGTTGAATATTGTACATCTGGTAAAAATGTTTTTGCATATTTTACTGCATCAACGCCGAGATCTAAAATTTGACTTTTCGATTTCCCAAACTTCTTTTCCACATGAATGTCTGAAGCGCCTAAAACTATATGGATTAACGGTTTTTTAGCATATTTCACACTATTATAATATTATAAACAGCATCAATATCAGCCTTTACTGCTCTTGCTAACGCTGTGATGATCATGTCTTCTGTATTTCCTATTTTCATAGCAATTTCTTTCACAGCATTAAAATCACCAGCTGAAGACGAAGGAAAACCAGCTTCGATAATATCAACTTTCATCTTCTTTAGTTGCTGCGCTACTTCTAGTTTTTCATACAGATTCAGCTTAGCCCCTGGAACTTGCTCGCCATCTCTTAAAGTCGTATCAAACATCCAAATTTTTCTCGTCATTTCGGAAACACTCCTTTGTCATATTAATGTATAAAAAAAGCCCCGCCTCTATAAAAATATAGAGACGAGGCGTTGCTCGCGGTACCACTCTAATTGATTAATCATTACATAATTAACCCACTCATTTTCGGCAGCTATCACCACCTATCTTCATAACGGTAGAAAACCGACATCCCCTACTTATAATGTTCAGGGAGTAGCTCTTGGATGAGTTCAAAGGTAATAACTACCGATTCTCACCAACCACCGGCTCTCTGACAAGTTTATATATCCTTCTAATATTTCCAATCTTTGCTTATTATTATTTGATTACATGCAATATTATATCTATCTAATCGATTTGTCAACAAAATTTTTTGAATATAAAATTTATTGGGAATATAAAAAATATCTATTTTGCAAGTTATTAATTTGCACATAAACATCCACTATTCTTGAGTAATGTTTAAAGTATTTTCTTAAAAAGATTTTTGTATATTACTTATATTGGAGAAAAATGATCTATTTGTCGTCAGTAAGAGTAACTAATAAAACTATTATTTTAATAATGTAGTTTATACATTTACTTCTATATATAAATGGTTTTATTTTCTTATTTTTGATTTAATATATTTTATTAAAAGTATAATAAAGTTAAGTGTTTTTAAATTTAATGTTAATTCATAGTTAATATAACAATTGCTTAAAAGGGAAGAGGTAGAACATGTTATCTGTCTGCAATATCTGATATTGATACTTTGTGATTTTTATGAAAACTCACTCAAAAGGCATACGTTTTAACACGTATGCCTTTTAAGATGTTATATTATTTAATTTTTAACTAATTTTAAGTCAGAAGCATGCGTATCAGTTTATTTACGATAGTATGCTATTCATGACCTTCTTAAGAATTAGATGAGGATTTGATTCCTCCTCTTTTGTACGCCATGCTACAAAACCGTCTGGTCTTATCAATACAGCTCCTTGAGAGGTAACATCGTACACTGCTTCCCAGCTATTCTCACACTCAACACAATCTCCTTGTAAACTGATACTATAAACATTAATAGGAACACCTAAGTGAGAAGATACATTCCGGGCAGCAGTGCGCCAAAGGCTATTATCTTTTCCCGTAAATAAGATGAAATTTTCACCTATTAGATCTAAGGTAGATATACGCTTACCTTGGTACTTCAACCACATATGTGGAGCACGAGTACCTGGTCTTCCGTTTAGTTCTAATTGATCCATTCTATGTGGTGTATCGGAGTTTTCCTCAATAATTGCTGTTGAGTTATATTTATACCCTACAGTAACTGCAGTATGGTCCATACTATTGAGGGTGCTTACACCTTTCTTTATAACACTAAATAACAAATCACTGGCATATTTTGTTGTTAATTCTACAGCATAGTGTCTCTCATCATGATAAGTTTGGAGCAATCGTGGATGAGCTTGTTTGTGTATCACTGCAGCCAGCTTCCAAGCTAAATTATGAGCATCCTGAATACCTGTATTCGAACCAAATCCTCCGGTAGGTGGCATAAGATGAGCTGCGTCGCCAATTAGAAAGACTCGATTGTCTTGAAAACGAGTAGCTGTCTGTTCTGCAGCTGCCCACGGTAAAATACTGAAGATGACAATATCAAGATTTGAAACTCCTATAGCTTTTTTTATAATCTCACAGCATCGCTCTTCAGAAAAATCTTCTGGACTTTCTCCATTTGAGGGATTATAGGCCACGTGGTAAATCCATTCATCACGATTGTTAACGGTGATGAGCGCGCCAAATACTTCTGGGTTTAGGATTTGAATCCAGCCAAACTGGCTAGGTTTTAGAAAGCGACTTAGATCAGCCTGAAAATAGATGTTAATATAATGTCCGCCGATGACTCCTCTTCCTGTAGTTGGAATTTTTGTATATTGACGAATTGTGCTTTTAGCACCGTCTGCTGCAACTAAATAATCACTTCGAATTTTTTCTTTCGTTCCTGTCTCTCGATTTATAATAGTGGCTGTTACTCCTAAATCGTCTTGTTGATACTTTATAAGTTCAGTATTATAGCGTATATGCCCTTTTCCTTCTTTAGCAGTTTGAAGAAGGATAGGTTCTAGTTCAGTTTGATAACAAGATGCTGGCTTTGAAGGGCTCACCTTTTCAAAATTTTCTATTCTCTCTTTCTCAAGAGCTTTTTGGGAGTTCTCCGCCGTTTCTAATTTCTCAGGGTCTATGCTTTTGATTGTCTCTACAGCAATCCTTCCACGAATATTATCTAATGGTTCGCTAGCAGTCCGGATAGCTGCCTCTAATCCAAGTTGTCGAAATATTTCCATCGTACGAAATGTAATCCCTCCAGCTTTTGGATGGATAGCTGTACCAGTGTGTTTTTCAATTAGTAAATAATCAACGTTATGGCGTGCCAAAAATAGAGCAGAGGTAAGTCCACTAAGACCTCCACCTACTATTAAAACAGGAACATGTTTGTGTATCATAGAAATTTTCCTTTCAATTTTAAATGTACCCATGGGTCTTACTGAATTCAGTAATCAAACTATAACCTAAAAAAAAATGAAATTGTAGACTGTTTTTAGGTTATGTTTTATAATGATAATAGAGTACGCCCCAAATGAGGGGCGTTTTTTTTCTATAACTTTTTAAAGGAATACTCATTAATATTAATGGAAACAACAGACACTTCCTGACTTTATACATGTGTTCTATTCTGTATTATCTTACTGTCTGTGTCCTTATATTTTATACATGTTCAGTTCTCATAATGGATTTTATCGGTATGAAATAGAAAAGAAACCTTTTAGTTTTAATATAAAGTAACCGTTTTCATTTTTTGCTTTCTCAAAACGATTTGATAGGTTATAATAAATATCTACAAAAATATTAAATGATATGTAAGTAACAAGCAATTACACCCTTAATATTTAGCTAAAAGAAAAGCCCACCTCTGACAAATCAGGTGGGTTTTTCTTTTTTTTGATGTATGTGATGCATATCCTTGGTTAACATAAAACACATTCCGGAACTCAGCCAAGAAAAGCTTAAACGAGAAGAACTCTTGAAATAATAAAAATACCAGCTTTTTATTAATTACTCATTATCAGTAGCTTGTGTGGAAATTTGCCAAGTAACACCGAATTTATCTGTTACTTGTCCATATGATGGGCTCCAAAAAGTTTCTTGAAGTGGCATTCCTACTTGACCACCTTCTTTTAGTTTTTCGAACACTTCTTTTGATTTTTCTATACTGTCTATGGCGATAGCTACCGTTACTTGTGATCCAATTTGGTATGGTTGACCTGGGAATGTGTCAGAAAGCATCAAATCATTATCACCCACTTTTAAGTGCGCATTCATTACACGGTCTATTGCTTCTATAGGAGTAGGGAATTCTGGATTTCCGGGCATTTCTCCGAACGTTTGAACTCCAATAACTTTGGCATCCAATGCTTTTTCGTAAAATTTAACAGCTTCTTGTCCATTACCGTTCATAACTAAATAAGGATAAATTCCTAAAACCATTGAAAACACCTCTTTTAAAATTTTAGTTAGACTTTAACAAATCACAGTTACATAAAAAAAGAAATCATGTTTGATTTAGTCATAACTCTCACTACGTATCTATACAACAAATTCATTGGGTTATCCTGCAGCGTTAGTTGATTAAGAAAAAAAGATACACGTACATCTGAAAACATAGATTTCTATGTACACCATATAAAAACCTAGTTACCATAAAACGGATTATCGTTAGTTTATATTATCAATCAACAAAAAGATACAGCTTAGTGTTAAATGATTTTCTAATTGTTTTATTTTCATTTATATCTTATTTTCCAGACTGATTAGTCCAATATATATATATGAAAGACTATTGAGTCTAGAAAACTAAACTTTATTCATTTAATCATTATCTCTGCTTCCAGAAATGAGCGTTTATAGTCGCAAATTCAATTAATGAACGTGGCTTTCTACCGGTTATACGCTCTACAGTGTCAGCAGTACGATTCTCTGCACCTTTTTGAATTGCTTTATCTAACCCTACCATAAATTCAGCATATTCTTTGCTCATTCCAACTTCGACCATTCTATCTTTTAAAATAGAAGTGGAAATAGGAACATGATGGATCGATTCTCTTATTACAGAACCAATAATGCTTGCTGCTTCAGTATAACTTAATGCCTCTGGACCTGTAATAAGATGATTAGTATTGTGAGGAATCTCGTCAATCAGTGCATGTACTCCAACTTCAGCAATATCATCTGCATCTACAAAACCTACTTTTCCATCTTCTGTAGCTGTAACAATTTCTTTATTTTCTTTAATAGTATAGCCGTGTTGAATACCAATAAAATTTTGCATAAAGTAGGATGGTTGTAGCACAGCCCACTCCGGAGCTTTTTCTCTTACAGCTTGATGGATCTTTCCAAATACAGGACCTCCTTCATTAATCAACGAAGAGCTTAGCAAAACAATCCTTTTTACACCCTTTTTTAAGGCTAGTTCTATAAACGGTAAGACGATAGGAGATGGATCCATTACACCTACAGGTGCTACAAGGTACAATTTCTTTATATTTTCTAGTGCAAGGTTATGTGTTGCCTCATCATACCAATCAAAATACACGTGGTCTACTTCAGTTCCCAAAGTATTTTTGCGACTTGCTATCCGAGGTTTATAACCACATTCTATTAGTTTTTTTGCAATGCGACTTCCAGTTGTACCTGTTCCACCTGTTATTAGTATTTGGTTTTGTATGTTCATGTAAATCTCTCCTTTTTTCTTATAATACAAATATTTTTTTACTGGTTAAGAGTATGTGAATTGTTCAGAAAATCGATCTTATTTCCTCCGAAAGATTCTATTGCTACTAAGGGGTTCCAATAATCTTTGTAGTGACTAATTTTTCCGTTATTTATTTCAATTACGCTAATATAAGTTTGCTTATAAGGCAATCCAGTATGAACAACCTGGCCTTCACATTTAAACTCAGCAATTAAGATATTTGAGTTTAAAATGTGATGAATTTGAGGGGGAGTAAACCTAAATAAATTAATTTTTTCAGGGAAATCTTTTATATACTCATAGATATTTGCTTTACCCTCTATTTTCTCTGGAAAGTCTGGAAGGGCAAAAGGAAATTCAAAGACAGCATGTTCATCCCATAGAGAAATCCATTTATCCATATCTTTTTCCAACATAAATGTTAAAAACTGCTCAAGAATTTGTTCAGCATCTCTCTTATTGGTACTAGTTACATTTGAATTATTAGTCATAGTAGACACCTCGTTTATTATTTTATTTGAAATTTTTGTACTACATTTGCTACTTTTTTGGACTGAACAGTCCGAAAAGTATAAAAAAATATTATTTTATAGGCAAAGTTCTATTATTTCCTTGCCTATAAAATTTACTAAGTTTAAAAAATTTCTTACTTAATCAATAATTGAGAGACTAATACGAACCACATCTTGGAGCGATCTAAGATCTGGCGTTAATTTAGCTACAAAGGTAAGAGACAATCTCGCTTGATTTAAATAACGAGCAAGGCTTAAAAGATCTTTGTGATGGTCTTTTAATTCATTTTGGTTTTTAGCACGCACAAGCGCTCGATAAAAAGCTGTTTCAAGTTCCTGGTTTTTCTGATGAAAATACCGGGCAATCTCTTCGTTATGTGGCATCTGTTCAACTGCACTGTTAATGATATAACACATTTTTGCTCGTTCAGGATCTTGAAGAGCATTTATACCTTCTTGAAATATTTCATGAATGGCTTCCTTTACAGAAGGAGAGTTATCAAGGTGTTTAATCACGAGCGCATTTTTTTCATCAACATAATGTTTAACAGCCAAGTAAAAAAGATCTTTCTTTGTACCATAGGTATCATATAAACTTTGGCGTGCAATTCCTAAATGTTTAAGTAAGTCTTGAAGAGATGTACCTTCAAAACCTTTTTCTCCAAAGATCTCCATCGCTTTATGAAGGACTAGTACTGTATCAAATTCTTTATTTCTTCCCAAATTATTTCCACCTCTTGGATAAAATAATAACCTTTTCGGACTGAATAGTCAAGAATTAAAATACAATTATTTTCCTGCGCTTTTTTGCGATAGGATTTAAGTTTTTTCTAGTTTTAGCTTAACAATATATAAAAATAAAGTTAACATAATCAACATTATTGGTATTAAAAAACATAAAAGCCCTTTAAAAGGCTTTTATGTTTGACTCATTTATTCAGTATCATATCTAAAATCAAACGTATCTTTCTTTACATTTAGTACATGACCACTAATATTAACGGTATCATGATTGATCCACTTTACTTTAGCTTTTTCCTGAGGGTAATTCCAATAAATATTTTTAGTTTTGTTAAAGATCTTATTATTGTATGTAACTTCTCCTCTTATCGCAAAGCCTGTGGTTGCTCCACCACTTGATTGATATACTTTTACTGTGTAGTTTCCATTTGGTGAAGTACTTTGAGAAATATAGTCACCTGAAGGTAAATGCTGCGGGTTAAAAAATAGTTGCCATATAGTAAAACCTATAATAAATACTGATACTAATGCACCCAAAATAATAATATATACTTTTTTCATGTTCTATCTCCAATTTGTCCTAAATATAAAATCCCTCTAAACAACTTATATAATAATAAATCAAAAATAGTAAAATCTGAATATTATATTTAGAATTAGTGACACTTAACATAATGGATTTTATCGGAATACGCAATTAAAGAAAAAGCTCTATTATTAGATTATCGAATAAGAAAAGGGATAAATTATAACAGATTTATTAGAGGGAATTTCAAACTAATAAATTCAAGTGAAGTTTGTTATTGGAAGTGTGATACATTAAATAAGAGACAAGAAATGAAAGGAGTTTTTTTAATGAATAACTATGAAGCACAAAATGAATTGCCACCAAAAACATGTACAATCGATCGACTTGTAACGATGCCGGATGATGTAAATAAAGTACTCAAGGGCAGAAAAACAGCAAC
>NZ_JBVVNT010000015.1:0-49430 GCF_055810735.1 Priestia sp. ST2 | reverse complement strand
ATAAGTTGATGGGCTTTATCTTTTCTATATGAATTGCTAGTCTAACTAACGCGTTTTTTAATTTTTGATTCAGGTTTGATTAGTAGAGAAGATAAAAATTCATAAATAATTGAAAATACCAAGGGCTATTTACTCTCCTTCAGTTTGTATTTCATTTAGCTCAGATGTAACTATAAAAACAAAGGTTTAAAAATGTTTTTTATTACATTAATCAATTGAGCAGATTGCATAGCAACATCATACAGATAGATTATAATAAAAAAAGCGTATTTCACATAGTCCTATTTTTAAAAAGTTAGTAAAATTTTTTTCCTTTATTCAAAATGTCTTTAATCTTAAACTGTAACTAGTTATAGTTTAGTATAATTTTGTTCAAAATGACGTAATTGCTTTCCTATTCATAACGTTATAAGTTTACAAATAAAAAGCCCTTATTATAGTAGAAATAAGGCTTTTTAGCATGGTATTTCCGATAAACAACATTATGTTAACCGTGGACATATATGTTCTACAATTAAAAAAGCTCTTCAAATTTATAGAAGTTGCTATTTTTTTTGATTTATTTTATAGTAGTAAGGTTCATTACAACTAAAAGGAGGCTATCATGGAAAAATTAATTGATTCTCTAATGGAAATCGGTTTTTCAAAAAATGAAAGCAAAGCTTATCTATCATTATTAAAGCAATCACCTCTTACTGGTTACGAGATCAGTAAGCAGAGTGGAGTTCCAAGATCTATGATTTATCAATCAATTAATAAATTAGTGGCGCACGGTGCTATCAATGAAGTTCGTTCTGATCCGTTAACTTATACGCCTGTACCACCGAACGAGTTTATTGAGCGTTTACGACATGAGAAAACGGAAACGTTTGATTATTTGCAAGAGAATCTTGAGCAAATTCAACATCCACCAGAAGTTCATGTTATTCGTCATATTCAAGAAAGGTCAGCTGTGATTGACCGAATGAATGACCTTATTTCAAAAGCAAATCAAGAAGTATGGTTATCTGTCTGGGATTCCGAGTTAGATGAGATAGAACCATATGCAAAAAAAGCAACAGAGGCCAATGTCCAATTTTATTCACTTTTATTTAACTGTCAGCCTACAAATCATTTTGGACGTGCTTTTTATCATCATCCCTCTACTGCTAATATCGAAGAGCAGCGTATGAATCAACGGTTAACAATTGTTGTTTGTGATGATAAAGAAGTAATGATTGCCGGTTTTTCAAAAGATATGGTTCCGACAGCCGTGCATACACAAGATCCTATGTTAGTCTTATTGGCCAAAGAATATATCCGTCATGACATTATGATGAAAGTAATGAGTGAGCATTCTTCAGAAGAGAAAATGAATCAAATTTGGAAAGGTGACTCAGACCTTTTCTATATTGTGACGAATGAACTTTTAAACAAAAAGAACAACAAAGGAGAGGCCTAATATGTTTTTAGAGATATTTTTAATCGGAATCTTATCTGGTCTCTCTCCTGGGCCAGACTTTTTTCTTGTGATGAAAAATAGTTTAGGTTTTGGGCGGCGTATAGGAATTGCAACAGCACTAGGTGTTGCTTCAGCTTTGTTCGTTCATGTCACATACACGATTTTAGGTTTCACCTACATTATCGAAAAAATTCCAAGTGTATTTATAGCTATTAAAATAGCTGGGTCCCTTTATTTATTATGGTTAGGGTTTCATGCTATTCGCTCCGTTAAACAAAATAAAGAACCCACAGAAAACAAACTAAAAATAAATACTGATAAAAATGTTAAACAAGGGTTTCATGAAGGCTTTATCTGTAATGTATTAAATCCAAAAGCCGCACTCTTTTTCTTAAGTATTTTTTCTCAATTTATTTCAGCTGATACGGCTAGCTGGGTACGTTGGATTTATGGAACCGAAATCGTTGTAGCTGTTGGTCTATGGTTTACGTTTATCTCAACAGTTATTTCTTATCAAAAGTTTAGAGATTACTACGAAAGATACAGTCATTGGTTTGATAGATGTTTAGGTGCTATTTTAATTTATTTTGCAGTCTTTATTGTCTATTCAACGATTCATTGATATGGAGGAACCAAAAATGGAAAAAGAAATATTTCTAGAGAACAGTTATCAGACAAGTTGTAAAACCTTTATTAAAGAAATTAACGAAAACAAAGTAATTTTAAATCAGACCGTTTTTTATCCAACAGGTGGAGGACAACCATTTGATACAGGCGTTATAGAGCAAGGAGATCATGAAGTCGAAGTCGTGAAAGTAAAAAGAGAACAAGGTGAAATAGTTCATTATGTGCAAAATGCAGAAAATCTAACTTTAGGAGAGGCAAAGGCACACATCGACTGGGATCGACGTTATCGATTTATGAGATACCATACGCTTTTACATGTAATTGCAGGTCATCTTTATAATAAATTTGGTGCTTTAGCTACTAGTAATGAGATTTATGAAGATAATCGAGCAAGAATTGATATTAAATTTGAAGAAGAGATTCCGGAAGACTATTTCACTGTAATGGAGAAAGAAATACAAGACATTATAGAAGAAAATCATTTGATTTCGACTCGTAGTCTACCGAGAGAAGAAGTCGAAAAAATCCCTGGTTCCATTAAGACCGTGATTAACCTTCTGCCCAAGTCTATCCAGACCATTCGATTAGTAGAAATTAATGAATTAGACGAACAAGCTTGCGGTGGGACTCATGTAAAGTCTACCAACGAGATTGGCTCATTTTCATTTACTAAAGTTAAAAATAAAGGCAAAAATGGAAAGAGAATTGAAGTTATACTGAAGGATTAAAATTTATAGATCATCATAAAAAAGAGCCGTTTATTATCTAAAGGGCTCTTTTTTTGACTTCCTAGAATACGTTTTATGTTAACGGATAGATAAAAAATGGTATCATTAACCATATTTTTAGTTCTTGGAGGACCAAATTGAAAAAACGTTTTAGTCAATACTCCTTATGGTTATCGTTGCTTGGAATCGTTATTGGGGTGGGACAATATTTCACATCAATATATAGCTCAAATATTCTTTATGCAGGAATGGTCATTTATCTTATGGGCTTTTCATGTGGAGTAATAGCTTTTGGAAAACATGAAAAAGGGCTAATGAAATATTTTAGTTTGACCTCTTTTGTTGTAATTCCATTACTTATCATGTTAAGTATGCTATTTTTTGTAATGAATTTTGGTGAAAATTAAAAGAAGCTAGCATGCTAGCTTCTTTTTGTTTCCTAGAGGGCACATTATGTTAACTAATCTTGTATACGATATACAGCTGAAAAAACAGAAAAAACCTACTGGCCATGTGTATCAGTAGTTTTTTCTGCTACATTTATTTTATTGAAAGATCGAAAAGTTACAGCTTATTGAGTAGTTTGTTCATTTTACTATTTATTATTCGTGCTATAATTATCAAAAAAAAGGAACAAACTTAAAAAAGATTGTTCCTTAAAAATTCAATCCAGCTTAATACTTTACCCTTATGATTGAAAATGAAACATAAAATATATTTTTCTTCCTAAAAACTCCATTATGGTAACTAAAAATTTATGAAGTATAAAGCTTAAATATAGATAAATACTGCTTTCGTATAGTAATTTTTCTGTTACTCAGATACCTTATGATTGAGTACTAATGTCTCAACACATCTTTATTAGTTTTACTTATATGTAAATCTTTACTGTTTTTATCCTAACATTCTAGGTTCTTTTGCAGGATAAAGTGTTATCTTTTACATACATTTCATAATGTCCATTTATGTAACTTGATACTTTTAAATTGAGTAAAAGAGCCTTGAGATTAATTGTTTCTTCCGTATCTAATCCGCACTCTTTTGCTAGCTCTTCAATTTCGCCTTTACTAATTTGGATGTTATTTTCCAAATCAGTTACTGTCTCTTTACTGTATTGAAAAGGAACTTCATCTATAACTTCTGTAATTAGTTGATCTTGTCCTTCATATTCTAATCTCCCTTTGGCTGCAGAGTGTTTTCCAATTAATACAGCCTGCTCTTTTATATCCGAAAGGAGAATCATCAATCTAATTCGTTGATTCACAAGAATACGTTGTTTATCAAAAATAGAGATAATTTTGGTTTGATAATCATCCATAGTTAGGTGAAGTTGATATTTCGCTTCTCTTATTACTTCTTCACTGTTTTTAATAAGTATCATATTTAAATCCTCTGCCCCCCGTATTATATGTACTTTCATTATAACAAACTAAAAAGGGAACATCATTCCCTCTAATTAAACCAGCGATCCATCTATTAATTCCGCGAATAATTAACATTCATAATATTTACATCAAAGATCATTTCTTTATTAAAACATTTAGTTGGCTTTACAGATCTAAGGAAAGAAACTACATCTCCCTTTTCTTATGTAAGGATCTGCCCCTCGGTTAGGGGAAACTTTCAATAAAATTTCACTTAGCAACGATGGGGTTATTTTGTTATGGCTTATTTGATTATATGTTCGCGTGTCCTTTAACCTACACTTGCAGAAAAATTAAAGGTTTATAAAATGGTAAACATGACTCGTTTTCAGTTGTTTGCTTTATCAATTGCTATATCCATTATCAATTACTTATATCAGCTGTTTATAAAAGAAGCTTTAAAGAATAAAGGTGAAATAAAAAAGTTGTTTCTGATAAATCACATTGCGGTAACTAGAAATGTATAAAATATACAGCTTGAAAACAGAAAAACCTACCTCTTCCCAGTCAAAAGAGGTAGGTTTTTTCTGTTACACATATCTTATCAAAGGAAGAATGCCTTGCGGCATCTTGAGTAGTTTGCTCAGGATATATAAAAACATTTAAATTAAAGATCCTGTAAATGAATTCGTATATTGAACAGCTTGATGTAAGCTAGAAAAACTTCTAACTCCCTCAACCTTTATTCCTAAGCTTACCATGGTTTGAGCGATTTCCGGACGTATCCCACTGATAACCACTTCAATTCCTAATAACTGTAGCCCAGCTATTACTTTAAACAGTTGATCTGCTACCATCGTATCAATAATAGGAACGGCTGATAAATCAATAATAAGCCATTTTAATTTATATTGACTTCCTTTCTCTAAGGCACTCTCCATCAAATATTGGGCTCGTTTAGTATCTAAATCACCTACTAAAGGAAGGATCCCTATTTCTTCTGTCATACGAACAACGGGAACAGATAATTCATCAATGGCATATTGAGCATAATTTATTTTTTCAGTGTGATCTTTTACATACGACTTACTTACAAATTGAATGGCATTATCTACAATGCTATTAAAGTGAGAAATGATCTGATAAAAAGCATCGAGGGAAAAATCATTATTCTTTGCTTCTTCTTTTATTATTTCTCCGATTACATCTCGATAATAGCTAACCTCCTCTAAAGCTAGGTTTAATGGTAGTCCATGATTGACTAATAAATTAGCCATATTGTTTCCCCACTGTGCTATAACTTCATTTTCTGCCTCTTTTTCCATCAAAAGGGAATCAGCATAAGTGGTAATAAGGTCCAAGCGAAAAGTAGTCAACTCTGTATAGATATTATGAGACGTTGCAAGATCTAGTCTTTTATCTTCAGCTAACTTTTCTTTTCGTTGCAAAATTGTTTCTTTAATTGCATGTAATTTTTCTTGTTGTATATACTGCAAAATGCCCCTCCTTTTATCTTAGAAAGCAAATAGTCCTCTAATAGATGAGGATTAGAGGACTAAGCATATTGAAAAATGTATTGATAATGATGAAATGTTAAGTTGCTTATATTCTTTATTTAGTTGTATAGTGCCCCTAAATCATAACATATCTTTATGACAGAACTATTTCAAACGAGTTACAATATATGTATGAAATTGACCTTTTTTTACATTGTGGTTGTGTTTACGTTTAGAAAAATCGCCTTCCTGGAAAAGACTTTATGTTAAGTAAATCATAAAGTACTTAATATAAATAATTAGTTTTATCATTTACTCTTAGTAACGACAGATTAGGGTTTTTTCTATAAGTTACATTTATAGGTGCTATGGAGAAGGTTAAAAGAGGATTATAAATATGAGAAATGCTAGAGTTTCCAACATTTTTTTAAGATTGGAATGAATTTTTTTCATTTTCTTTTAGAAAAGGCATATGTTAGTTAATAGAAAATACCTTTATTGTTGAAAGGAAAATTGTTCCTATGATTGCGTCAAAGGTTAAATTTGCTGCCTCGTTATATGCACTAATGTCTATTAGTTTTTGGGGGATCTCCTTTGTTTCTACCAAAGCTGTCTTAGATAAGCTTGATCCATATACACTCCTTGTTCTTCGTTTTGGAATTGGGGCACTTTTTTTATTGGTATTATTAGTTCTAAAGCGATATCCATTAAACATTCCACTTAAGTATATTCCTCATCTGATTGTGTTAGGTATCCTTGGGGTGTTCGTTCACCAAGTGATTCAGGCAACAGCACTTCTCACAATAAATGCTTCTTCAGCAGGGTGGATTATTTCGTTTTCTCCTGTATTTACGTTAATTCTCTCAGTATTCTTTTTACATGAAAAGATGACCGTATTAAAAGCATCAGGGATGATTGTAGCCATCATTGGAGTTTTACTGGTGACCACTTCTAGTAATCAGCAGTCCTTTCAGCTCCCAATCAATGTTGGTTACCTGTTAATGATTTTAAGTACGTTAAACTGGGCAATCTATTCTGTCCTATTAAAAAGGCTACATATCCAAGTTCCCTCTCTTGTTGTTACGTTTTATATGTGTTTAATAGGATTTACTCTAACGACTCCCTTTCTCGTAAGGAATAGGGGATGGGAGATCATGCCTTTTTTAACGAGCGTGGAGTGGGCTCATTTATTATTTCTCGGTGTATTCGTTTCAGGTGTTGCCTATTGGTACTGGGCAAAGGCATTAGAGGTTTTAGAGGCGTCCCAGGTATCTGTGTTCCTGTATTTAGAACCAGTAGCGACATTAATAACAGCCATTCTACTATTACAGGAAAAGATTATTCCCGTAACTATATTAGGAGGCATCATAATTATAATGGGAGTTATTTTAGTTAATGGAAGACTATTAACTTTTTTAAGATACTTGCCATGGAGGAACAAAAATTTGTAACTATATTGAAACTACCAAATTTGTTCTACCCATAAGGAGGTAATGTTTGTATGAGCTTAATTGAACAGATAAAGGATATTTTAGATAAATTGAATTCCCCTACCGAATTGGAATTAAGAGAGGCTCTTTTGGCTTTAGATATAAATTTTAACGAGTTAAAGCCACTATTGCAGTCGGCAGAAGACAAGCCGTATTACAGAAAACTTCTCTACCAAAATGACGAAGTAGAATTACTTGTTATGAATTGGTCGGGAATAGAATGTGCTCCTCACAATCACGGTCGTTCATATGGATGGATCCAAGTAGTGAATGGCACAGCTATAAATACGGTTTACGAAGTAAAAGAAAACCAAATGCCGGAAGAGCTGTTTTCCCAGTGTCAGGGGGAAGGAAGAATTTTTTTTGCTCCCAAGAAAGGAGTGCATAAGATGAATAGTGCAGAAGGTACGGGTCTCGTCACTCTTCACCTCTACTCTCCACCGATTAAAGAGATGATGGTTTATGATTTAAAAACATGCGCTGCGTGCATTGTATCGGATGATTGTGGAGCATGGTGGCCAGAACATCTTCGTCAAAAGGTAAGAGAGATTCAATTAAAGAAGAGAGAATGATGTTTGTTGACCCTTGGAATATTTCTCATGCCGAAACGAAACAGATGTTAAGTCCAGCCAAAGGAAGTGCATTATGAGATTTTCTCCCTTACAGTTGTTCAGCTACCTTAGTAAGAAAACTACGAACATAAATTGTTAATTTATCAGGACATCATGTAGAGGGTTAACACAACTCATTTTGAAGAGTTAGCTAAGAGATTGCATAATATTTTAGATGGTTACGAGGATAAGATACAGCAAGAAAATTCATGGAAACCCAGCTAATATAATAACGATATTAGCTGGGTTTTTGTCACCAATCACAATAATAAAGATTATGATAATTTCAGTATAAATAAAGTATTTCGTTAAATTGATTAGTTTTACCATTACAGAAAGTATATAATTATTCGATGTTAATAAATTTTAGATAATATAATTTTAATTAAAAATAAAATATAAACTTATTTTATCTAAAACAGTAAATGTATAAATTCTATTTTAAAAATTATAGTTTTACTACTTACTCTTGATAACGACAAATTAATAGTTTTTTTAATCGTAATATATAGATCATATAGTTCTATAAAAAATGATATAAATTTAAAAGATATAATTGCTTTTATATAAAGCTAATTATATTTTTTAAATAAAAGTAATGATTAACGTATTTTATTAAAAAATGCGTTAACAGTTACACATTTTGTAGAAAAAGTATGTATTTGTCGTCACTAAGTGTAAATAATAAAACTTTATTTTTTATAAGTTAGTTTATGCATTTACTTATATGTATAAACTATATTTACTTTTTATCCTTAATAAATGTTACGTTATTAAAGGTTTAGTAGGGTTAAATTATTATATAATTCGTACTCAATTATGATATATTTACTAATTTCTTGAAAGGTAAGTAAAAGATAGATTAGCAAGTGATAAGAAGTAGAAATTGTGATTTTCCCGATGGGAGTGAATATTTAGAAGAAACACCAATAGGCGACCCATTCCTTCTGTTCAGAAAGATAAAGTCACCTACACAATTTTCCCATTCATTATTAGTTATCCTTTCAGTTTTTCATATTTATCAATTTATTGATTTACATGTTCCTGTTCTAACTGATTTACTACACCTTCTTGACATTCATTAATAAATAGATAAGTAAGGTACGAGTGTAAGTCAAATCGTTCTTCCTTAATAAATGTAGAGAAAATTTGGTTATGTTCGCTCACCAGTTTGACCTCCTTTGTTCAATCTCTTATTTTTCATTATTGCCTAACTAGCAATCTCTTATACATACAAATCAATAAATTATTTTGTAGAATAAGCTATTTTTATCTTGTACTGGCCCTACCTACGCCATATACAATGACAGCCACGCTTGCTACCCAACCTAATTCTTATTATAAATGTAATCGCTTACAAATTCGAATTATAATAATAGAATATTATGATTTTTTAACAATGGTAGGGAAATCATGAAAGATACTTATAAATAGCTAAGAAAATTAAATGATTAGAACGAGACTTTATATGTGAAAGTATGGGAACAAAATCAAATTAGCTGTCCGCAACAGTATACATGTTTATTTACCATAATATTTTTACAGGCTTTTCTTTCATAACAAAACGGTACATTAACCAACTTTTTGAATTATTCATAACCGATTTAAGGAAAAGGTTTTCCTTAAAATAGTTATTTTTATTTCTTATAAAAATATACATGAGTTTAAAAGTGAACCAATCCACTAATGGTTAATTACCTATTTAAAGTGCCTATATACTGTTAAAAAAGGATTTAATATTTAAATTCGAAAAATATTGACTTTTTTACAAGAAGCTAATTATAATAAAAACCATAAGGAAAACGTTTTCTTTTTTATTTTTTATGTTATTGTTTCAGAATATTCTAATTAAATTATTGGAAGGCAGTGATTGATAATGAAAAAAGTTAAAGTTGGAATCGTCGGATTAGGGAGATTGGGAAGAAAACATGCAGAAAATTTAGCATTTCGAATCCCGAATTGTGAATTACTGGCCGTTTGCAGCGTTATCAGAGAAGAAGCTGAACAGGTACAAAAGGAATGGGGAATTAAATACGCCTACACTAATTACGAGGATATGATTCAAAACAAAGAACTTGATGCAATTCTTATTGCTTCCCCATCAGGTTTTCATTGTGAACAAATTGAAAAAGCCTTAAGTGCTAAGTTACATGTTTTTAGTGAAAAGCCTCTTGGTTTGTATTTAGAAGAAGCGTTACAGGTACAAGAAGTCGTTAACAAACATACGGATAAGGTTTTTATGGTTGGGTTTATGCGAAGATATGACAAATCATATGCATACGCAAAAAAGCAAATTGAAGAAGGAAAAATAGGAGATCCTGTTTTGATTCGTTGCTATGGTCTTGATCCTACAAAAGCAATTGATGGGTTCATGACATTTGCTAAGAACAATTATAGTGGTGGTTTATTCTTAGATATGGCTATCCATGATTTGGATTTAGCTAGATGGTACTTAAATTCAGAAGCTAAACAAGTATGGGCTATTGGCGGGTCTTATGGCTATCCTGAAATTAGAGAATTAAATGATGCAGAGACGGGTGCTGCCTTAGTGAAATTCGAAAATGACACGATGGGTATTTTCGTTGCAGGTCGTAACTGTGCACACGGATATCATATTGAAACAGAAATTATCGGTACAAAAGGGACTTTAAGGATCGGAACAACCCCAGAAAAGAATATGGTAACTGTATTTGATGAAAATGGAGCGATAAAAGAATGTTCAGATGGATTCTTGGAACGATTTGAGCAGGCATACTTAAGTGAAGTTGAAGAGTTTATCTCTTGTATTAGAGAAAATAGACAGCCCAACGTCACAGTAGAAGATGGAGTATTGTCCACTGCTTTAGGATACGCTTGCAAAGAATCATTTGAAACAGGAGAACTGGTTTCAGTGCAATCTCCTTACAAAGTTGTACCATCATCTTTATGATTTAATAGCCACGCTATCACCTATTAGGGTACTAGTATTTGTTTTCCGAAGTCCCCTCTAAATAATTGAAAATTGTTTCTCTCAATAATGTAAACGTTATCAAAAATTTAGTTTTCTACTAACTTTATAAGCTCGTAAACATTACTTTTTATGTTTGATATGGGTAGGAGGAAAATGGATGTACATAGAGACAAAAGGGAAGAAACAAGACCCTAAAAGAATGGTAAGAAAAATTGCCTTTATTTCCACATTCGGTGGTCTGCTCTTTGGATATGATACTGGCGTTATAAATGGGGCATTACCGTATATGTCAGAGGCAAACCAACTTGATTTAAATCCGTTTACACAGGGACTCGTCGCTAGTTCCCTTTTATTAGGTGCAGCTTTTGGTGCATTATTTGGCGGACGTTTGTCAGATTATAACGGTCGTCGTAAAAATATCTTATATCTAGCACTGTTATTTTTTATAGCAACCCTTGGATGCACCTTTGCTCCAAATACTACGTTAATGGTCGTTTGTCGGTTCATTTTAGGAATTGCTGTAGGTGGTGCATCTGTAACTGTTCCTACTTTTCTAGCTGAAATGTCACCAGCTGAAATAAGAGGACAGATTGTTACACAAAATGAATTAATGATCGTTACAGGTCAGTTTTTAGCTTTTACATGCAATGCAATCTTGGGAAATGTATTAGGAGATGTAGGGCATGTTTGGAGATTCATGTTAGTTATTGCATCATTACCAGCTGTTGTTTTATGGTTTGGAATGTTAATCGTTCCAGAGAGTCCACGTTGGCTTGCGTCAAAAGGTAAAATAGGTGATTCCTTAAGGGTGCTTAAACAAATCCGTGAAGAAAGTCAGGCAAATATAGAACTGAAAGAAATTAAAGCGTCAGTTGACGAAGAGTCCAAATTGGAAAAGTCTAGTTTTAAAGATTTGTCTACTCCTTGGGTACGTCGCATTTTATTTTTAGGAATTGGAATTGCTATTGTTAATCAAATTAACGGTGTGAACGCTATTATGTACTATGGAACAGAAATACTTAAGAATACAGGGTGGGGAACCAAAGCAGCGTTAATTGGAAACATTGCAAATGGTGTTATTTCGGTAGTTGCGATGCTGGTTGGAATCTGGTTACTTGGTAGAGTAAGAAGACGCCCGATGTTGATTATTGGCTTATGTGGTACTACCACTTCTCTATTTCTTATTGGTTTTTTCTCTTTTATTCTCAATGGTTCCGCGGCTCTCCCTTATATCGTTCTCTCTTTAACGGTTGTGTTTTTAGCTTTCATGCAAGGGGCTATAGGACCTGTAACATGGTTAACACTGGCGGAAATATTTCCGTTACGGATGCGTGGTCTTGGTATGGGTTTTAGTGTATTTTGGATGTGGATTGTTAATTTCTTAATCAGTTTATCGTTCCCTGTGTTACTTAGCACTATAGGCTTATCTACCACTTTTTTGGTATTTGGCGTATTAGGATTAGTAGCAATTGCATTTGTGAATAAGTATTTACCAGAAACCAAAGGAAAATCACTTGAAGAGTTAGAATACTATTTTCGCTCATACGGTGATCAAGAATTACAGAGCAAACAGGCAAGATAATTTCTTAAGGACCACTCTTTAATATGTACAGTAATTATAAATGACGAACGGACAATGGCAGACAGCTTCGCTTTAGGCAAAGCTGTCTATTTATTAAGGGGTATAATTTATATGCTATAATAAATAAAATTAATCTATTGTGATACAGACCTATTTACAAGCTAAATATCTAAGTGAAAGGAGGGGGAACCTTATGAAAATAACTATTCGTAGTGTGGCTCAAGAAGCAGGTGTTTCCATAGCAACGGTTTCAAAAGTCGTCAATCATACAGGAAAGATTAGCGAAAAGACAAAAAAGAAAGTCCTAGTAGCAATGGAGAAACTTAATTATAAGCCTGATGCAGCTGCGGCTTCTTTAAGAGGGAAGCGAACAAAATTGATTGGTTTGCTTGTCCCAGATATATCTAACCCTTTTTACTCTGAAATTGCAAGGAGTATTGAAGATCGCAGTCATGAATTGGGATTAAACGTTATGATGTGTAACACAGATAATGAGGTGAAAAAGGAAAGAACATACTTATCTTTGCTGACTAGTCAACGAGTAGATGGCTTAGTAGTTGCCTCAGCTTTTAGAAGTACGCATTTGCTTGAAGAAATGATAAATAAGGGAGTCCCTAGTGTATTAATAGCTTCAGAAATACCTAGCTTGTCTATAAATACCGTAACAGTTGATGATTATAAAGGTGGATACTTAGCTACTTCATATTTATTATCTTTAGGACATAAGAAAATTGGAATTATTTCAGAAGATGTGCGAAGTAATACACCACGTTTAGCAGCATACAAAGATACAATTCAAGAAGCAAAACTTCCTATAAGAAATGAATACATAATAAAAACAGAAGCTACTATTCAAAAAGGATATGAAAGTGCTAAGCAGCTTCTTTCGTTAGACGATAAACCTACTGCTATCTTTGCGTGTAATGATTTATTAGCAGCTGGTGTCATACAGGCTGCTAAAGAAGCAAATCTAAATCTTCCTGAAGATTTATCAGTTATAGGGTTTGATAATACTGTGTTGTCTACTACTACTTCTCCTATGCTTACTACGGTTTCTCAACCCATAAAGGAGATGGGATCAAAGGTAGTCGATTTATTGCTTCAAGAAATGGAGGAATCTAAGCTTCATAAAGAGCGCTTACTTCTATCTCCTAAATTAGTTATTAGACAATCAACAGCTTATCTTTAGTCGAAATACTTTTCTAACCTAAATTTACTATCTATAACGCGAATTTTTCTGTTTTCTTTTAATCATCTTATTCTGATTATCATTTAAAAATTTGAAGAATAAGTAACAATGACCATTTCCTTTTAACTTCATAATAAATTTGATATACGAGGAAAAGGCCTTATTAACATAGGGGACTGACCCCTGTTTCAAAAACAGGGGTCAGTCCCCTATAAATAAGCTTTTTACTTTTTATCAATATTTAATTATGATTTTAGAATGAATATTATAGAAAAGTGAGTTAACATAAAACACATTACAGGAACCAAAACCCCTTTATCCTATATAGGATAAAGGGGTTTTACTCACTTATAATTACTTTCCACCAGTGCCCCCAAATTATCTAAATCTTGACTAATATTTAAGATAATTAAGTAATGCCATTCCCCTTTACGTTTCCCTAAGTCCACTACTTGGTGAACTTCAACATGATCATTTTCATATTCTCTAGCTGCTTCGCACATTTCCCTTAATGTACTGCTAAACTCTGTGTTATCCCAATTTCTTATTGTCAAATCAATATAAGACTGGCTCTTTTTAAGATTCATATTCCACTCTCCTTATTACTAAAAATAACATTAAAGTAATAGCATTGGGTGATTTGACTAATATATATAGTTGGATTAGAGTATGGATATAAAATGAGTATTGGACAGCAGGTGATGAGAGTGGAGGATATTTTAATTATTGCTCCGTATTCGGAGCTTGCAAAAGATGCGGTACGACTTCGTAAAAAAACGGATTTTAAATTTTCACTTATTTTAGGTGAACCTGACATACCCTACCAACAACAAATTAATCCGTCAACACGTGTTGTCATTTCAAGAGGGGGCACTGCTAAATCCCTTCGAGAATTGTTAGAGCTGCCTGTCGTTGATGTACCCGTTACGCCATCGGATATTTTACAGGCTATTAGTGCTGTTATCAAATGTGGGCATAAAAAAATTGCAGTTATTACACCTACTAATATCTTATCTCAGACAAATCATACATTGGAATTATCTGATGAAGTACAATTGATATTTGAAACTGATGTAGGTGGTCAAATTGCAAATACAGTGAAAAGATTAATTCAAAATGAAAAAGTAGAAGCCATTATTGGAGATAGAGTTGCTACACAAATTGCTCTTCAACATCAAGTTCATGGCCATTTGCTCAAGTCCGGTGAAGAATCCTTACTTATGGCATTAGAAACAGCTACGAACGTTCTTCGAGCACAGACAAGAGAAAGAACACAGATCAAAGAGATGCAATCTATTCTTAATGTAATTAATGATGGCGTGCTTACGATTGATCCGAACGGTATCATTAAGGTAAATAATAATTCTGCAAAAAGAATATTCAACTTTGCCGAAGAAGACATTGTAGGCAAAAAATATTCTGATTGTTTTGAAGATCCACGTTTACTTAAAGTAATTGAAGAAAAAAAGAAAGAACGTAATTTATTACATACTACAGACAATGGAAAAAAGATAGTAGTGAATCAGATACCAATCTATATAGATTCTGTCTTCCAAGGCTCCGTAGGAATATATCAAGAAATTAGTGAAATTCAAAACCTTGAATTAAATATAAGAAAACGGTTAAGTGATCGTGGTCTGATTGCTAAAAATACATTTGATGACTTTGTAACCATGAATAGTCAAATGAAGAAAGTCATTTCGGAAGCCAGGTTATATGCTAAGTCCGAAGGGACCGTATTAATTTATGGGGAAACAGGAACAGGAAAGGAATTATTCGCCCAAAGTATTCATAATGCAAGTAAAAGACATAAAGGTCCGTTTGTCTCTGTCAATTGCGCTGCACTCAATGAGAATTTACTAGAAAGTGAACTTTTTGGATATGTGGAGGGAGCGTTTACTGGGGCGCTCAAGGGAGGCAAGTCAGGTCTGTTTGAATTAGCTCATGGTGGATCTCTCTTTTTGGATGAAATCGGGGAGATTTCACCTCAATTTCAAGCGAAATTGTTGCGTGTTTTGCAGGAGAAAGAAGTAAGAAGAATCGGTGCAGATCGTATTATTCCTATTGATGTTCGGATTATATGTGCAACCAATAAATCATTATATGATTTGGCTGAAGATGGAAATTTTCGAGAAGATTTATATTATAGATTGAGTACCTTGGAATTAGATTTAATTCCTTTACGTTATAGAAAAGAAGATATTATACCTTTGAGTGTTTCCTTTCTGAAAACAGAAATGGCACGAGAGAAACGGAATTTATCTTGGGAAAATACAGATGTTTTCTTTCCTTTGTTAGATCATGAATGGCTGGGAAATGCTAGAGAGCTTCAAAATGCTATTCATCGTTTGATTATTTGCACTGAAGAGGAAAAACTTACGCAAAATCATGTTTCACAGTTGATGGAATATATAAATAAAAGAAAGAGAAAGAGAACAACTAACACCCTTGAGGTTGAGATTTCAAGTGACATTAGAGAAATGGAAACAGAAATTTGGACAAAACTGTTGGATGTATACAACGGAGACAAAGAAAGTTTATGTCAAACCTATAACATTAGTAAAACTACATTATGGAGAAAGCTAAATTTCGAAAAAGGAATTTAAATTTCAAAAGTGAGGGAGCGATTATACGCTCCTTTTTTGTCGTTAGAGAAGGTTAATATCCATCTTTAACATGAGTTTACTCATAGATTAAAACTGTTTCATAAATGAAATGATAAATTCATTTATGAAATAACAACAAATATAAGGAACAATCATGTTCCTCTTTTTATTGTTACAAAAAAGTATATCTTCATTTTAACAGTAGGAGAAAAAAACCTTCAAATAATTGATTTGACTGCTTTTCTTAAAGAAATCCCCTTACTTTGTAAACCAATTATCTTAAAAAAATTCTATATTTTTTTATCCTCCGTTTCTTTTTGGCACGAATCTTGCAAATTTAATATAAACGAAAGCCAAATATCATAAAGGATGGATGAAAAATGAGAAAGATTTCTGTAGAACAAATTCGCAATGCCGTCGCGGTACTATGCTGGGAGGCGTGCTATAAACTTCCAGAAGATATTGTAGAAGGATTCCATAAGGCTAGGGAGACAGAACAGTCCCCTTTAGGACAATCAATCCTTGACCAGCTTATTGAAAATGCTCAATTGGCAGCCAAAGAAGATAGACCTTACTGTCATGATACAGGACTTACTGTTGTTTTTGCTGAAGTGGGCCAAGAGGTTTACATTGAAGGAGGAGATTTTGAAGCTGCCATTCATGAGGGTATCCGAAAAGGCTATAAAGAAGGATATCTGCGCAATTCAATCGTAGGAGATCCATTGCTCCGAAAGAATACAAACGATAACACGCCAGGGGTCATACACACTAAAATCGTTTCTGGTGACAAAATTAAATTAACGGTACTACCTAAGGGTGGTGGAAGTGAAAATATGAGTGCCATGAAGTTCTTACTTCCTGGAGAAGGAGTAGAGGGGGTTAAGAATTTCGTATTAGATACTATTGAAGCTGCGGGTGGAAGAGCATGTCCTCCGATCGTTGTGGGAGTTGGTATCGGTGGAAACTTTGATAAAGTAACAGAGATTGCTAAGGAGGCAATCTTACGTGAGATCGGTGACCATCATCATGAAGAACATATTGCTCAATTAGAAAAAGAATTGATTGAAGATATCAATAAGACTGGCATCGGACCTCAGGGACTAGGGGGCACGAATACTGCATTGTGGGTAGCTGTTGAAACCTATGGCTGTCATATCACTGCTCTTCCAGTAGCCGTGAATATCCAGTGTCATGCTGCACGTAAAAAATCATGTGTAATCTAAATTTATAAAAAGAAGGTGCATAATAATGGCTAAAGTCTATCTACAAACGCCACTTACTAATGAAGACGTTTTAAAATTACATGCAGGAGATGAAGTCTTTTTAAATGGAGTTATTTATGTGGCGAGGGACGCTGCTCATAAGCGTTTCTTAGCACTTTTTGAAGAAAACTCACAACTTCCTATTGGTTTGAAAAATCATATCATCTTTTATGCTGGACCAACTCCGCCAAAGCCAGGACAAGTTATTGGATCCATTGCTCCTACAACAGCTGCTCGTATGGATCCTTATACACCAGCCATGTTCAAATATGGAGTCAAGGGTGTGATTGGGAAAGGACCTCGGAGTCAATCTGTTAAAGATGCGTGTAAAAATTATAATTCTATTTGTTTTTCTGCTATTGGAGGTTTATCTGCTCTTTTAAGCGATAAAATACAATCTGCCGAAGTAGTAGCTTACGAAGACCTGGGTCCGGAGGCAATCCGTGAGATTGTGGTTAAGGATTTTCCTGTTTTAGTGGTCTATGATGCACATGGGGACGATTTTTATGAACAAGAGATTGCTAAGTATAGAACAATAAAAAGATAATATAACAATTTTAAAGAATAAGAGGAGGATAATGTAAATGAAAAAACTGGGACTCCCTATCCAGATTTTATTAGGTCTGATCTTCGGTATTCTTGTTGGAATAGTGTTCTATAAAAACCCTGGTGTTGAGACTTATCTAAAACCATTGGGCGACATTTTTATGAGTCTTATTAAGATGGTTGTAGTTCCCATTGTTTTTTCAAGTATTGTAGTTGGCATTGCTGGATTAGGCAATGCCAAAAAACTTGGAAAACTAGGGTTTCGAACCGTTCTATACTTTGAAATTGCTACCACTATAGCAATCGTAGTTGGGTTGTTTTTTGCAAACGCTTTCCATCCTGGTTCAGGGGTTAATATGAATAATCTCTCGCAAGGAGATATATCAAAGTACGTAGCATCAGAGCAAGAAATGGATAAGGGCAGTCATATTGATTTTATCATCAATATTGTTCCCACCAATATAGTTGAATCGATGGGAAAAGGAGAGCTCTTACCAGTTATTTTCTTCTCTGTTCTCTTAGGCTTAAGCATTGCAGCTATGGGTGAAAAGGGACAACCGGTCCTTAATTTTTTCAAAAGCTTTTCGGGAGCTATGTTCTATATGGTTAAATACGTTCTTAAAGTTGCCCCATTTGGCGTTTTTGGATTAATTGGGGTAACTATTTCTAAGTTTGGTGCAGCCTCACTAATCCCTTTAGGTAAATTAATAATCACTACTTATGCAGCATACGTAATCTTTTTTATTATCTTCTTTGGATTAGTAGCTAAACTATTTAAAGTCAATTTTATAGAATTTATAAAACTTTTAAAGGATGAATTAATTCTTGTTTTTTCTACAGCAAGCGCGGAATCTGCTCTACCACAAGTAATGAATAAGCTAGAGAAATATGGATGTCCTAAATCAATTGTATCCTTTGTTGTTCCAATCGGATATGCCTTCAACACGGACGGATCATGCATATATATGGCTCTCGCATCCATTTTTATTGCTCAGCTTTATGGAATTGATATGTCACTAAGTGCACAAATAACGCTGATGTTAATTCTTATGATTACGTCTAAAGGTATCTCCGGCGTAGCTGGAGGAGCCTTAGTAGTACTCCTTTCTTCTTTAGCAGCTGCTGGCCTTCCTCTTGAAGGTTTAGCTTTTATCGCAGGAATAGACTTTCTCCTAAATATGGGTAGAGCCACTATTAACGTATTTGGCAATGCTCTAGCAGCTGTAATTATTACAAAATGGGAAAAACAATTTGATTATAAAAAGAATAAAGATTATGTCATTCATAGAGACACTGCTGTTTAGGAAAGGGAGAAGGGTCGCGATTTAAATTTGCACCCTTCTTCTATCTGTTCTAAGGTAAGTATCTTTTAATTATCAAAGGAGGTTATTTATAATGCAGGTACTACAAAAAACACAAAAAATAGTTCGCTATCAGAATCAAAAGGGCCAAGTATATTACGGTATTGTTGAAGATGATTTGATATTGCAGCTGTCGAGTGATTTTTTCGAACTTGTCAATAGGGAGATAAAATATGACGGTATAAAACTTACATATGATGATGTGAAAATTCTGGAGCCTGTAAAACCTTCTAAAGTGATTAATTTCGGATGGACGTATGCAGAGCATGCTAAGGAAACAGGGGGGAAGGCCCATCTCAAAGAACCATTTCTGTTTTTAAAGCCTTCCTCATCACTCATTCCCCATAAGGAAAAGATTACTCTTCCTTCAAGTAATTTAACTAACCAGGTAGAACTTGAGGGAGAAGTAGCTCTTATTATTGGAAAGCGAGGAAAAAACATCAAAGAAGAGGATGCATTGGATTATATTTTTGGTTGCACCATATTTAATGATGTAACGGCAAGGGACCTTACAAAGTCGGATCCTCAGTTTACACGAGGTAAAGGTTTTGATACTTTCGGGCGACTTGGTCCGTACATTGTGACGGGCATAGATCCTTCCAATCTTCGAATTGTTACAACCTTAAACGGTCATGTCGTGCAGGATGGTAATACCAATCAAATGTCTCTTACTATTCCATATCTTATAAGTTGGATCTCACAGGTGATGACACTAGAGCCTGGCGATGTTTTAGCCACGGGTTCACCTTCTGGTAGTTGTCCTATTAAATCAGGAGATATTATTGTTGTTGAAGTAGAGCAGATTGGTAAGCTTTGTAACTATGTTCAATAGAAGAATTAAGACGGAATAACTTCTATTGAACATTAGAGTTATCCATTTCAAAATGTAAATGTTTAATTAAATTTTTTATCAATATTTATAAAAGACAAGGTAAAGTAATCCATGAGTTGCTTGTTTTTTATTTCCCCAAAAAGGTAAGGTCATTTGTTTATAAGAGGCTTAGATATTTAAAATTATAAGGAGTTAGTTGAAATGATGAAAAGAAACATAGAGAATATAAGCATCTTATTTACTGCAGCGTTTCTTATCGGAATAATATCTGAGACTATTTTATATAACGCTACATTTTATTATGTAAATGATATAGCTGGATTGGTAATTGTTACAGTTACAGTAATATTATTAGTTTTCAAAAGAAGCACTTCAATGTTTATAGTATACATGCTTGTACTTTTTTCTGTTTGTATTCTATTAGTTTATTTAAGTTATACAGTCTTATAGTATGAAACATAAAATATAAAATCATAATTTTAATAAAGTTAGGTATGATTTGTCAGGAAATAATAAAAATGGACAGTTAAAGGTGAAAAAAAGATAGAATAGGAGTAACCGTATTAATTGTTCAATATATAAATGATTACTAAGTAAGTGTATACTTTTTGTAAACTTATTCTTATGTTGAAAGGGAGAATATAAATGATAAAAAAACTGGAACACGTAGCTATTATTGTTACGGATATGGATGAGACTATTCAATACTACTCAGATATGTTTGGTTTTAAAGTTCGCCTTCAAGGATCTTCAAAAACAAGAGAGATGGCATTTTTGTACCTAGAGGAACAGCCTAGTGTAGAGATTGAACTAATTCGAGATATTAATCCTATTGGTGACTATAATAAAAGTGGTATTGTTAACCATCTTGCTTTTACAGTTAAGGATATTAACGAAGCAATTAATTATTATAAGAAAAAGGGAATTACATTTTTATCTTCTGAACCACAACCAACACTGGAAGGCGGACGTATGATTTTATTTTATGGACCTAATGATGAACTCTTACAAATAGTAGAACGAGTAAAACTATAAGTAAAACAGAATAATTAGAGGAAACTACTCAAGATGCCGCGAGGCATCTTTGGATAAAGTTGCGAGAAAACCTAACTTTTAGGACTCAGAGGTTGGGTTTTCTGTTTTTAAGCTGTATATCGTATACAAGGTTAGTTAACATAATCGCTCTTTCCGGTACACATACAAAAAGAGAATCCTTCTGGGAGTAAGGGTTCTTGGCCAGAAAAATATATGGGTTATGCAGCTTTTTATACATATGCTGAGACCTATAAAAAATAGTATTTATTGAAAAATTATGATAATATTGATTTGCAGCTATCTTTTCGATACTTGTTATACGTTCGAACCCTGATTAAAATAAAAAGCAACCTCGTTTTCCAATGCCCGAGGTTGCTTTTTATTTTGTTAACGATAATAAATGCTTTGGCCTCTTATAATAGATTTAAATATCTTGTCTGTTAAAGGATACATTTTTAGTAACCGTAATGGATTTTCAAGGAATCCAAAAAACTAAACAATAAAAAATCAAATGAAAGTCGAAAAAGACTGCCTGATTTGGCAGTCTTTTTTCTATTCCTTATGAAAAGTGACGATTAATAGTATCTTCCACTCTTGTTAACATACCTTTATAAGCTTCTTCCTCAAGGTATCCAATGCTCCCAAATAGTAAATGTTCTACCGTTTCGATTCCAGTAAAATCAAATATTCCAACATCAGATGTTACCTTCAACCCTGCTGTCATGCCAATCTCATCGTAGACTTCAGTAGGGGTACCATGGGTATTAATAATTAAACCTTTTTTACCTTTCAAGAGTTTAACAATCCCTTCTGCACCAGGCATATAAGCGAAACCATAGGCAAATACTCGATCTACGTATCCTTTAAGAATAGCTGGAAGTCCCGTCCACCAAATAGGATAAATAAATGTTATAGCATCTGCTTCAGAAATAAATTCTTGTTCTGTTTTAATGTCATTAGGTGTTTTTCCTGCCTTCATAGCTTCCGTATCTTCTGGTTTTAAAACAGGTTGAAAATTAAGTTCATATAAATCACGTACGATAACTTCGTGTCCGTTTTTCCTTAACGTATTAACAGCTGTATCTAAAATTGAATGATTTAAACTCTCTGGATTAGGATGAGCGTAAACAATAAGATGTTTCATAATAAATAACCTCCGTGTATTTAATTTTTATTTGATTATTAAAGATAATTTAATATTGAAGAAATTTTTAAATAATCTCCAGTAGTCCACTGGAGATTATTGAGTGAATTTCTCTGGAAACTGCTTCACAACTCCCGTAGAGATTGTATCTGCCATTAAGATGATATGTGAGACACCTTCATCAATCGCACCAATTCTTGCCTCCCAATCCTTTGCTAAGCTCGCAGATAAATCATTTGTCACCAATTTTAGATGCATATACAGTAATTTTTTCAGATCCTCATTTTTTAAATAAGGGTTAGCTTGGCTCAGGAACGCTGCTATATCATCAGCATTTCGATACCATTCTTTGTTTAGCTGATTCACCAAGGCTTTATTTCCGGTTTTTGCTGCATCTACAATCCTGCCGGCAAGGATAATATGTTCCTTAAGCAAATCCGTAAGCTTGTTTCCGGCTTTCTCTCCGTATACTGGCTTCACAGCATTCCCAATATCCTCTTGGTTTTTAAGCAATCTTGCCAATACCTGCTTTTGATCTTCTGATCCTGCTGTTGTTGCACTTGTAATATAATTGCTTGTCCACAGTACATGATCAATCCAAAGTCTTCTGAATTCATTTTCAAACGTTACCTCAGATTGGCTAATACGATGTTCTTGAGCTTCAGCAACAGTACTAATGGGTCCAGCCAATATGTTCAGTGGAAATAACAAAATAAATCCTACCATTAATATTCTCTTCATAAAAACTACTCCTTCCAAATTAGGTGATTATCGCCCTTATTATTTGTATAGGAGATTTTTTACATTCTTTAAAATGTTACTTTCCAACATTAATTCTTTATAGAGTACCGCCACATGCCTAATCAGCTAACACTTATGAAAGGTTACAGAGGATATCTTTTTGTAAGATTATAGTAGAAAAATTCAAATCCTAGGCCCTTGTATTTATCTATTCATAAATAGTATTGCTTGTCTCATATGCTTATATAAAATTCTAGAAGGGAAAAGAGGTGAAAAATGTGAAGCATATGCTGATGGTATGTAATCAACATGTGAAGGATGGACTTGTACGCCTTGAAATTCCCCATGTAAAGAAGATTCACTACTCTAAACACACCTGTTCTTTTTGTAATAAAAAGGCAGAAATAAAAATTTATTATTCCATCGCTCAAAAATATAGTAAAACCAATTCTATAGTATGAAGAGCCTATAATCCGGCCTGTTTTTAGCAAAAATAACGTTGCAATACTCGTTCTACATTTGGTGATCTTTTACTAATGTTTAAGGTTAAAAATCAAAGAGGACTAATTAATATATTTTCTTTTTAAACAGAATTCCCTTCATCTAAATAATATATTGGATAGAAAAATACGTTAAAAAAGCTCAAGTCTGAAAAGATTTCAGCTTTTTTATGTGAGCCTAAGCATGTCCAGACATAAAGCAGAATAACTTAGAATGAAACTATTTTACAATTGTAGGAGGAGTAATAATGACTAATGCATTTGTTGCACAATCCTTAGATGAAATTCGTTTTTGGTCAAGAATTATGAAGGAACACTCATTGTTTCTTCGATTAGGTTTCAGGTGTGAGGATACACAATTAATTAATGAAGCGAATCAATTTTATCATTTGTTTGAAGATATTGAACAACGGTCTCATTCCTTTACTCATCAAACAGATCCGGAGCAAATGAAAAGATTCAATTCAGAAGTCCAACAAGCAGCCACAGGTATATTTGCTTTTAAGAGAAAAGTTTTAGGCTTAATCCTGACCTGTAAACTACCGGGTTCAAATAACTTTCCTCTTTTGGTTGATCATACTAGTAGAGAAGCCAACTATTTTAGAAAACGATTAATTGAATTAAACGAAGGAAAATTGAAGCCACTCGCTGATTCCATTATCAAGGAAAATGTCTTCTTTTTAAGAATTATGGCTGATCATGCCCAGTTTATAGGTCATCTTCTTGATCCATCCGAAAGAAAACTTGTTGATATGGCCAGAAACTTCAGTCATGATTTTGATCAATTAATTTTTCAAGCAAGAGATTTAGAGTCTATGAAACCACAATCTCAAACGGTTCCTCTTTTAGATCAATTTCTTGATCAGAATCGTGTTTCTGTAGCTTCCCTTCGGGACTTTAAAAAAACAGCCAGAGATTTAATTGAGGAATGTAAAATTAAAAGCATTATCCATCCTCTTCTGGCTGATCATGTTTTTCGAGAAGCTGAAAGGTTCCTTCATATTATCGATATGTTTGAACAGAGTCTTCAAGCACATAAATAATACATTGATGTTAAATTTAAACTTTCTTCTTTATGAATCTTAATGATTTAACTTCAAAGGGCTTCGGATTTTAATGAAGCCTTTTGTTGTTATCTTTCGAAGTATCTTATAACCATAGCATTGCTGTTGAATATACGGGAAATTGAGAGGAGGACCAGCAAGTGACGTCTACTTTTATAGGAATAGACTCTAATCAACAAAATAATTATCTTGATGCGATCGACGCTGCCTTAGAAAAAGGAATGGCTGCCAAAGAGGTAGCCTGTTCAATTACAACTGGTTTCCGAAGAGTTCCTTCCATGCGAGTTGCCCCAGGACTGAATACGTATCATGCTTCTGTAGCTGATATCGGCTATGGGTTTGATGCAGTACAAGGAACGATTAGTCGTATCCGTCAAGGAGAATCTATTGAACTTGCAAAGGAAATGCTTGTGTTTGATCTTGACACACTGCGTATTAGTGAAAAGCAATTAAGGCCTAATTTTGAACTTGCTGTAAAAAGATCCAAGCCTGATGCTTTTTACTTAATTGAACAAAGTCGGCATCTGCATCATCAAATCTTTGAAGCAATTAAAGAGGCAATTAGGCTTGGTCGAGCTCTGTTGGGTTCCGAGTGGGAGACTATACGGGCAAATATAGAAGAAATTCAGGCGATACCACGTCTTTAGAGGAGAGGAGGATAGAAAAATGTTTCCTAACGCAGAGCTTTTAAATATGAGTGTAGATCAACAGCGATACCTATTGGACTGGTGGAATACAACGGAATCAGCCAAATCGATTGTGAGACGTTTAGTTTCATTGGTAAGTGAACTAAGGTTACACCCTGAATCAAGTCACGCAGATGGAATGATCCTTTTTTATAGAGCTGTTTCAGAAGTTTCATATGGCTACGCAGGTACAAGAGGATGTATACGCAGGGCGTTTAACGACGAATACAGTGAAGCTCTGAGAAAGAATATGACTATGTGTCACGGGTTTGCCAGTAAGTTTTCCGTAGATACAAAAGTTCTTCTTGAACGAGTAGCTAAGCAGATTACTGGACCGAATGCCCTAGAACTAATACATCGTATTCGAGAGGTATTGAAAGAAAATGATGTGATGTTACACGAGATGGAGATAAAAGCTCATGCTTTCTACGAAAAGGCAAGTCACTAAAGAATGTAGGTTTAGGTGAGTTCATTTCTTAGGTTCTATTGGGGAATTTTGGATTTTCTACGCAGAAATAAATTAGTTTTTTAGATACATTCAAAGGATCGCCAGTATAGGTGGTCTTTTTTGTTACTGTCTTTAGGTTTATGGGCGTATGAGACACCTCATACTATACAGCATTTGAGTAAGGGCCATGATAAGTATTTTTATAAGTTTATAACCCTTGTAATAAAATCTATATATCTTCTTTTCCATCACCATATAAAATGTAACAAATTGTTATTGACGTTACAGTTAAAAAGAATTTATAATCTTATAGAAATTATATTTGATAACGATTTTCATTTTCAATTAGTGTAATTAATTGTTAATTTATTTCTTTGGAGGAGAGGGAAAATAATGCAACATAGGGCTAGCCTATACATAATTATTTTTACAATTGCAATGATAGCATTTCCATTTCGTAGTTTTGCCGCAAGTGCTGAAAGTGATCTACAAGATGCAAATAAAAATATTATTGAAGCGCTTCAATTTGCACAAAGTGGCAATGTTGAAGGAGCAAAAAAACAATACGAAACATTTTCATCTACATGGATGTCGATTGAAAGTGGTATAAAAGAACAGTCTCAGGATGCCTATCGTGAAATAGAAGACGGGATGGGACAGATACAATTTGCTTTGGCTCAGCAACCTGTCAAAAAAGAGAATTTAGAAAATTCTCTCAAAAATTTAAAGCAAACCAATGAAAAGTTTATTGCAGGAAAATACCCTCGTACTACAGCAAAAACTGATGATGAGGGAACAAAGCAGGGGAATGTAGTCGATTTGATTGTGTTATTAAATCAGTCACTTTCTAAATTAGATCATAACGATGTGAATGGTGCAAAAGCAGATATTGAGCAGTTTCGCACCTCCTGGTTGGATATAGAAAGCGTAGTGTTAACACAGTCTTCTAAAATCTATACAAACGCTGAGAGAGACATGGTAACGTCGTATGCAATGCTTTCTTCTAAGAATCCTGATGTAAAGGGAGCTAAAAAAACAATTGAAGGAATGCGAGATTATCTTTCTCCACTTGCATCTAAAACCAGTTATAACATGTTAGATGCTACAACAATCCTTTTACGTGAAGGTTTAGAAGGTTTACTTGTTGTAGTAGCACTTTTAGGTTTTTTGAAAAAATCTGGTCATGCAGATAAGAGTAGATGGATTTGGATCGGTGTTGGCTCAGGCCTGGGAGCAAGTATTATATTAGGTGTTATTGTAAACATGTTGTTTTCTGCCGGAGCATTTGGGAGTAATAACTTTTTAATCGCTGGGTGGACGGGAGTCTTCGCGGCAATGATGCTTCTGTATATGAGTTATTGGCTTCATAGTAAATCAAGTACGGCAGAATGGCAACGATATATTCAGACTCAAAGTACGAAGGCTATTGATAAAGGAAGTCTGTGGTCATTAGCTATTCTTTCTTTCCTTGCTGTTTTCAGGGAGGGAACTGAAACCGTGTTATTCTTTATCGGCATGGCTTCATCCATTAAACTGCCTACACTTTTAACAGGGATAGCTATTGGATTAGTATTATTGATTGTTCTTTCTTACTTAATTTTAAAAGTTGGATTGAAGATTCCAATGCGTCCATTTTTCTTAGTATCCAGTGTTCTAATGTTTTACTTATGCTTCAAATTTGCCGGTATGGGTATTCACGGGCTCCAACTTGCTGGATTATTACCAGCTACACAAGCTCCAATCCCTACTATAGATTTCTTTGCGATTTATTCAACATGGGAGAGTGTAATTCCACAAATTATTTTACTTATAGTTGCAGTTGTCGCAATGGTATGGAATAAAAAAAAGGATAAAAAAGCAAAATTACAACAGACAAATCAGGGGGAATCAAAACATGCGCTCTAAAAAACTTATCGTACCAATCATCTTAGCAACGTCATTAACATTAGCAGCTTGCGGAGCAAAAGAAGAAACAAAGAAAGAAGCTTCAAAAACAACAGAGCAATCATCAAATTCAAAGACAGTTTCGATTGCTGACGGTGCAAAAGACATGAAAAAAGTACTTGTTGATATGAAAACACAACTTACAGCAAAAGACGCTACGAAAGTAAAAGAGAGTGGAGAGAAATTAGAGGAGAAATGGGAAGTATTTGAGGATTCAGTAAAAGATAAAAATCCCGATCTATATGAAAAGGTAGAAACACCACTTCATATAATTGAAGCAGGAGCAAAGATTAAACCTCTCGATACAAAAACGTTAGACAAAGCAGCAATAGATTTAGACAGTGTATTAACAGAAGTACAAAATTTAAAATAAAACAATAAAAAGAGTGCTTTATCTATGGTTAACATAGAATAGAGCGCTCTTTTTTAAATTTATTAATTGATAAAAGACAAGATAATTAGCTCACCTTGCATTAAAAAGATACAGAAATATGTTATTATATGTCTGAACATTCATTTTATAGTAAAAAGCCACCTGTCCTGCAAATACTGGGTGGCTTTTTATTTTGTTAACGATAATAATTACTTTAATCTCTTATAATAGACTTCAATATATTGTCCGTAAAAGTATACAATTACGATAAAACATATAAACCCAAAACGCTTTAACTATAATAGTTAAAGCGTTTTGGTTACTTACAGTTCTTATGGGTTTTGTATTACACAAAACATTGTGATTTAGAATCATACTAACATAGCTGCTGTTTTATTAAAACAAAGAATATAATTTTTGTCATATAAATCCTGAAATTGTTTTATATAATTAAGTTATATGTGTCTCATAAGACAGCTACAGTTACAGCCTAAGTTTCCACAATTTTATAAAATGTATGAAAGAAGTGGTTATAAAGTAAGAATGGCCCACCTTATAGCGCTGAAGATTGGATATTTCAAGGCCTTATCAAATTAAGAGTAATTAATAACGCTCAAGCATGCAAAAGCTATCCTTTTTGTAAATCAACCAAAAGGATAGCTTTTCTTATAAAATCAACTATGTTTTCCAATTTAAATGGTTGACCAATAAAGATTTATCTTAGAGTTATTTGTGTAGCGTTAGGTTACCTAAAATCTCAGAAATGCAAAGGAAAAAGTCTACACCTACTTATAATTGGATGACGTAGGGTCACACGATGGATTTTCTGTATTCGTTGATTGCGCTAACTTGGTTAAATAGTAGCATTCTTCCCTCATCATGTGATCTGCCATTAAAGCAGAAAATGTGCTGAGCATTTCATTTGAGAGTTCCAATTCTTCTATCTCATGAAGAAACACCTGAAATAATTCGATTTCTAACTTGATGTCTTTGTTCATTTTCTTTAATGCCGGAAAGGATTCAAGATTCGTTCTTAAATAACCAGTCAATTCTACAGCTTTCAGATAAAAGTGTTCAAAATGGGTAGAGAACTGCATACTCTTTTGCTTCAGCTTCTTTTCTACTGCATCAAGACTATCTGAAATAGCTTCAGCATGTCCTGCAGCATCTAAGGTCCATAGTAAATGATGGTGGAGCTCATGAAAAATGGGTGGAACTTGTTGTTGCTCTAAGTAGTTAAGAATTAGTAAATACTCATCAAGTTCATTGACCATATGATTTAGAAAAGTAGGTGTAAGATGAATAGTAAAATCAGTTGTTAGGTGCTTTTTTAACAAGGATAATTTAAATTCTTTGAGTGATAATGCTTGGGCTTTAGCCTCCATTGTAAGATTCTCTATGTTATTAGGCGAACCTTTGACACTGTCTAACAAAGTAGTAAACGTTTGAATAAACGTTTTAGCCATTTGTATTTCTTCTTTCTCTTTTTCTGCTAAAGCATCTAAAATAAATTGGGAATGGTCTTTCAAAACTCGAATCCAAAATGTATGTTCAAAAATTGCATGTTGAGTATAAATACTATTCATTATTTTCCTCCCTTAATAAGATAGCCACCCTCCATACATATTAAAGAGAACCTATTTATATTAGTGTATAAGAGAAAATCTAGAACATTTAGGCTATGTATTTTATATACACTATCAGTTAACATAATCACTCTTTTAGGAACACATACCAAAAAAGAACCCTTGTCGCAGAACGGTTCCGCCGAGGGTTCTTTTTCCGGAGTATGCAGCTTTTTATACATCCTTGATATGACTACGTTTTCTCGATACCCCAGTGGAAGGTGAATGCATAAAAAGTCTGCATTATATATATATGTTAGTCCCTATAAAAATAGTCCTTATGGAGAATCATGCTATATTTTTTTGAAAATAGATTCCACATTAAGTCTCCCTTATAAGAAAGGTCTAGACGAATCAATACTGTATTCTAATAGCATTTTTATAGCGTTTTCTGGTAATTGATTAGATTTCTCAAGTATTATTGGTGTCTGACCATTTCCGGTGGAATTATAGGAAACAAAAACTAATTTTTTTTCGTCTTCACCAGGAAAGTTTAACTTCGTAGGTAATCTAGATTCCTGGGGGCTAATGTTTTCCTTAAATGTTGTGGACTTCTGATTTATAAGTATCTCGTAAAATTCACCATTGTAAATGAATCCAATTGCCGGTGTATTACCATTGCTCATTAATAGACCCTCCTGATTTTCATATAAATACAAATGTACTTATATAGTATGATTTAGAAAGAGATATGGTATTCAATTTATAATCAAACAAATGTTATAGCAGCATTCCTTAATTTTCACGAAAAGGTTTATGTATTTTAGTTCACTCTAAAAGAAGGCCATTTTAGAAGGACTTTAGGTTTATAAGTTAAAATAATTAACATGAACTTATAAAGCGATTGAAGGTTGTAGAAAGGGAGGGGCAAAAAACGGAGGATAGAAAATACTAACTTTATAATCCTAATTATTCCTTTTTTGTAATTAACGAAGTCGTCATTCCACCTATAAAAATTGTTGAACATGAAAAAAGAAACGTTTTAGGTCCTAATAAAGGAAGAGCTGCTGTTATGATAAAACCATCTATAATTAAAATAACCATCCCTATGTTTAAGGAAAAAGCTTTTGATACAAGTTGTGCTAGTAAATCTGTTCCTCCAGTACTTGTCTCGTATCGAAGCATAAGACCAACCCCCGTCCCAATACATATTCCTCCAAAGATTACACTAGAAAAAACAGGAAGTTGAAACTGGTCTTTAATAGGCTCTAGCCAATCAATCAATAAAGAAGAAATAAGTAACCCATAAAAACTATTATAAAAATAAGTTCTTTCATAAACCCAAGCAAACCAACATAATGGTAAGCCCAAAATAATCATCGTTAAACCTGTAGAAAATTCAAAATAATAGTGAAGGATGAGAGCGATTCCAATTGTTCCTCCATCTAACAAATAATGAGGAACTAAAAATCCATTAATTCCTATACTTAATAATAAGCTTCCGACAAGAACAACCGGTATTTTTCGAAACATAATAATCACCTTTTTAATTAATTTATCTCTTACTATATGTATAAGCTTTAGCTACCTGTCATGAATGTTTTTTCTTTTTATATAAATGAATAAAAGTTTATCTTTTAAGCAAACTACTCAAGATGGATAAATCATAATACTATAGCAAACTCCTAAAAAGCAGAAAAACTCCCTTCCAACCGATGGGAGTTTTTCTGCTTTTTAAGCTGTGTATTGTATACATGTTTAGTTCACATAATCAGCATTATCAGAAATCCTATTAACAATTCTAAAATCTCCTCCTTTTTAGTCTGTATAGTCTCACTATAATAACCTCATAATAAATAATAAAAAGGATCTTTGATTTTAAACAATACAGAACAAATAGTTAATTATATGGAGTTAAATGTAAGATGAAAAAAGATCTTGGTTTTCATAAACTAGATTAACCTTAACTAAAGAGTAATTATTAATTGATTTTGGAGTGAGAAATAATCATGCCTTTTATCGAAATAGACACTAATAAATACTTGTATTATGAAGAGCGTGGACAGGGTATGCCAGTCATCTTTATTCATCCACCTGGCATGGGAAATAAAGTCTTCCATTATCAATACGATTTATCCAAGCATATGAGAGTCATCTTTCCAGATTTAAGTGGTCATGGACGAAGTCCTAGAGCTGAACAAACTGTATCAATTTCCTTCTATGCAAACGAAGTATTGCGTTTTATGGATGCGCTGCATTTAGACAAGGCTATTATATGTGGTTATTCTGCTGGTTGTCTAATTGCTCAAGAGCTGGCTATTTATCATCCCGATAGAGTCGAATTATTAGTTTTCTCAGGAACTTACCCTATAGTAAGAGATATACCTGGACAACTATTACATAAAATAGGAATGTATATGGTAAAAGAACACCTAAATATATTAATAAAAAGCCTTTCTATAAGTCATACTCAGGACAAGACACTAAGAAAGAGCCTAGTTAGTTATATGAAAAAAGCAGATCAAGAATCATGGTATCAGTATTATAATCATTCATTACACTATAACTGTTTAGACAAACTTCATCACTTAACTATGCCTTTGTTGTTTATATATGGTGGGAAAAAGGATTGGACTACCCACTATATGAAAGAGTATAAAAATAAATGTAAGCATGCTGAATTCTTTGTTTTACCACAACAGGGTCACCAACTGCCTACAAAAAAGTGGGTTCAATTTAATGAGCTAATTACAGGATTTGTCTTAAATAAATCCAGTGATAAAACAAAAAGAGACTTAAGTAATGAATAATTTTAAAATCTCATATGTATAAAGCTCAATGATAAACTACAGGAGATCGGTAAGATTGTTTAGCTCATCAGCCTAAATACAAATTTTACAACTAAAAATGAGGCGCTTAGGGAATTTTTCCCTTAAGAGCTTTATCTTGTCGTTATTAGTAGAAGCCTTCGCTATAGTAACTGCTTTAACTAATTATTAAAGCAAGTACAGAATCGAGACATTATTAGCTAGTGAAAATGCTTCATTTACGTATTTGGGCATAATACTTTTTTGATTTTCGATTCATTATTTTTAGAGAACCAAAAACTTTCTCAACAATAATACTTGTTAAGCTACCAATAAAGAGGCTTCGGACAATATCAGAGGGATAATGATGCCCTACCCAAATCCTTGAGAATCCTGTTAACAAGGACATTCCCCACATAACTGACCCGAGAACACGTTCACGTAGAAAAATAGAAGTGGCTACAGCAGTTGCAAGCAACGTATGTTTACTTAAGAATGCGGAATTCATCTTTGAAGGAATAAGGATGCCGACACGGTGCTTTATAAAAGGACGAGGCTTAAAATAAAAACATTGAATTAACATGTCAATCAACAACGTAAAGGCCGCAGATATTAAGGCATATCTTATCACTTTTCTGTACGAATGGCCTCGAAACCACATCGACATTAACACAAAAGCGAATAGATAACGTACCTTATTTGAAACCAATATCATCAGCATATCCAATATAGAATAACGCCCAGCCAGTTGATTAATTATCTTGAATATTTTATAATCCATCCTGATTTTCTCCTTCAATTTTAGATAGACTCTTCTCTCCTAATGAAGCATCCATTACATGATCAATGCTCCTATGATAGTAAAAAGGAACCAAAAATAACTATTAAGTCATTTCGTATAATAGAGAGAGAAGCATATATGAAACCTCCTTAATCTATAAGGAGGCCTCTCTTTCTAAAACATAAAAAATTACTTTTTTATATCTCATCATTTCTGTTTAACGATTATTAGGGAATACTCTTTTAACGGTTTCAGTAAAATCTTCAAATAGGCCATTTCTTGTCGAACCTTCATTAATTCGATTTCCGTACCCTTCCATACGATTCACAAAATCAGGATCGGATGACACATACACATTTCGAATATCTTTATCTGTAACTTTTACTTGATCTGAAATCTTCTTTTTTAAACGGTCGGTTACTTCCCCGTTTGCTTCATTCTTTAAAACAACAGCCACGTATGCATTTCGGTTTGTAACAATCACATTCGCAGTATCTACTTCATTTAATTTAGCAATACGATCCGCAGCTTTATCAGCTACCTCTAATCGTGTCTGATTATTATTATCTACATTGTTATTTTGAACACCGTCGGGTTGAAATCCCACGTCTCGTAGATCATTGTTATCACGATTATTTTGAGCTTTTTGTTCGGACGGTTCTTCAGTTGGATCAGGCTCAGCTTCATCTTTTTTATCATTACAACCAAAAAGAAATCCTACTGATAAAATAGCTGATAAGAGTCCCAGTACATATTTTTTTGTCTTCATTCTTTTTCCACTCCTTCTAATAGTCATATATGTATTAAGGTTTACATTGGTTTTTAAATAATTACAGGAAATAATTTGAAAACCCAAGTAACGATAGATCATTTTCCTAGTATATATATGTAGCGTCGGTAAAAAATAAAGATGTTGGAAGAGAGATTTCTTTCAAACACTTATCAAAGAGGGATTTGCATAATGAATAATGTACAGCAGCTAACTTCTTTATTTAATGTTAATGGCCTATTTGCAAAGAAAAATAATAACAGAGGCATGCTACTGTCACTTTTAAGCATAGGAATTGGGACTTTAGTGATTTGGATAATAAGAGGAAATGGAAATAAAACAGGGGCACCAACTATGCAAACAATGAGCAGTAGAAACCAGATGAAAAACGGTTTATCCAAGCAATAAAAACTGTATTTACAATAGTATGTTTTGTATAGCAATTGGGTTATCGTTGATTATTAAAAGCTTTATGCAGTAAAAACTGCATAAAGCTTTTAATAATCAAAAAAATAAACACCGATGACTTAATTACATAAAACTTTTCTTTTGGTTTTTCATTTTTCATTAGTAAATGAGGAATATAATATTATTAAATGACATAAAAAAATTACGGAGACACAGAGGTCGAATATGAAACAAGTTATTAAAAACATTAAAAATGATCAGCATTTTCGCTTTACATACGATTCACGCCCCATGAATGAAAACATGAAACGTTACAGTGAGTTTTACAATCTCCCAACAGAGAACATAATGTATCGTTACGGATTTGAATCGTTTGTCCATGAACGGCTGTTTATCCAATCTTTTCGTCCCTTACCGATAAAAGCTCATATTCTTCTTCTTCACGGTTATTATGATCATGCGGGAGTACTAAGTACTGTCATTCGTTTCTTGATTCAACAAGGGTTTCATGTGTTGACATTTGATTTACCAGGACATGGATTGTCAACAGGAGAACGGGGAGCCATTTCGGAGTTTTCTCTCTATACAGAAAGTATTCGAGAAGTCGTACGTAGACACCTGTCTTCAAGCTCTCTGCCCGTCTATATCGTGGCTCATAGTACGGGCGCTTCTGCTGCAGTCGATTATATATTGAATAACCCTGAAACGTCTCAGATTCGAAAAGCAGTGCTTGTCTCGCCCCTCGTTCGGCCTTATCGCTGGAATGCAATCACCATTTTAGTAAAGCCCTTAAAAGCGTTCACCAGGAATTTGAAGAGGATACTTCGAGACAATTCAACAGATGCAAAGTTTTTGCGTTTTGTGAAGAATGATCCGTTACAGTATGATCAGGTCCCTCTCAGTTGGGTAGAAGCATTGATAAGATGGAATGAATTGATTAAGAAGGGGAATCCCAGTTCTGTCCCTGTTCTCATCCTCCAGGGAAAAAAGGACACAACAGTGGATTGGAGATATAATGTTGATTTCTTACTAAAGAAGTTTCCAAATATAGATGTTGAACTTATAGAGAACGGAAAACATCATTTATTAAATGAAGAAGAGCTGATAAGAGATAATGTGTTTTCTTCTATCCATCGCTACTTAACAGATGATGTGTAAACGATGATTACGAGAACAATGAATGCGCTATCTGTATATCATTGGAAATAAAGGTTTTTTATTTTGTTACCGATAATAATTATTCTAAAATTTTCTAATAGATTTAAATATCTCGTCCGTAAAAGTATACTTTTACGAATGATTTTAATAAAGTAATAGAAAGAGAAACAAATAAAAGAGGCTCCTTTTGAAAAAAGGAGCCTCTTTTATTTAATTGACAGGCAGTAAAATTGTAGTAAAACATATAGTAATAATTTATCTATCTGGGACAGTTGTTGTAATAACACCAGTACTATGAGTAGATCCATAACTTACATGAAGAGAGTGACTAGTTTTAATTGCAAAACTACCTGATGTATTAGTCACACGTAAACCCGGTTTAGTTACAAACGGATTTTGCATATAATCGGAAGTGTGAGTCCATATCCATCTACCATATTTATTAGCTGTAGAAGATACATTATTTGTTATAACTGAACCTACTGAAAACGACCAAGGATTACTTGGAACTATACCAGAAAGATTGACGGATACATTGTAGCCAGCATCATCAAAGGGTCCATATGATACAAGTTTTTCTGCACCATAGTTAACATCATTACGAGTTATTAATTGATTAATTCTAAAATGTTTCGATTCATATTCATTAAATGAATCAATATCCCATACTGACCCTGTTTTTCCATTTATATTTGCCGCCGAAGATTTTCTTAATAAATGTACTGTTGACGTATATGTACCTGCTTGAAGATGAGTAATAGGCTGATAGAATTTAAAAGAATACGTTTTGTAATAGCCACCTTTTGGTTGAGAAGCCACTGCCATCGTACTTAAAGAATTAGAAGAAGATTTTGATGACTCACTAGTATTATCTCGTTCTAATTGATTAATAAAATTTTCAGAACCATTTTTAATTTCCTTTGTATCTTCCAATGCATCTTTTTTCATTTCAGAAAGTTCTTCATTATTTAAAACATTATTTCCATCAACATCTGTGAAATAATATTTCTCATAAAGTTTCCCATCTAGTTCAGTTTGATATACTGCGTACAAATGATTGTTTCCCGGTTCTTCTATAATATTGGTATCTATTGGCTTTCCATTATTATGAATGAATTTTGTTTCTATATCACCTTGCGGTACAGTTTTAGATTCTACCTTAGATTTTAATTCGAATTTTTGGTCTTTATTATTATCTTGAATCCAACTTGTTTTAATTTCTGATTGTACAGATTCATTAGATAATTCTTTATCTAATGAATTTTGGTTACTTACTTCAGCGTGAGCTTTTGACAAATCTAAAAGCCCAAATAATGATATAGTTACTGCGATAAGAGTAATATTTTTACAGAATACACCATTTAATCTCACACACATTTACCTCCTTTTAATAACTTTAAAGTTAAATAAAAACAAAAATACCATAAAAATGGAACGACCTTTACCATTGTACATGTTTTTATGAGTTATGAAAACAGTAAAATAAAAAACTAGCCTTTTACAGCTAGTTTTTTATTTTACTGTTTAGTCATTTACTTACTAATACAGCTAACAAGTCAATAATATCATCTATCCTGTATGCTATTATTGCTGTACTTACTGCGGTAACTAACAACAAAAATAATTTGAGAGTCTCTACCAAATCTTTGGCAATTTTATGCATTTAATTCACTCCTTCTGAAACCAGTTTATTTACATATGTACATGGAATGACTTACCGTTTACTCAATAAATTTCCGGTCTAATTATCAAAGATGTATTTTTAAACCAACTCTAACATGGTTATTATAAAATATAAATACTTTATTAAATTATAAACCAATTGAATTGGAGTAATATAGGTTTATAAACACCAATTAATTAAGCTCTTATAATTATTTTTGAGTGAATATGTCTAAAATATATCAATCTTTTAGCCAGAAAGTCTGTCTCTATGACAATGCCTGTATCAGGTCTTTTCATACTATATTAAAAAGGGGAAGTCTATTATACGCAATATCTAGACTATTCTGCCACAAGAATATCCATTTTTCAGTTTATAGAAGGATGTTATAACTGAAACGGAATCTATAGTATTATCGACTGTTCCCCCCCCCTCAAACAATTGAGAATCAAATAGGAAAAGCAGTTTAAGATTTGATGTTTCTGTGTCCAAGTTATTAACTTAAATCCATTTTTTACAAAAAATTCTTCGATACCTTTAACACTTACATAATGATATTCTTCCTACTAAATCACTTACCATTATAATAGTTTTTTCTTTTTTCTATATTCCCCCTTTTTATGATAATTTTTTACAATAATTCATTTCTTTAGTATTGATAATTTGCTATAATGAAAAAAGTTGACTTTTAAACCCAAAAAAGTAACAATATAGGTAGTATTAAAGGGGGCTCAATGTAGGGTTTTATATTAATGTTAATTACTTGAGGGTTAAGTTAACAATTTATTATCTACTACATTGAAAAGAGGTAGCCAAGTGCTTAAAAAGTTAAAAAATTCAAAAGGTCTACAAATAGCTTTAGCAGCTGGAATTTTAGGAGCTGTTATTATACCTTCTTCTGTATCAGCATATGATGACAAATATGAATATTATTTTACTATCAAAACTCTTCAAAAGAACTCATATACTTCATACAAATCTAGACAAACAGATGATACAAGTAACCCTTGGAAAGTTGGTATGACTTATTCCAATGAGCCGGGTGGGAATACTATTACTCGATTTTGGATGACAGAATATAAAACTAAATCCCGCGCAACCAAGTTAGTTGATGTGTTAGAGGGATATGAGTACTATAACTCCGCATATAAAATAGCTAATAAACACGACGTAGCTTTAACCGCGGAGAATAACAATTACAATACTAATACATACATCGCTGAAGGCTATTGGGACGAAGAAACACGATAGGAATACTAAAATAAAATGCCCTCGTACGAGGGCATTTTATTTTAGTATTTATATATTGTTACTTTTAAAAAGAATGGAGAATAAAATGAAGAGTAATATATTAAGATTCTGTAAGGACAAAAAATCTATATCTATCTTTTGGTTTATCATTTTACTTCCTTGTTTAGATCTAATTTTAGTTAAAGCACAATGGAAACTAGGTTTAAACCCAAATCTTTCGTTTGTATTAGCAGGAATGTCCGAAGGACACATACCACAAATTCTTTTATTTTGGTTCCTGCCAATTTATACATTAATCTTATGTTCAGATTCTTATATACAAGACGTTAAAACAGGGATGAATAATTTAATAATTTCTAGAAAAGGAAAAAGAGCTTATTTGCTAAACAATTTTTATAGCTCTTTTCTAATTCCTTTTCTAGTCATGTTTATTGCGCTGCTAATCAACTTAATTTTGGCATGGATAGTAAATAGTAATGGACATGAATCTAGTGGTCTATTGGAAATGAATAATCCTAAAAATGAATTATTTAGTTTTAGTCAGCAACATCCTTTATTAATAAATGTTATTTTTTTAATAAACGTTAGTTTCTTTACAGGATTGGCAGGGTTATTAGGGTTAAGTATCTCCATGATATTTCCGGATCGTAAGTATACATATCCCTTAGCCTTTTTTATATGGTTTATTCTTGTAGCTCTTCCCAATCATACTATAACTATGGTCATGCAGCCGTTTACAGAATACGATTATAACTATGTAGTTTCTTCGTGGCTTTTTAATTTTATTATCCTTTTTATCATTACTATTGTGGCTTATATTTATAAGGAGAAAACAGATGAATTATAGTAATAAATCTCTTTTTATTGTTTCTTTCTTATTGCTTACCCTATTTTTAGCTTTCTTCTGGGTTATGCAAAATAGTACGTTTATTAATACAGTACACAAAGATGTATTAGTATATATGAATAGCAGTTGGCAAGGCTTTAACTCTCAGCGTGCCTATGCAATTTATTATACTTTACTTTTTCTCTTGTTTATGAACTTAGGATTAAGGAAGGAAGAACCTTCTTTTGTAGTTTTACATAAAAGTCGAACAGATTTCTATGTAAAACGATCAGTACATATTTTAATGTCAGCTTTCTGGTTCTCTTTATCTATTTCAATAATAAATATCCTTTTGACCATTATTTTTATAGAACACTCGTTATTAATGAAAGAAAGGTTCTATTTAATAACATTCTTAAACGAAATATCTATTTTTTTCTTTTTTAGTTGGATTGGTATATTGGAGAAAATTATTGAGGACAAAATACATTCTTATGTTTTAGGGGTAATAGTTACGTTCATTTTAATTAGTTCTACTTATTTTTTAAGAGATTATTTACCATGGCTACCAATTAAAGATATCCGTTTATATGAAGGATTTTTAACAAAAACTTGGGACATTTATGATGCTCTATTCGTTTATTTAAAGCAATTAGGACTTCTGGTAGCCATCTTGATTTTAGGACATATTATTTTCAAGGAAAAGGATATTATCTTTTATGAGAAATAATATGAGGAATTTCATACTGATTTTTTCATGTATTTTCCAGAGTTATAGCTTTGTTACTTTTTTCTCCTCTTTTTATAATCAATGGGGACATATACCTTCGTATTTAATAGCAATACCTACTGAAACATCATATCCTTTAATGATTATGTGGTACATCGTATTTTCCAGTGTAAGTTTATATTTTTCAGGAGACTTATATGATAGAATACATGGTTTTGGTAAATACATATTGGTGCGTAACTATAATAAGAAGATGTTTTTGCTAAGATTTATAGGATCAATTTCCATTAAGATAATATTTATTTTATTAATACAAACTTCTATTTACTATTTAACTATGTTATTTATTGATCATGATTTACATTCTGTAGAATGGATTTTACTGTTCAAAAGTTTGTTAATTTATTATATAACAATGCTTACTTTAATATTGCTTCAAATAGGGTTAGAGTTATATATATCACCACAAATAGCTTTTTTAATTGTAAATATTTATGTAGTGTTTTCTATCTTATTAGCAGGATTAATCTTTGATTATAAGGCTTATAAGTCTTTGTTATACTTCTTAATACCAAACTTTATGATGGGACTAAGAACGGATATTATCAATCGACAGGACTTTATCATAGAGTTTAATTATGCAATTCCTCTTCTAGTATTGTATATATCTACTGTAATCTGTCTCTCTTTGCAAAAGATAATGAAAAAAGATTTCTATTAACTTTTTTAACCGGAGGAATGAAATGACAACTATTATCGCTTCAAATTTAAGTAAAAAAATAAAAAAACAATATGTACTTAAAGATATAAATTACACATTTGACACTGGCATGATTTATGGATTGTATGGTCGAAACGGTTCAGGAAAAACTATGCTTTTAAGGGCACTTTCCGGGCTAATACGCCCTTCAGAAGGTAGTATATTAATAGATAATAAGAAGTTGCATGAGGATATATCTTTCCCACCAAGTATAGGTATAATCATAGAAAATACAAGTTTACTACCACAATATGATGCTTTTACAAACTTGAAGATATTAGCAAACATTAAGAATATTGCATCAGATGAAGATATTAAAGAGGCAATTAAACGTGTTGGGCTTGATCCCCTTAGTAAATTAAAAGTAAAAAAATTTTCATTAGGAATGAAACAACGTTTAAGTATAGCTCAAGCAATATTTGAAAAGCCAGATATTATTTTACTTGATGAACCTACAAACGCAATTGATGAGGAAGGTATTAACTCTATTAGGAATCTATTATTAAAGGAGAAGGATAGAGGAGCTACAATTGTAATTGCCAGTCATAATAAAGAAGATTTAACTATATTAGCTGATAAAAAAATCATAATGAATAGTGGTGAAATTGTAGATAATGACTAATATTAAAAGAGGTATATTTATTGTTATCATACTGGTCTTAGCCTTTCTATTGATTTATAGTATGTTTTTTTCGAAACAAAAGTTAGATTTAAAAAACCGTAATACAGTAGATAATCCTGCTAAAGAAATTACATTGCCAATTGGTACATATACAGCAGGAAAAGAAATAAAGCCTGGATACTATGATGTCACTAGCAATTCAGGAAGCATGAGATACAACAATATATCTGTAAAGAAAGGAGAAAGTATACTAAATTATCCAGTTCAAGATAATACTTCTCAAGATATTGAAGGGCATGGAAAGTTAAAATTTACACCATCAAAGTTTCAACAATTACATAAAGACAAACCTAATAAATATGCTGTAGACTATACTGGCTTCTATTTGCTTGGAAAAGAACTTCCACCGGGGCGTTATGAATTAATAAGCCATTCTAATAGTGGTCAGATTTATATATATGAATCTGAGGATATGAGCACAATAAATAAAAGCTTTGATTTAAAAACTCAAGATAAAAAAAATATTAATTTATATAAAGGGAACCTAATATTCGTTCAAATCAATGAACATACAAGTAATAATCATCCTGTTGTACTCCAATATAAGGGGAAATTAGAAGAAAAATAAAGACTATAAAAGTTGAGTAATGTGCAGAAGTGAATGTACTTTATTCCAGATAAAATCTTTAAATTTCAGTTTATAAGCCTTGTTTAAGACAAATTAACAAAAAGGTTAAGCAAAATGCTTAACCTTTTTGTTTTTAAATTAATTCTAGTCAATTAAATCTTTAATTCTTTAAAACTGCTTTTTTTAATTATTATTTTCTTTCTGTAAGATTATATAAGGCAATTTTTTAGATTTATTTTAACCTGTTTCAGTTCCTTATGAAGGAAACAAGATTTATTTACTATACTGACTTCTGTATCCCTTTTTAGTTCGCTCTCATTCATTAATATGTAAGGATACACGTAAATTCATTAGAGGATTATAGGCTAAACATTCCATTAGCTTTTTTAAACAACAATTCTAGCTCTTTTTTATTTTGCTCCACAATCTGTTTAGAACCTTCTATATCCTCATTTTCATTTGTCGGTTTCATATTCTTATCAATATAGATTTCATGTGATTCGCCATCTTTTTGTACCCTGAAACCATATTCATAACCACCTAGAACTAAGGGCCAAATAATTAAAGAAAATTGGTCATTAGTTTTAACAACATGTTTATTGATAGATAGGTAGCCTTCAAAACTCAAATAAGGTGGTTTTTGAACTAAATATACATAACCCTTTTCAGATTTCACGTGACCTTCCCATTTTTTATCCATAGGTACGGCCTTAACAAAATCAGCATATCTATAGGTGTTTATTAGATAGGGGACAAGATTTATTACAATAACAACTGATACTAGTAGTATTATTAGCTTTTTTCTTTTCGTCATAAGTTTATTATCCTATTACCTTGTTTTTTTATGTTTTCGTCGTGAGTAACAAGTATTATTGTTTTACCCTGTTCGTTTAACTCTTTTAATATGTTAAGTACTTTCTCTGCATTAGCTTTGTCAAGAGATCCGGTAGGCTCATCTGCCAAGATAACATCGCATTTTTTAAGCATCAGTCTAGCGAGGGCTACTCTTTGTTGTTCACCTCCGGATAATGTATATACTTTTTTATTTAATTTATTTTGCAACCCCACAGTCTGTAGGGCTGACTCAATAGATATATTCGTCCGGCTATTCTTATGAATAAGTTTTAAATTCTCTTTCACAGTTTTATTATCAACTAAAGCAAAATTTTGAAATAAAAAACCTATTTTTGTTCTGAAATAATTTAAATGCTCTTTAGAGTTCATAATATTTATACCGTCTACAAATAGGTGGGATAATTCCTTTATATGTGTTATTCCAACTGATTTTGGCCACTTGCTGTACTTGACTTATATCTGTATCTTGCATACTACGGATAAAGAACATGGTTACTATCAACCTCTCTTTTACTAGATTCCATTATTTTCAAATATTATAACACTTTTATGGAATTAGCTACTGATAATCGGTATTATGTAAACTGATTTTGTATACTCTATTCACTTTTAACATTGGAATTTATTGAAAAAAAGAGAAAGAACAACATAACATTTTCTTCCTGTGATAGCATCAATTTAAGTGAATTCATAAATAAATTAGGGAGAGATCACAATGACAGTTCGTTTAGTGAAAGGATCAGATTATTATATAATATCTCCGTTAATTAACGATTGGTGGAATGGAAGACAAATGTCTGACTTGTTGCCAAAGCTTTTTTTTGATCATTTTAAAAATACTAGCTTTATTGTTGAAGAAGAAGGTAAAATCATAGGTTTTTTAATTGGATTCTTATCTCAATCCTACTCGAATGAAGCATATATTCACTTTGTTGGAATCGATCCGGAGGACAGGGGAAAAGGTATTGGGAAACAATTATATAATCAATTTTTCGATGTAATTAAACAAAATGCCCGCAATATTGTTCGCTGTGTGACTTCTCCTGTGAATAAAGCTTCAATTGCTTATCATACTAAAATGGGTTTTGAAATTGAACAGGGGAATAAACAAAATCAAGATAAGGTTCTATTTGTAAAGTACTTGAATTAATTCAAGTACTTTTTCTACCGATAACTGTGATTATGTAAAGTTGTCGTGTATAATAAACGATTTTGGAAGCTATTTTTATAATCTCTGCTCTGTTAACCAATGGTTTACACGGTGTTACTAAGCGTTTGTGGCTCTTTTACCATAAATGTTATAAAGTGGTATACAAGAGGTGAGTGTATATGGAATTGGGAGAACAATTACAAAGGCTTAGGGAAGAAAAAAATCTTTCTAGGGAAGAATTGGCCCAAGCAATGAATGTATCTAGACAAGCCGTATATAAGTGGGAAAATAATAAAGGGTATCCCGACATTGAAAATCTCATTAAGCTAAGTGATTTATATAATGTGACGTTAGATGAATTAATTAAAGGTGATCGTTCTTTTCAGAAAAAAATAGTAATCGATCAAAAAAAGAATAAAATTGAGGATATATCAGATCCTGGTTTTGTAATTGGAATCATCCTTGTATTTGTAGGGTTATTTTTAGATTTAGGTGCATTTTCAGCCGGTGTTACAATACTAGGGTTCTTAACAATGTTTTTTTATGATGATTTAAAGAAAACATTTTGGACTATAAAAAAGGATTTTAAAGAAGAAAAGTAAGTAAAACAGGCTTTAAGAGAACTTGAAGCCTGTTTTTGTGCCTATAAATAGTTTTATGGTAACTAGAAAGATAGTTAAGAACCCTTAGGAGGGTGCCTCATTATGGTTTTAATCTATGATCATAAATATTAGACTTAACTAACTTCTACTTCCATGTAACGGATTCCACAAAACGTGTAATATGTAACGCGATAATTTTAAATTGATTTTTGTGTCACACTGTTCCACTGGTATTCATCCAGTTTGGCATAGTAACTTTACACCGTAAATTTGTCAATTGGTGTAAATTACCCCTGCCCATCAAGTCGAGACAAATCATTACCCCCATAACGGAAAAATGCCATTTTTGTGTAATTTAATGGAATTGATGGTGTTTTTTAAGTGCATTGAGATTTCAAATGCAAGAAACAGGGGTGTGTAGTAGAATAGATAATACTGGAGGGGGATTGATGAAAGAATATATTTATGTAGAAAACGAAAAAAAAATGAAATTGAAATGTGGATTTTTTAAAAAAGACATCGTATTTACCATATCACTCTTGTTAGCAATCTTAAGCTGTTTATTCCATGCACCAAAGCTAGAATATATAAATTTTAAAGTATTAGTCAGTTTATTTAATCTTATGCTCGTAGTTAAGGCTCTGGAAGAGCTTAAACTATTGGATAAGTTCGCCATTGCTATACTAAGTAAATGTCATAATAGTAAAAGTGTTTCAGCAATCCTAATTTTATTATGCTTTTTTAGTTCCATGCTTGTAACGAATGATGTTGCATTAATAACATTTGTACCATTAACACTTATAATTAGTAAGATTATACAAACTTCTATGTTAGATACTGTTATATTAGAGACAATTGCGGCTAACATTGGAAGCAGTCTAACTCCAATGGGAAATCCTCAAAATCTTTTCATATTTACTAACTACGGAATAAGGCCTATACAATTTTTCACAACAATCCTTCTATTAGTGGTTCTTGGAATTATTCTGTTATTCTTTCTTAATCAAAGATTGAATAGTAAAACATTGGAAATGGAACTTCCGTATATTCCTATAAATAATAAAAAAAAAGCAACAGTATGGGGAATACTATTTGGCATCATATCTGTATCCATACTAGGGGTTTTAAGCTATAAACTTGCGTTTATCATCGTATTGGGAACCGCATGTATACTTGACATAAAATTATTGAAGAAAATTGATTATTTATTGCTTATTACTTTTATATGCTTTTTTATATTTATAGGAAACATATCGGAATTAAAGGTAGTACAGACATTTGCCAACGAAAATCTCAAAAGTCCCACATCTATCTTTTTCAGTTCCATAATTTTAAGCCAACTGATAAGCAATGTACCAGCTGCGATCTTTTTATCAAAATTCTCCGTGAATTGGCAGCCTTTATTAGTAGGTGTGAATTTAGGTGGACTTGGCACGATTGTGGCTTCCCTCGCAAGTGTAATTTCATTTAAACTTTTTATTAAGAGAGATCCACAAAAAAGTAAAATGTACCTTATAAGGTTTAGCTTTTATAACTTTTCGATTTTAGCTCTTTTAACTCTTGTTTATTATTTTACGATGAAAAATCAACATTTCTTTTAATACAAAGTAATTGGTTTAAACAACTTTGGGGTTCTACCAATATAAAAAAACCAATTTCTCAAATTTTAATACTGAGAAATTGGTTTTTTATTATGAGATTTTAATTTGATATAATAGTATTTTTAATTTTTTTCCACATAACTCAATAGGGGGATACAACGAAATGAGTAAAAAAACGGCTTTGTTGCTTATAGATGTCCAAAACATCATGTTTTCTTATGAAGGTGGATCTTTATGGAATGAACAGCAAGTGCTTCAAAATATTACTTATCTAAGGGAAAAAGCTCACCAATCTAATGTACCAATTATCTATATCCAGCATACAGACCCTAGTTATAATAGTATGCTTAGTGAAGGAAAAGTCACATGGGAAATCCATCGTGATGTTAGCCCCTTACCAACAGACATAGTTATTCAAAAATCTTCTTGGGACGCATTTTATCAAACAACTCTACATAAAAAACTTCAGGAACTTGAAATTGGAAGATTAGTCATTGCAGGGATGCAAACTGAATTTTGTTTAGATACTACTTGTAGAAGAGCATATAGCTTAGGTTATAAAGAGAATATCTTAGTAAAAGATGCTCATAGCACATTTGATACGGCTGTGCTTTCAGCTTCAAAAATAGTAGAACATCATAATAATATTCTAGGCGGCAGATTCGTTACATTAAAAGAAGTAAAGAAAATTATATTTTAATCTAATAAATAACTTTTCAAAGGAAAAAACAGCCTTTCAAAGGCTGTTTTTTGTTCCTGGAACGCACATTATGGTAACTAATTTCGTATAGGATATACATCTAGTCCTCCTTTATTTGTTAAAATTAAAGAAAAGGGGGGAGGGACCATATGATCATATCTGCAATGGTTGCTGTAGGAAAAGAAAATGTAATTGGGAAGGATAATGATATTCCCTGGAGACTCCCAAATGATTGGAAATATCTAAGAAAAGTTACTATGGGGCATTCAATTATTTTAGGTAGGAAGAATTATGAATCCATCGGAAAACCTCTGGAGGGACGTAAAAATATTATAATGACCACAAATGAAAATTATAAAGCTCCAGGTTGTTATATAGCTCATTCAGTTGAACAAGCTCTTTCCATGTGCGAAGGGGAAGAAGTATTTATCCTTGGAGGAGAGGAAATTTATCGACAATTCCAACCCTACACTCATAAATTGTATATAACTAAAATCAATCATTATTTCAAAGGTGATCGCTTCTTTCCAGAGTTTGATTTTTCTCTATGGAAAGAGTTATCGGTTGAAAAAGGTATTGAAGATGAAAGAAATCATTATGAACATTACTTTCATGTATATGAAAAAATCAACTAATTAAGTTAAGATACCAATAAATACCTTTTATGTAAATTAGATTAGTATATAATATATAATTTAAAAAGAAAAATTTAGATAAAAGTATTGTTAAAATTACTTTTATTATGTAAAATTTACCTATAAAACAGACTATGTGTTACTGGCGTAAACATGGAGGACCATGAGGAAGCACATAGATAACGGCCGTACGCCTGGGCAAAGTATTTGAACATGAGTTCAAATACTTTTTTTATTTAGAAAGGGGATTTTTTACATGAAAGAGATTGGTTTACGGTACGGAATGAACCCAAATCAAAGTAAAGCTAAAGTTCAGAATGCTAAAAACACGCCTATTAAAATCTTAAATGGAGAAGCGAGTTATATTAACTTTCTAGATGCATTAAACGCTTTTCAACTGGTTCGGGAGCTTCGACAGGCTACTGATCAACCTGCAGCTGCATCCTTTAAACACGTAAGTCCAGCAGGTGCAGCTGTGTACTCTCCACTAAATGAGACACTTACTGAATCCTATTTTGTTAAAGGCCTAGACCTGTCTCCATTAGCGATTGCTTATGCAAGAGCGCGTGGGACAGATAGGATGTCTTCATTTGGAGATTGTGCTGCTTTTAGTGATGAAGTGGATATAACTGTAGCTAATCTCCTCAAAACAGAGGTTTCTGATATGATTGTTTCACCAAGCTACACTCAAGAAGCACTAGAGATTTTGAAACAGAAAAAGAAAGGAAAATATCTAATTTTAGAGATTGATCCAAATTATGTGCCTGATCTAATTGAAAAAAGAACGATATTTGGCATTACTCTAGAACAACAAAGAAATGATGTACAGATTGGGAAAGAAGTTTTCAATCAGATTGTTACGACTCAATGTGATATCCCTGATCATGCAAAGAGAGACCTTCTTGTTGCTCTTATTACATTAAAATATACACAATCAAACTCCATTTGTTTCGCATTAGATGGCCAAACAATTGGAATTGGTGCTGGACAGCAGTCCCGTATTCATTGTACGAGGTTGGCTGCTGAAAAAGCTGATAAATGGTGGCTAAGACAACATCCAAGAGCCCTTAACATGAAGTTCAGAGAAGGCATTTCTCGTGTAGAAGTTAATAATGCAATTGATGGATGGCTGAATGATGATATTACTGAGGTAGAAAATGAGCACTGGAAACAATGTTTTGAGGAGGTCCCTGCTAGGCTAAGTAAGAGTGAAAAACGAGAATGGCTAAAAAGATTAAAAGGCGTTTCCTATGCATCCGACGCTTTTCTACCTTTCCGTGATAATATCGATCGTGCGGCTCAAAGTGGCGTTAAATATGTGGTTCAAACAGGAAATTCTTTACGAGATGAACAAGTTACACAGGCAGCAAATGAATATGGGATGATCATGGCACATTCAGGTATACGTGTATTCCATCATTGAGCTATGAATTAAATATGATTAGCCCAAAAGAGCCAAGACTTATAAAGGGATTGGCTCTTCTAGAATGTTTTCGATACATGCGATTATGGCAACTACATTTTATATCATTTACATATAGTCATCTTTCTTATGAAACGAGGTTATTATGAGTGTCTTTAATTTAATTCAGCTAATTTTTTCAAACGTTCTTTGTCCCTAATAATGTAACCTCGCGACTGCTTTTCAATAGTCTTTGATTTACATAGCTGGGCTAGTACATGGAGTAGATGGCGATATGATACACCCAAGTATTCGCATACTTCAGTATGTTTTTCTTTATAAAAGTTATCATCAGCCGACAACATTATAAAAGCAGCAAGACGGTTCTCGAGTGGATAGGCCTGATTTTGTGTATACTTTGCTGAAATTTTAGTTGCTTTCTCACTTAAAAAACTGCATAAATATCTGAGAAATGTTACATCTGTTAAGAGCTTATT
>NZ_JBVVNT010000014.1:0-49502 GCF_055810735.1 Priestia sp. ST2 | reverse complement strand
TCCCATGAAGGAGAAGATCCTATCCGGTATTAGCTTCGGTTTCCCGAAGTTATCCCAGTCTTACAGGCAGGTTGCCCACGTGTTACTCACCCGTCCGCCGCTAACGTCATAGAAGCAAGCTTCTAATCAGTTCGCTCGACTTGCATGTATTAGGCACGCCGCCAGCGTTCATCCTGAGCCAGGATCAAACTCTCCGAAGAAATGTTTGACTTGCTCAATTTAAAAATAAAATTTAACGTTGACGTTTGTCGCTTTGTTCAGTTTTCAAAGTTCAACCGTCGCTCTTAAGCGACCTTACTATCTTATCAAGTTATCAACGTAATGTCAACAACTTTTTTATTTCTTTTTGTTGTTCTCGCTTGTCTGCGTTAGCAACAGATATAAATATACCAAATCAATTTCATAAAAACAAGAGGTAAATTAAAAGTTTAAATTTTCTAATATTATTAACTAAAAAAAGATGGCCGTAGCCATCTCTTTTTTTAGCGTTGACGCATATGTGGGAATAATAGTACATCACGGATTGACGGTGCATTTGTTAGTAACATAACAAGGCGGTCAATACCGATTCCTAGACCACCTGTAGGTGGCATACCATATTCTAATGCCTCAATGAAGTCATCATCCATCTCATGTGCTTCATCGTTTCCTTGTTCTTTCTCTTTCAACTGAGCTTCAAAGCGCTCACGTTGGTCAATTGGATCATTTAGCTCTGTAAATGCGTTCGCGTGTTCACGCGCAACGATAAACAGCTCAAAACGGTCAGTAAAACGCGGATCTTCCGCATTTTTCTTAGCCAATGGAGAGATTTCTACAGGATGTCCGTAAATGAACGTTGGTTGAATTAACTGCTCTTCTACTTTTTGTTCAAAGAATTCATTTACAATATGTCCATATTGCATATGTTCAGTGATTTCTACCCCGTGTTCTTTCGCTAAAGCACGAGCTTCTTCAACAGATGTTTCTCCCCAGAAGTCTACGCCCGTATATTGTTTAATAGCATCGACCATATGAAGTCTTGTCCACTCTGGAGTTAAATCTACCTCTTGATCGCCATACTGAATCTTTGTTGTGCCAAGTACTTCTTGCGCAATGTGTGCAATTAAGTTCTCTGTTAAAGCCATGATATCTTTGTAGTCCGCATACGCTTCGTACAATTCGATCATTGTAAATTCAGGATTGTGACGTGTAGATACACCTTCATTACGGAATACACGGCCAATTTCGTATACTTTTTCTAATCCACCTACGATTAAACGTTTTAAATGAAGTTCAATCGCAATACGCATATAAAGTTCCATATCAAGCGCATTGTGGTGTGTCACAAACGGACGAGCTGCTGCTCCACCTGCGATTGAATGCATCATCGGTGTTTCAACTTCTAAATATCCATGATTATCTAAGTAACGGCGCATCGATTGAATAATGCGGCTTCTTGAGATAAATGTTTGTTTACTTTCTGGGTTTGTAATTAAATCTAAGTAACGTTGACGGTAGCGCTGTTCAATATCTTTTAAACCATGATATTTATCTGGAAGTGGACGAAGCGCTTTTGTTAGTAACGTAAAATCTTTTACTTTAATAGAAAGTTCGCCAACTTTTGTTTTGAATAAAACACCTTCAACCCCTACCAAGTCACCGATATCTACGCTGCTGAAGATTTCGTACTGCTCTTCGCCAATTGCATCTTTACGTACATAAAGCTGAATTTGTCCTGTTAAATCTTGAACGTGAGCGAAACCTGCTTTTCCTTTTCCACGCTTTGTCATAATACGACCAGCTAGTGACACAGGCACTTCATTTTCTTCTAACTGTTCTTTTGTTAACTCGTCATACTCACTAATTAATTGCTGTGATGTATGTGTACGTTCAAAACGTTGACCAAACGGATCAATACCTTGATCTCGTAGGTTGCTCATTTTTTCGCGACGAACGAGAAATTGATCATTTAATTCTTCATGACTCATCGTTTACTCATCTCCATCGTATAATTAAGTTTTCCGAAACAGAAAAAAGGCCAGCATGTTTACTGGCAACTACTACGTTTCTTTAAAATTATTATAGGTTCAGTCGTTTCTCTATGTCAAATCGCTTTATTCTTGCTTCGCTTCTCTTTTTCTTCGATTTCTCTAACAAGCTACCGAATAAACCCAAAACCTGCGAACCCAAATCTCAAAGTTTTCACTATGAACTCTACTTTACGCCAATATAAAAATGAATCAACTAATAAGATTCATCTTCACTTATGTAAATCATTACGATTATTTTCGAACATATCTAGTATACCCGTTGTTTGCTCTCGAAATAATTTTACATCTTTTAAATCTGATAAACGTGTTGTGATGGTTTCAACTTTTTCTTCTGCTACAGGGAGAATAAGAGATGGAGCTAGTTCGTTTAGAGGAACCATCACAAACGCTCGTTCAAACATTCGGGGATGAGGGACGCTCAGTCTATCCGTGTGAATGATTTCATTACTATAAAGTAAGATATCTAAATCAAGGGTTCTAGGTCCCCATACAATCTCTCTTTTTCGGCCTGCCGTTTGTTCAATGGCTTGCAAACAATCTAAAAGGTGCTCTGACGAATACGTTGTTTGTATTTTTACTACCATGTTTAAAAAGCTTGCTTGATTCGTATACCCGACAGGGGCCGTTTCATAAACAGATGAAACAGCCACTACCTTAATCTCAGAGTGTTTCATCAAGCCAGTAACTCCTGACTTCAAATGTTCCATTCGATTTCCAATATTTGATCCTAATGCAATATATGCTTCTGTTGTCATTCAACGGCTCCTTTTAATTTCAATAGCTACCGATTGATAATAACCGGGAATTGGCGGATCGGGTTTATATACCTTTACTGTACAAGCCTGCACGAGTTCGTAATTAGCAAGCAATTCAGATGCAATCGTTTCAGCCACCGTTTCAACTAACTTGAACGTGCGCTTCTCTACAACTTCCTGGCATGTTTGGTATAAATCTGCATAGCTCACCGAGTATTCTAAATTGTCCGTAGTACCAGCTTGCTTTAAATCCAGTTCCACAGCTAAATCCACGTGAAAACGCTGCCCTAATTTATTTTCTTCTGGAAATACGCCATGATAGCCATAGAAACGCATATCATTTACATAAATTTTATCCATCTTTAGTCTCTCCTTTCGCTTTTATACATGTAGCTCGTGTCGACTCATTAGCGACATTGTGTAAGAGCGATACTCTTTTTGCAACTGAGCTGTCAGCGTATGGTCTCCTACTGAAAACTGCTTATCCTTTATACTTCGAAGAGGTACGATTTCTTGAATGGAATTTGTAACGAAAGCTTCATCACCCTCCAAGAGCTGTTCCACCGTAAATAAGCCTTCTACAACCTCTATGTTTTTCTTTTGTAAAAGCGTAAAGATAAACTGTCTCGTAATTCCATTTAAGATACCTGTTTCAAGAGACGGCGTATATACACAATCATCTTTTACAAAAAATAAATTGGACACAATACCTTCGGCTAAGAACCCTTCTTTTGTTAAAAAGATACCCTCTTTATTTAAGTCCGAACCAACTTCTCGCTTAGCTAGTACATTATTTAAATAATGATGAGACTTTAACCTCATGGTTCCTTCAGGCGTATTTCGTTTCGTCTCAAGAATAAGCCCCTCTTTTACAAGGGGGCTCGATGGATGAGGCATTGATTTCATATATACGATTGTAGATGGCTTGTCGTATTCTTCCACTTGCAAGCCAATTCCGCCATTTCCTGCTGAGACATTTAATCGAACATACGCATTTCTCTCATTGTTTTTCATTAACAAACTATTAATGATTTCCAACACGTCCTGTGTAGAGTAGTCCCATACAATATTTAATTCACGTAAGCTGCTATGCAGGCGATCCAGATGGTCTTCCACTAAAAATGGATGACCTTCATACACTCGTAACGTTTCAAACAGCCCTAGGCCATACATATATCCGTGATCAAACGGAGAAATAGTGGCTTCAGACGCAGACTTTACTTCGCCATTTACGTATATATACATATCATTACACTCGCTTTTTTTCGTAAGTTTCAATAAAATTCTTCAGCATTTCTTTACCGTAAGAAGTCATGATAGATTCAGGATGGAACTGTACTCCTTCAATAGGTAATGATTTATGGCGAATCGCCATAATTTCATCTTCTGCTGTCCACGCTGAAATCTCAAAGCAATCCGGCAGTGAACTTTTTTCTACAATCAAAGAATGATACCGCGTTGCCGTGAACGGATTATCAAGACCTTTAAAGATAGTACGGCCATCATGATGCATTTCAGATGTTTTCCCGTGCATTAATTTATCCGCACGAATCACATTCCCTCCAAAAGCTTGCCCAATCGACTGATGCCCTAAGCATACGCCGAATATTGGAATCTTACCTGCAAAATACTCGATGGCTTCTAGACTGATTCCCGCTTCGTTAGGACTGCATGGTCCCGGGGAGATCATCAAGAAATCTGGATTTAGCACTTCAATTTCAGAAAGTGTAATTTCATCATTTCTTTTTACAAGAAGCTCATGCCCTAGCTCACCTAAATACTGTACTAAATTAAACGTAAAAGAATCATAATTATCAATCATTAATATCATCTTTACTCACCCTCACTCAGCTCATTTTCGCTCTGCTCTTTTGCTTTCCATAGTGCAATTGCTTTTTTCAGTGATTCTTTGTATTCGTGTTTCGGATTTGAATCAATCACAACACCCGCACCAGCCTGCACATAAGCTTGGCCGTCTTGAATAATCATAGTGCGAATCGCAATATTTAATTCCATATCTCCATTAAACCCAATCCAACCAATCGATCCTGTATAAATTCCTCTTCGAACTGGTTCAAGTTCTTCAATGATTTCCATTGTACGAACTTTAGGTGCTCCAGTAATCGTTCCTCCAGGAAAAACCGCATCTACGATATCTACAAAATCTTTGTTGCGCGCGAGCTTGCCTTTTACATTAGACACAATATGCATGACATGTGAATATTTTTCAATAACCATAAACTCGTCAACATGCACAGTACCATATTCGCTTACTCTACCAAGATCATTACGCTCTAAGTCAACAAGCATCACATGCTCTGCACGCTCTTTTTCGTTATGAATAAGCTCATCTGCTAACTGTTGATCTTCTTGATCATCCTTACCGCGGGAGCGTGTTCCCGCAATCGGTCTCGTACTGATTTCATCATCGGCTTTTTTCACTAATAATTCTGGTGAACAGCTCACAATGTGAAATTCTTCTGTCTGCATATAAGACATGTAAGGAGACGGGTTGATTTTTCGTACCTGTTCGTAGATATGCATAGGATGAGTTTGAAGCTGTTGAGACTGTCGAACAGATAAGTTCACTTGAAACACATCGCCTTGCCCGATGTACTCATGTACGCGTGTTGTAGCATCTGAAAAAGCAGCTTCAGACATCGAAACCTCACTCTTTTCGGCAACACGATGAATCTGCTCATATGAGAGTCCTTCATCACTTGCCCCCATCCAGTCCTTTTTGTATTGATCAATACGCTTATGTGCCTGCTCTCTACAATCTGCTTCGTCATTAACGATAATCCAGAGCTTTTCCTTTTCTTGATCGTATACAAATACGTCATCGAAAATAAGGAAATAAACGTCCGGCGTTTTCAATGAATCTTCAGCAAGGTCAGGTATGGTTTCTACATAGCGGATATAATCATAGCTAATAAAGCCAATTGCTCCACCTTGAAAAGGAGGAAGATCTGGATTCACCTCTGCTTCAAACTTCTTCATCCAGTCTCGCATAAGATGAAGCGGATTACCTTTTTGAACAGTAGTTTGGTCATCCGTTTTGATATGAAGCTCGTTTTGTCCGCCTCGCAAAATGGCTACAGGTTTTAATCCCATCATTTGAAACTTTCCGCCTCGACCGCTTTCAAGCAGGATATGATTCGGTTCCTCTTTTGACAACTCTTGATATTTTTTGAACCATTGGCTTTTAGAGATAGAAATAGATTCGCCCCAAGTCATTCTTTGCTGCATTTGTTCACTCTCCTAAAAATAAATCACCTGCTTTCATTTTACATGATTCTTAGATGAAAAAAAACAGCTTCATATAGAAGCTGTTTTTTTATCGTTTTTATGCTTGTGTTTGTTCCTCGAATTGGAACAATGGAGTACTTAGGTAACGCTCACCGTTACTTGGAATAATCGCTAACACTTTTTTACCTTTTCCAAGCTGTTTTGCAGCTTTTAACGCAGCATAAATCGCAGCCCCAGAAGAGATACCTACTAGTACACCTTCTGTTTTTGCTACTTTACGGGCATATTCAAAAGCTTGATCGTTTTGAACAGCGACAACTTCGTCATATACTTCCGTGTTAAGCGTATCCGGAACAAAGTTTGCACCAATTCCTTGAATTTTATGAGGTCCTGGTTGACCACCGCTTAAAATCGGAGAATCAGCTGGCTCTACCGCATAAATTTTGATATTTGGGTACTTTTCTTTTAACACTTCACCAGCACCTGTAATAGTACCGCCAGTACCGATACCTGCCACAAATCCATCTAGCTGATCGCCGAACTGCTCGATGATTTCTTTAGCCGTTGTTTGACGGTGCACTTCTGGGTTCGCCTCGTTTTGGAACTGCTGAGGAATAAAGTAGCCGTGCTCTTTTGCAAGCTCAGTTGCTTTATTAACCGCCCCTTTCATTCCTTCTGGACCTGGTGTTAATACTAACTCTGCACCGTATGCACGAAGCAGATTACGACGCTCAATACTCATCGTTTCAGGCATTGTTAAAATAGCACGGTATCCTTTTGCTGCAGCTACCATTGCTAAGCCAATTCCTGTGTTACCACTTGTTGGTTCAATGATTGTGTCGCCAGGTTTTAACACACCTTTTGCTTCCGCATCTTCAATCATCGCTAATGCGATACGATCTTTTACGCTGCTTCCCGGGTTCATAAATTCTAATTTTAAATATACATCCGCCATATCTTCTTCAACTAGACGGTTTAGTTTTACGATTGGTGTTTGACCAATTAACTCTGTAATTGAATTTGCAATACGTGCCATATGACCACTCCTAATACCAACTAATTTTATTGATTTTGTATACAATTTATCAGATGTTTTCTAAATTGTCAATCATTTTGTCTTTCCATTTACCTAATTTTGTTATATTTTTAGATCAATATATACAGAAATAGAACTTAATATCTATAAAAAAAGGCGCTCATTTATAAAATGACGCCTTTTAAGAATCTTTTATTTCATTTAAATTGCTTGTTTTTTCATTTCTTCAAGCTGCTTTTTATCAAAACGATAGGTCTCATTACAGAAATGACACTGGGCTTCAGCTTGGCCGTCTTCCTCAATCATCGATTGAATCTCTTCTTGTCCTAAGCTGATAATAGCATTGGCAATTCTTTCTTCTGAGCACTGACATTTGAACTCTACAGGCATTGTCTCCAGAAACTTCACATTTTCTTTTCCAAGAACTTCTTCTAAGATTTCCTCAGGAGAAAGACCTTTTTGAATCAGTTTTGAAATTGGTTCAATCGTCTGTAATCGTTGTTCAATAGCTGTAATCGTTTTATCATCTGTTCCCGGCAGAAGCTGAATGATAAATCCGCCCGCAGCTAAGATCGTGTTATCAGGGTTAACAAGTACACCTACACCTACTGAAGATGGGACTTGTTCAGATGTCACAAAATAATACGTGAAATCCTCTCCTAATTCTCCCGATACAATAGGTACTTGTCCGTTAAATTGATCACGCATTCCGATATCTTTTACGACACTTAGCGTGCCCTCTGTACCTACAGCACGTGCTACATCTAATTTCCCATGCTGATTTAAATCGAAGTGCGTTTGTGGATTCGTTACATATCCACGCACTTCCCCTTTAGCATTGCTGTCTACTAAAATAACGCCAATTGGGCCGCGGCCTTCAATTTTAATTGTTAGCTTTTGCTCACCCTTTAGCATAGCCCCCATCATGACTCCCGCAGTCATTGAACGTCCCAATGCTGCAGAGGCTGTAGGCCATGTATAGTGACGGCGCTGCGCTTCTCCAACTGTATCCGTTGTTTTTACTGCATAAGCGCGAACTTGACTATTGTAAGCTAATGCTTTTACTAAATAGTCACCCATAATATACACCTCTTACTCCATATTTTTTGTATAAATTATTTGCAATCCTTTTAAAGTCAAAAATGGATCCACAATATCAATAATATCCGACTCTTTAGCAATCAATGTTGCGAGTCCTCCAGTAGCAATAACTTTAGGATTTACTGTTGCTTGCTCTTTCATTCTTGCTACAATTCCTTCTACTTGTCCAACGTATCCATATAAAATACCTGCTTGCATCGCAGATACTGTATTTTTTCCCACAATGCTATTTGGTCGCGCAATTTCAATTCGCGGAAGCTTAGATGCTCTTGAATAAAGAGCTTCTGTCGAAATATTAATACCAGGGGCAATCGCACCACCCATATATTGCTTATTTTCATCAATATAGCAATATGTGGTTGCGGTACCAAAATCAACGATAATTAAAGGGCTTCCGTATAGCTGAATTCCAGCAACAGCATTTACAATACGGTCTGCTCCCACTTCACGCGGATTTTCATATTTAATATTTAAACCCGTCTTAATTCCAGGACCAACAACAAGCGGCTTTAAATGAAAATACTTTTGACACATTCTCTCCAATGCAAACATAATAGGAGGAACAACAGAGGAAATAATAATACCATGAATATCTTTAAAAGATAAACTAACGTGCTCAAGCAAGGCTTTGATTGTCATGCCATACTCGTCTTCTGTTTTATTACGGCTTGTTTCTACACGCCAGTGATACTTCAATTCATCTCCATCGTATACACCTAATACCGTATTCGTATTTCCAACATCTAATACAAAAATCATTTCAATCACCACTTTATATAAATTCAGTATTCACACTGAAACCATCATACCATAACTGGTAAATAGACGTGTATATTCTAGATAAAATAGGAATATAATGACACGATTCTCTAGTGGATATCCTACTTATCCACCATATATACGAAAATCTTTTACCAAACCTAACTTTTGCCCATTAAAAAATCAGTGGAGAATATCTCCACTGATCTTTATTGTCTTATGCTTTTGGCTCTTCATCGTCTGTCTTTGTTTGGATGTTTACTTTAACATCTTCATCTGTTACGTGACTAGAACGGTCTGGAAGAGTTCCATGATCTACTAAGTGGTTGATTTGCTCAGCGTCTAACGTTTCTACTTCTAACAATGTTTGAGCTACAAGCTCTAACTTGTCACGGTTTTCCGTTAAGATCTGCTTCGCACGCTCATAGCTTTCTTTAATGAAACGTTGGATTTCATTATCAATTTCATGAGCAATCGCATCACTGTAGTTTTGTTCACTGTGTAAATCACGACCTAAGAATACTTGGCCTTGTTGTGATTGACCGAATTGCATTGGTCCTAACTTTTCACTCATACCGTATTCTGTTACCATTTTACGAGCGATGCTTGTTGCACGCTGGAAGTCATTATGAGCACCTGTACTCACTTCGCCGAAAATAATTTCCTCAGCTACGCGACCACCAAGCAATCCAACAATTTTATCCAGCAGCTCTGGCTTCGTCATAAAGTAGCGATCTTCTTTTGGTAACATAACAGCATATCCACCAGCTTGCCCACGTGGAACAATGGTTACTTTATGTACCATATCAGCTTCGTCTAATACGACACCGATAATTGTATGTCCTGCTTCATGATAAGCAACAATATTGCGTTCTTTTTTAGAAATAACTCGACTTTTCTTAGCTGGACCTGCAATTACGCGGTCTGTTGCTTCGTCAATGTCAACCATTTCAATTTTCTTTTTGTCCTGTCTAGCAGCTACTAAGGCAGCTTCGTTTAACAAGTTTTCGAGATCTGCACCTGAGAAACCTGGCGTACGCATAGCAATTGCTTTTAAGTTTACTGATTCATCTAAAGGCTTATTGCGAGCATGTACTTTAAGCACTGCTTCACGGCCATTTACATCTGGACGATCTACCGTAATTTGACGGTCGAAACGGCCTGGACGTAATAACGCTGGATCTAAGATATCCGGGCGGTTTGTTGCTGCAATGATAATGATACCTTCGTTAGCACCAAAACCATCCATCTCAACAAGCAACTGGTTCAATGTTTGTTCACGCTCATCGTGTCCGCCACCAAGACCTGCGCCACGTTGACGACCTACAGCATCGATTTCATCAATAAAGATAATACATGGAGCATTCTTCTTCGCATTTTCGAATAAATCACGAACACGAGAAGCACCGACCCCAACAAACATTTCAACAAAGTCTGAACCACTGATAGAGAAGAAAGGAACGCCTGCTTCGCCAGCAACGGCTCTTGCTAATAATGTTTTACCAGTACCAGGAGGTCCCACAAGTAAGACACCCTTCGGAATTCTTGCACCTAGCTCTGCGAACTTACGAGGATCTTTTAAGAACTCAACAACTTCCACAAGTTCTTGCTTTTCTTCGTCTGCACCAGCTACGTCTTTAAATTTAACCTTTTTCTTTTCTTCACTGTAAAGCTTAGCCTTACTTTTACCGAAGTTCATAACGCGGCTTCCGCCACCTTGAGCTTGGTTCAGTAAGAAGAAGAATAGGATGAAAATAATAACAAACGGAATGATTGACGTAAAGAACGTTACCCAGCCGCTTGTTTCATCAGCAGGTTTAAAATCAACTTCTACTTGATTATTTTCGGAAGCAGCGTCAATACGATCAAGTGCTTTGTCACCATCTACGATGTAAGTTTGGAACGTTTGATCCTTTTTATAAGAATCTAACTTCCCTTGCACAACATACACGCCTCTTTCAGGCTTCATAGAGAGTGATTTCACATCACCTTTGTCTAAGTGTTGAACAAATGTATCGTATCTCATTGGTTCTGCTTTTTGATTAGAGCCACTAAAGAAGCTTACCACGCCAATAATGACTAAAAATATAAGTAAATAAAAGATGGTATTACGGAAGATCCGATTCATTTCTTACCTCCTCCCACGATAAACAAATACTGTATTCAATACTAACATAGAACATTTATCCTATCCAATAAATTGCACTTGGATATGTGCTTATTAATTGCTGTATACTTGCGGTTTAAGAACCCCAATATACGGCAGGTTACGATATTTCTCTTGATAATCTAATCCATACCCTACTACGAATGCATCAGGTACTTCAAATCCAACGTAATCTGCTTTAATAGATGCTTTACGACCTGTTGGTTTGTCTAAGAGTGTGACAATCTTAATTGACTTAGCTTTACGGTACTTGAATAACTCTACAAGGTAGCTAAGCGTTAAGCCGCTGTCGATAATATCCTCTAAGATAAGAATGTCTCGACCTTCAACTGATGTATCTAAATCTTTTAGGATTTTTACTTCACCAGAAGAAACCATCGCATTGCCATAACTTGATACATCCATAAAATCCATTTCTAAATATGTATCAACACGCTTAATTAGATCAGACATAAAAGGCATAGCGCCTTTTAATACACCGATTACCAAAGGAAAACGGTCAGCGTATTCCTCAGATAATAGCTTACCCAATTCTTTTACTTTCTGTTGTATTTCTTCTTCTGAAATCAAAATTTCTTGAATATCCTGCTTCATTCCTTACTTGCCTCCTAGAAGTTTTCGCTACTTATAGTATAAAATAACATATCTGGACTTATGTGTATGCAGTTCATAAGCAGATTTTTTCAAACCAGGTAGCCACAAAATAGTTCCTTGGCTATCTTCCACTACCGGCCAATGATCTCTGAAGTGTAAAGGGATTTTTTCATCGATAAAAATATCCTTTACTTTTTTATGTCCCTTCATGCCCTTTACTCGCATTTTATCGCCATTTTTTCGTGTCCTTACCTTTAATGATTGTAAATCGTGAGCTTCATCTAAAAGAAAAACATCGTTTCCTTTTATATCTTCGACTTTATTATGTATTTCACAAATAAGCTGGTGACCATTTGGAAGCTCGACGACCCCTGGAATCGGAACAATAAATTCATATGGCTCGATGTTCCCCTCATTAAAGGTGAAAAGACAGTCGTTGTAAGATCGGATAATACGTAAACCATTTGGAAAGTCAAGCGTCCCAGACGGTTTTTCACTTTCGCAAAATCCTACTAACATGTCAACATGCGCTGAGGAAAGGGTTGGAGGAATTTCTTTATAGAGATAGTTTAATATTAGTTGAATACCACGCCTTTGTAAAGGCTTGCGTATCCTTAGAAAACAATCTCTATCGATGAGAATTTCATTTTGCAATTTCTTTCTCATTACTTTATTCATCACATCGGTCGTTAATTCCTCTAAGTATGCTTGATCTTCATGCAAGTTCTCGCTAAATTGTTGAAATTTTTCATGTACAGCTGCGTTTTCTTGCTTTAAAAATGGCAAAACGTAATGACGAAATCGATTTCTCGTGTACGAGTCTTTCTCATTACTCGGATCAATCCGAGGGGTAAGCCCATGTAGCTTACAGTAGCGATTGATTTCTTCTTTCGTTACGGCTAGGAACGGCCTAATAATAAATCCATCCGCATATGGCCGCTTGGGCTGCATCCCTGCGTATCCATTCATCGTACTGCCTCGGACCATTCGCATTAACATCGTTTCAATCTGATCATCTCCGTGATGTCCTAATGCAAGAAAATTTGCTTTGTGCTTCTTCATAACATGAGTAAAAAATGTATAGCGGCATTCTCTGGCTGCTACTTGAGAAGATAACTTTCTTTCCTTCTGATAGGCAGTAACATCAATTTGCTTCGCCTCACATTTAATATTCAATTGTTTGCAGTAGTTCTGCACATATTCCATATCTTGCTGTGACTCTTCTCCCCGGAACATATGATCAACATGAGCAGCAATAATAGTAAGAGATTTTTGCTCTTTCAGACTCCATAAGAAATGCACCAGTGCTAAAGAATCAGGACCACCAGAAATACCTACAACCACTGTAGAGCCTGCGGATAATAACTGATGTTTTGTCATAAAATTGTTCACTTGCTTTTCCATAGGAATGACTCATCCTTATAATGTACACGCAATAATGTATCATTAATTTACTTTATACGAATGACTATAAGGAAAGTTTCACAATTTCTCCAAACTTTATAGCACTTGAATAAATAGATACAAAATATAAATCAACATTACAGATGTACAAAGTAGTAGCGTCTCTAACACGTGAGAACGCTTCTTCTTTACTTTAACACGAGGGGCAGACGGTTGACGAACGTTTTGAGGCTTTGTTCCTTTACTTTTTGCCCCTCTTCTTTTTTCGACCGATAACACCTCTGTTTTCATTTCTTTAGCTGACTTATACTTTCCCGTAACCGCTTGATACAAAACGTCCCCGAAAGGTTCCAACTGCTTTGTTGTTAATATAAATTGTTTTAATTGTTCAGCCGGTTTGTCCGTTTTATTAATTCGCTTGCCATAAGCTGCGTGAATCAAAACCATAGATACAGCAAACAAATCATAGGTCGGTTCTGCTTTTCGGGAGCCAAGCCCCCAGTGCGCCCGATCATAAAAGTCGGTAAATTCTTTTATTGACCGCCCTTGCAGAGTTGTTCCTCCGACGTCAATCCATCGAACTTTTACGGGGTTAGATGTTACGACCAGGTTTTCTGGTTTTAAATCGCCAAATACCCACCCTTCTTCATGAAGGTTTTCCAAGTCTGTTAAGAGCTGACTTGCAAATACTTGCAGCCATTCTGTCCCTCTTGTTGAGATAAAGGAAAGGAGAGGCTGCCCTTTCACATACTCCATTACATAGAAAGAAAGAGCATGAGAACCATAGCTCCAATCATCTACATCAAGTAAGCGCGGTCCTAGCACTTTGTCTTTGACTTGAGAGAGCTTTTTTAATACATTCACTTCTGCTGTAACAGACATGTTGGAAAAGCTTATTTTTAACGCTGCTAGCGTTCCGTTTACTAATTGAACTAAATAGACAACTCCAGTTGCCCCCACGCCTAATTTCTCAAGAATTTTATAATGGACGTGATGCCATTTCCCTTGAATTTCTGTTCCCGGAGATAGGTTACATACCTGATTCTTCAATGTATTGTTCATTATTTTTTAACAACCCTCTCAATGAGCGCTTTTTGGTGAAATAATGAGTAGCCTCTTTGATAGCCGGTCCAGTAGGCGTAATACCTCCTGCTGTTAGTTTTGGAAAAATCGTTGAAAGCGACTCTAATCTTGGATTCCAGTCCATTAGCTTCTCTACATCTTTCTTTTTCCCAGGAAATAAAAAGATTGAAAATTGATTATGCCCCATGCGAGCATTCAAGCTTAACGATAAATCTAACAGTGACTCCTTTACAGTAGGAAGCTTATTTTTCATACTTCCGCTCATGTCAACTAAAATAAGAATCTCTAAGTCAACCGTTTCCCCAAGTTCATCAACAACTTCCATGATTTCTCCTCGCTTCTCAGGAGATAACTCTTCTAATCTTGAATTAGAGGAACCTAGAATTTGCTGAAGCTCTTTATTTACAACGCCTTGAAGTGTTTGCGTCATTGCTTGCCTTGTAACCATTTGAACAGTTTGAGAAAGCTGTTTTACGTAAACAATTTGACTCACGCCACCGCCTGACATGGCAATGCCTTCTATTTCATTCGTGCTTTGCTCATCAATTGTGTCCTCTTCCATCACACCAATAACGTTTACACTAATCCCTTGTTCTTTAGCTAGTGCTGCCATTGCTACCGGATCTTCACCTGTATTCGAACCACCGTCCGTAATGACCAACATCTGTTTCAATGTACCTTTTTTCATAAAAAAATCCCCTCCTCATTATCAGTATTAACATGATAGACGAGGAGGAGATAAAATATACTTCTATCTAACTATTGTGCTTTTTTACGATAAGCGTAAGAAGGAATCGATGACCATTTCGGGGTATTGTGCTGAAGTTTTGCCACAACTACCGTCATATCATCTTCAATCAAGCCTGATTTTGTTCGAATAACTTCTTCCATAATTAAGTCTGCAATTTCTTGTGGATCGTTTGTTTGAAGCTCGCCAATTTTTCGCTTCATCCACATTTCGTAGTTCTCAACATGTTTTGGTCCTTCAAATACGCCATCACTCATCATAATTAATAAGTCTTCGGCCTTCATTTGTTCATTCACAACATCCACTTCAAATTCTTCAATAATGCCCATTGGCAAATTGCTTGCCTGTATTTTAATCACCTTGTCTCCACGTTTGATGAAGCTTGGCGTAGAACCGATTTTCAAGAAGTTTACATTGGCATCTTGTAAGTCGATCATCGCTAAATCTAACGTAGAAAAGATCTCATCGTTTGTACGCAGCGATAAAATAGAGTTAATCGATTTAATTGCAATTGTCTCTTCTATTCCTGTTTGTAAAATTTGTTTTAACAGCTGAAGCGTTTCGCTGCTTTCATAGTGGGCACGCTCTCCATTCCCCATACCATCGCTAATAGCTAGTGCATACTTACCAGCGTTTAGCTCAATCATGGAGTAGCTGTCACCGGATACAAACCCTCCGCCTTTAGCAGCATGTGCTACGCCTGTATCAACAACGTACGCTTTTGTACAGCCAAACGAAACGTGGCAATAGCCTTGAGGATATTTAGCACATTCTTCGTTCTTTACTACAATACTTTCACCTAAGATATCTGTAAGCATTGGCGCAATAATCTTCTCGCATTCTCCTCTTCCGTGACAATATGGCACCCACATTTCAATATCTACATTTCCAGGTTCTAAGCTATAAATTTCAATTTGATTGATTTCCATCCCAAAGTTGCGAAGAGCTTCTAAAATCTGTTCTTCTTGTACATTTAAATTTTCGCGCTCTCGCTTAATTTCTTTTGCAAAATTTCCCATAACTTCAGAAACACCGTGAAGCTGTTCTGCTACAATCCTTCTACTTTCTTGAATTTGGGCTTTTAAGTGCTGATTGGCTTTAAAATACGTAAGTTCATGCTCAATCACATCGATGACTTTTTTCGATTTCACACAATGTTTGTCCATTTCTCGAATTAGTCTTGGATTTTGTTCAAGAGTGCCATTATCAACTTCAAGCATAATTTCCTTCATATATTCATAGGTTGTATCAAACTGCTGTGCCCAACATTGTTCTTTTTTAAAACAAAATTGGCACGTCCTTTCGGTAACGCTGCTTAAGAAATAATCGACTTCTTTATCGGCGCTTGGCTTTTCATCATAAAATCCATTTTGCGTAAAACTTTTGGAAAGTGCTTGAAAAACATTTGAGAACTGTTCTACGCGATTCGCTGTTACATCTCGGATCTTGCGCACGTACTGCTGTTGTTCAAGCATGTTTTCAGATGTCCCTGGTACTAATTTACTCAAGTTTTTCAAAACAAAAGATGGGGTTAATAAAAATAGGACAACAGCCGTCAGTGATTCATACAAATTAGTCGTCAACCCTTGATCTGCCTGAGCATATAGGCCAATTAGCAATGAACCAACAACCAGCCCAAGAGCTGCTCCTAGCTTTTTACCATCTTTTAAAAGTCCTCCAAGCAAGCCGGAAAAAGCGAGTAAACTCATTTCATACAAACTAGAAACATTCGCGAAGCTTAAAATTAAACCGGTTACGACCCCTACCGTAGCTCCTATCGTAGGGCCGGATACAAATGCAAAAACTAATACTAAGTAACGAGATAATATATGTTCAGCCGAAAGCCCGTAAATCATCCACCCTATTGTCCCCGTCATAACAGATGCCAACAAAATGATTAGAGAAATCACTTCTTCTGTTTTTAATGATTGTTTTCGCTTTCGGTATGAAATTAAAGGCACGCTTTGTAAGAAAATCATGGTTAAGATAAAGCTCAACCCTGCTTCTACTGCCACAAATGTAAAATCATACATGGTGAATTCCTTGGTAAACACATAAAAAATAGTTAGTTTTGTAAGTAACATCGCGCTAAATACAGTGAACGGCAGCTTCTTTAACGGATCCATTGTCAGTATGCCGCTAAATCGATGAATTAGTAAGAAAACAAATAGTGTAGCAAATACGGTACCTCCATTTTGAATGGAAACACTAAATGCCCCTGCCAATACGGCTAAACTTGCTAACGGTGCTTTTTCTTTCTTTATAGCCATTACAGCTGCAAAGAATGGCAAAGCAAATGGCATGATTTTCATTAAAATTAACGCTCGTCCTAATAAAAAACCTACGACTAGCAGCAACAATCCCCATTGAAATAACACCTTTTCCGTTTTCATACCCGCCTTTGTAAACACACGGGACATTTCTAATCTAGTTCGGTTAAATACCGCCTCTGTTGTTGGACTTGCAAAATCTCTTTCCGTCTTTTGCATTCTCCCACCACCCGCTAATTATACTTATTCATTATTATATCGCGGCGAAAGGTGAAATTTTGTCAAACGGACTAGTCAAATACCTATAATCGTTCGACTATTTTCTAGTATTATATTGAAAACTATACAAAAAGATGTACAATCTTACATGGCAATTTAAAAAATATCAGAGATACTGTTTGCCTCAGAGAAAGCCTATGCTCATCATTTTTTTCAAAAGCAAATAATAGTCTATAAAAATAAAAAAAAAGTTATTGACAATAACCCTTCTTTTTTATATTATTATAAATGTCTTTTAGAGAACGTATAATGGCGGTGTAGCTCAGCTGGCTAGAGCGTACGGTTCATACCCGTGAGGTCGGGGGTTCGATCCCCTCCGCCGCTACTCGAATAACGGCCCGTTGGTCAAGCGGTTAAGACACCGCCCTTTCACGGCGGTAACACGGGTTCGAATCCCGTACGGGTCATTAAAAAGCATGTACAACAGTACATGCTTTTTTTCTACTCTTTTTTACATATAAAAAAAGCACCTTTTAGATAAAAGGCACTTTCCAAAAACTCGCTATCTATTTGATATAAGCAGCAAGTTAACCGCGTTTTGCACCGCGTCCACCGCGTTTTGATTCGGTATGGCGTTTTAGGGAAGATAAACGTTCTTCACTGTCTTTTAAGAAACGATTCATTTTTTGTTCGAATGTTTCTTTTGTACGGAAATCATTACCGCCACCACGATTGTTATTACGTTGTGGGCGTGAATCACGTGGACGGTCTGAGCGTGGCGCTCTTGCAGGACGCTCTGGTCTTTCTGGACGTTCTGGTTTGTCTACCGCTTTCTTAATTGAAAGACCAATTTTACCATCTTTCTCAACGTTAATTACTTTGACTTCAACTTCGTCGCCCACTTTTAAATGGTCGTTAATGTCCTTTACGTAATTATCAGCTACTTCACTGATATGAACCAAGCCTGTTGAACCTCCTGGTAACTCAACAAAAGCTCCAAAGTTCGTAATACCTGTTACCTTTCCCTGTAACTTGCTGCCTACTTCGATTGACATAAAAAAAATGCTCCTCCTTAAATGATAAAAGAAATCAATTTATTATATTATACAAAAAGCAAAAATACACTGTCAACGAACCATACGTTTAGTCTTTTTTTACATTAAAGATAATTTCCCCGTCTTCTGATAAAAAATAATCTCTGCGGGCAATCTTTTTAATATAATCATCGTCATTTAACTTGACGATTTCACCTTTTAACTGTTTTTGCTTGCTTTGTAATTTTGTCAGCTGCTGTTCTAATTTCACCTTCTCAGCTTTTTTGTTCTCAATAGCTGAGGTTTGCGTAATTAAAGCTGATACCATCAATCCACCAATGATTAAGGCCAACACTCCGAAAACAGTCAAACGCCTAATTAAACCGATACGCTTTCGATCTGTATTTTGTTTAATTTGCTCTTGTTTATGGCTATAATCAGTTTTTAACTTCGCGACCTTTTTTTTTCGTACCGCACTCATTGAATTAGTCGTCCCCCTTGTTTTTTAAAGTGTTCACCCATGCAACGATTCTCATTATCATATTCTTTGCACGATTGTAAATTCCTTCTATATACCGAAAACCCATATGTAAAAATCGTTTTACAGGTTTAGGCATCATTCTCCAAAATACGAAAAGAAGCCACCTGGTCGGTACGTAAATAAGCTTTAGACAGAATACGAGCAGCTTATGAACAGCTCGGTAGATCCCTAAAGCGACTACAACTAAAATATGAATAAAGAAGCGGATAGGCTTGACCAAAAAAATATTACTAAGCGTTAAAACACCTCGATATAAACTTAATACGCTCGAGACAGTAAATGTTAATACTTTTAAATACAGTGATTGAAATAAGCTTTGATACGCGGCAAAGCCGCAAAACAAAGCAAGAAACGCATACAAACGCAGTTCTCCTTCATTCACTAAAAACAACACGTAAAAAATGAGAAGAGCTTGCACCATCCAAAACAATACGTCATTCACAAATACAAACCATGGGCGTGATTTAGAGCGATTAACAAAGTAACGATAAGTATCGAGAGAAGCACCTAAACCGCTTCCCATCGATACCATCGCAAGCATTGTATAGAGCTGAATGTTTAAACTCATCGAAACAACTTACTAAAGAATCCTTTAGCCTTCTCCGATTGGTTCTCATCTAAGTAAACTATATCAAAGATTTTTCCTTTTATCGATACAATTCCTTGATCAACGTCTAAATTTTTCATTTGCAGATTTTGCCCTCTAACTGACAAGAAACCCATCACTGTTTCAAGTAAAAATTCCTCATTGTCAAAGCTCTCTACCTGCTTCACACCCGTGATATCTAAGAGACGCCGACCCTTCATCACTAAATCATGATTTGGAGTATGGTCTTTGTTTGAATTGCTTGTTTCGTAAAATTGGCTCATATCTTCATCCCCACCTCATTCATTAAGAGCATTCGCTCTTGTTATCTGTTGTTTAAAACATATGAATGAGAAAGGTGATTTAGAACAAGCCTTCATCAGTTATACTTCAGATGAAATACGCTCTTCTTTGACAATTGAGTACAAATTAGCTGCTTCTTCTTTTTTAGCTGCTTCTTGAAGAGCCTCTATTTTAACGGTAATTTTCTTCGTGCCAAATGTGATCGCTAACTCATCTCCTACTTTCACATTTGTGCTTGCTTTTGCAACGATACCATTAATGGTAATACGGCCCTTGTCTGATACTTCTTTTGCTAATGTACGGCGCTTAATTAAACGTGATACTTTTAAAAATTTATCTAACCTCATAATTCCCTCACCTTTCTGTTTTACAAACCTGTTTTTTTGGCGTCTTCCCAAAATTCATCTAACTCTTCTAACGAAAAAGATTCAAATGGTTTTTCAGAAGCTCTCACTTTTTCTTCAATATATTGAAATCGATTTAAAAATTTTGTATTCGTTTTAGCTAATGCAGCTTCAGAGTCAATTTTATAAAACCTTGCAATATTCACTAAAGCAAATAAAATATCTCCAAATTCATCGCTCATTTTTTCTTTATCAGCATGCTGTACTTCCTCTTGGAATTCAGCAAGTTCTTCCTGTACTTTCCCCCACATTGGTTCAACTTCTGACCAATCGAAACCAACTTTTGCAGCTTGTTTTTGGTATCCATGCGCTTTCATTAAAGAAGGCATAGCCCCAGGTACAGAAGCTAACAGAGAAGAAGGTTCCTCTCCTTTTTCTTCTTTTTTGATTTCATCCCAATTTTTCAAGACCTCATCTGCATTATTCACGCTCACTTCCCCAAATACATGCGGATGGCGTCTTACCATTTTCTCTGAAACACTGCGAATGACATCATCAATTGAAAACATTCCTTCATCTTCACCGATTTGGGCATGAAGCAATACTTGCAGCAATACATCACCGAGCTCTTCAATCATATTATCGTCATCTTGACGGTCAATTGCATCTAATAACTCATATGACTCTTCTAGCAAATAGCGCTTGAGCGATTCATGCGTTTGTTTTTGATCCCAAGGACATCCGTTTGGCCCTCTGAGCGTGGCAATAATCCTTCTGAACGAGTCAAATTGATGATATAAAATTGTTTCGTCTGCTACTGGAGGCACATAAATAGTCGTTAAGTTATTGAGCGACATTTCTCTATCCAATTCATACAGCTTGACCGGCTGGATTTTTTCTTCACTGCTTCCCGCTGCTGTTACAATATAAACGAGGTAATCATCAGGAACGTGTTCCATCAGTGTTAGCTTTACCTCTGAAGCAACGAACTGATCGTACACTTGAGCAATTAGAACATGACCGGTTAACTCTATTTCGCTTCGCTTTAAATCTGTTCCATCTAGCAGCTGAAATCCTTCGATAGGATCGATCTTTAGCGCACCAAAAATTGGGTCTAAGAAGCTTTGTCCTCCTTTAATTTCAACAGGAATGCCTCGTTCTTTTCCTTTTTGTAAAAGTAATTGAACCGTACGTTCTGCCACTAAAGGGTGCCCAGGAACGGCATACACCACTTCTTCTATTGAAGCTTTATCGATTAAATCATTTGATATATGTTCATATACCTCTTCAAATGCATCATAAGATTCGTATACGTCATCATAGGATACATACGTCAAGCCTTCACTTTCTAATTCTTTGATTACAGGATGTTCTTTTGTGCGCATATAAATATGCTTTTCCTGCTGTAGCAAGCGATAAATACCTACAGGTAGCTGTTCTAAATCGCCTGCTCCTAAACCAATAACTGTTACTTTACCTGTCATTGCTTCACCTTCTTATTTATTTTTTAATACGTATTTAGCTAAAACACTTCCCATTGGAAGTAAACGTAATTCCTCTTCGGTAAAAATGTGTTGTTTCATAATGATAAACAAATAAAACAAACCGCCTATTAAAACACCAGCTCCTGTTTCAACCACTTGTTTGCTTGTATCTAAACCATTAGACCATACAAAGTGATGTAAACAAAATAAATAGCTTTGCAAAAGAACGACCATTGCTATGCCCGTTATAAAAATACCTCCACTCGCCTTTTTCGGAACAAGAGGTACAGCTAACTTTTTATACAGACAAAATAGATTGATTGCTGCAACGATAGCGAATCCAGCTGAGGAAGCAATGGCTGCTCCTATGGTTTGAAAATCTGGTATTAGCCAAAGATTCAATATTAGTTTGACTGCCATGCCAGCGATGACGGCTATTACAGGCGCAAAAACAGCTCCCATCCCCTGCAGCACAGCTCCAGCAGTTGCTGCTACTGTTGTAAATATAACTAACAAGCTCAAAATTTGTAAAACGTCCGTTCCGTGGGAGTCACCGTATAAAAGCATATTAATGGGTTTCATCAGCGCAATCAAGCCAAAAGCTGCTCCAACTCCGACTACAAGCGATAGACGGAGAGACAGCTGAACTTTTTCAACCACAAATGACAAGTTCTTTTTCGCAATGGCTGAAGAAATAACAGGTACAAGCGAAAGCGAAAAAGCTGTACCTACTACTGTACCTAATTGAATCAACGGAAGACCGCGGTCGTAAATACCTTTTAAAATTTGTGCTGCTTCTTCAGCCATGCCGTGCGCCGTTAGACTAGAATATAAAGTAAAGGAGTCAATAAGCTGGATAAACAGCAGACCCATACCGCTAATACAAATTAATAAGCCTTGAATAATAAGGATTTTAAATATTCTCTTGATGTCTGCTTTTTTTATGCGTTGAAATACTCCCTTAGAATTTGTCTTTGTTCTAAAAACAAATAAAAATAAAATAATAAGGGATGTGATACCGCCTGTTATGGAACCAAAAATAGCTCCCGCCCCTGCAGTATATAGATCATAACCATGTTGGATCAAGAAAATAGACAGATACAAAATAGTCCCTACCCGTACAACTTGTTCTGCAATTTGAGACAGCGCTGTAGGAAACATATTATGTAATCCTTGATAATAACCACGAATAACAGCAATAAACGGAATAAGTAAAAAGGAAAATGAAATAATTTGAATGAGAACCGTTAATTTACGATCTCCCATCCACTCGGCAATCGTTTCTGCGAAAATATATTCAAACGCAAATATCGTGCAGCCTACTACAAACAAAAAAGCAAACGAAACTTGAAGTATTCCTCGGATTTCCTTTCTCCGATTTGTTACCGCATACTCAGCTACTAACTTTGAAATAATTACAGGGAAACCATATGTACCTAGCTGTAGCGCAATTCCATATAGCGGATAAACTTGCTGATAGATATAAAACCCTATATCTCCCGCGATATGGTGATATGGAATACGATAAGTGGCACTTAAGATTTTCGTAAATAAACCTGCGAGCGTTAAAATAATGGCGCCGTTAAAAATAGAATAGAGCTTTGATTGTTTCTGCATTCCTACACCTTTCACCTACAGCTTGTAATGATGTGAACAACTCTTTTTATTAGCCGCTAACCGCAATAGAATAGAGCTTTGTTCTTATAAAACATCCTGCACTTTCCAATAAATAAAATACCGTACCATTATATCATGTTCTCTTTATTTCTAAGGTAAGACAGCATGAAAAAGGCAGCAGAAACTGCTACCTTTTCAGTAAATAATGTAAAATAAAGATAATTACGCTTACTGCTCCATTTGACGAGATAAGAAGCTAGCTGCTGTTTCGGCCGCTTTATGCTCTACTTCACCAAGGGACTTATCTTTTGAGAAAATGACAACAGCTCCAATCGGATCTCCATTTGCAATAATCGGACCGATTGTGTAAGAAGAAATATTTTCTTCGTATCCATCGACAAATTCAAGGTTTTTCCCATCAGTTACTAAAGAAGAACTGCGGCTTTCCATAACAGATTCCACTAACGAACTAATGTTTTTATTTAAGTATTCTTTTTTAGAACTTCCTGCTACCGCAATAAATACATCGCGGTCACAAATAAGTACAGGATGACCCAAGCTATCGTATAGCGCTTCGCCATACTCTTTTGCAAAGTCTCCTAATTCACTAATTGGCGAATATTTCTTTAAAATAACTTCTCCATCGCGATCGACGAAAATCTCTAGGGGATCTCCCTCTCGGATGCGAAGCGTTCTTCTAATTTCTTTTGGAATCACAACGCGACCCAAATCATCAATACGACGAACAATACCTGTTGCTTTCATTCATTGAAGCCTCTCTTTCATATGATGATTAAAATAGTTGGTGAATATCACTGATGGCTATATGATAAAAGGTTCACCTTTGTTGAGGTTAGTATTCTTCACTCTACAACTTCTATTCACCAACCATCTCTTTTTTTGTTAAAAAGTGTGCTTTTATTAAAAAAATGTCCAAAAAACCGCCAAAACATGGGGATTTGGGTATTTTTATTTCGGCTATATAAAAAGAAGGCTCAAAAATGAGCCTTCTTTTTAATTCGTAACTTGTTCTTTTTTAACAGTGGCTACTCCTTTTACTAACTGGTACACAATATTGAGCCATTCTTTTTGAGCAAGTCCTTTTACATTAACCACTAATTTTACTTTCTTGCCTTCCATACCTAAGCTGACCATTCTGCCAAATTGATCACCTAGCATGAATAATTTCTGGCCGTCTACCGTTGAGCTCGCTTCTTCAGACAGCAGAATAGAAATTTCTTGTTTTGACTGAAGAATAGATTCTACTAAGTTCTGCGTTGCATATACTTTTGTTTCCGCTACTTTAAACAAATACTCAACCTCAGCCGGATACTCTCCAAAACGATCAATCATTTCATCCTGCAATTCTTGAATATCCTCTAGTGCTTCAATTCCTCTAAAGCGCTTATACATCTCAATTTTCAAGCGGCCGTCTGTAATGTACTGATCAGGAATATACGCGTCTAAGTCCAGATTCATTTCTACATTAAATTTCACATTTTCTCCGTCAGACCCGCGTCTTTCCTCTATCGCTTCTTTAAGCATTTGCGAGTAGAGATCGAAACCGACAGAATCGATAAATCCATGCTGCTGAGCACCCAGTAAGTTTCCGGCACCACGTATTGAAAGATCACGCATAGCAATTTTAAAACCAGAACCTAATTCGGTGAATTCTTTAATAGCTTGCAGACGCTTTTCAGCTACTTCTGTCAGTACTTTGTCTTTGTGATACGTAAAGTACGCATATGCCACACGGTTTGAACGACCTACACGCCCTCTTAATTGGTACAGTTGTGATAATCCCATCTTATCAGCGTTGTTGACAATAAGCGTATTTACATTTGGAATATCTACTCCCGTTTCGATAATGGTTGTACTCACAATCACGTCATATTCGCCTTCTAAAAAGCTTAAAATAACCGCTTCGAGTTCGGTTTCATTCATTTTTCCGTGGGCATACGTTACCCTAGCATCAGGCACGAGCATCGAAATTTCTTCTGCTTTTCGTTCAATATCTTCTACGCGATTATATAAAAAGTAAACTTGGCCATCACGCGCTAACTCACGCTCAATCGCTTCACGAACTAGAACCGGATTATACTCCACTACATATGTTTGAACCGGAAAACGATTTTCAGGCGGCGTTTCAATAACAGACAAATCCCTTACGCCCAACATAGACATATGTAATGTTCGTGGAATAGGCGTTGCTGTAAGTGTAAGGACATCAACGTTTGCTTTCATTTGCTTGATTTTTTCCTTGTGCGTTACACCAAAACGCTGCTCTTCATCGATAACTAACAATCCTAAATCTTTATAAATCACGTCTTTAGATAGTAAACGATGTGTACCAATCACTACATCTACGGTCCCGTTTTTTAACCCTTTAATTGTTTCTTGCTGCTGTTTACGGCTGCGAAAGCGGCTCAACAGCCCAATGTTGATTGGATAGTCTTGAAAACGCTCACGGATGGTTTCATAATGCTGCTGAGCTAAAATAGTGGTTGGCACTAAAATAGCCACTTGTTTTCCATCTGTCACAGCTTTAAACGCAGCACGAATGGCTACTTCCGTTTTTCCATATCCAACGTCTCCGCAAAGCAGACGATCCATTGGTCTTTCATGTTCCATATCCTTTTTAATTTCTTGTACAGAACGAAGCTGATCTTCGGTTTCTTGATAAGGGAAAGCTGTTTCAAATTCTCTCTGTAAATCGCCATCCGGAGAAAATGCATAACCTTTACTTGCTTCACGCTCTGCATACAGTTTAATTAAGTCATCAGCGATGTCTTGAACAGAAGACTCAACTTTTCGTTTCACTTTCTTCCAGTCATTTCCGCCAAGTTTATATACTTTTGGCTCTTTCCCTTCAGAGCCTACATATTTTTGTACTTGATCAATCTGTTCAACAGGAACGTACAGCTTGTCAGAGCCTTCATATTTGATATGGATATAATCTTTATGATTACCGTTAATCTCTAACGTTTCCATTCCTAAGTAACGGCCAATACCGTGGTTCACGTGTACGACATAGTCACCTACGTTTAACTCTGAATAGCTTTTAATACGCTCTGCATTGGAAAGCTTTTGACGACGCTTTGATTTCTTTACCCGTTTTTTAAACAATTCTTCCTCGGTTAAAACAGCTAATTTTTGCATCGGCAGTTCAAAGCCCATTTGTAAATCGCCTTCAATGATTTGAACAAGACCTGGCACAAGCTGACCATTTCCATCTAAAATAGATGAATCAATATCATAATCTGCCAGCACACCTTCAAGTTTTTTCACGCGCTCTTTATCTGCTCCTAAGAGGACTACCGTATAATTAGCATTTTTCCAACGTTCAATTTCACTTTTTAATAAGTTCATTTGGCCGTAAAACTGCTGCATCTGCTTACATGAAATATTAATAATATTTTGTGGACTAGTATACGATACGTGCTTCAAAAATAACGATAAGTATAAAAACTGATGTTTTGCTCGCTGAATAAGAGATGGGAGCTTATGAGATAATTGAACGTCTCGAACAATTTGCCCCTGTCCTAATAATTCGGTTATCCATTCAGCTTCCTCTGTTTCAAGCTGATCAGACGTTTCTTGAATTCGAGTGGTCTCATCAAAGATGACAAGGCCGCCTTCTGGTAAATAATCTAGTAAACTAGCAGGCGATTCGTAGAAGAATGATAAATACTTGAACATATTTTCAAGAAGTTGACCTTGACGCAGCTGTTCGATTTCACCTTTAATATTTTCTGTTAAGGTAGCTTTTAGCGCTGCGTTTTTTACTTGTTGCAGCGTCGAAGCCAGCTGTGCTTCTAGTTCTTCAATTCCTTGGGCTACTTCATTTTGATTCACAATGATTTCCGTAGCAGGGCCGATTGAAATTTCTTTTAACTGCTCTTGAGAGCGTTGATCCTCGATTGTAAAAGTACGAATGGAATCAATCTCCGTATCAAATAGTTCAATTCGGACAGGTAGCTCTTCTGTTAACGGATAAATGTCAATGATTCCTCCGCGCACACTAAACTCACCCGGAGCTGAAACCATCGATGCCCGCTCATAGCCCAACTCAACTAACCTTTTTAAATAATGATCAACGTCGATGTCAATTCCCATTTGAAACGGCAGCTGTGTTTGCTCCCATCTTGCTTTAGGAGGCAGCAGCTTTCGAATTCCTGCAAGCGGTGTTACAACTACTCCACCTGTATGTTGACTCCAATAATTGAGTACTTCAATTCGCTGAGCCTTTAATTCTGGACTTGCAATCCCCACTTCTGTAGCAACTAAATCGTTAACAGGGTATAAGAAAACGTCTTTTTCCGGTAAAAGATGCAAAAGGTCTTCATACACTTTTTGAGCTTGATATAAATTATGAGTCACTACTAATAAGGGGTATTTTTTATCCTCATTTAAGAGTGCCATTAATACAGATCGAGCTGAACCGGAAATTCCCGTTACTAACTGTTCTTTCAAACCTTCTTCTAAACTGCTGACAACAGCTCCAATTTCTTTATTTTCTTCAAATTGCTGTCTAATCCCTCGCAAAGGAATTCCCTCCTCCCATGATATGTCTAAACTAAACAGAAAAACGCTTTGGTTTGAGACCAAAGCTTTTTATTGTATAAATGTTTCGTACTGATGATAGTCTGGATTTCGTTCTAGCGCTTCTTGACAATCTTCACAAATAATTTTAACCACGATATCTCCACTATTATGGTAGTGAATAAAGTCTTTTCGTTCATCTGCGGTTAGGTGATTAAAACCGAGTGCTTCTGTATTGTGAGCTGTCTTTTCTATCATACCGACTTTTGCGCCACAATGTCTACAGAAATAATGAATAGACATACAAATCCTCCCAAATCTTTTAGTGTTAGTATGGACGATTGAGAGAAATTTTATTCTACTTAATTATAGCGATTCATTACTTCTAAGAACGGTTTACCTAAAAAATCCTCACTCGCGTGTACAGACGTTTTCATCGCTTCTTCCATATGAACCATTTCATCTTCTGTAAAGCGCCCTAGTACGTAATCAACTACTTTCATACCGTTTTTCGGACGATCGATTCCAATACGAATTCGGTTAAACTCTTGGGTTTTTAAATGCTGAATAATTGATTTTATTCCGTTATGGCCGCCCGGACTTCCTTTTGTACGCAATCTTACTTTTCCGCACGGTAAATCTAAGTCATCGTAAATAACAAGCAAGTCTTCGACGTCTATATCAAAATAGTCCATTAACGGGCGAATACTTTCTCCTGATAAATTCATATATGTTAGAGGCTTTAATAATATGACTTTTTCTCCTTTTATTATACCTGTTCCATATATTCCGTTAAACTTTGTTTTATCTAATGAAATCATAAACTGTTCAGCAATTTTATCAATTGCCATAAATCCTATGTTATGACGGGTACGGTCATATTCTTTTCCAGGATTCCCTAAACCAACGATTAATTTCAAAATAGATACTCCTTTCCACTCTATGTAAGTTGTACATAATAGGTAAATGTCTTTAATGTTTTACATTACTATATAGTATCACTTTTATTATAATCAATTCACACAAAAAGACGTAACCTTTTGGTTACGTCTTTTTATATTATTCTTTGTTATCTTTTTCTTTTGTTGCTTCAACATCGCCTTCAGCATCCTGAACTTCGCCGCTGTCCGGCTCTTCTTCCTGTTGAGGAGGTAGCACAGAAGCAACTGTATCTTCTGCATCATGCGTAATTTCTAGCTTTTTATCTACCTTAATATCCGCTACTGTGATTGTATCATTAATTCCTAACTCTGATACATCTACGTCAATAGACGATGGGATATCCTGCGGCAAGCCTTTTAATGAAATTTCATATAGAGACTGCTGTAATACGCCGCCTTCTTTTGTTCCTTTTGCTTCTCCTACTAGAGATAAAGAAACTTCAGTATCAATTTCTTTCTTCATGTCGACCACTTGGAAATCGGCGTGGACAATTTCGTTTTTTAATGGATCAGTTTGAATATCATGTAACATTACGGAATATTTTTGCTTATCCACTTGTAATGTTAACACTCCATTGCGTCCTGCTTCACGAATAGTCTTAATAAAATCAGCACTGTTTAAGTAAATAGGTGTGGATTCTGTTTTATTTCCGTAAACAACCGCTGGGAAGTTTCCTTCGTCGCGAATCTTTCTATTTGTAGAATTTTTGAAATCCGTTCTTTTATTTGCTTGAATTGAAATACTCATTTTATTCACCTTCCAGTATGTTTTCTACTTAAAATGTACCCTTTTTAGAAGGTTGCTAAACATGAAACCCAGTTTGAACAGTAATATATCTTTGTTCTTTCCGTCCAAAGCGCTTTAAAATCAAGGGTTAGCACATTTAAATTTTTTTCAAAAAAACCTCTTTCCAAATGGAAAGAGGTTCTGTTTATCAATCAAATAATGTACTAACTGATTGCTCTTCGTGAACACGAATAATCGCTTCACCGATTAACGGAGCTACTGAAAGTTCTGTTACTTTATCAATTTTCTTATCTTCTGTTAAAGCAATAGAGTTTGTTACAGCTAGCTCTTTGATTGTAGAGTTTTGAATACGCTCAATCGCAGGGCCTGAAAGCACTGGGTGTGTACAACAAGCATATACTTCTTTTGCACCTGCTTCAATTAATGCACTTGCACCAATTGTAATTGTACCAGCTGTATCAATCATATCATCAATCAAGATTGCTGTTTTTCCTTCCACTTGTCCAACAATGTTCATAACTTCTGCTACGTTTGGACGTGGGCGACGTTTGTCAATGATAGCAATCGGCGCTTTTAGACGTTCCGCTAAACGGCGAGCACGCGTTACGCCACCGTGGTCCGGAGATACAACAACAACGTCATCAAGGTTTTTACTTTTGAAGTATTCACCTAAAATTGGAACACCTACTAAATGGTCAATTGGAATATCGAAGAAACCTTGAATTTGAGGAGCATGTAAATCTAATGTGATAATACGAGTAGCTCCCGCTTTTTCAATGATATTTGCTGCTAATTTGGCAGTGATTGGTTCACGTGCACGAGCTTTACGATCCTGACGAGCATAGCCATAGTAAGGCATAACGATGTTAATTGTTTTAGCTGATGCACGTTTTAATGCATCAATCATAATTAATAATTCCATTAAGTGTTCGTTAACTGGAGCACTTGTTGATTGAATGATAAATACATCACAACCACGGATACTTTCTTCAATGTTAATTTGAATTTCACCGTCACTGAAACGATCAACCGAACATTTACCTAATTCCACACCAATTACTTTTGCGATCTCTTCAGCTAAAGCCTTGTTTGAATTTAGCGTAAATAACTTTAAATTTTCATCAGCATATACATTTGACATTTTATTGTGAAACCTCCGTCAGGATTTTTTATTAATATCAAGCTTTTCAGCATAGTTTTCTTTATTTACTTGTTTCGCACGAGCAATTGATAATGCTTTTCCTGGCACATCATCCGTTACGGTTGAACCAGCTGCAACATAGGCGCCTTCACCAATTGTTACAGGTGCAATTAAGTTTGAGTTACATCCTACGAATGCCCCATCTTCAATCTTTGTTAAAAATTTATTTTTCCCATCGTAGTTAACTGTAATAGATCCGCACCCTAAGTTTACACCTTTTCCGACCTCTGCGTCTCCAATATAACTTAAATGAGAAGCTTTGCTACCTTTGCCAAAAGATGCTTTTTTAATTTCTACAAAGTTTCCTACGCGCACTTCATCTCCAATTAATGATTGAGGACGAATATGTGCAAATGGGCCAATTGTGACTTCGTGACCAATTTCACTATCGTGAGCAACAGAATGGCGAATAGAAGTATTATTACCTATTTTGCAGTCTTTAATTTCACTGTTAGGTCCTACTTCACAATTCTCTCCAATTACAACTGTTCCTTGAATAACCGTACCAGGATAAATAACCGTATCTCTGCCAATGACAGCATCTGCTGAAATGTACGTGTTAGAAGGATCCACAATCGTCACTCCATTTAACATATGCTGCTTGTTGATGCGCTTTTTCATTGTTTCTTCTGCTTGAGACAGAGCAAATCGATCATTAACGCCCAATGTTTCAGCAAAATCGGATGTTTGATATGCAGAAATAATTTGACCTTCATTTTTTAGAATTTCGATAACATCAGGTAAATAATACTCTCCCTGTACATTATCATTTGAAACTTTTGAAAGTGTCTCAAATAATTTCTCATTATCAAAACAATACGTACCAGTATTAATTTCCTGTACAAGACGCTCTTGTTCTGTGGCATCTTTATGCTCCACAATCTTTTCAACAGACCCTTGTTCATTTCGAATGATGCGTCCATATCCTGTTGGATCTTCTGCATGAGCTGTTAAAATAGTTGCCATTGCATTTGTTGCTTCATGATGCTTTAATAAAGATTCAATTGTTTCAGCTGTAATAAGCGGAGTATCTCCACATACAACAATTGTCGTACCTTTTTCATGTGCAAGTAAAGATTCTGCTTGCATTACTGCATGAGCTGTTCCTAACTGCTCTTCTTGTAAAGCAAATAAGCTTTTATCTCCAACATGTGATTTCACTTTTTCGGCACCGTGACCTACAACTGTAATTAAATTTGTTAAATCCAAACGTGATAACTGATCAATTACGTGTTGCACCATCGGTTTGCCACACACAGGGTGTAACACTTTATATAAAGATGACTTCATACGTGTACCCTGACCAGCTGCCAATATGACTGCATATCTTTTTGACATAACAGGCCTCCAATTTTACCTTTTTATCCATTAAGAATATTATATCAAAAATGACAGCATTTCAAGGAATCATTTATAAGTCATGAATTTTATTTTTTGGTAATGCTAAAGTTTTACAAAGGTGTGAAATTATATAAGTGGTAATCAAAAAGAAAAGAGCCTACTTTTCAGTAGACTCTTAATGTATCATATGTTTACGAAGCACCCGCTTCTTCGAATTCAACTTCTACCTCACCTAAACGATGATATTCTGCTAAAACAGCATCTTGAATCTTTCCGCGAGTATTTGAATTGATTGGATGTGCAATATCACGGAACTCACCATCCGGTGTACGTTTACTTGGCATGGCTACAAATAAGCCATTATTACCATCAATCACACGAATATCATGAACAACAAATTCACCATCTAATGTGATTGAAGCAATCGCTCTCATACGTCCTTCAGTGTTCACGCGGCGTAATCTTACGTCAGTTACTTCCATCTTGTTCACCACCTTTTTCTATGCGAAGCTTTACATACTTAATTCCACAGAATTTTGTGTTTTCCTGCTATTCAGAAAAAATTTTTAGAAAATTTTCGCAAAAAAAGTGAACAATTGGAAGTTACTTGCTTTTTGTTAGAAATTTGTTAATTTAATTACCCTTTAACAAGCGCAATAACTTCAATTTCAACAAGTACATCTTTAGGTAGTCTCGCAACTTCTACACATGAACGTGCCGGCTTATGGTCCCCGAAGTAGTCGCCATAGACTTCATTTAACGCTGCGAAGTCGTTCATATCTTTAATGAACACGGTTGCCTTTACAACTGTATTTAGAGAAGCTCCAGCTTCTTCAAGAACTGCTTTTAGATTTTCAAATACTTGAGTAGCTTGTACTTGAACATCTCCTTCGACCAACGTACCATCTGGACGAAGTGGAATTTGACCTGAACTGTAAAACAAGTTATTCACAACAATTCCCTGTGAATATGGACCAATAGCTTGCGGTGCATTTTTTGTTTGAACCTGTAACATATGTTCCTCTCCCTTACTTGATCAAATATATTTTAAGTAATTGCCTTCTTGTACACGAATTTGTTTATCTTTGATATTTACATCTGTTAATTGTACAAGGGACACATACTCATCCACTAAACGTTCTTCAATATCTTCTGATTCTACTAAAACTCCAATACCAGCAACAGTTGCATCGAACTCTTCAAGCAAGCTAACCATTCCATTTACAGTACCGCCAGCTTTCATGAAATCATCAATGATGAGTACATTTGACCCGACCGCTAAACTTCTTTTAGCTAACAGCATTGTTTGAATGCGCTTAGATGAACCCGACACGTAGTTAATACTAACGGTCGATCCTTCAGTTACTTTACTGTCTCTGCGCACAATAACAACGGGCACGTCTAAATACTGAGCAACCGCATACGCAATAGGAATACCTTTTGTTGCTACAGTCATCACCACATCGATTTTGCGGTTAGCAAAAAGCGATGCATACAAGCGACCGATTTTATTCACAACGCGAGGGTTCCCTAAAATATCAGTTAAATATAAATATCCACCTGGCAGTAAACGCTCAGGTTTTTCAATCAACCCACATAATTCTTGAACAAGCTGACCGGCTTCTTCATTCGTCATCTTTGGAATGAATTTAACTCCGCCGGCAGCCCCTGGTAGCGTAACCAAAGTTCCGATACCCTGCTGTTCAAAAGTTTGTTTAATAATCGCCATATCTTCGCTAATAGATGATTTTGCGGAATCATATTTATCTGCAAAATACGTAAGAGGGATAAGGCGCTGAGGGTTTTGAATGAAATAGTTGGTCATATCAATTAATCGTCCACTACGTCGAAACTTCATAACATCCTCCTGAAAATCCGAATATTGTAATGTAAATATAACATTAACATACGGATTTATTCAAGCGTTATTCGTTCACCTAGTAGCCTAACTGCATAAACTTTATCACAAAAGCCACGTAATCCATTATAAATGCGATGCATACGTGAATCATGCTGTACAAGTCCAAATACAGTTGGCCCACTGCCGCTCATGAGCACAGCATCGGCGCCAAAACGCTTTATTTGTTCTTTAATGAGAGCTACTTCTGGATGCATTTTCAGCGTTACTGCTTCCAATACATTTCCTACAAGGCTACACATTTGATCATAATTTCCTGATTGTATGGCGTGAACCATCTCATCTACTTTAGGATGATCCATCTCTTCAATTTTTAAGTTTCGATATACATCTGCTGTAGAAACACCTATTTCAGGCTTAGCCAAAATCACCCAGCAGCTTGGAGGTGCCTCAATATGCTCTACAATCTCTCCGCGCCCTGTAGCAAGAGCTGTCCCTCCGTACACGCAAAAAGATACGTCAGAGCCAATCTCAGCCCCTATTTCTGCAAGTGTGTCTAATGATAACCCTAATTCCCATAACGTATTTAAACCGCGTAATGTAGCAGCCGCGTCACTGCTGCCTCCAGCTAATCCAGCAGCTACTGGAATATGTTTATCAATTAATATATTTACACCTTTTGAAATGTTATAACGTCGCTTCAAAATCTGCGCTGCCTGATAAGCGAGATTTCGCTGGTCATCTGGAACAAAGCGATTATGAGAATAGATAACAATTCGTCCATCTTCACGGTCAGAAAGTTCAATTCTGTCCGCTAAATCAATTGTTGTCATAATCATCTTAACTTCATGGTAACCATCTGGACGTTTATGTAACACATCAAGTGACAAATTTATTTTAGCCGGTGCTTTCACCATTAATTTCAACTTACTTCACCTACTTCATCTTATCGAGTTTAACGCTATTTTATCATAAAATGAACAAGATATAGCTGTTCATTTAAACATCTTTGTTTAATCCTCTGTTTTATCTTTCATTTTGAGACAAAAAAACCGAAGCGGTTATACACTTCGGTTTTCCTCATTTCACTTTAAATAGTCGTGTAAGCATTGATTTTCACTATGCTATTGCTTCAGCTGCTGCTGTGCAAGCTCTACAGCTCGCTTCACCATATTGCCTGCGTCTTTTGCCCGGATAGCGCCCCAGCCTTCTGCTTGTACAGTATCGTAAAAACCAAGTTCTTTAGCCAGTTCTTCTTTCAGCTTCGATGACATAATCCCTCTACGCCTTGACATTGCACATGGCTCCTTTACGTATAAAATGAAATTTCAACCTGAATCTCCTCGCTCTTTTACATAAGAAACGCGAGGACGATATGTATAGTATGTATAAAAAATAATGCATATATAATTTGAAAAAAAGACCAATAAAAAAGCAGTAAACCAATGTCCACTGCTCATCACCACTTGCTATATTGCCTATGTCATTCTTAGAAAAATTTCAGTTGCACTGTTTCCGTTAACACATCTGCGTAACTATACGAAACGCGCTCCAAAGAGTTTTCCTCTTGATCTAATTCAACGATAAAAACAGATGGGTACGTTTCTGTTAATACACCTGAACGTTCTACTGTTTTTCTACGACCACCGTTTGCTTTTAAAGTTAATCGTTGGCCTAGGTGCAAATCCAGCGCTTGCTTAATATCAGACAAAGTTTTCGCCATATTGGTCCACCTCACTATGTATAGTGTAACACATGTTAGAAAAATAGTCAAAAACATAAAATTATAACAATCTATCTCTAATTGTGTCAATAAATAATTTTCAACATGAATCTACATTTCGCTGTTAGTATGCTCGTTTTTCAACGAAATATGTATATCTTTAGCAAATATTGAAAATGGTTTTGTGTAATTAAGCGTATACTTTGGCTTCATACGAAAAAACAACTGGTTGCACATCATGCGTGTACATGCTGTAACCAGTTGTTTTTATTTCTACTCATCGCTTTCATAAGGCATGCCCGTGCGAAGCAGCCCTTTTGTTTCTACTCCTCCTAAACCTTTAGCACCCGTTAATGTATTACGTAAGACGTCCCATACATTAATACGATCTGTGAAAGGAGTAAAACTTAGTTTTGCTACTACATACACAGGGTCAAGAGCATGAATATTTACACGTGAAGGTGAACTAGCAAAGTTTGCTCCAGCTTGAATCAATAATTCAAAATGCGATTGACAGGCACCTGCAAAAATCACCAGCTGATCTAAATTACCAACTCTTTTTCTTGCTTCTTGGACTGTTTGAATATAGTGCTTGGAATGTCTATAAGCAAGGAGGTCATCTTTATTTCCTTTTCCTTTGGAATAGGCATCATGACCTGTCAGCACTAGAATATCGGGTCTTACATCCTCAATTAGCTTTCCAACCTTCTCAGGCATTTCTGACTCAACGCAATGAACACCATAAACAGGAACACCAATTTTTTCGTAAACCAACAAACATTTACGTAAATAATTAGGGTCTCCGTCTACGTGCAGGACCTTTCCTGGAATTTGAAATAAGCGATGTGAATGGCTGTATCCATTTGTCATGCTATATTCAGTTTTCTCTCGAACGAGCCGATAATCCTGTTGAATAAGCTCCAAGGATCTTTCTAAAAGTTCTTCTTCTTGTTTCTTTCTTTGATCCTGTTCTTTAGCATCCACAACCTCTAGATCTGTACAAGGAGCGTCCGCAATCAACCGAACGTCTTCTCCTATTAAAGTCGCATATTTCCCCGTTTCGCTGTCATTAATAGCTATAACACGAAAAAGCAAATCTCTTTGATAAGAAGGTCGTGTAACTATATCACCAATTTTGATGTTCATATGCTTCACTCCGTCTTTGCTACTTCAAAAATAAATTCTCTTCATAGCCTATGACTTCATGATAAAAATGTGATAATTTAGCGAAATGATTTTAAAAGTTGATCACTTAGCTTTCCAAATTCTTGAATAGATAATGTTTCGCCTCTTCGTTTCGGATCAATTTCAGCAGTTGAAAGTGCTTGTTCAATGTCCGCTTTTTTCTGCTTTCCATTTGGCAAGTTGTTCACTAGATTGTTTAAAATTGTTTTTCGGCGCTGTCCGAAGCTTGCTCGTACAACTTGGAAGAAGAATGCTTCATCTTGGACTTCTACCGCTGGCTTCGGTCTTCTTAACAATCGAATAACAGCTGAGTCTACATTAGGCTGCGGATTAAACACTGTTTTAGGCACAATCATAACCGTCTCAGCCTCTGTATAGTATTGAATAGCAATAGAAAGTGAACCGTACTCTTTTGTTCCCGGTTTAGCTGCTATACGGTCAGCAACTTCTTTTTGAAGCATAACGACGATTCCACGTACCGGAATTTGCTCTTCTAATAACTTCATCAAAATGGGTGTCGTCACGTAATACGGTAAATTCGCAACGACCATTAAATCTTCTATGTTTTCGAATTCTTGTTCGAGCGTCCCTTTTAAATCCGCTTTTAACACATCTTGATGAATAACTTTTGCATTTGAGTAAGGAGAAAGAGTATCAGCTAAAATCGGAAGCAAACGCTGATCGATTTCAAATGCCAGCACTTTTTTTGCGCGCTTTGCTAGCTGTTCAGTTAAGGCCCCGATACCAGGTCCAATCTCAATAGCTCCCGTTTCTTCTGTTATTTCCGCATGATCAACAATACGATGTAAAATGTTCGTATCAATTAAAAAATTTTGTCCCAAACTCTTTTTAAATGTAAAACCGTATTTCTTTAAAATTTCCTTGGTTCGATTAGGCGTTGCAATATCTTTTAACACGATCCCTTTTCCTCCTTATTTATCTGCTCAACAGCTCTGATAAAGTCCTCTTTTGAAATTTGGAACATGTGTAATCGTTTATGGAGCTGCTTTCCGTTGGCATAACCAATTTTTAATAACTTCCCTATTCTTTCACGTCGAGACTTGGCTTTACTATCTCCTATCAAACGAGCTATGATTAAATCCTCTTGAGAAATCTCCATAGCTGCCCCCATCCACTCTTGCTTCACATCTTTTAGTGCTTTTTGAATAGATGCAATAGAAGCATGTTCAACTCCAATACCTTTGCCATTTTTAGGACGAGCCTCTTCTTTATCTAAGAATGCATGTTTACATCCGGGAACACGTTCTGAAACAATATTTCGAATTCGCTGTCCTGGATAATCTGGATCTGTAAAAATAATCACGCCTCGTGTTTTTTGAGCTAATTTTACTTTCTCAATGGTTTCTTCATTTACAGCTGATCCATTTGTCTCGATGGTATCCGCATCCACTGCACGTTTAATTGCTACAGTGTCATCTCGGCCTTCTACTACAATAATTTCTTTAATCTTCATTGCTTCCTCCAAAACATTCAGTTTTGTTCATTTGCTTTTCAGTAAAAATGAAATGCTCATTGCGCACATCATTTTTCTTCTATGAAATCAACGTTTTATCTTATTATCAACTAAATTAAAAAACATCTACCTGTTATTTTAACTGAAAAAGGCAGAGGATAACATTCTCCTCTGCGCCTATCTTTACTTTAACACGAAAATGATTGTTATATGAGAAAAAGTTTTAATCATTAATGCCAAATAGCTTTTTAGCGTTAGCTGTTGTAATATCAGCTAATTCTTCATACGTTATCCCTTTTAACTCTGCAATTTGCTCTGCTACGTATGAAACATAACCAGGTTCATTGCGCTTGCCGCGGAATGGATGAGGAGTCAGATAAGGACAGTCTGTTTCAATTAATAGTTTATCTAAAGGAAGCTCTGTAGCAACTTCTTTTGGTTTTTTCGCATTTTTAAAAGTAACAGGTCCACCGAAAGAAATATACATATTCATATCCATACACTGCTTCGCTACTTCAATACTGCCCGTGAAGCAATGCATAATCCCGCCAACTTCTTCTACGTGCTCTTCTTTTAAAATGGTTACCACGTCTTCGGTTGCATCACGATTATGGATAATGATAGGTAAATTCACTTTGCGAGCTAAGCGAATTTGACGGCGAAATACGTCCTTTTGAACCTCTTTAGGTGATTTATCCCAATGGTAGTCTAATCCCATTTCTCCTAAAGCAACAACTTTCGGATGCTGAGCTAACTTTTCAATCCAAGCTAAGTGCTCATCCGTCATATCAACTGCATCTACTGGATGCCATCCTACACTCGCATAGATAAAGTCATACGTTTCAGCTATTTGAATAGCCTTTTTAATGGTAGGTTCATCAAATCCAACAACTACCATGTTTTGAACACCTTTTTCTAACGCACGATTAATTACTTCTTGCAAATCATCTTCATACTGTTCTGCGTTTAAATGAACATGTGTATCAAATAACATCTAATCGATCCTTTCCATGAATAAAAGGGGGTCCTCGCATGTTACACGTGAAACACCCCTTTTACCTATACTTATTTTATCTTCGTGTACTTATTTTATCTTCGTGCCGTTTGCTAAGTTTTGATCTACGCTTGCTAGTGAAAGACCATTCTCATCTTCCCCCGCTAAAATCATTCCTTGTGATAGTTCACCGCGCAGTTTCACAGGTTTTAAGTTGGTTACACAAATTACTTTTCGACCTACTAATTCTTCAGGCTTATAAAACTTGGCAATACCTGAGACAACCTGGCGTTTTTCATAGCCAAGATCAAGCTGCAGCTTTAATAGTTTATCTGCTTTTTTAACTGGTTCTACTTGCGTAACTTGCGCTACACGAAGCTCTACTTTCATGAAATCATCAATCATAATCTCTTCAGAAGGCTCTTCCTTCACAACAGGTTTTTCTTCCTTTGGAGCACTCCCTTGCATCTGCTCTTTAATAAACGCTACCTCTTCTTCTCGATCTAGACGAGGGAACATTGGCTCACCTTTTTCTACTTTTGTGCCTTCTTTAAGCATATTAAAACGCGTTGTGCTTTCCCACGTTTTTAACACATCTTCTTTTACACCAATCTGAGCAAAAATCTTCTCAGGTGTACGCGTTAAGAATGGCTGCAGCAATACCGCAATGTGACGAATTGATTCAGCTAGATGTGTCATAACAGAAGCAAGTTCTGCACGCTTATTCTCATCTTTTGCTAACGCCCAAGGCTGCGTTTCATCAATGTATTTATTCGTGCGGCTTACATATTGCCAGATAGAAGCAAGAGCCACTGAAAACTCCATATCTTCCATCGCTTCTTCATATTTGTTCACTGTATCTTTTTGAGCTTGGACGATAAGTGCATCAAACTCTGTTACATTACCTTCATAAGTTGGAATAACACCATCAAAATACTTATTAATCATCGCCACTGTACGATTAACTAGGTTGCCAAGATCATTTGCTAAGTCAAAGTTAATACGTTCAACAAACGCTTCTGGTGTAAATACGCCGTCTGAACCGAATGGAACTTCACGAAGTAAGTAGTAACGAAGGGCATCCAGTCCATAGCGGTCAATCAATGTCACTGGGTCTACTACATTCCCTTTTGACTTCGACATCTTTCCATCTTTCATTAATAACCAGCCGTGAGCAAATACTTTCTTAGGAAGTGGCAAATCAAGGGCCATCAACATGATTGGCCAATAAATAGTATGGAAACGTACGATTTCTTTTCCTACTAAATGTACGTTAGCCGGCCAATATTTTCGATAGTTTTCATCGTTCTCTGTATCATACCCAAGAGAGGTGATATAGTTAGAGAGCGCATCAATCCATACGTAAATAACGTGTTTTGGGTTACCTGGAACTTTTACCCCCCAATCAAACGTCGTACGCGAAACAGCTAAGTCTTCAAGGCCAGGCTTAATAAAATTATTGATCATTTCGTTTTTACGGGACTCTGGTTGAATAAATGAAGGGTTTTCTTCATAAAAAGCTAGTAAACGATCTACGTATTTCCCCATTTTAAAGAAATAGGACTCTTCTCGAACGAGCTCTACAGGGTGTCCGCTATCCGGGCTTTTTCCGCCTACAACTTTTCCATTTTCAACGATTGGATCTACTAGTTGATGCTCTGTATAGTACGTCTCATCGGGAACTGAATACCAACCTTCATACTCATCAAGATAAATATCACCTTGTTCTAAAAGACGCGCGAAAATCTTTTCCACGATTTCTTTATGTCTTGGTTCTGTTGTACGGATAAAATCATCATACGAAATATCCATCTTATCCCACAGCTCTTTGATTCCAGATACAATATCATCTACGTATTGCTGAGGTGTCACGTTTTTCTCTTCTGCTTTTCGCTGAATTTTTTGACCATGTTCATCTGTACCTGTTAAATAACGTACGTCAAACCCTCTCAAACGTTTATAACGAGCCATTGCATCTCCCGCTACCGTCGTGTATGCATGCCCTATATGTAATTTACCACTCGGATAATAAATCGGCGTAGTAATATAAAATGTATTATTTCCATCTGCCATGTTCATAACCTCCAACATTCCATTTCAACATTTTGATTTATATGTATGTAATCATATAAACCCTGTCTTCTTATTCTACTATCTATCATACTATTTTACATGATAATTTCAAAACATTCTCTTCCTATATACGCGGGAATATGACGGATTCACTTCATTTTTAAATAATCGTTATTTTCCCAAAAAATAATCCTGTTAATTGTATCAGCTTCGCCCTATTTTTATATAAAATATACCCTCATTCAAAAAGTCACTTTGATGAAAACGACAAATAGGTCTAATTTTGTCGTTTTATGTCGAATTATATTTACCCTATCTTCAAAATAGTTAATATCAAGCTATTTAGACGATTAATCTTTTTTCCAATGAAACCCCTTGTCATTCCTTGACTGACGGTCACAATTAGCTTGTAAACAAGTCGAGAAAAAAATTTTTTACCAGCTACATTTTTTTACATATAAAATGATTGACTAGTTTTGGAAACGCTGGTATTATGAAAGTACGTTGAAATTGTCGAATAATGACGAAAGTAATAACATAGAAAAATGATTACTGAGAGGAGAACGATTAATATGAAATCTACAGGTATTGTTCGTAAAGTTGATGAATTAGGACGCGTAGTAATTCCAATTGAATTACGACGTACATTAGGAATTGCAGAGAAAGATGCTCTAGAAATCTATGTAGATGAAGAGCGCATCATCTTAAAAAAATACAAACCAAACATGACTTGCCAAGTAACAGGTGAAGTATCTGATGATAACATTCAACTTGCTAGCGGCAAATTAATTCTAAGCCGTGAAGGTGCAGAACAAATCATGAAAGAACTTCAAGATTCTTTACAAGCTTCTAAATAAAACGAAAAGCTGTCTATGATAGACAGCTTTTTTTAATGTACGTGATATTCACTATAAATGTCTCGCTTTGACACATCTCGGTCTTTTGCCACTTGCTTAATAGCTTCTTTGTTTGAAAGTCCTTCTTCTACATAGTGATCAACATGCTCAATAATGGTGAGCTGTTCCCACCATAGATTACTTTCATCTGGCGCTTCTTCATTTGTCCCTTCAAGAATTAAGCAAAATTCGCCTCTAATATCTGTAGCATTTGTCCATTCCATTGCTTCTAATACACTTCCTCTTAAAAATTCTTCATAACGTTTTGTTAACTCTCTACATAACACAATAGATCGGTTCCCTAAAATTTCTTCTATACTCTTTAGCGTTTCTTTTAATCGATGAGGAGCTTCATAAAATATCATGCTTTCCTTAATATACTGAAGCTCTTGAAGCTGTTCTTTACGCTGTTTTTTATTTCTGTTTAAAAATCCATAAAAGTAAAACTGCCCCGTAGGTAGTCCCGAAGCAATTAAAGCTGTTAATGCTGCGTTAGGCCCCGGCAGCGGAACAACCGTATATCCTTCTTTAACGGCAGCTACCACTAACTCATAACCAGGATCTGAAATACAAGGCATGCCCGCGTCGCTTACTAAAGCAATATTTTTTTCACTGTCTAAGTCGCTTAACAGCTGTTCACTTTTTGTATGTTTATTATGTTCATGATAACTTGTAATAGGTGTATCGATCTCAAAGTGGTTACATAGTTTTTTCGTTTGTCTCGTATCTTCTGCGGCAATATAATCAACTTCTTTTAAAATTCGAATCGCACGAAATGTCATATCCTCTAAGTTTCCAATAGGAGTGGGAACTAAATATAAAACGCCTCGTTCATTCGATACATCATAACTTTTTTGTGATTTCATTCTGCTTTTCTTGCTCCCTTCGAATGTAAGCCTGTTTTTTCACTCTGCTTAACTGTTTGAACCAATATTCTTTTTGCATAGCTTCTGTTTTAGAAGTAAACACCTCATGCCAAATTAATGAAACAGGCCTTCTTGCTCTCGTATATTTTGCCCCTTTTCCTTCATTATGGACAGAAATACGTTTTTGCAAATTATTCGTGTAACCAGCGTAATACGTACAGTCCTTGCATTCAACTACGTAAAAATAATGATTATTTTGTTCCATATAAAATCCTTTTTAATTCGTCCGTGTATTCATCATTATCTTGGTAGACCACCAGCGGAGGAAGAATCTTTAAATCTGGACTTCCATCCTTCGTACCTTCAATTAAAAGTGTATTTGCTTCTTTCCCATCTTTAGGATAGACAAACTGAAGTCTCTTTGGCTCTAAACGGTACTGCCTCATTAACGTAACGATATCTAACAGTCTTCCTGGACGGTGAACTAATGCCACTTTTCCGCCTTGCTTCACTAGTTGACTGCTGGCTCTAATCACATCTTCCAACGAACAATGAATTTCGTGGCGAGCGATTGCAAAGTGTTCGTTTTCATTTATCTCTTCTTTATTGGATGTGGTGAAATAAGGAGGATTACATGTTACAACATCATATTTTCCATAACCCAGTTCTTGAGGCGCATTTTTTAAATCACCATGTATCATTTTAATCTGCCCATCGAGCTGATTATACACAATACTTCTTTGCGCCATACTATGTAGCCGCTCTTGAATTTCTACACCAATAATTTTTCCCTTTGTTCGTTTAGATAAAAACAGGGGGATTACACCGTTCCCTGAACATAAATCAACCAAGTTACCTTTACGAATTGGGACATAAGCAAAGTGAGATAAAAGCACAGCATCCAATGAAAAGGAAAAGACAGACGGACTTTGAATAATGCGCATCTCCTCATCGGCTAATAGATAATCTAAACGTTCATCTCCATATAACTCAACCATAGTCGTTCTTCTCCTTGTACATCTATTATTTACATCTTTTACTCATAAAAAGAACCTCTCCAAAAGGGAGAGGTGGTGTTACTTTTTATTTAAAAATGACAAGCAAAACAAACAGTCTCCATCTTTACGCACACTTCCATAATGAATGTTACAAATATGAAAACCCTCTTGGTAAAGGCGAGCCAAATTGTCATATCCTTCTCCGATATCAATTTGTTTTTGCTCTTTTGTTTGAGCGCTTGCTTTTGAATGTCTATTTTTCAGCTTCGTTTCGAAGTTTGTCTGGTCAAGGCGACGGCGCAAATGATCATTTTCTATTTGCAGGTGATGATTTTCTTCAATTAGCTCAGCAAGATGCTCTTTCAACTCACCTAACTGCTTATATAAATGACCAATTTGTTCCTCCATGTTTGTCACCGAATCAAAAATCTCTTTTTTATCCACCTTTGCCCACCTCGTTAATCTGTGGCTTGAAACGAAACAGCACCTTCATTATTGATCTCATCCAGAGTATACTCTAAAATTTGTTCGTGATCTGACAGTTCCACTTGAATAATTCTTTCCAAAATATTCAAACCCACTACACGTCCTGAACCATCTGAAGTTTTAATTGTTGAGCCTATATCAGGAAGCTGTTCTTTTGCCGTTTCATACTCATCATTTTCATATTTTAAACAACACATCAAACGTCCGCATAAACCAGAAATTTTCGTTGGATTAAGCGATAGGTTTTGGTCTTTGGCCATCTTAATAGAAACCGGCTCAAAATCACCTAAAAACGTTGAGCAACATAGCATACGGCCACAAGGACCTATCCCGCCCAACAGTTTTGCCTCATCTCGTACACCGATTTGACGAAGCTCAATTCGCGTACGGAAAATAGCAGCTAAATCTTTAACTAACTCTCTAAAATCAATACGGCCGTCTGCTGTAAAATAAAAAATGACTTTATTACGATCAAACGTATATTCTACATCTACTAACTTCATATCTAAATCGTGTGATTGAATTTTTTGCACGCATACGTCATACGCTTCTCTAGCAGCTTGTTTATTTTCATCCACAATCAGCCTGTCTTTTTGTTCGGCAATGCGGATTACTTTTTTCAAAGGAAGTACGACATCGTGTTCACTTACTTGCTTTTTATTAATAACCACTCTGCCAAATTCAACACCACGAACTGTTTCTACAATGACAAACTCACCATCTGGAATTGTAAGTTCTCCAGGGTCAAAATAATATATTTTTCCCGCTTTTTTAAAGCGAACGCCTACTACATCATACAAGCTTTTATCCCTCCTGCAAATCCAACACCAGCTGTTCCATTAATAACTGTAGATTCATATTTGAATTTAATTTATTTTTGGCCTTCAAGATAACCTCTAAGCGATAAATCGCTTTTTCCTGCGTTGTCTGAAGAGCTTGCTGTTTTAATTCTTCTATTTTATGACGATAGACGATTTTAGACTCTTGTCCAACTTGCAGCGTCAACAAATCACGATAAAGAAGCATCAATAAAGTTAAACCAATATGTGCTTGTTCTTTTTCTTTAAAATGTGTTACCCACTTTTCATGAATAAAAAGAAGAGCTTGTTGAGGTCTCGTTGTTAACACTTCATATAATTGTATCACTAACTTTATTGCAAGTCCAAACCATTCATCTTTACTTAATTCAATTGCTTCATCAATGCTGTTTGTTAAATTAGACAAGATGGACGCATCTACTGCGGAAAGGCCATTTTCTACTAGTTTTTCAGCTAACTGTTCTGGTGTAAGAGATCGAAATGATATTACTTGGCAACGTGAGATAATCGTATCTAATAAGCGCTGTATATTTTCTGTTAATAAAACTGCATAAGTTCCGTTGCCAGGCTCTTCTAAAAATTTCAGTAAACTATTTGCTGCGCTTACTGTCATTTTATCAACATGATTCACAATATATAACTTTTTATTAGATTCAACACCGGTTTTTGTGAATTCTGATTGCAAAAATTGAATTTGCTCTTTTTTAATCGATAAACCAGCTGGCTCAATCAAGTGAATATCTGGATGATTACCTGAATCAATTCGCCGGCAGTTACTGCACTCATGGCATGGCCTATGATTAACTGGATTTTGGCAAAACAGCGCTTTAGCAAACAAAAAACTAATTTGTTTTTTACCTGTTCCTTTGCTTCCTTCAAATAAATAAGCATGAGCAACTCGCTCTTTAAGTAAGCTGTTTTGCAAAATCTTTAATACGTTCGGCTGAAGAGCTTCAAGCTGTTCCCATGTATTTCCCATTCAATCATCACTTTCTATTTAAAATCTTCTCTCTTAAAATTGATGAAATTGATCTACTGGTAGTACGAATACTGTAGCTCCGCCCACTTCAACTTCAACAGGATACGGAATGTATGAATCTGCATTACCGCCCATCGGTGCCACAGGAGAAATCATCTGTCTGCGGTTTTCACATTGGCCCTTAATAATATCAAGTACTTCATCTACTTTATGATCATCTGTACCAATCATAATTGTTGTATTCCCTGATTTTAAAAATCCGCCCGTACTTGATAATTTGGTTGAACGAAACCCTCTTTCTACAAGTGCATTTAAAAGCTTTGAGCTATCTGAATCTTGAATAACGGTCATTACTAATTTCATGAATAACACCTCATTTTACTTTTTTGTTAAGAATAGTATAGCAAGAATAACAATCATCTGTATTTATTTTAAAATCAATTTTATTTGTTTATAAGCTTCTTCACAGACTTTTTCAACGGATTGATTTGCATCAATTCGTCGAATACGCTCTGGAAATTCACTCAAAAGAGATAAATATCCATCTCGTACTTTATAATGAAAGTCTAAGGATTCTAAATCTAATCGATTAATCTCATCTTTTCGACCTTTATTAATTCTTTCTAATCCTACCTCAGGCTCAATATCAAAATATAAAGTGGCCTGTGGCATCGTTTGCTCAATAGCAAATTGATTGATAGCAAAAATATCTTCTACGCCTATGCCCCGCGCATTTCCTTGATAAGCAAGTGAGCTATCAATAAAACGGTCACATAATACTATATTCCCTTTATTTAGCTCAGGAATCACTTTTTCTACAAGATGTTGTCTTCTAGCCGCAGCATAAAGAAGTGCTTCGGTTCTGGCATCCATTTCCGTATTAGATGGATTTAAGATGATTTCACGAATTTGTTCAGCAATTCGTATGCCTCCAGGTTCTCTTGTTAATACAATGGTATAACCCTCTTGTATTAATTTTTGTTGAACCATATGGATGATCGTCGTCTTACCAGCACCTTCTGGCCCTTCGAATGTAATAAACGTTCCTGACATGTATAAATTCCTTTCTCTATTTAAATACTTCTATCTTTCCTTCTTCCATACAAGATCCGCCCTGAATATGACCATTTAACCTTTGAATATGCAAAATATAGTCAATATGATTGCTTGTAATCGTTTCTCCCTCCATTAAAATGGGGATTCCAGGAGGATATGGAATAACAGATTGTGCGCTTACACACCCAATCGCCTCTTCAAACGAACACATATGCTTTGATCTTAGTTTTCTTTCTTCCATAGGCAGGAGAACCGTTGCTCTTGAAAAACGAAATGGTTTGATTATTGGTTTTTCATATGACTTACGCTGTATATTCTCTACTGCTTGTCTAACCCGCTTAATTGTATCATTAAAATCCCAACTGCTGCTCAAAGGTAGAACAAACAATACATAGTTAACGTCAGCTAGTTCTGTATAAATATCTTGCTTTTCCAGTTCCTTTTGCAAATGATATCCTGTTGCAGCCGAACAAGTCAACGTCATTTTCAAAAGGTCGGTAGCAGTTTGATCTGTTTCCACATCAATAGTTGAAAGTGTATCAATCTCATTAATCTTTTCAACAAACGAATGAATATTATCAGTCATTCTATCAATATCATGCTGAGTAAACTGCTGCAGATAATACCGTGCTAAATCAAGAGAAGCCATAATAGGGTATGAGGGACTGCTTGACTGCAGTACTTGTAGGTAATGCCGAACGCTTTGCTTATTTATCAACGTCCCCTGAATATGTAAATAAGAACCCATAGTCATAGCAGGCAGCGTTTTATGTGCTGACTGAACAACAAGATCCGCTCCATACGTAACAGCTGACGACGGAAAAGGATTACCTAAAATAAAGTGGGCTCCATGAGCTTCATCAATAATTATAGGAATATTGTAGCCATGAATAAAGTCAATGATCTCCTTTAGATCTCGCGCCACCCCATAGTAAGTAGGATTTGTTAATACAAATGCTTTTATATCCTCAGAACCCTCTACAGCTGCTTTAATTGTTTTAATGGATACACCTGTACTAAGATGTGTTTTTGAATCTATTTCAGGAGCTAAAAAAATAGGTGATGCCTTTGATAAAGCAATAGCATTAAAAATAGATTTATGAGAATCTCTTTGAACAGCAATTTTATCTCCTTCTTGACAAAGGGATAAAATCGCGGCGAGATTGCCTACAGTAGAACCATTAACTAAAAAAAAGCTTTCATCTACTCCATACAACTTTGCCGTTAAATCTTGTGCTTCTTTAATAACAGATTCTGCTTCATGTAAATCATCTAATCCGCTAATTTCTGTTAGATCGTATTGCAAAAAGTCTGCGTAAGAAGACTGAATATATGAAGGTAGAATTTGACCATTTTTATGGCCGGGCACGTGATAAGAGAGTGACCTCTTTTCGCTGTGCCTTACTAAACGGTTATATAAAGGTAAATATGTATCCATACATCCATTCCTTACTTTTTGTAAATATAACATTGCTAACTTGATAAAAGAATATGTAAGTATTTTTTCTATCAAAATTGATTTTTCTTTCATTATAACAAACTTAGTTGATTTTTTTGAGCCATATAAAGAAGCCCTTATAAAAAAGGGCTTTTAGTAAGAAAACGCTCCTGATATTCTCTTTAATTGATTTACTAACAATTGATAACGAAAATGAGATGAATCCACCTCTACAATCTCTACCTCGCAGTGTTGGCATATAAAGCTGGAAAACACCTCAATACCCTTTGTATGCTGTTCATGACAAACGGAACATGTTTTAATTTGTTTTTCCATTACTCTCCACCTCCACTAAATAAGTATCGACAAGATGTAACTTCTTTATGCACTTCATTTACCCCATTTTATGTAGATAGCTTATACTCTGTGAATAATAAAAAAAGGACTAGCTAAAATAGCTAGTCCTTTTTCAGGTGCCTGGCAACGTCCTACTCTCACAGGGACAAAGTCCCAACTACCATTGGCGCTAAAGAGCTTAACTTCCGTGTTCGGTATGGGAAC
>NZ_JBVVNT010000013.1:0-51445 GCF_055810735.1 Priestia sp. ST2 | reverse complement strand
ACTTAAGAAACCGCCTGCGCGCGCTTTACGCCCAATAATTCCGGATAACGCTTGCCACCTACGTATTACCGCGGCTGCTGGCACGTAGTTAGCCGTGGCTTTCTGGTTAGGTACCGTCAAGGTACAAGCAGTTACTCTTGTACTTGTTCTTCCCTAACAACAGAGTTTTACGACCCGAAAGCCTTCATCACTCACGCGGCGTTGCTCCGTCAGACTTTCGTCCATTGCGGAAGATTCCCTACTGCTGCCTCCCGTAGGAGTCTGGGCCGTGTCTCAGTCCCAGTGTGGCCGATCACCCTCTCAGGTCGGCTATGCATCGTTGCCTTGGTGAGCCGTTACCTCACCAACTAGCTAATGCACCGCGGGCCCATCTGTAAGTGATAGCCGAAACCATCTTTCAATCATCTCCCATGAAGGAGAAGATCCTATCCGGTATTAGCTTCGGTTTCCCGAAGTTATCCCAGTCTTACAGGCAGGTTGCCCACGTGTTACTCACCCGTCCGCCGCTAACGTCATAGAAGCAAGCTTCTATGACGTTCGCTCGACTTGCATGTATTAGGCACGCCGCCAGCGTTCATCCTGAGCCAGGATCAAACTCTCCGAAGAAATGTTTGACTTGCTCAATTAAAAAATAAAATTTAACGTTGACGTTTGTCGCTTTGTTCAGTTTTCAAAGTTCAATATATTTGGAGCGGGTGATGAGAATCGAACTCACGACATCAGCTTGGAAGGCTGAGGTTTTACCACTAAACTACACCCGCAATATGGCGCGCCCGAGAGGAGTCGAACCCCTAACCTTTTGATCCGTAGTCAAACGCTCTATCCAATTGAGCTACGGGCGCTTCTTATGATGTTTACCGCCGTTGTTTTGGCGACTTTATTATAATATCATTTCTATTTTCTTATGTCAACACTTTTTTAAAAGTTTTTTTGGTGCGGCCGAGAGGACTTGAACCTCCACGGGGTCGCCCCCACTAGGCCCTCAACCTAGCGCGTCTGCCATTCCGCCACGACCGCTAAATACATAAAATGAATAAGATGCGGGTGAAGGGACTTGAACCCCCACGTCGTAAAGACACTAGATCCTAAGTCTAGCGCGTCTGCCAATTCCGCCACACCCGCAAGAAATGAAAATGAGCCATGAAGGACTCGAACCTTCGACCCTCTGATTAAAAGTCAGATGCTCTACCAACTGAGCTAATGGCTCTTTATGGCTGGGCTAGCTGGATTCGAACCAACGCATGACGGAATCAAAATCCGTTGCCTTACCGCTTGGCGATAGCCCAATAATTTAAATGGCGGTCCCGACGGGAATCGAACCCGCGATCTCCTGCGTGACAGGCAGGCATGTTAACCGCTACACCACGGGACCATCCAAAATTATGTATAAAACAGTCAAATGGTGGAGGATGACGGGATCGAACCGCCGACCCCCTGCTTGTAAGGCAGGTGCTCTCCCAGCTGAGCTAATCCTCCACAGAATATGTAAATGAAAATCAATGGTGACCCGTACGGGATTCGAACCCGTGTTACCGCCGTGAAAGGGCGGTGTCTTAACCGCTTGACCAACGGGCCATTATAAAATGGCGGAGAAGGAGGGATTTGAACCCTCGCGCCGCTTACACGACCTACACCCTTAGCAGGGGCGCCTCTTCAGCCACTTGAGTACTTCTCCATATGGCTCCACAGGTAGGACTCGAACCTACGACCGATCGGTTAACAGCCGATAGCTCTACCACTGAGCTACTGTGGAATAATATTTATCAGACTTCTTACATTGTAATCGACATTATATGTAATGTCAATAAGTTTTTGTAATTTATTTGCCGTTTATTTGAGACGGCTTTATTAATTTATCATAATCAATCTATTTTAGTCAAGCATCTTCTACATTTTTTTTAATTTACCTTTACACTTCCCACAAACATATTTAACCGTGTTCACTTTTCTTTTTCGAACATATTTTTGCTCGCACTGCATACATACATATATGTGCTCTTTTTTCTTTCCATCACTTTCTTTTTTCAATGCCTGACAAAATCGGGGGGCCCCTACTTCTTTCATTAGGCTTTTAAAGTCTTGATCTCCATGCTTATACCCTTTCCCCTCAATATGTAAATGATAGTGACAGAGCTCATGTTTAATGATTGCTACTATTTCTTGTGTGCCATATTGTTCAAAGTATTTGTAGTTTACTTCTATATTAGATGTACGTAATAAATACCTTCCACCTGTCGTACGTAAACGAGAATTAAAAGTGGCTTCATGACGAAATGGTTTGTGAAACAGCTTCAATGAAATTTCTTCTACAAGTATTTGTAAATCCTTATCATTCATCTTATATACTCCTCTACTGTATGAAATCACCTGACTAGCTCTTTGGGCATACACTTCATTACATACTCACTATTTACCTTATCATAAATGAAAAGGAGTGATTGTCCTTATGCCAATGTGGCTACAAAAACAAATGAGGCGCGCTTATTCTGAAAAAGACCGTGCACAAATAAAATTGCTCAATCAATGTTGGTTTTTTTATCAAAAAAATAACTCCGCTTCTTAATCACTTCTTTTTAAAAATAAAATTGCCTTTTCAGAAAATCTGAAAAGGCAATTTTATTATTGATGGGGCGGAATCATCGTCAATGCGACTCTTCCTTTTTTCATATCTACGTCTTCTACCCACACATTCACCAAATCTCCTACTGAAACGACATCGAGGGGGTGCTTAACGTACCGATTCGTTAATTTAGAAATATGGACTAGACCGTCTTGCTTAACTCCTATATCGATGAACGCTCCGAAGTCTACGACGTTTCGCACAGTACCTTCAAGCTGAATACCTTTGGCAAGATCCTCTAGCTTCAAAATATCCTGACGGAGCAGAGGTTTTGGCAGTTCATCACGAGGATCTCTTTCCGGTCTTACGAGCGCTTCTATAATGTCTTTTAAAGTAAGCTCCCCTATACTTAGTTCTTCTGATATTTCGGGTAAAGAAATATGTTTTAATGCTTCTTTTACTTTCTCCGTTCCAAGCTCAGTCTCTTTCACTTCAGCTTTCTTTAAAAGCTTTTTAACGTCTCCATATGTTTCAGGATGGATACCCGTTCTGTCTAAAGGTTCTTCACCTTCTATAATACGTAAAAACCCAATACACTGCTCATACGTTTTAGCACCTAAACGCGGAATTTTCTTCAGCTGTTTTCGGTTAGAGAATTTTCCGTTTTCATCCCGATATTTTACAATGTTTTGAGCAACTGTCTTATTTAGACCAGCAACGTATTGTAGAAGCGAAGCAGAAGCCGTGTTTGCATTTACTCCTACCTGATTTACTACTGTCTCTACAATAAAAGTCAGTGAATCATTTAATTGCTTTTGAGACACATCATGCTGATACTGCCCTACTCCTACCGACTTAGGATCGATTTTCACAAGTTCAGCCAGCGGATCTTGCAGCCTTCTGGCAATCGATACAGCGCTTCGCTCTTCTACTTGAAAATCAGGAAATTCCTCTCTAGCAACATCAGAAGCCGAATATACGCTTGCTCCCGCTTCATTCACAATCAAATAATAAACTGGGTTTTCAATTTCTTTAAGAACATCCGCTACAAATTGCTCCGTTTCGCGAGATGCCGTTCCGTTTCCAATGGCTACTACTTCAATAGGGTATTCAGCGAACATTTTCTTTAATTTATTTTGCGCTTCAGCTGCTTTTCTCACAGGAGGATGTGGATAAATAACATCAATTTTTAATACCTTGCCTGTTTCATCTACTACAGCTAATTTGCAGCCTGTTCGAAAAGCTGGATCTACTCCTAATACCACTTTCCCTTTCAATGGAGGCTGGAGAAGAAGTTTCCGTAAGTTTTCAGAAAAGATGTGAATGGCTCTTTCTTCGGCTTTTTCTGATAGCTCTTTACGGATTTCGCGTTCAATAGATGGTTCTATTAAGCGTTTATAAGCATCTTCTATAGCTGAGATGATATAACTTTGAGCTGAAGAATCCCTTTTTTTGATTACTTGTTTATGTAAATATGAAAGAATACGATCTGTAGGCGCATCAATACTCACTTTTAAAATACCGTCTTTTTCTCCTCTATTCATGGCTAAGATACGATGAGGAACGATTCGCTTTACCGCTTCTGTATATTCATAGTACATTTCATAGATATTTTTTTCATCTTTTTCGGGATCTTTGACTGAAGTAACAATTATGCCATCTTTTACAGTAGTCGTACGAATCCATTGACGGTAAGATGCTTCGTCAGAAATTTGTTCCGCTACAATGTCTAGGGCTCCCTGAATAGCTTCTTCAGAAGATTGAACTCCCGCTTCTTCATTTATGTATGTTTTCGCTTCGTTCTTCACGTCGGAACGTGGAAAACTTAGTAACCACTGTGCTAATGGTTCAAGACCTTTTTCTTTTGCTACAGTTGCTTTTGTACGTCGTTTTTGCTTAAAAGGGCGGTATAAATCTTCTACTTGCTGCAATTTCTTCGCTTGATGAATTTGAGCAGCCAGTTCCTCAGTTAATTTCCCTTGCTCTTCAATTAATCGAAGAACTTCCTCTTTACGCTCCTCTAAATTCATTAAGTAGTTCCAGGAATCTAAAATATTCCGGATTTGGACTTCATCCAAAGCACCAGTTTGTTCTTTTCTATATCGAGCAATAAAGGGAACTGTATTACCGTCTTCTACTAAAGCAATTACGTTTTGTACTTGCTTTTGTGAAATCTCCACCTCTTTACTTACACGTTGAACAATTTGATTATCTAATTTCGTTGCAACAGACACAGCTTATCCTCCTAGCTAAATGAAACTTTGTCTTTATTGTAACAAAACTCACATGCAATAACACATGTGAGCTAAAAAGAAAGGCTATGCAGTTGGAAGATGACCAGCGATATACGTAATATCGTCATTATGAGATCGAATTGCTGCCTGTAGCCGTGTCGACAATTGATCTACATTCATCGAGTTAGCAAAAACAGATTTAATCTCTTTTAATTCTAAGCCATCTGTATGAATCAAAAATTTAGAACCGGAGTCATATGGGAAGGTTTGTGTGCGGAACTTTTGAATTTTCCCTGATAAAAAACCTTGAATTGGTAGAGGGTACGTTAATTTTCCCTCCGGAGAATACAGATAAAAGCGGATATTACCTACATTTGTATAATGAAATTCGTTATGTTTTTTATCAATTTTCAAAATAGCTACTGCCGCACCTCTTGTATGTCGAGTAGCTTTGTTACACTTAGAAATGATCTCATCCACATCTAGATGATGATGAGCTTTCGCTACATCCGTAACAGCTACAGAAGCGGCTCTAGCTTGTTCACCGCTTCCTAATCCATCTGCCACTGCACATAGAAAATAGTCATCCGTTTCTTTGACATAGTAACTATCTCCACAACATACGTTCCCTTGCTTTGGCTCTTGGTATATATGAGTTTGAATCAACTTTGTATTAGGGTCTACTGTCATCACGACATATACTCCGAATCGTTAGAATCTGAGCGAGCTGCAGTCCTTAGCTTATCAAGAGCTCTTCTTTGCAGTCGAGATACATGCATTTGAGAAATCCCTAACTTCTCACCGGCATCTTTTTGACTCAGATTTTCAATAAATGTATAGCGAATCACTTCTTTTTCTCTATCGCTTAATACATGAAGAATCTTTTCTAACACTAAGCGCTGATCAGTTTTCTCATAACCCGACTCTTGTTCACCTACTAAATCAAGGATTGTAACAGTACTTCCATCAGAGTCTGCTTCAATGGAATGATCAACAGACAACGCTTGATAACTTTGCCCCATCTCCATTGTTTCTAAAATTTCTTCCTCTGTCACTCCGATATGATCAGCAATTTCTTTCACTTGAGGAGATCGCTGTAAACGGGTTGTTAGCTCTTCGACAGCTGCTTTAATTTTAGGACCTAATTCTTTGATGCGGCGCGGTACGTGAACACTCCACGTTTTATCGCGTAAAAATCGCTTAATCTCTCCAATGATTGTAGGAACAGCAAACGATTCAAAGCTTCTTCCAAATGAAGCATCATACCTTCTAATAGCTCCTAACAGTCCTAGCATCCCTACCTGCACAATATCTTCATGTAAGCTTCTGCCTTTTGAATAGCGACGTGCAATAGATTCAACAAGGTTCTTGTAATGTACTACTAGATCACTTTGTGCTTCTTCATCCTGCGTTTTTTGAAAGCGCTCAATTCGTTCCTGAACCTGTTCTTTAGTTAATTTCATAGGTTGAGACTGTGTTTTCATCACTCTCCACCTGCTCTCTTTGCACATACTTAGTCATCATTAGCGTTACACCTTTTGAATTGACCATTTTCACTTCGTCCATTAGTGTTTCAATTAAATATAAACCAAGTCCACCTTCAGGAAGAAATTCAACTTCTTTTGATGTTTCATAAGGTCCTATATGTTCCTTAAGCTCTTCAAAATTAAAGCTTTCACCTTTATCGACCACCATGATTTCTAAACGGTCATCAAATAAACCAAAACCTACTCTCACTTCACCATTTTCTTCATTCTTGTAAGCATGCTGTACGGCATTTGTACATGCCTCACTCACAGCAATTTTCATATCTTCAATTTCATCATAAGAAAAACCCATCCGGTTCGCTACACCAGACAGCGTCAGTCGAATAATCGCTACGTAGTCTGGCTTAGCAGGAATCTTCATCTCAACAAAGTCATAAGGCTGTTTCATTTTACGCCACCTTCTACTTGTGAATTCACGTTTAAAATGTCTGTGAGGCCCGTAATATCAAATAAGCGCTTGATGCGCTCTGATACACCAACAAATTTCAAAGAGCCGTTATTTTTCTTATTGGCTTTTAACAATGCAATAAATACACCTAGTCCTGTACTATCCATGTATGATACATCGGTTAAATCGACTATAATTTCTGGTTCGGTATGTTCAGTAATTTCCATGAACTTTTCTTTTAGCTTAGGTGCTGTATATGCGTCAATCTCTCCAGCCAGCTTAATACGATATGCTTGACCGTCCTTTTGTATATCTATTTTTAAATTCATCGTATTAGTAGACCCCCTCTAATTTTGTGCTATCTTTTCTGTACCCTTATTTAGAATACTTAAACTAAACTCTTCAAAATAATCAATGTAAAGTCATCCCTCAATTGAAAATGCTGTAATTTTTCCAGCTCTTTATATACAGATTCTACAATTTCTTGAGGAGACAAATGCATATATTTTCGAATTAATTTTATGATGTCCAATCTTTCAATAAATCCTTCTTCAGTTCTGCATTCTGTTACGCCATCTGTTAACAGAACAATCATATCGCCTTTTGAAAGCTGCTGCTCGTACTGAAGATATTTCACATGGCGATCGACTCCTAGCACGAGTCCTTTTGCTTCCAAATCTTCAAATGAATCAGCTTTGGCATCATAATAAAAACCTGGTTCATGCCCTGCAGATGCATAATCAAATAAGTTTGTCTCGGGATTATAGCTTCCGTAGAACATCGTAATAAACATACTTGGATCTACGTTTCGCTCTACAATATTGTTCAAGTTCTCTAATACATAACTTGGATTTTTTCTTGAGTCCGGTAAGCTGTCCATTGCATACTTGATCATAGACATACACATTGCAGCTGGAATTCCTTTTCCGATCACATCGGCAATGGCAATACTTAACCCGCCGTGCTCTTCTTCTACAAAGTGAAAATAATCTCCGTTCATCTGTTTAGCCGGTACGCTAATCGCACCAATTTCTAAAGTTGAACTAGCCGGAACCTTTGTCCCCAACAGCGTCTGCTGGACGTTAGCGGCAACTTCAATTTCAGAACGAAGTTCCCGCTGCTTATTTTTTAATGTTTGATGCTCACGAAGAGCAAGACCGTAGCTAATCATTACCTCAAGTAAAAAGTCCAGAGAATGCAGCACTTTTTCTGGAATATCAGAATAAATTTCTTCAATCACTTCTTTATGAATGCTCACAATATCTTCTGGCGATATTTCATTCTCTAAAGATTTTCTACTTAGTTTTTGTCCTTGATACAAAATTTGTTCATTTTGTGTTTGGATATAGTTCCCCAAAATATCTTTGTATAAATCTCTCATCTCTTTATCAAAAGACATTATCTATTTCCTCCTACCGGAGCCACTTAACTGCTTTAATCTCAGTACCTTCTCCGACATTTGTTTCGATGTCAAACTCATCCATCAATCGTTTTACCCCAGGAAGCCCAGCTCCTAGTCCACCCGATGTTGAGTATCCATCTTCCATTACTTTGCGAACGTCGGGGATACCTGGCCCTTCATCTGTTGCTACGACAAGAAGACCGTTTTTTCCTCCACGATTTAATTTCTCAATATAGATTTGACCCTTACCCGCATATAGGTAAATATTACGAGCTAATTCAGAAATGGCGGTTGTAATACGAGCTTGGTCAACTGTTCCAAACCCTAGCTCTTTCGACACATTTCTACCTAATTGGCGTGCCGCTACGATGTCCCATTCTGTTACGATTTTTACGCTGGATTGGAATTCCATATACTAATCCCCCAATTCCGATTGGAGTTTCTCAAGACCTTTTTCTAAATCGAGTGCAGTAAGAACATCATTTAGGCCAATCCCTAACTCAACAAGTGTAATAGCTACTGCAGGCTGGATACCTGTTAATACTACTCTAGCCCCCATCAAATTAGACATGCTAACCACGTCACCTAAAACTTTTGCGATGAATGAATCGATCATATCAATTGAAGTTAAATCGATTACCACTCCTTTTGCTCCAGTTTGATGAATTTTACTTAGCAAATCTTCTTGGAATTGAATAGCCGTTTGATCATCCAGCTCCCATTGAATGGATACCAATAAATAGTCGTACAATTTCAAAATGGGTATTCTCACGTTTATTCCTCCGATTCTATATCAACTATTTTCCGCTCAGTCATTTCTAACGCAAACTCTACGCCTTTTTTTAATGAATTTTTCGTAATAATTTCGTTTAAGTTAATACCTAAGTTCACAATAGTCTGAGCAATTTCCGGACGAATTCCTACTAACAAACACTTGGCTCCAACCAAACGTACGGCTTCAGCAGCTTGAATAATATGATGGGCAACCATCGTATCCACTACTGGTACTCCGGTAATATCTATTAATACGACCTCTGATCGGTGCTTTACGACACCTTGCAGTAAGTTTTCCATAATTTTCTTTGCGCGATCAGTGTCAATTGTTCCTACAAGCGGCATTACTGTAATTTTATCAAATACCGGTATTAATGGAGCAGACAATTCTTGAAGTGCAACTTTTTGCAACATAACTGTATTTTCCCACGAGTTGGAGTATTGTTCTACTATTTTGTTATAAATAGGGCTTAACCATTTGTCAAACCGATAGAATAATTCAGAATGAGTTTGGTCAGCCTTTACATGTTCACTGTTTACATACCCTTCGACCACTACGTGACCCAAGTTACGTACACCCTGTGTTAAATAAGCAAGAGGCCATCCTAAACTCACAACTCGTCCTACTACTTCCTCTAGTTCCTCTGCAAAATTTTCCTGATCACGGAATGCTTTTGCCAAAAGTAAATTTACAAAATCAGAGCTTACATTTACGTACACTTGCTCGGATACAATGTTTTTAATGCGCTCTGTTTCCACATCATTCATTAACACTAGCCATCGATCAAAAATTTCTGATTTATGATTTTGTATATAATTGAATAAATCTTGATTCATGAGGTCCTCCTTGTGAGTCAATACACTCATTTATATCTATATATATATTATCATTTTTAAAACGTTTCTTATTACAATATACGTTTACTGATTATTCCTAGTCAAATTAAAAAAGTTGCTCATAAAGGAGCAACTTAGCATAAATGGAAGTATAATTCTAAAAGTCGATAAGTCCTACACTGATTTGCAAGGCTTCATCCACTCTGTCCATCATTTCATCATCTAAATGGGTAATCTTGTCTGTTAGCCTCTGTTTATCAATAGTACGAATTTGTTCTAGTAAAATAACTGAATCTCGCTCAAATCCATAGCGCTTTGCATCAATTTCAACATGCGTAGGTAACTTTGCCTTTTGAATTTGAGCAGTGATCGCAGCTACAATAACAGTTGGGCTAAAACGATTGCCTATATCATTTTGAATGACAAGTACAGGGCGAACGCCTCCTTGTTCTGAGCCAACAACAGGAGATAGGTCAGCAAAATAAACGTCGCCACGTTTGACTACCAAGTCATTACCCCCCGCTTACTAAACGATCCACAGTATGATCAGCTTCATACTCTGCTAGAAAAGCCTCGGAAGCAATATTTAAGTTTATCTTTGCCATCTCCATATATCCACGTCTCATTGATTCGCGAATATGGCGTTTTTTTCGCTCACGAAGGTACAATTTTGTTGCTTGGTGAATAAAATCACTTCGGTTGCCATTTTCTTGTTTAACCATAAGATCGAGCTCCGATACTAAATTTTTCGGTAATCTTACTAGGATTTCTGTAGTTGCGCTCGCTTCAGACACAAACATACACCTCCAACATCAATACACACACCAATAGTCTCATCTTTCCTTATCATAACATTGATTAGCTTTAATGGAAAGTTAATTCTGTCAATTTCTACACTATTATCGTCAATTGATACCCTCTTTTATGCATGGAAGTTATTATTTTATTGTCTTGTGTTAGCAGACTTTTTATGTTGACTCAGGAAGATGTATATTCAGCGCAAGATATAATTATTAACATCAATGTGCTGCGAATCTCTTGTATAAACCCTCGGAACCCTTGCTGCAACCATGCAAGGGATTTCATAATTAATTGTTTCAAGATGCTTCGCTACTTCATCAATTGTAATTTCAGCACCTTTTTGTTTTCCAATAAATGTTACTTTTGTACCCATTTTATACATTTTAGGTAATTTAATCATCAATTGATCCATGCAGATTCTACCAACAATTGGCACTTTAACTCCATCTACTAATACTTCAAAATTGCTTAATTTACGAATCCAGCCGTCTGCGTATCCTACTGGAATAGTAGCAATCCATTCATCTTCTTTAGCTTCATAAGTAGCTCCGTAACTGATATGACTCCCTTTTTTGACTTTTTTAACATGCACAATACGGCTGTGCAGCGAAAAAGCTTGTTTTAACGGAATTGGCAAGACTTCTTTTAATTCCTCAGAAGGACTCAAGCCATACATAGAGATACCTAAGCGTACGCCATTAAAGATATCTTTCGGACGACGAAGCAAGGCTGCGCTATTTGCACAGTGAATCATCGGAGGTGTAAAATTATATTCTTTCACAATTCGAACCATTTCTTCAAAGAATGTGTATTGTTCTTCAAAATAAGTCGAGTTTAGCTCATCTGCTGTTGCAAAGTGTGTAAACACTCCATCCAGCACGAATCCCGAATGAGAAGCGATGATCTTCATTGTTTCGTGTAATTCTTCTTTTGTTCTAACTCCCAAGCGACCCATGCCTGTATCTATTTTTAAATGCATATGCAGCTGACTGTTTTCACCTAGAATGGAAGCCGCTTCTTCAATCCAAGCTTTGCTATAAGCAGTGACCGTTACATCCCACTCCAATGCAGTTTGAATGTGTAGGGTAGGCACGGCGCCTAATACTAAAATGGATTCCTTTATTCCTTTTTTCCGAAGAGCAATAGCTTCATCCAAAAAAGCTACAGCTAGCATATCAGCACCAGCTTGAAGCGCAATCTCTGCTACTTCTTTATCTCCATGCCCGTACGCATTCGCCTTCACTACGGCCATTAACGTTTTATGCCCCGGTATCAGTTCTCTTACATGATTCACATTTTGAAAAATGGCTTCTACATCAATTTCTGCCCATGTTTCTCTATAAAATGCATCCATTACTACGACACTTCCTTTTTTCAGAACCATTCTAAACGTACTTTCCTCTGTTAGTATAATACATCTATAGTCAAACTTCATCTCGATCTTTATTCAAATTACGCAAGAACAAGCCTACATATATGCAGGCTTGTAAGCTTCTCTTATTTTCCCATCTGACTTTGCACAGATCTAGCAACTGTACTCAATTCATCTGGTGTTAGCTGATCAGAAGCCAGCATAAAGTCTACTCCATTATATGTCCAAGATAGACTTTTATCCGTTAAAGCTCCCACAGTAAAACCTAAATCAAATGGCTCTCCGGCAGTAACTGTAGATGTTGCTGTTTTAGCTACTTGTGCTTTTTCTTGTACAAGCGTAAACGGCTTTTCTCCTTTGTACATTAAAACGACTCTCTCGCCATTTTCCGTCTCAATTTTCTTTTCCTTGGACAGCTTTGTACCTTTTGGAACATCCTTAGGATAAAGGACGCTAAATGATCTCTGCTGAGCTAATGTCGGAACGTCAATCTTTGCACTTGTCATGTTTCTTTTTGTATCAAAAGCCCCTTTATCAAACTTAGAATCGAATTTCACCTTAGAGAAATCAACTTTTATTAACACTTTGTTATCCGTATCCATAATTTTAACCGAAACAGGCGCTAAATCACTTTTGTTCAGCGTAATTTCTTGTTTAGGAAGCATCGTGCTATTTTGATAGTTGGTTTTTGTTTCAAAAATATAATGCTTATTTGTTGATTTAAAACTTGCCTTTTCATCCTTCACAATATCTTGGACAAGAGATTCATACAAATAAGCTTGACTGCTATTTTGTGGCCAGTCACTTTGAAAACGAAAGCTTTTATTTAAGGCGGGCGTTAAAACAAAAACCCCTTCATCATTACGCAAAATCATTTGGCTTTGATCTTTCTTTGTATTTTTCAAATTCACTCGATAATACATAGGCTTACTATGCCAAATCTCTACATCGTATACTTGAGCATCTTTCCCTGTATTCAATGTCATCTTAGCATCTGATTTATACCCCGCCATTTCTTGTACCTTGGCATCCAATGCATCTGTTACATCCTGCTGACTTTTTTCACCGCATGCTGATAAGGCTAAGAGAAAAAAGGCGCAAACAAATAAGCCAATCCATTTTTTATGCATTTCCCCAACTCCTTTATTTCGTATATTCACAGCTAAACGGAGAAGCAAGAACATATCTTGTCTCCCCTATCCACACTATGAATATATGAACAAGAAATAGTGAATATGCAGACTAGCTTGACAAGCGTTCAATAATTACTTGAGCAATCGCATAGTGCGCACTGTGGGAAATAGATACGTGTATGGACGCGTCCAGTGGTTGTTTTGTAACAATGTGGGGCTTTCCTCTTTCATCATTCACGATTTCGATATCTTGGAAGCTGAAATCTTTTCCTATTCCTGTTCCAAGAGCTTTCGAATATGCTTCCTTCACAGCAAATCTCCCTGCTAAAAATTCGACCTTACGTCGGCTTGATAGCTTTTCATAGCGTTCTTTTTCATTTTTTGTTAAAATCCGAGTAACAAAAGCACTTTGACGCTGCACCATTTTTTCAATCCGCTCTAACTCTGTAATATCAATTCCAGTTCCTATAATCATTTTCATTTAATCCTCTCTTACAGAATAGTATATAAAAATGCCTTTATAAAAAGGAGTGACAAATATGTTCGTACGCACAGAAAATGCAGCTGAATTTAAACGTTTTTACCCTGTTACCTTTACGCTTATCTGCATTCACATTGCGCTATGGTTAATTGCCGCTCTTCCCTCAAACCTTGCAGAATCTTTTATACATCAGCTTATCGGTGTGAATAGCTTAATTTCTCAAGGAGACTACTGGCGACTTTTCACACCTATCTTTTTGCATCTAAGCTTTTCACACCTTCTTTTTAACTCATTTTCATTGTTCTTGTTAGGGCCAGGTGCTGAGCGTATTCTTTCTTCTTATAAGTTTCTTCTATTCTACCTTACGTGTGGATTTCTTGGAAATATCGTTACATTCCTAACCCAATCTTCTTTTTACAGCCATGTGGGTGCATCCGGTGCCATTTTCGGGCTGCTCGGGTTTTACCTCTACCTTGTAATAAAACAAAAACATATGCTTTCTCAAAGTAACCAGCAAATCATTATCGTCTTCTTAATTATTGGATTACTTTCAGGTCTGCTAACGCCAGGAACCAACAACACAGCTCATTTCGTTGGAGGTATTGCTGGATTTCTTCTCGCTTTTCTCGCGTTCAAACAGAAAAACAAGCCACAGATATGAGGCCTGGTTTAAGATTTAATATAAAAAGTGGATGAGTTAATAAATTCCACATCTTCATAAGACTTCAAGTCTCTTACTAACTGAAAGAGCGCTTCATCTTTTTTCTTAGCTTCAATCATGCAATCAATTTGCGGTATCGTTCCATTTACTTCTTTTAAAAAGCTGTAAAACCCATGAACATCGATATAATCTGCATGGGCTCTAAATTCTTTATCACTTTTAGGACTAGATATATGCATTTTTAGAGGAAGCGTTTCCTGTTCCCACGTTCTAGTGATACGGTCCCAATGCTCTTGCCATGAAGTTTCATCGTTGTTTGCCTGATGATGATGAAGATCAAAAATGATTGGGACATTTAGTTTTTCACATAAATACAAGACGTCCTTTATATGAAAGGTTGTATCGTCGTTTTCTAACATAATCATTTGCTGAAGGGATTGAGGTACAAGCCCCCAATTATGAATAAACTGCTCCAATGCTTTTTCTTTATCATTATAAGCCCCTCCGACATGTAAAACACAGCGATTTTGAAGCGGAATATCCATTCCTTTTAGCAACTTTTGATGCATGCGAAGAGTTTGGATAGAATGCTTAAAAACCTCTTTATCCGTTGAGTTTAAAACAACAAAATGATCCGGGTGAAAATCTACTCGCATTGGATGTTCCTTCAAAAATACAGAAATACGCTGAAGAGCATCCTTTAAAGGAGCTATGTAGTTCCACTCTTTTAGCGCCTCATGGTTAGCTAATGGAATTAACTTAGAACTGAATCGAAAAAACTCAATTTCACTCCATGCATTATGTTTTAATAAACGTAAGCAGTTTTCTAAGTTGGATATTGCAATACGTTCGAGCTTGCGAATGGCCGCTTCATGGTCTTTCACACGCTGAAATTGTGCAAAAGTCATTGTTTGAGAAGGAGAACTATTTTCCAAATGAACGCTCATCGCCACATAACCTAACCGAACAATGGTCGACATCAGTGAACACCCCATTTTATTTTACTCATAGTGTGCACCAATAAAATAGCAATTAACACATAAAAAAAACGAGCCTGTTAAGGCTCGTTTTTATTTTACGCTTTGCTGCGAGAATCTTTACGATTACTGCTGCTATTACGATTTCTATTATCACTGCCGTTGCTTCCACCGCGACGCTTGTCACCAAAACGTTTTGAGTTTCCACGACGATTTTGTTGTGAGTAGTTTTTAGAGTTAGAACGTGAACGACCTCCGCCATTTCCACGTTTGTTTTTATCACCTTTTGCAATTACCGGTGGTTCAGCAGTTAATTGAATTGGTGATTCGTTTGGTTCTTTTGTAAATAATTTGATCGCTGCTGCCACTAATGAAACTGAATCGTGCTCTTCAAGTAACTCTTCTGCCAACTGTTTGTAGTAAGATAAGTTGCCTTGTGTCACAGATTCTGTTAATTTGTCAGCTGCAATACGCTGTTGACCTTCCATTGCTTCATCAAGCGTTGGAGGAGTAAGACGCTCCATTTTACGTTTTGTTGTACGCTCAATATTGTGTAACTGTCCAGTTTCTCTTGGCGTTACAAATGTCATAGCAGCACCCATTTTACCAGCACGTCCTGTACGTCCGATACGGTGTACATAGCTCTCTGGATCTTGAGGGATATCAAAGTTGTATACATGAGTAACACCAGAAATATCAAGTCCGCGTGCAGCTACGTCCGTTGCAACTAATACATCAATAGAACCTTCTTTAAATTGACGTAGTACAGATAGACGTTTCGATTGCGTCAAGTCACCATGGATACCTTGTGCAGAATAACCACGCATATTTAATGCTTCTGATAACTCATCAACACGGCGCTTTGTACGACCAAAGATGATAGCTAATTCAGGTGATTGCATATCTAAAAGACGAGTAAGGATATCAAATTTACGCTTTTCTTGTACTTCTAAATAATACTGCGTAATGTTTGGCATCGTTACTTCTTTTGCTTGTACTTTTACCACTTTTGGTTCGTTCATGAATTTTTCAGCAATGCGACGGATTGGAGTAGGCATTGTTGCTGAGAATAAAAGTGTTTGGTGGTTCTCAGGTACGTTTGATAAGATTTTTTCAATGTCTTCGATGAATCCCATGTTTAACATTTCATCTGCTTCATCTAAAATAACTGTATGAACATCTTGTAGACGAAGTGTACGACGATTAATATGATCTAGCATACGCCCTGGTGTCCCTACGATGATATGAGGGTGCTTTTTCAATGCACGAATTTGACGACTGATATCTTGACCACCGTAAATTGATAGCACGCGTACGCGCTTTGTTTGACCAATTTTGTAAAGTTCTTCAGATACCTGTACAGCAAGTTCACGAGTAGGAGCAATAATTAACCCTTGAATTGCATCTACGTTTACATCAACTTTTTCAATAAGAGGAATACCAAATGCCGCTGTTTTCCCTGTTCCTGTTTGTGCTTGTCCGATCAAATCGTGACCTTCTAGTGCTAATGGGATAGTTTCTGATTGAATTGGTGTTGCTTCTTCAAAACCCATTTTACTCACAGCTTTATTAAGCTGTTGACTTAATCCTAAATCTTGAAATAATGCCAAGTTTTTCAAACTCCTTTTATATTTAGACTATCTATATTTTACAAAAAAAAGCATTCTCCGAGGAAACGGAAAATGCTCTAAACGACTACTTCAATAAATTCAACGTTTAGAGTATAAGCGCCTCAAGACACTCAGACTACATCATAACACTATGGCTTTCCGTTTGCAATAGAGCTTACTTATACTCTTTTTAATATCACGGTAATTTATGCATCATTTTTGAGATAACTTCCTCAAGCTTCATCCCTCGAGATGCTTTCACTAAAACCACATCTTCTCTTGTTGTAATCGCTGTTAATTTTTTAACAAGCTCATCTTTCTCCTCAAAGTGCATTACCTTATCTTCTGCAAAATTATTTTTTGCTCCTTGCTCAATTTCAACAGATAAGGGGCCGTATGTTAGAACATAATCAATTTTTTCTGCTTGAATAAACTCTCCCACTTCTTTGTGGAACTCCTTTTCCTGATCGCCTAATTCAAGCATATCCCCGAGAACAAGAATTTTTTGCTTATAGCCTTCTAAATCATGCATCAACGTGATAGCAGCTTTAACGGACGTTGGGCTTGCGTTATATGCGTCATTAATGAAGGTCAAGCCATCTGTTCGTTTCACGAGCTCCATACGCATATTGGTTAGCTTTAATTCTTTTAACCCCTTAGCGATTGTTTCATTGTCTAGTCCAAAATAATGACCTACCGCAATAGCAGAAAGCGCATTGTGAACATTATGTTTACCTAATACCGGGATAAAGAATGGATATGTTGTTTCACGTGAAACAGTGAATGTTGTGCCTAACTCTTCAGCTGAAATAGCACTTGGATACAAATCGTTTTGTTCTGAGCTGCCAAATGTCACCGTTTCAAATACTGGATTAACAACGCGCGACGTTAAAAGTGGCTCATCACCATTATAGACAAGCTGACCTGTTGGCGCTAAGCCGCTTGTAATTTCTAATTTTGCCTCCGCAATTCCATCACGGCTTCCTAAGTCTTGAAGGTGCGATTCTCCGATATTTGTAATAATGGCTACATCAGGCTCCGCTAAATTAGAAAGAAACTCAATTTCCCCTCGGCTGCTCATGCCCATTTCTAAAACTGCAATATCATGAGTTTCATCTAAACGCAAAATAGTAAGCGGCATACCAATATGATTATTAAAGTTTCCATCTGTTTTCAGAACGCGGTAAGTTGTATCGAGCACAGCTTTTACCATGTCTTTTGCTGTTGTTTTTCCGTTACTTCCTGTAATGCCCACTACTTTAATATCTAACTCGTGACGATAGGATTTCGCTAATTGCTGAAGAGCTTCTAGCGTATCATCGACTAAAATAACACTAATGTCTGTCGGTGGATTTTCTTCATCTTTGTTCCACAGTGTAGCGACCGCTCCGTTTTCAATTGCTTTATGAACAAATGCATGCCCGTTAAAACGTTCCCCTTTAATTGGGATATATAAATTACCTTGCTGAATGGTTCTCGTATCAATTGAGACTCCCTCAATTACAGCTGTTTCGTTTCCGCTATGAAATACACTTCCTGGAATCATTGTAGCTAGCTGTGTAAGCGTACGTTTAATCATTGTTGGTTTGCTCCTCTCGATATAAAGTTAACTATGGATAACATTAATTGAAACTAAACACAGAAACACTATTCATGATGAATAGTGTTGTGTGAGTTACATTGTGTGTTTAATTTGCTGCTTTTCGGTATGACGTTCAATTGCTAGTGATACAAGTTTTTCGATTAAATCTGGATATTCAACACCTGCGTGTTTCCACAATAACGGGAACATACTGAAAGGTGTAAAACCAGGCATCGTATTCACTTCATTAATAATGAATTTACCTTCTGATGTTAAGAAGAAATCTGCACGTACAAGACCAGATCCATCAATTGCTTTAAATGCTTTGATTGCTAGTGCTGACATTTCTTGATGCTGTTCTTCTGTAATTTCAGCTGGAATAATAAGGCCTGTATCGCCGTCTTCATATTTGGCTTTGTAATCGTAAAACGCTTTTTTAGGTAAGATTTCTCCAACTACTGAACAAGCTGCTTCATCATTACCTAACACACCAATTTCAACTTCACGACCAACTGCTGCTGCTTCTACAATGATTTTCCGATCGAATAAGAAAGCTTCAACAAATGCCGCTTCTAACTCTTCACGGTTATCACATTTGCTAATCCCAACGCTTGAACCTAAGTTTGCTGGTTTAACAAAGCAAGGGTATCCAAGTGTTTCTACTTTTTCATAAGCAGCCGTTCGATCTGCTTCCCACTCGCGGCGGATAAATGATACGTACTCTACTTGAGGGAGACCTGCCTGTGCAAACAGCTGCTTCATTACAACTTTATCCATACCAGCTGCTGAAGCTAATACACCGTTTCCAACATAAGGAATATTCAATAATTCTAATAATCCTTGTACCGTACCATCTTCTCCATTTGGACCATGAAGAAGTGGGAAAATAACATCTAGCTGATCATCTGTTTTTGAATCTGTTAATGCAAACATTTCCGTATTCAATGAAACTGGTGAAATAGCAGTTCCGTTATCTTGAATTTCTAATTGAGCAACTGTTTCAAGCGGACCAGTCAGCTGTGTGCCGCGAATCCACTTTCCTGTTTCTGTAATGTAAATTGGATGCACTTCATATTTATCGTGATTAATTGCTTTTGAAACTGCTAGAGCTGTTTGTAAAGATACTTTATGTTCAGCGGATTTTCCTCCGTATAAAAGGCCAAGCTTAATTTTCACTGATGTTCCTCCTAACACATATTCATCTTTTCTATTTTATCATGCACGTTTAGATAGTAAACAGAAATATTAACTATTATTACGTATGTCAAAATAGCTAGGCTTGTGAAAGAAATTCCAGCTTCTCCTTTCATTATTTAAAATGACCTTTTCACTTGGATCATTTATTTTCGAAAAAACTTTTTTGATTTTAAATCTTTTTTAAAAGTTTATTTGTAAAGTTTATTTATGCTAAAGATCACCATCAATAATCGAAACTATAGTTCTGGTATAAATCAGGAGGTTCAACAAACATGAGTAAAATGGGAAAAACGATGATTGCTGCATGCAGCGTAGCCATTGGAAGTATTTATGCAACTGGTTATATAAACACTCTATCTGATGCACAAGCTGTTCAAGTCACCCCGGCTCATCATCAGAAGAAAACGACGGATCAAACAGACAATCAAACGATTGTCAATGACAGCTGGGGAGAAGATATAGCTTCTTCTAATCGGAACCATTCATCAGCGAGTGCCGAAAGTTCTGCTCCTAAAACGAAATACAAAGATGGAACGTATTCTGGCCAAGGAAGCAACCGTATCGGAACTGTCTACGTATCCGTGACCATTAAAAACGACCGAATTGATACAGTTGAAATTACAGAAGCAGATACTCACTATTCTCAAAGTTACATTGAGGGCCTTCCGGCTCAAGTCGTACAAAGACAAAGCTCAGATGTCGACGTCGTGAGCGGAGCAACGCTTAGTACAGAAGATTTTCAAAATGCCGTGGACGACGCACTTCAGCAAGCAATGAATGCATAAAGGAGAAACGAATGATGTCCATAAAAACATATAGCCGCTCCGTATTATGTATGGGAACAACCGTCTCCATTCAAGTAATTGCTCCCCAATCAGAAGAAGCAAATGTCCTTCACCATATCTCAAAGGCATTTACTATTTTTAAAACCGTTGAAACGACATGCAGTCGATTTGATGCCAAAAGCGAAGTTATGAAACTAATTAGACATGTCAAAGAGCCTGTTTCTGTTAGTCATCTATTATTTGAAGCCCTTCATTTCGCTGTCTTAGTAGCAAATGAAACGCATGGAATCTTTGACCCAACGGTAGGAAAGCAATTAGAAAACCGCGGTTTTAATGAACATTACTTATATGGAAAACCCGTACAAGGGAACGAAGCAGTCGATTCTGGAAGTTATAAAGACATCGTATTGGATACACATAAAAAAACGGTTTGTTTACAAAAACCGATGATTATAGATCTTGGAGCGGTCGCCAAAGGGTTGGCGATTGATTTAGCTGCCCGCTCCCTTCCTTATCAGCATTTTATGATTAATGCGGGAGGAGACATCCTAGTTAAAGGACGCAATCAACACGGAGAGTTGTGGAAAGTTGGGATTCAGCACCCTGTGATTCAAACGCAGTCACTACTGACTTTACGTGTAACAGATACGGCTGTCTGCACATCAGGAAATTATGCTAGAAAAAATAAGACACATCCATCAACGCATCATTTGGTTAATCCCTTATCTCCATCCACTCGAAGCAGTCTGTTGAGTTGCACAGCTATTGCTCCTTCTGCCATGCTGGCCGATGCATTATCTACGTCAGCTTTTATTTTAGGAGCGGAAAAAGGAGTAAATTTATTGAATGATGCCGACATACGCGGCGTGCTCTTCGACTCTAGTTTCACTCCTTTTTTTACATCAGATATGGAGGAATTAATAAATTATGACCACACGTTCTGAACGAAGAAGCGGTGTTAAATATATCAGTACACCAAAAGGTTATATTACTGTAGATGAAAACAAACCAAAAGAAATAAGTCTTTGGGTGCAGCTAGTTAAAACCCCTAAAAGATATGTAATCGCTATGCTTCTGCTTTTAACTTTATTAGGTGAATTCAACTCTTCTGCCTTTCAAGGATTAGGACACCTACTGCTTGCCGTATGCTCGGCGGCTGCCTTAGATTTAGGATTTTCTTTTGCTTATAAAAAGAAAATTCAGCTTCCTGACGGCGGAATTATTACTGGATTAATTATTGCCTTAGTACTCAGCACCTCTACACCTGCTTGGGTCACATTTTGCACTGTAGCTGTTGCGATTTTATCGAAGCACTTCGTAAAAGTAAAAAAGAAGCCTATTTTTAACCCTGCTGCTTTTGGTCTTCTCTTTTCACTTATTGTCTTTTCAAGCGGCCAAAGCTGGTGGGGAAGCTTATCTTTACTACCCGTATGGCTCATTGTATCCGTGTTTGTGACGGGTTACCTTGTGACGAGTAAGGTAAATAAATTCCCTCAAGTATTTGCGTTTTTGGGCGTGTATTTTGCTATTTTCACGATTATGTCATTAATAGGAGTAGGCGATGTAGCAGATGCTTTACGAGCTCCTTTTGTTAATTCCGCTTTATTTTTAGCCTTCTTCATGGTGACGGATCCGCCAACTTCTCCTGCCAAGTATAAAGACCAAATAAAATTCGGGCTGCTTGCGGGGGCGATTAGCGCTATAGATTACTTAGTTTTTGGCGGCCTTGCCTATTTATTAATTGGCCTGTTACTTGCTAATGCATGGAAAGCGTGGAAGACCGCCACTAAAAAAGTGATGAAAAAAGCTGCCTGATGATAGGCAGCTTTTTTCATAGCGGAATTTTCACATGAAATTCCGCACCCACGTTTTTCTGGCTAAAAACCTTAATTTCTCCGTCGTGAGCTTGTACAATCCATTTGGCAATCGCGAGACCTAAACCTGACCCTCCTTCGGCACGTGCTCGGCTCTTATCACTTCGATAAAAGCGATCAAACACATATGGAAGGTCTTTCGCTTCAATTCCAATGCCTGTGTCTCTAACGATTAACGTCATAGAGTGATGATGTTTCTTTAGACTGATGTGAATGCTTTCTCCAGATGGAGTGTATTTAAAAGCGTTATCTAATAAAATCATACATAGCTGATGAAGTCGTTCTTGATCTCCTCCGCACATTAACGATTCAATTTCCCTGGTAAAGTGCAGCTCCTTCAGTTCAAATATGGGCTCAAATTGATTAGCTACTTTATCAACCAGCTCGCCCATATTAAAGACCGTTTTGTTTAGCAGCTGCGCACTTGAATCAGATCTAGCCAGTGTTAGTAAGTTACCCACCAGCTTCGTCATCCGCTTCACTTCGTTTAAGCTTTGATAAATATTTTCGCTTTCTTGCTCGATCGTATGATTTGGCCGTCTAAACAATAGCTCGAGATGCGTTTGCATCACGGAAAGAGGCGTTCTTAACTCATGGGAAGCATCTGCAATAAATTCGACCTGTTTGTTCCACGACTTTTGTATAGGTACAAGCGCTCGATTAGCTAAAAACAAGCCAGCCACAAGCGAAAGAAGCAGTCCAATAAACGCTGAAATGATAAGAAGAAAAGCAAGGTGCTCTAAGGTTTGAGTTTCTGGATCTACGTTTAAGACAAGTTGAATCGTTGAAACGTCTTGATCTTTTATATACCCTTCGTTTTTCACATTCATCACTCGATAAGCATGACCGTTTACCTCTTGCGACGTTTGGGCTTTCCCTTCTGAGAGCGCAGGCTTAAAGTCGTCAATATCGTTTGTATATAACCCTTTTTTAGGTGTGATTTTGATTAGTTTTTTATCACTGCTCCAAAGTAAAAACGCAACCCGTCTTTCTGTTTCTCTCTCATTATTTTCCTGAATCTCATGTAAGTTTCTTTTTTTAACTTGCTCGCTCATCTCACTTAACCGATTGTCTGGATTTAAAAAAATAACATGCTGCATATAAAAATATAAAACTAAACTAAAAATGCTCAAAATAACCATCAGCACGATTGTGTTAAATAACACAAGCCTGATTCTCGTCTTTTTAAACATGCTCTTCCCCTTTTAACATAAAGCCTACGCCTCTCACTGTACGTACATAACCGTCACAATTAAAAGGCTGAAGCTTCTTTCTTAAATGGTGAACATAGACGTCTACTACACCCACTCCTACGTCAGATGTAAATCCCCATACGCGATTAAAAATTTGATCTCGAATAAGGATTTGTTCTTTATTTCGAATAAAGTATTCCAAAAGCTGAAATTCTTTAATCGTTAACGTTAGGGCACTCCCATTTATCATAACTTCATGATTGGCTTCTCGTATAGAAATGGGACCATATGAAATCATGCCTTCTTCTGCCTGCAAGTCTCTGAGCATCACCCTTAACCTCGCAAAAAGTTCAGCCATAGCAAAAGGCTTAACCAAATAATCATCAGCTCCATAATCGAGTCCTTTCACTCGATCTTCTACACTATCTTTTGCAGTGAGAAAAATAACTTTCGTCAGCACCTTTTGTTTTCTTAGTTTTTTTAGTATGTCAAGTCCTGTCATACCCGGCAGCATAATATCTAAAATCAAAGCATCATAAATATTCTGCTCTGCTAAAAACAAACCTTCATCTCCTTCAGACGCACAATCAACTTCATATCCTTCTTCTTTTAAGCCTTCTACGATACCGTGTAATAAGGAAGCATCATCTTCTACCACAAGTACACGCATATCAAATTCCCCCTTTTGTGAGTACCTAAGTAAGCATTATCTTAGCATGTCACTTTTAAAAATATTTTAAAACTAACGTGTTATCATCTCTTATACTTTATAAAAAAAGTTATGTCTGCAAGCAGACATAACTTTTAACTAAACGCTATTTATGATCAGGACGTCGGTAAATGAACACCGCTTCTTTTGGCAGTTTACCAAACAAAAAGCTAGCAAACGGTAAAAGACGATGACATCCCCAAATGATGAGGTAACAGCCCGCTAATGTTAGAATATAGCGTGCCAAGATTTCAATGTGAAACATATAGTTGCCTTGTATTGGTACTGCTTTTGCCACAAAGTTTAAAACCATTGGGTGAATCAAGTAAAAGCCAAACGAGTACATGGCAATATTTTTAACAACCGTCACGGACTTCGCAGAAAGCTTTCCAGCTAATATCTCTGCAATTCGGAAGAAGAAATAACTTCCAGCAACCAAATAAAGCGTATTAACAGCCTCATACGTAAAGCCTGAAATGTGGATTGTCTTCATTGTGTACAAGTGATAATTCAACAGTGAAATAGCTATTCCCGATCCGAGCGTCACTAGAAATAATACAATATTCGAACGACTGTACTTTTTATCCACTTGCTCGCGATAATAAATGCCAATCCAACCGCCGAGTAAAAACGTAGCCATTGTATTTAAAAATAAATTAAATGAAGTGATATGATACGTATTGTTAAGCATTAAATAACCAAGCTGAATGATGATGCCAAACAGCCACATGTATTTTTTAAAAATGGTTACTTTTTGTGCTAGCCATACAAAAACCGGCAGCACGAGATAAACTTGTACAATTAAAAAGATAAAATGAAGCTGATAGTAGGACTCTCCGCGTAAAATACGTTTCACAATATCAGCTGCATTTAATTCTGTTGCTCCTACATAGTACGAATAAAATTCATAAATAAGTGCCCAAATAATATAGGGAACCAAAATATATGTCACTCTTCGAGCATAATACGTTTTCCATAAAGTCTTTGTTAAAGACTTGTTAATATAACTATAAAAGAAAACCAAACCTGTGATCACAATAAAGATTCCTGCTTCAATTCGAACAATTCGGTTAAGAAAATGATATTTCTGATAAGCTTCGCTTGCAAATGGCAGTACCGTTGCATATGCTGCTGTTACATGTACGAGCACAACCATCATCATAGCGAATAATCGTAAAAAATAAATGGATTGAATATGCTGCTTTTGTTTTTGCTTCACTTTTTCTCTCCTATATAATGTGAAATATAACTTCTAGATGAATAATAGAACATTCAATTTTTTCTTATCTTTCCCGTTTTACAAATAAAAAAGCTAATAACACAAAATAAATGTTATTAGCTTTACTCGTTTGTATTTTATCTTTCCTCTTGCTATCACGCAACTGAATTTACAAAAACAATAAAGAACTTAAGTACAAATACCTAATTAAGTTCCTTTTATTTACGGTGCATTTTAAATTCTAAAAATAATTCATTGTAATAAGCAAGCATTCGTTTGCCTAAGTTATTATATACTTCAAGCTTTTTTGTTAGTTCTTCCTCTGGATAAAAACGTTCATCTTCCGCTACTTCTTTCGGCAAATAATCTAACGCTTTTTTATTAGGGGTAGAATACCCTACATATTCCGCGTTTTGAGCAGCATGTTTAGGATCTAGCATAAAGTTCATGAATTTATGTGCGCCTTCTACGTTTTTAGCCGTTTTTGGAATAACCATGTTATCAAACCATAAATTCGAACCTTCTTCTGGAACAACGTAATTCAGCTTATCGTTTTCACTCATGATCTCAGAAGCATCGCCTGACCAAACAACGCCAATTGCCGCTTCTTCATTTGCTAGGAGCATCTTAATCTCGTCTCCTACAATGGCTTTAACATTTGGTGTTAATGTATCAAGCTTTCTTTTTGCTTCTTGAAGATGGGCTTTATTCGTATCATTTAATGAATAATTTAAGCTGTTTAGCCCCATTCCCATCACTTCTCTAGCGCCATCTGCAAGTAAAATTTGATTTTTCAGCTTAGGATCCCATAAATCATTCCAACTTTTTATCTTCTTGCCATGAATCATATCAGAGTTATACACAATACCCACAGTTCCCCAAAAATAAGGAATAGAGTACTTATTGCCAGGATCAAAGGATAAGTCTAAAAAACGCGGATTAATGTATTTTAAATTAGGCAGCTTCGAATGATCAATTGGCAATAGTAAATTTTCTTCCCGCATCTTGCTAATCGCGTACTCAGAAGGCACAGCAATATCAAATGTTGTACCGCCTTGTTCAATTTTGGTCATCATTGCTTCATTCGAATCAAAGGTCTGATAAATGACTTTAATTCCGGTTTCTTTTTCAAACTGATTCACTAAATCAGGATCAATATAATCTCCCCAATTATAGACAGTCAGCGTATCTCCTCCAGAGTATCCTTCGGCATTGTTCAAATGATGAACCACATACATAAGAACGAAAGAAAGGATGACGATGAAGATAAACGGCTTTGCTAATTGCTTCATTTTCCAGTCGCCACCCCTTTCACTTTATTGCTATATCGCTGGCTGATAAAGTAATAACCAATCACAATCAGCACGGTAAACATGAAAATAAGAGTAGAAAGAGCATTGATTTTCAGAGAGACCCCTCTTCTTGCTAACGAGTAAATTTCTACTGAAAGCGTGGAAAAACCGTTCCCGGTCACAAAGAAAGTAACCGCAAAGTCATCCAAAGAGTAAGTTAAAGCCATAAAAAAGCCTGCAAAGATACCAGGACGAATAAATGGCAATACCACTTTCGAAAGTACTTCAAAGCGGCTTGCTCCCAAATCACGGGCTGCATCGAGCAGTGTCGGACTCATTTCCTGCAGCTTAGGCAGAACCATGATGACCACAATCGGTACACTGAATGCAATATGCGCTAATAATACCGATATAAATCCGAGCTTTACACCGATAATGGTAAATAGAATTAAAAAAGATGCGCCAATAATAACATCTGGACTCACAATTAACACATTATTAAATGTTAACAGCGTATTTTGAACACGTCTGCGCTTCACATATACGATAGCAAGTGCCCCTATCACGCCAATAATAGTTGAAATACCGGAAGACAGTAGAGCAATAATAAGAGTATTCAAGACAATAATAAGCAAACGCGTGTCTTGAAACACTTCTTTGTACCAATCTAACGTAAACCCTTCAAATTCACGCATGTTTCCTCCGCTGTTAAAAGAGTAATACATTAAATAAAAAATGGGCGCGTATAAAATGAAAAAGACAAAAAATAAATAAAGGTGGCTGAACTTCCACTTTCTCTTCATTTTACACACCTCTCTTTCCAGTGCCTGTTATGAGCATCATAACGGCCATCGCAATAATTAAAAAGACGGCTATTGTGGCGCCCATGCCCCAATCCTGCGTCACTAAAAAATGTTGTTCAATCGCTGTTCCCAGTGTAATGACGCGGTTTCCAGCAATTAAACGCGTAATCATAAAGAGTGATAGTGCTGGAATAAAAACAGCCTGACAACCTGATTTAACCCCTTCTAGCGTTAGCGGAAATACCACGCGCTTAAATGTCACCCATGAAGATGCCCCCAAGTCTCGCGAAGCGTAGATAAGCGAGGGATTAAGTTCTTCTAAAGAGTTAAAGATCGGCAAAATCATAAAGGGGATAAAAATATACACCGATACAAATACAAAACTAAAGTCAGTAAATAAAATTTGATGAGTACCAAGTCCTAGAAATTTAGTAAACTTATTAACCGTACCATACGTGCCAAATATACCTAAAAAAGCATAAGCTTTTAATAATAGGTTAATCCACGTCGGTAAAATAATCAGTAGAAGCCAAAGCTGCTTGTGCCTAAGCTTCGTTAGTAAATAAGCTGTAGGATAAGAAAAAACCAAGGAAAATAACGTAATTAAAAAGGCATACCAAAATGAACTCAGCGTCATCTGTAAATAAACTGGAGTAAAAAATTTCTTATAGTTTTCAAGCGTCAGCTCATTATCGATGTTGAAAAAAGAATAATAGACAACTAATACAATGGGAGCAACTACAAAAAGCAAAATCCATAACACGTACGGGACTAAGTAAATATTTCTTGATTTAGTTTGCATCGTAATCCTCTTCATAACCTTCGAGTCGCTTATCGAATTCTTCTTCCGTTTCATTAAATCGCATAACATGAATAGCTTCAGGTTCAAAATATAAACCAATTTCTTCGCCAACCGTTGCCTTTTTCGTAGAGTGAACGAGCCACTCATTCCCTGCATGGTCATAGCCTAAAATTTCATAATGGACTCCTCTGAACAGCTGTGAATCTACACGAACCTGCAGCTTTCCTTGATCGGAGCTTGTAATGGCTAAATCTTCAGGGCGAATCACAATTTCAACCTGCTCATTTTGGTTTAATCCTTGATCGACACATTCAAATTGCTGGCCGCCAAACTCCACTAAAAAGTCCGCAATCATTTTACCTGGTACAATATTTGATTCACCAATAAAATCGGCAACAAAACGATTAATTGGCTCATCATAAATATCTGTAGGTTCCCCGCTCTGCTGAATTCTTCCTTTATTCAAAACAAAGATTTCATCGGACATCGCAAGCGCTTCTTCTTGATCGTGCGTAACAAAAATGAACGTAATACCTAGACGACGCTGTAATTCTCTTAACTCGTATTGCATTTCTGTACGCAATTTTAGATCAAGAGCTGAAAGCGGCTCGTCCAGCAAAATGACTTCGGGCTGGTTTACAATTGCTCGTGCAATTGCTACACGCTGTCTTTGGCCGCCCGACATTTCCTTTATTTCTCTGTTTTCATATCCTTCTAAGTTAACAAAACGAAGGGCTTCTTTAACTTTTATTGCAATATCAGCATTTTTCATCTTCTTGATTCGAAGACCAAATGCTACATTTTCAAATACATTCAAATGGGGGAAAAGCGCGTAGTCTTGAAAAACCGTATTAACCTGTCGTTTGTTAGCCGGGACATCATTAATTCTTTTCCCATTAAAATAAATCGTTCCGCTTGAGGCTTCCGTAAAGCCTGCAATTAATCGTAAAATCGTTGTCTTTCCACATCCCGATGGACCTAAGAGGGTATAAAATTTCCCTTTTTCAATTTCAAAGCTTACATGATCCAATACAACTGAATCATTATCATATTGCTTGGTCACATTTTCAAATTGAATAATTGTATTCGTAGATGTCATTTCACTTCACCTCTTTTGTTCTATAAATAAGACTCTGTCGCCACGATAATTAACTCTGTTATTCCGTCATGAGCATTTAAAATCTGATGTTCTTCAGAAGCTTGAAAATAGATGGTTTCTCCTTGTTTGGCTTCATATATTCTGCCTCCAAGCTTTACCTTCACACACCCGCGCAAAATGTAGCCAAACGTTTCTGAAAGGGAAGGCTCAAATCTCTTAAATGCACCCTTTTCATGAAGAATAAGACGAATCGGCTCCATTTCTTTTTCATTTGATTCATGCACAAGCCACTGAATATGGTAACCTTTTTCATCTTCGCAATAACTCGTGTAGTCTTCCTCTCTGTATACAACCTTTTGAACATGCGTATCAATTTCGAAGAATTCTTTCGGTTCGCACCCTAGCACTTCCAAAATACTAAAAAATGTTTCTAAAGACGGTGAACTTAAATCGCGCTCCAGCTGGGAAATATAGCCTTTACTTAAATCAGTACGTTCTCCTAGCTCTTCTTGTGTTAAACCTTTTTTTAATCGTAAATTTTTAATTTTCTTTCCTATTTCCATACTCTCGATCCTCAACTGTATTTAAAATTAGCAAACAGCATGAATGATTGTTCATGCTGTTCCAAACTCAAGTTTTGTTTTACTTAACTTAAAGTTTACTTTTAACCTTAAAATATTATACATGAATTATTTTTTAGTACAACCTTAAACACTTAAAAAATAAAAACTCCTTTTATATTAAAAGGAGTTTTTATTTTTATTTATACAACTTATGCGTTTCGTACTGTTTCCCGGATAATGTATCAAACTCAACTTCATGGTAATCTTGAAGTTCTTTTGCAGCTTTTTTAGATAGCGCCGCCGGATCATCGACTAGCTTTCCTTTCGAATCTATATACATATTTGAACGAAAAGCCGGCACTTCTGTTTTCATTTGATTCAACTGATCGTAGAACAGATTACTTTTGTAACCAAGAGATTGAGCAAGCGTCGGAGCAATATAAATAGGACTCATCGTACCGAGATTTTTATCTATTTTCGTATCGTAATTAGATAAAAATAAGAGCGGCGTTTCATAAAATTTTTGAGATGTTTGCTGCGTTTTCTCGTTTCCAAAACCCGTTTCTTTGTAAGCTTGAAGGTTTTGGCCAAGCGCCGGCAAATGATCTCCCCAAAATACTACAATGGTCGGCTCGTCCAGCTTTTGAATTTCATCGTTCAATCGTTTTAAAGCAGCATCTGAACGTTTAATTCCTTCAGCATAAATTTCAATTTCCTTTTGCATTTCCGGTGATAACCCTTTACCGGTTACCTTAATGGTTTCCTGGCCATTATACTTATCCGCCGAATAAGGAAGATGATTTGCAATCGTTACAGCATGCACAAATGCAGGCTTTTTCGACTGACGAAGCGTATCGAGTACTTCATCAACTACCGCTTCATCGGAAACAAACTCTTTGTTATCTTTTTGCGTATGCTTCATTTCATCAATAAACTTCACTTGATCAAATCCCAAGTTTGGATATACATTTTGTCTCATATAAAGCATGCCGCTGTTTGGATGCATAGCTGTTGTAGCATAGCCTTGCTTTTCTAAATAAGAAACAAAAGACGGATATTCTTTTTTACTCAATACATGCTGATAAGGAAGGCCTCCAGGGTTAAAGAAAGACAAAGAGTAGCTCGTCAGCGCTTCGAACTCCACATTAGCTGTTTCCCCGCCAAACGAAGGACTTAAAGACCATCCGGAAGGATATTTCTTTTGAAGTTCTCTTGTATTTTTCATTGGATCTTCAGAGAACGTCACGTTAAGCTTTGTTGGGTCCCAAAATGTTTCGTTCATCACAAACACAACGTTTGGTTTGACTTCAGTCTTGCTTTCTTGTGTTTTCTCTTCCTTTGACTGAATGCGCTTTGCCACTTTTGCCATAGCTTCTTCTGAGTAGTCATCCGGCTCTTGCAGCACATCTGTTTTAACATTTGAAATCATGCCAATAACAGGTCCATTATAGTAATAATTATTTTGCTGATTCCAAGGCATCAGCGCAGCATATTGATCATAATATTTTTGAGCAAACGAGTGTTCAAAGAATAAAAATGATTTCATTAAAAAGATGAGCGGCAGAATCATAATAATTCGAAGAAACCATCGAATTTTAATTTTCGGCAAGAAAAACCAAAGAGTAATCAGTACGATAATAGATCCAATAACTCCTATTACAATAGGAATTGAAATCGAATCTTTAATCATCGGAATAACTTCTTTTAACTGACTGGCCTGAATAAAATCGTTTGGGAACAATGGTTCATTTCGAAAGATTTTTTTGTAATAGTTTACGAGAGCTAAAATAAAATACAAAACAAAGGCAATCCCAGCCCCTAAATAAGCTTCCCCTACTAGCATAATGATCGCTAGTGTTAACAGCGAAAGCAAAAATACCGTAAAGAGATAGCGTTGAGGGTACGCCTGCATCCACTCTATTGTTTTGCCTGGGTTATGTATATCAATATGATAGACAACAAAAACCATGGCAGAAACAGCTGCTACTGCAATTGAAAACACAATTGCCGTAAAAATGGCATACCACTGCGAAGCTTGTATTCTCTCTATCTGATTAAACCGAAGTAGCAAATAGAAAGTGAGCGCCCATAAAACAAGGGAGCATCCCCCTATTAATACTACGAACCCAGCTGTATGGATTTGGGCCCAGTCAAACAATATCTTTGTGTCATTTGATACATTAAACATAACAACACTGTATAAAAAAACGCTAAGCAGCCCATACGCTGCCAGCATTGGCAAAGAACGATACAAATGTTTAAACATAACCTTAAGCCTCCTATTTACAATATCTTAACACTTTTAATATGATTTTAACATTCCTATCTCTCGCGCTTTCACGCCTAATTTCCCCATGATCATACCACTAACATTTCCCGAGAAATTTCACACGAAAAAAGCCCGCTTTTCTTATGAAAAGACGGGCCTCTTAGCCGTTTTATACGTATGTAAAAATTGCTGTTATGAACGTTCTTTCAACGCTTCTGCTTTTAGCAGATCGCGAATTTCTGTTAAGATCTCTTCTTCTTTTGACAGAACAGCCACTTCTTCCTCTACTTTCTCTTCTTCTTTTCTCTTAAAACGATTAAAGAAACGAATAAATAAGAAAATCGAGAATGCGACAATTAAGAAATCAACAATTGTTTGAATAAAAGATCCATATAATACCGTAGCATCTCCAACCGTGAAGGATAAATCTTTAAAGTCTATCCCTGCTAACAACAAACCAATCAGCGGCATAATAATATCATTTACAAGAGACGTTACAATTTTTCCAAATGCCGCTCCAATAATAACACCGACAGCTAAATCCAATACATTTCCACGCAAAGCAAACTCTTTAAATTCTTTAAGCATCTGTTTCTTCCACCTCCTGCCCTTCATTTCAAACTTTCATGATAATACATCCTAAATTAAACATACAAGGTGCATTTTCACTTTTCTCTTTTTCATGAGATATGTACCAGACCTTTAGTTGTATTTCTGCCCAGATTTTTACTTTATATTCGCTTATAAATAAAATGCACTTTCAGTTTTCATTCAGGAAAGATTCATATTCAGTCCATTTTCCTTTTATACACTAATAGCATGTAATTCACCAAATATGTAAATGAACAATAGAGGAGATGGCTAGAACGTGAGAAAAATTATACTGCGAGCAGCTGCTTTATGCCTCGTAGCTATTATCAGCATTTCTTATACAGCAAGTGCGGCGAATGCAAGTGAAAACGCAGCAAGTGGAGATTTAATTATTATTAATAAAAAAACAAATCAGCTTGCTTATTTTCATAATGGAAAGTTAGAAAAGACGTATTCAGTAGCTACGGGAAAAACATGGAGCGATACGCCGGTAGGCTTTTTCAAGATTGTTAACAAAATTAAAAATCGTCCTTACTATACAGGGCATATTGCAGGAGGCGCTTCTAATAATCATCTTGGCTCTCGCTGGCTAGGGCTTAATGCAAACGGAACAACCGGCGACACATACGCTATTCATGGGAATAACTCAGAAGATAGCATCGGCAAATATGTAAGCCACGGCTGCGTACGAATGCATAATGCGGATTTCGAAGAATTATTCAATAAAGTGGCAGTAGGAACATCTGTAACTATTACGTATTCATCAAAAACCTTTGAAGAGCTGGCAAAAGTATACGGCTACGGACAGCTATGAAAAAATAAAAGCTTATCCAAGAAATCTGGATAAGCTTTTATTCTTCTCTATTCCCATACATGAGCTCCGTACTGTGTGAATATAGCTCAATAATATTCCCAAACGGATCTTCACAATAAACCAAGTAATAAGGTTTTCCTGGTCTTGTATTCCATACTTGGCTTCGCTTTTTACCGCCTGATTTTTCGATTTTATCCGCTAACTTTTCCACGTCATCGGCTACTAAACACATGTGAAAATAACTTTGATACTGCTCATCGCTGTCTTTTAATACAAGAGGCATTTGCGGCTTATTAAATTCAAACAGTTCAATGCCTACCTGGTTGTCAGCTGTCATGTGAGCATTTTTCATTTTTTTGATATGAGACCCCAGTAAATCTTGAGTCATATTTTCAGCTTTTTCTTCCTCCGCATTAAACATATAAGGACCGGCAATCAGCTTAAAACCTAAAACTTTTCCATACCACTGCACGGCTTCTTCTACATCAGGTACAGCTAATCCAACGTGCGTAATAGCTACCATTTTATCACCCTCCTATACATAAACATTCCCTTTCTGCTAAAAGAAAAACAGCCCATTTAAAATGGACTGTTTACACATACTAAATTCATTCACGATTTTAAAGCATTATATTGAGCAATGATTTCTTTTGTTAAATCATTACTTGCCTCTAACCCACTAATCTCTTTTAATACATACTCAATACCATACTCATGAATATTCGCTTGAAGCTTCATAGCCTCTTTATCTTCTTGCGGATCAAATAAAAGCGCAGCGGCAATAGCCTTTGCTAAATAGGTATAAGAAAGGCCCGATTTTTTTGCTTCTAGCGCTGGACGAATCAAACGATCCTGAGGTCCAAGCTTGCGAATTGGTGCTCTTCCTACTCTTTTAACTGAATCATTTAAATGAGGATTTTTAAAGCGTTCAATGATTTTAGTAATATAGGCTTTGTGTTCCTCTTTATCTAAGTCATATCTTTTAATTAGATAGTTTCCTGTTTCTTGTAGCGTTTGCTGTACTTGTTCATAAATATCTGAATCTCTTAACGTTTGATCAATTGTTTCTTTTCCTTTTAAATAACCAAAATATGCAATCACCGCGTGTCCCGTATTCACTGTAAATAACTTTCTTTCAATAAAAGGAGCAAGGTCAGGCACAATCGTCATTCCTTCTACAAAAGGAATATCTTCAGGTGCCTCTACTACCCATTCATAATAGGATTCTACTAAAACATCAAGCGAACCTTGATCATGTTGAATAGGCACGATACGATCTACAGCTGAATTGAAGAAAAAGACCTTATTTATCATATGAGCTTTTGTCTCTTCATCCAGCGCGTCAAAAATATAGCCTTTTAATAAATCTGTCGCAGAGATTTGATTTTCACATGCAATCACATATACATTTTCGTCGCTTGCTTTTACACGTTCAGCCAAACCTTTAGCAATTAAAGGAGCAATGCGAGGCAGAACGTTCGGTCCGATGGCCGTCGTAATGTACGTTGCTTCTTTAATCGCTTTAATGACCGCTTGTTCTTGTGTCAGATTATTTAAACCAGATACGTTTTGAACAGCTAATGTCTCGGGATGCTCTGCGGCTGTTATTACGTTATACCCTTCATCTATGTTTAACTGATTAATAATCTTTTCAGCAATATCTACGAATGTGACATGATAGTTGCTTTGAGAAAACAATGCCCCAATGAATCCTCGACCGATATTGCCTGCTCCAAAATGAACTGCTTGTTTCACAAAAATCATTCCTTTATCAAATTATTTCGAAGGTACTCATGAAACGTATCCTCTAGCTTTTTGCGAATTATCTCTTCGTTCGAAGACGAAAAAATCATCATTGCTTCATGGTCTTCAATTAAACTGGTACTAATTAAACTTAAAATTTCTTGCTGTGCTTCACTTAACTCTTCAGGTGCGAGCATTAATAGAAGGTTACGCGCCTGCATGTTTGTTCCGTCCATGCCTTTAACTGTGCAAGGCTGTTCTAAATGTGAAACTTGAAAAATCAGCTCGTTCACGTGATGTTCACGGCAATGGAACAGTGCCATACTCGTTTGCGGAATGCCTAAACCGCCTTTGTTTTCTCGTTCCTTAAGCTGATGAATAACGCAGCTGGCATTGGTTATTAAACGTTCTTTTTCAGCAGCTTTTACTACGTGCGAAATCACTTGATCGTGACTCACTTCACCCGAAAATCGATACATTCTAAGGTTTTGAAGAATTGATTCGATACTTCCATGCACATCTTTAATTTGCTTCATCGTTTCCTCAAAAGACGGTTTTTCTTTAGAAACAGTTTTATTTTTATATTGGAACGAGCGATAGTCCTTATCTTTGGTTAACTTTTGAATGTTTTTCTGTAAAAAATTCTGGACGGATTGAATATCCTCTTCGGTTAAGAGTGGATTGACTAAAATGTAATCGACATTTAAAAAAGGCAGTCTTACTGTTGAAATCACTACGTCATACCCTTCAAGCGCGGCTTCTTTGATTTCTTTTACCGATTTAATGACAACTGAATTAATCTCCGGAATCTCTTTACGAATACGGCTAGCTAACATTTTCGAGGTGCCAATTCCAGTTGGACAGACGATTAGTGCCTGAATTTCCATAACTTCTTCTTTTAGCACTAGCGTTGAACCGAAATGCAAAACAAGATATGCTACTTCATCATCTGGAAAAACTAAATGCGGCAGCTCTTGATCTATACTGTTTCTCACAGCCATAAATAAAACCGGGTACTTTTTCTTAATCTCTTCTGTTAATGGATTAAAAAGCTCCATTTTTTGCTTAAGACGAAAAATTGCCGGTTCCATATGAGCGAGCAGCCCCTGGTAAAGGGAAAAATCACCGGTTAAGTCGGTGTTAAGCTGAACAGAAACGTGAGCAATCATATTCTTAATAATCTGCCCAACCACTACGCTGTCGTAATATACGTCTCTAGTAGTTTGGAACTTTGCTGCACGCAGCCGCACTGCTAAGAAATGAATATCTTTTTCTGTAAAAGAAAGAGAAAATACCCGTTCAATTTCGCGGCAAATATCCTTCATTAAAAACATTTCACTCGCCAGTTCTTCCGTTTGGCCGCCGTCGTCTTCTAGATACATTTGCTTTTTCGTTCGCTGTATCATAATGCAAATATGAACAATGAGCCCTATATAATCGCTGTCAGCCAGCTTAGAATGATGCTGATTAATCGCTTGATGTACAATTCTGTCTACTTCTGCCAAATAATCCGGATAAAAATAGTGCAAAATCGTTTCATCCGTATGCTGCTGGTTTTCTGCTAAAAACATGCACTCAATTAACTCTTCATTAAAGTAAACAAGAAAATAATTAGCTAATGCTTTTCGTTTATTGGCTTCAGTAGCTTGAACCTCTACTCCCACCCCTCTCTTTCGTTGAAGGAAAACGTCAAATGTGGTTAACCACTCTGTTAATTCATCTAAATAAGCAGTGAGTGTAGTAATACTTACTTCTAAGTCTTTAGCCAGCGTTTGTAATTTAAATGAATCTCCTTCTTCTAGAAGAAGAATTAAAAGAATTAGTTTTCTTTCCTGTGGAGACTGATCCGTCGTTTTAATCTTCATCAGCTCTTGGATAAGGCGAAAAATTTGTTCATTTTTACCTTCAATCATTAGTCCTTCATCTTGCGTACGAATCAGCTTCAAATCAAATTTTTCAAGTATTGATTCAATTGCCTTCAAATCTCGGTGAACGGTTCTTACACTTACATTCAAAAAAGTAGCAAGTGTAAGGGCTGTATGTTTTCCTGCTGTTTTAATAATTAACTCAATGATTGATTTTTCTCTTGAAGTAATAAACAAGAACATCAACTCTTTTCTTATTTATAAACAAAGGATAAAAAGGCATTTCCATGCCTTTCTATCCCGTTAGTTACTTTGAATAATAGCCATTAATTCTTTAGCTGATTTGGCATGAACCATCTTTTCAATATTGTCCATATCAGAACATGTAATCGCGATACCAGATAAAATTTCTAAATGAGTGCCGTCTTTTCCGGCAATTCCAAAAATCAAACGAACTTTCTCACCATCAAAATCAACGCCTTCTGGCACTTGAATCACTGTAAAACCCGACCTTAAAACGTTCTTTTTCGCTTCTTCCGTACCGTGCGGAATCGCTACGTCATTTCCCATATAAGTAGAAGTCATATTGTCGCGCTCAATCATCGCTTCAACGTAGTTTTCTTCTACATATCCGCCTTTTACTAACACGCTCCCTGCAAATCGAATTGCTTCTTCCTTAGAAGAAAAGTGCTGATTTACGAAAACGTTTTCTTCTTTTAATAAACTATCATTACTATCTGTATTATTTTCTGCAGATACTCTTTTTTCTTCTTCCGCTTTAGAAGTAGTATGATCATTTTTTAGTTGATCAATTAGTTTGTCATATTCCGGACTAGATAGAAAATTATCAACCGAGATATGATACGCATCTGGAACTTTGTTTTGAGCTCTTGGCGTTAGCTCTTCCTGTGTAATAACGATTTGAGCATCACTTGGAATATTACTGATGGCTGTATTCGTTACCGAAATATTTAAATCTGCTTGTTTAACTTTCTTGCGAAGAAGGGAGGCGCCCATCGCACTCGATCCCATACCTGCGTCACAGGCAAAAACAATTTTCTGAACGCTTGCTGGTACTTCTCCTTGCTGTTTTGTAAAGCTTCCTGCTACAGAGCTCTTCTTGCCTTTCATCTCTTGCATTTTGCGAGCTGCTTCATCCAAATCTTCTGTTTGCTTGCCCGTTTTTAAAATTAACGAACCTACAATAAACGATACGATGGCTGCAACGAGAACACCGGAGATATTTGCAACATAGCTGCCTGCATTACCTGGTGTAGCAGCTAAAATAGCCAAAATACTTCCCGGTGAAGCAACCGCTTGTAAGCCTCCGCCTAAAAGAACAAATGTAAATACGCCGCTCATTCCGCCTAAAATAGCCGCAATGATTAGAAGCGGACGCATTAAAACGTAAGGGAAGTAAATTTCGTGAATTCCGCCAATAAAATGAATGATGGCTGCTCCCGGCGCTGACTGTTTTGCTGTTCCTTTTCCAAAGAAGCAATACGCTAACAAAATTCCTAATCCCGGACCAGGATTTGTTTCTAATAACAATAGAATTGACTGTCCGTTTGTTCGAATTTGTTCTGCTCCGATCGGAGATAAGATACCGTGATTAATAGCATTGTTTAAGAATAAAATTTTAGCTGGTTCAATTAGAATACTTGTAAGTGGAAGAAGGCCATGTGCAACCATCCAATCTACACCCACTACAAGCGCGCCTGTAAATCCGTCCACGGCTGGACTAACTCCTAAAAAGGCTAGAATTGCTAGAATTCCTCCAAGAATACCTGCTGAGAAATTATTAATTAACATCTCGAATCCTGTTTTGACTTTACCTTCAATAAACTGATCAAACTTCTTGATGATATAACCGCCAAGCGGTCCCATAATCATAGCGCCTAGAAACATCGGAATATCAGATCCAACGATGACGCCCATGGTCGCGATAGCACCTACAACGCCTCCGCGCTGATCGTGGACAAGCTTTCCTCCTGTGTAGCCGATTAGCAGCGGAAGCAAATACTTGACCATTGGATCCACTAGTTTGGCAAGGCTTTCATTTGGAAAAAAGCCTGTTGGAATAAATAAAGCAGTAATAAGTCCCCATGCAATAAATGCTCCGATATTTGGCATAACCATTGAACTTAGAAAGTTCCCAAACTTTTGTACAGCTACTTTTATATTAGATTGAGCCATTTGCTCTCTTCCTTTCTCTACGTGATGATACTTTAATCGTAAGAGATTAAACGCTTTCATTCAATGAATAGGAAAACTAACTTTGTCGTACCACAGACAGACAAAGCTTTTAATTACATAAAAAAGCAGCTGAACTGTCAAAGTTCAGCTGCTTTCTAACTTAATATTTATCTAATTCACTTACAAGAGATTGAATAATAACCGGATTTTTCTCTGGGTTTAACCATTTTAAAATAGAGACAACTTGTTCTTTAGAAGTAGCCGTACATCCTGCGGTATAATTTGTTCCTACATGGAAGAAGATTGCACTTCCCTTTCCTGGCGTTCTAGATTCGTTATAATTAATGACGAACCCATAGTCGTAAGCGGGGATGTCCATGTTCTCAGCGCTCGTCCAGCGGCCATTAGCCGGCTTTTGCTGCCACGTATTATATAGAGAGCTTTTTGAATCGTCTACCCACACATCATTTGCTGTAATCTTTCGATATGGAAGCTTAGTTCCAGGGTTTGCATAGCGTCCGAATGCTGTGCCAATTGTATATTTCCCTGTCGGAGATTCCATATCTCCTTCTTTTTTCGATAAAGCGAATCCTTTTTGTCCAAGTACACCGTTCGCAGTTAAAACTTGCTTCCATTTCCCATCAACTTTTTCAAACGTTTGAATTTTAGCAGACTTCGTATCGTAGTTATCTGCTGTAACTAAGATGACTTGCTGAGCGTTACCTAACGTTTTAAAAGAATCGACTACGAGTTTTGGAGACGCTGTAGCTGAAGCCTGTACATAGTCACTGCTTACATAGCCTGTGCGGCCGTTATAGTTAATTTTGTACCAGCTTCCGCTTTTGCTCACCACGGACAGCTTCTGGCCTTTTGTCACACTTCCTATGGATGCATAGCTAGTGCCCGCTCCGCTTCTTACATTCAGCGTGCTTGCCGTTACTGTGTACGCTGTGCTTTCTGCTGGCGGCGTTGTTGGGGCCGTTGTTGTTCCGGATGCTTGTACATAATCGCTGCTTACATAGCCCGTGCGGCCGTTATAGTTGATTTTGTACCAGCTTCCGCTTTTGCTCACCACAGATAGCGTTTGATCTTTCACTACGCTGCCGATAATCCCGTAAGTCGTTCCCGCTCCGCTTCTCACATTTAGCTTGCTTGCCGTTACTTTATATGTAACTGTCGCTGCATATGCCTTTTCTTGATTTCCTCCGATTGAGCCAAAGCCAGGCGTTACAGCCGTTGCAAGTGTAGCTGTTAACGCTATCCCCACCATTAATTTTTTCAACTGCTTTCCCTCCATTTATCTCTTATAAAATTCTACTATTTTCTATTCTTAATTCATTATCTTACCATATTCCAAAAGAAGGGAAAGGGTCAATAGATGCTTTTCACACGGCCTATAAAAAAAGACAGACCTCTTTGATAGGTCTGCCTCTTTCACTATTATCCTAAATCAACGTTGTGATATACTTGCTGCACATCTTCTAGGTCCTCTAATGCATCAATCATTTTTTCAAACTGAGCTTGTGCATCTTCAGGAAGAGTTACATCATTTTGAGCAAGCATCGTTTGCTCAGCTACTGTAAATTCCGTAATACCAGCATCGTTGAACGCTTTTTGTACCGCATGGAATTGATCCGGATCAGCATAAACAATTACAGAATCTTCTTCTTCTAAAATGTCACGCACGTCTACATCTGCTTCCATTAACAGTTCTAGCGTCTCTTCTTCATCCTTACCTTCTACCCCAATAACAGCTGTTGGATCAAACATGTACGCTACTGATCCGCTTACTCCCATATTACCGCCGTTTTTACCAAAAGCAGCACGCACGTCTGAAGCTGTTCTGTTTACGTTATTCGTAAGAGCATCTACGATAACCATTGAGCCATTTGGTCCAAAACCTTCGTAACGAAGATTATCGTAATTTTCTTCTGATCCGCCTTTTGCTTTTTCAATCGCACGGTCAATAATTGCTTTTGGCACATTGTATGTTTTCGCGCGTTCTAATACAACTTTTAACGCTTGGTTTGATTCTGGATCTGGCTCGCCTTGTTTCGCAGCCACATAAATCTCACGGCCAAACTTGGCATATATACGACTTGTATTAGCATCTTTTGACGCTTTCTTTTCTTTAATATTGTTCCACTTACGGCCCATATTGTTTCACTCTCTTTCAAAATTGAATCTAATAAAATAAATAGGCAATGATATATCCGTCTTTATTATACATCAATTCCCTCTTATCTTTCGAGTTTAATACCTAAAAAAGACAAGCAATCTTTTGGTATATTTCATTAACTAAATAAATGAGAAAACCATTTGATAACCGGCTGAATGATTTTTGTATATACATTTTTAAGCGGTTTGTATATACATCTCATCCAAATCCACCGTAAAGGATAGTAGATCATATGAATTACGATCCACTTAACTCCTTTCCAGAAACAGAGAAATATACGCTGACAAAATGAAACCACAGGGATAACAATTTCATTATAAAATGGCAGCACAACATATTTCCAGAAAAGATAAAAAGGGTAACAAACTAGATACAACACAGGGTATAAAACGTACTTCCATATAAATCTAGTTATAGGCAAAAAACATCGTTTCCAAACGAAGAGAATAAAAGGATAGATGAGGACACTCCATAGCCAAGAAATAGGATAAACGAACAAGAAACGTATAATGTATCTCCAAATGAAATCAATGACAGGTTGAATAATTCTTGTTCCTATCCATATGAGGGGCTTAGCGATAAAATATATCCATAGCTTACACAAAATTTGAAATACAAAATAAAAGGGAAAATACAAGACAAAAAAAATGCCTCGCAACACGTACTTTATACTTTGAGCTACTCCACTAATACTTTTCACTTCCTTTTTTATAAGTGAGTTTCGTTCATTTACCTACTCTATTATATAAAATAAATTGAGCAAGCAAATATATTTTTTAGCTCAATGAGAATTATATACAAAAACACCCTTCTATAATAGAAGGGTGTCTAGAACCTTATTATTCGACAGTAACTGATTTTGCTAAGTTACGTGGTTTATCTACATCGCAATCGCGGTGCAATGCAGCGTAGTAAGAGATTAATTGTAAAGGAATAACCGCTGCTAGTGGTGAAAGTGTTTCGTGAACTTTCGGAATCACGTAGCGATCTTCTTCTGTTTCTAATCCTTTCATTGAAATGATACAAGGATTAGCTCCACGTGCTACTACTTCTTTTACGTTACCACGGATGCTTAAGTTTACATGCTCTTGTGTTGCTAATGCAATAATTGGCGTATTGTTTTCAATTAAAGCGATTGTTCCGTGCTTAAGCTCTCCTCCAGCAAACCCTTCTGCTTGGATGTAAGAGATTTCTTTTAGTTTTAACGCACCTTCTAAACCTACATAATAATCGACAGAACGTCCAATAAAGAATGCGTTGCGAGTTGTTGCTAAGAATTGAAGAGCAATGCTTTCCATTTCTTCTTTGTCGTCGCAAAGTACTTCCATTGTGTTTGCTACGATTGCTAACTCTTGAACTAAATCAAATTCTAATTCAATGCCGCGTGTTTTTGCTGTTACAGCCGCTAGAATTGATAGCACTGCTAATTGAGCTGTATAAGCTTTTGTTGATGCTACAGCAATTTCCGGACCTGCATGAAGTAATAACGTATAATCAGATTCACGAGATAATGTTGATCCCGGAACGTTTGTGATTGTTAACGCTTTGTAACCTAGTTCTTTAATTTGAACTAATACTGCACGGCTGTCAGCTGTTTCTCCACTTTGAGAAATAAAGATAAACAATGGCTTTTCAGATAAAAGCGGCATGTTATAAGAGAATTCACTTGCTACGTGCACTTCTACTGGAACCTTCGCCCACGTTTCAATGAATTGTTTACCTACTAGGCCTGCATGATAGCTTGTTCCACATGCTACGATATAGATGCGGTCTGCTTCATCCATTGCTCCTAAAATGTCTGCATCAATGTGCAGTTCATTGTTCTCATTTTGATACTCTTGAATGATTTTACGAACAACTAAAGGCTGCTCATCAATTTCTTTTAACATATAGTGAGGGTACGTACCTTTTTCAATATCACTTGCATCAAGCTCTGCTGTATAAGGTGCTCTTTCTACCACTTCACCATCAAGCGTTTTAATTGTTACGCCTTCTTTTGTAACAATTACTGTTTCTTTATCCATTAATTCTACGTACTGATCTGTTACTTGAAGCATTGCCATAGCATCGCTCGCTACAACGTTAAATCCTTTGCCAACACCTACAAGAAGCGGGCTTTTATTTTTAGCTACGTAGATTGTATTTTTATCTTCGTTATCAACAAGAGCTAGTGCATAAGAACCGTGAAGCAAGCTCACTGTCTTACGGAACGCTTCTTCTACATCTAAGCCTTCTGCTGCGATTTTTTCAATTAACTGAACGATTACTTCTGTATCCGTTTCGCTTTTGAACGTTACATCTTGTAAATATTCACGTTTCAAAATAGCATAGTTTTCAATTACACCGTTATGCACAAGTGTGAAGCGTCCAGATGTACTTTGATGCGGATGAGCATTTTCTTGGCTTGGCACACCATGAGTTGCCCAACGCGTATGACCGATACCTGCTGGTGCTACAACACTGTTATCTACTGCCTGACGCAATTCTGCAATACGGCCTTTTTCTTTGAATACGTGTACGCCTTCATTGTTAACAACTGCAATACCTGCTGAGTCATAGCCACGATATTCTAACTTTTCAAGACCACGTAATAAAATTTCTTTCGAATCTTCTGTTCCAATATATCCTACAATTCCGCACATAGATAAAATCCTCCTTCATGTATGAAAAGAGAGTCTCTTTTCATCATCAATGATTATCATCTCAATGCTTTTGTCCAATAAGTCACCTCATTGTTTTTCACATCAAGTTTTCGGCCGTGATAATCAACAACCGGGAGGCATCCGCCGATACTTCGATAAACCTCCTCCTCGTCAACTAAGTCGTTTCCGTCCCTTTACTTAGTTCAGGCGCTTTGTATTCACTTTTAAACTAGATTGTTCACTCCTTTACATAAATTAAGAGACGAACAGATTTAATATTACAATAAGAAGTGAGAAAACGTCAATTATCTTCTTTACTATCTGTAAAAACAGCCTTTAGCATCAGATAATTTCCAAGAATTTTTCTCAACAATATAAAAATATGCATAAACGGCTTGAAACGTCACCGCTTATGCATATAATTAATGAATTACTCTAAGCCCATTTCTTCTTTTACTACTTCTACGATACGCGTTACATAAGTTTCACATTCTTCTTGTGTTTGTGCTTCAACCATCACACGTACTAACGGCTCTGTTCCTGAAGGGCGTACAAGTACTCGGCCATTACCGTTCATTTCTTTTTCCACTTCTTCAATAACCACTTTTACCTTCTCGTTATCTGTAACATGATGCTTATCTGTTACTTTTACATTTACAAGAAGCTGAGGATATTTCTTCATTTCAGCTGCTAATTCTGATAAAGGCTTTTTCGTTGCTTGCATAATATTTACAAGCTGAATAGCTGAAAGCATACCGTCACCTGTTGTGTTGTAATCTAAGAAAATAATATGACCTGACTGTTCTCCACCTAGGTTATATTGATTAGCTTTCATTTCTTCCACTACATAACGGTCGCCTACACCAGTTTGTGCACTTTCAATCCCGCTAGCTTCTAGTGCTTTATAAAAGCCTAAGTTACTCATAACGGTAGAAACAAGCGTGTTTTTCTTTAAACGCCCTTGTTCATACAAGTATTTTGCACAAATGAACATGATTTGATCACCGTCTACAATCTCGCCTTTTTCATCGATTGCGATTAAACGATCTCCGTCTCCATCAAATGCTAACCCAACATCCGCTCCTTTTTCTTTTAAGAAGGCACTTAATGCTTCCGGATGTGTAGATCCTACACCGTCATTGATGTTTAATCCGTTTGGAGATGCACCCATTGTAGAGATATCTGCATCTAAATCTGCAAATAAATGTGCTGCTAAAGATGACGTTGCCCCGTGCGCACAGTCTAATGCCACATGAATACCTGAGAAGTCTTCATCAACCGTTTGTTTTAAGTATTGCAGATATTTTTGTCCACCTTCGAAGTAGTCATTTACCTGACCTAAATCTCCCCCAACAGGTCTTGGTAATTGATCTGTGTCACTATCCATTAACGCTTCAATTTCATTCTCTTGGGCATCTGAAAGTTTAAATCCATCTGGACCAAAGAATTTAATTCCGTTATCTTGAACTGGGTTGTGCGAAGCAGAGATCATGACTCCTGCTTGTGCGCCAAGTGCTTTTGTTAAGTACGCTACCCCTGGAGTTGAAATAACACCTAGTCGCATAACTTCTGCTCCAATTGAAAGCAATCCTGCAACAAGCGCTCCTTCTAACATATGACCAGAAACGCGTGTATCGCGTCCGATTAATACTTTTGGTCGCTCTGAATCTTTTGTTAGAACGTAACCACCTAAGCGTCCAATTTTAAAAGCAAGCTCAGGAGTTAATTCACTATTGGCAACTCCTCGTACTCCGTCTGTTCCAAAATACTTACCCATTAATTTTCTCTCCTTCATGTCAAAACATTTAGTTTCCTGCTGTATTATCTGTCTGTCCATCTACGGGTGTAGAATTTTCATCACTTTGATTATTACTACTGTCGTCACCAGTTTCTGTACTATCTGTTGGTGTATCTGTATTGTCTTCAGGTGTATCAGTCTCTTCGCTTGGTTTATCAGCTGAATCACCTGAATCACCTGAATTTCCCGTCCCAGGATTTGTTCCTGATCCAGTTCCCGTGTCTGGCTTTGTTTCTTTATCGCTCGTACTTCCACTTGTTTCTTTATCTGTTTGCTCATCATTTGTCCCTGATTGTTTTTTCGCTGTTACACGAACTTTTGCCTGTTTAGTCGATAGAGCTGATGTAACAGAGTCGGGACTATTTATCATAATAGGAACCGTGTGCTCCCCGGCAGATAAATTCCCTACATTCGCTGACAAGCTAATGCCGCTTTTCGTCAACTTATCTAAATCAGATTTTGGTCCTTTTACATCTGCATCTACTGAAGTAGGAGAAAGCAGTTCATATGTGTACTTTGAGGATTGACCAGTTAAAGAAACCGGTAAATTCTTAAATGACTTAGTCTCAGCTGCACTTGCATCCGTTTCTTCTGCGTCTTTCTCATCACCTTGTTTGTCTACTTCCACATGAACGGTAATTTGTTTAGGACTTACACTATCTATTCCGTCTGGAACAGGGACGTTCACCTTAATATCTTTAGATTTCGTAATACCGGTAACATCGACTGGAATATTATCAATTTTATCGATTTTTTCTAAAGAATCAGACGGACCGATAATTTTTACTGTATCTGTTTTAGGCTCTAGCTTCGTAATGTTGACACCGTCGCCTGGCGTGCCTTCTTGAACCACATCGATCGGCACTTTTTTACTAATATTTCTCACTGGGATTGTTACATTGACCGTTTCTGGTTGAACTGTTACGTTCAATTTATTTAAATTCTTGTCTAGTGCGACAACAGTTGCTTGTTTCGTCACTGTTTTTGAAGCATTATCTAAATCAATAATAGCTTTCACATAAGCAACTTGATCCAATTGACTTGATGCGCCCGTTACCGTGACTGCTCTTGGACTAACGGTTGCTTCCCCTGCTTCATATCCATTCTTGACCTTGTTTTTATCATAGCTTGCCTCTACTGAAAACTGTTTTGAATCGCGTTCTTCAATTGTTACGTTTACAATATCAGGCTTAACCACTACGTTTAAATTATCAGAGATATTTCGATACTGAACCTTGACTCTATGCTGCCCTAAGCTTAAATTATCAAGGTCAATATAAGCTTGATAATCTTTTTGTAGCTTTGTTTGAGCCAAAATATTTTTAGGACCTTCCAGTGTCATAATAACCGTATCCGGAACACCTCTTACAATTCTGTTCTTCTCATTATAGGATACTTGAACCGGAACATCTGTTAATGTTTCTACTCCAGTGTTGGCAGAACTGCTTCGGTTCAGAATCTTATTTGATGAACTGGCACCATCATCTAAATTAACAGATAAATATAACATGAAGGCTAACAGCAACGCGATAATTTTCATAACCCACGATCGATTCATCAATTTATCCATTCTTCTTCAACCTCCATTGCCAACGAGTGGAAGAAGTTGCTTTAGAAGTTGTGACTAATTCTTTTTCTAGCATTTCTCTCAATGTATCAATTGTCAATTCACGATACAATTCACCATTTTTGGTAACGGAAATGCCTCCAGTTTCTTCAGATACAATGACAGTCACACTATCTGTTACTTCACTTATTCCTACAGCAGCACGATGGCGAGTACCTAATTCTTTTGAAATAAAAGGACTTTCAGATAAAGGTAAGTAACATGCTGCAGCGGCTACTTGATCCCGCTGTAAAATAACCGCTCCATCATGAAGTGGTGTATTTGGTATAAATAAGTTGATTAATAATTCAGAAGAAATATTAGAGTTGAGCGGTATACCTGTTTCAATATAATCACCCATACCCGTCTCTCTTTCGATTGAGATCAATGCACCTATGCGTCTTTTAGCCATATAATGCGTTGCTTTTATAATCGCCTCAATCGTAACGGTACGTTCATCTTCTTCAGGCAAATTACTGCGTGAAAACAAACGTCCTCTCCCAAGCTGTTCAAGCGCTCGGCGCAGCTCTGGCTGGAAGATAATAATGATAGCTAAAAACCCATACGTTAACGCTTGGTCCATTAACCATTGCAGCGTATTTAGTCCAAGGAAGTTACTTATAAAGCGAACAACTAAAATCACCGTGATTCCTTTTAAAAGCTGTACTGCTTTTGTACCTCTTATGACCATAATTAATTTATATATGACGAACCATACCAGGAGAACATCAACAATTTTTCCTAAATATGAGAGGATTGGCAGGTCTCCAATAGGCATCTTCTCACTTCCTCTATATATGTAATAAAGATAACATAACCGTTTTATTATACCATAAAACAAAATTACACTGTAAATTACATCTTATTTTTAAATCCTTGTTCCTATATAATGTAGCCTTCTTTTTATATAAATAAAACCGTCCACTGTTCCTCTCTAACAAGATAAGCGGACGGTTTTATGTTTCAACTATTAAAAGTCAACAGCTTGTTTGGCATGAGTTTTGACGTTATACCATACCCAGTCAAAAATCTTGTCTAACTCTTCAATATTGCCTGTCACTTCTCCTGCAGATGCTAGATACTTATCACCATGTATAACAGTAACGTTTCCATCTACTTTTCCTTCAATTTTAATATCGCCATTTCTCACAGTAATATCACCTTTGACGGTCTCACCTTTTGGTACAACGACTGTTTTATCGTGAATGACCAAGTTCGGCTGCTTTGAAACAGAAAAGTCTTCATCCGTTTCCCAAGCTGAAAACACGGTGCCTGACATTAACAGCACAAATACAGCAGCTGCACTAAGAATCGGGTGGTTTGTAAACCATCTATTCATTCGAATTCGATTCTTCTCACGTGGTAACCCAGCCATAACACCTGCTGTAAAGTTCATAGGTAATTCTATATGAGAAGTGCTTTGCACAAATGCAATGGTTCTTTTTAACTGATGCATATGCTGCTGACAATCTTTGCATTGATGCAAATGCTCTTTTAATAACAGTTCATTTTCTTTTGTAATATCTCCATCTAAATGCTCATGAATGAGATTTACATACATTTTTGGACATTTCATTCTTAGTTCACTCCTTACAAGTGGCGAAGTCGATTTCTTAAAGCTTCACGTCCTCTGTGAATTCTAGTCTTTACCGTACCAAGAGGCAGGTCTAAAATATCGCTGATTTCTTTTAACGACAGCTCATCTATATATTTTAGGACAATGACAGTTCGATATTTCTCAGGTAGCTTTAATATTTCCGACTGAATGAATTCTTGCAATTCTACTTGCTCTAGTTCTTCCTCTGGTAAGGCCTGATCGGCAGCTATTTGAGAGTACATATTTAACCCGTCGGTCCCGGCTACTTCTGCATCTAAATAATAGTCTGGCTTTTTTTTACGAATTCGATCAATACAAAGATTTGTAGCAATTCGATATAACCAGGTGGAAAACTTTTTACTCGTGTCATAGCTATGAATATTTACATAGGCTCGAATAAACGCTTCTTGGGCAGCGTCTTGGGCTTCTTCCCGGTTTCCTAACATTCGATAACATAGATGAAAAAGTTTATCCTTGTGATATTCTACTATGTCAGCAAACGCATCCTGGTCACCTTTTTTTACTTTTTTTATTTTTCTTTTTAATAATAAATCCATGTAACGGTTACCTCCGCCCATTGCGGGATAGTATATATACGTGTACTTTATCATAAAGTTTCACTTATGCTTAATTATTTTAACAAAAATTTGTCAAATACGTTTAAAAAGATCGTACGTAGGTTATGTAATTAGTATAGATGAAAAGAAGAGGAGTGGAAAGCTTGACTCATACAAAAGAGAACCTTTTGAATCAAATTGAAGAATGCAGAAATAACATGGTCACTCTTGCAGCAGAAAACCCTTTATCATCACTAACAGTAGTGAGAGTCAGTTCAGAGCTAGATGGTTTATTAAATGAATATGAAAAGTTTTTCTCTATATAAAGAAGCTCTCGAATCCGAACTAAGAGCTTCTTTTTTTTATCTTCATATATATTTCATGTACCTTTTGGTAGGTACTAATGTTTTATACTAATTTCTCTCCTAAAAGTGAGCCCATTAATGCAACAGCTACGGTAGCTGTTTTATTCCGTTCATCTAAAATAGGATTCACTTCCACAAACTCAGCAGAAGTGATTAGCTGAGATTCTGCTAACATCTCCATAGCTAAATGACTTTCTCTGTAGCTTATTCCACCGATGACCGGCGTTCCTACTCCAGGTGCATCATGTGGATCCAATCCATCTAAATCGAGTGATAGATGAACGCCATCTGTTTTATCACGCAAATATAAAATTGTTTCTTCCATTACTTTTGTCATACCCATTCGATCTATCTCATGCATCGTATACACTTTAATCCCTTTTTCCTTTATTAACTCTTTTTCTCCTTCATCTAAAGAACGTGCTCCGATAATCACAATATTTTCAGGCTTGACTTTAGGTGTATAACCACCAATTCGAGTCAATGCGTCGTCTCCTATACCTATACTTGCCGCCAATGGCATACCGTGAATATTTCCTGAAGGAGACGTATCTGCTGTATTCAAATCTCCGTGTGCATCATACCAAATCACGCCCAAGTTTTTATAATGACGACTTACTCCTGCTAGTGTTCCGATAGCGATGCTGTGATCTCCCCCTAGCACTAAAGGAAACCTTTTATTTGTAATAACATCACTTACGGTCTGAGCAAGCCTCTCGCTAGCATCTGCTACAGCTTTTAAATTCTTTAAGTTTGTATTTTCATCACTATGTACTCGTTCAGCTAAGGCAATTTCAATATTCCCTTTATCTTCTACACTATATCCAATATTCTCGATGCGTTCAATAACACCTGCATATCGTATCGCACTTGGCCCCATATCCACCCCTCGGCGAGTTTGACCTAAATCCATTGGTACTCCAATAATTGAAAGCTTATTCATAATATGTCCCCCCATCACAAATGTTGCTACTCTCCTATTGTAACGGCTAAATGAGCGATGGCTCAACTCGACACTTTTTTGAATATATATACAATTCTAATTTGTAAAAACTACACAAAAAAACCTTTAAGCAATTTGCTTAAAGGTTGTACGTTTATATGTATGGTGGAGCCTAGCGGGATCGAACCGCTGACCTCCTGCGTGCAAGGCAGGCGCTCTCCCAGCTGAGCTAAGGCCCCAATATCTTTTTTTATATAGAAATGGAGCGGAAGACGAGGTTCGAACTCGCGACCCCCACCTTGGCAAGGTGGTGTTCTACCACTGAACTACTTCCGCTTATTAAAATGAGCCATGAAGGACTCGAACCTTCGACCCTCTGATTAAA
>NZ_JBVVNT010000012.1:0-59154 GCF_055810735.1 Priestia sp. ST2 | reverse complement strand
ATCTCTTGTCTGGTGGCGATAGCGAAGAGGTCACACCCGTTCCCATACCGAACACGGAAGTTAAGCTCTTTAGCGCCAATGGTAGTTGGGACTTTGTCCCTGTGAGAGTAGGACGTTGCCAGGCACCTGAAAAAGGACTAGCTATTTTAGCTAGTCCTTTTTTGTTTACAATTTATTTGTTTTATGAAAAAGTATAGTAAGAACAATAAAATTCACGATTTGCAGGTTTTGAAATAAATTTTAGTGGCAACGATAAAAGTAAAGAATAAACTTTAATAGTACATAGTTGAAAATTTTTTCGTTTCCTTTTATATTTAAATTAAGGTCAAATATAGTCAAAGTCAGAAGGAGGGGGCAGCGTGCCAAATATCTCTGACATTATCGAACAGTATTTAAAACAAGTACTTGAATTAAGTGAAAGAGAAATTGTTGAAATAAGGCGCAGTGAGATTGCTGATAAATTTCAATGCGTTCCGTCGCAAATTAATTACGTTATCAATACCCGTTTTACAGTTGAGAGAGGTTATCTTGTAGAAAGTAAGCGAGGCGGCGGCGGCTTTATTCGTATTGCAAAAGTAAAAATGCATGATGCAGCGGATTTGTTTCAGCAAGTAATTGAGATGATTCAAAGTGAAATTTCACAAGTAAGTGCTGAAAACGTCATTATTAGGTTAGTTGAAGAAAAAGTCATCACAGAACGAGAAGCAAAAATTATGTTGAGTGTTATCAATCGTTCAGTTATTAATATTGAACTTCCTTATCGTGATGAGCTAAGGGCTAATCTTTTAAAAGCAATGCTTAATTCATTACGCTACCGATAAGCTCATGATCTATTTTATTTAGAACAGGGAGTGATGACAGGATGATTTGTCAGCAATGTGAAACGAGACCTGCAACTCTTCACTTCACAAAAATCATTAATGGTGAAAAGACGGAGATGCATGTATGTGAACAATGCGCTTCAGAAAATGGAGATGCATTTTCTTTTTCAAATCAGCAAGGTTTTTCAATCAATAACTTACTAGCTGGCCTACTTAACCTAGATCCAGCAGTAACTGAAAATTATAAGCAACAAAGTCAGGAGGTTCTTTCTTGCCCTACTTGTGGCATGACATATCAAAAATTTGCTAAAATCGGCAGGTTTGGATGTGCAGATTGCTACAAAACATTTGAGCGACCTCTTATTCCTTTCCTGAAGAGGCTGCATGGAGGTAATTATCTGCATCATGGAAAAATACCAGCAAGAATTGCAAGTAATCTTCATTTAAAAAAGGAATTACAGGCATTAAGATTGAACTTAAAAGAGTATATCGAAAAAGAGGAGTTTGAGAAAGCAGCTGAACTCCGAGATCACATTCGGTTACTAGAAAAGAAGATGAACGAATCGAGAGAGGAGGAAGCGTAATTCATGTCCCAGGATTTGTTCTTTTCCCAGCCTGTTAGCTCTTGGATGCGTCAAGAAGCTTCGAATTCAGATATTGTTCTAAGCAGTCGAATCAGGCTGGCTCGAAATTTAACTCATTATCTTTTTCCAACTCTCTTTTCTAAAGAACACGCAGTTGAAGTGGTTCGAGTATTCGAGCAAGTTTTTCAAAAAAGTGAAAACACCAATCAGTGGAATTTGCATTTACTAAAGATGAACGAATTACAGCCTCTTCAAAAGCAAGTGTTGGTTGAAAAGCATCTTATCAGTCCTAACTTGGCTGAAGGAGATAACAACGGAGCTTGTTTTTTATCAGAAAAAGAAGATTTGAGTATTATGGTTAATGAAGAAGATCATTTACGCATACAATGTTTATTTCCAGGCCTTCAATTATCTGAAGCTTTAAGCACAGCGAATAAAGTAGATAATTGGATTGAGAAATACGTAGATTATGCGTTTGATGAAAATAGAGGGTATTTAACCAGCTGTCCCACAAATGTGGGTACTGGGCTACGTGCATCTGTGATGATGCATCTGCCGGCTTTAGTGATGACCCGTCAAATTCATCGTATTATTCCCGCTATTAACCAGCTTGGCCTAGTGGTGAGAGGAATTTATGGAGAAGGTAGCGAAGCTTTAGGGAATATCTTTCAAATTTCTAATCAGATAACCTTAGGGAAATCTGAAGAAGATATTGTGGCAGATTTAAATAGTGTCGTACAGCAGTTGATTACACAAGAGCACTCTGCAAGAGACGCGCTGTTTAAAACATCTCATGTAGAGTTAGAAGATCGAGTGTATCGTTCATATGGAGTATTGGCCAATAGCCGTATTATTGAGTCAAAAGAAGCTTCACAATGTTTATCAGATGTTCGATTAGGAATCGATTTAGGGTATATAAAAGGACTGAGTCAAAATATATTGAATGAACTTATCATTATGACGCAGCCAGGCTTTTTACAAAAGTATTCGGGAGGTCCCCTAAAGCCTCAAGAACGTGACATTAAAAGAGCCACCTTAATTCGAGAACGTCTCACTATAAATAAAAACACAAATTAAACGTGGAGGGTGACGATTATATGATGTTTGGTAGATTTACAGAGCGCGCACAAAAAGTATTAGCTTTAGCACAGGAAGAAGCACTACGCCTAGGTCACAACAACATTGGAACGGAGCATATTTTATTAGGTATCGTTCGTGAAGGTGAAGGAATTGCAGCAAAAGCTCTTTCTGCTCTAGGCCTAAGCACTGAAAAAATTCAAAAAGAAGTGGAAGCATTAATTGGCAGAGGCCAAGAATTAACGCAGACCATTCATTATACACCTCGAGCGAAAAAAGTCATTGAACTTTCAATGGATGAAGCCCGAAAGCTTGGTCATTCTTATGTAGGAACAGAACATATCTTACTAGGCTTAATTCGTGAAGGTGAAGGCGTTGCAGCACGCGTTTTAAATAATTTAGGTGTCAGCCTAAATAAAGCTCGTCAGCAAGTGCTTCATTTATTAGGTAGCAATGAAGCTGCTTCAAGTCATCAAGGCGGAGGCTCTTCAAACGCTAATACACCTACGCTAGACAGCTTAGCACGCGATTTAACAGTTGTAGCGCGCGAAGGAAGCTTAGACCCTGTTATCGGACGTGGGAAAGAAATTCAGCGTGTTATTGAAGTGTTAAGCCGACGTACAAAAAACAATCCTGTATTAATTGGGGAGCCAGGTGTCGGTAAAACGGCAATCGCTGAAGGTTTGGCTCAGCAAATCGTCAACAATGAGGTTCCAGAAATTTTACGCGATAAACGCGTTATGACTTTGGATATGGGAACGGTCGTTGCTGGTACAAAATACCGCGGAGAATTTGAAGATCGCCTGAAGAAAGTAATGGATGAAATTCGTCAAGCAGGTAATATCATTCTCTTTATCGATGAGTTACACACATTAATTGGCGCTGGTGGTGCAGAAGGTGCTATCGATGCTTCTAATATTTTAAAACCGTCTCTTGCTCGTGGAGAACTTCAGTGTATCGGTGCTACGACTTTAGATGAATACAGAAAGTACATTGAAAAAGATGCAGCGTTAGAGCGTCGCTTCCAGCCAATTCAAGTGGATGAACCAACGTTGGAAGAGTCTATTCAAATCTTAAAAGGGCTTCGTGACCGTTATGAAGCCCATCACCGAGTATCTATTTCTGATGAGGCAATCGAGCAAGCGGTGAAACTATCAGATCGCTACATTTCCGATCGTTTCTTACCGGATAAAGCAATCGATTTAATTGATGAAGCTGGTTCAAAAGTGCGTTTACGTTCATTTACAACGCCGCCAAATTTAAAGGAATTAGAGCAAAAATTAGAATCAGTACGCAATGAAAAAGATGCGTCTGTTCAAAGTCAAGAATTTGAAAAAGCAGCATCTTTACGCGATACAGAGCAACGCCTACGCGAAGAATTAGAAGACACAAAGAAAATTTGGAAAGAGCAGCAAGGTAAAGAAAACTCAGCTGTAACCGTAGAAGATATTGCGATGGTGGTATCTAGCTGGACGGGTGTACCGGTCTCTAAACTGGCACAGGAAGAGACAGAAAGACTGCTGAACATGGAAGAGATTCTTCACTCTCGTGTAATTGGGCAAGAAGAAGCGGTAAAAGCAGTTGCAAAAGCTGTGCGCCGTGCTAGAGCAGGCTTGAAAGATCCAAAACGTCCAATTGGTTCATTCATTTTCTTAGGACCAACAGGGGTTGGTAAAACAGAGCTTGCACGTGCATTAGCGGAGTCAATCTTCGGCGATGAAGATGCAATGATTCGTATCGATATGTCTGAGTACATGGAGAAACATTCTACTTCACGCTTAGTAGGTTCACCTCCGGGATATGTTGGATACGAAGAAGGCGGCCAGTTAACGGAAAAAGTAAGAAGAAAACCTTACTCAGTTGTTCTTTTAGACGAAATTGAAAAAGCGCATCCGGATGTATTTAACATTTTATTACAAGTGTTAGAAGATGGACGCTTAACAGATTCAAAAGGCCGTACAGTTGATTTCCGTAATACGATTTTAATTATGACATCAAACGTAGGTGCTGATACATTAAAACGAAGCAAGCACTTAGGGTTCACAGTAGAAGCGGAAGGGCAAGACTACAAAGATATGAAAGGAAAAGTAATGGCGGAAATGAAGCGCGCGTTCCGTCCTGAGTTCCTAAACCGTATCGATGAAATTATCGTCTTCCATTCATTAGAGAAACCTCACTTAGCTGAAATCGTTAAATTAATGGCGGATCAGTTAACAAGACGCTTAAAAGAGCAAGAAATTGATCTTGAATTAACAAAAGAGGCAATTGATAAGATTGCAGAGGAAGGTTTTGATCCAGAATACGGTGCTCGTCCACTTCGTAGAGCAATTCAAAAACATATTGAAGACCGTTTATCTGAAGAGCTGCTAAAAGGGGTTGTTCAAAAAGGTCAGAAAGTGACGCTAGATGTAGACAAAGGAGAATTTGTTGTTAAATCCTCCGCTCCAAGCAGCATCAGCTAAATTTACTCAAACCAAGACGAGGCATACGAAAAAACACGTATGCCTCCCTTTTTATTTTAGCTTAGGAAATAGTGTACAATAGAGATAGAAATCGATTGAATGAACGGAGAGATTGATAACATAATGGCGAAACGAAAAACAAAATTTGCATGTCAGCATTGCGGATATGAATCAGCAAAATGGATGGGGAAATGTCCCGGGTGCGGAAGCTGGAATTCTATGGTAGAAGAAATGGAGGAAACGAAATCATCACGCCGAGGAGCTTTTTCCGGAGCTACTGCTTCTAAAGTCCAAAAACCTCAGTCAATTACAGCGATTGAATCTACAACAGAACCACGAATTTTCACACCTTCTGCAGAGTTAAATCGTGTATTAGGAGGAGGTATTGTCAGAGGGTCACTCGTTTTAATAGGGGGAGATCCGGGTATCGGAAAGTCTACTTTACTTTTGCAAACCTCCGCGCAGTTAGCAATGAAACAAAATAAAGTACTATATATTTCGGGAGAGGAATCAACCAAACAAACGAAGTTAAGAGCGGACAGGCTAGGTGTAAAAGCTGAAGAGCTTTATGTTCACGCAGAAACAAACTTAGAATTAATACTAGAGGCCATCTCAAGCATGCAGCCTGATTTTGTGGTGATTGATTCCATTCAAACCATTTACCATGCTGATGTCACATCAGCGCCAGGAAGCGTCTCACAGGTGCGAGAGTGTACGGCTGAACTAATGCGTGTTGCTAAAACGAATGGAATTGCCATCTTTATTGTGGGTCATGTAACGAAAGAAGGGGCCATTGCAGGACCAAGACTTCTTGAACATATGGTGGATACGGTTCTTTATTTTGAAGGAGAGCGCCATCATACGTATCGTATATTAAGAGCAGTTAAGAACCGATTTGGATCCACAAATGAAATGGGCATTTTTGAAATGAAAGAAAGTGGGCTAGAAGAAGTATTGAATCCATCTGAAATCTTTCTAGAAGAACGGTCTCAGGGAGCAGCAGGATCGGTTGTTGTCGCTTCAATGGAAGGGACAAGACCCGTATTAGTAGAGCTGCAGGCGCTAATCAGTCCAACGAGCTTTGGAAACCCTAGAAGAATGGCGACGGGAGTAGATCATAATCGCGTTTCGCTTATCATGGCTGTCTTAGAAAAGCGTGTAGGAATGCTGCTGCAGAATCAAGATGCTTATTTAAAAGTAGCAGGTGGAGTGAAATTAGATGAACCAGCAATTGATTTAGCTGTAGCCGTTAGTATTGCTTCAAGCTTCAGAGATGCTGCTTCTAGCGCTACGGATGTTATTGTAGGAGAGGTAGGATTAACAGGTGAAGTACGCCGAGTATCTAGAATTGAACAGCGCGTTCAAGAAGCGGTAAAATTAGGGTTCCAACGAATTATTATCCCAGAGAAAAATTTAGGAGGATGGAAAGTCCCAGATGGTATTGATGTGATTGGGGTATCAACAGTAGCGGAGGCTCTGCAATATACATTAGGAGGATAAGCAGTGGAAGGAGAAAAAACAACAGTTAGTCAAAAACAAATATCAGAAATTCTGCAGTTTGTAGCACCAGGAACCCCTATTCGTGACGGTATCGATAACGTCTTGCGGGCAAAGACGGGCGGCTTAATTGTTATGGGCTACAATGAACAAGTCAAAAAGATGGTAGATGGAGGATTTTCGATTAATTGTGCATTTACACCTGCGCATTTATACGAGTTAGCCAAAATGGATGGAGCGCTTATTTTAAATGACAGCGGAAGCAAGATATTATTTGCTAATGCTCAGCTCATGCCAGACCCCTCTACTCCTTCTTCACAGACAGGAATGCGACACCGTACAGCAGAGCGTGTAGCTAAGCAGTCAGGTGTATTGGTAATAGCCATTTCACAAAGAAGAAATGTGATTACGCTTTACAAAGGGTCTCTGCAGTATGTATTGAAAGACATTAGCGTTATTTTAGCAAAAGCGAATCAAGCGCTTGGAACACTTGAAAAGTACAAGGCGGTATTAGACGAATCGATTACAAGTCTCAGTGCATTAGAGTTTGAAGAGCAAGTAACTCATACAGATGTGCTGCAGTCGCTTCATCGTACAGAAATGGTTCTGCGTATTAAAAATGAAATTTTGAGCTATATTAGCGAGTTAGGAACAGAAGGAAGACTAATCCGTCTCCAAATGAATGAACTACTTTCCCACTTAGAGGAAGAAGCAACTTTATTAATCAAAGATTATATGTATGACCTCAGCTTTGACCCTTACCGAGTAATTGAACGCATGCAGCAGCCGTCAAATAATGTTCTTCTCGATGACCAAACGCTTCTTCGCTTAATGGGATATCCCATGTATACAAGCTTTGAAGACAGCGTTATTCCTAGAGGGTATCGAATGCTTCATAAAATTCCAAGACTTCCATCGATTATTATTGAAAATCTCATTGATGAATTAGGGGATTTAAAAACGATAGCAGATGCGTCGGTAGAAGAATTGGATGAGGTAGAAGGCATCGGTGAAATTCGAGCACGCAAAATCAGAGAAGGCCTAAAAAGACTAAAAGAGCAGCATCTTACAAACCGCCAGCTATAGGATATTAATTGACATTAAATGTTTGATTCATTAAGATATTGTGAAAATACAAAAAAAGTGACAGTTTGTTTACAAATTCTGTTTTTTGGTTAAATAACAGGTTTCAATCATTGTAAACTGTTTATAATGATAAAGGGAGGTGAAGGCGTGTTAAAACGTTTTGTACAGTTATTTTTTATTATTACAGGTGGTACATTGGGCGTCTTTTTTATACCTGAACTTATTCAATTATTAAATCTGCAAGATGTAGCATTTCTAGAAAAGCCTTACGTCGATGCAATACTAGGAGCCATTTTGTTTTTCCTTGTCACGTTTTGGATTGTTGATTATATAGTTGAATTAATTCGCCGAGTGGAAGAGGCGTTACTGAAGGCGCCTGTAACGGATGTGCTTTTTGGGAGCTTAGGGTTGATTTTAGGGCTTATTGTAGCCTACTTGGTCGGAGCTTTTTTAGGCAGAATTCAACTTCAAGTAGTAAGTACCATTTTACCAATCTTTCTAAGTATTCTTTTAGGTTACTTAGGGTTTCAAGTCGGGTTTAAAAAACGTGATGAACTTGTAAGCGTGTTTTCGATGCCGGCTCGAATTGGGAAGAAAAAAGGACAAGAAGAAGAAACAGATAACGAAGAATCATTAAAGTCTCTTAAGATTTTAGATACGAGCGTTATTATTGACGGCCGTATCGCAGATATTTGTCAAACAGGATTTTTAGACGGAACGATTGTTATTCCGCGCTTTGTGCTTGAGGAACTTCAGCATATTGCTGATTCGTCGGATGTTCTAAAACGAAACAGAGGTAGACGAGGTCTAGATATTCTAAACCGTATTCAAAAAGAACTGGCAATGAAGGTAGAAATTTATGAAGGCGATTTCGAAGACATTCAAGAAGTAGACAGCAAGCTGGTTAAATTGGCAAAGCTAACTTCCGGTTTGGTCGTGACAAACGATTTTAATTTAAATAAAGTATGTGAACTTCAAAATGTTGGCGTTTTAAATATCAATGACTTAGCAAATGCCGTCAAGCCAATTGTACTTCCAGGAGAAGAAATGAACGTATTGGTTATAAAAGACGGTAAAGAGCACAATCAAGGTATTGCCTATCTTGATGACGGTACAATGATCGTGGTAGAAGAAGGTAGAAATTATATTGGAAAGCAAATTGATGTACTGGTGACGAGCGTACTCCAAACCTCAGCAGGCCGTATGATTTTTGCGAAACCCAAGTTATTAGAAAAAGCACTGTGACGTAACAGGTAAAGGGAGTATACCTATGAAGTATGAAATTATCGTGTTAGCTGCAGGTCAGGGGAAGCGAATGAAAGCGGGGCGGAACAAACAATTTTTAACTATTCAAAACGTTCCGCTTATCATTCATACGCTGCAAAAATTCGAACAAGATCCTTGGTGCAGTGGAATTGTACTAGTTGTAAACGAAAAAGAAATGGAGATTTTTGAAGAGTTATTAATCGAATATCCAATTCAAAAGGTTCAATCATTGACAGTTGGAGGCGATGAACGTCAACATAGCGTTTATAACGGCCTTAAAAGTTTAAAGCAGGCTCAGATGGTATTAATTCATGATGGTGCTCGTCCATTTGTTCAACAAAACACAATCCATGAGTTAGTAGAAAAAGCTGCTAGTGATAAGGCTGCTGTGCTGGCTGTTCCAGTAAAAGACACAATTAAGCGTGTGGAACAGGGTACTGTCGTTGAAACAGTTGAGCGCTCTAGCTTGTGGGCTATTCAAACGCCGCAGGCTTTTCTTTTTGATGTAGTAATGGATGCACACGAAAAAGCAAAAACAAATGAATACTTAGGCACCGATGATGCAAGCTTAGTAGAAAAAGCGGGGCAAAAAGTATCGATTGTAGAGGGAAATTACGATAATATAAAACTAACAACACCAGAAGATTTGTTATATGCAGAAGCTATATTAACAAAGCTAAACAAGACTGAAGGAGTGGAAAAATGAACATTCGAGTAGGACAAGGTTTCGACGTACATGAATTTGCAGAAGGAAGACCTTTAATCATCGGCGGTTTAGAAATTCCGTATGAAAAAGGATTATTAGGCCACTCAGATGCAGATGTGCTGTTGCATACAATCGCAGATGCCTTATTAGGAGCGGCGGCTAAGGGAGATATCGGAAAGCATTTTCCGGATACAGACCCTGAATTTAAAGATGCTGATTCAGCAAAGCTTCTTCAACACGTATGGAAACTGCTAAAAGATGAAGGCTATGAATTAAGCAATGTAGATTGCACAATTATCGCGCAAAAACCTAAAATGGCTCCTTACATTGAACCAATGAGAGAGCGTATTGCGCAGCTGTTAGAAGCAAGCATTTCTCAAATTAACGTCAAGGCAACAACAACAGAAAAGTTAGGCTTTACGGGACGTGAAGAAGGAATTGCCGCCCAAGCAGCCGTTTTAGTTTATCAAAAATAAAAACAGTTGACTTTGACAGATACCTATTTGGTGATAAAATTAGAACATGTCTAAAACATATAAATACATACTATAAGTAATATTAAATTGGAGGTCATCTTAGTTATGTCAAGCGAAGTAAGAGTTCGTTATGCCCCGAGTCCAACTGGACATCTTCATATAGGGAATGCAAGAACAGCACTATTTAATTATTTATTTGCACGAAATCAAAACGGTAAATTTATTATCCGTATTGAAGATACAGATCAAAAGCGTAATATCGAAGGCGGAGAAGAAAGTCAGCTGCGCTATTTAAAATGGTTAGGTATTGAATGGGATGAGAGTATCGACGTAGGCGGCGAGTACGGTCCTTATCGCCAGTCTGAACGTACGGAAATCTATCAAAAATATACGGAAGAACTTCTTGAAAAAGGATTAGCTTATCACTGTTACTGTACGTCAGAAGAGCTTGAAAAAGAGCGTGAAGAACAGCAGGCGAACAGTCAAATGCCGCGCTATTCAGGTAAGTGCCGTAACTTAACAGCTGAACAGCGTGCTGAACTAGAAGCAGAAGGCCGTGAGCCAAGCATTCGCTTCCGTGTTCCTAGCAACACAGAAATTAAATGGAATGATATAGTCAAAGATGAAGTATCATTTGAATCTGAAGGCATTGGTGATTTCGTTATTGTGAAAAAAGACGGTACACCAACATATAACTACGCTGTAGCCATTGATGATTATCTAATGAAGATGACACATGTTCTACGCGGAGATGACCATATTTCTAATACACCGAAGCAAATTCTTGTGTATGAAGCTTTAGGCTGGACGCCTCCTGTATTTGGTCATATGACATTAATCGTAAATGAAAATCGCCGTAAGCTAAGTAAACGTGATGAGTCAATCATTCAGTTTATTGAGCAATATAAAGAATTAGGCTACTTGCCGGAAGCACTGTTTAATTTTATTACAATGCTTGGCTGGTCACCTGTGGGAGAAGAAGAAATCTTCTCTAAAGAACAGTTCATTGAAATTTTTGACCCAGCTCGTTTATCAAAATCTCCAGCACTATTTGATACAAGCAAATTACGTTGGATGAACAACCAATACATGAAACAATTGGATTTAGACGAGGTAGTAGCTTTATCAGTTCCTCACTTAGTGAAAGCTGGAAAAGTTGAAGAAACGCGCGATGCAGAAACAGAACAATGGGTACGTGACTTAGTCGCTCTATACCAAGAACAAATGAGCTTTGGCGCTGAGATTGTTGAACTTACTGAAATGTTCTTTAAGAAAGAAATTGATTACAGTGAAGAAGCAAAAGCAGTGCTTGCTGAAGAGCAAGTACCGGAAGTGTTAAAAGCATTTGCTGAAGAAATTTCTTCCTTAGAAGAATTCAGTGCTGATGAAATTAAGGCAGCAACAAAAGCTGTACAAAAAGCAACAGGTCAAAAAGGTAAAAAACTATTTATGCCAATTCGTGTAGCAACAACAGGCGAAACACACGGTCCTGAGCTTCCAAAAGCTATTTCTCTTTTAGGGAAAGAAACAGTTTTAGCTCGTCTAGAAAGCATTTATAGTTAACAAATTTCTATTTTGCCCATATGATAGAATAATCAAATATGGATATCGTTGAGAAGGAAGAGTAGGCAAGTTCATTGCATATCAGAGAGGGTTATCACCGGCTGAAAGTAACCTATGACAAAACTTGTTGAAGTGCGCCTTTGAGTCTTTTGTTGAATGCTGCTAAAGTAAGTAGGCAAAAGCGGGTACTTTCACGTTATGAGAGAAGAGTTGGGATCGTTTGTTGATCCAAACAGAGTGGAACCGCGTATATACGTCTCTGTGTCATTTGACATAGGGGCGTTTTTTTATACAATCAATGAGTAGATAGAGGAATAGCGGAATTGGGGTGAGATGATGCTAAAGTTGTTAAAGGAAGACATTGAAGCCATATTTGAACAAGATCCTGCAGCAAGAAGTTATATTGAAGTGATATTAACCTATTCGGGGTTGCATGCTATTTGGGCACATAGATTCGCTCACGGGCTTTTTAAAAGAAAGTGGTTTTTTCTGGCACGTGTAATCTCACAAATTAGCCGATTCTTCACAGGGATTGAAATCCATCCGGGTGCGAAAATTGGCCGCCGCTTTTTTATTGACCATGGAATGGGAATTGTGATTGGGGAAACGTGCGAAATTGGAGATAATGTAACAGTATATCAAGGAGTAACACTCGGAGGAACAGGGAAAGAAAAAGGAAAGCGTCACCCGACGATCGAGGACAATGTCTTAATTGCAACAGGTGCTAAAGTACTAGGGTCGATTACGATTCATGCGCACTCCAAAATTGGAGCGGGCTCAGTTGTGTTAAATGACGTCCCAGAAAACTCAACGGTTGTTGGTATCCCTGGCCGAGTCGTCATTCAAAATGGCGTCCGGATTCCAAAAGATTTGAATCATCAAGATTTGCCAGATCCAGATGCAGAGCGTTTTAAACAGCTAGAGAAAGAAATTTTACACCTGCAAAATCAATTAAAGGAATTAAAAGAAGGGAAGATTCACCATGGCAATTAAGCTATATAACACGTTAACACGTCAAAAAGAGACATTTGTACCTCTAGAAGAAAACAAAGTCAAAATGTACGTGTGCGGACCGACCGTGTATAACTATATTCATATTGGAAATGCGCGTCCTGCAATCGTATTTGATACGGTGCGCCGCTATTTAGAATTTAGAGGCTACGATGTAGAGTATGTCTCAAACTTCACAGATGTGGATGATAAATTAATTAAGGCAGCAAAAGAGTTAGGAGAAGATGTTCCAACGATCGCAAACCGCTTTATCGATGCTTACTTTGAAGATACGTCAGCTCTTGGATGCAAGCATGCCGATGTGCATCCACGCGTAACTGAAAATATGGATATCATTATTGAGTTCATTGATGAACTGGTGAGAAAAGGATATGCATATGAGTCAGAGGGTGATGTATACTATCGTACACGTAAGTTTGAAGGATACGGAAAATTATCACATCAATCTATTGATGAATTGCAATCCGGTGCTCGTATCGAAGTTGGAGAAAAGAAAGAAGATCCATTAGACTTTACTCTTTGGAAAGCAACCAAAGATGGAGAAATCGCATGGGATAGCCCTTGGGGTCAAGGAAGACCAGGCTGGCATATCGAGTGCTCTGCGATGGCACGCAAGTATTTAGGTGATACAATTGATATCCACGCAGGCGGTCAGGATTTAGCTTTCCCTCATCACGAAAATGAAATTGCCCAATCAGAAGCGCTCACTGGGAAATCGTTTGCGAAATACTGGCTTCATAACGGATATATCAATATTGATAATGAAAAGATGTCTAAATCACTAGGGAACTTCGTGTTAGTTCATGACATTATTAAAAAGCATGATCCGTCCCTACTTCGATTCTTTATTTTATCCGTTCACTATCGTCACCCAATTAACTATAACGAAGAAATTTTAGAGAATACGCGCAAAGGGTTTGAGCGTCTGCAAACAGCTTACGGCAACTTAACTCACCGTCTAGAGGCAGCAACAAATCTTCAAGAAGATGCTTCAGAATGGTTCGAAAAGCTAAAAGAGCTTCGCGAAACGTTTGTTGAAGAGATGGATGATGATTTTAATACTGCAAATGCCATTTCTGTTCTGTTCGAGCTAGCAAAGCAAGCTAACTTGTATTTATTAGAACAAACAACGTCTACAGATGTAATTGAAGCCTTTATTAAAGAGTTTAAAGAACTAGGTGCTGCAATAGGCATTACGTTTGGAGAAGCTGAACTTCTAGACGAAGAAATTGATCAATTGATCCAAGATCGTATTCAGGCTCGTAAAGATCGTAATTTCCAATTAGCAGATCAAATTCGAGATGAATTAAAGGCTAAAAATATTATTTTAGAAGATACGGCGCAAGGAACAAGATGGAAAAGAGGATAATAGTGTTATGAGCAGCAGTAAATTAGATGTAAAACAGCTAAATAGCTTAGCTCTTGCTTATATGGGTGATGCGGTGTTTGATTTACATGTTCGCCGCCACCTGCTGGTGTTAGGGACAGTGCGCCCTAACCAGCTTCATAATAAAGCTAAAAAATACGTATCAGCAAAAGCACAAGCGCAAATCGTATATTATTTTAAAAATGAAAACTTTTTTACTGAAGAAGAAGAAGGTGTACTGCGCCGAGGACGCAATGCAAAGTCCGGTACAGTCCCTAAAAACACAGATGTGCAAACGTATCGCTACAGTACGGCATTTGAAGCGGTCGTAGGCTATTTGTATCTTTTAGGTGAAGAAGAAAGAATGATGGAACTTATTACTAAAGCTATCTCTTTCGTCGATGAAGGAGAGGGAGGAATGAATCATGGAACATGAATTTATCATTGGACGTAATCCGGTCCTAGAAGCCCTAAAGTCTGGGCGCGACATTAACAAACTATGGATTGCCGAAGGATCGCAAGGCGGTTCTATGGGGCAAATCACGCAGTTAGCAAAACGTAATGGTGTATTGGTGCAGTTTGTACCGAAAAAGAAAATTGAGCAAATGGTAGAAGGTATTCATCAAGGAGTAGCTGCACAAGTTGCTGCTTATCAATATGCAGAGTTAGATGATTTATTTAACTTAGCGGAAAAACGTAATGAAAGTCCGTTTTTTCTTCTGCTAGATGAGCTTGAAGATCCCCATAATTTAGGTTCTATTATGCGAACAGCCGATGCCGTTGGCGCACACGGTATTATTATTCCAAAGCGCCGTTCAGTTGGATTAACGGCCACTGTAGCTAAGGCCTCTACAGGAGCGATTGAACATGTTCCCGTAGCAAGGGTAACAAACCTATCAAGGACGATTGATGAATTAAAAGATCGAGGCGTATGGATTGTTGGAACAGATGCGAAAGAAAGCGATGATTATCGCAACTTAGATGGAGGTATGCCGCTTACGTTAGTTATTGGAAGCGAAGGAAAAGGCATGAGTCGTTTGATTCGTGAAAAATGCGACTTCCTTGTACAGCTTCCAATGGTTGGGCATGTTACATCGTTAAATGCATCTGTAGCAGCTAGTCTTCTCATGTATGAGGTTTACCGAAAACGCCATCCTCTAGGTGAATAAGAATGGATATTCTACTGGTGGATGGTTATAACATGATAGGTGCGTGGCCCGACCTAAGAAAGCTTAGAGATAATGATTTAGCCGGTGCTCGAGATCTGTTAATCGAAAAGATGGCAGAGTATCAAGCATATATGGGGTATCGTGTCATTATTGTCTTCGATGCTCATATGGTCGAAGGAATTGAAAAGAAGGCAAAAAATCATAAGGTTGACGTTGTATTTACAAGAGAAAATGAAACAGCGGATGAGTACATTGAAAAGCTGGCTCAAGAGCTAAACAATGTAAAGACACAGATTCATGTTGCTACATCTGATTTCACGGAGCAGTGGGCAATCTTTGGACAAGGTGCGCTCAGAATTTCTGCTCGAGAATTGTACAACGAAATTGAGCAGATTGAGAAACATATTAATCTTGATGTGAAGTCTATTCAAAATCAAAAGCCAGCGGCACGCATTCAACTTTCCAATCAAGTAGCCGAAATTTTCGAAAAATGGCGTCGGGGACAGCGGTGAGGTTATTGACGGTACGGAATTAGCTACTGTATAATATTTCTATCTACTGTGCGGTCGGGGGGATCGATATGGGCGATAATTATGGGAGAAAACTGCATGCTCATTTCGAACAACAAGAGGATGAAACAGTTGTCGATCTTGTGCATAAAGGCGATATTGACGCATTAGAGTATTTGATTCATAAATACAAAAACTTTGTGCGAGCAAAGGCGCGGTCATATTTTTTAATTGGGGCAGACCGTGAAGATATTGTACAAGAAGGTATGATAGGGTTATATAAGGCAATTAGAGATTTTAGAGAAGATAAGCTAACTTCGTTTAAAGCTTTTGCTGAACTTTGCATTACCAGGCAAATTATTACCGCTATTAAAACCGCAACAAGGCAAAAACATATTCCATTAAACTCTTATGTATCATTGGACAAGCCAATATATGATGAAGAGTCCGACCGAACCTTAATGGATGTTATTTCGGGGACAAAAGTAGCAAATCCAGAAGAGTTGCTCATTAATCGAGAGAAGTTTGATGATATTGAATTAAAGATGGCTGAACTTTTAAGTGATCTTGAGCGAAAAGTTCTCGTTCTTTATTTAGATGGTCAATCTTATCAAGAGATTTCAGAAGAGTTAAACCGCCACGTCAAATCCATCGATAATGCACTTCAGCGTGTGAAGAGGAAATTAGAGCGCTACCTCGAGATTCGTGAAATCACAATGTAGCCTTCTATCCTCATATTGACATGCTAAGAAAGTCTGTGATACTTTTTTATAGACATTATCACTCTATAGGTGGTTGACATTATGCGTAAAAAAGTTGTACTTGCGTGTGTGCAATGCGCTAGTCGTAACTATACGACTATGAAAAACACACAGCAAAACGAAGAGCGTTTAGAAATGAAGAAGTTTTGCAAAACGTGTAACGCACATACGATTCATCGTGAAACAAAGTAGATCAATAATCTGCACAGACTAATACCCCTTTTAATTTATTGGAGGTTACAAACATGAACCGTGTAGGAAATTTCTTGCGTGATGTTGGGCGTGAGATGAAGAAGGTAAGTTGGCCTAAAAAAAATGAGCTAACTCGTTATACAATTACTGTTATTTCTACAGTTGTATTTATGACACTCTTTTTTGTAGTAGTTGATTACGGAATTTCGTCACTTATTCGTTTAATCCCTTGAATAAATTGACTTGAATCATGGTATAATAAAGCTAAATTATGTTTTTTTCAGAAAAGCCCGGAGACGGGTTTTTTAATTTGCTTTAAGAATGATTGTGCTAGGAGTCAACTATTTTCCTAGTGCGTTGTCTGTGCAATAGATTAGGACATCTTATTTTATAGTGAGCTGGGAGGGAAGGACGTATAGTCCTCAGAAATGGAGAAAAATTGGTATGTAGTCCATACTTATTCTGGATATGAAAATAAAGTAAAAACAAATTTAGAAAAGCGCGTAGAAACAATGGGTATGCAAGATAAAATTTTTCGCGTTGTTGTTCCTGAAGAAGAAGAAAGAGAAATTAAGAACAACAAAGAAAAGATTACAAAGAAAAAAGTATTTCCAGGGTACGTGTTAGTTGAAATCATCATGACGGATGATTCATGGTATGTAGTTCGTAATACACCTGGCGTTACGGGCTTTGTAGGTTCAGCAGGTTCTGGCTCAAAGCCAACTGCTCTTCTACCAGAAGAAGTAGAAATGATCTTAAAACAAATGGGCATGGACGAGAAGCATGCTGACTTTGACTTTGAACTAAAAGAAACAGTATTGGTTCAAGAAGGTCCGTTTGCAAACTTCGAAGGTACCATTGAAGAAATCGATACAGATAAACGTAAAGTTAAGGTTCATGTGGATATGTTCGGAAGACAAACACCAGTAGAGCTAGACTTTACACAAATTGAAAAAATATAATCTGTAAGACCTTGCAATTCATGAAGTTTAATGTTAATATTTCATAAGTCAGTATGTCTCAAAACTAGAGACTAAAACAACTATTTCTTTATTTTATATATAAAGAACATTGAGTGGGAGGGCATCGCCCTATTACCACATCACGGACTTAAGGAGGTGTGTCTCGTGGCTAAAAAAGTAATTAAACTTGTTAAGTTACAAATTCCTGCAGGTAAAGCAAATCCAGCGCCACCAGTTGGTCCTGCATTAGGTCAAGCCGGTGTTAACATCATGGGTTTCTGTAAGGAGTTTAACGCTCGCACAGCTGATCAAGCTGGTCTTATCATTCCTGTTGAAATCACGGTATTTGAAGACCGTTCATTTACATTTATTACGAAAACTCCACCTGCTGCTGTACTACTTAAGAAAGCGGCTGGTATTGAGTCTGGTTCTGGTGAACCAAACCGTAATAAAGTTGCAACAGTCAAGCGTGACAAAGTGCGTGAGATTGCTGAAACTAAAATGCCTGACTTAAACGCTGCTAGCGTTGAATCTGCAATGCGCATGGTAGAAGGTACAGCGCGCAGTATGGGAATCGTAGTTGAAGACTAATTCCATTTGATTGGGTGTTAGAAGGTTGCGAGAAATGGAAGTTTTCCTATGCTCGCAACCTTTATTAGTGGGAGGTTATTCCGTTAAAACCACATAAGGAGGAAACAAAAATGGCTAAAAAAGGTAAAAAGTACGTTGAAGCTGCTAAGCTTGTAGATCGTACACAAACTTATTCAGTACAAGAAGCGATTGAATTAGTAAAGAAAACAAACACAACTAAATTTGATGCAACTGTAGAAGTAGCATTCCGTTTAGGAGTTGACCCTAAGAAAGCTGACCAACAAATTCGTGGTGCAGTAGTACTACCAAACGGTACAGGTAAAACTCAACGTGTATTAGTATTCGCTAAAGGCGAAAAAGCTAAAGAAGCTGAAGCTGCAGGCGCTGACTACGTTGGCGATGCTGACTACATCAACAAAATCCAACAAGGTTGGTTCGAGTTCGATGTAATCGTAGCTACTCCAGATATGATGGGTGAAGTTGGTAAACTTGGTCGTGTATTAGGACCTAAAGGTTTAATGCCAAACCCTAAAACTGGTACAGTAACATTTGATGTTCAAAAAGCAGTTAACGAAATCAAAGCTGGTAAAGTAGAATACCGCGTTGATAAAGCTGGTAACATCCACGTACCAATCGGTAAAGTATCTTTCGAAGAGAGCAAGTTAGTTGAAAACTTCACTACAATCTTCGAAACTATGGTAAAAGCTAAGCCGGCAGCAGCAAAAGGCACATACATGAAGAACGTAGCTGTTACTTCAACAATGGGCCCTGGTATCAAAGTTGATACTGCTTCATTCTCTGCTTAATAAATTTGGAAATAAATCGGTGTTGACTTTTTGAAAGTCCCTGATTATAATAGATAATGTTGTTAAAAAGAATAACATTTGTACCGTAGACAGTAGGTGCTGCAAAGCTTAATTTCCTACCGAGGTGTGTGAGATAAATTAGTGAAACGTTATGGTTCGCTTACTACACCTCCATGTCTTTATTGTCATGGAGGTTTTTTATTGCACCTTGTCTGAGTGTACGGAAGGAAATCTACAGGAGGTGTAAAGATGAGCAACGTAATTGAACAAAAGAAACAAGTCGTAGACGAAATTGCTGAAAAACTTCAAGCGAGTAACTCAATAGTTGTCGTTGACTACCGTGGTTTGAATGTTGCTGAAGTTACTGAACTTCGTAAGCAATTACGTGAAGCAGGCATTGAGTTCAAAGTTTACAAAAACACTTTAACTCGCCGTGCTGTAGAAAAACTTGAACTAACAGATCTTAATGATGCGTTAGTAGGTCCAAATGCAATCGCATTTGGTGGAGAAGATGTTGTTGCTCCAGCTAAAATTTTAAACAACTTCGCGAAAGAACACGAAGCGTTAGAAATCAAAGCTGGTGTAATTGAAGGTAATGTTGCATCTGTTGAAGAAATTAAAGCACTTGCAGAACTACCATCTCGCGAAGGCTTACTTTCTATGTTGCTTAGCGTGCTTCAAGCTCCAATTCGCAACCTTGCTCTTGCTACAAAAGCTGTGGCAGATCAAAAAGAAGAACAAGGTGCATAATCTAGTCTGTTATATATAACACAATCACAAGGAGGAAATTAACAATGACTCAAGAACAAATCATTGAAGCAGTTAAAAATATGACTGTTTTAGAACTTAACGATTTAGTAAAAGCAATCGAAGAAGAATTTGGCGTAACTGCTGCTGCTCCTGTAGCTGTAGCTGGCGGTGCTGCTGGTGAAGCTGCTGCTGAGAAAACTGAATTTGACCTAGTACTTGAAAGTGCTGGCGGACAAAAAATCAAAGTTATCAAAGTAGTACGTGAAATCACTGGTCTTGGCTTAAAAGAAGCTAAAGAAATCGTTGATAACGCTCCAAAAGCTCTTAAAGAAGGTATTTCTAAAGAAGAAGCTGAAGAAGCAAAAGCTAAACTTGAAGAAGTTGGCGCTTCTGTAGAAGTTAAGTAATTATTGCTTAACAACTGATATAAAAAAGCTCGCTTGTACAAGCGAGCTTTTTTGCTTCTGTCATCCTTTTCATTTATAGTAAAGAAGAACATATTGATTAGGAGGTTCTATTTTGACAGAACATTATTTTTCTAATACACCATCGTCTGCAAGTAATGAAGAGCGCTTTTCATTTGAATTGAGAGGAACCTCTTTTTCATTTACGAGTGACTGCGGTGTTTTTTCAAAAAAAGAGATCGATTTTGGATCGCGCCTGTTAATTGAAACGTTTCAAATGCCCGAGAATCCCAGCCCGCTTCTGGATGTTGGATGCGGATATGGCCCAATTGGGTTGGCACTTGCAAAAGAGGACAGCCAAAGAAACGTTCATATGGTTGATGTTAATGAACGTGCATTAGCGCTAGCTCAAAAAAATGCTGAAGTTAATTCAGTATCAAATGTTTCAATCTATCAAAGCTCTTGCTATGAAAATGTGAAGGAAACGAATTTTGCAGCTATTCTTAGTAATCCGCCGATCCGTGCGGGTAAAAAAGTTGTTCATGAAATTCTAGAAAAATCATTAGATCACCTTGCCGACCAAGGAGAACTTTGGATTGTGATTCAGAAAAAGCAAGGAGCGCCATCTGCTCTTGCGAAATTAGAATCTCTATTTAATGAAGTGGAAGTAGTAGACAAGAAAAAAGGGTATTATATCATATGTGCTAAAAAATGTTGACTAATATTTTTTAGTGTGTTAGCATTATAAAATGCCAATATATAAATATTCCATATAAGCTCGGGTTATACATAAAATAAAAGGTATAATTTTGAATTATATGGGAAAAACTAATAAAATCAATAGTACGTTTTTATGAAATTGTGGTTTTCTATTTAAAGAGACCATTTTTCTTTTGTTCAATAATAAACATATGGTTTATTATATATTTTGAATAATAACGCTTGATTTGAGGGGTGAATCAGTTGACAGGTCAACTAGTTCAGTATGGACGCCACCGCCAACGCAGAAGTTATGCTCGTATTAGTGAAGTTTTAGAGTTACCGAACTTAATCGAGATTCAAACGGCTTCATACCAATGGTTTTTAGATGAAGGTTTACGAGAAATGTTCCAAGATATTTCTCCAATTGATGATTTTACAGGTAACTTATCACTAGAATTTATTGATTACAGCTTAGGTGAGCCAAAGTATTCAGTAGGAGAGTCCAAAGAACGTGATGTAACTTATGCAGCACCTCTTCGTGTTAAGGTGCGGTTAATTAATAAAGAAACAGGTGAAGTAAAAGACCAAGATGTGTTCATGGGGGATTTCCCATTGATGACCGAAACAGGTACCTTTGTAATTAATGGTGCTGAGCGTGTTATCGTATCACAGTTGGTTCGTTCACCAAGTGTTTACTATAGTGGAAAGCTTGATAAAAACGGTAAAAAAGGATATACAGCAACTGTTATCCCTAACCGTGGTGCATGGCTAGAATATGAAACTGATGCAAAAGATGTAGTATACGTGCGTATTGATCGTACTCGTAAACTGCCAGTAACAGTGCTGTTACGCGCGCTAGGTTTCGGTTCTGACCAAGAGATTATCGATTTAATCGGTGATAATGAATACATCCGTAATACGCTTGAAAAAGATAATACGGAAACAACGGAAAAAGCGCTATTAGAAATCTATGAGCGTTTACGTCCGGGTGAACCACCGACAGTTGAGAATGCGAAGTCTCTATTAGTATCTCGCTTCTTTGATCCAAAACGATATGACTTAGCGAACGTAGGTCGCTATAAAATTAATAAAAAGCTTCATATCAAACATCGCTTATTTAATCAAAAGCTAGCTGAAACATTAGTTGATCCTGAAACAGGTGAAATTATTGCAGAAAAAGGCGCAATGATTGACCGCCGTCTGCTAGATCGCTTGATTCCGATGCTTGAAGGTGGAGTAAACTTCAAGACTTATAGTCCGGTTGGTGGAGTAGTAGAAGACGATGTTACATTACAATCTATTAAGATTTATGCGCCAAATGATCCAGAAGGTGAAAAAATCATCACTGTATCAGGTAACGCATATGTAACAGAAGAAGTTAAAAATATCACACCTGCTGATATTTTAGCATCAATCAGTTACTTCTTTAACTTGCTTCATCAAGTAGGAGACACAGATGATATCGACCACTTAGGTAACCGTCGTCTGCGTTCTGTAGGTGAATTGTTACAAAACCAATTCCGTATCGGTTTATCTCGTATGGAACGTGTTGTTCGTGAAAGAATGTCAATTCAAGACACGAATACAATCACACCTCAACAATTAATTAATATTCGCCCAGTTATTGCGGCGATTAAAGAGTTCTTTGGAAGTTCTCAATTATCACAGTTCATGGATCAAACGAATCCATTAGGCGAATTGACGCACAAACGTCGTCTTTCAGCTCTAGGACCTGGTGGTCTAACTCGTGAGCGCGCTGGTTTCGAAGTGCGTGACGTTCACTACTCCCACTATGGCCGTATGTGTCCGATTGAAACGCCAGAGGGTCCGAATATCGGGTTAATCAACTCACTATCTTCTTATGCAAAAGTAAACAAATTCGGTTTCATCGAAACACCTTACCGTCGTATCGATCCTGAAACAGGTAAAGTGACAGAGCGAATTGACTACTTAACAGCTGATGAAGAAGATAACTATGTTGTAGCCCAAGCGAACGCTCGTCTAGGTGATGATGGTTCATTCTTAGATGAAAATGTCGTTGCACGTTTCCGTGGAGAAAACACGGTTATCCGTCGCGATCGTTTAGATTATATGGATGTATCACCAAAACAAGTTGTATCTGCCGCTACAGCATGTATCCCATTCTTAGAGAACGATGACTCTAACCGTGCATTAATGGGTGCGAACATGCAACGTCAAGCAGTACCTTTATTAAATCCTGAAGCACCAATCGTAGGTACAGGTATGGAATACGTATCTGGTAAAGACTCTGGTGCAGCCGTGATTTGTAAATATCCTGGTGTTGTAGAGCGCGTAGAAGCAAAACAAATTTTTGTTCGCCGCTATGAAGAAGTAGACGGACAAAAAGTTAAAGGTAACTTAGATCAATACAAATTATTAAAATTTGTTCGTTCTAACCAAGGTACTTGTTACAACCAGCGTCCAATTGTTTCAGTTGGCGACGAAGTAGTAAAAGGTGAGATCTTAGCCGACGGTCCTTCAATGGAAAAAGGTGAGCTTGCTTTAGGACGAAACGTAATGGTTGGTTTCATGACATGGGATGGTTACAACTATGAGGATGCCATCATCATGAGTGAACGCCTTGTGAAAGACGATGTATATACGTCTGTTCATATTGAAGAATATGAATCTGAGTCTCGTGATACGAAGCTTGGACCTGAAGAAATTACGCGTGACATTCCAAACGTAGGTGAAGATGCGCTTCGTAACTTAGATGAGCGTGGAATCATCCGCATTGGTGCAGAAGTAAAAGACGGAGATCTTTTAGTTGGTAAAGTAACGCCAAAAGGTGTAACAGAACTAACAGCTGAAGAACGTCTTCTACACGCTATTTTCGGTGAAAAAGCGCGTGAAGTTCGTGATACTTCTCTTCGTGTACCGCACGGCGGCGGTGGAATCATTCTTGATGTTAAAGTCTTCAACCGTGAAGATGGCGACGAATTACCACCAGGTGTAAACCAATTAGTCCGTGTATATATTGTTCAGAAACGTAAAATTTCTGAAGGTGACAAAATGGCCGGTCGTCACGGTAACAAAGGTGTAATTTCACGTATTTTACCTGAAGAAGATATGCCTTATCTACCAGACGGTACGCCAATTGACATCATGTTAAACCCATTAGGGGTACCATCTCGTATGAACATCGGTCAGGTGCTAGAGCTTCATTTAGGTATGGCTGCTCGTAAGCTTGGCATTCACGTTGCGTCTCCAGTATTTGATGGTGCGCGTGAGGAAGATGTTTGGGCAACAATCGAAGAAGCTGGCATGTCTCGTGATGCTAAAACAGTTCTATATGATGGTCGAACAGGTGAACCATTCGATAACCGTGTATCAGTAGGAATCATGTACATGATCAAACTTGCTCACATGGTAGACGATAAACTTCACGCTCGTTCTACTGGACCATACTCACTTGTTACACAACAACCACTTGGTGGTAAAGCGCAGTTCGGTGGACAGCGTTTTGGTGAGATGGAGGTATGGGCACTTGAAGCATACGGTGCTGCTTACACATTACAAGAGATCTTAACAGTGAAATCAGATGACGTAGTAGGTCGTGTGAAAACATACGAAGCAATTGTTAAAGGTGAAAACATTCCAGAACCTGGCATACCTGAATCGTTCAAAGTATTAATTAAAGAACTGCAAAGTTTAGGTATGGATGTGAAGATGCTTTCTGCTGACGAGCAAGAAATTGATATCATGGACTCAGAAGAGGACCATGAGCAACCAACAGAATCAATTATTGCTGATAACGAAGAAAGCCTTTCTGAAGGACAAAAAGATCCTGTCACAAAAGAGTAAGGAATTACTTTCATATAAACGTTAAGGGAAAAAACCTGTAGATTAAAAGGGAGGTAGGCTCCTTGCTAGATGTAAATAACTTTGAGTATATGAAAATCGGTCTAGCTTCGCCAGATAAAATTCGTTCTTGGTCGTACGGTGAGGTAAAAAAACCTGAAACGATCAACTATCGTACGTTAAAACCTGAAAAAGACGGCTTATTCTGTGAGCGTATTTTTGGTCCACAAAAGGACTGGGAATGTCATTGTGGAAAATATAAGCGCGTTCGTTATAAAGGTGTTGTATGTGATCGTTGCGGCGTAGAAGTTACGCGCGCAAAAGTTCGTCGTGAACGCATGGGTCATATCGAACTAGCTGCACCTGTTTCTCATATTTGGTACTTTAAAGGTATTCCTAGCCGCATGGGACTTGTCTTAGACATGTCCCCTCGTGCGCTAGAGGAAATCATTTATTTTGCTTCTTATGTAGTAACAGATGCTGGTGATACACCACTTGAAAAGAAACAGCTTTTATCAGAGAAAGAATACCGTGCGTATCGTGAGAAGTACGGACAAACTTTCCATGCAGCAATGGGTGCTGAAGCTGTTAAGAAATTATTGCATGACATCGATCTTGATAAAGAAGTAGATGCTTTGAAAGAAGAATTGAAAACTGCTCAAGGTCAACGTCGTACACGTGCTATTAAACGTTTAGAAGTACTAGAGGCTTTCCGTCATTCTGGTAACGAACCTTCTTGGATGATTTTAGACGTTCTACCGGTTATTCCGCCAGAACTTCGTCCAATGGTTCAATTAGATGGTGGACGCTTTGCTACGTCTGATCTAAATGATTTATATCGTCGTGTAATTAACCGTAACAACCGCTTAAAGCGTTTATTAGACCTTGGAGCTCCTAGCATTATCGTTCAAAACGAAAAGCGTATGCTTCAAGAAGCTGTAGATGCATTAATCGATAATGGTCGTCGCGGACGTCCGGTAACAGGACCAGGTAACCGTCCATTAAAATCTCTTTCTCACATGTTAAAAGGTAAGCAAGGTCGCTTCCGTCAAAACTTATTAGGTAAACGTGTTGACTACTCTGGCCGTTCGGTAATCGTTGTAGGTCCGAACTTAAAGATGTATCAATGTGGTCTTCCAAAAGAAATGGCGTTAGAGCTTTTCAAACCTTTCGTAATGAAAGAGCTTGTTGAACGCGGTTTAGCTCATAACATCAAGAGTGCAAAACGTAAAATTGAACGCGTGCAACCTGAAGTATGGGACGTATTAGAATCGGTTATTAAAGAGCATCCAGTTCTTTTAAACCGTGCACCAACGCTACACAGACTAGGTATTCAAGCATTTGAACCTACGCTTGTAGAAGGTCGCGCTATCCGTCTTCACCCGCTTGTATGTACAGCATATAACGCTGACTTTGACGGTGACCAAATGGCGGTTCACGTTCCATTATCTGCAGAAGCACAAGCAGAAGCACGTATCTTAATGCTTGCTGCTCAAAATATCTTGAACCCTAAAGATGGTAAACCAGTTGTTACACCTTCACAGGATATGGTATTAGGTAACTACTACTTAACGCTTGAGCGTGAAGAGGCAGTTGGAGAAGGTATGGTGTTCAAGGATACAAATGAAGCACTATTAGCGTACCAAAACGGTTATGTGCATCTTCATACACGTGTAGGTGTGTATGCAGGTTCTTTAAACAACGAAACGTTTACAGAAGCACAAAATCAACAGTTGCTTGTTACAACGGTTGGTAAATTAGTTTTCAACGAAATTTTACCAAAATCGTTCCCATACATTAACGAACCAACAAGAGAAAACTTAGAAGTGAAAACTCCTGAGAAGTACTTTGTTGAAAAAGGTGCAGATGTGAAGGAATTCATCAAGAATCAACCGGCTATCGCACCGTTTAAGAAAAAAATCTTAGGTAATATTATCGCTGAAGTATTTAAACGTTTCAAAATTACTGAGACTTCTAAAATGCTTGACCGTATGAAAGACCTAGGTTTCAAATATTCTACTAAAGCCGGTATTACAGTTGGTGTAGCTGATATCGTGGTTTTAGGAGAAAAAGAAGTTATCTTAACAGAAGCGCAAGCTAAAGTAGATAACGTACTAAAACAATTCCGTCGCGGTTTAATTACTGAAGATGAGCGTTATGAGCGTGTTATCTCTGTATGGAGTAGCGCGAAAGACGTTATCCAGGGTAAATTAATGGCGTCATTAGACAAACGCAACCCAATCTTCATGATGAGTGACTCTGGTGCCCGTGGTAACGCATCTAACTTCACTCAGCTTGCAGGTATGCGTGGACTAATGGCCAACCCGTCTGGTCGTATCATTGAGTTACCAATCAAATCTAGTTTCCGTGAAGGTTTAACAGTATTAGAGTACTTTATCTCTACCCATGGTGCACGTAAAGGTCTTGCCGATACGGCTCTTAAAACTGCTGACTCAGGTTACCTTACTCGTCGTCTGGTTGACGTGGCACAAGACGTTATCGTACGTGATGACGACTGTGGTACAGACCGCGGTATTCTGGCTGTTGCAATCAAAGAAGGAACAGAAGAAATTGAGAAACTTGATGAGCGTCTAATTGGACGTTATGCAAGAAAAACCCTACTTCACCCAGGAACAAACGAAGTGTTAGTGAAAGAAAACGAACTAATTACAGAAGACCTAGCTGAAACAATTGTGGATGCTGGTGTTGAAGAAGTATGGATTCGTTCTGCATTCACTTGTAACACTCGCCACGGTGTATGTAAAAAATGTTACGGTCGTAACCTTGCAACTGGTTCAGAAGTTGAAGTGGGTGAAGCAGTTGGTATCATCGCTGCTCAATCTATCGGTGAGCCAGGTACACAGTTAACGATGCGTACATTCCATACAGGTGGGGTTGCTGGAGACGATATCACTCAAGGTTTACCGCGTATCCAAGAGATCTTCGAAGCGCGTAACCCTAAAGGTCAAGCCGTTATTTCTGAAATTGAAGGTACAATTGCCGGCATTTCTGAAGGACGCGATCGTCAACATGAAATTACTGTTCAAGGAGAGATTGAAACGCGTTCTTACACAGCTCCGTACAGTGCACGTCTGAAAGTTATTGAAGGACAGCGCATTGCACGTGGTCAAGAATTAACAGAAGGTTCAATTGATCCTAAAGAACTACTAAAAGTAAAAGACATCACGGCTGTACAAGAGTACTTGCTTCGTGAGGTGCAAAAAGTATACCGTATGCAAGGGGTAGAAATTGGAGATAAACACGTAGAGGTAATGGTTCGCCAAATGCTTCGTAAAGTGCGCGTAATGGATTCAGGAGATACAGATGTATTACCAGGTTCATTACTTGATATTCACCAATTCACTGATGCAAATGAAAAAGTATTACTTGAAGGCAATCGTCCAGCGACGGGTCGTCCTGTATTACTTGGTATTACAAAAGCATCTCTTGAAACTGATTCCTTCTTATCTGCTGCATCATTCCAAGAAACAACGCGTGTTCTTACCGATGCTGCAATCAAAGGAAAACGTGATGAGTTGCTTGGACTTAAAGAGAATGTTATCATTGGTAAGCTAGTTCCGGCTGGTACAGGTATGACGAGATATCGTAATGCTGAACCGATCAAAAACCAAGCTGAAGAAACGGTAACAATCGACTAATTATAAAATCATTACTCTAGAATGGATGTTTTTTAAAAAAACTACAAAACGTTAGTTGACATCCATTCTAGGGAATGATACTATATCAAAGGTGCTCCTATAAACTACCTGTTACTTTGGAGGATATGATAATGTCTTATGAAAAAGTATTACAGGCTGATCATATTATTGTAGGAACAAAGCAGACGGTGAAAGCATTAAAAAAAGGTACAGTAAAGGAAGTCATCATTGCTGAAGACGCTGATTTTTATGTCACATCCATTGTGGCAAAAACAGCACAGCAAGAAAACGTTCCGTATACGTATGTCCCTTCTATGCGAAAGCTTGGTCAAGCTTGTAGGATAGAAGTTAACGCTGCAACTGTTGCAATTATTAGTTAACACGTTTTTGAACTTTTAGTTTCAAAGACTTTGTTTTTTGCTAAAAAATGAACCACCTGGATGTGTGGTCTTACAAAAGGCGAAAGGAGGAAAATTTAAATGCCTACTATTAACCAATTAATCCGTAATGGTCGTGTGAGTAAAGGTAAAAAATCTGACTCACCTGCTTTAAACAGAGGTTACAACAGCTTCAAAAAAGCTCAAACTAACCAATCTTCTCCACAAAAACGTGGTGTATGTACACGTGTGGGTACTATGACACCGAAGAAACCGAACTCGGCTCTTCGTAAATATGCTCGTGTACGTTTAACAAACGGTATCGAGGTAACAGCTTATATCCCAGGTATTGGTCACAACTTACAAGAACACAGCGTGGTACTTATCCGCGGTGGACGTGTAAAAGATTTACCAGGGGTACGTTACCATATCGTACGTGGTGCACTTGATACTGCTGGTGTGGATGGCCGTATGCAAGGTCGTTCTAAATATGGTACTAAGCGACCAAAAGCAGCTAAAAAATAATAGCTTAACAATTAATAGATAAACTTTTAAAAGTGAAAGGAGGAAGTAGAATGCCACGTAAGGGACCTGTTGCAAAAAGAGACGTATTACCAGATCCGATTTACAATTCTAAGCTTGTATCTCGCTTAATCAACAAAATGATGCTTGATGGAAAGCGCGGTAAGTCACAAGCTATTCTTTATAGAGCATTCGATTTAGTACAAGAGCGCAGTGGTAAAGAAGCTATGGAAGTATTCGACCAAGCTCTTAAAAACATCATGCCTGTACTAGAAGTTAGAGCACGCCGTGTAGGGGGTTCTAACTACCAAGTTCCTGTAGAAGTACGTCCAGAGCGTCGTACTACTTTAGGTCTTCGTTGGTTAGTAAACTATGCTCGTCTTCGTGGAGAAAAAACGATGGAAGAGCGTTTAGCTAACGAAATCCTTGATGCAGCTAACAACACTGGTGCTGCAGTTAAGAAACGTGAAGATACTCACAAAATGGCAGAAGCTAACAAAGCATTTGCTCATTACCGTTGGTAATCTTTTAACGAAACTTTTTAAAAAACAAATTATAATATGGAAGGAGAAATACCTAAGATGGCAAGAGAGTTCTCCTTAGAAAACACTCGTAATATTGGGATCATGGCTCACATTGATGCTGGTAAAACAACAACAACTGAGCGTGTTCTTTATTATACTGGCCGTATCCATAAAATTGGTGAAACTCATGAAGGAGCTTCACAAATGGACTGGATGGAGCAAGAGCAAGAACGTGGTATCACTATCACGTCTGCTGCGACAACTGCTTCTTGGAAAGGTCACCGCGTTAACATCATTGATACTCCTGGACACGTAGACTTCACTGTTGAAGTTGAGCGTTCATTACGTGTACTTGATGGCGCTGTGGCAGTTCTTGATGCTCAATCTGGTGTTGAGCCTCAAACAGAAACAGTATGGCGTCAAGCGACTACGTACGGTGTTCCCCGTGTCGTATTCGTTAACAAAATGGACAAAATTGGTGCTGACTTCTTGTACTCTGTAAAAACGATCCACGATCGTTTAGGTGCAAATGCTCACCCAATTCAGTTGCCAATTGGTGCTGAAGATGAGTTCGAAGCAATCATTGACCTAGTGGAAATGAAAGCATACTTCTACGAAGATGACTTAGGTACTCGTTCAGAGTCTCGTGAAATTCCTGAGGAATACAAAGAGCAAGCTGAAGAATATCGTGCAAGCTTAGTAGAAGCTGTTGCAGAACTTGACGAAGAATTAATGATGAAGTACTTAGACGAAGGCGAGCTTACAGTTGAAGAACTAAAAGCTGGTATCCGTAAAGGTACTTGTGACGTTGAATTCTACCCAGTTATCTGTGGTTCAGCATTCAAAAACAAAGGTGTACAATTAATGCTAGATGCAGTAATTGATTACCTACCATCTCCAGTAGATGTACCATCAATCCAAGGTATCGTACCTGACACAGAAGAAGAAGTTACGCGTGAGTCTAGCGACAACGCTCCTTTCTCAGCATTAGCGTTCAAAGTTATGACGGACCCTTATGTTGGTAAATTAACATTCTTCCGTGTGTACTCTGGTGTACTAAGCTCTGGTTCATACATCAAAAACTCTACAAAAGGTAAGCGTGAGCGTGTAGGTCGTATCCTACAAATGCATGCTAACTCTCGTGAAGAGATTTCTGAAGTATACGCTGGAGATATCGCGGCAGCTGTAGGATTAAAAGATACTTCTACTGGTGATACTCTATGTGACGAAAAGAGTCTTGTAATTCTTGAGTCTATGGAATTCCCAGAGCCAGTTATCTCTTTATCTGTTGAGCCAAAATCAAAAGCTGACCAAGATAAAATGACTACAGCTCTTCAAAAGTTACAAGAAGAAGATCCAACTTTCCGTGCGGAAACTAATACAGAGACTGGTCAAATCATCATCTCTGGTATGGGTGAGCTTCACCTTGATATCATCGTTGACCGTATGCGTCGCGAATTCAAAGTAGAAGCAAACGTTGGTGCTCCTCAAGTAGCTTACCGTGAAACTTTCCGCGCTGGTGCGAAAGTTGAAGGTAAATTCGCTCGTCAATCTGGTGGTCGTGGACAATTCGGTCACGTTTGGATTGAGTTCGAACCTAACGAAGAAGGAAAAGGCTTTGAATTTGAGAACAAAATCGTTGGTGGTGTAGTTCCACGTGAATACATCCCTGCAGTTCAAGCTGGTCTTGAAGATGCATTACAAAACGGTGTTGTTGCTGGTTATCCATTAATCGATATCAAAGCTGCTTTAGTTGATGGATCTTACCATGACGTTGACTCAAGTGAGATGGCGTTTAAAATTGCCGCTTCTATGGCTCTTAAAAACGCAGTATCAAAATGTAGCCCAGCTATCCTTGAACCAATGATGAAGGTTGAAGTTGTTATCCCTGACGAATACTTAGGAGATATCATGGGTGACATTACGTCTCGTCGTGGACGTGTAGAAGGTATGGAAGCACGCGGTAACGCTCAAGTTGTACGTGCATTCGTTCCACTTTCTGAAATGTTTGGTTATGCAACTGCATTACGTTCAAACACTCAAGGTCGCGGAACATATTCTATGCACTTCGATCACTACGAAGAAGTTCCTAAATCAATTTCAGAAGAAATTATTAAAAAAAATAAAGGTGAATAATTGATTTTCACTCTTTATTGAAGTATAACTACTTATGTACGCTGTGAAAGTGGAGTTCATTCCCTTTCACGGCCTCATAAAACATAAACTACATGAATTTTAAGGAGGATTTTCGAATGGCTAAGGAAAAATTCGACCGTTCAAAAACACATGCCAATATCGGTACAATTGGTCACGTTGACCATGGTAAAACAACTTTAACAGCTGCTATCACTACTGTTCTTGCTAAGAAAAGTGGTAAAGGTGCAGCAATGGCTTACGACATGATCGACGCTGCTCCAGAAGAGCGCGAGCGTGGAATCACAATCTCAACTGCACACGTTGAGTACGAAACTGACACTCGTCACTATGCACACGTTGACTGCCCAGGACATGCTGACTATGTTAAAAACATGATCACTGGTGCTGCTCAAATGGATGGCGGTATCTTAGTAGTATCTGCTGCTGATGGTCCAATGCCACAAACTCGTGAGCACATCCTTCTTTCTCGTCAAGTAGGTGTACCTTACCTAGTTGTATTCTTAAACAAATGTGACATGGTAGACGACGAAGAGCTACTTGAATTAGTAGAAATGGAAGTACGTGACCTTCTTTCTGAATACGACTTCCCTGGTGACGATGTACCAGTAATCAAAGGTTCTGCTCTTAAAGCTCTTGAAGGCGAAGCTGATTGGGAAGCTAAAATCATCGAGCTTATGGACGCTGTTGATGAGTACATCCCAACTCCAGAACGTGACACTGAAAAACCATTCATGATGCCAGTTGAGGACGTATTCTCAATCACTGGTCGTGGTACAGTTGCTACAGGTCGTGTAGAGCGTGGACAAGTTAAAGTTGGTGACGTTATCGACATCATCGGTTTAACTGAAGAGCCAAAATCTACTACTGTAACAGGTGTAGAAATGTTCCGTAAGCTTCTTGACTATGCTGAAGCTGGCGACAACATCGGTGCTTTACTTCGTGGTGTAGCACGTGAAGAAATCCAACGTGGACAAGTATTAGCTAAACCAGGCTCAATCACTCCACACACTAAATTTACTGCTGAAGTATACGTTCTTTCTAAAGATGAAGGTGGACGTCACACTCCATTCTTCACAAACTACCGTCCACAGTTCTACTTCCGTACAACTGATGTAACTGGTATTTGTAACTTACCTGAAGGCGTAGAAATGGTAATGCCTGGCGACAACATCGAAATGACTGTTGAACTTATCGCTCCAATCGCGATTGAAGAAGGTACTAAATTCTCAATCCGTGAAGGTGGACGTACAGTAGGCGCTGGCGTTGTAGCTAAAATCAGCGAGTAATTTCTCGTTTCAGTAAAGGGAGTAGGGTAACCTACTCCTTTTTTATTTGGTGATAAAAGGTAAAGATAGTTTTTACTATTACACTTGCAAAATGATCTCCTTTTATATATAATGAAAAAAGTGTGCGACACATAAAAAAGTTTTTTAACTTTATTGTTGCAATATGAACCCATTTTTAGTATAATAAAAATGTTGGTCTTTGACTGCGATGATGCGGAAGGTTGCCGACACACCCGGCCGCTTTGCCATGGCGAGTGTGGGGAAATTTCCGCGGAGAATGTCTATTGTAAAATAGGCGAAAAAGGAGGGAAAATAATGGCAAAAGAAAAAATTCGCATTCGTTTAAAAGCATATGATCACAGAATTCTTGATCAATCTGCTGAGAAAATCGTAGAAACTGCAAAACGTTCTGGTGCGGCTGTATCTGGTCCGATTCCATTACCGACTGAAAAATCAATTTATACAATTCTACGTGCAGTACACAAATATAAAGATTCTCGTGAGCAGTTCGAAATGCGCACGCATAAACGCTTAATTGATATCGTGAATCCAACACCACAAACTGTTGATTCATTAATGCGTTTAGACTTACCATCTGGTGTAGATATCGAAATTAAACTTTAATTTAAAATAAAGAATGAAAAGATACTTAGGAGGTGTGACTAATGGCCAAAGGAATCTTAGGAAGAAAGATCGGTATGACTCAAGTATTTGCTGAAAATGGTGACTTGATCCCAGTAACAGTAATTGAAGCTTCTGCTAACGTAGTTCTTCAAGTTAAAAACGCTGAGACAGACGGTTACGAAGCGATCCAATTAGGTTTCGAAGATATCCGTGAAAAACTATCTAACAAACCTGCAAAAGGACATGCTACTAAAGCTAATACTGCTCCTAAGCGCTTCATCCGTGAGTTACGCGGTGTGGACGCTTCAGCATATGAAGTTGGTCAAGAAGTCAAGGTTGATATTTTCGCAGAAGGCGATGTAATTGATGTAACAGGAATCTCAAAAGGTAAAGGTTTCCAAGGTGCTATTAAACGCCACGGACAATCTCGCGGACCTATGTCTCATGGTTCTCGCTACCACCGTCGCCCAGGTTCAATGGGTCCTGTAGCTCCAAACCGCGTATTCAAAGGTAAATTATTACCAGGACGCATGGGTGGAGAGCGCATCACTGTGCAAAACTTATCAATCGTTAAAGTTGACGCAGAACGCAATCTTTTATTAGTAAAAGGTAACGTGCCAGGAGCTAGAAAATCTCTAGTTACTGTTAAATCTGCAGTTAAATCTAAATAATAATTCTTCGAGAAAGGAGGAATAACCAATGCCAAAAGTAGCATTGTTTAACCAAAACGGTGAAAACGTTGGAGAAATCGAACTTCAAGATGCCGTTTTCGGTATCGAACCAAACAACAAAGTACTTTTCGACGCGATCGTAATGCAACGCGCATCTCAACGTCAAGGTACTTCTAAAGTTAAAAATCGTTCTGAAGTAAGAGGCGGTGGCCGTAAGCCATGGCGTCAAAAAGGTACTGGTCGTGCTCGTCAAGGATCTATCCGTTCTCCACAATGGCGTGGTGGTGGCGTAGTATTTGGTCCAGTTCCAAGAAGCTATAGCTACAAATTACCTAAAAAAGTTCGTCGTTTAGCAATTAAGTCTGCATTATCAACTAAAGTTCAAGATAACAGCATCGTTGTTCTTGAAGCTCTTTCTTTTGATGCTCCAAAAACAAAAGAAATGGTAGCAGTTCTTAAAAACCTAACAGTAGAACGCAAAGCATTAGTAGTAACTGCTGATCTTAACGAAAACGTTGCACTTTCAGCACGTAATATTCCTGGTGTAACAGTTGTTGCAGCTAATGGTTTAAGCGTATTAGACGTTATGAACCATGATAAGCTTGTAATCACTAAAGACGCAGTTGAAAAAGTAGAGGAGGTGCTTGCATAATGAAAGATCCTCGTGATATTATTAAGCGCCCCGTAATTACAGAACGTTCAACAGACTTAATGGCTGAGAAAAAATATACGTTTGATGTTGATGTAAGAGCTAATAAAACTGAGGTTAAAGATGCTATCGAAAAAATCTTTGACGTAAAAGTTGAAAAAGTAAACATCATGAACTACAAAGGTAAATTCAAGCGTGTAGGTCGCTACAGTGGTCTTACTAACCGTCGTCGTAAAGCGGTAGTAACACTAACTCAAGAGAGCAACGAAATCGAATTCTTCGAAGCTTAAGATTACTAGAGAAGGAGGGAAATTGAGATGGCGATTAAAAAGTATAAACCAACCTCAAATGGTCGTCGTGGCATGTCAGTTTCTGATTTCGCTGAAATTACTACTGACAAACCAGAAAAATCGTTACTTGCACCTGTCAAGAGAAAAGGTGGTCGTAACAACCAAGGTAAATTGACTGTTCGTCACCAAGGTGGTGGGCACAAGCGTCAATACCGTATCATCGATTTTAAACGCGATAAAGATGGAATACCTGGACGCGTTGCTACAATCGAATATGATCCAAACCGTTCAGCTAACATCGCATTAATTCATTATGCTGATGGTGAAAAACGTTACATCCTTGCTCCTAAAAACCTAAAAGTAGGTTTAGAAGTTATGTCAGGTCCTGAAGCTGACATTAAAGTAGGTAACGCGCTTCCTTTAGCTAACATTCCTGTTGGTACAGTAGTACACAACATCGAATTGAAACCTGGTAAAGGTGGACAATTAGTTCGTTCTGCAGGTACATCTGCTCAAGTACTTGGTAAAGAAGGTAAATACGTATTAGTACGTTTAACTTCTGGTGAAGTACGCATGATCCTTGCAACTTGTCGTGCAACTGTAGGTCAAGTTGGTAACGAACAACACGAGTTAATCAACATCGGTAAAGCCGGTCGTTCTCGTTGGTTAGGTATCCGTCCAACTGTACGTGGTTCTGTAATGAACCCTAACGATCACCCACACGGTGGTGGTGAAGGACGTGCTCCAATCGGACGTAAGTCTCCAATGAGTCCATGGGGTAAACCAACACTTGGTTACAAAACTCGTAAGAAGAAAAACAAATCCGATAAATTTATCGTTCGTCGTCGTAAAAAATAACGGGATTGAGCTACGGTTCAAACGAACCGTAGGACAATCACGAAGGGAGGTTCATTTATGGGTCGCAGCTTAAAGAAAGGACCTTTTGTAGATGACCATTTAATCAACAAAATTGAGAAGTTAAACGAAACTGACAGCAAGCAAGTAGTAAAAACTTGGTCTCGTCGTTCAACTATCTTCCCTCAGTTCATTGGTCATACAATTGCTGTATATGACGGTCGTAAACATGTACCAGTTTATGTTACTGAAGACATGGTAGGTCACAAACTTGGTGAATTCGCACCATCTCGTACTTACAAAGGTCACGCAAGTGATGATAAGAAAACAAGACGCTAATATGAGAGGAGGCTTTTAAATGCAAGCTAAAGCTGTCGCGAGAACAGTACGTATTGCTCCTCGTAAAGTTCGTTTAGTTGTAGATTTAATTCGAGGTAAGCAAGTGGGTGAAGCGCTAGCAGTGCTACTTCACACGCCGAAGGCTGCTTCTCCAGTCGTTGAGAAAGTATTAAAATCTGCTATTGCCAATGCAGAACACAATTATGAAATGGACGCTAACAATTTAGTTATTACTGACGCTTTTGTTAACGAAGGTCCAACTTTAAAACGTTTCCGTCCACGCGCTATGGGACGTGCAAGCCAAATTAACAAGCGCACAAGCCACATCACAATCGTGGTATCAGAAAAGAAGGAGGGATAATTCATGGGTCAAAAGGTAAATCCGGTCGGTCTTCGCGTCGGTGTCATCCGTGATTGGGAATCAAGATGGTTCGCTGGCAAAGACTACGCTGACTTATTACATGAAGACTTAAAAGTACGTGAATATATCGCTAAACGTTTAAACGATGCAGCTGTTTCTAAAGTTGAAATCGAACGCGCTGCTAACCGCTTAAACGTAACGATCCACACTGCAAAACCTGGTATGGTAATTGGTAAAGGTGGTACTGAAGTAGAATCACTTCGTAAAGCTCTTAACCAATTAACAGGCAAGCGTGTACACATTAACATCCTTGAAATTAAACGAGCAGATTTAGATGCTAAACTAGTAGCTGAAAACATCGCTCGCCAACTTGAGAACCGTGTATCATTCCGTCGTGCTCAAAAGCAAGCTATCCAACGTAGCATGCGTGCTGGCGCACAAGGTATCAAAACAATGGTATCTGGTCGTTTAGGCGGAGCTGATATTGCTCGTTCTGAATATTACAGTGAAGGTACAGTTCCACTTCATACACTTCGCGCTGATATTGACTATGCTCACGCTGAAGCAGATACTACTTATGGTAAACTTGGTGTGAAAGTATGGATCTATCGTGGAGAGGTTCTTCCTACTAAAAAGAAAACTGAGGAAGGAGGAAAATAATTATGTTATTACCAAAACGCGTTAAATATCGTCGCGAACACCGCGGAAAAATGCGTGGACGCGCTAAAGGTGGTACGGAAGTACATTTCGGTGAATTCGGTTTACAAGCTACTGAAGCTTCTTGGATTACAAACCGTCAAATCGAAGCTGCTCGTATCGCAATGACTCGTTACATGAAACGTGGCGGTAAAGTATGGATTAAAATTTTCCCTTCTAAACCTTATACTGCTAAGCCTCTAGAAGTCCGAATGGGTTCTGGTAAAGGTGCTCCTGAAGGTTGGGTAGCAGTTGTTAAACCTGGAAAAGTAATGTTTGAAATTTCAGGTGTATCTGAAGAGGTTGCACGTGAAGCTTTACGTTTAGCTGCACACAAGCTACCTGTAAAATGTAAGTTTGTAAAACGTGAAGAAATTGGTGGTGATTCTAATGAAAGCTAATGAAATTCGTGACCTTACCACTGCTGAAATTGAACAAAAAGTTAAGGCTTTAAAAGAAGAGTTGTTTAACCTTCGTTTCCAATTAGCGACTGGACAATTAGAGAATACTACTCGTATTCGCGAAGTGCGCAAATCGATCGCTCGTATGAAAACTGTAGTTCGTGAAAGAGAGATTGCTGCTAATAAATAATTAAGTCTGAGAGGAGGCTTTCAGAATGAGTGAACGCAACCAACGTAAAGTTTACACTGGCCGCGTAGTTTCTGACAAAATGGATAAGACTGTTACTGTTCTTGTTGAAACTTACAAAAAGCATTCGCTTTATGGCAAGCGTGTAAAATACTCAAAGAAATTCAAAGCTCACGATGAAAACAATACAGCTCAACTAGGCGATATCGTGAAGATCATGGAAACTCGTCCGTTATCAGCTACTAAACGTTTCCGTCTAGTAGAAGTTGTAGAAAAAGCTGTTATCATCTAATAGTTAAGATAGATCGGATAAGAATGATTCATCCGAAGGGAGGTTTCGTACATGATTCAACAAGAATCTCGTTTAAAAGTTGCAGACAACTCTGGTGCACGTGAGGTACTTACTATTAAAGTACTTGGTGGTTCAGGTCGCAAGACAGCAAACATTGGTGATGTTATCGTTTGTACGGTGAAACAAGCAACACCAGGAGGCGTTGTTAAAAAAGGTGACGTTGTTAAAGCTGTTGTTGTACGTACAAAAAGTGGTGTTCGCCGTACTGACGGTTCTTACATCCGTTTCGACGAAAATGCTTGCGTAATCATCCGTGACGACAAAGGACCACGTGGTACTCGTATCTTCGGACCAGTTGCTCGTGAATTACGTGATAACAACTTCATGAAGATCGTATCATTAGCTCCAGAAGTTATCTAATTGATATATAGAACAAATACAAAATGCCTTTTAAGGAGGTGCGAATAGGATGCATGTTAAAAAGGGCGACAAAGTAGTGGTTATCTCTGGTAAAGACAAAGGTAAGCAAGGTGAAGTACTTGCAGCTTTCCCAAAGAAAGACCGTGTACTTGTTGAAGGTGTGAACGTTGTGAAAAAACACTCTAAACCTTCTCAAGTAAATCCACAAGGTGGAATCGTTAGCCAAGAGGCACCTATCCACGTATCAAACGTAATGCCGTTGGATCCTAAATCTGGTGAGCCAACTCGTGTTGGGTACCAAGTTATCGATGGCAAAAAGGTACGTGTAGCAAAAAAATCTGGTGAAACTTTAGATAAATAATTAATGAAATGTGAAGGGAGGTTTAGTTCACATGAACCGTCTTAAAGAGAAATTTACAAAAGAGATTACTCCTGCTCTAGTTAGCAAGTTTAATTATGAATCTGTAATGCAAGTGCCAAAAATCGACAAGATCGTAATCAACATGGGTATCGGTGATGCTGTTTCTAACTCAAAAGCTTTAGATAATGCTGTTGAAGAACTAGCTGAAATCACTGGTCAAAAACCTGTTGTAACTCGTGCGAAAAAATCTATCGCTGGTTTCCGTCTTCGTGAAGGTATGCCAATCGGTGCGAAAGTTACTTTACGCGGCGAGCGTATGTACGAATTCTTCGATAAACTAGTATCAGTATCACTTCCACGTGTGCGTGATTTCCGTGGTGTATCTAAAAAAGCATTTGATGGTCGTGGAAACTACACGTTAGGTGTTAAAGAACAATTGATCTTCCCAGAGATCGATTATGATAAAGTAACTAAAGTTCGTGGTATGGATATCGTTATTGTTACAACAGCAAACACTGATGAAGAAGCTCGTGAGCTTTTAACTCAGTTCGGTATGCCATTCCAGAAGTAATAACTGCCAACGTTAAGCAGAGGAGGCGAAAATGTGGCTAAAAAATCAATGATTGCGAAGCAAAAACGCCAGCAAAAATTCCAAGTACAAGAGTATACACGTTGCGAACGTTGTGGACGTCCACACTCAGTACTACGTAAATTCAAGCTTTGCCGTATTTGTTTCCGTGAGCTTGCTTATAAAGGTCAAATTCCTGGTGTTAAAAAAGCTAGTTGGTAAAACCCAAGTTTGGGAAGGAGGTAAATTAATATGGTAATGACTGATCCTATTGCAGATTTACTAACTCGTATCCGCAATGCGAACATGGTTCGTCATGAGAAAATTGAAGTTCCTGCTTCTAACATTAAGAAGCAAATTGCAGAAATCCTTAAGCGTGAGGGTTTCGTACGTGATGTAGAATACATCGAAGACAACAAACAAGGTATTATCCGTATCTTCTTAAAATACGGTTCAAATAACGAACGTGTAATTACAGGCTTAAAACGTATCAGTAAACCTGGTCTACGTGTTTATGCAAAAAATAACGAAGTACCACGTGTACTTAACGGTTTAGGTATCGCAATCGTTTCTACTTCTCAAGGTGTTTTAACTGACAAAGAAGCTCGTCAAAAGCAAGCTGGTGGAGAAGTATTAGCGTACGTTTGGTAATAAGTTTTAAATGTGAATGGAGGTGTAACTATGTCACGTGTTGGTAAAAAGCCTTTAGAACTTCCAGCAGGTGTTACAGTTACGAACGAGAGCAACACTGTAACTGTAAAAGGACCAAAGGGTGAATTAACTCGTACATTCCACCCTGAAATCGAAATTAAAGTTGAAGACAACGTATTAGTTGTTAATCGTCCTAGTGACAATAAAGAGCACCGCGCTCTTCACGGAACTACTCGTAGCCTTTTAGGTAACATGGTTGAAGGTGTTACTAAAGGATTCGAACGTGGTTTAGAATTAGTCGGTGTAGGTTACCGTGCACAAAAATCTGGTAGCAAATTAGTATTGAGCGTTGGATACTCTCACCCAGTTGAGATTACTCCTGAAACAGGAATCGAAATCGAAGTTCCTTCTCAAACTAAGATCGTTATTAAAGGTATTGATAAAGAACGCGTAGGTGCATTAGCTGCAAATATTCGTGACGTTCGTCCACCAGAGCCTTACAAAGGTAAAGGTATTCGTTACGAAGGCGAATATGTACGTCGTAAAGAAGGTAAAACTGCTAAGAAGTAATGCCGGTTAGGTAAAAGAAAGGAGTGCCCGAAATGATCACGAAGCTTGATAAAAACAAAGTTCGTAAAAAAAGACATGCTCGTGTTCGTGCGAAGTTATCTGGAACTGCAACTCGTCCGCGTTTAAACGTGTTCCGTTCTAATCAACATATTTACGCACAAGTTATCGACGATTTAAATTCAGTAACAATCGCAAGTGCTTCAACGTTAGATAAAGACCTGACTTTAGAAAGCACTGGTAACACTGAAGCTGCTATCAAAGTTGGCGAATTAGTCGCTAAACGCGCAGTAGAAAAAGGTGTAAACGAAGTAGTATTCGACCGTGGCGGTTATTTATATCATGGCCGTGTTAAAGCATTAGCTGACGCTGCTCGTGAAGCTGGATTACAATTCTAATTGTAAAAGGAGGGAAAATCATGCGTCGTATTGATCCAAATAAATTAGAGCTTGAAGAACGTGTTGTTACCGTTAACCGCGTAGCTAAAGTTGTGAAAGGTGGACGTCGTTTCCGCTTCGCTGCATTAGTTGTAGTTGGTGACAAAAACGGTCACGTTGGATTCGGTACTGGTAAAGCACAAGAGGTACCAGATGCAATCCGTAAAGCAATTGAAGATGCGAAGAAAAACTTAATTACTGTACCTATGGTTGGTACAACTATTCCACACGAAATCCTTGGACAATTTGGTGCAGGTCAAATTTTCTTAAAACCTGCTTCTGAAGGTACAGGAGTTATCGCTGGTGGCCCAGTTCGTGCGGTACTAGAATTGGGTGGAGTAAGTGATATTCTATCTAAATCTTTAGGTTCAAACACTCCAATCAACATGGTACGTGCAACTCTTAACGGTTTAGCTAACCTAAAACGTGCTGAAGATGTTGCAAAACTACGTGGCAAGACTGTAGAAGAACTGTTAGGATAAGGGAGGGATATGGAATGGCAAACAAACTAGCAATTACCCTTACTCGTAGCGTAATTGGTCGTCCAGAAGATCAACGTGTAACTGTTCGTACACTTGGCCTACGTAAGTTAAATCAAACTGTCGTTCAAGACGATAATCCTGCAATTCGCGGAATGATTAACAAAGTAGCTCACCTTGTTACAGTAAAAGAGCAATAAGTATAAATTGTCACTCTAAGGAGGTGCTCCGGAATGAAACTTCATGAATTGAAACCAGCTGAAGGTTCACGTAAAGTACGTAACCGTGTAGGTCGTGGTACTGGTTCAGGTAACGGAAAGACTTCAGGTAAAGGTCACAAAGGGCAAAACGCTCGCTCTGGCGGTGGCGTAAGACCTGGCTTCGAAGGTGGTCAAACTCCTTTATTCCGTCGTCTTCCAAAACGTGGGTTCACTAATATCAATCGCAAAGAATACGCGATCGTTAATTTAGAAGCTCTTAACCGTTTTGAAGATGGAACTGAAGTAACACCAGAATTATTAATCGAAACTGGTTTAGTAAGCAAAGCAAAAGCTGGCGTTAAAGTACTAGGAAACGGTACATTAAACTCTAAGCTAACTGTTAAAGCTGCTAAATTCTCTTCAACTGCTAAAGAAGCTATCGAAGCTGCTGGCGGTACAGTTGAGGTGATCTAATGTTTCAAACAATCTCCAATTTAATGCGCGTGCGTGAAATAAGACAAAAAATCTTTTTCACTTTGTTAATGTTAATTGTCTTCCGAATTGGTACATTTATTCCTGTACCAAGTGTTAATACGGATGTACTAAAATTGCAAGATGGGTTAAATGTATTCGGGGTTCTGAATACATTTGGCGGCGGCGCGTTAAAAAACTTCTCCATTCTTGCTATGGGCATTATGCCTTATATTACAGCATCCATCATCGTCCAATTATTGCAGATGGATGTTGTACCTAAGTTTACAGAATGGTCAAAGCAGGGAGATGTTGGGCGCCGTAAATTAGCTCAAGTAACTCGTTATGGAACAATTGTGCTTGGATTTATCCAGGCTTTAGGTATGTCTATAGGATTCAACAATATTTCGGGCGGACAATTGATCGCTAATCCAGGAATTTCTACGTATCTTCTAATTGCTACAGTGTTAACGGCAGGTACTGCCTTCTTAATGTGGTTAGGAGAGCAGATTACTGCAAAAGGCGTAGGTAACGGTATTTCCATCATTATCTTTGCTGGGATTGCAGCTGGTATTCCGACAACATTAAATCAAATTTATGCACAGCAATTTGAAGACGTTGGGGATCAATTATTCATTCGTATCGTAACGGTAGTTTTAATTGCGATTGCAGTTTTAGCTATTATTGTTGGGGTTATTTACTTCCAACAAGCGCTACGAAAAATTCCTATTCAATATGCAAAGGGTTCAGCTGGTCGTAATCCTGTTGGAGGTCAATCCACTCATTTACCGTTAAAAGTAAATGCAGCTGGGGTTATTCCTGTTATCTTTGCAGTTTCATTTATTATCACACCACCAACAATTGCATCATTTTTCGGTCCAAATGATGTAACGACGTGGATTCAGAATACATTTGACTATACTAAGCCAATTGGTATGATAGTGTATGTAGCGTTAATCATTGCTTTTTGTTACTTCTATACATTTGTTCAAGTTAACCCTGAACAAGTAGCAGAGAACTTGAAAAAGCAAGGTGGCTACATCCCAGGCATCCGTCCTGGTAAAAGCACACAAGCTTATTTAACGAAAGTGTTATATCGTCTGACATTAATCGGTTCGATATTCCTTGCGTTAATTGCTGTGTTGCCGGTTCTGTTCATCAAAATTGCAAACTTACCATCATCTGCTCAGATCGGCGGTACTAGTTTGTTAATTGTTGTCGGTGTAGCTCTTGAGACAATGAAACAGCTTGAGAGTCAATTAGTGAAACGCCATTATAAGGGATTTATTAAGTAAAGCTGTTTAGTGGGAAGCAAGCTGCTTTCCCATTAAACGGATAAGATACTGAGGGGGAAGCAAGAAATGAATTTAGTGTTAATGGGCCTTCCTGGTGCTGGGAAAGGTACTCAAGCAGAAAAAATCGTTGAGCATTACGATATCCCTCATATCTCAACAGGAGATATGTTCCGAGCTGCAATTAAAGAAGGAACGCAACTAGGTTTAAAAGCTAAATCATTTATGGACCAAGGTAACCTTGTTCCTGATGAAGTAACAATTGGAATTGTGCGCGAGCGTTTAAACAAACAAGATTGTGAAAACGGCTTTTTACTTGATGGCTTCCCAAGAACAGTAGCCCAAGCAGAAGCTCTTGAAACAATTACAAAAGAACTAAACAAGCAAATTGATTATGTGATTAATATTGATGTAGATCAAAGCATTTTAATGGAGCGTCTTACTGGACGCCGCATTTGTAAAGATTGCGGAGCTACTTACCACTTAGTATTCAATCCTCCTGCGAAAGAAGGAGTTTGTGACAAATGTGGCGGAGAGCTTTACCAACGTGCAGATGACAATGCTGAGACGGTTTCAACTAGACTTTCAGTTAATGTTAAACAATCTCAACCTCTACTTGATTTCTATCAAGAAAAAGGTTATCTACGCAATATTAATGGTAATCAAGATATTAACATTGTGTTTGAGGATGTTCGTCAATTACTTGCTGGGGTTAAGCAATGATCATTTGCAAGACACCAGAGGAAATTGAGGTCATGCGTGAAGCTGGACGAATCGTGGCTTTAACTCATCTAGAGTTAAAAAAGCATATCGCTCCAGGTATTACGACTATAGAATTGGATGCAATTGCTGAAAATTTTATTCGTCAACATGATGCAATTCCGTCTTTTAAAGGGTATAATGGTTTTCGCGGCAGTGTATGTGTTTCTGTGAATGAAGAATTAGTTCATGGTATTCCGGGTGAACGCAAGCTTAATGAAGGAGATATCATCAGTTTAGACATCGGAGCTAAATTCGGTGGCTATCACGGTGATTCAGCTTGGACATATGGAGTAGGAAAGATTTCATTAGAAAATCAAGAGCTGCTTAATGTGACTGAGCAATCTCTCTACAAGGGATTAGCAGAAGCTAAGCCGGGTGAGCGTTTGTCGAATATTTCACATGCTATTCAACAGTACGCAGAATCACGTAACTTTTCGATTGTAAGAGAATATGTTGGCCATGGGGTCGGCAAAGACTTACATGAAGATCCGCAAGTACCTCATTATGGTCCACCGAATAAAGGACCGCGTCTACGTCCAGGCATGGTATTGGCAGTTGAGCCAATGGTGAATGCTGGTATGCGATATGTAAAAACATTACCTGATAACTGGACAGTTGTCACAGTAGATGGTAAAATGTGTGCGCACTTCGAACATACTATTGCAATTACTGAGACGGGATATGAAATTCTGACAGCATTGTAATGTTAAAGGATGTTATCTCTATCCATTCCTCGCTAGATGCACTGGACAGTAAACAGTAATTATCTAAATTCACGATGATCGTTTTTCGTCTGAATTGCTGTTAAAATGGTAAAGATGTATATTAGCGTCAATCATCTTGAATTTAATGATTACGATCTCCGGATGTTCAGAACAGGTTCTTTTTAAGTCGTTTAATGATAGCTTGTTACTGTTTCAAAGAAAGGAGAGCACTTTAATGGCAAAAGACGATGTAATTGAAGTTGAAGGTACAGTTGCTGAAACTTTACCTAACGCTATGTTCAAGGTAGAATTAGAAAATGGTCATACAGTACTTGCTCACGTATCAGGAAAAATTCGCATGCATTTCATTCGAATCTTACCTGGTGATAAAGTAACTGTAGAATTGTCACCATACGATTTAACTCGCGGTAGAATTACGTACCGTTTCAAATAAAACCTATGCACTCCGTACTATCAAGGAGGTATGAAACATGAAAGTCAGACCATCAGTTAAACCAATCTGCGAAAAATGTAAAGTTATCCGTAGAAAAGGTAAAGTAATGGTAATTTGTGAAAACCCTAAGCATAAACAAAAACAAGGTTAATCAATAAGGAGGTGCACTATTCATATGGCACGTATTGCTGGTGTTGATATTCCTCGTGACAAGCGTGTAGTAATTTCATTAACATACATTTTCGGTATTGGTCGTCCAACTGCTGAAAAAGTTCTAGCTGAAGCTGGAGTTTCTGAAGATACTCGCGTTCGTGACTTAACAGAAGAAGAATTAGGTAAAATTCGTGATATTTTAGATAGCTATAAAGTAGAAGGCGATCTTCGTCGTGAAGTTTCTTTAAACATCAAACGTTTAATTGAGATTGGTTCATACCGTGGTATCCGCCACCGTCGTAGTTTACCAGTTCGTGGTCAAAACAGTAAAAACAATGCTCGTACACGTAAAGGCCCACGCCGTACTGTAGCGAACAAGAAGAAATAATTAGTAAGGGAGGTCATTAACAGATGGCACGTAAAACTAATACACGTAAACGTCGCGTGAAAAAGAATATTGAAGCTGGTGTAGCTCATATTCGCTCAACGTTTAACAACACTATTGTAACAATTACAGATGTTCACGGTAATGCGATTGCTTGGTCTAGTGCAGGCGCACTTGGCTTCAGAGGTTCTCGTAAATCTACTCCATTTGCTGCGCAAATGGCTGCTGAAACTGCTGCTAAAGTTTCTATGGATAACGGAATGAAAACTCTTGAAGTTACAGTTAAAGGCCCTGGTGCTGGTCGTGAAGCAGCTATCCGTGCTCTTCAAGCTGCAGGTTTAGAAGTAACAGCTATTAAAGATGTTACTCCTGTACCTCACAACGGATGCCGCCCACCAAAACGTCGTCGTGTATAATTAATATGTATAGATTCTATTTCGTTGTCTATAATGATGATGGTGTAGAATTTATTCATGCAACGAAATGTTTTCCATTTGTTGTGCACATTCGGGAACTGTCTAATAGGGAATTTCGGTTAGGCATTTGAGAAATCAGCCGTCTAGCCGAGGTTTCGACGTTTTGAAGGAGGGTTTATATTGATAGAGATTGAAAAGCCAAAAATCGAAACGGTAGAAATCAGCGATGATAGAAAGTACGGTAAATTCGTCGTCGAACCACTTGAGCGTGGATATGGTACTACTTTGGGTAACTCCTTACGTCGTATCCTATTATCCTCACTCCCTGGTGCAGCTGTAACATCTATTCAAATTGAAGGTGTATTACATGAATTTTCAACAGTTCCTGGAGTTGTTGAAGATGTAACAAACATCATTTTAAACGTTAAAAAGTTAGCGTTAAAGATTTACTCTGATGAAGAGAAAACACTTGAGATCGATGTTAAAGGTCCTGGTACAGTAACGGCTGCTGACATTCAAGCAGACAGCGATATCGAAGTTCTAAATCCGGATCTTCATATTGCAACACTTGAGTCAGATGCTCATTTCCGTATGAGACTTACTGCTCGCACAGGTCGAGGTTATAATCCTGCCGATGCTAACAAGCGTGAAGACCAACCAATTGGTGTACTTCCAATTGATTCAATCTATACGCCTGTTACTCGCGTATCGTATTATGTAGAGAATACTCGTGTTGGTCAAATGACAAATTACGATAAGTTAACGTTGGATGTTTGGACTGACGGTAGCATCGAGCCAGAAAAAGCTGTTGCTTTAGGTGCAAAGATTCTAACTGAACACTTAAATATCTTCGTTAACTTAACAGATGAAGCTCAAAAAGCAGAGATTATGGTAGAAAAAGAAGAAGACCAGAAAGAAAAAGTTCTAGAGATGACGATCGAGGAACTGGATTTATCTGTTCGTTCTTACAACTGCTTAAAACGAGCAGGCATCAATACTGTACAAGAGCTTGCTAATAAAACAGAAGAAGATATGATGAAAGTTCGTAACTTAGGCCGTAAATCTTTAGAAGAAGTTAAAGCTAAACTTGAAGAATTAGGTTTGGGTCTACGTAAGGACGACTGATTATATCTACCTGTTTAACTACTTAACAAAGGAGGGGACCTCACATGTCTTACCGTAAATTAGGTCGTACAAGCGCACAACGCAAGGCGCTTCTTCGTGATTTAACAACTGATTTAATCATCAGTGAACGCATTGAGACAACTGAAGCTCGTGCAAAAGAATTACGTTCAACTGTTGAAAAAATGATTACTTTAGGTAAACGTGGAGATCTACACGCTCGTCGTCAAGCTGCATCTTACATCCGTAATGAAGTAGCTAACGAAGAAGCTGGTCAAAGCGCTTTACAAAAACTATTCAGCGATATTGCTACTCGCTACGAAGATCGCCAAGGCGGTTACACTCGTATCTTAAAAGTTGGACCTCGCCGTGGTGACGGTGCTCCAATGGTTATCATTGAATTAGTTTAATATTTTTAATACAGATAGAAAAGGGCGAGACAGTGTGTAACTAGTCGTTGCCCTTTTTTTATACCTAAAACTGGGTAAATAGCGTAAAAAATCAATGTAGGCAATGCTGCAATAGAAAAAGCTGAGAGGAAGATAGCGTTGAAAGAAATGTCTTTAGAGGTAAAAGATTTATGCTTTCGATACGATCCTGAAGCAGACCTAACATTAGATCACCTTTCTCTCTCTGCTTATAAAGGTGAATGGTTAGCGATAGCTGGACATAATGGATCTGGTAAGTCGACGCTGGCACGAATTCTAAACGGCCTTTTGCTACCTGAAAAAGGAACGGTTCGAGTGGGCGATACTCTTTTATCTGAAGAAACAATATGGGATGTGCGCAAGCAGATTGGAATGGTGTTTCAAAATCCAGATAATCAATTTGTTGGCTCAACCGTTCAAGACGATATTGCTTTTGGGCTTGAAAACAACGGGATTCCATTTGAGATTATGGAAAAACGTATACCTGAAGCAATCGAAATGGTCAATATGAGTGCTTTTCTGGATCAAGAGCCTCATCAGCTATCAGGTGGACAAAAACAGCGTGTGGCCATTGCGGGTATAATTGCCGTACAGCCATCTGTCATCATTCTAGATGAAGCAACATCTATGTTAGATCCTATTGGGCGAACTGAAGTACTTGAAACTGTTAGAAAATTAAAAGAAGAAAAACAACTGACGGTTATTTCAATTACTCACGATTTAGATGAAGTAGCAATGGCTGACAGAGTCGTTGTGATGAACAAAGGGAAGATCTATGCAACAGGTACTCCACGCGAAGTATTTGCATTAGGTTCCAAGTTAACGGATATTGGACTAGACTTGCCGTTTTCCGTTAAACTAAGCCATCGTTTTGCTTCCGTAGGAATTCCTTTATCAAAAATTCATTTAACAGATGAGGACTTGGTGGACGAACTATGGACATTATATTCAAAGAAGTAGAGCACCGTTATCAAGTTAATACACCATTTGAACGAATTGCTCTACATGACTTAAATTTAAACATTCAATCAGGTACATTTTTGGCTGTTATTGGCCATACTGGTTCTGGGAAATCAACAATCATACAGCATCTGAATGCCTTATTGAAGCCAACTGCTGGTGAAATTCAAATCGGTGAGCGCACCATTAAAGCCAATCGAAAAGAAAAGAATTTAAAAGCTATTCGTCAGCAAGTAGGCGTGGTGTTTCAATTTCCAGAACATCAGCTTTTTGAAGAAACGGTGGAAAAAGATATAGCTTTTGGACCAATGAATTATGGCGTTTCGGAAAAAGAAGCAAAGCAAAAAGCAAGAGAGCTTATCAAGTTAGTAGGATTGCCAGAAGACATTCTCGCCAGATCTCCTTTTGATTTGAGTGGTGGACAAATGCGTCGTGTAGCGATAGCAGGTATTCTAGCGATGAATCCTAGTGTGCTAATTTTAGATGAGCCAACTGCTGGATTGGACCCTAGAGGGCGTCAAGAAATTATGAATATGATTTATCGTCTTCATAAAGAAAAAGGCTTGACGACGATTCTCGTGACTCACAGCATGGAAGATGCAGCTATGTACGCAGATGAGCTAATTGTGATGAATAAGGGAACGATTGCGATGAAAGGGTCACCTAGAGAAGTATTTGGTCAGCATACGCAGTTAAAAGAATATGGATTGGATGTTCCAGAATCGCTTCGCTTTATGCTGAAGCTGCAAGAGAAATTTCAGCTTGAAGCATCGGATACGGTTATTACCTTTTCTGAGGTGGTAGAGAAAGTGCAGCACCTTATGCAGCAAGGTGAACGATTATGATGAACTCAATCATTATTGGTAAGTATGTGCCGGGTCATTCGGTTGTCCATCGAATGGATCCTCGGGCCAAGCTGCTTCTCGTATTTGCGTATGTATTAATTGTGTTTTTAGCAAATAATCCTATCGGCTATGCTTTTTTAGGTGTGTATACCCTTATGATAGTGGCCATGAGTAAAGTGCCCGTCTCGTTTATTTTAAGAGGGTTAAAGCCCGTTATGTTTATTATTATCATCACGTTTCTTTTGCACATTTTTATGACAAAGGAAGGTCCTCTTTTGTTTGAATGGGGATGGTTTTCTGTCTATAAAGGCGGCCTTATTCAAGGTGTTTTAATTTCCTTGCGCTTCTTGTTCTTAATTTTAATTACGACGATGCTAACTTTAACGACTACGCCTATTGAAGTAACAGATGGAATGGAAAGCTTGCTGAATCCATTTAAAAAGCTTAAGCTTCCCGTACACGAATTAGCTTTAATGATGTCCATTTCTCTTCGCTTTATTCCTACATTGATGGAAGAGACAGATAAAATTATTAAAGCGCAGACAGCACGAGGAGTGGACTTTAGCAGCGGCCCCCTTAGGGATCGTTTGAAAGCTGTTGTTCCTTTACTTGTTCCTCTATTTATAGGTTCATTTAAGCGTGCTGAAGAGCTAGCTATTGCCATGGAGGCAAGGGGTTATAAAGGCGGAGAAGGGCGTACAAAGTATCGTCAATTGAAATGGGGAAGCATAGATACAATTATGCTTTTACTTCTGCTGGCAGTAGCAGTTGTTTTAGTGCTGATTAGAACGTAAAGATTGTTTGGTGAAAAGATGAAACGTTTAAAATGTATAGTTGCATACGACGGCACACACTTTTCAGGTTATCAAGTTCAGCCCAATAAGCGAACTGTTCAACTGGAGATTGAAGCCGTTTTAGAGAAAATGCATAACAAAAAAGTTCCGATTTACGCCTCTGGACGAACGGACACAAATGTTCATGCACAGGGGCAAGTCATTCATTTTGATACAAACCTAAATATTCCATGTGATAAGTGGAAAAAAGCATTGAATTCAATGCTACCAGATGATATTGTAATGAAGAATGTATGTGAAGTTGATGCACATTTTCACGCCCGGTATGACGTTACTTCAAAAGAGTATCGCTATCATATTTTGCGCGGCGAAGATCGAAATCCTTTCACTCGTTCTTATGCATACCATTACCCTTATCCATTAGACTACTCAAAAATGAAAAAAGCCATCACATATTTACTCGGTACACACGACTTTACAAGCTTTTGTTCAGCGAGAACAGAAGTGGAAGATAAGATTCGTACGATTTACAAGATTGATATGTATGAAGAGAATAGTCAGCTTGTGTTTAGATTCGTTGGAAGTGGCTTTCTGTATAATATGGTTCGTATTCTTGTTGGAACGCTTTTAGAAGTGGGACAAGGCCGTATTGAACCAGATGCTATAAAAGATATTCTAGAAAGCAAATCACGTCCTCGTGCAGGAAAAACTGCGCCTTCGCAAGGACTATATTTATGGCGCGTTTTCTATGACAACTAAACCTGGTGTAACATTTTCTTGACATTAGTAGCTTAAAGATATAATATATCATATGGTATGTATTTTAACCCCACGGTTAGCCCCGGAAATTAATCGTGTTGAAATAGAAGGTTGAAATAATTTTATAATTGATGATGAAAATTAGGAGGGAAACTCATGCGTACAACTTTCATGGCGAAAGCAAACGAAGTAGAGCGTAAATGGTATGTTGTCGATGCTGAAGGTAAAACTTTAGGTCGTTTAGCAAGTGAAGTAGCATCAATCTTACGCGGTAAACATAAACCAACTTTTACACCACATGTTGATACTGGTGATCACGTGATCCTTATCAATGCGTCAAAAATCGAACTAACAGGTAAAAAATTAACTGATAAAATTTATTACCGTCACAGCATGCACCCAGGTGGTTTGAAACAACGTACAGCATTAGAAATGCGTACTAACTACTCTGAGAAAATGCTTGAATTAGGAATCAAAGGCATGCTTCCAAAAGGTAGCCTAGGCCGTCAAATGTTCAAAAAATTACATGTGTATGCTGGTGAAACACATCCACATGAAGCACAAAAACCAGAAGTTTACGAACTTCGCGGATAATTAATAAGAGGAGGTTATTATCTTGGCACAGGTACAATATTACGGAACTGGTCGTCGTAAAAGCTCTGTTGCTCGTGTACGTTTAGTACCAGGTAACGGTCGCGTAACAATCAACGGTCGTGAAATCGAAGAATACATTCCATTTGCTGCACTACGTGAAGTAGTAAAACAACCACTTGCTTTAACTGAAACTGTAGGTAACTATGACGTATTTGTAAACGTTAATGGTGGAGGTTATGCAGGTCAAGCTGGCGCTATTCGTCACGGAATCTCTCGTGCTTTATTAGAAGCAGACCCTGAATACCGTGGAACATTAAAACGTGCTGGTCTATTAACTCGTGACGCTCGTGCGAAAGAACGTAAAAAATACGGTCTTAAAGGCGCTCGTCGTGCACCACAATTCTCAAAACGTTAATTTTATATTACGTTTCAAGCCTTGGTCTTTGGACCAAGGCTTTTTTTATTTGTTGTTTGCGTATGAGACGAAGGCTTGTGCAGACAATATGTAAAAAAGGGAGGCGTTATGGTGAACGAGGTTACATATTTAAAAGAAAAACGTTATGAAAAAGAAATGAAATATGAACGCAAAGTCCTAAGAGAACTGTCGTTTGATTTACTTCAAGAGAGGCTGCGCCGTTATTTTCATCCCATGTTTCAGTGGAATATGCTAGGAGACGAACATGTGGAGGAGTACTGTCTTGATATTGCCATCGAATCATTTTTATTAGGTGCCCGGGTGAGTAAACGTGGTAAAGGCTACGAAGACTTTCAGAAGCACAGTAAGCAAGAAGAGTCTCTTTTAATTGATACATTGTACGGAGCCGTCAGCATGTCTGTAACAGATCTTTATCAAGACGGTCTGTATTATTTGTGTCAAGGATATGTGCAAGACTGGTGGAAAGAAGGTTATCGTACCGCAGAAAAAAGACGTCGGTTACGTTTGCATTAAAAAGTACTCATAATTCCCGTTCTTGTCCCATATAGAAATAAATAGGTGAGGCAAGAAGGGAAGGGATAAAATGTCTAAAGTAAAAATAATGAGCACAATTATAGCGCTTCTCGTTCTTTTTGTCATTGTACAATATCAGATAGATCATAGAACATCATCCGGTTCGCTTTCACTCCCTCTTAGCGGGAAAGTTATTGTACTAGATCCTGGACACGGCGGTGTTGATGGAGGAGCGGTAGGAGAGGATGAAGTGCTTGAAAAAGAAATAACTCTTAAAATTTCATTAATGCTTCGGGACTATCTACAAGAGCAAGGGGCACTTGTTATTATGACGAGAGAAAAAGACGAAGACTTAGCGGCCAAAGATACAAGAGGATACAGTCGCAGAAAAGTAGAAGACTTAAAAAATCGCTTAACGATGATTAATAAATCCAATGCTGATTTGTACTTAAGTATTCACTTGAATGCTATTCCATCCTCTGCGTGGAGAGGGGCTCAAACTTTCTATTACGGATCCCTAAAAGAAAACGAGCAAGTGGCCAAACTCATTCAACAAGAGCTAAGAAATAACCTGGACAATACGACTCGTGAAGCAAAAGCTATTCAAACTCTTTACCTTCTTAAGCATTCTAAGCCACCCGGTGCTTTGGTTGAAGTAGGGTTCTTATCAAATCCTACAGAACGTAAAATGCTTCAATCGAAACGCTATCAAAAAAAGTTAGCTGAATCCGTTTATGAAGGAGTCAGCCGGTATTTTACTGGAGAAAAGCCGAAATAAAAAGCATAGCATCCTTCTATTCAGAAAAATCTAATATGTATGATATACTTGATAGTATAAATAAATAGATTTTAACATGGTGGTGGGAGTATGCTAACGGAAAAGCAAGTAAAAGAAGTAGTAGGGGAAATTACAGATCCATTTTTAAATAAAAAACTATCAGAAACAGATGCGATTAAAGAAATAACAATTAAATCTGAAAAACAGCATATAAGCCTGAAGATTGCTGTTGCAAAAACAGGTACTAGTGAACAGCTGAGCCTTCAAGGCACAATTGTAGAAGAATTAAAAAAAGCAGGTGTACAGTCGGTTGGACTGCGATTTGTTGAGTTTACGCCTGAGGAACTTCAGCAGTACCGTGCTGAGCAGCCGAATACTGGCAACTTACTAACTAGTCCGAATGCGCCTGAATTTATTGCTATTGCCAGCGGTAAAGGAGGCGTTGGTAAATCAACAGTCTCTGTTAACTTGGCCGTTTCTCTAGCTCGTTTAGGAAAGAAAGTTGGTTTAATTGATGCTGACATTTATGGATTCAGCGTTCCAGATATGATGGGAATCACACAGCGTCCTGTAGTAGAAGGTGAAAAGATTATCCCAGTTGACCGTTTCGGAGTAAAAGTTATTTCCATGGGCTTCTTTGTAGAAGATAATTCACCTGTTATCTGGCGAGGACCTATGCTTGGAAAAATGTTGACAAGCTTTTTTACAGAAGTTGAATGGGGAGAATTAGATTATCTTCTACTAGACTTACCTCCCGGAACAGGTGATGTCGCATTAGACGTTCACTCTATGCTTCCTGCTTGTAAAGAAGTGATTATTACAACACCACATCCTACAGCGGCATTTGTTGCAGCTAGAGCGGGTGCTATGGCTTTGAAAACCGACCATGAGGTAATTGGAGTTGTAGAAAATATGGCCTACTTTGAAAGCCAGCTAACAGGGGAAAAAGAGTATGTATTTGGTAAAGGCGGAGGTCCAAAACTCGCTGAGGAACTTCAGACAGAGCTGTTAGGACAGCTTCCGTTAAGTCAGCCTGACTGGAATGAAGAAGATTTTGCACCTTCCATTTACGATGAATCGCATCGTTTAGGTAAAATATATGGAGAGATTGCAAGCAAGATTGCATTTATTTGCGAAAATGAAAAAGCAGCAACAGGAAAATAACGAAAAGCACGCGCTCGAACAGCGCGTGCTTTTTGCTATTATACAGAGAGTTCAATCTGCGCCTTTTTTAAATCAAATGCAAGGTTTTGTTTTAAGAGAGCTAAAAATGTTTTTCCGGCTGTACTTACGGTGTGAGACTGGTGCTTTAAAATGCCGATTGCAGGCCCCTCATGCAAGTCATGAATCGTTTTAACCACTACTTGATCTGGCGGAAGAGTTGCGCTTATTTGTGGAACAACGGCTACTCCTAAGTTTTCTTTTACAAAATGCTGAAGTGTGCTAATAGTGCCTAACTGGACTTTAGCAGGCAGTTGGCCTGTTCGTTCAAAGATTAGCTGCTCAATTTTCTTTTGAACGGAAGAGTGCCCAGCTGTAATCAGCGTTTCGTGTATTAAATCTTTTGCAAAGATTGTTTTTCTTTTTGTTAGAGCATGATTGAATGGTAGTAGCAGCACAAGTTTTTCCGTTAGTAGTGCCTCAAATTCTATATCTCTGAACGATTCTGAGACAGTGCCAATCGCGAAATCAATTTCTTGATTGCGTATATGTTGATGAAGATGCTTTTCGTCTGCAACGAGTAAGCTAATTTCTGTGTTGGGATATCTTTTTTTAAATAATGAGAGAATGGAAGGCAGTCGACTGCTTGCTGTAGGCTCTGCAGCACCTATACGGATAGTGCCAGCTTCGCCTGTTGAATAATCCTTTAAGGTGTTATTTAGATATTCATATTCCTTTAGTAAAATATTTGCCCGCTCGTAAAAGATTTTACCTGCTTCAGTAAGTTTTATGCTTTTTCCTCGTTCTAAAAGCTTAAATCCTAGTTCGGATTCCAACTTTTGAATGTGCAGTGTAATGGTAGGCTGAGAGTACTTTAAATATTCAGCGGCTAATTGAAAGCTTCCTAAACGAACAATGGTTTGAAACGTTTTAATAACGCGAAATTCCATCGAATTCCCTCCTTTTGCTATAAAACGATTGTGTTAATTTCTAATATTTTACCATAAAGCTAAGAATTAAAGTTTACAATTCCAATAAAAATACTAAGTATTAAAAAATATAAAGAAGTTATTTAGGTTTTTTAATAAAAATAAATGGCATAATTAAATACGCACCTCATATGAGATGCGTATTTAATCACTGCTGTTGCTGTTCTCCGCCTGAATCAGATCCAGAGGAAGAAGAACCCCCATCGTCGCTGCTTTGTTTTTGTCCACCTTGTGTTTCTTCAGCGGCTTTCAAAAGAATGTCTTGAATTTTAGATTGATAAAGAGGGCTATCAAACGTTTCGGTCATAATCTTTTGTAAATAAGTGCGATATTCTTTACTCTTTAAAACAGTCAGTACTTCTTTTTCCATAGCCGGATCCTTTAAAACATCTTGAAGCATTCCTTGATATTCAGGATCTTTCATCAGTTGTTTGATGACCGTCTTATTTTCTTTTTCCAAACTTTTAGCAAAGCTTTCAGCAAACTTCGGATCATCCATGGCTTTTTTCCAAAATTCCACGCCTTTATCTGAGACTAGGGTTTGAGAAATTGTATCTTTTATCGCGTTTTGATCCATTAAAATATCTTGTCTAACAGAAGGGTCTTTCATAATTGCCTCGACTGCTTTTTTTCCTTCATCTGTTTTTAAAATATCAACAACCATTTTCTTTGTTTGATCATAATCCATACCATTGTTCTCTTCATCTTGCGGTGCACAGGCTGTAGCTAAAAGCATACACATTCCTATATAAATGAGGAGCATGAGTCGCTTTTTCATAGTAATGAGCTCCTTTCCTAATATGCTTACGCTTAATATGAGATAATCAAGGTTTTTTATTCATAAAAGAGCTCTAGATTTTTCAAAACGTGATTGGTACAATTTATGAAAAGGTACAATTTTGTAACTTATGGGGGAGATGGAAGTGAATAGTCGAAATTGGGTTCGTCTATTTCTAACCACGTTAGCTGTCGGGGGGATAAGTACAGCTTTTGTTGGATTTGCGGTGCGCTGGGGGGAATACGGTCATTTATTTCAACAAGGAAAGATAGGAGAAATTGTTGCTGTTTTAACATGGCTCGTAGGCGTAGGGTTTATTTTTAGTTTAATTAGTCAAATGGGGTTTTTTGCATATTTAACTATTCACCGATTTGGGTTGGGAATTTTTAAATCTGCATCACTTTGGAAATCGGTTCAAATTGTATTTGTTTTATTTGTATTATTTGACGTTGCTTATTTTCGATATAAGTTCTTTCAACAACCGGGAGAAGGCATAGGCAAGTATATTTTGTTAAGCGTTTTCTTGTTAGCGGTAGGGTTGTTAGTGGCGTATGCAAAGAAAAAGCAGACGAATAAAGAGGCTTTTGTACCAGCGCTGTTTTTTATGATTGTTGTAACGACAATTGAATGGTTCCCTGCGCTGCGAACGAACGAAGAAAGCTGGCTTTACCTTATGGTGTTTCCACTTCTAATTTGTAATATGTATCAACTTCTTATTTTGCCGAAACTTCTTACGCACGAAAGAATAGCAAAAGCAGACAAATAGTATATTTGTCTGCTTTTGCTTTCCATATACAGTGCGAATAGATCTTAGCGGATATCTTTTACTTGGGTTTTTGAATTTGAAATTAATGTTGAAACACTTACGTTTGAGACTTTTTTATTTTGTAATGAATTCTTGATATATGGAATAGCCTTTGCTGTTTGTTGAGCGGAGTCAGACGCGTGCAGCAAGATAATATCTCCCCCATCTAAGGGTTTTGTGACATTCGATACAATCTTTTCAACTCCTGGATTTGTCCAGTCTTTAGAGTCGATGCTCCAGTGCACGGTTGTATATCCTATATCCGCTGTTAATTTTAAGATGTCTTTATTAAATTGCCCGTTAGGAGGCCGAAGAAGGTGAACATCTTTAAGTCCTAGGGAATCAAAGACTTTCTTTGATTTTGCAAGATCTTGTCTAATTTCATTAGGTTTTAGGCTTGTATAGGAAGTATAGTCATAGCCCATTGTGCCAATTTCGTGGCCTTCTTTTTTTATGCGCTCTACAACATCTGGATGACGTTCAGCCCATGAAGCAGATAAAAAGAAAGTAGCATGTTCAATATGCTGTTTTTTCAGTTCATTTAGAATAGGAATAGCTCTTTCGTCTCCCCAGCTGATGTTAAATGTAAGAGCGACTTCGGAATTTTTATCATCCGCCTTATAAACAGCTCGTGGACCGTTATCTGTTGAAAACACAGGAAAGTGAAACGTCTGTTGAGCATAAAGAAAAAAGCTTGTAAACAAAGCAGCAACTACGATAAGCATTGTTTGTTTGATTCTTTTGGCTCGAATAGTATAAAACATATTCATTTTGTCACCTCATTTAATAAGTAGTACTTGTCTAATTTGTATGCGTTTTGTCTACAATTAATAACAGGTAAGGAAAAGAACGACTGATTTTATTTTGATGTTTTGAGAATCAATGTCGCAAAAAGCAGGTGAATCAATGAAAATTTGTTTATTTAATCAAGTGGAGTGTTTAGAGTTAGAAGCACTACTCAGAGAAGAAATGAAAAGAACAAACGTTGCTTTTCAACAAAGTTTGAATCATGTAGTTCTTGAACGAAACATTCAAGAGAAGTACCAAATCCTTTCAAAGATCTTGCTAAGGTTCAGTGAAAACAGGGAAGTAAATAAGGTTTTTTGGTAAAACGAAAAAAAATTTTTAAAAAGTGTTGACTTTATATAGTACAGATGTTAAATTATTAAATGTCGCTGATGGGTGATTGGAAAACAATCGCAATTCATCAGAAATAAAATATTAAAAAGTTGTTGACAAATGAACGACAACTTGTTAATATAAAAAAGTCGCTCAAGAGCGACGGTTGAACTTTGAAAACTGAACAAAGCGACAAACGTCAACGTTAAATTTTATTTTTAAATTGAGCAAGTCAAACATTTCTTCGGAGAGTTTGATCCTGGCTCAGGATGAACGCTGG
>NZ_JBVVNT010000011.1:0-69349 GCF_055810735.1 Priestia sp. ST2 | reverse complement strand
GATCCCTGAAAGATGATCAGGTTGATAGGTCAGAGGTGGAAGCGTGGCGACATGTGTAGCTGACTGATACTAATCGATCGAGGACTTAACCAAACTTTAAAAGCGTAAGCTTTACTCAGCAAACTGTTATCTAGTTTTGAGAGAACAAAACTTTTTAAAAAAGTCTTGCTTTCTTTTGGAAATCATGTATAATATAATATGTCTGGTGGCGATAGCGAAGAGGTCACACCCGTTCCCATACCGAACACGGAAGTTAAGCTCTTTAGCGCCAATGGTAGTTGGGACTTTGTCCCTGTGAGAGTAGGACGTTGCCAGGCTGTTATTATTCCACAGTAGCTCAGTGGTAGAGCTATCGGCTGTTAACCGATCGGTCGTAGGTTCGAGTCCTACCTGTGGAGCCATTTGGAGAGCTGTCCGAGTGGCCGAAGGAGCACGATTGGAAATCGTGTAGGCGGTTAACGCTGTCTCAAGGGTTCAAATCCCTTGCTCTCCGCCATTTTTATTTAATTAGCACAGTGGCCCGTTGGTCAAGCGGTTAAGACACCGCCCTTTCACGGCGGTAACACGGGTTCGAATCCCGTACGGGTCACCATTTATTTTTATCTACATAATAACGGAGGATTAGCTCAGCTGGGAGAGCACCTGCCTTACAAGCAGGGGGTCGGCGGTTCGATCCCGTCATCCTCCACCATATATTATCATCGCGGGGTGGAGCAGTTCGGTAGCTCGTCGGGCTCATAACCCGAAGGTCGCAGGTTCAAATCCTGTCCCCGCAACCAAGTGGTCCCGTGGTGTAGCGGTTAACATGCCTGCCTGTCACGCAGGAGATCGCGGGTTCGATTCCCGTCGGGACCGCCATTTTAAATTTAATAAGGCTCGGTAGCTCAGTTGGTAGAGCAAAGGACTGAAAATCCTTGTGTCGGCGGTTCGATTCCGTCCCGAGCCACCATTTTAAAAACAGTTGTTTTTAAAATGCCGGTGTAGCTCAACTGGTAGAGCAACTGACTTGTAATCAGTAGGTTGGGGGTTCAAGTCCTCTTGCCGGCACCACAGTTATTGTGGAGGGGTAGCGAAGTGGCTAAACGCGGCGGACTGTAAATCCGCTCCTTCGGGTTCGGCAGTTCGAATCTGCCCCCCTCCACCATTTACAGGGGCATAGTTTAAAGGTAGAACTACGGTCTCCAAAACCGTCAGTGTGGGTTCGATTCCTACTGCCCCTGCCAATTATAAAAATAACATTGCATATATACGTGGCGATTGTGGCGAAGTGGTTAACGCACCGGATTGTGGTTCCGGCATTCGTGGGTTCGATTCCCATCAGTCGCCCCATTTATAAACGATATGCATGTTCCAATATTGGGCTATCGCCAAGCGGTAAGGCAACGGATTTTGATTCCGTCATGCGTTGGTTCGAATCCAGCTAGCCCAGCCATATATGCGGAAGTAGTTCAGTGGTAGAACACCACCTTGCCAAGGTGGGGGTCGCGAGTTCGAACCTCGTCTTCCGCTCCAATTTTAATAAAGTTATTTAGTCTTGAGTAAATGGCGGCATAGCCAAGTGGTAAGGCAGAGGTCTGCAAAACCTTTATCACCGGTTCAAATCCGGTTGCCGCCTCCATTTATTTACAAGCTGCCGGGGTGGTGGAATTGGCAGACACACAGGACTTAAAATCCTGCGGTAGGTGACTACCGTGCCGGTTCAAGTCCGGCCCTCGGCACCATTTATAATTTTAACTTGCCTTTTTTATTTTGCCGATGTGGCGGAATTGGCAGACGCGCACGACTCAAAATCGTGTTCCTTCGGGAGTGTCGGTTCGACCCCGACCATCGGTACTTTAGCTTTACTCTCTAGTACATACCGTAATTACAATAGAATTAAGTAACGTCAACGTTAATCCAACGTCTCTACAGTTTTGTAGGGGCGTTTTTTGTTTGCCTTTTTTCGTTGAAGTGCAGTTTTTCAATCGTGTGCTTAAAATCGTGTTCGTACTTAGGGAAGGTGGTTTTTAGTTGTCCAGAAGAAGTAACAATTTAGACGATTATGAACTAGCAATTATTGAACAGAAAGAGAAATCCCATGTTGAGACGTTTAAGGAAGCAATCGATTTATTCGTTAAGGATTGTGAATTAAGGAACCTTAGACCATTTACTATCCAGTACTATCTGAATGAATTACAGGCATTTCTTAATTCACTCAGGGAACAGGAAATTGATACTGAAATTTTAAAGCCCTATAACGTTACTGAAGAACATATTAAAGAGAACGTAATTCTGTATATGCGTAACTATAAAGGGCTTAGAGTGGTCACTATTAACACCCGTTTACGTGCCCTACGTGCTTTTTATAATTTCCTGCATAAGCAAAAACTCATTCCTAAAAATCCTATGGAGAATATCAAGTTGCTAAAAGATAGAAAAAAGGTTGTTCCTACCTTTTCAAAAGAACAGCTTAACAAGTTATTTCGTCAGCCTGATTTAAGAACATTTACGGGTGTTCGTGATTATACAGTAATGATGTTATTTCTTGAAACCGGAATACGTGTAAATGAGTTAGTTGGGTTGTCATTAGCTGATATTCGTTGGGAAGATAGGCTGTTATGTATTCGTAAAGCTAAGAGTTATAGGGAAAGGTTAGTTCCTATTCAGAAAGAAATGAAAAATCAGCTTAAAAAGTACATTGCTATTCGTGGCTATGTAGAGAGTGATGCCTTATTTGTAACAGTGGATGGCACACCGTTAACAAAGCGTGGAGTTCAGACCCGAATAGAAAGATATGGGGAAAAAGCAAAACTTAAAGATGTACGCTGTAGCTGTCACACCTTTAGACATACGTTTGCTAAATTAAGTGTTCAGCAGGGGGCTAATATTTTTGAATTACAGGCTATTTTAGGACATACAAGCATGGAAATAGTTAAGACGTACGTAAATCTTTTTGGAACTGATGTAAGGGAAAGACATAAAGAATTTTCACCTTTAAAAGTATTAAATAAGCGTATTTGAATTTCTATCAATAGAAAAAAGCCACGTATTACTAGTACGTGACCCAAAGAAAACACTCGTATAAAACTGAATAGCTGAACACTATCAGCTTTAATTAACCTTCATTCTATCGAAAAAAATTAGATGATGCAAGGCTTGTTAAGTATTGCCTTTTCTAATGGGGGGTCAACTGGTAGTTGTTCGGTTTATAAACATGGGGGAAATATAAAATGCAGTCAGGAAATATTGAAGGATTTAAGCAATTATCACAATTTAGAGATACTAAAGACTTTAATAATCATATTGAACAGTGGATGACTGAAATAAAAAAACAGTTTACAAAATCAGAACTAGTTGCTTTAAAACGCCTTATTCGTTTTTCTGCAAAGATAGTAGGGGTATGTAATGCAAAAATTGGAACAGTTGTGTCAGCTACCTATAAAAGAGACGGTGCAGGTATTTCAAGAAGTACTTTTAAAAGAATGGCGACAAAAGCAAAAGAATTGGGGCTATTACATATCCATGAAACACAAAGAAAGAACGGTTCTCAGTCTGCTAATGTCTATGTATTTAATCGTTTTGAACTACCTAAAGAGGAAAACTTGAACCGCCCTAAAGCTAATAGTCTTTCTAAAACTAACAATCAAATAAATAATAATATACGTAAAGAGAAAAAGTCATTTACTGAGTATCATGAAAAAGAGTTAAATAAAACTAAGGAACAATCATTAGACCATACATATACGGCAAAATATGTTCCTAATGAGTTTGTACAAGTAGTTACACCATATTTTAATTGTGCTTTAACTATTGAAGACTTATGGAAAAGTGTCTTTTTAGATACACGACAACTTAATTTAGATAAAAAAATTATTACAGGTACCGCAATAGATGCGTTTAAGCAAAGCATTAGGAGTTATAAAAAGGGCAAAATAAAAACAACGTTAGTTAAGTACTTCACGGGCACGGTTAAGAAGATGATTGATAAGACAGTAGTAGCAGATATTCGAGGGTATGAAAAATCGGAAAAATTTTCATCTTTATTCCTTCAGAGTAGTAGCTTGTTTAATACTTTCTGTAATATACTTACAGAATAAATTATTATTGGGGCTGAGGGATAGTATGGACTTTCAAAATATTGCAACAGCTGTAGTTACAAGTGGAATAGTTTCAAGTCTAGCTACTTTAGGAATGCAGACACTTCTAAAACAAAAAATAACTCACCATTTCAATAAAGAATTAGCTTTATTCAATGCTGAAATTGCTGTTCAGGCTGAAAACAGGAAAATTGATTTTGATAGGAGAATTCATGACTTTTCATTATACTCTACCAAAAGACATGAAATCTATCCAAAATTATATAGTGATTCTTACACAATTTGGCATAGGATAAATTTGTTTCAAAATATCCTGAATCGCTTAAAAGAGATGGTTAATCCTAAGCATTTTCCTCACTTTGACAAACGAATTGCTAAATTGAATCCTCAACAGGATTACGAAGTAATTATAAACCTTTTAGAACAATCGGAATTTTCCTTAGATGAGGAAACAAAAAATATTCTGATGTCTAAAATACAGGATTTTAATGGGCTAGATACTAATAAATATATAGACGAGAAGTCGAAAATAATTGCAGAGTGTGTATTGTTAGAGTTAAATCAAAAGATAAAATCTTTAAAAAGCTTCCTAATGACAAATTTGCTTTATATACCTGATGATATATCAATAAAGATGCACAAGTTTATAGGTGGATTACGTAATTATATTGCTTATATACTTTGTAGATATGATTCTAGTTATGAAACTGAAATTCCTGAAGGTGAAATGGTGTTAAGTTTAGGTGAATTATCACTGATATTAAATGAAATAAAGCTGCTTTTAAAACAAGAACTTGCTGTCGGAGATTATTCTTAATAAAACATGATTAGTTGGTGAATTAGTTGGAAGATACAAAGGAGAATGAAAAAACAGTAAAAATCAATATAAACTATATGATAATACTCGTAATAATTGCATTCGTATTTTCATATGTATCCTGCGTTGCATTGCTTGGGAGAAGTACAGATTTAAATGACGTATATGTGTCTTTCTGTGCCATATTAGGTGGTCTAGTAGGTGGTCTTATAACTTTAGAAGGCGTAAAGCGTACCATCTTAGCACAACGAGAAATAACTCTAGAAGGTGTAAAGGCAACTATTGAAGCACAGAGGGAACAAGAAGCCTTAAAGTTAATACCTCAAAAAATTGTTGCATTACATAAGTTAGATAGAAAAGTAAGTGATTTTTTTGTAGAAGTTTCAATAAAGATTGGAGGGTGGGCTATTGAACTTAAGGTTTTTGAAAAAGATTCTTCTTTAAGTGTAAGTGATAAAGTGAAAATATTTCTTACATCATATGAAGAAGCAAATGAGTTTTACCTTTACAAACTAAAGGATAGAGAATATGAATTCATAGAAATAGTTTCACAGATTGACATTGATTTATATAAAATAATAAAGTCTTCGTTTGATGAATTAGAACAAAAGCTAAATGAAACTTTATTACGTAAATCAAATTTATCAGATGTATATTACGATTATTGTTTACAGGCAGTGGCTAACAAAGGAGAAGAGTTAGACTTTAAAGAGGATTTTCATTATGAAAATTTCTCAGCCTGTGTAATAAATGTAAGTAACGAATTAGAGGAAAGCGAACAATGGTTATCAAGTTACAGTGCTGAACTAAAATTGAAAATCGATGAAAAACTTGAACAGTATGGAAAAGAAATTCTGTAAAAAGTAGTACTTTACGTAAAGAAAAGTGCTAAGGAATTACAGAAAATACTGGTAAAGGCAGAGTTGAAGGTATGTGCCCATCAGCAAGGGAGTTACATTCCTAGTTAGCCATTTTTATTTTGGAAAGTTTAATAGTATATGAATTGTCCTAAAATCCTTCTGGAATGCAATTGCATTACTAGCAAATAGAAAACGCTAGAGGTGAGGGACAATGACATATTTACTTAAAAAGGTTGAACATGATGAATTAAAACCACGTTCATTTATCGAACAAAAAAAGGATGGTTTGAAACTTCGAAATCCTAATAAAATTGATTACATTTTGAAGATAGAAAAACTTTGGGAAGAATATGCTTTTACTCGTTCAAAACAGACACAGTTGCGGCTTTTAAAGACATTAAATTTTACAATTAGACAGAAGGCATATTCTTGGGAAAAGAAATGGAAAAAGAAACGTTTATCCCATGCAGATTTTGAAAGTGTTTTTTTTGAGGAAGCATGGAAGCTATGTGATGCTTATAACCACTATGGGGATTTTTATTTCTATGAAACATTATTACTTGCATGGAAACGTAGGGGAACAGACATAACCCGAAAACTTCAAACTAAAAAAGGTGGGTTTGAAGCTGAGTTATTGCCTTTGTTACCTGAAACGGCAGAATACCTGTCAAATGATATAGATATTGAAGAAGATATTGTGAATCGTCATCTCGTTACGCAAATACTAAATAATGAATCGTTAACAGAAAAAGAAAGGCACTTGTTGCGGGAGATTTATAAAAATCCTGATGCTAGTTATTTGGAGTTGGCTGAAACAATCGGACTTAATCACCATGAACAAGTTAGACGTATGCTTCGACAAATTAAAAAGAAACTTTCCTATATTCTTTTATAAAAAAGTGTGCGAAGTGGGGTTGAACTAACGAATTAAATACTGTCTTCACAACGGGAATAATACTCTTTACTAATCAATTAAGATAAGGGATAACTAATAATGTAAGGTGAGGAGTATGTGAGTAACAAATGTGTAACAAAAAGTGTGTGTTTGATTTAATAGTTGGGATTATTCTTCTAATGTTATTTCATAATTGCCCTCTGCATTTTGCAGGGGGTTTTTTGTTATGTATGACGGTTAACGTTTCTTTGCCTTCCTAGATAAACGAAAAGCATAGAAAGCAAATATAAGTATGAATAAGGCTATTAGCACCACAATAATCCTTGAAGCATCTGCCACAACATTAGATATACCATTCAATAACTCATACATAAAAGTCCCTCCTTTTTATATTAGTATGAACTGAAAATAGCATTTTTAGCAGTTAGTATTTTTTCCCCTACTATACTTTTCGCATATCTACATTAAATTGTATAAATTTCACTCTCCTTTTTTCACTCTTTAAAATTTTGGAGTTGAAAAATTTTTCGCAATCTCAAAAAGGCTTCTCAGATTGACCTGAATAACACGTTTAATGAGTGAACAATGTATTTGGTTGTTGAATGAAAAAGACTTGTTATACAGTCCGTATGGGCTTCAAATGCTATATGTATGTTTGGACACTGTTTAGTATCAGGTTAAAAAAATTAAAAAATAATTTGTCCTAATTTACTTCATAAATGCAATTACCTTCATGTAAGACAAAAACAACATAGAAAGGATGGATAAAAAATTATTGGTAAAGTGTCTACAGAAACTTAGACGAACTTAGTTCTGATGGATATAGTAACGGAACTTTCACAAGACGTACCCTTTTACGAACCGGCATGTTATTAGAAGACAATGAAATAGCAAATGAAGTTATGACCCAGTTCCTAAACAGTCAAAGCTGGGTTTAAAAAATGAAATGTAGCCATACAGAAAAAATCTCAACTAATTCGAAAAAATACCTGTTACAGCTATGTTCCCCGTACCTATAAAGGTGAGGTGGATAATGAAACGGTTAATCATTCCCTTTCCTGTTCGCTACGATATTGAATGGTGATTTATTTACTCAATTGCTTTCTTTTTTAGTCCTTGATATGTGTTACTCCCTATTTTTAATGGACATTGTGAAGGCCTGGTGTTATTGAAACATCGCCTTTTATTTTACGTGTGATTCCCAAAATAAGAATTTACTTTTACTAAAAGAAAGGAGTGTAAGAACATGCCTAACGTATATAGAAACAATCAATTAACTTACGAATACATTAAGCCTATTCGAACAATGAGAAATAAGACACAAGCAGAACTAGGAAAGCTAATGGAATTGGACACTTCAACAGTTGGGAAATTAGAGAGAAACGAAATTCAATTCACTCCTTTCTATGAGGCAAAGTTAAAACAAGCCATCAGACGTCTCAGAATTTCCCAGCATGAACTATACAGCATCAAAACACTGATTGAATATAAGAAGCTACGAGGGTATAAAGGGTAAAATACAGCAAATACATCGAGAACAAACGTAAACAACCCTAAAAAAAGCAGGAGAGAGGTCTGAAGGTGGCAGCAAGGAGAGAGAAAATAGTTAGTTTAGGAAATGCAATATTAGCCCATGTAGGAACTGAAGAGGAACTGAATAAGAAAATAGAACGGGTGTTAAATGAGTTGGGTGAATTGAATTATCAAAAGCAAACCCACGAACAAGCCGTACATGAAATAGAATGCAATTTACACGAAAAAGAAACCCTGATTCAAGCTTTATCTTATGCAAAGGTGATAGTATCGCAAAATCAAGGAAAAGAAGGTGTTAGCTGTGATGAACATTCATTATAAATTCGACTATACGCATATCAAACACATTAGGCTTGTCAGGGGATTAACAGTGGAAGCATTTGCTACTAAATGCAAGTTACATCCTATTGATTTACGACTTATCGAAGCCGGTGAGGTGGAATTTAGTCCACTTTATTATTCTAAAATCTGTGACGGTTTACGGAAAATAGACTTTACAGATTTTGAATTAGAGACAGTTAAGAGAATTAGCTAACCAAAATAATCTAACTAAAGGGGAAAGTGATTTACTATGACAATGAAACTAACAGAAGAATCATTTTTTAAAGTTAACCATGAAGTATTTGACAAGTTCTGTGAAAGTGTTGAATTTTACACTGAAACTAAGAAAGTAGCTAAGGCTTACCAAGAAGAAAGAGAAGCACTGGTACACCGTTTAGAAACGTTTAAGAAAGAACGCCAAGACCTCCAAGAACAGCATATTAAAACTGTGACTGAAATGGAGGCATTCAAAGACAACCCTACGGAGTATGTGTATAGCAGAATGTTAGCCGATGAAATTGCAGCTAAAGTTAAAACTATTGATTATATTATACAAGAAATGGGAGAAGAATTTTTACAACTAAAAGTGAAGTTCTTCCCACAGTTTAGAGATGCAATAGGAAAAGATAGAGGCGGAGTAAGTACCACCTTCGCTGTATATAACGAAGCAGTTGAAAAAGCTGTTAATGAAATGATTGAAGCAGGAACTGAATTACGTAAGCAAGTACACACAGACTTACCAGCAGATGTGCAAGAAGCATTTAACGATACTATTCACGACGAACGCCTATTACAGATTGACTGGGGTAGGTATAGAGGTGGCAACTGGACACGCTTCTTCCCTGAAATGCCCTCTATTAAAGTCAGCAAATAAATTAAATTGATAAATCAAGCCTAAAGGAGAAATAAGACATGTTAAACGAAGAATTAGTACAAAAATTAGCTAAGGACAATGAACAAGCACGTGAAACGGTTATGAAAATGCCACCTTCTATGCAGATTGCTTACAGTCTTGCAAGTGTGGAGTACATCGAAAAGAATGGTATTGAAAAGGTTAGTTTATCATCTTACACGAAAGGCAAAGGCGTCGGAGTAGATGAAGAAGCAATGGTTGCAAGTATGGCAAAACGTATAGAAGAATCTACAATTAAAGAACAGATTAAAGAACGCCAAAGACAAGAATATGCAGAAAAGCTACGTAGACAACAAGAAATTCAACGTAAGATTTATTGAAAATTAAATTGAACGTTATAAACAGGCCCCTGCTTTAATAGTGGGGGTTCTTAATGTTGGAAAAAATGCCACAAAAACAGATAGATAACAGCTAACTAAACTAAGGGAGTGTAAAGGAATGACTGAACCTAAAATTAAGCGTCTAGGGCAAGCTAGACGGCAGCAAGTAGGCTTTAATAAATACGGTATAGAGGATACTTTAACGGCTGAAACGGAGAATGTAAAAGTAACTTATGCAGATGGGACAGTTTTTTATCAGAAGGTGCAGCTAGTACGCAATAAAGGTAGATTCGGAGTAAAGGAACATAATAAACTGTATTTAGATGCAGCATGTACAATACTGGCTACTGTTACTCGTAAAGAGAAATTAAAAGAAACTAAGCACTTATTAAAAAAGGGGTAAGTAATATAGTTAAATTACCTAAAGGAACTAAAATGACAAATCAGGAATACACACAGCTTTTAAGAGAAACTTACCCCAATGTGAACATAAAGCCCGTAGAAAATTATATAAGCCCACAAGCAGTAATAAGTCATTATTGTGACGGCTGTAATAAAGTATGGTTCGATAAGCCACACAATTTAATTAACTTAAATGGCACTATCCTACGCCATGAATGTGAATCTTCTGTATTCGATAGAATTGGCACGGCTGGTAGGTCTCATAGGATGACTATTAAACGTAAACTTGCTGAGAAAGATAATAATGAAATTGAACTTATTGCCAACGGTGTACAGTTACTTAGTGTAGGGTATTCAGCCTATGAGATAAGCGAGTATTTAGGAGTGTCTTCACAACAATTAACTTGGTGGGGGCAGCATTTAGGAATTGAATTAAAGGATAAAGGTGTGCACACTACTGTAAGGAATAAAGACAAGAAACTTGAAGACATAAGAGAGATTTTAAGACTGGCTAGAGAAGTTACGAAGCTGTTAGAAGAACAAGGTGAACAAGAAGTAGAAGAAAATAATACTGGTGATTAAGAGGAATGGCTATAGGGCTGTTTCTCTTTTTTTTATACTGATACTGGATGAACACCTGACAGAAAATACGCAAAGCCGACGACCAAATGAACAGGACTGATTATGAAAATTTGTGCGTTGAAACTGCTTTCTTCTTCTGTACAGACCCAGCTACCGAAATGAATATATTTACATATGCGTGCTATAATACCAGTATTTAAAGGGATAAAGCCCGTATTATCAAGGGTTTAGCGGCTATCAGACACAGCTATAATCACACGCTATAAAATAGATTTTGCACAATTTAATTAAGAGGTATTTAAGTAAGGTTAAGTATAGCTATTCCTATAATAAGAACTTTAAATAAAGCCCCTACCGATGAAGTAAGGACTTGTTTTATTACAGTACGAAATTATTTAAAGTATCTTCTATTTGTTCGTCTGTAATACCGATATATTGAAGGGTAATTTTAGGATGTGAATGGTTAAGGATAAGCTGTAACTTAGCCACGTCTTTAGTTTGTTTATAAAACCAGTAGCCAAATGTTTTACGCATAGTATGGGTTCCTATACCGTCAGGAATGTCCACCATATCAGCCGCCTTATTCATCTGTCTATACGCTTGTGTGGTTGTGATAGGCTTATCACCTTTACGACTAGGGAACAGCCATTCACTAGAAACTGTCTTAATATAGGCTTGCAATTCATCATAAATGTTAGTTAACTGTATTTTACGTGGCTTATTAGTTTTTCCTTCTTTGATAGTAACGGCTTTTTTCCCCTTTACGTCTTTTACTTTGAGTTTTAATAAATCGCCTACACGTAAGCCCGTGTTTATTCCCACTAAGAACATAATGTAGTCACGTTCTGAACAGTGTCTTTTAAGTGACCATTTCATATCATTTAACTTTTCTACGCTTCTAATAGGTTGTACATCTTTAACTTGATTTGTAGTTGTCATATATAATTAGTTCCCCTCACCTGAGTAAAATCAACGTTTTGAATGTATGTTTTTGTTTGATGAATTTATAATAGCACCTATTTTCGTATAAATCCAGTATTTAAAGTGAAACGAATGTATGTTTTTATGTATTTTCTTACATTGATTTAAAGCCATTATTCTAAGAAATATCACTATTAGAAATCCATCTTGAATACAGGTTTAAGGCTGTTATACGTGGCCATCAGCTATTACCACCACATACCACTGTACTAATATGATGCAGTAGAATAGACGGCCATATACACCTACACCAGCTGTACTACCATTACCATACAACTACCACGTATCACCCCAATGCAGAAAAGGATAGGAGATAGGCAAGGCATACGGACGCCGGCCACCACACTGCACCAGTCATACACACGCATACATACATAGGATAATGGAAGATAATAGAACAATGACAATGAACAAAGGAAAAGAAGCAAATGAAAAAACAAAAGAAGCAAGCAGCAATATAGCATCATAACAATATTGATACAGGAATGAACGTATGATAACAGGATAAAACTAGGAAGCCCCCCATGGGTAGGGCGGGGGTATCAGGGTAGTCGGTCTGCTACACGTAAAATATATGCACGACTTTTCTGTAACTTCAATTGTAATAAACTACCTTTTGGCTACCTTGTAAAATTAGTAATTTTCCATAAAGCCTACTGTATAATAAATATAAAAACGAGTATAAGGGCTGGGGACTAATGAAGGGTATATTTAAGGTGGCTATCTTTACATTTCTATTTCTATTAAGTTGTTTATTCACTAAAGAAATTACATTTGCACATCCGGGGCGAACTGATGAAGACGGAGGGCACACCTGTTACACCAATTGCGAAGAGTGGGGGCTTGAATATGGTGAGTATCATTACCATGACGAACCTGAAGAAGAGGAAGAAGGGTATGAAGAACCGGAAGAGTCTGACGACACTGCTGACCTATCACCTATAGAGATTGTACTAATACTAGGTGTCTGTATAGGCTTTTGGCTTCTCGTTTGGTGGATAGTTAAACAATTCTAGTAAGCAATAAGGGGTATTAAAGATTTCACCTATTATAAAAAGTCATTTCCTGCGTAAAAATTTTTGCGTGGTTTTTTTAAAAGACTTTTTTATTTATGTAGATATACTTAATGTGAAAAATATGCAGAGATTAAGTTTATGAAGTAATTAGAACTAACTTCATACTTGCCTTAATAATTCACTTCTACAGTAAGCTACAAAAAAGAAACCAGTAACCTTAACGGTAACTGGTTCTACAACTGAAGATTCATATAATTGAAATGCCAATTTAAATATACCGTAATTACAGGAATAATGGAAGCCTTTTCATTCTAAAACTACTAATAGGCATTCTATAGAGAAGTTGAGATATGTATAGTTAAAAGATTGTTATAGCTGTAATAGTTATGGCACTTTTTTATTTTAATTTACCTTATCTCATCTCACCCATCTTAATACAGTGTATAATTACAGTAATTAACTTAATTAGAAATCAGTATATAAAAGAAGGGGTAATAAAACCTATTTTTAGTAAGTTACCTAAATAATATTAACGGGTTTTTTTGGGGGGGGATTATATGTCTATTAACAAGAAAGTAAGAGTAACAGAGGAGGAAATGGGGGAAATACTTTTTCATCTAGTACGTAGAAGTACGCTGGACTTTATAGAAGATGAAAGAAATTTAGTGGGGCTTCCTGAAGTTAGTAAAGAAGTTTTAGTCATTGAAATAATGGCTTTAACTATGTTCATTGTCAGTGAGTTTAGTTCAGATGACATTACAATTAAGGTATTAGAACAAATGCATATCCATTACTATGCAGCATTAAAAGAACAGACCAATTCCAGTGATAAAGCTGTTGAAGAACTTCATGGATTGCATACAAATATTTATGAAGAGTATAGAAATGTTCTAGCAGAATATAGGACTGGTAATTACATAGAAAAGTTGGCTATTCATGCAGTCAAACGTCTAACCGAAGATGTATCTGAGGATACTTCGCATGGTTCTTTTGAAGTTTTTAATATAGGCTTATTCATTACTTCACTAGTCAAACACACGCCTGCTGTATCTGATGAGTATGAAATTGTTTCTAAAAGTGGGCAAACGGAACAGACAAGGCAAGAGAAAAAGACCAGTAAGAGAGGATTTTCAAAATTTTTAAGTGGTCTATCTCCTCTAGTTCGTATAGTTGCTACATTGGTTATTGCAGGCCTTGCGTTTGGAATTGTTAACCTAGTCTTAGTTGGTGGCCAAAAGCTATGGCATCACGACGATGAAGTGAAATTAGAAAAGTATGAAACGGCATTAAAGGAACAAAAGAGTGAGATAAATGATTATACAACTGAATTAGAAGATTTAAAAAGTCAGGCAGAAGACTTAGAAGAACAAATAAATGGTTATGAAACAGACTATCCTTATGGGATACCTGAAGAATTGTATGCAGATTATGAACAAATGGTTGATGAGTACAATAGTCTTGTCGATGACTATGACGTGAAATCTCAAGAATACAGTGATGAAATAGATAGCTATAACGATAAAGTAGAAGAAGCAAATGCACTTGCTGAGGAAGTGGGTTCAACTTGGTATGTTGTTCCTGTAGGGAAAAAATAAGGAGAAAGTAAGGGAATAGAAATATGTTTTTATTGAATGCAGTTCAAAACAATGAAGAAGTAATAAAAGAGTTAAAAAAACAGGTGGAGAAAAGTGATGGACTTGTTAAGGATATGGAACAAAAAGTTATTTCCCTACAGGACCATCAAATATCATTTCTAAATGACAGTATCTCTAATTTCTGGACGGTAACTAGTGTAGCTATTGCTGTAGTTGCAATTATCATTACTGGAGTGAGTTTATTTATAGGTTACCTTAACCGAAAAGCACAGAAAAAGATGGAAGATGCAGAGAAAGTTATTGGGAAAGCTAAAAATTACATTAGCGAATTTTCGAAAGAGAAAGTAGAATTGGCAAAATCACGTAAAGATTTGGAGGATTACCGTAAAGAAACAAAAGAATTTCGCATAGAAACAGAAAAGAGATTTACAGAACTAACTGAATTTGTTAAAGAAATTGATAAATTGAAAGAGGATACACAAATTTTGTTTCTAAAACACCAAATCAGTATTGTTCTTCAGGAAATTACAAATATGATAAATTGGGGTGATAAGGCCTTCGAAATATTGAAAGCACATAAGGCCACAGAGGCTAAAGAGGCTAATGAATATAAAAATCTTAGAGAGAAGTATATGATGATTGAACAAGAGGCTTTAGCAGCAATCGCAGGAAAGTTAGCTAATGATGATTCTAACAACCCTCTGAAAATGAAGGAAATTTATCAAAGGGGTGAAGCATATAAAGCGAAATGTATAACAATTGTAGCCAACTTAGATAAACTAGCAAGAGAACATTTACCACTAATAATCACGTAAAATTCGTTAATAACGTTTGATTTAATGAAATTTTGCCTAATGAAACTTTGACAGGTGTTACTGTTTTAACGACAGTGGCAGCTGTTTTTATTTTATTTGGAATGTCCTAAAGCTAAAGCAAAATGCAATTACCTTATTAAAACGATAAATATAGAAAAGGAAGGTAAAGCAAAATGACATTAGCAGAATTATTGATGGATAAGTACAAATTAAATGAAGAACACTTAAAATTATTGGATAGTGTATTAAATCATTTCCATAAATATGGGGGAGAACATGAAGCATATAATTTAGAAGACTTAAAAAAGTTTACGTTTGATTTAGAAGTTATGGAAAATGTTAATTTTAGCGATTGTGTTGATTTAATGAAGTTAACCAAAAATGTAGATGGAAATTATAATTTTCATTATGATTTAGCAACACATCTATGTGAAATAGGTATCCTACAGCATACAAAAGTAAGACAGCAAGAATGGTTTGTACTAAATGAGTTACTGAGAGATGAGAGTTTTTATAATGAATTAAGTGTTTTAAGAATGAACGTATTGTTAAAAAGATTTAATCGTTAGATTCAATAAATAAAGGGACGTTGTACCAGTTCAAGAAGGTATAGCGTCCTTTTTTGTTATTTACCATTATCTCTTATGGTTTAAAATATTCAGCTTCAAGGATTTACAAAAACCTTCAAAACCTGGATAGATTGTTTCGTGAGTGATGTTCATTTGCTTTAGCTTTGCCCAGTAATCCAGAATATGTTCTTTACTAAAAATATACTTAAATGCAACTTCTTCATTCCAAAGCATCCCATCTTTTATATCGTAAGTCTCAAGTATGCTATCTAAATTTTTGTCTGTCACACTAGGTACCAAAAACAGCCCTTGTTGCTTTCGGAGTCTTTCATTCTTTTGATAAGGTTCATATGGAAAGACAAATTCATCTTTTGTTCCGCGTTTATAAAAAGCTAGGCTTTTATTATGATTATAAGCAGAACCAAACATTTCTGTATTACATCTTTCAAGTATATTTGTGTTTAGGGCATAAATACAAAATTCATCAGTAGCACCATCTAATGCAAAAAAAGTAGCTATATAGGGTGAATGGGTCCAATCTAACAGCCTAGTAGGGCTGCCATAGTGTTGCATTGTTGCTAAAACTTCTAGACGATATTCTGTCCATTTATTAAAGTCCTCACTTGAAGGTTCTTTAAATATGTAGGAAGAATAGAGGTGAAAGGAAGATAAAAATTCAGCTGTCATTTTCCTTTCTATTTCTACACCTATTTTATTATCAGTTTTAAGAAATTTTAATAGTTCACGATGTAGAGAAGTTTGTATTTTCCATTCAACACAACTCTGTCCTCTATATATCCAATCATTAGAATTAAGTTGAGATATAACTTCATTATAGTGTTGCCAATCATTTATTTGAACTTCTTTCCACATTTGTATCATCCCCCAATAAATTGATTGTTACAATGAAATTTTAACCAATATTTATACTAAATGGAATGAAAATATAGCTAATGTTTTATTCAGTAAATTAACTTTACAAAAACTAAAAGAACTCAATAAAAAATAAAAAAAGAGGGTTGCAAAGTTCGACAAGCGGGTATATAATAGATTTTGTTAGTTAATCGTGTGAACAGCTTTTAAGTACAAGACACATTTACTGTAGAATTACTTAGTATTGTTGTAATAAACGGTAACTACTTGTGGTTAAAGAGGAACTATTCGACTCAAAATCGTGTTCCTTCGGGAGTGTCGGTTCGACCCCGACCATCGGTACTTTAGCTTTACCAATACATAATAGTAATTAACTTTGAATATACCGTAATATCAACGTTCTTCACAGTAGTGGAGGACGTTTTTTTGTGTTCTTAACAGTACAGTCTGTTTTATCTGTATCACTTCTAATCGTGTGAACAAATTATTATGAACCTATTAGGAGGAAACAGTCATGGCTAGACGTAAGAATGTTTTAAGTGATGCTGAACTTTCTATAATACGTAAAAGTAAGAAATCGTATGTAGAAACCTTTAAAGAAGCAGTTGATCTATTCGTAAAAGACTGTGATTTACGTAATTTAAGACCGTATACCATCAAATACTACTGCAATGAAATAAATGCCTTTTTAAACCTTCTTTCAGAACAAGGAATAGACACTAATCTTTTAAAGCCTTACAACGTTACAGAAGAACATATTAAAGAAAATGTAATTCTTTATATGCGTAACTATAAAGGCTTGAAGATAGTGTCTATTAATACACGTCTACGTGCTTTACGTGCCTTGTTTAACTTCCTTCATAAACATAAGCATATTTCTAAAAATCCAATGGAAAATACAAAGCTGTTAAAAGACCGTAAGCGAATCATTCCCACGTTTACTAAAGAACAACTTAATAAATTATTACGGCAACCAGACCTTAAAACGTTTGTAGGTGTTCGTGATTATACAATTATGCTGTTGTTTCTAGAGACTGGCATTCGTGTAAATGAATTAGTTGGACTGTCACTAGCTGATATACGTTGGGAGGATAATTTAATTGTCATTCGCAATGCCAAAAGCTATAGAGAACGTCTAGTACCTATTCAGAAAGAAATGAAGCATCAATTAAAGAAGTACATTGCTATTCGTGGCTATGTAGAAACTGATAGCTTATTTGTCACTATAGACGAAACTCCTCTTACAAGACGTGCAATACAGCAACGAATTGAGAGATACGGAGTAAGTGCAAAGATTAAAGGTGTAAGATGCAGCTGTCATACATTTAGGCACACGTTCGCCAAACTGAGTGTTCAGCAAGGTGCTAATATTTTTGAGTTACAAACCATCCTAGGACATACCAGCATGGAAGTAGTGAAAACATACGTGAATCTATTTGGCACGGATGTAAGAGACAGTCATCAAAAGTTTTCACCTTTGAAACTAATTGACAAACGATTATAAACAAAAAAGCCACCTACTGCGAATAGGTGACTCAAAGAGTTAAATACGTTCACTGGACGTTAAACAATTCTAATCAGCAATTACTAAAACTAAATAACGAACAGTTAATTCCCTTTCATTTTAACAAAAAAATTTTATAATGCAAGGTTTCTTAAGTGCTGTCTTTTTTAGACTCTGTTCGCTTGCTGGAAAGCCTAATAACAGCAAGTAAAACTAAACTTGAAAGGTTATCACTTAGCCGATGCAATAATTAAGTCTAGGGTGCATATAACAGTTCTCTGTTGCTGTTGCATCTGAAAGGTGAAAGCTACCTTAGTGCTGTCGTTAGGAAGGGTGTGCAACTACGGTTGCGTAGGACAAGCTATAAGTATTTATTTCTTTTCTAAGTCCTCTAAAACAATGAGGTAAGGATTAAGTAATTGAAAAGCCAAAGCGTAAAATTACAGGATAATGAAACTGTCAGGGACATCTGAAACAGTAAGCTTGTTATGTGGAAACACTAGCGATAACAGAGATAATACATATACGGATACCTTAATTCGATACACCATGGTGTGCAAAGTATTAATTCGCCTACTACTTACATTGACATTTTATTTTTGTCTTTGTAGGTAGGCAATTTATAGCCAAGCCGTGTTCCTTATTCTCAATCCATGTTGGCAAAAGCATAAATACAATACAAATATAAATTGTATTATGGATAAGAAGAACTATTTTAATTATGAAGCAATCCATATATATAGGATATTAGTTGTGTATATAATACATTTTTTGATAAAATAGGGTTCTAAGGTGTAAGGGGGGATTAATATGGGGAGAAAAAGTAATGAAAAAAAGAGAAGGAAAGAAGCTGATCACTCAAGTATAGCAAGTCATAAGAGAATGGGAAAAACTCTTATTCCACCTTTTCAGCAAATAGAAGGCTTAAATAAGGTATCATGGTCTAATGATAGGCTACCTGAATATGTTTGGCTTGCTTTAATCGTCTCACTAGATAACAGAGATGAGTCTTTAGAAAAGATACGAAGAGTATCTAAATTCTTTCGTGATCTTAGAGAAGAACATAGACCAATGGATTTATCACTGACTAGTCTTGGAAACCTTGAAGAGGGAATATTGGAGAGATTTGTAGGTTTTCTTTGCAATGAGTTGTATGCTATAGAGTTTCTTTTACCTTTAAGTTTATTTGACAACATACCGGGTAAGGAAGTATGGCATAAGTTTTTGAAAATCGAGGACAAAGAAAAAGAGTGGGAGAAACTTTATATAGCTGTTGCAAAATGTTTGGATCATCAATCACAGGAAACAACAGATTGTCGATGGGCTAGAGTTTATTATAGTTTAACAGTTAATGCTAAAATAGGAATGCCTGAAAATATGGTAGGAGAAATTATTTATTATCCCAATGAAGGGGATATGAGAAGCGTTAGGCCTACTATACGAACTATTGAGATGATGTTAAATGTAATGCCTGACGGTCAAATTGTTGGGTCAAACTGGTCTAACGATTTTTGGGAACAGGGAATCAAAGATACTTCATGTTGGAGTTTAGACATAGACATAAAAAATGATAACCAAGTTAAATTGGATGTTTCTAGCTATGAAGAAGTAATGTATAAACTCAAAGAACATTTTCATTTAAGTAAACGGACTTCAGGAATTGATTCTAAACTTGATGCTATATTCGGATTGTCAATGTACTGTCTCGAAGTGTTAGGAGAATTATTACAGAATGGGAACAATACCTCCATTCTTAGTAGATTAGGATTGAGAACTATTACAGAATGTTATATTACATTATCTTACTTATGCATTAAGGATGATGAAGAATTGTGGCAAATGTATAGATCCTATGGTTCAGGTCAAGCAAAATTAGCTTTTTTGAAACTTGATGAACTGGAAATTAAGCCTAATTATATCGATACGGAGACATTAAAAGCTTTAGCTGGTGAGGATCAATGGGAGGAGTTTGTAGAAATAAATTTAGGGCATTGGGAAAGTACTAATTTAAGAAAAATGAGTGAGACCGCAAAAGTTAAAGAGGAATATAATGCGTACTATGACTGGACATCTGGTTTTGCACATGGGCAGTGGGCAGCTGTACGAAATACAGTGTTTGATACATGTGGTAATCCTATGCATCGTCTTCATCGAATTCCTAAGGAAAAGAAACAAAATTTTAATGATGTTACTGAAGATGCGAAAAGGTTATGCAATAATGTTTTAGATATAATAAATAAATCATACCCAAATTTTAGTTTAAGAATTAAATAGCTATTAATAATTGATCCCTATGTCATTTCTCTAATAAGAAGATAATACAAAGGGATTTTTAAGTATAGCTTAGGAATTCAAATTAAACATTTCTGCTTAATGAGGTTAATCGGTTATAATTTTATTATTAAATCTTATTTGAAGGTGATGTTATGGCTATCAGTATTATAGAAGGATTTCAAGAGGAACTTTATCTCGAAGAACTGTTTGAGGAGAGAAAAATCCCTAAAAATAATGATTATTTCCTAGAGGCGTTAATTATGTTGAAAAAGTATGAAGGAAATACTATACAAATAGCGTACGAATCCAGCAATTTTTCTGGTATTAAGACACTTCATGATTACAAATTAATAGTCCCTGTTAAAACAGGATTCAGAGTTTCTGTGACAATTAGTGATGGAAATGGGGTAGATAAATTTTCAATTGATGACGATCACTTCTACTATTTTGGAAGGCTGTACGAAAAGTTCCCTCATAGGTGTTACAAGATTGAGTATAAAAAAGACCCTAGTATATATTTGGCGATATTTTAAATAGTAGTTTAACCTTGTTATTTACAGGAAAGGAAGAGGAAACTACGTGGATAATTTATCTGAAAAAAATCAGACCTCTATGATGGAGTTAATTGATGAAATAACAAAAGAAATTAAAGAAATCAATGAAAGCCATTCTAAAATGTATTTAAAATTAGGTAAGTTCGAAGAACCAAAAGCTAAGATTAGTGAAATTGAACTTAAGGTAAAGGAAAAATTTGATGAGTTCAATTGCAAGCTAGATGAAGCTTATGAAAAGAAAAGAAATGAGAAAGAAGAAATTAAAGAATTAGCAATGCGAATTCTTCGAAACTTAGAAAGCTAATAATTAAAATTCCCTGCGACTCAATTATCAAGAGTAGTAAACTTAATGAATGAGAAGCAGGGTATTCTTTAAAATAGAATAATCTTTAGTAAACTTTCCTTAAGGTAAATATTTTTATTTATGGTTTTTATAGTTCGCTTTCCAGATAATTTTTTAAGATGGTCCTCATACGGTTGGAAGGGAGGTAAAGATTAATACCTTTCTCTTCACGTATTCTGCTTCTCCAAATCCATTGAATTAGTTCAGATAATGCAAATAAGTCCTGATCAACCTTAATGCCATGTGATTTGAAAAATTTATATTTGTAAGGATGCATGAAGCGATTTATTACGTAGGCTAGAGAAATTTTATCCTTAAATTCATTAGTAGCACGTGAATTGTGTGAAACGAAACCTTTTGTATAACCTTTTCCCTTCAATTTAGTTTTGTGTGCTTTGAAGCTTGTCCACATATTATCTTTTGCCGGTGTACTTGCATGTGTTCTAAAGAATGAATACAGGTTCTTTTTCATTTTCTCTACCAGCTTTTTGTTCTTTTCCTTCTCGTACCATGAAACAGACAATGCAAATGATTCTGCACCTATATCATTTAATTTTCCTTCATAGATAGTGATCAAGGATTTAATTAGTTCTTTGTTGTAAGGTTCTTTGTCTGCATGATCTACTAGTATATACTTATCATCTATTTTCTGAACAGCTTTATATGAATAATTTAGGTCATGCATATCATAGTAGTATTTCTGTTCTTGTGCCTGAAAAAGGTACGTTAAGATATAAATTTCTTTAAAAGCTTGAAATACAGCAACAGGGAATGACCAAAAAAGAACAGTATTTTCAAAATAGATTAGATTCTCACTTTTCGAAAGAACTTTTATCTCATTGTATTTGGTATTTTGATAGCTGCTTGATTCATTCCAATGTATAATACCAGTAGTTTCATCAATAAAAACCATATTACTATCCAACAGCAGTTTAAAATCATCTTTATTTAATGGAAATTCTTCTACAACATTCATTACTTCGTCAAGAATCAATTTGTAGTTGCTAACCTTTAAGAGTTCAATTACTTCTTCATCAGCATTCTGAAACAAAGCATGCGTGCTTACTATATCATGTTCGTCCAATATCAATTTTTTCAAGCTGTCCAGCTTTCCTTTGCCTCTATTCAAGGGTTCTTTAAAGTTTCTACTACTTACTGAAGTTTTTACACGTTCTACCTCTGATAGAAACGGTGTGATATAAATAAAGTGGTCTTCCTTATCAACCTCTTCCATATGTTGAATTGCCCAGCTAGTCTTTCCCGATCCCATTATGCTATCAACTATAGTTATATCTGTATTTTTTATTTCTGCCATTACTTTCACCTTTCTTTTTTATTCAGGATTGTTTTTTATTCTTACAACCCATCAACAATAAATAAGGTAAAAGCAGACATCTTTTTTACAAACTTATTTAAATACATTTTAATAACCTACTACACATACACCTAGCTAAAAGGTTTGCACAGCAAAAGTGCAGAAACTATTCAAGAACCCTGTTGTATCAAGGGCTGAGAGAGGGTGCCCTTAAAAGAGAATATATAAAAAGGAGATGTTTGGAGATATGTTAATTAATCGTAAGGCTTTACTAACGTAGCTGGTGAAAACCACACCAGCCTATACAAGAACATTGATTCGATAGGAATGCTGACAAAGGCTAATATGTCAGAGTTAAAGCAAATAACTATTCTATTTAATAAATGCTTGGAGGGTGGTTTACCCGACAAGGCGGTTTTGAACTTTATACGGGTTATCTGTTACAGGAATTATATAAAGGAACTCAGTATTGTGGATAACTGTATTCATTATGTTGATAAATGTGACGAAAATGTGAACAAATAGAGTTAGTTTTAAGTAGTCACTTAGGCTAAAAATTCCATGAATTGAACCTGATGGGTGGAAAAGAAAATGAAAAGCCAGTTATTTTCATGCTTTAATAAGCGGGAGATCAGTGTTTTTGAAGTTCTCATTTTATACATTTTGCGTTAGTGCAACTTTGTTTCGAGATAATTTGCTAAGAGAAGAGAACGGCTGGAATGCTTGATATATCTACATATTCTTGGTGTGAATGAAATAACGTATAAATGCAAGAAACATTTCTTACGCTGAAAGACTATAAACGTTGATATATCAGTACTTTATCTTGATTGTTAGTTTACATAATCTATCTTATCGGAAGCAATACGTGTATACAGTTATCACTCATATACACAAAATGAAATACAAGCATTGGTCATAAATATTAAAACCTTCGACTATTTCTAATGAGTTAGTAGTATAATTTGGATATTAGTAAAAAGGTGGTAAATGAATGGGGAGATACTATTATTTAAAAGGTGACGGTTGGGGCTGTGGGGTATGGTTTGTATTATTTTTACTTTTCATTACTGCACCGATCTGGATTTACTTATTGACCATCCCTCTTAGATTCTTAGTTTTTTTAGGTGAAATAGGTGAGGCGATATTCGATGAAGGTAATGGGGCTATTATGCTTATCATCGCAGGACTATTATTCGTTGGGATATTGTTACTTATAGCTAAGTTCTTAGAGAAAATAGAGAGTAGAAGTAAAGATGAAGAGTAAGAGTAAGACGACTGTTTAACACAGTTGTTTTTTTATTTTGTTCATTACAGTATTTCTTATTCCATTACGGAACACGAAGTTATTCGATGATTATCATATCTTTAAGATAAGAAGGATGTTGATCTAACAACACGTGATTTTGTTCAATTATTCACAAGTAAAGCTAAAAAAGTTTCGTGTTTCTGAAGTTGTGTTATTAATGAAATTAACACAAATCTTTTTGAGTATTAATATTCATCTTTTATTAAGAAGAAATTGACTAAAGGGGGTAAAGGGGTGGCAGGGGGCAGTATGCCACGAACTAAGTACTTCTATAATACACATAACAATTTTTAATGATTGTAATTTTAGAAGCAGTATTCGATTAAACATACAGGTTTTATTAGAAGTTAGGATTTAACTAGCTTCTTTTTTATTGAAAAGAAAAAGCACAAAGGCTTTATCCTTCATGCTTTAAACACTTGAACTATTATTCTTTCTTTTAATAAGCACTTCTACAATCTTGTAAATGACTGCAAAAATAACGATTGCAAATAAAGCTGTAGATACAGAATAGGAATCTCTTATATATCCAATTAATGCACCGAATATAATACAACCTATTACAACTAATAAAAACTTTAATCCTTTGTTCATTTCCAATCACCTCATAATATTGGGAATAATTCCAAAAAGTACTAGATTTCTTACAATTAATGCTGTATTGTAATTATATAGAAAATTTAGAATAAATGAAAGAAGGTTGAAGCAAAATGAAGAAATTTATCCTGAAATCTGCCATTTGTCTTACAGCATGTGCAGTATTCGCATCACCATTTAGTGCTAATGCATCAACTATGACAACCCAGCAATTGCCGGGCGACTATAACAATAGTTGTAAGGTTGTCGCAACAAAGTATTATGACAACGTTACATATAGCAACTATGAAGTAAAAGTTGTTAATGCAATTGCTACTGGTGCAGTGGGCGGAATTGGTTACGCAATTACGAAAAGTGCTTTAACTGCGTTTGTTATGGGTGGATTAAGAGAGTCGATTCCAAAAGTACCTAAACAAAAAGCTGTTTATACAAAAGTACAAAGTCGTGAATGTAAAGATAGTACAGGGGTTTATCGTCAATTAATTACTACATATTATAGCGATAGCAAACGTACAAAAGAGTTAGGAACACAATATAAAACAGTACGCTAATATTAATGGGAGAGGACACGGAAAACCGTGTTCTTTTTTTTATGCTTTTTTCGTCTGTTTTTTCACTATACGTTGTTTAGGGGGTGTAAGGAGTAATAGTTTGAGTTTCTCAGAATGGAGGTTGTAAATAAAAAATCTCTCAATACTAATCTAGCTTAAATTCTTACCATTTGTCTTACTTTTGCTATTTATTAAGTCCATATATGTAGAAAGGAGTAGAAATCTCAACTGTTGATACAGAGAGGGAGTAATTTTTATTTTGAGTAAAAGTCACATTGTGTGACAGCAATTTATTAATGGGCAGTAAAAGAGGTGAAGAGGCGAAGTGTTAACCAGTGAGTCAGTTAAATTTATTCGATTGCTAACAGATTTAACACAAAACGAATTAGCTAAGAAGTTAAGGGTAGATAGAAGTTTAATTTCAAGAATTGAAGCCGGTGAACGAACTATTACACCTGCCTTAGTTAGGCGATTAAAAGAGATTCTTTATTTGAAAGGATGGAGTGAATCAGATTTATTTCTAATTTATGAAGTGATTAAAATCCGGAAATTAAAACATGTAACTAGAAAGGATGGTCTTTAATGAATGTAAATAATATAAAACAAAATTTAAATTACATCAAAACAGTGATTGAAAATGGAAGTCTAAAAGAAAATAGAGTGATTATCAATGTGATGATTGCAGAAACCATTCACGGTCTTAAAAATACAGCATTTTTGTTTAAAGTGAAATATACAAGCGAAGGCTACAAAATGCATTATTCATCTTACGAAAAACGTGCAAAGAAATATAAATCAAGATTACTTGTCGATATGGAAGAACTGGAAAGGAAATTAAATAAGAAACCAGTTAACGAAAAGGCGTGTAAGAAACTCATTCAAAAAATGTTAGATACAGATTTATATACCTCTTACACACAGGCAGTCATTAACCAATGGCAACCAAAAACTAAACATTATAAAACGGAAGCTATTTCAATTTAATAAAGGAAAGGTGAAGAAGATGGGTGAAGAAAAAACAATTCATGATATTGAAGTTCCTGTGGGTATTAACCCAAGACAGGTAACTATTGCACAAGATTATGTTACGAGTAGGCTACAAGAAGGTTTTACAGTTTCCGGCTTTTGCACAAAACATAATCTTTCAACAAAAAGTTGGTATCAGTGGCTTAATAATGATAATTACAACAAATATATAAATGAAATGTCAGATGTAATTCTTCCAGCAGATGAACTTGAAGCCGTTCGGAAAATGAAGAAAAAAATTATGGGATTTGCAGATAAGCCCAATGTGTCAGTAAGCGAACTAAAGATTTTTTCAGATACGTTTAGTTATGTCTTTGAAGCTGAAGCACGCTTGCAGATTGAAAAGTTAGGATTGAACAAAGAAATTAAACCTCAAGATTCACAGGAATCACGTGAAGAGATGCGTGCTAGATTACTTAAAGAATTAAGGAGTTGAATGAAATGAATGCATATATGAATATTTCAGAAGGATATCAACAAATCAGAGAAGCAGCGACTTCTAAAAGGAAGGAAGAGAATGTTACAAAAATTGATTTAACCAGTGGTAACGAATCAATAAATGTTGAAGATATGAACACCGATCAGAAAGTAGAACTGTTATCAAAAGTTGTTGCAGATTTGTTTATTAAAGTAAATGGAGGTGCTGAATAATGGCAAAAAAATCGGCAGTAAAGCAAATGGAAGAATTATTTAAGAAAGTAGAAAAATTAAAAGAAAAGTTTGAAGTTGCTTCACAAAAAGCACTAGAAGAAGCTGAAGTATTAAAGGAAGAAATTCAGGAAGAAGAGAAAAAAACACGTGAGATTTATACCATGTATGTCCTTGATGAAATTGTTCTTGAAACCTATCAGGACGCAAAGGATAAACTAGATAATAAAAAGAGACTCCTTGTAGTGGCTGAAGGTAAAATTAATGATATGAAAGATTTAGAGAAAGAAGAGTTGTATAAGTTATATCATCAAATACAAGAAATTAAAGAGGAATATTACAAAGAAGATAAACGTAATATTGCAGTTAATCGCAAACGTATTCTTCAAGCAAAAGTTGATTATCTAAAGTTCATGCACGAAGCACAAAAAGAAATGGCTACTACTTACAAGTTTAATCGTAAAATAGGTGATTTAAAGGTTGATTTAGGTTTATTGGATTATAACAACATTGATGGGATAAAGACAGCACAAGGATTCTTTGAAAATGCTTATGATAGAACTCCTGGAATCGAGGTGACTCGAGAAGAAGTTACTTCAGCATTTAACAGAGGATTGGTTAGTTCTAGCGTATTAGAAGCAATCAAATAAACAAATAACAAAATTTCATTCGCTGGTATCTTCATTGGTATCAGCGTTTTTATTTTACTATAGGAGGTTATGTTAATGGAGATATTAAAGAAGCTAAAAAATACAGTCTGTTCGTTATTCAAGAAAGAAAGGAATACTGGAAAGTGTAAAATTAAAAAGATAAATAAAAATATTAAAAGAGTTGAACTGCTAAAGCTGGAATTAAACCAGGTTACAAATGCTTATGATAAGAAAATAGAAGAATTGAAAGCAACACACACTTCAGCACTATGGAAGTATGAACAGTCTTATCAAAAATTACGAAGACTTGTTGAAAAGCAGCAACAAGGGTTGATTGAAGAAGAAAAAGTTAATAAACAACGTGAGGAAGTTAAACCATTTGAAAAAGCCTTTAATAAAGTTAATGAACAGCTTATTGGTATCAAAGAACATAAGAAAGACAGTGTAATGAATATCATTTCAGAAATAGATCAATTACAAGAAAACTATACTAAAGCATTAGCTGAAGAAATTAAAACTAAATCTCTTGAAATGACAAAGCAGCGACAAGGATATTTAAAAGAAGTACAGTCTCTAGGATATGACTACAAAAAAGCTATAGATACAGAACGTTTATTAAAAGAAACATTTGAAAAGCATAATTTTGTTTATAAAGGAACCCTGGTTGATTCTCTTGCAATATTAACTAAAGATGTACCAATAAGTATTGATAAGTTATCTATTGCGGAAGATACAGTGAATGAAGCATTGATTGGTAAAATTCCATATGTAAACTGATACCCTGAACAGTTGGTTAATTCCTTCTGTTTGGGGGCTTTTTTTGTGGAGAAATATTCTAAAAACTATGTATAATATAGTTACTAATATTTAGAAAGAATGTGTATAAATGAAAATCTTAAGTATAAATTTAAAAGGCTACAAAAGTATTAACGAATCCGGTAATCTTAACTTACATAATAAAGTTAATGTTTTTGCTGGTAAAAATAATACAGGAAAAACAGCTTTAATTGAAGGGTTATACAAGATTGCTAATAGCCAATTGATTGAGAACTTTAGTAACAGAGAAGACGCTAAGATAATATTAGAACTAGAAGTACTTGTGAATGAAGAGGAACTGAGATTTATCAATAGCGTAATGGACTCAAGGTATTGGCTGTTTGAAGTAAATAGGTTGAAGGTAACTATTTCCTATAACAGTTCAAGCAACGTTTCATGTATAGATAAAGTATCAGGGTTCATTGATGACCATTACGAAGTAATTTACGAAAACGATATGAATCCTAATACCGCATACTACTATAATAATTTGAATGGAAACACTGTTAATTTTGGTCACGTACCTCAGGCAGTAAAAACTATTTTTTCATTGTTAAATCGATCTGTAGTATTTATTAGTGGGAATAGACATGTTCCTAATGAACAACAAGCACAACTAAGTGATAAATTAACTGTCGATGGAAATAATTTGAATAAATTCTTATACACGTTACATCTCAACGATGAAACAATGTTTGATCAAATTACGAGTGTTTTTAAATTGATTTTCGATGATGTAACTTCTATAGGAACTCCAATAGATGGGCATGGTTCAACATATATTAGTTTGAAATTTGAAGGTAATGAAGAATCGATACCTTTATACAATTGTGGAAGTGGTTTTACGCATGTACTTTTACTCTTATGCGTACTTTTTACTCAAAGAAACAGTATAGTGTTATTTGATGAACCACATGTCTTTTTGCACCCTTCAGCAGAAAAAGCGATTTACGATATTATAGGTGAAAATAATCACCATCAATATTTGTTAACGACTCATTCACCAATTCTTATAAATTATTCATTTGAGAAAAATATTTTCCTTGTTGATAAGGAGGATGGGATTAGTAGATTTACGGAATTAGAGAATATACAAGAAGTACTTAACAATATAGGAGTAAGCAATAGTGACTTTGCTTTATCAGATAAAGTTCTATTTGTAGAAGGAGAAACAGAAGAAGCAGTTATTCCACAAATTTTAAGTCATTTTGGAATGAAACAAATAGGTTATAACTATAGAGTTTTGAAGATGGGCGGTACAGGAAATGAATTTACAAAGAAATCTGTAATGACAAGGAACCATGAAAAGTTACAGTTGATTCTAGGTGGAGTATCAGATAGCCCTATCCCCTACAAGATTATAATAGATATGGACGAAAAAACTGAGGAAAAGATTGTAGAGATAAAAGAAAAGTATGGAGAGAGTATAATTATTCTAGAGAGAAGAGAATTTGAAAATTACCTTATTGAATCTTATGAAGAGTTAGCTGAAGTGATAAATAATAATGTAGGTTCAGAAGTTACTTCTCATGCTGACGTAGAAAAGTTAATAGGAGAACTCTTAGCACAAACTGAAAGCACAAGACTTTTCCCAAAAGCAAAAGATAATCCATTGAAAAACGTTGTTGGTAGTGAAGTCTTAGAACAACTTTTTGATGAATATGGTGTCCGTTTTAATAAAGTTCAACATGGGCTAGAGATAACAGCATTGGTCTTACAGAAACACCCTGAAAAACTGACTTTTTTCAAAGATCAGCTAGAAGAGTTTATAAACGGAAGTGAAGTTAAGGTCAAAGCGACAGTGGTACAACCTATTGGATAATCAAACAAGATAAGGTTTATTTAAAGGTGTTAGAACAATTTCTAGCACCTCATTGCTTTTCTATATCGTTCTGTAACGAAATTAGATTAACAACTATCCATCAGTAAAAAGATAACTCGCTTGTAGACCTCCATAGAAGCAGCGTTATATTAAGAGAAAATTAACAATGTAACATTAATTTTAAAAAAGGGTTGCAATCTATGTCGAATGGTAATATAATAAATATTGTTCGAAGGTCGTATGAAGTGATTCATTGATAAATAACTACTTACTGTTGAATATCAGTTAATATCACGGTGGTTCACAAGTTGTCTACTATTATGACGGTTTAGTAACTTACTCAAAATCGTGTTCCTTCGGGAGTGTCGGTTCGACCCCGACCATCGGTACTTTAGCTTTACTTGACAGGATGATTCCTGTTTTTATTTTTACTTATCGGTCGACAAATTTTGATAATATTTGCGGGTGTAGTTTAGTGGTAAAACCTCAGCCTTCCAAGCTGATGTCGTGAGTTCGATTCTCATCACCCGCTCCATACATATTGTTATCACAACGCAGTGTCTCGCTTTCAAAGCTGAGATGTTGCGTTTTTTATTTTTAGCGTAAATATAGCGTCTATCTTTTCAAGATAGACGCTATATTTACGTACATCAGTTAATGACTTGATAGGTTGCTGCGCCGCCGTGAATTTGAATGAACATGTCACTTAGGGATTTAGTTAGTTTATAAGCCCGTTCTTCTGAAAGTGAAGGCTTTAAATAAATGAACTGTACAGCTTGTGTTGTCTTTTCAGTTACGTACGCTCGGTTAGAATCGACATAAGGGCTTCCGAAAGCTCCTAGGGCATCTTTAGAAATGATTTTATTTTCTAAAGAAATGTTACGTTCATTTAGAGCTTCATAAGACTCTTCTTTTTTACCGATAGTAAATTCGATGGGGCCTTCTAAATTAGAGGAATCATAAATTCCAATTGGGACTTCATATTGCAATGAAAAAAAGTTGTTAATGTCCACAGCAGAATTGATAGAAGGCAAATACGTTTGTTTTCCTATTCTTCTAATTAAAGCTTCTATAGAAGGACGGTATTTACTTGGATCAGTTCCAAATGTTTTGAAAAGCTTTCTCCACTCGCTAACACCTTCGAATTCTGTTACTTTTTTTGACTCAAGGTCAAAATAAATGGATTCTTGAAAGAGGCGCAGACGTCCTTTTAGCATTTGAGGAGAATCACCAACTTCAATATTTTTATACTGAATGATTCCCATTTTAAAAGAAGGGCAAAGCTGTTTAATAGCGGGCGATAATGTAAAGTTCATTTTTTTGATCCTTTCTATTATAATTAGTATTTGTTCGTTTATAGATACCATCCTATCATTTCATTGAGTGAGAAAACAGTTCAATGCATGAATATATAGAATTTCTTAGAAAGGAGGCCATTATTCACTATGAATGCGTATCAGTTGAAGGAAGAAATTATTTCATATAGCAAAGAGATTGGAATCGATAAGATTGGATTTGCGAGTGCTTCCATGTTTGATGAGTTAAAGAATCGATTGTTAGCACAGCAAGAGTTAGGTTATGCTTCAGGCTTTGAAGAACCTGATATTGAAAAGAGAGTAGATCCCACATTAGTTGTTCCAAAAGCTAGATCGATTATTTCAATTGCACTTGCGTATCCTTCTAAATTAAAGGATGCACCAAAGAGCACAAAGGAAGATCGCCGTGGAATCTTTTGCCGTGCTTCTTGGGGGCAAGATTATCATACGGTTCTACGTGATAGGCTTCAAAAGCTTGAAACCTTCATAAAAGAAAAAGTACCTGCAGCTATCCTTCAATCGATGGTAGACACAGGTGAGCTGTCGGACCGAGCTGTAGCAGAAAGAGCTGGTATTGGCTGGAGCGGTAAGAACTGTGCCATTATTACACCTGAATTTGGTTCCTACGTGTATTTAGGAGAAATGATTACAGATATCCCGTTTCCTCCTGATAAACCGATAGAGGACGGTTGTGGTACTTGTAATAAGTGTGTTGATGCGTGCCCTACGGGTGCGCTTGTAACAGGTGGTCAGCTGAATTCGCAGCGATGCATTGCCTTTTTAACCCAAACAAAAGGATTTTTAGCTGAAGAATTTCGAAGTAAATTAGGCAATCGTTTATATGGCTGTGATACATGTCAAACTGTGTGTCCTGAAAATAAAGGAAAAGACTTTCATTTTCACCCTGAGATGGAGCCTGACCCAGAACTTGCGAAGCCTAAATTAAAACCGCTCTTAACGATGAGTAATCGTGAATTCAAAGAGAAATTTGGACATGTTTCAGGTTCTTGGAGAGGGAAAAAGCCAATTCAGCGTAATGCCATTATTGCACTGGCCCATTTTAAAGATCAAACCGCCGTTCCAGATTTAATTGAATTAATTAAAAATGACGTTCGCCCTGTCATTCGAGGAACAGCGGCATGGGCGTTAGGCAAAATTGGCGATAAAGAAGCGTTAGATATACTTATGAACTTAAGAGAAAAAGAAAAGGACCAAGAAGTAATTAAAGAAATGTCAAAAGGTATAGAGATGCTTCAAGAGATCTAAACCGTATTTTTATTGATAAAGTTAGCTAATGAGTCATAGCGTATAATAAACGCTTAGAAAAGTGGTGACATTATGCTAACAAAAAGGAATGTATTATATACTTTAATTAAAGCGCGTGCGGACAGCTATGTAAAAGGTGAGCTTCATGAAGACTTTAAGCCTTTCATTGAACATCAGTGTGAGCTAAAGCGGTCTCTTATAAAAAAAAGAGAAGTTGATGTTTTAAAATGTAATATGAAAGGTTCTATTCAATCTGCTCATACGGATCAGGAAGAAACAAGAGTATTATATAAGGTGCACATTCAGGCATTTTTAAAACAAAACGATTTTTTCTATATAGAAGAAGAAATTGAAGATCGTTTAGCTCTTTTTTATAAAGATACGCTTATTCAAGATGAGCTGCTGGTAAAGGGTTTTTCTGAAGATAAGGTTGAAATGGATGTAGAAGAAGTAGAGGAAGACGAAGAAAGAGCCTCTTATTATGATCGTCTTGCGGCTGTTCAGTATGCAGAAAAACATTGGGATAAACCTAATGAAAGTTATAAGCAGTTTGAGGTAAACTGCACCAACTATATTTCACAGTGTTTGCATGCAGGAAAGGCGCCGATGCGGGGATATCCTAAAAAAGCAAACGGATGGTGGATGAGAGGGAACGCCTGGAGCTATAGCTGGGCAGTTGCTCATTCCATGCACAGCTATTTAAGTAACTCCAAATCAGGACTTCGGGCTGTGAGGAAATCTTCAGCAAGCGAACTTGTCCCGGGAGACGTTATCTGCTACGATTTTGAAGGAGATGGAAGATGGAATCATACGACGATTGTTGTAGCAAAAGACGGTCACGGTATGCCTCTTGTGAATGCGAACACGTATAATAGTCGAATGAGATATTGGGCTTATGAAGATTCAACGGCTTACACGCCAAAGATTAAGTATGATTTTTTCCATATCGTTGATCGGTAAGTCTTTCGTTTTAGCAAGTTAGTGGTATAATGATGAATAGATTTGTTAGCAGAGGTGAAAATTTGTGGGAGTACACGTAGTGTTATTTCAACCAGAGATTCCAGCAAATACAGGTAATATTGCGCGAACATGTGCAGCAACAAATACGACGCTGCATTTAGTTCGTCCGTTAGGCTTTTCAACAGATGATAAAATGTTAAAGCGAGCTGGATTGGATTATTGGGAATTTGTAAATGTGGTGTATCATGATTCATTAGAGGAAGTATTCGAAAAGTATCCTGAAGCAGGTTTCTACTTCATCACAAAATTTGGTCAGCAGCCACACACAACATTTGATTATAGTGACTTAGAGCAGGATCATTTCTTCGTATTTGGAAGAGAAACAAAGGGTCTGCCAAAGCACATTATTGAAGAGAACATGGAAAGATGTCTTCGTTTACCGATGACAGAAAATGTTCGTTCTTTAAATTTATCTAATACAGCAGCTATTTTAATCTATGAAGCGCTGCGTCAACAAAATTATGCTGGTTTATCTTAAGTAAAAAGCGAGGTTCAAATTTTATTGAACCTCGCTTTTTTATTTATGTCGACGATGATATGTAGTGGTTATTTTTTAACGCCCGGTTTATCATTGTATCCCGCTCTGAAGATGGATGCTAAAAAAGCAATTGTTACTCCTAATACTAAAAGTAAGCGCATTGATTTTCCTCCTCAATCTAATTAAAAGGATTATATAGCTACTGCAGTTAAAACCGACTTCCCATATCTCATGATGATAATAATGACAAAATAACTCTTCTAGAGACATAAGTTCTCTAACAAAGTTTAGCCGTTCCTTCTTACTCTTTTATTATAGCTAATAAATACTTTACTGTGAATGCCTAGCAAGGACAAATTTCTGAATTTTACAATTTAAAAAGCATGTTCAAACATTTTGCTGCATAGATTGTATTAATCTTGTTCACTAGCACCATAACTAGTAGGGGAGGTCCTTTAATGGATATATTAAAGAAAGTTGAAAGATACCGCGAAGAAGAGAATCGTCTTAAGTGGGAAGGGACATTTGAAGAGTACCTAAAGCTGATTAAAGATGAGCCTTTAATTGCTCAGCCTGCACACTCTAGAGTATACAACATGATAAAGGATGCAGGAATTGAAGAGGTAAATGGTAAAAGACATTATAAATTTTTCAGTGGACAAATGTTTGGACTTGAAGATTCGCTAGAACGCTTGGTGGAAGAATATTTTCATCCAGCTGCAAAGCGTTTAGATGTTCGTAAACGTATTTTACTTTTAATGGGTCCAGTAAGTGGTGGTAAATCGACGCTAGTGACCATGTTAAAAAGAGGGCTTGAAGCTTATTCGCTTACTGATCGAGGAGCTGTTTACGCTATTAAAGGATGCCCAATGCATGAAGATCCGCTGCATTTAATTCCACATCATTTACGTAAAGACTTCTTTGAAGAGTATGGTATCCGAATCGAAGGAAACTTATCTCCTTTAAATACAATGCGATTAGAGGAAGAGTATGGCGGGAGAATTGAAGACGTCATTATCGAACGCATTTTCTTCTCAGAGGACAAACGAACTGGAATTGGAACGTTCAGTCCTTCTGATCCGAAATCTCAAGACATTGCCGACCTAACAGGAAGCATTGACTTTTCAACAATTGCAGAGTATGGATCTGAGTCAGATCCGCGTGCTTACCGCTTTGACGGAGAGCTTAATAAAGCAAACCGGGGAATGATGGAGTTCCAGGAGATGTTAAAATGTGATGAGAAATTTTTATGGCATTTACTCTCTTTAACCCAAGAAGGAAACTTTAAAGCAGGAAGATTTGCTTTAATTAGTGCAGATGAATTAATCGTAGCGCATACAAATGAAACAGAGTATCGCTCGTTTATTTCCAATAAGAAAAATGAAGCTTTGCATTCACGAATTATTGTAATGCCTGTTCCATATAACTTAAAAGTGAGTGATGAGGAAAAAATTTATGACAAAATGATTCGTGAAAGTGACGTATCAGATGTTCATATTGCCCCTCATACGTTACGTATTGCGTCTATCTTTACTACATTAACGAGATTAAAAGAGCCTAAAAAAGGCGATATCGATTTATTAAAGAAAATGCGCCTATACGACGGTCAATCTGTAGAAGGCTATAACGATGCAGACGTAGAAGAGTTACAAAAAGAGTATACGGATGAAGGAATGAGCGGTATTGATCCTCGTTATGTCATTAATCGCATTTCATCTACCATCATTCGAAAAGATATTAAATCAATCAATGCATTAGATGTACTGCGTTCATTGAAAGAAGGGCTAGCACAGCATGCATCTATTTCTGCTGAGGATCGAGAGCGTTACCTGAATTATATTTCTCTGGCGCGTAAAGAATATGATGAAATTGCTAAAAAAGAAGTGCAAAAAGCCTTCGTTTATTCGTATGAAGAGTCCGCTAAAACATTAATGGATAATTATTTAGATAATGTCGAAGCATACTGCAACAAAAATAAGCTTCGTGATCCGCTAACAGGAGAAGAGTTAAATCCAGATGATAAATTAATGCGTTCAATTGAAGAACAAATTGGTATTTCAGAAAATGCAAAAAAAGCATTCCGCGAAGAAATCTTAATTCGTATTTCGGCTTATGCACGTAAAGGAAAACGATTTGATTATAATTCCCATGAGCGCTTACGCGAAGCGATTCAGAAAAAATTGTTTGCGGATTTAAAAGACGTAGTGAAAATTACAACGTCCACTAAAACACCAGATGAGCAGCAGCTGAAGAAAGTAAATGAAGTAGTGGCTCGATTGATTGATGAGCATGGATACAATTCAGTATCTGCTAATGAACTGCTGCGCTATGTAGGAAGTTTGTTAAATCGATAACTCAGTACTAACAAGAAAACATGGCACTTCCGATCTGTGCCATGTTTTTCTTATCTCTTAAAATAAACTCTGCATAATTAGGCTAATGTGTAGTACGCATTGCACTTAACCATCATATGATAAGTCATAAACATATACATGACACTAGACACTATAAAATGAATAGTTAATAGTGAAAGAATTAGTTAGCAAGTATACCATTCTTGCGCATAGGATAAGAGTAACCAACCTTTGAACTAAAGGTATTTGTCAGAAACTTTCGGTATAGCTTATGCATGCCGAGTAAAAATGTGCAGGTGTTTTTTAAATAAGGAGGGGAATAGCGTGGGAAAAGAAGTAGATAAAAGTTTTGCTGTCTCAAAAGAAGACTGGTCCCTCCATCGTAAAGGCCACGATGATCAAAAAAGACATCAAGAAAAAATTAAAGAAGCAATTAAAAATAATTTACCGGATTTAATTACAGAAGAAAATATCGTGATGTCCAATGGAAGAGAAGTTGTTAAAATTCCGATCAAATCATTGGATGAATATCGAATTCGGTACAATTATGATAAAAACAAACATGTGGGTCAAGGTGATGGAGACAGTAAAGTTGGGGATGTAGTAGCACGTGATGGATCTGCTGGAGATGGTCAAAAAGGAGCAGGAAAAGGTCAAGGAGCAGGGGACCAGGCTGGAGAAGACTACTTTGAAGCAGAAGTGTCTCTTATGGAGCTTCAAGAGGCTTTATTTGCTCAATTAGAACTGCCTAATCTTCAGCGAAAAGAATCTGATCAAATTGTTGTGGAGCACATTGAGTTTAATGATATACGACGTACAGGTTTGATGGGGAATATCGATAAAAAACGAACGATGATGAGCGCTTACAAGCGAAACGCAATGACAGGAAAGGCTGCTTTTCATCCTATTTATCCGGAGGATTTAAAATTCAAAACGTGGAATGAAGTTATAAAGCCAGAATCGAAAGCAGTCGTCTTAGCTATGATGGATACGAGCGGTTCGATGGGCATATGGGAAAAGTATATGGCAAGAAGCTTTTTCTTTTGGATGACACGCTTTTTACGTACGAAATATGAAACAGTGGAAATTGAATTTATTGCGCATCATACAGAGGCAAAAGTAGTATCAGAAGAAGACTTTTTCTCTAAAGGAGAAAGCGGAGGAACTATCTGTTCATCTGCTTACCGAAAAGCGCTTGAATTAATTAACCAAAAGTATGATCCGAGCCGCTATAATATTTACCCGTTTCATTTTTCAGATGGCGATAACTTAACTTCAGATAACGCAAGGTGTGTAAAGTTAGTAAATGAATTAATGAAAGTGTCAAATATGTTTGGATATGGGGAAGTGAATCAGTACAATCGACATTCCACTTTAATGTCTGCGTACAAAAATATTCAAGACGAAAGTTTTAGACACTTTATTTTAAAACAAAAATCAGACGTTTTTCACGCGATGAAAAGCTTTTTTAGAAAAGAAACAGAAGACCAGAAATATGCTTAACCTAAAAGGCCTAGACTTGTTATCTAGGTCTTTTTTATGCGGTTTATTCAGCGCTTCTTTGGAGATAGTAAAAGTACGACTTTATCCAAAAGGAGAATAAGTGAATGAACGAAAATATAAAGAGCGAAATGCAAAAACATCAACAAAATCAGCGGTTGAACGCAGCTGAGTTAGGTTACTTATGGGCGCAATATTTAGGCGATACGCTGTATGTATGTGTTCTTGGGTATTTTCTATCTGTTGTAAAAGATGCCGAGATTAAGGAGCTCTTAAAAAAAGCCCATCAGATTTCACAAACTCATGTAGACGAATTGACGGAATTATTCAGTTCGGAAAAAATTCCAATACCAGTAGGTTTTGGGGAACAAGATGTGAACAAAGGAGTTCCTGCTTTATTTGATGATATTTTTATGGCTATTTATGTAAATGAAATGGCAATTGGAGGTATGAAAAAATATGCCAGAGCCCTAAGCGCAGTGAGAAGGCAAGATATTTATGATCACCTGTCTCGGTGTGTAAAAGAAAGCGACAGTCTTTTAGATGATTCTAACCACGTTATTTTAAGAAAAAGCATGCTAATGAGACCTCCAGTTATTCCTTATCCTGTAAAAGTAAATTTTGTGGATCATAAAACGTTTATATCACCATTTTTCTCTCAAATGCATCCTCTAACTTCTTTGGAGGTTACGGCTATTCAAGAAATTGTTAATACAAATGTATTAGGTAAAACGCTGATGCTGGCATTTAGTCAAGTAGCTACCACACAAAAATTACGCTCTTATTTTTTTGATGGAGTCAAGCTTGCGAGTAAGCAAATCAAGCAATTCACTGAGTTATTGTCTGAAGCTGACCTACCAAGTCCGCGTCTGCTTGATGCGTATGTAACCAACTCAACGATTTCACCGTTTTCAGATAAACTGATGATGTATCATACTTCCACAGCGGTGACGATCGCTATTGATAACTGTGGTGCTGGCTTGTCTATGTCGTTCCGTTCGGATGTCGCATTAGAATTTTCTCAGCTAATCGGGCGTATAGGGAAGTATGGAAAAGATGGAATTCGGATTATGATTGAGCAAGGTTGGATGGAAGAACCTCCAATGTCAACAGACCGTAAGAAGTTGGCGGAGAAATAATAAGGAGTATGTTGTCGGTTATCAGTAATTTTGCGGTACTGAAACATATATAGCTAAGCGAAAATAGATTGCTCTAGACCCACTTGAATGAGCAGTGATAAGATAAAAAAACTGATTTTTCAAGAAGTAAGTCGAGGTGTGCAAATGAACAACAATATAAGGGAGTCCATTGCGAAAAAAGTAGCATGGATTAGCGTATGGAGCAATATTGCCCTTACGCTAGGAAAAGTAATAGTAGGATGGATTGGAAATAGTGATGCTGTATTTGCTGATGGTATTCACTCTGCAGCGGACGTATTTGCCTCTATTATTGTCTTGTTGGTTATACGAGTAGCAAATAAACCAGCAGATGATGACCATCCATATGGACATGGAAAAGCAGAAGTGATTGTCTCAGGAATCGTAGGAATTATTTTATTGCTTGTATCATTTTATGTGGTATTTGAAGGAGTCGTTGGTTTATTCCATCCGGTTGAATCTCCAAATATTTTAGCCATGTGGATTGCTGTTATTTCATACATAGCAAAGGTATTGTTGTACCGTTATTCTTTAAACGTAGCGAAGCAGCACCACAGTAAGGCAATTGAGGCAATTGCCTTTGATCATAAAGCAGATATTGTTGCTTCTATTGCAGCGGCAATTGGTGTTTTATTATCGATTATTGGTGATAAAATGGATGTTCAACTGCTGTTATACGGAGATAAAATAGCAAGCATCTTTGTTGCTTATTTAATTTTTAACATTGCCAGACAAATGATGGGAGAGTCTTTTCAAATCTTAATGGAAGGCAATATTGATGAAGAGCTACTAAAAGAACTTGAAGAAAGCATTTATGAATTTGAAGATGTGAAGCGGATTGATCGCGTTCGAGCAAGAGAACATGGCCATTACATATTAGTGGATGTACGTATTTCAATTGACCACTTTAAAACAATTAAGGAAGGTCATGATTTAGGACGAGAAATCAAAGCAACACTTATGAAAAAGCATGATAATATTCAGGAAGTATTAATCCATTTGAATCCTTATTATCCAGATTAAAAAGACGCAGCGAAAATTTTCCGCTGCGTATTTTTGCATTTTTTTACATACTATTCATTTTTTTAGAAACAATGAATAATAACAAGAGACATCGAGGCAGGTGAGTGGCACTGTTAATTAAACGAAGGCCTAAGCGAACAAAAAGTCCTATCTCCCTTGAAGAAAAAGAGCCAAAAACAGAAATTGAACTTGGCACAAATGTAGAAGAAATTCTAAAAATGCTGGAAGAAAGGTTAGACTATACGAGTGATATAGGGCAAAGGTGGCTGAAATTTAATCATGAGCGTGCGCTTTTAGTCTATTTTGTGCCCCTTATGGATTCAATCAAGTTAAATGATCATGTTATCAAACCGTTATTAATAGAAAAAGAAGGGGAGATAAAAGAAGTCATTCAGGCTGCTTCCATTACTCCTACAAAAGATTTGGATGAAATGATTAGTTTAATGAGTCGAGGTGCTTCTCTTCTATTAATCGAGAATGATCCGTTGGTTTATGCAATTGATTCCACAAAAACAGCTACAAGAGAAGTGAACCAAGCGCTGAATGAGAAAATAATCAGGGGGTCTCAAGAAAGCTTTGTGGAGAGCTTAGATAAAAATTTGAACTTGATGAGACAAAGGTTTTTAGATGGAAGCCTTATTGTACGTTATATCGAAGTAGGAAGTATTTCACGCACGCGAGTAGCGGTTTTATATTTGAAAAATATAGCTAACGTAGAGATTTGTAATACGATCATTAATCGTATACAACAAATTGAAGTGGATGGAGTGGATAGTGGGAGTATCATTGAAGAGGCTCTAGAAGATTCGCCTCTTTCACCATTTCCTCAGCTGTTGAACACAGAAAGGCCGGATCGGGTAATGGGCAATCTGTTAGAAGGAAGAATGGCAGTGCTAACAAATGGAAATAGCTCTGCGTTGATTGCTCCCGTTAATTTTTTCTCTTTTTATCAATCGCCTGAAGATTATAATACGCGTGCACTTTATGGCTCATTTTTCCGCCTTTTACGTATATTCAGCTTTTTTGTAGCTATGAGCTTACCTGCAATTTATATTGCAACGATTTCTTTTCATTATGAATTGATTCCTTTGGACTTAGTTTTTACAGTAAAAGGTTCTCTTGAGAACGTTCCATTTCCTCCGATAGTAGAAGCGTTTATTATGGTTTTAATATTAGAGTTACTAAAAGAGGCTTCTCTTCGGCTGCCTTCTTCAATTGCTCAAACGATTGGGGTGGTTGGAGGGTTAGTTATCGGTACAGCAATTGTTGAGGCGAGTTTAGTTTCAAATATGATGATTATTGTTATTGCTCTAACAGCCGTTTCTTCCTTTGTTGTGCCATCAAACGAAATGAGCACCACGCTGCGAATTTTAAGTTTTCCGATGATGATTGGAGCAGCAGTCTTTGGCTACTTGGGTATTGTCTTTGTATTAGTTCTTATTGTTATGCATTTAGTTATTTTAGAGTCTATTACGATACCTTACTTAATCCCTTTTGCGCCCTTTAAAATTTCTGGTTTAAAGGATGTTTTTATGAGGATGCATCAGCTCTATTTGAATGAAAGACCTGCTAACGCTAAGCCTCAAAAACGCCAACGTCAAAAAGCGATAAGGAATTGGGATTCAAATGAATAAAAATAGTATTTCAGTCAGTCAGCTGTTCTTTATCATTTTACAAACGCAAATTGGTATTGGTGTTTTAGGGTTACCTTATAACTTATTTAAGACGGCGCATACGGACGGCTGGATTTCAATGTTAATTAGCGGGTGTATTATTCAAGTAATTACATTATTCCACTGGGGATTAACGCATCGTTTGCCAGGTCTAACTTTATATCAGATGACTAGCAAGCTGCTTGGCAAGTGGGTAGGTAATTTTTTAAATATAGGATATGTATTTTATTACATCATTGTTTCAAGTGTTATTACTGTTTTGTATGTAAACGTGTTAAAGCGCTGGCTGTACCACTTAACGCCAGCGTATGTTTTGGTCCTTTTATTAGTTGTGATTGCGCTGTATTTTGCAAAAGAGAATGTCCGCAATATAGGGCGTTTCTTTACAATTGTATCCGTATTTTTAATTATTTTAGTGCTGTTGATATCGAATGCTTATAAAGAGGCTGATGTCCGGTACCTGTTTCCGATTGGGCACAGCGGTATTCAAAATATCTTGCTGGCGTCAAAAGAGGGAAGTATTTCAATGCTAGGTTTTGAAGCGATTTTGATTTTAGCTCCATTTGTAAAGGCAAAATCTACTATGACATTAAAGATGGTCATGCTTAGTAATTGTATCGTTACCGTTTTATATGTATATATCATCATTGCTTGTTATTTGTTTTTTAGTCCGGATGAAATCTTAATCGTACCAGAACCGGTTTTGTACATTTTGAAGGCGACGCAAAACTCCGTTATTGAACGAATAGACTTGGTTTTTATTACCTTTTGGATTATTTCTGTTATTACGTCCCTTATTATGTACGTGTATATTTCAAGTGTAGGCATGCAGGAAATATTCAAAAAGAAAACTCACCGTCCGTTTGTTCCAATTGTATTGATATTCGTAACAGGTCTTTCCATTTATTTTTCAAAAACGGATAATCTTGTGACAGCTTTATCACAGGCAACTAACTATTTAATTTACGTATTCATTTTCTGTATTCCTATTTGTTTGTTAATTCTATCATGGATAAGAAAAGGAACAGTAAAAAATGAAGCATAAACTTATCAAGATCTTCAATGTATGTTTAGTTCTAAGTTTTTTAACAGGATGCTGGGATCAAAAAATGCTAAAAGATACGATGTTTTTGTCTACAGTGGCTTATGAAAAAAAGAAAGGAAATAAGGTGATTTCTACTATTGCGATCCGCTCGTACACTTCTAAAGAAGGGATTTTAGTGAATAAAACCTACCATGTGGCAGGAGAATCACCTCGGGATGATCGAACAAAAATTAACCAGCAGGTTTCTGGAATTGTAATGTCTGCTAAAAAGAGAATAATTTTATTTGAAGATCGATTAGCTAAAGAAGGTATACTAGAATTATCAGACGTTTTATATCGTACACCAGAAAGTCCTTTGACGGCTAAGTATGTCATTGTCGAAGGAAAGCCGAGTACTATCGTTGAATTACAGCAAGTAGGAGAAGAGCTAATTGGAGAATATTTAGACGGAGTTGTTCATACGGCTGAAGCGAATTCTTTAGTACCAATTGAAACTCTTCAGTCACTTTGTACCGTGTTGTTTGATGAAGGAAAAGGGCTAGCTCTTCCTTATATGAAATTAAATACTGAAAATAAGACCGTTGATGTAATCGGTACAGCTTTGTTTAATAAAGATAAATTTTCAGGCATTACATTAAATCCTGAGGAATCCAAGGTGCTTCTTTTATTAGGAAATCAAAAAGATAAATATATGATTATGAGTGACAAAATTACCATACATGACCAAAAGTATGTAGTATCGTATGATGTGTCAGACGCTAAAGCAAAGATGAACGTTAAGCCGGATGCGATTCACGGGGTAAAAGTGACCATACCACTACATGTAAAAGTAAGCATTAATGAATTCACTAAAAACGAAATGTCATCCCCTGCATTAATAAAAAATGTACAGGAAGAAATTGAAAAAGTTCTACAAAAGAAAGCAGAAAAAGTAGTTGTAAAGTTGCAAAAAGCTAACTGCGATTTTCTTGAAATAGGAAGAGAAGTAGCCGCTTATCATCCGAGTATATGGGAAAGGCTTAAATGGAGACAGGATTATAAAAACATCTCGATTAATCCGAAAGTACAAGTGGAAATTATCCATCGTGGAATTATTAATTAACAAAAGTCATGCGAAAAGCATGGCTTTTTTAAGTGAAAAAATTTTAGTTTACAAAATAATAAAAAGGGAATTGTATTTATTTATTGATGTGATAGGATAAAAAAGCATGTAAATGCATTCACTACGAATGAAAGCAGTGGACGGGTACATATAGATAATAATAAACGGTTTTGGGAGTCAAAGAAGGTGATGTTGAAGTGAATGTAAGCATCAGGTCAATCGTTAAAAAAGTCATGTTCATTCTATTTATTGCATATACAGCAGTGGTCATTTATGCTACTCTCATACGGGAAAACGAACATGTTTACGGAAAAGCAATGAACTTGGATTTATTTAGCACGATCCGTCTGATGTGGGACAGCGGGAATATAATGCTCACTCTGACAAATATACTGGGGAATATCGTGATGTTTGCGCCGCTTGGAATGTTTATTCCTTTGTTTATGAAGTGGTTTGACGGTTTTATTCAAGTGTTTACGACGGGTTTCTTAATCAGTTTTCTAATTGAAATTTTACAGTACAAGCTAACGGAACGAGTATTTGATATTGATGATATCTTTTTGAATACGCTAGGTACATTTATAGGCTGGGTTATTATTAAAATACTATATTGGGCCAAGAACGTGCTGAAAGCACGTTTCAAAAAAAGATAAAGAGATGGAGACATAACTGAATCAATAGCTAGAAAGCAGCTACAGATATGAAGTCTACGTTTACCATCACAATGAAAAGATCCGAACGATGAATCGTTCGGATCTTTCTTCAACTAAAATACTTTTGTCCTAGCCACTGCCTCTTGTTGATAGAAACACTTAATGCAGCGTCTTACGGAAGAATGTGAGGATTCAACGATAATGTGCTGACAATTTTGCTGAACAAATAATAACTTTCTTTCAAGCTGCTTAATTTGTTCTTTAAGCTGTTCTACTTCATTATTGATAGATATTTGAACCACTGTTAACAAACTCTTTAGCTTTTTCTTTCATTCCTTCTTTTCTTACTTCGTTTACATCTTTTTCATTTTCTTGAGCCATGTTACGAATATCTTGAGAAATACGCATCGAACAGAATTTAGGTCCACACATTGAACAGAAATGGGCTGTTTTAGCACCTTCAGCGGGAAGTGTTTCATCGTGATATTCTTTTGCGCGCTCTGGATCTAGTGACAGGTTAAATTGATCATTCCATCTAAATTCAAATCTTGCTTTAGACAGCGCGTTATCGCGTTTTTGTGCTCCTGGATGGCCTTTTGCTAGGTCAGCGGCATGCGCAGCAATTTTATAGGTGATAACGCCTTCTCGAACGTCTTCTTTATTTGGCAGACCTAAATGTTCTTTTGGCGTTACGTAGCAAAGCATAGCTGTCCCAAACCAGCCAATCATTGCAGCCCCGATACCTGATGTAATATGGTCATAGCCTGGAGCGATGTCGGTTGTAAGCGGTCCAAGAGTATAGAAGGGAGCTTCTTGGCATATTTCCATTTGTTTATCTACGTTTTCTTTGATGAGGTGCATAGGGACATGTCCAGGGCCTTCAATCATAACTTGAACATCGTGTTTCCAAGCAATTTTAGTTAGTTCACCAAGCGTTTCTAATTCACCGAACTGTGCCTCATCATTAGCATCTGCAATGGAACCAGGACGCAGCCCATCGCCAAGCGAAATAGAAATATCGTATGCTTTACAGATTTCACAGATTTCTTCAAAGCGAGTATATAAAAAGTTCTCTTCATGATGAGCTAAACACCACTGCGCCAAGATGGATCCTCCGCGTGAAACAATACCTGTCGTACGTTTCGCTGTTAGAGGAATATAGCGTAAAAGAACACCTGCGTGAATAGTAAAGTAATCAACACCTTGCTCCGCTTGTTCAATTAATGTATCGCGATATGCTTCCCACGTTAGATCTTCTGCAACACCTTTTACTTTTTCAAGCGCTTGGTAAATAGGAACAGTCCCTACAGGAACAGGCGAGTTGCGGATAATCCATTCGCGCGTTGTGTGGATATCCTTTCCTGTTGATAAATCCATAATTGTATCGGCTCCCCAACGCGTTGCCCATGTCATTTTTTCTACTTCATCTTCAATAGCTGAACGAATAGCTGAATTTCCGATATTAGCATTGATTTTCACGTGGAATTTGCGGCCGATAATCATCGGTTCGCTCTCAGGGTGATTGATATTATTAGGGATAATGGCACGTCCTCTTGCTACTTCTTCACGCACGACTTCAGGATCCATCTGTTCACGAATAGCGATAAATTCCATTTCGGGCGTGATGATTCCTTTTTTCGCATAGTGCATTTGCGTTACATTTTGATTTTTTTTCGCGCGCAAAGGTAAACGATTAGTGATAAAGCGCTCGTACTGATCTCTTGGATCACCATCATAATAACCGTTATCCTGTGGCTGAACCGTACGGCCTTGATATGTTTCTACATCGTTTCGTTCTGCAATCCACTTTTCGCGCAGAGCCGGTAATCCTTTTTGTAAATTAATTTCATAACAGGGATCTGTATAAACACCACTCGTGTCGTATACACGTACGGGATTATTTTCTTCTTCCCCAAAAGATCCTGTAGTAGGAGACTGATGGATTTCACGCATAGGCACTTTAAGATCTTCTCTGGATCCTTGGACATATACTTTGTGACTGTTTGGAAAAGGCTTTTTCATAGAAACTGATACATTTTGTTTTGACATTACATATTCCTCCGGTTTCGCATAAAGTGTAGCTATACCGAACCATAAAAAAATCGGGTTCTGTGATAGACAGAACCCGATGGAATAGGCGAAAAAAGAATAAACATATACTATTCTTTTCAAGACTACTTCCCTCCGCTGGTATAACCCAAATCAGGTTCAAAGGGTTAAAGAGTTTTATAGCACTCTTCTCTCAGTCTGAGCTATCAGACACCCCTAGTAGAAATAACATTTAAATTATTCAATTTACGGCTTAAGTTTACCATCATTCGGTAAAAAATCAACCCTTAAATAAAAAAAGCTAGACAATCAACGTTGTCTAGCAGCATCGATTGCAATCACAATAGCTGTAATAATGTGCATAACAAACCCTAAAAATGGAATCCAAGCAACCAGTGAAGTAACAATCCCTAGTATGTTTCCATACGCAGATAACCCTCGTCTATTAGCTAAAATGAGTGTGATAGCATGAAGAATAAATCCAATAAAAAGAGGAGTATAACTAAAGCCCATAACAATCCCCGCGCCAATTAAAGGAATTCCCAGCAAGGCTTCATACCCAGCAGTGACCCATTTCATTGTACGTACATTTCCATTCATAGTAAAAAGCCTCCTAAAAAAGATACTACTATATACGAGAAAAGAGAGAAAAAAGTTTCAAATTACTTAGGGGATATGTCGTATAAGCAAGCACTAGTTGATTAAAATGATAGATGACAGTAAAGGGGATGGAAAAAACATAATGATTTAGTCATTTTTTCACACTAAAGAAAAATAGTCTAGATGATTCATTTTTAGCTAAGGACCCGGAATTTATACCGAACATAGCGACTGCTTTTTAAAACAAATAAAAGCTGGTATCTTGTTTTTTGGTTATAGCATGTAAGGTTTTTATTACAAATTATTAAAGATTCTTATCTTTTTGCAAATACACATTGTATTTCATAGTTTTAACAATTATGATAAAAAAGCAAGTGTCAAAATAGGAAAATAGTTGAGCATGGAAAACGAAGCGATAAGCTTATTAATTTGAAAGAAAGGCAAGGTATATAGCTTTATGTGGGAAATTATTGTAGCAATCATTTTAGGGATTGTAGAAGGTTTAACAGAGTTTGCTCCTGTTTCGTCAACTGGGCATATGATTATTGTGGATGACCTGTGGTTAAATTCAAAAGAATTATTTTCATCTCCCGTAGCTAATACATTTAAAATTGTTATTCAGCTAGGGTCGATCTTAGCAGTAGTAGTTATTTTTAAAGATCGTTTCATTAATTTATTAGGATTGGGAAAAAAGCCAGCCGCTCCAATTGGACCGACAAATCGCTTGAATTTAATGCAAGTAATTGTTGGTCTGTTACCCGCAGGAGTGTTAGGACTTTTGTTTGATGATTACATTGATGAACATTTGTTTTCTTTAAATACGGTGCTAATTGGCTTAGTAGTCGGAGCTGTATTAATGATTCTAGCAGATTTGTTTGGACCTAAACGTCCGCGTGTAGAGACGGTGGACCAAATGTCTTATGGACAAGCACTGGGTATAGGACTGTTTCAATGTATTGCTCTTTGGCCAGGTTTTTCTCGTTCAGGCTCAACGATTTCAGGAGGGGTTCTTCTTGGAATGAGCCATAAGGCAGCGGCAGATTTTACATTTATTATGGCAGTGCCAATCATGGCAGGAGCAAGTGGACTTTCATTGGTTAAAAACTGGCAGTATTTCACATCAGATGCACTACCGTTTTTTATTGCTGGTTTTATCAGCGCCTTTATTTTTGCGCTGGTGTCTATTCGCTTTTTCCTGAAATTAATTAATCGTATCAAATTAGTACCATTTGCACTATATCGAATTGTGTTAGCAGCTATTCTATATTTTGTATTTTTATAAAATAAACATGCGTGTTCTTTAGTCCCTTAAACTTCTAATAGAGACTCAAAGAGCAAGAAAAAGCTATTGCAACATTGCAATAGCTTTTTTGTATAAATATATATTATCGCCTTTTGAAAGCGTTTTATAAACATGGGTATTGACAAAACGTGTCGAAAAATAGTAAATTAATATTTGTGCAGTATAAAGTTAAGTAAAAGTAAGACTTCTGTTTAGTTTTATTGACTGTAAAAAACGTATGACAACGTATAGATCGTTTTAATTTTATAAAAACTGAATAATAAGCTTAATCGTATAGAGCGGGGGAATCATTATCGGCAGTAAAGCTGCCTTGGGGTGAATCCTTACAAAAGGTAGGAAACTCTCAATTCCGAATCCGACAGTTAACCCCGTTTGCTTTATTGAGAGAAAGAGCCCAAAATAGCGTAAGTAAAAGGCTGTTCTTTCTTAAGAATAGTCTTTTTTTGTTTTTTCAGAAAAGTATATACAAATGTCATACATCTTTGGGGAGGTACATCTATGAAAAAAATTCGTTTTGGTTTGGCTACGCAGATTTTTACCGGATTAATCCTCGGTGTTCTTGTAGGGGTAATTTGGTTTAACGATCCGCGTGTAGTAACATACCTACAGCCGCTAGGAGACCTATTTTTAAGATTAATTAAGATGATTGTTATTCCAATTGTTATCTCAAGCTTAGTCGTTGGAGTTGCAGGAGCAGGGAGCGGCAAACAGGTCGGAAAGCTGGGCGTTAAAACCATTCTCTATTTTGAAATTATTACGACTTTTGCAATTATAATCGGTGTATTGGTTGCTAATATTTTTCATCCAGGGCAAGGTGTAGACATTCATTCAGCACAGAAGAGTGATATTTCACAATATGTTGAAACATCCAAACAGCAAGAAGGAAAGTCAGTGGCTGAAACTTTCTTACACATTGTTCCAACAAACTTTTTCCAGTCAATTGTTGAAGGAGATATGCTAGCAATTATCTTCTTTACAGTGTTATTTGCACTAGGAGTAGCGGCAATTGGGGAAAGAGGAAAGCCAGTTGTACAATTCTTCGACGGCGTTTCTCACGCAATGTTTCACGTGGTAAACCTTGTAATGAAAGTGGCGCCAATTGGTGTATTTGCTTTAATTGGTGTAACAGTTTCAAAATTCGGCTTAGAGTCACTCCTTTCATTAGGAAAGCTTGTTATCTTAGTTTACTTAGCGTTAATTTTCTTCCTACTTGTTGTATTAGGAGGAATCGCGAAATGGGCAGGAATTAACATTTTCCACTTATTCCGCTATATGAAAGATGAACTGTTGTTAGCATACAGTACATCTAGTTCTGAGACAGTTCTTCCGCGAATTATGGAAAAACTTGAAAAGATGGGCTGTCCAAAAGCTATCGTATCGTTCGTTGTACCAATTGGTTATACATTTAACCTAGATGGTTCCGTTCTTTATCAAGCGATTGCAGCGTTATTCTTAGCGCAGGTGTACGGTATTGATTTAACGATCGTTCAACAGCTGACGCTCATTCTGGTATTGATGGTTACATCTAAAGGAATGGCTGCCGTGCCAGGAACATCATTTGTTGTATTACTGGCTACTCTTGGAACAATCGGGGTTCCGGCAGAAGGATTAGCCTTCATTGCTGGAGTAGACAGAATCATGGATATGGCACGTACGGTTGTTAACTTAGTAGGAAACACACTAGCAGCAATTGTGATGTCTAAATCTGAAGGCAAATTTGACCCTAAAAAAGGTACAGAGGTCATGAGAGCCGGCTAATTTATAAATTAAAAAGCTACTTATTCTATTCAAAAAATTAGAATAAGTAGCTTTTTTAATAATAATTCCTTTATTATTATGGAAATTGACCCTATAATATGTAACATCAGGTATAAATATATTCAAATTTTATTCTTACATAAAAGCAGTCACTGGTTCCTTTCTTTATCAATAAATATAGAGATAGCTTAGCTAGTTGGGGGATAGTAGAGTATGTGGAAAAAGCGAATATGGGTCATCGCCTCGATAGTAATCGTATGTTTGTTAATCCCTTACAGTTTACCGATTGTGTTTGCTTTATTAACAGCATTAGCGCTTGAGGGTATTGTTCAAAAATTGCATCAATCTTTTAAAATGAAGAGAGTCTACGCAGTGCTTATGACCTTCATTTTATATGTTGTTTCGCTCATACTTATTGGATTTTTTATTGTTCGGACAATCGTTACGCAAGTGGTTGCTCTTTCAAAGATAGCGCCTTCCTTTGTAAAAGAAATCTATGAAACCGCGATTTATCCAACTATTATTAAGTGGAAATACTATTCAAACGCTCTTCCTACAGAAGTGATTTCTTCTATCGAGCGCACGCTTGAAAAAACCGTAAATTCATTAGATTCTCTATTAAAAAGTACCGTGGAAATCATCATTAGCTTTGCTGCTACTGTTCCTGGGTTTCTACTAGAGTTTCTTATTTATTTAGTAGCGCTTGTATTTATCAGCCTTGAGCTGCCTGCTATTAAAAATAAAATTAAGTCATTTTTAACAGAAGAAACGAAATATAAGCTACAAGTTGTCATCACTCAGCTTATCCAAGCGGGGGTTGGTTTTATTAAGGCACAAATTATCTTAAGTGTCATGACGTTTGTAATGGCTTATGTAGGGCTTTGGCTATTAGATGTTCCGTATACCGCGCTGCTTAGTTTATTAATTGTAATTGTCGATATCTTACCAATCCTTGGGACGGGCTCGGTGCTCGTTCCATGGGGGATTTTTGCTCTTACGCAAGGGCATGACTCATTAGCAATCGGCTTATTTATTCTATTTGGAGTCATTACGGTAGTAAGACGTGTAGTAGAACCAAAAGTATTTTCTACAAATATGGGTATTTCACCTTTGGCTGCATTAGTTAGTTTGTACATTGGATTTAAACTTTTAGGCTTTGTCGGATTATTTTTAGGACCGGCTTTAGTTATTTTATACGATGCTCTTCGTAAAGTAGGTATTATTCAAATTAACTTTAAACTATAAAAGCGCTGGATAAAACTAGCGCTTTTTTTTATTGAAACTTTTGTAGTACGTAATACGTAAAGAGGGAAAGGAAAAAACTATGCCGCGTTGGTTTTTATCTATCAATCGGCTAAATTATAGTTTTGCAGTCTTAGATTTAATGACATGAGGAGGAGAATTTTTGTTAGAGTCGGTTTTACTTTCTTTAATTGAAGCGCTAAAACAGCTCTCTTATTTTGGCGTAATTCTAGCATTAACGTTTGAGTTTGTCCCGGCAGAGCTTGTTTTACCTTTAGTAGGGTATTGGGTGTACCAAGGTGATATGAACTTGTATCTGGCTATCCTTGCAGGTACAGTAGGCGGTGTTTGTGGACCGTTGACTCTTTATGCACTGGGACGTTACGGTGGACGACCGCTGGTTTTAAAATATGGAAAATATTTTTTGGTGAAAGAAAAAGAAATTGACGCCGCCGATCGCTTTTTTAATAAGTACGGCAGCGGGGTTGCTTTTTTTGGACGCTTTATTCCAGGAGTGCGCACGGCTATCTCTTTTCCGTGCGGGATGGCAAAAATGAATGTATGGCTGTTTTCTATTTATACATTTGTGGCGATGCTTCCAGTAACGGCTATTTACGTATATTTAGGATATAAGTTAGGACCTAAGTGGAAAGAGGTGGGGCCGATTGTGTCTCAATATATGCAGCCTATTGGAATCGGAATTGTTGTTTTAATTGCACTGTTTTTTATCATTAAATATGTGCGGAATAAACAAGTAGGGCAGAGCTGATAAATCGAGGAAAAGAGTGAGGATATGTCAGAGTATGAGCAGTTAAGAGTAGAGTTACGAAAAATTGAAAAGTGGGAGAAAGACCAAAAAGGACTTTTTTTCTGGGAGCGGCTGGCTCGTTTGCCTTTTTCAGCTTTAGATAAAGTAACGCCAAAGTTCATTCATCAAAAAATAGAAAAATTATTAGATGAAATTGCTAAGTATGTTGATAATGGAGGCCAGTATTTAGCTAATACGTCTGCCACGCTAGAAAAAGCATCAGCACAATTACAAGAAAAGAAACAGCTTTCGATAGAGGATATTCAGCATTTATCTCTGCAAGAAATGGATGAATTGGCAGAGCATTTTATTGAAGTCCGAAAAAAGAATGCACAGCTTCAAGGAGCTACAACCGGTATAGGCGGGATTTTTACACTAGCTATTGATGTTCCTTTTGTATTAGGGCTTACACTTAAGACACTGCAAGAAGTGGCTGTTTCTTATGGTTACGACCCCACTGAGCAAGAGGAACGAATTTTCATGGTCAAATGCATGCAGTTTTCGTCTTCTGACATTGTAGGGAAACGTGCGATTTTAGAAGAATTAGCAAGCGGAAATCGAACGCAGAGCTTGCAGCAGCTGCAAGGGTGGAGAGAAGTGTTTCTAACCTACAGGGACAACTTGGGCTGGAAAAAGCTGTTCCAAATGATTCCTATAGCAGGAATGGTATTTGGAGCGTATATTAACAAACAAGCAATTAGCGATATAGGGGAAGTTGGAATGATGCTTTATCGTAAAAGACGTATTTTGGAAAAAGTCTCACAATCGCAAAAATAAAAAGAGACTGGTACGAAAGTATTTTAGTTGAAGAAAAATCCGAACGAGTTTGATTCTTGGTTGAGAATCAAATACGTTCGGATTTTTCCATTGGTATAGTAAATGTAGCTTTCATGTGTTAAGTCTATTTCCTTAATCAAAATGAAAAGTAGGAATGGTAATAGTATTTTTTCGTCTGGCAATCAGTAAATAAATAATTCCGATTATACTCCATACAATACCGATAAATAAGGATGTTTTTTCTAAGTTAAGCCACATAAAAAATAAAAATAAGCTGCCGAGTAAAGGCATAAGTACATATGAAATATATCCACTGAGAGATCGTTTGTTTTGTTGAATAAAATAATGGATAAAAACCGCTATGTTCACTGAACTGAACGCAATTAAAGCACCAAAATTAATTAAAGAGGTAGCTTTTTCAAGAGACAGACCTAGTGAAATTAAAGAGAGGCCACCAATAATCACTACGTTCCAAACAGGCGTCTTTGTTTTAGGGTGAATATAGCCAAAAATTCCCCGAGGCAGATAACCATCTTTCCCAATTGCATAGAGAAGTCTTGATGCACTCATATGTGAGACAAGTCCAGAAGCAATAGTTGAAGTCAAGGCCGCTGCTACAAAAATAGATTGAAAAAGCTGGCCGCCAATTTTATAAGCGATCTCCGCTGATGCACCTTCTAAATCATGAAACAAAGAGGCTGAAGGGAAAAGAAGCTGCGCAGAGTAAGAAACCGTGATAAATAAGGCGCCTCCCGTACACGCAATAATAAGAATCCCTTTAGGAATGGTTTTCTCAGGCTTAAGTGTTTCTTCGGCCATAGTGGTTACAGCATCAAATCCTAAAAAAGAAAAGCATAAAATAGCTGCTCCGTTTAATAACAGAGATATAGAGGCCGATTCACTTATAAACGGTTTAAATGATAGCTCTTGGCCTTGAGTTGTAGCACTTAAAATAATAAAGATAATAGCGACTAAAATTTGAAAAGCAACTAATAGCGTACCAAAAGAAACGGTTAAATGAACGCTGAAAATATTTATTATGGTCATGATGACAACAAAGCTGATAATCCATACGGCCTTTGGAACACCTGGAAACAGAGAGCTTAGGTAAATATTTGTCAAAAGCGCATTAATCATTGGCAGAAATAGATAATCAAGAAGAGCCGTCCATCCTACCAAAAAACCAATGCTTGGATTCATTACTTGCTGTGCGTATGTATAAGAGGAACCAGCTCCGGGAAAAGCTTTTACCATCCTTCCGTAACTAATGGCTGTAAATAAAATAGCGATCAACGTGAATGCATAAGCGCCTGAAACATGTCCATCTGTTGATTCAGTTACAATGCCAAATGTATCAAAAACGGCCATAGGTGCCATGTAGCCTAACCCTATCACAACGATATGCCATAATTTTAGTTGTTTAAGAAGAGAAGGTTCATGATTCATATTTGTCATCCTTTCTGTGTATAATCATTCTGCATTATTTATTATTATACTATATTATTAAATTTGTCATCTTTTTTTGAAAAAGAAGAGAAAATTGCGGGCTAAGAGATAAAGAGCATTTAATTGATTACTAGATAAAGCAAAAAAATGCTTTTTTTCACTTTGATTTTTACCATTGAGTCTAGAAAGTATTTTACATAAAATGAAAGAAAGTAAAAAAGCTTCGTTTAGGTGATCTACTTGTAATAAATACGAAAATAAATTTTTGAATGCGGTTACATTTTTTGTTGGTGTACAAAATTAAGAATGATGGTGAAGGAGATGAAGGAAGTGATTGCTACACCCTATATAAACTTGGAGATAAACAAGGAACCAGGTGTGCATGTCGTATTGGATGAAACAAAAAAAGATGGTGTTTACTTTATTAAATTAACGGTCAAGTCGGTTAAAAAAAGAATTCTTCCAAAAATGAAATTAAAATGGAGCGTTCCATTGTTAGATATCCAACTGTATAAATCTTTACAAACTAGTAAGGGCGATGTGAATGCCTCTTTTGTTCATTGTTTTATGAATAAGAATGGTTCTAACCGCTACACCATTGCATGTTCAGACATACGTTATCCTATTATGTGTGCTCCTAATTGGAAAGACATGTGTTTAGATGTAGAAATGACCTTATTTAGTGAAAGCACTTGGTCTCTTCATAGCTATGAAACTGAACTGCGAGTAGACACAAGAATGGTTGAAACAGAAGAGTTATTCAAAGGTTTAGCGAAATGGTATGAGAGAAAAGAGATTAATCTAGCATCTGCTTTTGAGCATGCAACGGCAATAGATGAAAAAGGAAATGTCTCGTTAGATATTTGATGGTAAGGAGAGGAATAAAATGGGGATCTTATTTAATGAAGGTACAAAGGAATTTCACCTGCAGGGACGCGATGTAAGTTATATCTTTTCAGTGTTGAGAAACGGGCAGCTCGGTCACTTGTACTATGGAAAAAAGCTTAAGCACCGTTCATCTTTTCAGCATTTTTTACGTGTAGAAACAAGAGGAGCTAGCGCTTCGGTATATGAAGGAGAACTAGCATTTTCTCTTGAAACAATCAAACAAGAGTATCCTTCTTATGGAACAACAGACTTCAGAGAGCCAGCCTATCAACTTCTTCAGCAAAACGGAAGCCGAATCACAAATTTTGAATACGATAACCATAAAATTTACAAAGGCAAGAAGCCATTAAAAGGCTTACCTGCTACATATGTAGAAGAAGAGAGTGAAGCCACAAGTGTAGAAGTTGAACTGATTGATAAATTGCTCAATGCATCACTTATTTTAACGTATACCGTTTACGAAGACCGAAATATTATTACGCGTCACTCACGATTTGAGCATAGAGGAGAAGAACCAGTCGATATTTTGCGTATCATGAGCGGCAGCATTGATTTGCCTACATCAAATTATGAGATGGTTCAGCTTTCCGGTGCGTGGATTCGAGAAAGACACGTGAAAACACGAATGCTTCAGCCTGGTATTCAAAGTATTTCTAGTGCGAGAGGTACAAGCAGCAGTCAGCAAAACCCATTTTTAATTTTAAAAAATCCAGCTGCAACTGAACACAGTGGAGAAGCGTATGGTTTTAGTCTTGTATACAGCGGAAACTTTCTTGGACAAGTGGAAGTAGATCATTATAATGTATCAAGAATAACGATGGGAATTCATCCTTTTGATTTTCAGTGGCGACTAGAGAGTGGAGAAACTTTTCAATCACCAGAACTAGTACTGGCTTATTCAAATAGCGGTCTAAACGGACTTAGCCAAGAGTATCATGAGCTTTATCGCAAGCGTCTAGCTAGAGGAAAATGGCGGGATTTGGAGCGGCCAGTTTTAATTAATAACTGGGAAGCGACGTACTTTGATTTTACCGAAGAGAAAATTGTACATATTGCCAAAGAAGCACAAAAGCTGGGCGTTGAACTTTTCGTATTAGATGACGGCTGGTTTGGCAAGCGTAACGATGATACAACTTCTCTTGGAGACTGGTTTGTAGATAAAAATAAGCTTCCGGGCGGTATGAAGTCATTGGCTCAAAAAGTAACGGATTTAGGTATGGACTTTGGGTTATGGTTTGAACCCGAAATGATTTCAAAGCAAAGCGACTTGTATGAAAAGCATCCAGATTGGTTGATTCATGTGCCAAATCGTCATCAATCTCATGGACGAAATCAATATGTGCTTGATTTTTCAAGAGAAGAAGTAGTGAATTATATCTATGAACGAATGGAAGCTATTTTAAGTGAAGCACCTATCTCTTATATAAAATGGGATATGAATCGAAATATAACAGAGATTGGATCTGTTGGGCTGCCCGCGAACCGTCAGTTTGAAGTAGTACACCGCTATATTTTAGGTGTGTATGATTTGTATGAGCGACTAACAAAGAAGTTCCCGGATATTTTATTTGAATCATGTGCAAGCGGGGGAGCTAGATTTGATCCGGGAATGCTTTATTATGCTCCTCAAGCTTGGACGAGCGATAACACGGACGCGATTGAACGTCTAAAGATTCAGTACGGCACGTCTTTTGCCTATCCAATCAGTTCAATGGGAGCACACGTATCAGCCGTACCAAATCATCAAGTACGCAGAGTAACAAGTCTAGAAACAAGAGGAGACGTTGCGTATTTTGGCGCATTTGGTTATGAGTTAGATGTTACGCTGATGACAGAAGACGAAAAAGAAACGGTAAAAAACCAAATTCAGTATTATAAAAAACACCGATCCCTTATTCAAAATGGCACATTCTATCGATTAAAAAGTCCGTTTGAACAAGATGGAAATGTGACGAGCTGGATGGTTGTTTCATCCAATCAAAAACAGGCAATCATCGGTTATTATCAAGTATTAGCTAGACCAAATCCTTCTTATGAACGCATCGAGCTAAAAGGGCTTCATCCTGATTATGAATATACAGTGATGGAAACAGATCAAACAGCTTATGGAGATGAGCTCATGTACGCAGGAATTACTCTAACTCATGAGTATCCGGGTGTTGAAGCATACGATGAAAAATCTGGAGACTTTGTATCGGTTATTTACACACTGCAAGCGCAATAAGCAAAAAGCCACTTCTATATCATAGAAGTGGCTTTTTTGAGTTAACTATTAATCGTATATTGTTGACATAAAAGGAGAAGTAATGGTAACTTTTAGTTATAATTGTTAACTTTATATTTTTTTAGTTTACTAAAGTGGAGGGGAATCGATGGAAACCACAGGTTTAAGAGATTGGAAAGCACTTGCTCAGTCTATTATTAAAGGGAAAGAAATTACATATAATGAAGCGCTTCAACTTCTTCATGTACCGGATGAAGAAGTGTTAGAGGTCATGAATGCCGCGTACTTAATTCGTCATCATCATTATGGAAAAAAAGTAAAGCTCAATATGATTATTAATACTAAATCGGGTTTATGCCCAGAAGACTGTGGATATTGTTCGCAGTCGATTGTATCAGAAGCACCGATTGATAAGTATGCGTGGTTAACAAAGGAGAAAATTGTAGAAGGTGCTTTTGAAGCTCAAAAAAGAAAAGCAGGTACATATTGTATCGTGGCGTCAGGCCGCCGTCCTACTGATAAAGAAGTAGCGCACGTAGTGGGAGCGGTAAAAGAAATTCGTCAAAAGACAGACTTGAAAATCTGTGCCTGTCTAGGCTTTTTAACAGATGATCAAGCACACGAACTAGTCGAGGCGGGTGTTCATCGCTATAATCATAATTTAAATACTCACGCTGATAACTACGACAGTATTTGTTCTACGCATGGCTATGAAGATCGAGTCGATACGGTTACTACATCTAAAAAAGCAGGTTTGTCACCTTGTTCCGGTGCGATTTTTGGAATGGGCGAGACACATGAACAAGCCGTTGAATTAGCTTTTCAAATTAAAAAGTTAGATGCAGATTCTATTCCATGCAACTTTCTTGTTGCCGTTCCAGGAACGCCTCTAGAAGACAAAAAGGCGTTAAAGCCAATGCAATGCTTAAAGCTGTTAGCGATGATGCGTTTTGTAAATCCAACGAAAGAAATTCGAATTTCAGGAGGCAGAGAAGTCAATCTCAGATCGCTTCAGCCGCTTGGTTTGTTTGCTGCAAATTCAATTTTTGTAGGCGATTATTTAACGACTCAAGGTCAAGAACCTACAGCTGACTGGGGATTAATTGAAGATTTAGGATTTGAAATCGAAGAATGTGCACTGTGAAGTCGTTGAGAAATCAACGGCTTTTTTTATCTTCAGCAGATTTACAGGAACTATACGTTTACTTTACAAAACTCAACAGCTTCTTTATATTGCCTTCACAAATAACCATTATTATAAAACATGTGAACGACAAGTGAATAGTTACTAAGGTTATGAAATTGAGAAACCACAAAAAACAATAGGTCTATATAAACATCCTATGCGTTTTTTGTGGTTTTTTTATAAATGAAAGGAAGGAATCGTTTTGAATAAGGAAGCAGATTTCTTACAACAGCTTGGACAAGATCGTTTAATTGCATCCATTAAAAGTCCGAAAAATTTAGAGCGATTTTTAGAAACAGAGATCCAGGCCGCCTTTTTATTAACGGGCAATATTAGTGTGATTAAACGCTATGTAGATTTACTCAAACAGCATAATCGAATGGTTTTCTTACACATTGAAAAAATTCCGGGAATTAGCTATGACCGGGAAGGGCTTAAATTTCTCGCTAAGTTTGTAAAACCCACAGGGATCGTAACCACTAAAAGTTCACTCATTAATTACGCAAAACAGGAAGGGCTGGTTGCTATTCAGCGACTATTTTTAGTGGATACAGACGCAGTAGCACAAGGGTTAAAAACCGTTCAAAATATTAAACCGGATGCATTAGAACTAATGCCAGGATTGATTCCGGAGATGATAGAGAAAATCGTTAAAAAAATAAGTATCCCTATTATTACAGGTGGACTCATTCAAAATGAAAGCCATATCCAAGCTGCTTTAAAAGCAGGGGCTACGGCAGTTTCTACAGGGAAATCATGGCTATGGAAAAAATATGAATGAGCGAGAAAGGAGCGTTTTTAATGAAAAAAGTAGAGTTAGTTAACGTTGGAAAGTCATACGATCAAAAAACAAATGTCATTCAAGATATTAACGTCACAATTGAACCTGGAGAATTCTTCGTATTAGTAGGTCCTTCAGGATGCGGGAAAAGTACAATGCTGCGAATGATTGCCGGATTAGAAGAAGTCACGCAGGGAGAGTTGCTAATTGGAGATGTAAAAGCAAATAAACTGCTTCCAAGTCAGCGCGATTTGTCCATGGTGTTTCAAAACTATGCTTTATATCCGCATTTGACAGTAGAACAAAATATTCTTTTTGGTCTGCATACAAAGAAGATTTCAAAGCAAGAACAGCAAAAGCGCTGCAGGGAAGCAGCAGAAATGCTTGGTTTAAGTGAATATTTAAAGCGAAAGCCTAGACAGCTTTCGGGAGGACAGCGCCAGCGTGTAGCACTCGCACGTGCTATTGTTACTCATTCGCCTATTTGCCTGATGGATGAGCCGTTATCCAACTTGGATGCAAAGCTGCGAGCAAAAATGAGATCAGAAATTCGCCAGATTCAGCGTAAGTTAGGTATTACGATGATTTATGTCACGCACGATCAAACGGAAGCGATGACGATGGCGGATCGAATGATGATTTTAAATGGAGGTAATATTCAGCAGGTTGGGCGTCCCCTTGATATTTACAATGCACCGGCAAACACGTTCGTAGCGTCGTTTATAGGTTCTCCTCCTATGAACTTATCAAACGTTTCTATAGAAAATAACTTACTCGTTTTTGAAGATAGAAGAGCTATTTCTATGAGTACACCACACAGTAACTTTAGCGGTAAAAAGGAAGTTGTGGTTGGAGTAAGACCTGAGCATGTTCAGCTTGCGACAAACGATAACACCAGCTTTATTGTAGAGATAGATAATGTCGAAATTCTAGGAACAGAAACACTGCTTACATTTCATATGGGTGACAAGCAGTGGATGGCTAAGTGGAACGGTCAATGGAATATAAAAGTGGGAGAGCGCGTCCCTATTTTTATCGATCCAAAACATCTGTTTTTATTTGATAACGATACAGGTTCATGCTTGCACTATGAACCATCAACGGAAGATTTAACTGTAAAGGGGGCATTTGTATGAGTGCTGTTACCAAAACAGCAAACTCGCCTGTTTCTGTTTCATCCAATCCACAAGAAAAGAAGTCAATGCCTAACCTATTGGTAGGATTATCTTACTTGCTGCCATCATTATTATTATTTGGTGTATTTCTTTTCTACCCAATGATTAAGACGTTATATTTAAGTCTTTTTATTACAGATACACAGGGAAATCCCTTGAAATTTGTAGGGCTACAAAATTTCTTTTATCTATTTACAGATCCAAACTTTTTACAAAGTATGAAAGCCACTTTTTTATTTGTACTCTACACGGTGCCTATAGGTTTAATTATTGCCTTATTCCTAGCGCTAATCGCAAATGAAAAGCTCAAAGGAATTGGTTTTTTCAGAACGATGTTTTCATCTACGATGGGAATGAGCGTAGCGGCTTCTTCTGTAATTTGGATGTTTATGTATAACCCGACAATCGGTGTTATCAATAAAGTATTAAATCTTGTAGGAATTCATGATGTGCAGTGGTTATTAGACCCTAAGTATGCGCTGATTGCTGTGTCTATCTCTACGATTTGGATGAACATTGGTTTTACCTTTTTAATCTTACTTGGCGGGTTACAAAATATTGATGAAAAGCTGTATGAAAATGCGCGTATTGCTGGAGTTAGCTATTGGTATCAGCTACGTAAAATTACGCTTCCGATGCTTTCGCCAACGCTGTTTTTTATCATTACCGTTTCGTTTATTAACGCGTTTCAAACGTTTGGACAAATTGACATTTTAACAAAAGGCGGACCTACAGATTCGACAAATGTCATTGTTTATTCAATCTACAAAGATGCATTTGTAAACTATAATGTTGGCTCTGCAAGTGCTCAAGCTACAATTTTGTTTTTCTGTATTCTACTGGTTACGGCTCTTCAATTTAAGCTTGGAGAAAGGAAGGTACATTATCAATGAGCATCACGAGAAAATGGACAACTTACTTGCTACTCATTGCAGCTACTTTAGTATTGATGTTTCCTATCCTATACGCTTTTTCCATTAGTTTTATGAGTGGAGCGGAAGTGTTAGAAGGGAAGATTTGGCCGTCATCTTTTTCATTTGAAAACTATCGGGATGCTTTTGAAAAAGTTCCGCTGCTTCATTATTTAATTAACAGTTTTGCTGTATCTATTTTTGTTATGGCCGGGCAGCTGTTAGTTTCAAGTTTGGCAGCTTTTGCATTTGTATTTATTAAATTTAAAGGAAGAGATACTATCTTCTTTCTCTTTATTTCTACGATGATGATTCCATGGGAAGCAACGATGGTTCCTAACTTTTTAACAGCGCAAAAGCTAGGGTGGATTAATAATTATTTAGGATTAACAATTCCTTTTTTTGCTTTAGCGTTTGGGACATTTTTGTTGCGTCAGCAGTTTAAAACCATTCCGAATGAGTTATATGAAGCTTCTCAAGTTGCAGGGATCAGCCGCTTTCGTTTCTTTTGGAACGTCGTGCTCCCTGTGTCTAAAACAAGTCTAGTTACGCTTGGTGTATATAGCTTTTTAACAACATGGAATATGTATTTATGGCCACTATTAGTGACAAATACAGAGGATGTTCGTACCGTTCAGATTGGTTTAAAACAAATGCAAACGCAGGAGATTTCAACTGATTGGGGAGTGGTTATGGCCGCTGTCGTGGTTGTTATTATACCGACATTATTACTATTATTCCTAGGTCAAAAACGTCTTCAAAAAGGATTAACCCAAGGTGCAATTAAATAGGAGAGTGAATGTGATGAAAAAGATATTGGCTATCGTAACGGCATGCTTGCTAGTTATTCTAGGCGCTTGCTCAAACTCAACTGGTTCTTCGGAAGCGCAAGAAACAAAAAAAACAGCATCAGGTAAAACAGAAGTCGTTTTTTGGCACGCCATGAGCGGTGACCTTGAAAAATCACTCAATAAAATAGTCGATGAGTACAATAAATCTCAGGATAAAGTTGAAGTAAAGCCCGTTTTCCAAGGAACGTATGAGGAAGCACAAACAAAATTTAATACGGTAGCAGGAACTAAAGATGCACCTGCTATCATGCAAACGTTCGAAGTAGGAACGAAATTCATGATAGACAGTGGTAAGGTTCAGCCTGTTCAAAAATTTATTGATGAAGACCACTACGATACTTCACAGTGGGAGAAAAACATTTCAAGCTATTACCAAGTAGATGGAAAGCAATATTCAATGCCGTTCAACTCTTCAACACCGGTTCTTGTTTACAACAAAGATGCCTTTAAAAAAGCAGGGTTAGATCCTGAAAACCCACCAAAAACGTATGATGAATTAAAGGCAGCTGCAAAGAAATTAACAGAGAAACAAGGAAATAAAACATCACAATACGGTTTTTCAATTCTAAATTACGGATGGTTCTTTGAAGAGCTAGTTGCTTCTCAAGGCGGTTTGTATGTAGATCACGAAAACGGTCGTAAAGGGGATGCCGAGAAGGCAGTATTTAATGGAAAAGAAGGACAAAACGCATTTAATTTAATCAATGACATGTACAAAGAAGGTACCTTCTACAATGTAGGGCAAAACTGGGACGATATGCGCGCAGCATTTCAATCTAAAAAAATTGCAATGTTTTTAGATTCATCAGCAGGTATTAAAACATTAGTAGATAATGCTCCATTTCAAGTAGGCGTATCAGATCTTCCTGTGCCAAAGGAAGAGGATCGCCAAGGAGTAGCTATCGGGGGAGCATCTTTATGGATGTCTAAAGGAATTAGTGATGAAACATCTAAAGCGGCGTGGGACTTCATGAAATATTTAGCAACACCAGAAGTTCAGGCAAAATGGCACGTGGAAAGTGGCTATTTTGCGGTTAATCCTAAAGCATATGATCAAGAAATTGTAAAGAAAGAATGGGAAAAATATCCTCAACTAAAAGTGACGGTTGATCAGCTTCATAAAACTAAATCAACTCCGGCAACACAAGGCGCTTTAATTTCGGTATTTCCGGAATCACGCCAAAAGGTAGTAACAGGAATGGAAAGCCTGTACCAGGGAGTAAAGCCGAAACAAGCACTTGATCAAGCAGCAAAAGAAACAAATAGAGCATTAGAAGTAGCCAATCAAAAATAACGTATGATTACGAAGCTCGTCTTTCAAGTTATTTTGAGGACGAGCTTTTTATTTAGTGAATGACTAGTTAGGAGAGACAGAGGACAATGAATAATTCAATTGATCTTTATGCGCATCGCGGCTTTAGCGGACGATATCCTGAAAATACAATGATTGCATTTGAAGAAGCTAGAAAAATGCGAGTTTCAGGTATTGAATTGGATGTACAACTAACCAAAGACGGGGAAATAGTGGTGATTCACGATGAACGAATTGACAGAACGACGAATGGAATGGGATACGTTCAAGAATTTTCGTATAAACAGCTGCGATTATTCGATGCTGGAAGCTGGTATGATTCTCGTTTTTCTAAACAATCGATTCCCACGTTAATAGAAGTGTTTGAGTGGATGATGGACAAAAAGACAGAAATGACCGTGAACATTGAATTAAAAAATGACCAAATTTACTATCCAAAACTTGAGGAAAAAGTTCTTCGTCTAATCGATGAGTTTGATTTAGAAGATCAAGTTATTTTGTCATCTTTTAACTATGATAGCTTGGCTAAAGTGAGATCTCTCCATTCATATATATCAACAGGTTTTTTATTTGAAGGGGTGAGTGAAGATGCGATTGGAAAAGCAAAATCAATAGGAGCGCACCTACACTGTGACATGTCTTTTGCTCTTTCTTCGTACGAGAAAAAAGCAAAGCAAGAAGGATTAGACTTGCGGGTATATACGATTAATGAAATGGATGACTTCTTGAAGCTTCAGCAGGCTTCAGTAGAAGTCGTGATGACAGATTATCCTAATCGCTTTTCCTCTAAGGTGTTCAAAGGATAACATAGAAAGAAGCCGAGACAAAAATATTTGAACCAAAATGAAAAACGAACCATTGATCAAAGTGCTTGATTAGCGGTTCGTTTTTTTTGTTATGGTAAACGTAGGTTTCATGTGTGTAGGTCTTTCTAGCAGTTGATTAAAGGGCAAAGCGAAGACTCCTGCGGGAAAAGCGGAACAGGTGAGACCCCGCAGGAGTCTTCGCCTTGCATGGAAATCAACTGCGGTGTAACAAGCGGTTCAGCTCATGTATCCCATTTGTTCGTCTTTAGGTTTTAAGTTCGTTATGTCGCACTCTCTTTTTATACAAAAAAATATTTTTCTATTCTGAATAGTATAAAAGTTATATTGTGAAATTGTTCTATAGATGATATATTGAGAATAGATTATAATGTTCCTTATGAAAGCGAATACATGTTGCGTAGCTCCGCAAACGTTCATTTGCCGGTCCCTAGCATCGTCTGTTATCTCTTTTAGGAGGAATAAAAAATCATGTATGATCAAGATACTATCTATATTATTGGAGATGCCAAAGCTCCTCAAAGCAATCCGATTACTAAAAAGTTCAATCAGTATTTTTTAGGATTGGTAGTTGATAAAACAAATGGAAAAATTATTGATGTGGAATGCTCAGCGACGATTGAGTTAACCGTTCGATTTGTTCAATCAATTTTTATTGGACGCCACATAAGTGATCCCACCCTTATAGACGACATTAACAGCCGCTACTTCGGGTCTTCCCAAAAAGCGCTGGTGGTAGCGTTTCATGATGCACAGAAAAAATATCAGCAAATAACAGCTGCTTTGTCTACATAGACCTAGACGAAATCCAGCCTGACGTTTTCAAACGTTGGGCTGGATTTTGTTTTGTATAAAAACATTTTCGGGGAGATGAAGGGGGAAGAATAAATGATTCAAGATGGATTTATGTATGTGAGTGTATTAACTGCCTTTGCTGCGCTCATGGTAGGGATTGAAAAAAGATTTAAAGCCAATCGATTTTTTAAATTTATTCCGGGTATTGTACTTATTTATATAGGAGCTGCTCTTATGCAAACGGCAGGGGTATTTGGGGATAGCGAATCAAATGTCGCCATGTATACGGGCGTTAAAAATGCACTGCTTCCGGCCATGCTGATGCTTATGCTGTTAAAGTGTGATGTTCGAAGTGTAATTAAACTTGGTCCAAGAATGCTGGGAGGATTCATCGTTGCGGTTTTTAGCATAATGGTAGGTTTTATCCTCGTCTATGCCATCTTTAAGAATTTCTATGTAGAGGACACGTGGAAAGCTTTTGGTGCTTTATCAGGAAGTTGGACCGGAGGATCAGCTAACATGGTTGCTCTCCAAGGGATTTTGGATGTTCCAGAAAATATATTTGGCTACGCTCTTATGATGGATACGATTAACTATGCTGTATGGGTTATGTTTATGTTTTGGCTTGTACCATTTGCATCTAAATTTAATAAATGGACAAAAGCAGACGTCAGCTTTATTGAGAATAGTATAGATGAAGTCGCAGCAACTTCTGAAAGCGAAAAAGAAGGCCCGCAGTTTCAGCATCTTCTTTATTTACTTGGTCTAGGTTTGTTCGTTTCGGCATTTTCTACATTTATCGGAGGGCGTTTGCCTGAAGTGGGAGCGGTTATTAATGCAACGAGCTGGACGATTATGATTGCTTCTGTGGTTGGTCTAGTGCTTGCTGTAACCCCAGCGGCAAAAATTCCAGGTACGCTCGATGTATCAAACGTTATGTTATACATCGTTATAGCGTTAATTGCTTCTCAATCAGATTTTTCAAATTTAGCTCAGGCTCCTATTTACTTAGTATCTGGTTTTCTTATTATGTTCGTGCACTTAGTGATCATGCTGTTGCTAGCTAAACTATTTAAATATGATTTATTTACGCTCGGAGTAGCAAGTTTAGCTAATATTGGTGGAATGGCGTCTGCTCCAATGCTTGCGGCTGCCTATAACCGTGCACTGATTCCGGTAGGAGTCATTATGGCTCTAATGGGTTCCTTCTTAGGTACTTATTTTGGTATGATGGTCGCCAAAATTTTAGGAGCGATCTAAGAATAAACCAAAAATACGTATGAAAGAATATTTGTGCTGAATCGAAAGGAAGCGATTGAAATGATAATTAAAGACATAACTGTAAAGCATCAAACCATTCCACTGCTCGTTCCGTTTAAAACAGCGCTTCGAACAGCAACAGAGATAGACAGCATAAGTGTAGAGATTCAATTAGAAAACGGAATAAAAGGAAAAGGAGCGGCTTCGCCAACATATGTTATTACAGGCGATTCTTTAGAAGGCATTCAAGCTGCACTTCAAGGACCTATTAAACTAGCGCTAATAGGAGAGGATATACGTCAGTTTCAAAAACTCTTAAAAAAAATTCAAAGCTGCTGTATTCACAATTCAAGTGCTAAAGCAGCTGCTGATATCGCTTTGCATGATGCTTATACAAAGTTTCTTAACATTCCTTTATATGCTTTCTTGGGCGATAAGCAGCCTATCTCTACATGTATGACGATAAGTGTTGATACACCTGAAAAAATGGCTGAAGACGCACAAAAAAGTGCAGCGGACGGATTTGACATTTTAAAAGTAAAGGTAGGTTCAATTCCTGAGCTAGACCTTGAGCGTATTAAACATATTCGATCTGTCATTCCGGATCATGTAAAACTTCGGTTGGATGCAAATCAAGGATGGACTCCAAAACAAGCAGTGCAATTAATTAATAAAATGGAAACTCTCAACTTTGGTATTGAATTGGTAGAACAACCTGTCCCTGCTCATGATTGGGAAGGGTTAAAGTTTGTGACTGAACGAGTAAACGTACCCATTATGGCAGATGAGAGTCTATTTTCTGCCAAAGATGCATTAAGGCTTGTAAGCGGGCGGTACGTGGATCTTTTGAATATTAAGCTAATGAAGTGCGGAGGAATTAATGAAGCAAGAAAAATCGCAAGTATTGCTGAGGCGAACGGTGTTGCATGTATGATTGGAAGCATGATGGAACCATCACTTTCCGTGGGAGCAGCTGCTCATCTGGCAGCCGCTCATCCGAATATCACGTATTTTGATCTAGATGCTCCTCTTTGGCTTTCAACTGAACTGGATGTGTTAAAGTACAGCGGTCAAGAGGTTTTCTTATCAGATCTTCCTGGAATAGGAGAAATCACCGTTCCTATCTCAAAATAAAAGGATAGTAATATAGTAGAAGGAGAGAGACGATGAATATAAAACGTTGGCTTTTAACGGCAACAACAGTTATTTTAGCTACATTTGGGGTTAGTGCAGTTCCTTCTGTTCATGCTTCTGAAGAAAAAGAAACTGCTTATATAGATGTCGCAGCAGCTACTCTGTGGACAGCACCAGACATCTTGCGGGAAGTGGACGCTCCGTCAGCTACTAATCCTGTAGATATGAGAAAGTGGACCACATCGATGAATTTGAAACAGAAGCAGCAGTTATCTAGCGATGGGATGCTTGAGACACAAGCGTTATATGGAAACAAAGTAACGGTTTTAGACGAACAAGGAGACTGGGTCAAAGTAGCTGTAGACGGACAGCCTACTTCTCGAAATGAATTAGGGTATCCCGGATGGATGCCTACTAAACAATTAACCTATAGCAAAAGGTACGAACAGTATGCAAAGAAGCCTTTTGTAATGGTGACGGCTCCGACTACTTATCTATATCATTCGCCTTCTTTGAAAAAGAAAGGTATTGAAGTTAGCTATAATACGCGCTTACCTCTTTTGGCAAAATCAAAGAGTGCATATAAAGTATTAAAACCAAATGGAAAGACAGCATGGATTTCTACAAAAGCAGGAAAAATCTACGCGTCTCAAAAAGATATTCCTGTACCAACTGGCACGGAGCTTGTTGAAAGTGGAAAGGCATTCTTAAATCTTCCATATTTATGGGCTGGCATGAGTGGTTTTGGATTTGACTGCTCTGGATTTACGTTTACGATGTACCAATCCCATGGTATTACGATTCCACGTGACTCAGGGCCACAGTCTAGAGCAGGGCAACCAGTAGATATGAACAACCTTCAACCCGGAGACTTATTGTTTTTTGCCTATAACCAAGGAAAAGGAAGCGTCCACCATGTAGCAATGTATGCGGGAGATGGCATGATGATTCATTCGCCGAACTCCGAGCGGACAGTAGAGATTATTCCTTTAAACACGAAGGGATATATTGAAGAGTATGCAGGTGCACGTCGTTATTTACCTTAATCAGTAAGATAAGAAAGAAGCTCTTTTTGTGAAGGGCTTCTTTTTTAATATAGAGTATAGATAAAAATTAGAAAATTTAGTTTATTTACGTTTAACTACTTCTCAGTAAGGGAAGTAGTTAAACAAGAGAAAAAAATCATTTTTCTTCTTGAAACATATTGACTTTATATGAAAATCGTTATATTATTATAAAGCGTCGTTGAGACATACTTGTAACAACGAAGCTGAAAAAAGAATTTTAAAAAGTTGTTGACATTACGTTGATAACTTGATAAGATAATAAAGTCGCCTAAGAGCGGCGGTTGAACTTTGAAAACTGAACAAAGCGACAAACGTCAACGTTAAATTTTATTTTTTAATTGAGCAAGTCAAACATTTCTTCGGAGAGTTTGATCCTGGCTCAGGATGAACGCTG
>NZ_JBVVNT010000010.1:0-88947 GCF_055810735.1 Priestia sp. ST2 | reverse complement strand
ATCTCTTGTCTGGTGGCGATAGCGAAGAGGTCACACCCGTTCCCATACCGAACACGGAAGTTAAGCTCTTTAGCGCCAATGGTAGTTGGGACTTTGTCCCTGTGAGAGTAGGACGTTGCCAGGCAATTAATAAGACCCCTTATGAGTCTCTTATAAAAGAGCATAGGGGTTTTTTATTTGAAATATTCTATTATAAGTAATGAAAATAACGCTTATCAAAGCGCTTATATAGATCTTTTTGGAGGATTAGCTCAGCTGGGAGAGCACCTGCCTTACAAGCAGGGGGTCGGCGGTTCGATCCCGTCATCCTCCACCATCGTGCCGGTGTAGCTCAACTGGTAGAGCAACTGACTTGTAATCAGTAGGTTGGGGGTTCAAGTCCTCTTGCCGGCACCATTTATATCGGAGGGGTAGCGAAGTGGCTAAACGCGGCGGACTGTAAATCCGCTCCTTCGGGTTCGGCAGTTCGAATCTGCCCCCCTCCACCATCTTTATTGGGCTATCGCCAAGCGGTAAGGCAACGGATTTTGATTCCGTCATGCGTTGGTTCGAATCCAGCTAGCCCAGCCATAGAGAGCCATTAGCTCAGTTGGTAGAGCATCTGACTTTTAATCAGAGGGTCGAAGGTTCGAGTCCTTCATGGCTCACCAGTTATATTTACACGCGGGTGTGGCGGAATTGGCAGACGCGCTAGACTTAGGATCTAGTGTCTTATGACGTGGGGGTTCAAGTCCCTTCACCCGCATCTTAATTTAGATAAATGCGCGGAAGTAGTTCAGTGGTAGAACACCACCTTGCCAAGGTGGGGGTCGCGAGTTCGAACCTCGTCTTCCGCTCCATATATATTGGCGGCATAGCCAAGTGGTAAGGCCAAGGTCTGCAAAACCTTTATCACCGGTTCAAATCCGGTTGCCGCCTCCACGTATAAGTCCTGCCGGGGTGGTGGAATTGGCAGACACACAGGACTTAAAATCCTGCGGTAGGTGACTACCGTGCCGGTTCAAGTCCGGCCCTCGGCACCATTTTAATAAGCGCCCGTAGCTCAATTGGATAGAGCGTTTGACTACGGATCAAAAGGTTAGGGGTTCGACTCCTCTCGGGCGCGCCATAAACGGGAAGTAGCTCAGCTTGGTAGAGCACTTGGTTTGGGACCAAGGGGTCGCAGGTTCGAATCCTGTCTTCCCGACCACGAGTACCAGTACCATGATGGGGCCTTAGCTCAGCTGGGAGAGCGCCTGCCTTGCACGCAGGAGGTCAGCGGTTCGATCCCGCTAGGCTCCACCATACAGTATACGGAGGAATACCCAAGTCCGGCTGAAGGGATCGGTCTTGAAAACCGACAGGGGTGTTAAAGCCCGCGGGGGTTCGAATCCCTCTTCCTCCGCCATTTTCTATTTTGGTCCCGTGGTGTAGCGGTTAACATGCCTGCCTGTCACGCAGGAGATCGCGGGTTCGATTCCCGTCGGGACCGCCATTTTAAGAAAATATGCGGGTGTAGTTTAATGGTAAAACCTCAGCCTTCCAAGCTGATGTCGTGAGTTCGATTCTCATCACCCGCTCCAAGTAAAGGGCCTATAGCTCAGCTGGTTAGAGCGCACGCCTGATAAGCGTGAGGTCGGTGGTTCGAGTCCACTTAGGCCCACCAGTATAATAAACAGTTAAGTTAAACTTAAAAAATAATCATGGCCCGTTGGTCAAGCGGTTAAGACACCGCCCTTTCACGGCGGTAACACGGGTTCGAATCCCGTACGGGTCATCAAAAGAGCAGTTTGCAAATGCAAACTGCTCTTTTATTTGTGGTAGATAAATGATGGGTTTTTATATGGTGAAAAGAGAAACAAGCTGTTGCAGTTTCTGCCGTAGGCTTAGCTATAATAGCCACGCCATCAACGGTACCGAATTTAGGAAGTTCCACGGTTGTGGTGTAAAAAACATTCGCTAGAAAAATAAAACGTTAGGTTCCCTTGAATTACTAGCTTATGAAGCTAACCCAAACAGTTGATGGATGAATTCTTTTCTACTTTGGGCAGACTTCACCTCTTGGTGAACTTGCTTCTTTTTCAGCATATGCATGACTTCTATGCCACTCAGTATGTAAGTGGCTGTATGAAATGATTTCAACCCTAACATCGAACGAACACGATTCTTAATAAAACGGTGATCTTGTTCCACGATGTTATTTAGATATTTTATCCGCCTTATGTAGATGCCTACGGGCATCTTTTTCTCTTTCTTCAACTCTTCGATAGCCACGGGATAGGCTGGATTCTTATCGACTGTTATGACACGGGGCGTTGAAACATGAAAAGAAAGACCGCAAAGCTTTCTTGAAAAAGGGTTTTGCAGCCTTATGACCTCTTGTTTTCCTTAAATAAAAATCAATCGTATTTCCTTTTGAATTAACTGCCCGATACAGGTACATCCATTAACCTTTTACCTTAATATACGTTTCATCTACTCTCTAGGAATCATTGATTAGCTTAAGGCGACACGGTACCCGTTCATCTAGTTCAGACCATACTGATGAATCCAACGCATAATCGTTGTATGAAAAATCGATAATCCGCGTTCTTCAATCATTTCCACTATATCACGAAAACTGAGGTTGTACCGTAGGTACCATCTCACAGTTAATAAAATAATATCAGGCTGATAATGTTTCCATTTGAATAGATTTTGCTTTTTCATACTAATCGCATCCCCTTTTTTAGAATCCTAGTATCAGTATGTTCAAGTTTGGGAGGTTACTTGCATATGTTTTTTAATTTTCGCACCAGAACCCTAAATACCGTTTTTAATGCTATTCAACAAGCTATCCATAGTCAAGAACATGCACAACAAAGACAGCAAATAACAAGATTAAGAAGTACAACGATAAACAGATCAAACAAGTAAGGACCAGGCCTTAGCTGTTAGCAAGAAATTGTGTAAATAAAAAAGGCTTGTTCAAATGTATGAGCAAGCCTTTTACTTATAAATTAGCTAAAGTTAATAATTCGAATGACTATTATGTCCACAATTACATTTATGATTTTGGTGATGATGATTATTTCTATCCTTGCAACTACAATTGTTATTACCTTGATTATAAGAGTTATGATCGTTATTGTGGTGGTGGTGATTATTTCTACCACAAGAGCAACCACCATAATTGTTGTTATAGTTCGAATAACCACATCTACAACGACGTCTACAACCACAACCAAAGAAATTCCAACAACACATATATTTTCTCTCCCTTTAGCATGGATACAATATTTTATGTTTTCTATTTTATTTAGCTTGTACTTATTGTCACCTATGAAAAAAAGCTTCTGAATTAAATATCTAGAAGCTTTTTTAGTAATTAATTTTAAAATTAAAAGTGAACAAAAAGAATATTTTTATACTCATTATTTAATAAAATTTAAGTGTTTGAAGTATTATCTATTTGCCCTTGATCACTTACATCTGGATCAAAATTATTATTCAACATGTGAGACACTGAAGGCGATGTATTACCAAAAGAAAAACAGGATCCTACTGATTTCGAATTAGCTGTATGGCTATTTTGAACGTTGTTACCTATATCTAAATTTGCATTTTCTGTAACTCCATTAGCATTAAAGTTTTGAACATTAATATTACATGGCATAAAAAGTATGCTCCTTTATTCTTAAAGTTGCCCCGATATTGGCATAGAAGGGTTCGCAATTTGATCTTGGTCACTAATATCTGGATCAAAGTTTCCGTTAGCCATCCAAGACGTAGAAGGAGAGAAATTACCCATAGAAATACAAGCTCCTACCCATTTTGAATTCGCTGTATGACTATTGTGTACTGTATGACCAAAATCTAGATTTCCGTTTTGAGTAATCCCGTTAGTCAATACATTACCAACAATAATAGAATAAGGCATAAACCTACTCCTTTCTCTTTTGAACACTTATTGTAATTTATGCTTTCATTCTTCATTAGGTAACTTGCCTAACACAAATAAAATAAATATTAGGCTAGAGCATTATGGAATTGATTTTTCCTAATTTTAATAAAACTTATCTGCCTTAAGGCAGGTTTAATCAACTTAAGTTGATTATAAGCTATGTAAATAAAATACTTCCCCTTCTTTATTTATAGTTAAAATCTTATAAAAAGCTCCTTTGTAAAAATCAAGGAGCTTTTCTGTGTATATAAAATTAGAGCCCGTCCAAAATATTAGCAATAACGTCTTCTTACTAGACGAACACTGATACCTTCTAAACTAGTAGCATTTCTAACTCCAGAATTGTCTTCCCATACTAAAAAGCCACCTTCTACTCGAATAAACGTACCGTTTCCATCAAGTTGTCTTCCAGCAGAAAAAACTTGGATTTCATCCCCTCTTCGAAAACCATCTAATCTAGAACGAGATGTACGACGGTCTCCACTACGACGTCCTGGCATAACTTCACCTCCAAATAACCTTATAGCACATGCTATGAAGGAAATGAAATTTGGTATAAGTAAAATGCTTATTAAAAACAAAAAATGTCTCTGTAAAGTAAAAGACTAGTTATACTTGTCCATGCATTTTTAAAGAGTCGGCATATTATACAATGTGCATATTAATAACCTCCAAATCTTGTTGATATGAACGGCAAAAACCTCCTGATTTTGGCGAGAGTCAGGAGGTTTTTAAATTAGTAAGGGATGCATCCAAAAACAAAGGGTACTCACAGAAGTATTGGAGTGCATTGACTACATCCTATGCATCAAGAATCTTTTAGTAACTTGCCTATCAAAAAGATTTGAAAATAAATTAGTTTATGTAAAAGCCTCTCAAGTGAAAGGCTCTTGTTGTATTAGCAGTAGCCTCCGTAGCCGCCACCAAAACAACTACATCCAATAATGACAAGAAGAATAAATAGGACAATTAGAAGAGCAAAACCTCCACCAAATCCATATCCACCACAATTAGACATACTATCACTCCTTTTATAAGGTTTGAGTAAAACTAAAGGAGTAGGTAAACAATTTATATGGGCTAACGCATTATATGTATCCATTAGATTACTTTACATAGAATGAATGAACCATCCCATTGAATCCCAGTAGATCGGTTACCCTCCCTAACAGATTTGCAGTTGTTAAAAAGCAGAAAAACTCCCAGGCGGCAGGGAGTTTTTCTGCTTTTTAGATATATATCATATATATGTTCAGCTAATGTAAGGGACTTTATTGGAATTCATTATCTGGAAAGGTTTTGAACATTATTAGAGAAGGCTATAGGAATGCCACTTCGATAAGCCATCTCCCTTTAAAAGAAAAAACAATCTGTATTAGAATACAGATTGTTTTTTCTTTTTTTGACTTTGTAAATTATGAAGGTGAAAAATAAAGTTAAATGGATTATACCTGTGAGACGAAAATTACTCGATATACATCGTATGCTTTTATTTTCCTTTAAGTAATTTGCCTCTTGAGAATAAGATTTTATTTTTTGAGCAAACTAAACAAGATGTCGCCAAACATTGACACATACAACTAAATTTTGCAACAGAAAAAACCTACCTCTTTTGACTGGGAAGAGATAGGCTTTTCTGTTTTTTTAGTTGTATACAATATACAATCGTAGGCAACCTTTTTTTATTATAAATTACCAGCTATATTTTGACTGAATATACTACCATTCTTATTATTAGTTGAGTTTTTCTCATTTATAATATTTAAAAAGTTGCCTACATTACCTGATCCAGCTCCGACTTTTGTCATATCAGTAGCTTTAGGTGAAATTTTAAAGCAATCACCAAACTCAACAGTCGGTGCTGTGCCGAATAAACTATTAATATTAACTGCGCCTACCACAGATGGCATTTGTATTCCTCCCTATACTGCAAATATAAATTAAATGCGTAGAGATGCTAGTAGCAACAGACATGAAATAGTAGTCCCCAAATAATCCCTTTTAACCACTTATAGTTAATAATAGCCTCTTAAACTAAAAGGTACGAGAGGTCCAGAAATAGGAGATTCTCCTGCACCATAATACTTTGGTGCTTTAGCTGGATTCCCCAATGGATAATTACCCCACCAACTATTAATTTCTCCATTAGAATCGAGTACAAAGCCAGTAGGTCGTTGGAAAGAAGGGACAAAATAAGGATAGAAAGTGTAAGAAAAGGGAGTGTAGAAAGATGAATAAAACACATAATCACCTACTTTTTGTCAAAGAAAGATATGGACTAATGAATAGTCTATGTTCTCTCTCTATATATAGAACATCATTTTCCTGGAAAGACGGGCGACCCTATAAAGTCTTGATGTTAAAAGCTAATCAATAATACTTACACTCTATTCACCAAATCATCTTTAAGTTAATTGTCCATTATGAATAATTTTTTATCATTTGAGCAAACTACTCAGGACGCTCTGCAAAGTCAACCAACTATTGACCATTCAGGAAAGAGAAAAAACTACTGATCCCTGGGGACTGACCCCTGTTCGGTAGTTTTTTCTCTTTCAGCTGTATACTCTATACAAAGTTAGTTAACATAATGTCTCTTTCCGGTACACACCACAAAAAAGAACCCTTGTCGCTGGACTGCGCCCCAATTGTTAGACATAATCTAACCAATTGGAGGCGCAGTTTTTATGAAGAGATTTTCAGAAGAAGAGAAACTAATGGCTGTGAAAAAATACTTATCTAATGAAGGATCTTTTAAAAGAATCGGAGATTCTATAGGGGCGGATGAAGGAGATGTGCGTAGTTGGGTTCAACGTTTTCAATATCATGGGGACGAAGCGTTTAAAAATTCCTATGCAAGGTACTCAGTAAAAGATAAACTAGATGTACTCAACTATATGAAAGAACAGGGTACGTCAATAAGAGAAACAGCTGCCATCTTCAATATCAAATCTAGAAGAACGCTTAAAAGGTGGCAAACTCTTTATGAGAATGGTGGTATTGATGCCCTAAAACCTAAGGGAAAGAGGCGTCCATCCATGAAAAAAATAAAAACTAAACAAGAAAACCCCACTACTCAATCAATCGATGCTCTACAAGCTGAGCTAGAATATTTACGTGCGGAGAATGCTTATTTAAAAAAGTTGAAATCCTTAGTTCAGAAAACATCTCAACACGAGAAAAAGCAGAAGTAGTACACGAACTAAGGAAACAATTTAACTTAAAACTACTACTACTTGTATCTAACCTTGCGCGCAGTACCTATTATTATTGGTTAAATGCTTCTTCCAATCGTATTGATAAATATGGGGATATGAAGAGCCTCATTCAAGAAATATTTCATCATCATAAGGGACGTTATGGATATCGTCGTATTACACTGGAGCTCAGACGCCAAGGCTATGTACTGAATCATAAAACTGTACGTCGTTTAATGAAAGAATTAGGATTAAAATGTTTAGTTCGAGTTAAAAAATATCGTTCTTATAAAGGAAATGTGGGAGAAACAGCTCCTAATGTCCTGCAGCGTGATTTTCAAGCTACTCAGCCTAATCAAAAATGGGTAACAGATGTCACAGAGTTTCATCTGTTTGGCAAAAAGCTTTATTTATCCCCTATACTGGATCTTTTTAACGGTGAAATTATCTCTTATCACATCGAATCAAAGCCTATCTATCCTTTGGTAGGTAAGATGCTTGATCAAGCATTAAAATGCTTAAAAAATGGAGAAAAAGTCATTCTCCATTCAGATCAGGGTTGGCACTATAGAATGTCGAAGTACAAAAAAGCACTCCAACAAAATAATATTATTCAAAGTATGTCCCGTAAGGGAAACTGTCTAGATAATGCCGTCATAGAGAATTTCTTTGGCTTATTGAAGTCAGAGCTTTTATACCTTCAACAATTTAAAGATATGGCCCATTTTGAGAGAGAGCTAAAAGAATATATACACTACTACAATAACACTCGAATTAAGGAAAAATTGAAAGGCATGAGTCCAGTCGAATACCGTACTCATGCCAACTACGTTGCTTAAATATAAATTGTCTAACTTTTTGGGTTCAGTTCACGCAGAACGGTTCCGCCAAGGGTTCTTTTTCCGGAGTATGCAGCTTTTTATACATCCTTGATATGACTACGTTTACTCGATACCCAAATGGAAGGATGATGTATAAAAAGTGCACCTTTTATACATATGCAGAACGGTTCAAATAATTGATTTTGTATACAAATATGATATATTAAAAGTCAGACTATTTTTTACAAATTTCAACGTAACCCTATTTTTGAGCAACCTCCCGTCCACTGCAGAGGTTGCTTCTTTATTTTGTTAACGATAATAATTCCTTTAACAGCTTGTAACAGATTTAAGTACCTTGTTCATAGGAATATAAACAACGGAAGAGATAGAACATAAATTTAATAGGAATCAACGCGTTGTAATTTTTAATTACCTCTAATATTTGTTATGGTAAATAACCTTCCAATAGTAATTTGAGGCAAAGGAAATTAACTGGTTCATAGGAAAAAGTCCTGAAACTTTATTTCAGGACTTTCGAATAACGAACATTACCAATATATAATAACACTTTTTTCAGAATTATCCATTAGTTTAATATATTTTTGTATAATTTAGCGAAAGTTTTTTAAAAGGAAATTTTCATTTAAAAAGACTCAATGCAAGGTCATGAAAAAAGTATTTATATATTAGGGAAATAAATAATATTGATAAGGAAGTAATAAGAGTCTTTTTAATAAAAGTATCCCCTTGTTTAATAGCCATGTTACTCCCTATATAATTTCCTAATATATTTCCTAAAATCATAGGAATACCTTTTAATAGCAGTACATGCCCTCCTATAATGAAGGCAATCAAAGCCCCAATATTAGAAGCAAAATTAAAAATTTTAGATGTGGCTGAGGCTTCCAATAAGGTAAATTTCACTACGTAGTGAAATAGAATAATCATTAAGCTGCCCGTTCCAGGTCCAAAGAATCCATCATAAAATCCTGCTGTGAAACAAACAAATAAAACAATAAATAAAGCTAACTTTCCACTAGGCATTGAAGCCTCAGAAGTATGCTGTTTTTTAGGTAAAATTGTTAGGATAAGACCAATTGGAAATAAGAATACAATAATTTTCCCTACAAGTTCCTCATCGAAAAAAAGGATAAGTTTAGCACCAACATAAGCGCCTATTATTGCTGTTATAATACCGTAACTTGCAATTTTCCAAACAATTTTTTTGTTTTTCATATAGTTTCTTATAGCTACCATGGTTCCAATTGTTCCTACTAGTTTCTCCTGTGCAAGGGCGGTTTGGGCAGGAAACCCTGCTAAGATGAAGGAAGGGACCATAATTAGTCCTCCTCCACCAGCTACACTGTCAATAAATCCTGCTAGGAAGCAACAAAAAAATAACACTAAAGTTATGGTTATACCACCATCAAATATCTCTGCCATCACAATCACCATCTTATAATTTATATTTTAAATTAAGCCTTTAATACATAAGGTTTTTCATTCTGAGCAGGAATCCCCCTATTTAAATCTTTAATCCCAAATAGCCGAATCATCCATCTATCTATACCATTAAAATTAGGGGTAAAACCTTCACGAGAGTGAAGTGTCTTTTGGTTTCGGAATATAACATAATCCCCTGGTTGAAGAACAAATTTATTGATTTTATCACTGCTATCTATAATTGATTGAAACTCTTTCAAGGCAGCTTGAGCTAGCTCCGTATGGCCCTCAACATTTTGTTTGTCATATCTCGAAATAAATCCTAGTTCTTGACTATAAGAAAGGATAGGCAATAAATCCGTTTTCACGTCCATACCAACGAATGAATCTGGACGTTTTATAATGAATTGAGCTTTTTGCAATTCTTCTAAAGAGCTTTTTGAGAGATATTTAATCACATCGTCTAGGAGCATAACCTTTGTAGGAACAGATACATTTGATCTTAAACTGTGTAAAGAAAGATACTCTGGGCATCCAGATAAGTCATTTACAGGTTCGGTTATTAACGGAAGGTCTGGATTATCGACGTGCATACCAAATTCTATTTTAGATCCATGAGAACTTATATCAGAAATAGCTGCTACTGAAGGTGAAACATGTCTCACAATGTAACCATCGTTTTCTCCCTTATAAGTAATAGGGTTAACGTCTAAAACCCCCATCATTGCAAAGGATAAAGCTGTCGAAAGGGGTAAATCATCTAGTCTGCAATAGCCAGTATAAGGAGTAGGGGGTAAGTTTTTCTCAATAGGAAAATTCCTAACAACTAAAATATGATTTTCTCCATTTTTAAACTCTTCCACTTTTTGCTTGTAAGTAGAGTCTTCAAACATTATTTGTTCCAACACAAAACCTAATAAGTTTTTTACTTTCAAAAAATAGCTCTCGTCATTTGTAGTGTGAAATGGTAACAAAGTTTGAAGCTTCTCTTTCTGTTCTTCACTCAAATAGATCTCGTTTACACTATGGGTATTACCTAGCTTGTGTGTCTTTGTCATTGTTACGTTCAATTTTTTCATCTCCTTTGTGATTTTCAGTTCAAAAATTTTACATTTAAATCCAAATAATTACATATTCTATAAGTAATATTTTTAGAAATCAACATTTATTTGAAATTTTTAGATTATTTTGTAAAAACATTGACTTAATTTGTATATAATTGTATTATTTTAAAATTGATAGAACATTTAGACAAAGGATGGTGCTATAACTTTATGAGTAACAATCATAAGACTATAGGATTTATTGGAACAGGTGTAATGGGAAAAAGCATGGCTGGTCATATTTTAAATGAGGGTCACAAAGTATTGGTTTATAACCGTACTCAATCACGTGCTAAAGAATTAGTGGATAAAGGAGCAGTATGGATAGAGACAGTAGGTGAATTAGCTGAACAATCTGATATTATCATCACCATGGTTGGATACCCTCAAGATGTAGAAGAAGTTTATTTAGGGGAAGAAGGAATTTTAAATAAAGCTAAAAAAGGCACATATGCGATAGATATGACAACTTCTAGTCCTATACTTGCACGTGATATTCACTCAAAAGCGATAGAGAGAGGAATACATACACTAGATGCTCCTGTTTCTGGGGGAGACGTAGGAGCACAACAAGCAAAGTTAGCTATTATGGTAGGCGGACTAAAAGAAGACTTCGACTATGTTAAACCTATTCTTGAATTAATGGGTACTAATATTGTGTTACAAGGTGGACCTGGATCAGGTCAACATACTAAGATGTGTAACCAAATTGCCATTGCTTCTAACATGATAGGTGTATGCGAAGCTATTTTATATGCTGAAAAGGCTGGTTTAGATCCAAATGTAGTGTTACAAAGTATTGAAACAGGTGCGGCAGGCAGTTGGTCTTTAAGTAATTTAGCTCCAAGAATGATTAAAGGAGACTTTGAACCAGGTTTTTATATTAAACATTTTATTAAAGACATGAAGATTGCTATAGAAAGTGCTGAAGAAATGAAATTATATACGCCAGGGCTAAAATTAGCTAAATCTTTATATGAAAAGCTTGAAGAAGATAAACAAGAAAATAAAGGAACTCAAGCTTTATACTTATTATTAGCCAATCAAGTAGCTACTGTATAACAAGACTAAATTATGCGAAGCAAATACAAAGTGAGGATATTTTCTATATAGATTCACGTTTGTATATCGAAAGGAAGAATTATATTGATTACGAAAATGGAACATACAGCTATTATAGTTGCTAGTATGGAGGATTCTATCAGATACTATTCAGACATGTTTGGATTTAAAGTTCGTCTTCAAGGGGCTTCTGAAACAAAAGAGATGGCGTTTTTATATTTGAAAGAGCAGCCCAACATGGAGATTGAGTTGATCCGAGATATAAATCCTATTGGTGAATATAGTAAAAGTGGAATTGTAAATCATCTTGCATTTACAGTAGAGAATATTAACGAAGCAATTAATCATTACAAGGAAAAAGGGATTGAATTTTTATCCTCTGAACCCCAACCAACACTTGAAGGTGGACGTATGGTTTTATTTTACGGGCCTAACAATGAATTATTGCAATTCACAGAACGAGTAAAAAACTAGAATTATTCAAATAATGGGATTGTCTGACAAAACACTATAAATTTAGATTTTTATTTATAAATTACTCATAAAATTTTATATTTTTATCAAATTAATCAGGACGTTGTGCGGCATCAATCCTCAAATAAGTTGCGTGTAACGGAAGAAACTACTGATTTAGCATTGGTAGTTTCTTCTGTTTTTATCCTATATAGAATTCATTAATCAATATAGTTATTGCCTGTACAAGGGATTATATAAAAGTGGACAGGGGACGGAATCGTCGAAATCTAAAACAATCCTTTAAAAGTCAATTAGTTTAGATCCTCATTAAATGCACTCATTTTTTAAAATTCCACTTCATATATATGTATCTATTATTACAAATTTGAAATTTTTTCGTATGAAACCATGACACTATTTATTAAAAATTATTTAAGGTGAGGAAACTTGAAAGAGAAAAAAATATATTTACAGGAGAGATTGATGGAGATAAATAAATCAATGATAGATTTACATATAGAAAGGAGAAAACTACGTAAAGAGTTGAAAAAACTACAAGACTTGGATCAGATGGTAATTAGAAAAGAAAATAAGAGGCAACAAGCTATTGCCGAATCAATTTACCTATTGAAAAGTCACCCTAACAAGAGGATGAAATCTAAAGATATTTTACAACATTTAAAAGATACAATAAATTATAATACAGATAGTTTCGCATCCATTTTTCGAACTATTCAACAAGTTGAACCTCATATTAATCAGGTGAAACGTGGATATTACATCTATAAAATTTGATTAAACCTTAGAATTCTTCAATATCTAAGGTACTAATAATAAAAATACTCGCTAGAAGATAAATTATTCTTCACATCCCAATCATCGACTTATTAGAAAAATCTAAGTGTATATAATCTAAAGCGATTTATTATTAATTCGTCTATTCTTGATGTGTTGTTTATTTGTTTCTTAGTTTAATACGTATAAAAAGAAATTTAAAAACAACATCTAGTGCTCTTATTAAAAAGAGGTATAGAAGCATGAATAAAAGTATGAGTAAAAGACACTGTTAAAAAGACAGTGTCTTTTATTTAGGTATGGAGACTTTGATTTAAAATTTAACGCTTTTAAAACGTTGAAATTTGCATTAGGTGATCAGTTATCAATAAAATAAAAGTTAATTTCCTCAGAAATCATTTCTCTGCATGTGGGATACGTATATGTTATGTTTTTCTCCCACAAAATAGTGGGGTTTTAATTCAAGAAGCAAATCATGACCCTAAGAGGTTTACTTAATCAAGCATGTTACTCGTTTTATTTCATTCATTCAATATTCTTTAAAAAGTAAGTTAAATACTGATGAAGTATAAAGGCAAAGTATCAGCTATATATTTTTCTTGAAGTTTGGGACGATAAACATAAAAAGACTTGCTCTATGTGAAAAGCAAGTTAAAAGAAGGATAATCACGTTGGTAATTCCATTATAATCCAAAAAATATAACAAAGTATTAAAATCAAATTGAAAGTAAATTAATTTATAAAAAAGGTTAATTTACCTTTTTATTTTGGTGACATTGAAAAATCTCAACAATTCGAGAAAAACCCTTAACTTTATTCTTTTAACACTTTGAAGCAGAACCAAGTAAACTGTTCATAAAAGTATACTTTTACGAACTTTTCTTTTGTATAAGAAATCTATTATTTTTATCGTTCGTTTAAGTTTGAAAATGAATTACGAACGTTCTCTGGAATTCATACACTTTTACGAACGATTTTGGTAAAATAAGATGAAGAGAATCACAAAAGGAGTATAAAAATGGAAAATAGAAGATTTGGATACATACGTGTAAGCAGCCGAGATCAAAATGAAGGTCGTCAACTTCAATCGATGCAGGAAGTTGGCATTTCTTCTCGCGATATTTTCATTGATAAACAAAGTGGAAAAAACTTTAATCGAGAACAGTATCAATTATTAAAACGAATGATGCGTAAAGGGGATATCCTTTATATTCATTCGTTAGATCGTTTCGGTCGTAATAAAGAAGAAATTCTTCAGGAATGGAATGCCATCACAAAAGAGATTGAGGCAGACATTGTAGTTTTAGATATGCCGTTGTTAGATACAACTCAGTATAAGGACAGTCTAGGAACATTTATTGCGGATTTAGTCCTGCAAATTCTGTCTTGGATGGCTCAAGAAGAACGAGATCGTATTCGCAAGCGTCAACGTGAGGGAATTGATGCTGCGTTAACTAAGGGTATATCTTTTGGCCGACCCAAAGCTCAAGTCAGTGAAGAATTCATTGGAGTTTATAACAGATGGAAAGAAAAGGAAATTACAGCCGTGCAGGCAATGAAGGAAGCGAATGTAAAAAAGACAACGTTCTATAAACTAGTAAAACAATACGAAAATAAGATAAATATGGAGACTATTTAAATAAGAAGAAACTAGTCAAAATAATGCATATTTTAGTATCAGATTCTTAATTGAAAAAATATTATGTTTTATAGAAAAGATTTATGTAATAATTATTCGGTGAAGAATTTACTTACTTTCGTTGTCAAGATCTAGTGTTAGCATTATTCTTTTTGTCAGGTTGTTCTTGATTACATATTATTCTAGGTGCTATTTTATCTATCAATCTCGTATTAAAACAATGAAAAAAGGAAATACTGTTTACAAAATAGAGATGATAAAGGGGTTAATAGTTTATGGAAAATAATATGTCCAACAAAATGAGTCAAGTTGAAACAAGTATATCTGATGAAATGTTAGCTGAACTGTTCTTGGGTCAAGTAATGAAGGATTTCAAAAAAGGTAAAATTCTTGAAGAAATTGATCAGTCTTTAAGGAATAAGGACAAAGAAGCTTTTTTACGTTTAACGAATAAACTTAAATCTGCATCTTAATAAAAGAGTATAAATAGGAGTCCATCATCAGTTATTATGGTTTAGCCTCAATGTAGGGAGGGTACTCAGCCAGGGGATATCTTCCTTTTACGATTAGTACGTAAGCAAATATACAGAAGACACTAATTACTCCTATTACTAAAATAAAGCGAAGAAACTTCTTCATTTTTTTATGTCTTTGGAACTCGTTAAAATTAATAATATTACTCATAAAAATCCTCCTTGTCTTATTTTCTAGAAATACATTATAAAAAAGAAGATAAAACCACCTTATTTAAAACTTAATGGGTAGTTTTATCTTCCAATATAGCACAAATTTATTTTAACTAAACATGTAAATTTGAATTATGTATAATTTTCATTAGTGCCTCCATATATACTAAGAATATTACGTTATGAGGAAAAGGATTTAATTAGTTTTTAGAAGCGAAATTATGTAAATACGAAATAAATATAGCATTTCCATATTTATGAGAGCCTGCTTTTTTAAGGACCTAAGAATAGATAGTTGCCTAAGGCGCCATTATCTACTCTCAAAGTTTAATTTTCTTTATCTCACAGTTATTGAACAAGAGTTTTTGTAGTTCGCAAAGTAGCTATATTATTTTGAACTGTCAAATTCAACTCATAATAACCCCGCTCATTGGACACACACGCGTAATCCCCTGAACATCCTGTTACAAAAAATGGAGTATTAGGAAAATTAGGATGGATATTAACTGAGTTGGTAAAAAATTTATGTGCATGATGAGTGAAAATCGCTAAAATTCTATTCCTCACATTAGAAGGTATTGCATTAAAAAACATGTTTGTTTCCACTTGAGTTATAACATGATCACCGTGTATTTCATTAGTTATCCCTGGAACTCTCAATGGCCAATGAAAATCAATAATATAGTAATAATTAGGATCTAGACTGCTTAATAAGTTTAAACTATCCTGGCTAAATACCCCTCCACGCCCGTTGTCTAGCCAAACATGCCGCACCAGTCCTTGTGTTCCAGGAATACTTCTATATCCGGTTAAATAACGATTGATATATTGTCGAAATAGGATTCTACTGTTATTTCTATTAGTAGCTTCCCAATTTCCTATAGATGATCTAAAAGGAATTGATCCTAAAACGCTATTTAAAATATTGGTGAATTGTTGATAATATGTTTCAGCTACTTGTGACGAAGAAGCACCCAAAGCGTGTACATCGTCTCCACCGAAAATAATATATCTTTTGTTACCATTATTAACTACTCTCTGCAAGAGAGTATTAAACATACTTTGACTATTTAAAAAACCTACATGGCTATCACCCACAACAGCCAAATCAATAGTAGTTGCCAAAGGAAGCTCTGGTTGAGGTTGAAAGTAATCATTTTCCTTTTTCCTTTTATTACTCTTGATTATTTTTATCACCCTTTCTATATACCTTTCTTGATATACTATTCAATAAATAAAGGAATGCTTGTACACTACTAAAAAATGTTGTTTTATCATTTTCTTTCTGCTTTGAAAGGTTAAAACTTATAAGGCTTTAAAGTGAAAATATTACCTAAGAGAGGATTTTATAGATAAGAAGGCTTGTTCATAGATATGAACAAGCCTTCTTATCTATAAAATTAACATTTTGAAGAGCCATGGCAATAATCAGAATGATGATTCTTATTATTGCCATGGCTATGATTTCTGCCATAGTTATATCCATTATTAGAGTTACCACTATAATTACCATAACTAACAAAGTTACAACTGCCAGAATTGTTATTATAGTTCTCACAACAACTTCTACGACGACATCTATAACCGCAACCAAAGAAATTCCAACAACACATATTTTCTCCTTTTTTGATTGCCTTAGTGCCTTTTAGGTCAAGTTAAGTTGACTCTATTTTTAAAAACTAATAGCCCGTCCAAAATATCAGTAATAACGTCTTCTTACTCTACGGACACTGATGCCTTCTAAGCTAGTAGCATTTCTAACTCCAGAATTATCTTCCCACACTAAAAAGCCACCTTCTACTCGAATAAACGTACCGTTTCCATCAAGTTGTCTTCCAGCAGAAAAAACTTGGATTTCATCTCCTCTTCGAAAACCATCTAATCTAGAACGAGATGTACGACGGTCTCCACTACGACGTCCTGGCATAACTTCACCTCCCGATAACCCTATAATATATGTTATGAAGAGAATGAAATTTGGTATAAGCAAAATACTTACTAGTGAAAAAATATTTTGATAATTGAAAGGATTATTATTGAATTAACAATAACCTCCCTAGCCACCACTAAAACAACTACATCTAATAATGACAAGAAGAATAAATAAGACAATTAGAAAGGCAAAACCTTCACCAAGTCCACATCCACCATAACTAGACATAGTATCACTCCTTTTTATAAAATTTGAGTAAAGAAGTACGAATACAATTTACATGGGCTAACGCATTATATGTATCTGTAAATATTAGCGAGCATGTTTACTCCTAGAATTTAATTTAAAAAGATTGTTGCTATTTATCATTAGTTTCTTTTGTATTATAAATATAAGAGTTTATAATACTATAAATACATAATTAACAAACAAAAAAAGCTAGCACAAAGCTAACTTTTTTAAATAGAAAATAAAGGTAAATAATAATTAAAAGAAAGATAATCTTTAATTATTAGCAACCACCGGCAAAGCCGCCAAAACAAGAAGCGCCGATAATGATTAATAAAATAAACAATACGATGATCAAAGCGAAACCACTGCCAAAACCACAGCCGCCTCCACCGTAACCATAGCCGCAACCGCCACCATAACCTCCAAAGAACATACATTCACCCCCCATATGCTTAATACTTTTAGAATATGTATAGAAAATCAAAATGCTCCCCGTATTCCTCAAGCGTTGAACTAACAGGAGTAACGATATGTAATCAGCAAATTTAATTTTATAGAAATATATATAAACCCTTTAGATTAGTTTACATAGAATGAAAGAACCATACCCTTTAATTTCAGCAGATTAGTTCACCTCCCGGACGAATTTGCAGTTGTTAAAAGACAGAAAAACTCACCGATGCCCGGGAGTTTTTCTGTCTTTTAGGATATATATTATATGTATGTCTAATTAATATAATGGATTTTATTGGAACTCATTGTTTGAAAAGGTTTTGAATATTATTAAAGAAGGCTCTTGGAATGCCACTTCGATAAAGCCATGTCTAATTTAAAAGAAAAAACAATCTGTCTTCCAATACAGATTGTTTTTTCTTTTTTTGACTTTGTAAATTATGAAGGTGAAAAATAAAGTTAAAAGGATTCTAAGTGTGAGACGAAATTTATTCGAACTGCATAATATTCCTTTATTCCCCTTTAGGTAACTTGTCTATTGAAAATAAAATTTTATTTTTTGAGCAAACTACACAAGATATTGCCAAACTTGACACACAAAATTAAATTCTGCTACAGAAAAAGCCTGCCTCTTTTTACTGGGGATACCTGATTTTTTTTTATTTTTTAGGATGACTATGAATATATAATCTGTTACCGGAACAAAAAAGCCATTAGAGACTAAGAACTTTAATGGCTTTTTCTATAGGAAGGCACGTCCAAATGTCATTATTACAAAGACTCACCTTATAGAAATACTAAGTTTCATCAGCCTTTAAACAATTGAACCCAATAAGCTCTGTATCGATTAGATTCTAGGCCAAGAACATAACCAATTCCAGTGTACTTATAATTTGCATTTAACATACTAGCATAATGGCTAGGACTATTTTTCCAACCTTCAAAAGCTGCTTGAGGAGTTATATAACCAGCTGCAATATTTTCAGCAGCATATTGATACGAACCACCAAAATTTTTAAACATTTCAAAAGGTGTACCATATTGAGGACTATAATGTGAAAAATAGTTATTATCTCTCATATCAGCAGCCTTCAAATTTGCAACTTTGCTCAAATTTAAATTAATCATAAGAGGTGCAATACCAGATCTCTTTCTTTCTTCATTTACTAAAGCCACAATTTGTTCTTGAAAGCTTTGATGTGGAAACGAAAAGCCTGCAATATTACTCACTTTTGATATTCTAGATTTCTTTAATTGATACTCTGTTACACTATTTGCTGTTCTTTTACTTCTAGATGACCTTGATTTCATAAGTTTCATTCCATCCCTAATTAGTATGAAATATAATATTCTAAATCAATAATATTGTTTGTATGCTTGTCCTAAATTTCTTATTCAAGAATAAAAACGGTTGAAATCACTGAATTAAGCCATTTTATACGTATTAGAACATGTCCAAACTCTTTTCATTTAGCTGCATATTATATAGAATAACGGTATCTAAAAGGAGGTAATTAAGATAGAACAATGGCTTAACCTTATCAGGAATTTTGGTTTTCCTATTGTTGTTACTTTTTATCTTCTACTACGCTTTGAAAAGAAAATAGATCATTTAACAGAAGCTATTAATAAAATAGCCATCATTATTGAAAAAGAACAGGACAAGCAATAAATAATTGATTTATGAACTTATTTTTTAATTAATTTCTTAATTAATTTCTTAGTATGAATACTACCTAATAATTAGAGTAAACTACACAAGATGCGATGAAGCATCCACTCGAAATCCTCGCTACAAGTAGAAAAGCTACTGATTTTTAGTAACTTTTTCTATTTGTAAGCTGTATATGACATACAACTATGGTTAACATAATGACTCTTCCAGTACACACCAAAAAAAGAACCCTTGTTGCAGAACGATTCTGCCGAGGGTTCTTTTTCCGGAGTATGCAGCTTTTTATACATTCTTGATTTGTCTACGTTCTTCAGAAAGGTGATTAATGAAAAAATGTATAAAAAGTGCACCTTATATATATATGCTCGGGATATATAAAATAGCATTTACATATCCCTTATGTTGTATTTTGACTAAAGAAATGTCTATTCAACAATTCAACAAAATAAAAAAGCAACCTCTCTCCTATGAAAAGAATGAGGTTGCTTCTTTATTTTAAAAGGACTATCTAGATGTATACGCTGCGAACATGTACTCAGAAATCACACATTATAATAGATCTCCTTATTGAAGGAGATATGCTATTGTAAGTAATTTTATTATCTATATTAAAAAGCTAGATTTTCCAATCGTTACTCATTTAAATGGAAAGTAAGTTAGATAAAATCACAGAATTATGTCAAACTCTTATTGGAAGAAGGACAAGCTATAATCTAATTTACTCACCTAACAGCTCATTAAAAAACTTTCTTAGGGAATATAAATCTTATTAAGATATCTAAAGATATTTTTTTTCGTTCTATCATCATTTTCATGAATAAAATGGTGCTCTAGCCAGCATCTGGTGGGTGGGGTGGTGACCTCTGGTTGAGAATGTTTTGGCTTAAATACTTTTGCTTTTCTATACAGATCTTAAACACCTTTTTAAAACTAAAATATATTTAATATATAGTGTCTTCGTTTTAACTCTTCCAACTTTACTAGATGAGAACTTTCATCTAATGTGCATTCATATTTTCGCGGTAATAACTTAATTTGGATTATCTATAATGCAGAGATCTTTAAATTATAAATGCTATTTGGTGAGTGAAAATACCTTCAATGATTCCAATATTCGTAGTAGAAACCCTTTCGCCACCTCTTCATAGTGGGTAATTTTCCTTAGTATTTTTTATCGTTTATAAATAGATTTCTATTCTATAAACGATTACCATTTTAAAAAGCGCAGATACACATGGGTTAGAAAAAGGTGTTGTGAAAAATAAAATAGAAAACTATAAAGTAGCCAGTCCAAAATTAAAAATTGCAATGAAAAAGGATATGATATAATCCAATGATGAGAGCATTCAGCTCTATAAAGATGAACAAAAAAATTTACAAGAAAAGCTTCAAAAATTGAATGAAAAGCAACAAGGTTTAGCCATGAAGTAAAAAACACATGTCAACAGTAGGTCAACATGTGTTTTTTTCATGTTCACAGTAGGTTCACATCATTAGTTTTTCATGTTCACAGTAGGTTAACAGGGCAGGGTTTAAGTCAACAGTAGGTTCACATTCAACAGGTTTTCTTGTACCCACGGTTTTGCTAGGCTCTGCCTAGCCCCATACCTATGGTGGGGGCAAAAACCCCTTATGCTCTTCTCTCTTGTTTAGTGGAGAACTACAATTTACAGAAAAGAAACGAATGTCACGGATAAGTTTTTACGAAGCATTGATCCAGTTCCTATGTGAAAATTAATGAACTAGTGAAAGAACATGGGATGTCTTGTCAAAGATTTTTGAAAGAACAATTTAAGTTATTCTCATTTTTTGAAGAGTAAACAGTACGAGAAAAAAAGCTAAAAGGTTTAAACGGTTAGAACGTTCAATTAATGAATCAGGGTTCGAAAACAATGGGAAAGGTGAACAACATTTTATGTGAACTGATGGGAGATGTAGAGGGGGGGAATGGGAATAAGATAATGCATGATAACAACAAATTCTTGGATAGAGTTACTGAAGAGCATTGTTAAAAAAAGCGTGTAATCAATAATTAGATTAAATTAATATCTCTATAAAAAATTCATCAACTACATAATGTATACAGTATGTAGTTAGAAAGATAGCAGGAAGATAAAGCCTCTGTATTGAATGTGTATACAAATTGTATATACGAGGTGATAGGGTTGGGGAAATTAGATAAGTACGCTCGTCAATCAAAAACGAAAGAACCAAGTAAGGTGTTGCCTATTAGGTTGCCAGAAAGTATATATGAGCATTTTCGCCAGCTTTGTGAGGAGTTAGGATTATCTATGTCAGAAGCTGGGTTCTTACTAATTAGAGAAGAATTAGAAGATAGTCTATACAACAAGACTACAAATGAAGTTGCTATGACTACAGAGTGTATACAAAAGTCTATACATCATGAGAGCACCCCATATACAAAAAACAATACAGGCAAACCTTCCTCATTTTCTACAAGATGGACGTCAATTGATTATGAGATTGAGAATGAATTGCCATGTCCCCTATGTCATCATTGGTATAGCAAAGCCAATTTTTCTCGTCATGCGAAAAATCATAATACCACTACTAAAGAACTTTTAGAAAGCAATGAAGAGGTAGTTTATACAATGATTAATGAACGTAAATTAACTATGTAAGGTCATATGTAAATATGAAATGTAACCTCTTGTTTCTTTAAAAATAATTTAGTAGAAGGGAAACAAGAGGTGATTTTTATGAAAGTTCAAGAGTGTGTAGGTGAGAAGAAAAGATGGTTAAGGGAATCTGTGAATCGAATGAGATTATTAATGGACAAGTAAGAGGAAACTAATTGAATTGGAGATATTTTTTATTAACTTTAGCGAACTGCTCGGTTTGCATTAATCCGACCGTAAGTCCAATATGAACCTGTGCCAAGGATGGGGTCAGCTGTAGATTGCATATCCTCTCTAATTTCCACGTTATTTTTCCCTTGAGCTGCCAAGAGGGCCGCTAATCCGGCTACGTGAGGGCAGGCCATGGAGGTACCGCTTAAATACGCATAGTTACTGCCAATATAGGTCGATAAAATATTAGAACCAGGGGCTGCTACTTCTACCCATGTCCCATAATTTGAAAAACTAGACTTCTGATCATTTGAGTCTGTAGAAGCTACAGCGATTGCATTTTCGTAATATGCTGGATAAGTTAAGGTATTAGTGCCTTCATTACCAGCAGCAGCTAAGATAGTCGATCCTTTATCCCAAGCATAATTGATAGCATTTTCTAATGTAACAGAGCCCTGCGAGCCTCCTAAACTTAAATTAATCACCTGGGCGCCTTGGTCGGCTGCATATATAATAGCGTTCGCAATATTAGTTAGGGTGCCATTACCAGTATTATCAAGTGCACGAAGCGGTAATATGGAAGCTAAAGGGGCCATGCCAGCAATACCTGAAACATTATTGGTTGCTGCAGCAGCAATACCAGCTACGTGAGTCCCATGTCCATTTCCGTCGCTTGGATTTGTATTCCCATCTACAAAGTTGTAGCCTGACAAAAGTTTTGAAGTTAAATCAGGATGGTTAAGTTGGACACCTGTATCTACAATTGCAATTTTTATACTACTATTACTTCTAGTCACATCCCAAGCAGAAGGAGCTTGTACTTTTTGAGGACCATATTGGAAAGGGTAAAAGGAATCATTAGGTACATAAGAAGCTTTGAAAATATAATTGGGTTCAACATACTCCACTTCATCCAGTTTGTTGTAGATATTAATAAGCTTTTTTATATTCTTTTTTGTATATACGAGGTGATATCCCAAACTGTTATTTTCCTCTAAAATTTCACATTTATTTTTACGGTGAATCTCCGCTGCTCTATGCTCACATACATTTTCATTAAATTTAATAATTAATTGATTTGGTTCAAAAGCTGTTGGAGGTTTTGAATAGAAAAGAGTAACAATATAGTTCACTGTATAAAATAACAATATAATGATAAATACAGAGGTGGTTAAAGAAAGCCAAAAAAACATTAATATTCCTCCCAATTAACGAATTCCTAATATAATATTCGGAATCTATTGAGAAGGATTGGACAAGTATACCTGTATACAAAAAATAGCTAGTACCTACACGGTTTTTAACCGGAATTTCATTCTCTCTCAAATAAAAGTATTTTCCCCTGGACTGCTTTCCCCAATTCTTTTTTACTTAACATTGGATAATCGGATGATAGATTTTTATGAAATTTAATATTATTGGACAAGCACACAAACAATCGGTAGATAAATGAATAAAATATTGTATAAATAAAAAAGGAGTGATTATTATAAAAAGCTATCGTCATTATAATAAAAACGATGAAGTATATTATGTAGACTCTTCTTACCCATATAGAGGTTCATATAGCAAGAAAAATGACAATGAAAAATTCTTTGTTGAAAATCATACAATTGAAGGTTCTGGAACTAATTTAACAGGAAACATCCCATTAACTATCGCAGTTCCTGCTAATGCCGTAGATGTAAATGTTTTTGAAGATTTCACTAAAAACCATAATAAAACGCTTCTCCAATTATCAGCTGTAACTACGGGTCTTACAGTATCAATTTTTGTAAGAGGATCTAGAATGCCTATCTCAGCTACTATACCTGCGGGTTCTACACGAGCTTTTCAAGTTGAAAATTTTGAAAGATTAACGGTTTCTAACCCTTCTGCTACTACTGCTGGAACACTAAACGTTTTCATTCAAAAAACATTTTGCATTGGTTGTAACAATCAAAATAAAAAACGTAACAAAAATTGTTATTTCTAAAATATCAGCCGTAATAAAAACCACATTGGACAAGTTTTGCTTGTTCAGTGTGGTTTTTTATTAGCAGTTGATTTTGGATTTTGTAATTATTAAAAGTGTACATATATAACAAAAAATTATGGTCTATAAAAAAGGCTATTAACTTAAAAGTTAATAACCTTTCTTCAATTACTTAGTTTTAAACTATGAACACTAAAATTAAAATAGCTTAATTGTAATAGCTTTTACTGCATTTGCATTTATTTTTATCGTAGTCTTTCTCATAAAAGACAACTTTATCTTTGCCATAATCTTTTTCATGCTTGTCTTGGTATTTATCTTTGCCATAATCTTTTTCATGCTTGTCTTGGTATTTATCTTTGCCATAGTCTTTTTCATGCTTGTCTTTGCATTTATCTTTGCCATAGTCTTTTTCGTGCTTGTCTTTGCATTTATCTTTGCCATAGTCTTTTTCGTGTTTGTCTTTGCATTTATCTTTGCCGTAGTCTTTCTCGTGCTTGTTTTTGCATTTATCTTTGCCATAGTCTTTTTCGTGTTTGTCTTTGCATTTATCTTTGCCGTAGTCTTTCTCGTGCTTGTTTTTGCATTTATCTTTGCCATAGTCTTTTTCGTGTTTGTCTTTGCATTTATCTTTGCCGTAATCTTTTTCATCTTTATTTTTACGAAGGTCATATATCGCTTTTAAGCAGTATTTATATTCATCATTTTGATCATAATAAAGTTTAGTCAAATGAATTCCCTACCTTTATTTAAAATTGGTGTTTCTATATATTCTATTTTCCAACACGAAAATTGCTTGTACATTAAGGTAAAAATGGCTTTTAGACTATTTTTAAGTTAATAGTCTAAAAGTATTGTTTAGAAATGTATTTATTGATATATTCCTAACTCTCTACCCCATGTTGAAATCTTTTCAAGGTGATAACTTAAGAGTTCACCTTCACGGTTGTCAGCAATCCTTCTTAGTTGCATGTGGAGGCCTCTTTCTAAAGTTCGTTGAAGATAGGCCATTTTATAAAGAGTCATTGAATTTGTTTTAAAGGTAATTCCATATTTCTTCATTTCATCTACGTATAGACGTACACACTGAGTCCGTATTTTATCTGCATTTGGTTGCCAATCTTTTCTAAAGCCTAACAATAGTTCTACTAATACAACCATATCAAACCATACCGGAGAGTATTTGGCTGACTCCCAATCAATGAATTGAATAGGCCATGGTGCATGCTGAGTAACATTTTTGCTACATATATTTTGCATATGAAGATCACCATGCGTAATAGACGATCCATTTTCAATTAATTCAGGGAAGAAATCGGGTCCTTTATTATATAAATTGATTAAGGATGGATAATAAGGTTTTATTATATGGCTAATACGGTTGTCTTTCATTGCAGCATGTAATAGGTCAATTGTTTGATTCATATATTTGACTCTTGTCTTTTTTGTAGAGGTATAAACAGGGAGCCAATCTTTCCAAATATTTTTGTCCTTTTTGAATCTATTTTCAAAAGTTTGACCATGAAGTTTAGCTATACTGGGAATAATATATTGAAAGTGAGATGGAGAGAAGGTCAATTGTCCGCGTATTTGATTAACAAATTCCATAAATACCCACGTTTCGTTTTTTACCGTTTCTACAAGGTAAATGCGGGGTAAAAACTCTTTTAAAATTGGATAAGCTTTTTTATAAATGTTGATTTCTACTTCATTTTTGTAGGCTGTTGAATTGTAAACCTTAAAGATAATTGGATAATAACCATTCTTTTTTTGAAGCAGTAATTTATATATACCGCTTCGTTTTGTTGATTTTAAACACTTGATTTCTGAAGGGATAATTGTAACGTTCTCACTCATTGAATAAGAAAGTTTTTCAGCTATTTTTAAATTCTTAAACTGATGATGAAGAGTTTTGAGATCATACACAGTATTCATTCCTTTCGCTTGCGTTTCCAAGCATTGATTAAATGAGACCATGCGCTTCTGAAAAATGGCATTGGATCATCCCATGCAAATAAAGCAAACTCTTTTTGGCCTTGTAATCCCTGATAGAATTCTTTAAAAGTCATTTCCGATTTCTTTTTCTTCTGAAGAAAAGTGAGGTAATATCTTACAAGATAAATCCATTTAATACCGTCTATTTGATGTAACCTAGGTTCTGGATTTTGATTGGTTAGATATAAATAATACATGTAGACAAAATCGATGCCTGAGGGGCCTGTGAGACTATGGGTTAGCCAAAATCGAGGGTTTATTTCAATGAATTTATAAACTCCATCTCTCGGGTCTTTCTTGAATTCAGCCATACCAATACCTTTGAGCTTTATTTCTTCAAAAAATGGGATACATATATCGATAAGTTCAGGCATCTTTTTGCTGACAATATGAGCACCTGTTCCAAATTCTGCAGGAAATTGATGATTTTTTTGTAAGGAAAATAATGCAAGTAACTTCATGTTGTCATCATAGAAGGTAGCCACTTTATAAAAACACTGGTTATCTCCTGGAATCAGTTCCTGAATGATTAATTGTCCGCATTCCCTGTAAAAAGGGTATTCACTCCTTAGCTGTTCAGGAGTTTCAAACACAATCGCTTTTTTATTTATTTTTTTTCTGAACTCATGACCTAGAACAGGTTTTAAAATACAAGGGAAATCAAGAGTTAAAATAGCATCCTCAAGTTCTTCTTTATTGTCTATTACATACGTTTTTGGGCATGGAATATTATGCTGGACGGCAAGCTCATAAGTTTTGTTTTTATCAAGAACTTGTTCAATCAAATAATTATCAGGAAATAAAAATAAGAAGTATTTTAACAATTCATCTCGATTTTTCGAAATGAATTGTACATAGTCGTCTGCCCCTGTGTATAAGACAGGTTTTGAACCAATCTTCTTAGATAAGTTAATTAAGAAGTCTAATAGTTTTTTTTCTTCAGTTAAGGGGCTAGGGCATACACCACAAGTGGCAAGCCGGGATTTTCCTATTTTATATGGTTTTTTCGTATCAAAAGCGTAAACCTTTATGCCTTTTCTTGCTAAACTTCTAATAATGCCGACGCCGTTGGCGCTCAAGTCAAGGATAACTGCAGAATGTTCATGTTTCATACCTTAATTCATCTCCCAAAAATCGGCGTACAAATGTTTTATTTTTCCTACCATACTATCTATGGTCAAATGTTTTTTAGCATGCTTTTTTCCGTTTGCACCCATTTTATTTCGTGCGTCTTTATTTGTAATGAGAAACTTTAATGCATGGGCTAATTGTTCGGAGTTTCCTGGTTCGACAATAATTCCTGTTTTATTATGCTTTATAAGTTCAGGAATCCCTCCGCAGTTTGTGGAAATTACAGCAGTACCACTATGCATGGCTTCAATTATTGAAAGGGGTAAGCTATCGTTAATTGTTGGAAGTACGAAAATGTCGGTTTTACTTAAGATTAAGGGTACGTCGTCTCTAGATCCTAAGAATTTGACCATAGACAAACCTAGATCTTTTTTCTGCTTTTCTAATGCCTTTCTCATTTGTCCATCACCGACAATTAATACCTCAACGTTTGCGGTGTATCTTTTAAGGCGTGCTAGCGCTTCAAACAAATGGTTATGTCCCTTTCGTGGACCAAGTCTAGCTACACATGTAATAATAAGCTTTCGGGAAGATATTTCTTTTTCTTGACTTTGGTTCATTGGATAATCAATACCTGTAATGACTGTAGTTATATTTCTATTTTTTGCCCCTAATTTTATTAATGGTTCACGAAATGAATCACTAAGAACAATGATATGGCTTGCATATGTTATCGCTTTACTTTCAAGTTCTTTAAAATACGCTTCTTCAACGGAACCTTCTTTGATTATGTTAAATTTTAATCTATTGAATGTGAACATACCATGAGGTGTATAAAACAAAGGTTTTCCGTAGGTTTCATTAAATCTTCCTAAAATATTTGCTGTAAATAAATCTTGAGCATGGAGGATATCGTATCTTTCTAAGTCTATGGTTTCAAGCATTTTTTCGTATACATATATAAGTCTTTTATGATTTAAAATTCGATCACTATAGCTTCCATAGCGCTGGGTAAAGAAACTCTTTAAATTTGGAGTAACACTCTCTCGAAGCTTTTTGACTTTAGAAGTTGAGAATTGATTAGGAGAAATAACGTCTACTTTATGACCTTGGCTCCTTAAACCGTTACTTAGAGTAGTAATATAATTAGAAAGACCTCCTACATGAGGGAAGCTCCAAAATGTAGCAATTAAAATAGAAAGTTTCTTTTTTGTCCCTCTTTTAGAAATGTTTCTTTTTTTAGTTTGTTCCGTTGAAACAAATTTTTTTGAAGAATGTGATTTAAGTCCATAATGTTGGTCTAATCTTTCGACTATATAAGGGTAGGGAAAAGTAATTTCATTGTTCATTTCCAAACTCTCCGTATAATTTCGAAAGCTTCAGCGTAAGGCACGCCAACACTCATACCCCGTAGTTTTCCTAAGTACTCAATGCCTTCATAAGAACGAGGGTGAGGGAAATCTCTCATTTCAATATCATAATGTCTAAGAGCATTGAGTTTATACTCCATCTGTGCTGTAACATCTACAAAATAATTTGGTTTGAATATTTTATCAGGCGTGGAAGCATTCCATTCACTAGACGAGACTGTTTCAAATGTAATTAACTCTATAGGGGGAGTATTAGGAAGAGGTCTAGCTGCAGTTAGTACTGCTTGAAAAGTGATCTGATGATCTTTATTTAGATCACCGTAGTGATGGGTAAAGATCTTCACCGGTTTATATTTCTGAATGAGCTGCTCAATTTCTTTTGTTAATTCATGAAGAGGAATCATTTCTAACTCTAAATTGACATGCTCAAGAAATATTACTTCATCAATCCCAATTTCTTTGTTAGCAAGCCGCCCGAATTGCTGGATATGATGAGCTTCTTCCTTTCTTCCTAAAGCAGTAATTACTGAAATTACTTTATAGCCTTCATTTACAAGTTTTTTTAGGGTTCCTGCCGTTCCTAACAGCTCGTCATCAGGATGAGCTCCAATTACTAATATACAATTGCTCATATTTGTTCCTCCCGTAGCTTTTTCTACTATACTTGTACTATAAACAATATATGGAGCTATTCAGATATTAGAAACCGGCATTGGCGGAAAATTAAAAATTAAGTAGTTATATACCAATTATTTATAAAAGACCTATACATTAATAACCTTATTATGTAAAGCAGTGAATGAGGGGACGGCAAGAACCCTTCCGTTAATGCTATAATCCCAATTTTTAAGATTGGTTCTAAATCATTTGTCTTAAGGATGTTGAATATTAAAAATTAATTAGAATTAGGAGAATTCATACTATAGAAATAAGACCTGTTACTGGATGGTAACAGATCCTATTGATTTATTAAGATTTATACTATTAGTATTTAGAACTTGATTTCCATAAATTTATGACTCTGATTTTCTTACAAGTATCGTTGCAAGGACTGGATTCTTCATGTTTCTCATGCTTCTTACAAGCCTCTTTGTTTTCATGCTTTTTGCAAGATTTTTTCTGAGCTTCCTCTGCATAATCCCAATCTTCTTTATATTTCATACTGATATCACCTCTTTTTCTTACTATAGTATGTAACTCTTAGTAACAGGAGAGGGTGCCTGTCTTGGATTTCATCAAAAAAATTTTAGAAAATTATATGTAAATAGATAACTATACAAGCACCTTAATTGTAAAGGAATAGAATAATAAATGGAGAAGGGGGAAGAGCATGGGAAAACCTTATTTTCATTATCGTAGGGATGATAGCGAAGGTTATAGATTATCGGAAACAACATTCTTTAAAAGGTACAATCAAAAAAAGAGTCTGTTTCCTAATTTTGAAACAAGTAATAATTCTCAATTTATTTCATCTAATACCATAAAAAAGAGTCATTTTTTAATTGAAAAAGTATTGGAGGATCCTTCGGAGGTATCAATAAAAGAAAAAGAGAACGTATTTATGGATTTTAAAAGGTATGCGGTAGTTGGGCAAGGGAAAGATGGAGTTATTTATCAATTGACTGCTGATCGATGTGTAAAAGTATTTTTTAAGGAAGAAGTATATAAAAAGGAGTTAAAAGCCATACAAGTTGGGCAGTCGTCTTCTATTATTCCTCGTCTCTACGGTTATGGATCAAATTACATAGTCATGGAGTATGTAGACGGAATTTCCTTGGCAAAACATCTAAAGAAAAATAGGTATATAACAAAGTCTTTAGTTACACAACTTATAAATCTCATTGATGAATTGAAAAAGTTAAACTTTAGTAGACAAGATACAGAATTACGGCATGTCCTAATGAATGAACAGGGAGATTTGAAAGTAATTGATCTTAAAAGAGCGTTTAGTTCTAATCGACCTATTCCGATTAAGTTACTAACTGAATTGAAGGAATTAAAGTTATCAAAAGAATTTTTAGCCTATGTTAAGGATATTTGTCCATCTCTTTATCAAAAATGGAGAAAATTTGATGAAAAGTAAACTTTCCAATCAGTAGCTAACACCATTAAGGGTAGCAACAATACACACATTAAACAAAGTTATTGTTGCTACAGATTGTAGTATAAGACCATTGTCATGCCATTTCTTATAGAACATAAATATTAGCATTATGTCTTATATTAGGCATCAGTTATTGTGTAAGGTGACTGGTCACCGACTGGAAGGGTAGCAATAACAATATTAGTTGCCCCGTCAATTACTGATACTATATTATTTTCTTCGTTGGTGACGTGAATTTGATTATTACTTCCGTTAATATCAATCATAGATGGTTGTTCCATTACAGGTACTATCCCGATAACAGCGTTTGTTCCAGCATCAATAACGGAAACGGTATGACTATTTTTATTAGCAACGTAAATTCGATTGTTGGATAAGTTAGTCCCCACGTCTGTAGGCTGGTCACCTACTGGAACCGTAGCCATTATTGTATTCGTTAGTCCATCAATAACGGAAACTGTGTTTTTAAACTTATTAGCGACATAAATTCGATTAATATAAGGATGAACATCTAGGTTAATTGGATGAGTTTCTACAGGAATTGTAGCAACAACCATATTTGTTGAACCATCGATAACGGAAACTGTGTCACTGCCTGCATTTGTTATATAAACTCTATCCATATAGGGGTTAATTCCTATACCTGATGGTTGCCCTCCAACTGGAATAATGCCAATAACTGTATTTGTACCAGCATCAATAACGGAAACTGTATCATCGCCTTTATTAGTCACGTAAATTCGATTAGTAGATGAGTTACCATTCACGTTTACTGGCTGACGACCTACATTTATAGTCGTGATTAACTCATCCGTGACTCCATCAATAACAGAAACCGTATTATTGTCCTCATTTGTCATATAAATTTGATTATTAGATGATCTTCCTTGTGAAGACGGAAAATCACCCGCAACATGTACAGCTTTCGCTTTTTTTCCCATTTAACTCAACTCTTTTCATAAATACTGTTAAGAAAATTGTTGAAAACATAAGGCACTTACCTTATGTACAAATATATGATGTTAAATTTATTTTATTATCTTAAATTGTCAAAAAAAGAACAGGGATATATTTAAAATTGATATTAAATTTATATTCTGTTCTATCTAAATAAAGTCTACGTTACTAAAAAATGAAGGATATCCAAATCAAGTTATTAAATAGGAAATGATAATAGGTTAGGAATTGTTTCCTTTTAGGTAATTGCTGCATATGTTGTTATGAAATAAAACCTTAAAAAAGGAGCGACTAATATGAGTGATTCACAGAAAAGACCAGAGATTGTTCCAAATAAGTTAATGGATTTATTGGTAAATGATGTTTTTTCTAAACATGGCATAGATAAAGAGCAAATTAAAGGAAAACTATCTGAAGAGAAGAAACAAATGCTTAAAGAAATGGTTGAAGATTTATCCAAACGAGTGGATGAGTTTGTAAAACAAACAAATGCAGATAACAGCAAAAAATAAATTTTAATACTTATAAACGCCATCAAGTAGGCGTTTTTGTTGTTTTTTAAAATGGTTACACTCATTAGTCAATTGGCCCAATCCTATTGATTGGTATGTTCATATATTAATACATACCATGAAAAAGGAGTGTTAGTTATGTCATCTAAAAAGTATTATTCTTACGATGTAAAGAAAAAGTGCAAGAGCAGACATAAAAAGGATGATTCGAAGAAGCACTATAAAGATGACTCTAAAGTAGATCACTATGAAAGTGAATCTACAGAGTATGATTACTATAATAGTCGTGAGAGCTTTGAAAGCACTGAGAGTTTTAATGCAGAGGTAGTTCAAGATGCGAATCAGCTTTCTTTAATTGACCAAGAATCAGATGAGTTAATTTGGATTAAAGATTCTTGTGATATTACTGTTCATACAACAGATACCCAAGCAGCTGTAGCTATTCAAGTAGCTATTCAAGTGGCAATTGCTATAGTACTACGCATTACTATTGGGGACAGTGCTGAAGACAGCGGTGTGTTCCAAGACTTATTACAACTGTCTGACATAGAGCAAACAAACAAACAAAAAATTTATATTGAAAATTCTAAAGATGTTGAAATTACAACTACTGATACAGATGTTGCTCTTAACGTTCAACTATTGTTACAAGTACTAGTTGCTATTATTGTACTTGTGGATATTTTTTAATTAAAAACTAAAAGAGGTGAAAAAAATGACTGAAAAAAAATGGAGAGCACTAGATCATTGTGAAAATAAACGATTCAGTGGAGCTGACATTTGGGAAGAAGCAGAGCAAATTGCTAAGACGGAACAACAATCTTTTGAGAAGATTATTGTCAAGGATTCAGAGAATGTTAAGGTGAAAACAACCGATACCCAAATTGCAGCTACTATCCAGGCAGCTTTACAGGTAGCTATCGCTGTAGTAGTTCGTATTACTATCGGGGATTCGGACCAAGCAAATGGTGTGCTTGAAGAGCTAAAACAGGTTTCAAGTATTAAACAAAAAAATGCTCAAAAAACAATTATTGAAAACTCTACAAATGTAAGGGTTACGACCACTGATACAGATGTAGCTGTAAATCTTCAATTGTTACTTCAAGTCCTAGTAGCTATCTTAGTTTCATTAGATATCCTTTAATGTGAAAAGTTTTAAAATAGTCGGATCATCTATTCAATTAACTCCTCGTCGGAAACCATTCGATTGTTTAAATTGTATTTACAAGAATTAGCTATAGAATTTAAACATGTGAATACATTTAGCTAAATCTATTCGCTACCTTCTTACGAAGTAAAGAGATGGGGTCAAATACTTCTCAACGTGAGGGGGGGCTTTTTTATTTAATTTGATTAAATACATATACCAAAGTCACTATTATGCAGCCCATTATAAGGTTGAAATTATCGAATAAATACTATTAATTTAATGTTTAAGTCGTTTAGGGCAACCAAACGGTGTTTTTTTATTTATATCACCGAAAATAATTCTCAAATCATTGGACAGGCACACAAACGATTTATTTGTTAAAGAATAAAATATTATAGGACACGAAAAAAAGGTAGATTTAATTAAAAAACTGCCACAAACGTTATAAGCATAAGGTGTCTCCTAGAAATATATATCCATATAAAATACCTAAAAATTTATCTCCCCCTTATGATATACAATGACTTAAAAAATTAGAGAGGATAGAGGTAATAGGGATGTATTTGCGAAAAAGAATTCCTTATAAGGATGATTCATATTTAATTAGCCTAACAATGGATAATTTTAAAGTCAAAAGTACAGTAGTTCAAAATATATTGAAGAAATCACATGAAGTGCTTGTGATATGTAACAACGATGATAAAGTAATCGGTTATCTTTGTTATAAGTTTATAGTAAAAGACGTTATTTTTATAAATTACGTAGTTCTTGACCGTCATTATCAAGGACAGGGAGTGGGTGGATCTTTTCTGCCTAATGTAATATCGTACGCTCGAAAAAAAGGCATAAGAGGAGTAACTGGTTTTGTAAATAATAACAATTCTGAAGCTTTTGAGATTTTTAGACATTGGGGTTTTCGACCTTTGGTGAACGTTGCTGGCGGAACATTAATTGGTATAATTATTTAAATAATTATATTCTGTAAGAAATCAATGAAAGAAGCAAAGTATTTACTAAAAGTTGTTATTTTCTCTTTGATAAATGCTTTTGAATGAATATTTGTTTTAAAGAACCACAAAAGGGTAGAAAACATTCTTTCTAAGTGTAAAATCCCATACTACTAATTCTGTTTAGTATTTAACAATGGAATTAGTAGTATTTATTATGTTACATAACAACACTAGGTGTAGGTTCCAATGTTTCTTTTTAACTAATGCCTAGTATGCTTCAACTCTAATGAGTTCAAAGTCACTTCATGGGGTGTTATCGGGATCAATTTCTTGAATGACAAGCTTACAATTAAAGATAACATCACATAAATTAACTAATATTCTTACATATGGATGGAATATTTTTAGTCACTATCTGTTCCTCTTATTGAATATTATATTTCAATATTATAAAAATATTTAGCTCAGCCATACTGATAATATTGTGAGAAGAGAAGCAGTATAAAAAAAGTGGCTAATGGGAATTAGGCATAAATCACCATTTATTTTGATATATGCATTTCTATATAAAAAATATATTCATAATAGGATGGATGTGCAATTAATCAACTAGAGATAAATTACTAAATTATTCTTTTATTTCTGAGGATCATTGTTTATAATTCACTTCACCTTTTTGGTGATTTTACTTGTAATATCCTATGTTCTTGCGTCTATTTAGTATAGTTAAATGGATTAAACATGCAAAAAATGAATTAACTGAAAAGCATTTAATGGAAGATATAGATAAACACGTGGTCGTGATGATATCAGTGATTATGGGATAAAAATATTTATCACAAGCATAGATTTATTTTTTTTCTTAGAAATTGAATATTTATGAAAAACTTCGATGAATCCGTTAATCTTTAATCATTTTCACTATCTCAAGTTATTAAAATTCATTATCATATCTTCGTAGACTTTGGAGTATATTTAAAAGTCAGGAATATAAACAAAACTTTTCTTGATGGAGGAGATGCTATGAAAGACATTCATGTATTCTGTATTAATTACAATATCCGCAGCGATTTAAGAAAAGCACTATCCTCCCTGAACTATATTTTACCTCGTGTGAATAAAGTCACTGTTTTCGATAGTCAATATCCTTATCTATCCAGTCCTGATTTACAACTATCTTTTGATATAGATTATGTTAATGCTCAACAAGATCTAGGCATTACGCTAAACACTTATATTCAATCTATAGAAAGCGAATATGTATTATTCCTTTTTACATATGAATTACTCACCTCTTCAGTAAACGATACCACACTTACTCTTAAGGATGATAAAACTATCATGACAGTCTACCGTGAGAGTAAAGAGCTACATTACCAATTTCCTTTTATGGTTAAGACTTCTTTCTTGAAAGATTCACCATTCTTGATGGAGCGAGAAGTACCATTTAGAGAGATAATATTTCATTTGTGGCTTCTAAAAAACGAGGAGTCAAATGTCGTTACTTTAAAAGAAAACGTTATTGAGGAGATAAGAAAAATAAGTAATATAACAACTAACGAAAAGTTAAGTTTTGCTTATAAACTAAAAAAGAGTTCTCCCGGCTCCTATTTATCCGCCCCCACTCTGTCTGTTATGATTTCTAATTTCAATATGGAGGAATTTCTTTCAATAGCAATACAATCATGTATTATACAAACATTTCCTTTTGATCAAATAATAGTTGTTGACGACGGGTCTACAGATAATTCACTAAAGTTTTTAGAAAGGTATAAGACTTATCCCAATATTCAATGCTTTTCTAAGGTAAATGAGGGAAAAGCAAAAGCATTAAATTACATATTGCCGTTCATTACGTCTGATTTTGTATTAGAACTTGATTCAGATGACTGGCTTGATCCAGATGCGGTTTTTCTTATAAAAAATAAATTAGGGACTCTTCCCCAGAATATCGCAGTATTATATGGGAATTGGAGGTACTGGAATCAAAATTCAGCAAATGAAGTTGAATTTTTAAAGGTTAGGCGTGGTAAATCGGTGAATAGCCGTGAAGAATTGCTTTCCTATCCATTTCCTCTCGGGCCAAGAATTTACCAGACGTCTATTTTAAAAGAAGAGAAAGGTTTTCCCATTATAGACTTTGAACAAGGTCGTTTGTATGAAGATATAGCTATACTAGTGCAACTTCTTAAGAACTATGAATTTTTTTATGAGGGTTTTACAATCTATAATGTAAGAAAGCATAATGACAGTATCACAAAAAAAAATCATTCCAAATGGAATGATTTTCGGAAATTTTTAAAATAAGCTATTTAAGCTGGGAAGAAGGCTAATTGAATAGCATCAACGGGGATGTTTTCAGTTTCATATAGACCGTAACCAGTCGTTTCTACAATAGTAACATAATCAGCTTGAACCATTGCAAGGACTCCTGTGCCTCCGTAATTAAATGTGTTAATTGTAACAGTGTGGCCTTGTCGTTTTGCTAATTCTTCTATCAAGGTAGATGCAAACATAAATCTTTTTCCTCCTTATCACTCAGTAGTAAATGTTTGAATCTGATCGAGCGGTATCAAATAAGTTCCAGTAGGAGCTACAACGGCAACATAGTCAGCTTGAACAGCAACTAATGTACCTGGGTATGAACCAGTTGGAGTTGTAATTACGACTTGATCTCCAAATAAATCCAGTAGGCGTTGTCTAATGGTTGTTATTGGACTAGGAATAGGAATAGGAGCACCACCGCCACCCGGCGTAAAGTCTGGCTCGCAAGTTTGACCAGTGTCGATACCAATACATTCTCGTAAAGCAGTAAGTGCAACACCTAATGCTACTAATGCTTCCTCCCCTTGTTCAGTTAATGGTTCGCTTAACAATAATACAGCTTCACCTGCCTGTTCAACTGCTATCCTTACTGAATTTGATATACAACTTGCAGTTAATAGTGGTAATAAGACAGTAATATCTGCTTGTAACTCTTCTAAATCAAAAGATGCTGGTGGTGCTTGTAATTCTACACACACTGCATTAATCGCTATTCTTAATCTAACACGCGTTAGGACATCACAAGTACCACAATTGTCCCCGCCACCACCACCGGGGCTACAAACGCGGACTCTCAAACCTAAGCAACGACGAAGTTTATTAAGTTGTCTTCCGAGTTCATCTAGAGTTCCTGGAGGAATGGCTGCTACTGTAGCGGCTGCTTGGATAATGTTAATTAGTACAAGTAAATCCTCAGCTATTTCTTCATCTATACAATCTTCATTCTCTAGAAGACTTTCTAATACTCCAAGTGCCTCTTTTAACGCAGCTAATGTAGCTGGGGTACTAATACCCGCATTTAGTAGCTGACATATTGCATTAATGGCGTCACGAAAGTCTTGTGTAACATCAGGGCAACATTTGCAGCGTTTTTTCTTTTTGCATCCGCAATCATCATGGTCATGCTTTTTCTTTTTGCATCCACAATCATCATGGTCATGCTTCTTTTTATGATCCCAATCATGATCATTGCAGTCATCATGATGGCGTTTTTTCTTGGAATCCCAGTCATCATGATGAGATTTTTTGTTCTTTTGCATTAAACCTTCTAAAGACCCTAGGTCTAAACCAGAGAGTAATGCTTCTAATGGATTCGATGACCCTTGTGTAGAGATGTTAGTATCGAGAAGCTGTTTCAAAAGATCTACACGTTTTTGCTTTCTTTCTGATGAAAATCCATTTGATCCCATACAATCTTCCTTTCAATTAATGTTTTACTTGCATTAATAACGTATTCTTGCAAAAATACGTATGACCAGGTCTTTGCCTATTTAGGTATAATTCTGCTGTCATTTATGCATTCTGGTCTACATTGTATAATATGCTTATCCGACTCTTGACGCGCTCAGCACTTTAATCATTTTGATGGGAAATATCACCTTTAATTTAGTCAAATATAAAGGTGAAAACCATAAAATTTAGGATAGGTTAATAGAAAGAAGTTCCTGAATTTAAAGCTTACTTAAAATTGTTTTCATAAGAAGAATAATTTTAAGTAAGCTTTAAATATAAAAAAGAAGAGTAAAGGTGATAAAAACTATTAAAAAACAAAGGGCCTTTTAATAAAACATCTATAAACAGTACAATCTACTATTTTCTTAATTCCTCTGACAACAAGCTTTCCATAGTATTCTTGTGACGATTGATAACCAAGTCAACTTCTTTCTTTATAGCTGTTGCATGTTTTTTTGAACCCATTTGTTGATGGATTCTATATAATAATAAGGGTTGGGGTAAATAATACACGCCAAATTTTTGGATGATTCGTATCCATAAATCATAATCATGTGTATAGGGAAGAGTTTCATCAAACATACCTACATGGTTAAATACAGCCTTATCTATCATGACGGAGCATCCATTAATAAAATTTTTCTTCCGCACTCTTTTGAGTATTTCAAGACGATTTGGAGGATGTACGCCTAAAGGGGGAGAGATAATCCGGCTTTTTTTATCAATTGCACAATAATTTGTATGACTAAAATTAGCCTTATGCTCTTTCATAAAGGCTAATTGAACTTCTATTTTTTCAGGATAATAAATGTCATCGGAACTTAACCAGCAAAAATAATCCCCAGTTGCATGTTGAATCCCCATATTTAGGGCGCTTGCTGTGCCCCCGTTTTCCTTTTGAACGTATTTAATTTTATTTAAGTATGGAATTATTTGTTCAGAATGTTGTGTAGATCCATCATTAACCACAATAATTTCTATATCTTTGTAAGTTTGATTGATTAAACTCTCTAGGGCCTGGTTAATATATGGGCAATTATAAAATGGAACAACCACGGAAACTTTTTCCATATGAAAACCATCCTTTCTGGTAATTTAGCATTACTGAACATACATATGTTGTTAAATGTACTGTTTAAATTAGAGATAGGTGCTTTCCTTTTAAAATTGGCAGGAACGGAATAGAACTCAAGGAATTAATTTTACTAATAGATTGTTTTTATGTCTTCTTACAAAAGAGCGATTAAATAAAGATAGAGTTAATAATTATTTTCTTAGAAAGTTATTAATTAATTTATGAATTAATTTCTATATATTTATGTTTCGGGCTTTCTGAATGTTATATTGCGTAAAAATAAGAAGTGAATTTGTATCGATAATGAAATTTTTACATATATTGAAATGAAATTAATTAAAGAGTCTTTAATTATAAAAATAAGATTAACAAGAAAGGACAGATGATTTACCCCTAGCTCTATACGAATTAAATATTTACCCATTATGATAAATTTCATTAATACCATTAGAATCCTTAGTAAAACACGCTCTTTCATTTTCATATTTAACTGTATAACCTTTTAATGATTTGGTGGACTTAAGTGTAATTATTAAAATTTTAGGCTAAATTTTTAATAATTACAAAATATCCTATTCCATTCTTGGAAGTTACTTAAATTGATTTTTATTCTTCTTCCACCGTTAATATATGTATAACTATATGCTGAAAAATAAAAATGCAATTTGTTTTCCTAAAAGTTAATTTATTTAATGTATTTTTACATAAAATGGATATTAAAAAACGAAGGATGAAATACATAATAACGCACAAGTGAGGAGGGCTTCGAATATGTTACGCGATACTTTTGTGGAATTTAATAATTACAGTAATATTATCATGACCAAAAAACAGTTATTTTCAAATATTCAAAATACATTCACTATAGAATTTTGGGCAAAACCAGAGGATACTCAAGAGATTGATAAAGAATCTAGAAAAGGAATTTCTAAATCATCTAACCACCAGTTTGCTGTTACGCCTGTTTTTGGTGCGTATGAAGATGGCGATAAGTCTCGAGCCGGTGTAGGGGTTTCTGTAGGTACAAATGGTGTTTCTATCTATGAACATACCACTGATTATCTAGCTACACCTTTAGTGTACTTCGCTCCGTTAAATGGTTGGACTCATGTAGCAGTAGTATATATAAATAAAACTCCCTTTTTGTATATAAATGGAAAAATGGTTAAAAGGGGATTATCTAACCATCATAGAAATGTAGTTCCTTCAGCTACCTTCGGAGGGGTAAAACCCTATGGCTTCTATAAGGGAGGGCTGCAAGAAGTACGAATATGGAGTAAAGCTAAAACATTAAATGAAATTCAAAATAATATGGATAAGGAGCTTAATGGGAATGAACCAAACCTTTTTGGGTATTGGAAGTTAAACGAGGGGGAAGGGGAAATTGTCTATGATTCAACAATTAATGAGAACCATGGTACTATTGAAAAGCCAAAATGGAATGTTTCTAAAAGTGTCTCATCTTTCAATATGAATATTCTTTTTACATTTTTTATTCCAAGTGGAGGCGTGGAAACTTTAAATAGGCAACGTTTATATGCACTCAATAAGAAAGGGATAAAATGTGAATTCATGTATAAACAGGAAGGTACGGGTCTGCAAAATAAAATTAACGCTCCGGTTTATGTTACAAACAGTGATTATGAAATTCAAAATATTATATTAAAAGGAAATTATGAAGCAATTGTGGTCGGTTCTGATCTTCTTTTATTACAAAAGATAAGAAATTTAGGTTACAAAGGTTTTTTAATTTATGAAGTTCAAGGTTTAGGTTTTAATAAGGAATACGCCGACAATTTCTTGAAAAATGAAGCCCAGTTTGTTCTTGATAAATATTGCGACGGTCTTTTATACCCCAAAACTCCCCATCTTATTCAAGCGTTTGAAAAATATTTTCCATCTAAGAAAAAGTTTTGTTTTCATAATTGTTTTAATACAGAGGAATTTAAATATGAAATCCACCCTAAAAGGGATACACCTATCATTGGGTGGGTAGGAAGATTGGAAGAAAATAAAAATTGGAAAGATTTCTTATCTATTGCAGCAAAATTAATTGAACAAAACCCTAATATTGAGATTTGGATGTTTGAGGATAATACATTGTCCATGCAAGAAGAACGATTAAATTTTGAACAGAAGATTAAGGAACTAAACTTGGGTACGCATCTTACCCTATATGCCAATCAGCCACATAGTCAAATGGCTAAATACTTCTCCATCATTGGTGATTCAGGAGGATTTTTATGTTCAACATCAAAAGTAGAAGGATTTGGGTATGCGGTTCTTGAGGCAATGACTTGCAAATGCCCTGTTTTATCATCAGATTCAGACGGGGTTCGAAGTCTCTTAAACCATAATGTAACAGGAAAGCTTTATGATTCAGGAGATATTGATCAGGCAGTACAAGAAGGAAAGGAATTGTTATCAAATAATATTTTAAGAGAAGAAATTAGACAAAACGCTATTGAACATATTAAAAAGAGTTTTTCAACGGATAAATACGCGGAAAATTTCTCAAATATGCTTCATAGTTTAAAAAATAATAAATAAACTTAGTAAATCCTAAAATGGATTTTCATTTATTTTCTTAAAAATAGTCATAGAAATAGGAGTCATAATAGGAAAAAATCCATTTTAATAATTTTGAATATAAAATAAAGCAGGTAAACCGATTGATTCATATTAGTTTCTTATATGGCTGATATCATATTAAATTTATTTTAAAACAGAATTTTTATTAAGACTGGAGATTTTTAAATGAATATAAATAATGATTTGGTAGAATTACAACCTTTTTTAATGTCATCTGTTCCGAAAAGTGGTACTCATCTTCTTCATCAAGTATTAAATGGAATACCCAATATTAATAATGATATTAGGGATATAGAAAAAAAATTTTTTATAGATCATCACCCTCAGAATAGTAGTATTTATAAGGAGCATTTATATCGACTAGCTTACTTACAACCTAATGAATTTGGAATAGGCCACATATTTCATTCGGATGAATATGCTTATATGCTAAAAAGGTTAGAGCTAAAACATATCTTTATTTATCGTGATCCTCGAGATGTTTTAATTTCACTAATACATTTCATCCCAAAGTATTGGAATGAGCATCCACTCTATAATGATTTTAATGAGTTTATAGTAACTAGTGCAGAGCGTATTGAGACGTTAATTCTAGGAGTAGAAGATAAATGGCCTAATTTTGATGCATGGAATCGTCCTTTTTATAATTGGATAACTGATTCGAATACATTAGCAATTTCATTTGAGGAGCTAATGATATCTAAAGAATCTCAAAGAAAATGTATGAAGAAAATTATTAGTTATCTATTTGAAGATAAGAAACTTCCTTTACCCTTAGAGAAAATGATCACTTTAATGGAGGATAATATTAACCCTGGTAAATCTAGGACCTTTAGGAAGGGTAAAATAGCTTCATGGCGAGAAGAATTTGACGATAAAACAAAAGAAATGTTTAAAACAGTAGCAGGTAATTTGCTAATTGATTTTGGATACGAAAGGAATCACAATTGGTGAATTTCTTAAAATAAAGATAGCCTATCTCCCTGTGGGAAATAGGCTATCTCTTCGAATATATAGCATTGGAGTAATAGTGTAATTTAAACTCCCGGTGCAAAAGATGTTCCAGAAAAAGAAATGGGTCCAACAGCTGATGCTTGATTAAGCAAGGGGTTAGTGACTTCTGCTGTTAGTCGATAAGAATGGTATCCTACTGGTGGATTATCATCCAATACTTGAAAAGTAATATTTCTAGTTTCATTAACCGCTAAAGTTGATACTCGTACTGTAGCAATAACCCCACTATTTCGAAAGACACTGAGTACGACTTCTGGAATACCTAAAAATGACTGAATTGCTACTGTACTAATTAATAAAACGTCCGAATCCGCTTGATTAACGGCTAAACCAAATGCTGCAAGAGTAATATTCGAGGGGGAGGCTGGGATGGGTCTATTAAGGGTTCCACTAAAGTTAGTAGGGACACTTATATTAAAATCCTGAATAATTTTCAATGTAGTTTCTCCTTTATAGATAAAATTGGATACATTACATGGTATGGATTTTATAGTTTTATGCTTGGACAAAATCTTCCTATTTTTAATTAAGTAGTAATGTCACACAACATAAAAGCTACTAGTCTCTATGCAAGGGAATTTAAATATGTACGGGTATTAGTTATTAAATAATACATTTTAAAATTGAATTTTTCACAATATCATAACAACTTCATAATTTAATATAACGATACTTACTTCTCAACATTTCCTTTATAAGATCTCCATGATAACATTCCACCTTTTATAAAACGTTTATTCAAAATTAAGGAAGAAGTGATTCAATATGAAAAAAGTTTCCATTATTATTCCTTTCTATAACTGTTCTTATATTGATCAGGCTATTGAAAGTGCATTAAATCAAACGTATGAAAATATAGAAGTAATTGTGATAAATGATGGTTCTTCTAAATTTACTGAAAAAATAAATCCCTATTTAAGCCGAATTAGGTACTTTGAAAAAGAAAATGGCGGAACGGCAAGTGCTCTCAATTTAGGGATTAGAAATGCAACTGGGGATTATTTTGCCTGGTTAAGTTCAGATGACATTTTCTTAAAGGATAAAATTTTAAAACAATTAACTTTTATGGAAGAAAGAAACAGTTATATTAGTCATACAAATTACTCTTTGATAGATGCCCATAGTAACACAGTGCATGAGAAAGCTGGTGTTCATTTTTCGCGCAAAATTGACTTTTTAGAACATTTACGCATTGGTTGTAGTATTAATGGTTGTACTGTAATGATGAATATGGTCCTATTTAAAATTTTAGGATTTTTTAATGAAGAACTAAAATTTACTCAAGATTACGATTTTTGGTTACGGGCAGTCCAAAATTATGAGTTTCATTATTTAAATGAACCACTGGTAAAATATCGTGTACATGACGAAATGGGTACAAAAAAGTTCAATGAGGAAATAAGTAAGGAAGTAGAAGCTGTGCAGTATAGGTACGGAAATAAATTAATCGAAATTATTGCCAATGAGAGAAAAAAAAAACTGAGCTTTACCTTTCCAGTGTTAACTCTATGCAAAGGCGGAGCACAAAGGATGCTGGCAGATATAAGTAATGGTCTCGTGGAAAGAGGTCATAATGTAACTATTTTAATGCCACCCCATGGAGATGTAGAATATGAGACGAAGGCAAACTTAATTCGAAGTAAAGATGTAATGTTGTCTGAAAGTGATTATCCAAAGAGTGACATTATTGTCTCGAATTTTTATTCGACCGTTCCTTCAGCACACGAAGCAAGTGAGAACGGAAAGGGTAAACATGTTAGATTTAGCTTGTGTTATGAGCCTGTATTTCTGCCGCATCAGGATATTTCATTCCAATCCTATAATCACACACCCTATTTAATAGTTATATCCCAATACCAAAAAGAGCTGATTTCTTTATTACATGGGATTAACGGGATGATTATTCCGATTTATGTAAATCCTAACTTTAAAAATTTGAATCTTCGAAGTAGTAATGACAAGCTAAACATTTCTGCAATCGTAAGAATTCCAGAGGGGGGATATTCTTGGCAGCGGGACCAAAACTATTTAATAGAACAATTAAGAATTGTAAAAAGTCAGTTTCCAAATTTAAAATTTAATTTAATCTGTCCTCCAAACGAAATGGAAAATTCCCCTAGTTTAAAGCAACTTCAAGAAAGCAATGAATTTCATTTTTATACACCTGCTAATGATGAAGAGTTATGTAATTACTATAATATGGCAGATATCTTTGTAACTTCCTCCATATTTGAAACAGCTGTTCTACCTGGCTTAGAAGCTATAAAATGTGGTGCTGCCCTTGTTGCTGTCTATGCTGGGGGTAATACTGAATATTCACGTCACGAACATACTTCTTTAATGTCTCATCGTTATGAAAATCGTTTGGCATTAGATATAATTCGTTTGATTAAAAATCCGAACCTTAGACAAAAGCTTGTTGAAGAGGGACAGAAAGAGGCAGAGTTATGGACACTAGAGAAAAGTGTGGCTAAGTTTGAGAATATATGTTATTCATTTATGGAAAATAACTAAAAAAATACCTAACCAAATTTAAAATTTATTGTTATTTGGTTAGGTATTTTTTTGTTTACCTGTTAAGTTGTATCTATATTAATTGATTATGACGATAGAAATTAAGAATATCTAAAAGGGAAACCTCAAAAGGAATAAGAGGTTGCCACCCTAACTGTCTCAAGTTAAGACAAGAAGTTTTAATGTTTTCTTCTTTTTTACTATCAGCGGTGCATACTACTCTAAATTCTTCATTTGTAATTTTTTTGAAGGTATCAATCACTTCCCTAAGTGAGCGACTACTCCCTGAGGCAATGTCATATAATTTTCCTGGTATTCCCTTTTTGAAAAGAGTTTCATATGCATATACCACGTCACGTACATCAATAAAATCACGTTGAGCATAGGGGTTACTTACCTCAAGAATTTTTTCTGTGTATTTTTTTTCCATACCAACTATCTTTTTAGCGAAAATTGAACAAACTCCATTCGAAATTCCAGGACCTATCAAATTTGAAGGTTTAGCAATGATAATAGGCAATTCGTAAAGTTCTGCCCATGATTGGGCAACTAAAACTTGTAAAGTTTTACTCAAACTATAAGGGTGTTTAAGCGTTGAAATCTCCTGAGGGTTAAATTGAAGAGCTGAACCTACTACAATAATTTTGCAGGTTGGATTCTCATGTCGAAGAGCTTCAATTAGATAAAGAGTAGAGAGAAAATTCGCCTCTAGCGAGGAGACTGGGGCAATCCATGATTCTCCTACATGGTTTTGTCCTGCTAAGTGAAGAAGGTATTGTGGTTTAACTCTTTTAATCATTTCTGTCACAGCTTTTTTGTTTGTCAAGTCACAAAGTTCAGTTTGAAATAGGCCAGCGGGAGCGTGATTCCTTACTACTGCAATTACTTTAAATCCTGCCTTTGCAAAATGGGAGCATGCATGCTTTCCTGTAAAGCCATTTGCGCCAGTAATTAATAATTTAGGTAACGAGCTCACTACACGTGCATCCAATCTTTTAGTTCGATTAACATTTGCTTATAACTCGGAGTCTTATATTGGAAATCTTTTCTGGTACTCTTGATTGTCCGATCAAGTACAATCTGTGAATCTGGAATAATGTCTACATCTGATTTATGAAAAACCTCTTGTATTAATCTTAACAATTCAAATTTTGAAATTTTTTCCTCAGCACTCAAGTGATATAGACCAGTAATGTCCTGATTAATCATTACTTCGATAGCTTTAGCTAATTCAAGGGTAGTTACACCATTCCACCATACTTTCTCGTATCCTTTTATGACTCCAGTTTGTTGCATAAACCACAAAAACAAACCGATTCCATCTTCTTTTAATTCTGGGCCAATAATAGATGTACGGATAGTCAAATGTTTCTTACTAATAATCTCCCCTAGTTGTTTAGACTGGGCATAAACAGATGTACCATCTGGAATATCGTTTTCTGTGTAATCCCCCTTATTGCCAGAGAAAACACAATCTGTGCTAATATGAATTAATTTCCCCTGACAACGCTCTGTTAATTTAACGAGTTGGTGAGGCAGTAAACTATTTACTTGAAAGGCCAGTTTATTGTTATTAGTAGCATGCTCATTTAAAATACCAATGCAGTTGATTGTAATATCTGGTTTTATGGTTTCTATCAGTTCTTCTAACTTTGTAAGATTGGTCACGTCTACGTAAATACTGTCCGTATCGTTTAAGTCTCTTGATGTATAGAATACAGTATACTCAGATTTTTTCTTAAAGTAATTTGTTATTACATGCCCTGCCATTCCCTTCCCACCAAGAATCAGTATTTTCATTTAAATAAACCTGCCTTTCTTCAGCATGTCTCTAATTTCATCTCTACTCATTAAATCCTTACTCGAATTATAGTTAACTAAGTTTACTGGGTTAAATTTAGAATAAAACTCTTTTAGTCCATCAATATGAATAGGTGGTAGAATAACAAAATATTCATCATCATAAGCAACTGTCGTTGTGCTTTCATATTCTGAAAGAAGAAGCTCATGAATTTTTTCCCCAGGTCTAATGCCGAGGGTTTCAATCTCAATATTGCCTTTGTTCGAAGCATCTATTAATACGTGGGCAAGATCTACAATTTTACACGTAGGCATTTTCATAACGAAAATTTCTCCCCCCATACTCTCAAAAGTCGCCTTAAATACAAGTTTAATAGCGTCTTCAAGAGTTAGAAAGAAACGAGTCATTTTAAGATCGGTAATGCCAACTTTACCCTTTTCTTGAATTTGCTTTTTAAATACATGAATAACGCTCCCATTCGTTCCTAAAACATTTCCTCCACGTATACAAACAAATCTTGTTTTCGTATTTAATGTATTAGCATGGATAATTAATCGTTCACCCATCGCCTTAGAGAGTCCATAAAAATTTGAGGGGTTTGCGGCTTTATCTGTAGAGATATAAATAACCCTTTTGACATCACAGGTTATAGCAGCATCAATCACATTTTGCGTTCCATGTACATTAGTCTTTAATGCCTCAAGAGGTTGATCTTCACAAACAGGAACGTGTTTCAATGCTGCCAAATGGTAAACATAGTCAACGCCCTGACATGCTTCAACCAATGAGTCTTTTTCTTTTATATCCCCAATTAAGAAATTTAATTTTGGATTATTATCAAATTCTTGTTTCATGGTAAATTGATTTGATTCATTACGTGAAAAAATACGAATCTCTTTTGGGTTGTGCGTTAATAATTGTTTTACTAACTCATAACCCCATGAACCTGTGCCGCCCGTTACTAAAATAGTCTGATTATTAAACACCTTTATGTCCCCCTAATATTACTTTGATTACTTTATCCGAAACGTTTTTGTCATCATAACCTTCTGGATAAGACCAATTTTTTTGTTGACCGACCATTACGTGTACACAATTAATTATTTGATTAGAGTCAATTCCAGATAACATATTGCTTCCGCACTCAATAGTTTCTGGCCTTTCAGTTGTTTTGCGGATTGTAACAGTGGGAACGTGAAATAGGCAACATTCTTCCTGTACAGTTCCGCTATCAGTTAAAACACAGAGAGCATTTTTTTCGAGTTTGACAAAGTCAAAAAAACCAAACGGTTCGTGAAACTCCACTAAAGGGTGAACTTTTAATGTAGAGACATTCTTAATTCGGGATTGGGTGCGAGGATGTATGCTGCAAATCACTCTTTTTCCATAGCTTTCAGCAACTAAGTTAATACCTTGTATAATTTCTAGTAATCGCTTTTCATGATCTACATTTTCAGCGCGATGGGCTGTAACTAAGAAGTAACCTTCCTTCTCAACTTGTAATTTACTTAGGATATTACTCTGTTCAATTTCATGTTTATAATGTTCTAAGACCTCATGAATAGGATTGCCTGAAACAATAATTCGATTTGAAGAAACGCCTTCTTTAAGGAGATTTTCTTTGCTTTGGGGGGTGTACGGTAGATTAAAACTAGAAATAGCATCGATCACCTTTCGATTTTTTTCTTCAGGTACTTCTAAGTCAAAACATCGATTTCCGGCTTCCATATGAACGACTGGAATACCCATCCTTTCTGCTAAAATGGCGCTTAAACCACTATTGGTGTCTCCTAGTACTAAAATCTTGTCCGGCTTTTCCTTTAGAAAAATTTTTTCTAGCTGCTCATACATTTTTGATAATTGTTCCCCTAGTGTATATTGTTGGTTAAATAAAGTGTAATTTGGTTTTCTTACTTTCAATTCTTGGAAGAATACTTCGCTTAAGGTAGAAGTAAAGTTTTGTCCCGTGTGAACTAAGATATGCTGATCAGCGTAATTGTCCAATTTTTCTATGATAAGGCTTAAGCGTATAATTTCGGGCCGCGTGCCCAAAATAGTCATAACTTTCATCGTCTACATCTCCTGCCTAAACACAATTTTTAATTTCTTTTTTACAGTCACTCCTCTTTTATTAAACTATGCGTTTACCTTAATATTGCTATAGGCTACTCTATTAAAATCCTTCTATAAAACCTTTCTTTATGAAAAAAGATTCATTCACTTATTATTTATTTTAATGGTCGTAGAATTTTCAGGAAAAACTGATGATAAGGCTGATTATGGTTAGTTTAAACCATAAGATAAATAACTCTATAAATGTTTGTTATATACAATTGGAGAAAATTTAATTAAAGTGTGATTCCTTTTAGAAAGGTATAGGAACAAATAAGCTATTGCCTAATTAAGAAAAGGCTATAGACCTTATTGAAAACCGGCTAAGTTAAAATAATAATGATTAATTATCTGTACATAGTTGTTGCTCATAAAAAAGAAAAAGTCTATAGGGACTATCCCTATAGACTTTTTCTTTTTAGGTTATAAAATGTCAATCTGTACTAGTAGTGCCAGCAATATTTGCAACAAAATCTGAAGGTTGGCTGTTAAGTCAGTATCATCAACAATGATTGTAATGTCTTTAGAATTATCAATAATAATAATTTGTTCAGTGGTTTTTATAGAAGGCTGTTCAATAAACTCTTGTATAGAGGCACCATCATTATTGGTATTGTCGGTTATCATATCTAGAATCAATGTAATCGCTAAATGTAAGCTTAACTGCAGGGAGTTAGCGATTTGATTTCCAGATAATTGAACTTCAATATTATGAGAGTTTTTTATCCATATTTCGGTTGATTTAAATGAAATTTGTGAACTTAAAGCTAACGTTCCAAACAAGAAAGTCATATTGTTTTGCTGTGGATCAATAATTATTTCTGGAGGGAATAAGTGTCTTCTTACAAGTGCAAAATCAACTACACCAATTTCTCCTGGTAATAATGTAATTGTTTTTAATTCCGTAAGAGAATTTTCGGAACTAGCTTTCACATTAAATGTGCCCGCTGATAATTCACATACCGTATATTCTCCGTCATGATCAGTTAAGGCATTAGTAACAAATTCTTTATGAATGTTCAATACCTCAATGAGAATATTAGATAGTCGTGCTCCTGTTTTTATATCACATACAACTCCGGTAATAGTTGTTAATTTAGGAATTAAAGTAATACTAATTTTTTCAGTAGTATTTACTAATATAGTGACCTGTTGAGTTTCTGATTTGAATCCATCAGCTGTCGCAAGGATGGTATAGGTGCCAGTAGGCAATCCATTGATGATAAAGTTACCTTGTTCATCTGTATAGCCCAATGCGACTACATCTTTACCTTTAAGGACGAACACTGTGGCGTCTTGAATCGGTTTCCCTGTCCTTTGATCAATTACGATGCCACTAACAGAACCAGCATTTGAAATAGCTATTAGGTTAAATGGTGATACAGGAACTGTTTCTCCTGCTTCAACAGTGACCTGTTGAGTTTCTGGTCTAAACCCATCAGCTGTCACCAGAATGGTATAGGTGCCGGCAGGCAATCCATTGATGATAAAGTTACCTTGTTCATCTGTATAGCCTATGGCGACTATATTTTGACCGTCTAGAACTATTACTCTCGCACCTTGAATTGGCTTCCCTGTCTCTTGATCAATTACTCTTCCGGTAATAGAACCAGCATTTGAAATAGCTGTTAGGTTAAATGGTGGTACAGGAACTGTTTTTCCTGCTTCGACAGTGACCTGTTGAGTTTCTGGTCTAAACCCATCAGCTGTCACCAGAATGGTATAGGTGCCGGCAGGCAATCCATTGATGATAAAGTTACCTTGTTCATCTGTATAGCCTATGGCGACTACGTTTTGACCGTCTAGGACTACTACTTTCGCTCCTTGAATTGGTTGGTTTGTTTCTGAGTTGGTTACTATTCCTACAATTGCACCGATATTGACCTTAGGGGTTAATGGAATTGATACTCGGGTCGTATCTCCAGCAGTTACGATTACTTGTTCAGTATACAGATTGAATCCTTCAGCAGAAACACGGAGTGTATAAGCACCTGGTAACAATCCTGTGATAGTAAAGTTTCCATATTCATCCGTGCGGGTAGTTGTAATGACTTTTCCTTCAGCATTTAAAACTTCTACCAGAGCTCCTTGAATTGGCTGTGTCGTCTCCAAGTTGGTTACCTGACCCACAATTGTTCCAAACCGAGTAACACGGGAAAGCTGGAAGTTTACAGGTACAAATACAAATTCACCTTCTCTAATAAGAACTGTTTGCTGCTGCTCTACATAATTAGAGGCACTAGCAAATACTGTATAAGTGTCTGACGGCAAATCTTGAACAACATACTGGCCATTTTCATTTGTAAATACGAAAGTAACAAGTTGACCTTGGCTATTGACAATATCAATCTGAGCATTTGTAATAGGTGTTTTTGTTGAAGCGTCAACGACTTGACCGGCAATAGTACCTAAAACTGGAGAAGGACGTGTTAAAGAGAAATCTTTTTCGACTTTTTGATTAGGTGCAAATTCAATCTGCTCAGTTATTGAATTATATCCAGGTGCTGATACAGTAACTGACAACAAGCCTTGAGGTAACCCTTCAATAATATATTGACCGTTTTGATTCGTTAACCCAAATGCAATTGGTACTCCAGAAGCATCAAAGACTTCAACAAGTGCCCCGATAATAGGTAATCCTGTCTCGTTGTCTTTAACCCTTCCACTCAATGTTGCTGGATTTCCTAACAAGGAGAAATTTACAATTCCTACTTGATTTGGTACAAGGGTGATATCCTGTGTTTGTGCTTCAAAATTCACGTTGAGTGCAACCACTTGATAGAATCCTGGGGAAAGGTCTGGAATGAAATAATTACCGTTAATATCAGTTTGTGTAGTGGCAATGACTACTCCTAAGTTATTAATAACGCGAATTCTCGTATTGGTTAAATCTTCTCCTGTAGCGTTATTTGTGACTTTTCCTTGAATTATTGCAGATTGCTGTAGAAGCTGAAAGTTAAATGTGAGTGTTTGACCAGCAACTACAACTCCACTTAGACCTTGTGATCCAAAACCTGATGCAGTAGCCACCGCAGAGATTTCACCTTCAGTAATACCTCCAATCACAAACTGCCCTAATGAGTTAGTAAGTGCAGTCACCACTAAAGGTCCAGAAGCACTTTGATAGCGAATCGTTACTGAGGCTCCAGCAATAGGTGTGCTAGTTTGGGCATTTATAACGGTTCCTGAGATTGTTGCAAACAATGAATCCAATTGAACATTTAATATAGTCGTCTCGTTTGCAAGGATAGTAGAACCTGCAGCTAAACGTTCAAATCCAGGAGCACTAAATACGACTCGATAATTTCCAGGAGTAAGTCCCGAGATAGCATATTGACCGAAGTTGTTTGTTATTGCTGTGCTAACAAGGCCGTTTGTGATGTCAAATACTTGAACTGTTGCTCTTATAATAGGCTGCCCATTTTCACCAACGACGGAACCTGTTAAAGAACCAGGTGATGGATTTAAGGACAACGTAGTAGTACTTGTAATATTTGGATTCAAAATAACTCCTTTAGAGTCAGCTCCAAATCCTCCTGCGTTAGCTGTAAGAACTACAGATCCTGGAGGAAGGTTCTGAATAGTAAAGAAACCATCTTCGCTGGTGGTTGTCACAGCAATAACTTCCCCATCATTGGAAGTAGCAGTAACAGATGCTCCTTGTATTCCTTCACCTGTAACTGAGTTAATTACTCGACCAGTAACTCTAGCTGGACTTGATTGTAATAAAAGGGTAGTAAACACTTTTCTATTAGCTTCAACATTAATTCCAACTGTACCATTAATGAAACCGGAAGCAGAAGCAACAATAGTATAGTCTCCAGGTTCAACATTTAAGAAGGAGAAAGTTCCATCAGAATTTGCAGTTGTTGTGAAAATTAGAATACCATTTTGATTAAACAATGAAACTGAAACATTAGATCCGATAATAGGTTGTGATAAATTATTTAAAATAACGCCACTTATTGAACCTGTGAGGCCTGTTAATACAAAATCTGTGATAGTTGTTGTATTAGATTGTACCAAGGCTCCTGCCGTTTTTGTTTCAAGTCCTGAAAAATTCACTGTTACAGCGTATGAGCCTGGAGCTAAGCTACTAACCTGGTAATGACCTCCTTGATCAGTTACAGTTGATCCTATAATAATACCTGTAGATCCTAAAATTCGGACGGTAATCACAGCACCAGGTAAAGGATTTCCATTTATATTTGTGACTGTACCTGTTATTGATCCAGGATTTGAAAGTAAAGTAAAATTAACTTCCTGGCGAGATTCCCCTTGATTTAAGGTAATACTAGACAACTGTGATTGAAATAGTTGAGCAGAAATAATAATTGTAAAGGTTCCTGCTGGAATATTGCTAATTGCATACCGTCCATCGGGACCCGTTACACCAAAACCAATAATAGTCTCATTTTGATCTGAGATGCGAATGGAAGCATTATTAATTGGTGTACCTTCAGTGGTTGTAACAATACCTGAAATAGAAGCAGGATTTGGTTGTAAAAATAGATTTGTAGTAGTTGTTTGATCTGAAATAACAGTGCTTCCAGATGAAGCACTTGCAAAATTAAATTCTGAGCTGATAATTCTATAGTTCCCTGGCTGCAATCCAACAAATTGATAGTTCCCTTGTTGATCAGCTACTGTCGTTGCAATAGGCGTTAAACTTTGGTTTGGAAAAAGCTGAATAACAGCACCTGGAATGGATTGATTTGTAACAGCATTGCGTATAGTACCGTTGATGTTCCCTGGCCTTGTTACTAGTACAAGGTTCACAATAGCTACACCATCAGGCTCAACATTAAAATTAGTGAATGCATTTTGGAAGCCTTGTTGACTTGCTGTAATTTTATAAGTTCCTGGGGTAAAGCCCCTAATAAAGTAGTTTCCATTATTATCTGTTTGGACTCGACGTACTAGCGAACCTTGTTCATCGAACAGTTGTATTAGAACATTAGTGAGTCCTACACCTGCTTCATCAGTGATTTTCCCTTGAACAGAGCCTGGGAGAGTTGTAAGTGTGAGGTTCACAATTTCAATTTCTCCTGAATCAAGCATTATCGAGGTAGTTTCAGATCCAAATATAGGCGGACCACTAATAATAACCGTATATGAACCAGGTGCGATACCTGTTAGCTGGTAGAAACCATTTTGGTCAGTTACCGTAGTAGCGACAATTGGACCCGCAGGACTTAAAGCGCGTATTACAACACTGACGCTCGAAATTGGTTGGCTGCTTTCTACGGAAGTTACCGTTCCTTGAATTATTCCGGGATTTGGTGAAAGATTTGCTGAAATAACTGTATCTTCTCCAGCATTAATCATCAACTCTCTAAATTCACTTCCAAAATCAACAGCATTTATAACAGCTGTATACTGTCCAGGAGAAAGATTTGACAAGGTAAAAGCCCCTTGAGCATCTGTTACAACGGAAGCGACAAAAGAACGGTTTTGATCAAAAATTTGAATAATAGCACCTGGAATTGGTACTGTAGTTGATTCATTTGTTACTTGCCCTAATAAACGTCCAGGGTTAGGTGACAATGATAAAAGTGTTGTAGTTGTATCCCCAGCAACTAAAGTAACTCCGATAGAGGAAGTTCCAAATTTTTGATTTTGAGCTGTGACAATAACTGAGCCAGCTGGTAAGTTCGAAATTAAAAAGTTTCCGTTTTCTCCGCTTATGGCAGTGCCTATAATCACACCATTTGAACGTGTAACTACAATCAGGGATCCGACTATCCCTTCTCCGCTTTCTACATTAACGACTTCTCCTATTAGTATTGCCGGTAGTGTCCCCAACCTAATCGTAGTTAATGTTTGTTCATTAGCACGGACAATAGCAGACACAGTATTAGAAGCAAACCCAGGGGCTGTTACATTTACTAGATAGGTTCCCGGTGATAAGTCAAGGGCATTAAATGTTCCATCATAATTAGAAAGAATTGTTCGGATCAATACTAAATTTTCGTTATAGATTTTTACTTGAATGCTTTCTCCTGTAACTGGTATTCCTTGTTCACTTAATATCTGACCCTGGATGGTTCCTACTAGAGGTGAAAGAGCAGTATTTAGGACTGTTGTTATATTAGTAGTGATTTGTGCTCCTAACACAAAGTTTCCAAATCCATTTTCAAAGAAGGAAACGTTATACTCCCCTGGAGCAAGATTTTGAATCATATAACGGCCGTCTACATTGGTAAAGGCAGTAGCTACTACTAAACCTAGAATATTGCGGATAGTAACTGTTACGCTAGGTAGCGGAGTTCCGGTTGACGAATCAGTGACAATCCCAGTTAATGTGCCTGAATTAGCTGCAAGAATAAAGTTAACTCCTGTTTGAATCTCCCCTGCAATCAAAGTTAAACCGCTTGTAGTAGTTGAAAATCCAGTTTTTGTAGCAATAATTCCATACGTTCCAGGTGGCAATCCGCCTACTGCATAAGCTCCATCTAAACCCGAAACACCTGTGCCCAAGACTGTTTCATTTTCATCTACGACTCTTATTGTCGCGTTCGATAGAGGATTACCATTTTGATCCGTAACTGTTCCCGAAACTGAGGCCGGATTAGGCTGTAACGAGATATTTGCTGTTGTTTGAACGTTTGGCAAGACTGTTGCACCAAGCACGCCGCGTGCAAAACTTGTGGAGTTAGCTGTCACAATATAGTCACCAGGTTCAAGGCCATTAAAGCGATACACACCGTTTTCATCCGCTACGGTATTTGCTACTGGTATTAAACTCTGAGAAAGGAATAATTGAACAGTAGCACCAGCGAGAGGGAGTCCTGTTTGTGCATTTGTAACATTACCATTTATTGAGCCAGGATTTAGCTCTAACGGTACATTAATTATATTTGTTTGCCCCGCAGCTACCATAAATCCTATTGTTTGTCTTTGGAAGGATGAGTTAATAACAATCATTGTATAAGTTCCTGGCTCGAGATTTTGTACTCTATATTGGCCATTAGGATCGGTCTGCATAACCGCTACAATAACTCCATTGTTATTAATCACACGAACAAACGTATTTGGTAAAGGCGCACCTGATGCTACGTTTGTGACTACTCCTTGAACAGCACCTGGATTAGGTGTTAATGCAAGCTTAACGGTTGATGAAGAGTTAGTAATTACCTCAACTGATGCTGCGCTAGTTCCGAAATTAGGAAGTGTTGCAATTACAGTATAAGTGCCAGGAGCAAGGTTAGGAATTGTAAATACTCCATTTCCATCTGTTGCTGAATTAGCGACTACTGGTCCTGCTGGAGAGAATTGTCGTACAACGACACCTACTCCACCGAGTGGCTGGCCGTTTTGTTGATTGAGGACTGTTCCTAATATTGTTCCAGGGTTAGGTGTTAAACTGAAGTTTAAAATGATTTCTTGGTTAACGATAACGGCTGCTTCTTGGGCAAGTGTTCCAAAACCTTGATTAGATACAAGAACTCTGTAAGTTCCAGGTGTAATATTTTCTAAAAGATACTGGCCATTTTGATCTGTTACGAGTGTAGCTACAAGAGCTCTTGTGAAATCAAATACTTGGACAGTAGCCCCTGCAATTGTTTCACTGGTTTGGATGTTCCGAATGGTACCTGTTAAACTGCCTACTTCTGGAGTTAAGAAAAGTGTCACATTATTAGTAGAACCAGGGCCAAGTTGGACAGATGTAGAAGCAGAACCTAAACCAGGCTGCGTTGCGGTAGCTGTAATTACTGCTGTATTTGGAGGGAGGTTCCGGATGATGAATTGGCCGTTAATATCACTTACAGCATTACCAAGAATAAGACCGTTAAGATCTGTTATAGTTACAATTACACCAGACAAAGATGCCCCAGTTTGTTTGTTAATAATTTGCCCCGTAACGGTTGCAGGATTGGGAGTGAGTGGCACGATAATATTTGTAGTTTGTTCAGCTGCTACACTGGCACTGGCAATGGCTGTGGCAAAATTTAGGGCTGTTACTTGAATTAAATACGTTCCAGGAATTAAATCAATAACATTAAAAGTCCCATCTGCATTCGCAAGAAGTGTTTTTAGTAAAATACCGCTTATATCAAATACTTGAATCTGAGTATTTGAACCCGTAATAGCGTTGCCTCTTAAATCCGTTATAGTTCCACTTACTGAACCTGTTAGAGGAGGAAGGCTTAGATTTGCAGTAGCAGTTTGATCTGCTTGAACAATTGCTCCTATCGTCACTGTTCCAAAACCTGTACTTGATCCAACCACAGAATAGGTTCCAGGAGAAAGGCCAGCAATAAAGTAATTTCCATCTGTGTCAGTAGTATCAGTTGAGACTACGATATTTGTTCCACCAATCGTACGTACTATAGCAATTGCTCCGATGATTGGTTCCCCTGTCACACTATTAATTATTTTTCCAGAAAGATTTCCAGAAAGAGGATTAAGTTGTATGTTTACATTTGATAATATCTGTCCAGCTGTTACTGTTGCTGCCGTAAGTTGAGTTGCGAAACCTAAGGATGAGGCAATGATTGTTAGTGTACCTTCAGGTAGATTTGAAATAGCATAATTTCCATTCTGATCAGTAATACCGGTTCCTAAGACTGTTTCATTTTGATCCAGAATTTGAATAGATACATTAGAAATTGGTGCACCTTCGGGAGTTGAGACTGTTCCTGAAACTGTAGCAGGATTTGGGAACAATTGAATATTTGCGATTGTTGACTCATTTGAAAGAATTAAAGCCCCAGTGCCGCGTCTAGCAAAATTCGTAGCTGCAGCTACAACTTCGTACTCGCCCGGAGCTACCCCTGCGATTGTATATAAACCAGCTTGGTCGGTTACTGCTTGCGCAATAGGTGTTAGGCTCTGGGACGGAAAGACAAGAATAGATGCATTAGAAATTGGTCTACCTGTAAATGAGTCGGTAACACTTCCTGTCAATGTGCCAGGGTTTGGTTGAAGAAGAACGTTAACAGTGGTAATTTGATCAGAGAAAATTTGAAATCCTACAGTCTTTCCTTGAAAACTAGAATTTGTAACTACTAACGTATAAAAACCCGGTGTGAGACCTGTGATATTAAAGGAACCAGCTTCGTTTGTTATTACCTCATTAACAATTGTTCCATCTTTTTGAATCACTTGTACTCTGGACTCTGGAATTGGCGATCCAGTGACTGCAGCCGTTATGGTACCTTGAATAGTTCCTGGGTTAGGTGCAAGGCCAATATTCACTGTTGAAGATGTATTAGGAACGACAACAGTTGTAGCTGATGTAGTGCCTAAGCTAGTTGCTTCGGCAATTATTGTATAGGTTCCAGGTGGTAAATTAATTGTTGAAAATTGTCCTTGAGTATTAGTTGTTGTATTTGTCACTATAGGTCCAGCTGGTGAGAATTGGCGAACTGTAATGATGGCACCTTGAACTGGGGCACCTGTTTGCTCATTAGTAATGATACCTGTAATTGTGCCTGGAAGAGGAGTAAGAGACACATCAGTAGATACTGTTTCGCCTGGTGTAAGAGTTAACGTTTGTGTCTCCGTTGCGAAGTTTGGTGTCGATATTATAATAGTAACTTCCCCTGATGGTAGATTGGTAAGTTGAAAGTTTCCATTAAGGTCTGTTACAGTATTTGCCGCGACCTGCCCATTTACTACTGCTGTAACTGAAACACCTTGAAGTGACGTACTTGTTTGCTGGTTTGATACCTGCCCTGTTACTGTAGCAGGATTTGGTGTTAATGGAATGGTAACATTGGCAGTTTGATTAGCTACAACTAGGGTAGAAACAGTGTTCACTCCAAAGTTAGGAGCTTCTGCACTGACGAAATAAGCTCCTGGCGCTAAATTTGAAATGGTAAATGTACCGTTAGGTAACGCTGTTATTGATTGGATCAGGAGTTGATTCTCGTCAAATAAACGGACAAAGATATTCGATCCTGTAATCGGATTTCCACTCGTATCGCTTACCAAACCTGAAATATTTCCTGTATCTAAAATAAGGGTGAAATCTGCATTTGTTGTTTGGTTACTAAATACTGTAACTACTTTCGTTTGTAGTCCAAATCCTAGTCGGTTAATTGTGACAGAGTAAAATCCTGGACTAAGATTTGAAACCACATAGTTTCCTTGTTGGTCTGTATTTGCGACTTGCACTGCTATTCCACCAACAGCTTGAAGACTACGAACTGTTACAGTGGCTCCAATAACAGGGTTGCCAGTAGCGACACTGACAACTTGCCCTGTAATGTTACCTGGGTTTGCTTCAAGAGGAATATTTATACCTGTTAAAAATTGTTCTGGTCCAACGGTAATTCCTTGGTTACTTGTTCCAAATCCAGGTGCTGATGCCACAAGGATATATGTCCCAGGCGCAATATTACTAATTGTATAAGCACCACTTATATCCGTTGCTCCAATTCCAACAACATTTTGGTTTCTGTCAAGTAAGCGTAACGTAGCATTAGAAAGGGGATTTCCTGAAAAATCAGTAACTTGCCCAGAAATAGACCCAGATAGAGGAGCTAATGATATTGTAATATTTGTAGTATCTCCAGGTGCTATTGTAGCTCCTACGACTACAGAACCAAAGTTTGTAGCTCTGGCTAACACGTTATATTCTCCAGGTTCTAAACCTCTTACAATGAAACTTCCATTTTGATTGGTAATTGCATTCTCAATAGGAATAAGATTTCCTGTAGAGAATATTTGTACAACTGCTCCAGACAATGCTACACCTGTTTGTAAATCACTTACTGTTCCAGTAAGTGTTCCAGGGTTAGGGGCTAATGAAATATTTTGAGTAATGGTCTGATTCGGTCCAATTGAGAAGCCAACTGTTTCTCCTTGAAATTCAGGATTTGTAGCTATAAGGCTATATGTTCCAGGCGCTAATCCTTGCGCTTGGAAATTTCCGCTAATGTCCGTCTGGGTAACAGCAATCGTAATCCCATTAACATCAACTACTCGTATAAGTGTATTTACTATAGGTTGCTCCGTTTGCTCACTCGTAACGATCCCTTGAATGATCCCGGGATTTGGAGGTAAATTTACTAGGACAGTGGATACCTGATCTGACTGCACTAAGGTTGAGGAGGCCTGTGATCCAAAGTTTGGTTCAGAGACAACAATAGTATAAGCCCCTGGCGTGAGGTTAGGGACAGTGAATTGACCTCGCGAATCAGTTGTAGTGATAGCTATAATAGGACCTACCGGAGAGAATTGACGTACCGCAATACTTGCCCCTGCAATAGGTGAACCAGTTTGCTCATTATAGATTACCCCCGTAATTGTTCCAGGATTAGGCACAAGTGTGAAATTTAACTCTGTTACAGCCTCTGGGTTTACTTGAGTATCTCCTGATACTGATCCAAAATTTTGTATAGTTGCAATCACTCGATATGAACCTGGTGCTAACGTTTGAATTTGATAAAATCCATTCTGATCTGTTTGTACGGTAGCAACAAGGGCTCTTGTCGAATCAAAAATTTGTAAAGTAGTTCCAAGAATTACTTGGCCTGTTCCTTGATTGATAACTGTTCCCTGGAGGATTCCGGGGTTTGGCGTTAAAGTAAGTGTCGTTGTTTCTTCTCCTCCTGGCGTGAGGATGACGGCTTTTGAATCACTTCCAAAAGTTGGGGCTCCCGCTGAAATAATTAAAGTATTTGGGGGCAAATTATTAATTGTAAAATCGCCATCTAAGCCACTTGTTCCAGATCCAACAACGATACCATTAGAGTCAGTTACTGTTAAAATAGCACCGTTAATTGGCAAACCTGTCGCAACATTAAGGACTTGCCCTGTAATAGATGCTGGGTTAGGTGTTAGTAAAATATTTAACTCATTTGTTTGATCGGAAACAATTACTGTACTAGTCGTTTGAGCTGCAAAATTAGGTGCTGTCACTAATAAGTTATAGCTGCCTGGAGGTAAATCAAGTACTGCAAATGTCCCATCCGACTGGGCAAGTAATGTCTTTAATAAAGTCCCTCCCTGATCAAATACCTCAATTTGAGTATCTGTTCCCAGGATAGGACTACCCTGTAGGTCTGTAATGACACCTGTGATTGCCCCTACATTTGGTACTAGAGCAATATCCGCATTAGTTGTGGTATCGCTCTGGACAATTGCTCCAACGTTTGAAATACCAAATCCATTTGCAGTTGCCAATACGGTATATGTTCCAGGAGCTACACCCGTAATAAAATACGTACCATTTTCATTTGTAATATCAAACCCGACAATTAAGCCAATCCCTCCACTAGTACGAAGGAGAACAATCGAACCTACTATAGGATCTCCCGTTTGTCCGTTAGTAATTTGGCCTGTTATAATTCCTGGATTTTCAGTGAGTCCAAGGCTTACATTTTCTAAGCCGCCAGCGCCGATAGTGACTCCACTAACTTGACTTGAAAAAGTGGGAGCAGTAACAATAATAGTTTGGGAACCAGGTGGTAAATTACTAATTACGTAGTTTCCATTTTGATCCGTCAAGGCTGTTCCTAATACTGTTTCATTTTGATCAATGACTCTTACAGTGGCATTTTCAATGGGATTTCCCTGTGAATCCGTTATTGTTCCACTAATAGTGGAAGGGTTCAATGATAATTGAAGGTCTGCCATCGTCGTTTGATCAGCGGACACAATTGCTCCCACGGCAGCACGCGTATAGTCACGTGCAGTGGCAACTACGATATATTCACCTGGTGCAAGGCCAGGAATTTGATAGGTACCATTCTGATTGGTAACTGCATTAGCAATTGGAATAAGACTTTGAGCAGGAAAAATCTGAACTGTAGCTCCGTCTAATGGTAATGCTGTTTGTTTATCGGTAACTCTTCCACTGATAAAACCAGGATTTGGTTGGAGAGCTACATTAACTTCATTAATATCCCCTGATGTAATAATAAATCCTACACTTTCCCTCTGAAAATTAGGTGAGACAGCAATCAATAAATATTCTCCCGGTGATAACCCTTCTACTCTATAGGCTCCCGTTGTATCAGTTTGAACCTCTTGTATAATTACTCTGTTATTATCTAAAACCCGTACAAATGCATTAGTTAAGGGCTCACCCGTTTGCTCATTGCTAATTATGCCTTGAACGATACCAGGATTGGGAACTAAGGAAATAGAAACCGCTGAAATATTATCTGACTCGACAAAAACGGAAGCAGCCTGACTTCCAAAATCAGAATCAAGAGCAACTACCGCATATGACCCAGGCGCTAGGTTATTTATAACAAATTGCCCGTTTTGATCTGTTGAGAGGGATGCAATAATTGGTCCAGTAGGTGAAAACTGGCGAATAATGATAGAGGCGCCTAAAAGGGCTTCCCCTGTTTGACGGTTGGTAATGGTTCCTTGAATTGTACCTGGGTCAGGGGGCAAGAAGAAGTTTAAAACTGTTTCTTGATTTACACTTATAGTTACCTCCTGAACAATAGCACCATAGCCCTTGGCTGTTGCAATCAAACGATATAAACCTGGCAAAAGATTAGGAACTTCATAGAATCCAAACGTATCAGTCACAACTGTAGCGATCATCCCTCTTGTAAAATCAAAGACTTCAAGGGTTACTCCGGCAATAGGTTGTTCTGTCTGTTCGTTAAATACAGTTCCTCTTAGTACTCCTACAGAAGGTAATAAACCAATATTTGTTTCGGTTGATTGACCGGGAGTAAGAATAATAGATTGAGAACTGCTGCCATAATTATCAGCCGTAATTGAAATAACAAGCGTTTGAGGTGGTAAATTATTCACAACAAATGAACCATTTTGATTCGTAACTGTGCCTCCAACAACAATTCCATTCGGCAAAGTAACTGTTACTATGGCTCCGCCGGCAGGCTCTCCTGTAGTTTGGTTAATAATTTGCCCAAATATTGAAGCTGGATTTGGTTGTAAAACAGCAATCACATCTGTAGTTTGTTCAGACACTATATTTGCACTTAATGTATTAGTTGCAAAGTTAGGTGCAGTAACCGTCAATCCATACGAACCTGGCGCCAGATCTAATATTGTAAATGAACCGGTATTATTCGCTGTTAGAGATTTAAGAAGTGTTCCATTTTGATCAAATACTTGAATTTGAATATTGTTACCCGTAATTGGATTGCCTTGTGGATCAACCACTGTACCGGTAACGGAACCAGTGAGTGGAGTTAATAAAACATTTGCAGTAGCTACAGTATCGCTAATAATTATTACTCCCACTGTGTTTGTTCCAAAGCCTGGCTCAGTAGCCGTTACTAGATATGATCCGGGTGAAAGGTTATCTAATCGATAGTTTCCTTGCAAATCCGTCGTTGTGTTAGCAACGATAATAGAGGTAGCACCTGCACGACGAATGATAACATTGGCACCCGCAATTGCTTCTCCTGTCTGTTCATTAACAATTATTCCATCAAGGGATCCTGGATTTGGTGTAAGTTGCGAGCTGAAATCCGTTATTAGTTCACCTGGACCAAGAGTAATGCCAATTAATTGATTACTGAATCCATCAGCAGAGATAATAACATTTTGGAATCCTGGAGGGATGTTGCCAATTGCGAAAAGGCCATTTTGATCAGTAATACCAGTACCAAGTAAATTTTCACTTTGGTCAACAATTCGAATTATAGCTCCAGGGATTAGGATTCCGTCAGGTGTACTAATAGTGCCACTTATTGTTGCCGGATTAGGCAGGAGAAGAAGATTTGCGACTGTTGTTTCATTTGAAAATACGGTGGCTCCTACAACTGCTCTTGCATAATTTTGGGCATTAGCAACGACAGTGTACTCTCCTGGTTCCAAGCCTATTACATTGTAAGAACCACTTTGGTCTGTCACTGCACTTGCAATTGGAATCAAACTTTGTGAAGGGAAAACTTGCACTGCTGTCCCTGCTAAAATAGTTCCAGATTGACTATCAAAAATTTTCCCTGTAATGAATCCAGGATTTGGTTCTAAAGCAGCATTAAGCGTATATACATCCCCTGCTCCTACCGTAAAACCAAATGTTTGACTTTGAAAGGCAGCATTTAAAAATACAATTGTATATGTGCCTGGTTTTAATCCTTGAAGACTATAGTTTCCATTAATATCTGTTTGAATCCCTGCTACTAAAGCTCCGTTATTATCAATAACGCGAACTTGTGTATCTACAAGCGGTGTACCGGTTTTGATGGAAGTAATCTGCCCTTCTACCGTTCCTGGATTCGGTGTTAAAGCAAGTGAAACAGTTGAAAGTAAATTGGATTGAACTAATACGGTAGTACTCTCTGTTCCGAAATTTGGCGTATATGCCGTTACTGCATAACTGCCAGGCTCAAGATTTAAAACGGTAAATTGACCGCTACTATCCGTTGCTATTGTTTGCACAATAGGTCCAGTTGGCGAAAATTGTCGAACAACAATAGTTGCTCCAACGATAAATTCTCCTGTTTGCTCATTCACTACTGTACCAAAAATGGAACCAGGATTTGGAGTCAGACTCAAATTAACAATAGTTGTTTGATTTGAGAAGACTTGAGCGTCTTGTACGCTGCTTCCAAAATTGTTGGCACTGGAAACTACTTGATAAAGACCTGGGGTAAGACTTGGAAATTGGTAAAAGCCATTATTATCTGAAACAACAGTGGCTACAAGTGCAGAAGTCAAATCAAATATTTGGATAGTTGCGCCTGAGATGACTTCGCCAGTTTGCTCGCTTGTAATGATCCCGTTTATGGTACCAGGATTTGGTGCCAGGCTTAATGTAGTAGTAACAGTCTCTCCTGAAGTTAAAATAACAGAACGCGATGATGAACCGAAATCAGGTGCTACTGCCGAAACAGTAACAGTGGTAGGCGGTAAATTTGGAATAGAAAAGTTTCCATTACTATCTGTCACCGTGCTACCAATTGGAAGGCTATTAATGTTAGTGATAGATACTATTGTGTTAACAATCGGATTACCTGTCACTTCATTAATGACTTGACCGCGTACCGTTCCTGGATTTGGAGTGAGAGGAACATTAAGCGTTGTAATTTGGTCAGCAGCCACAACGCCACCAATCGTAGTAGCTTCAAAGTTTGGTGCTAAAATGGTTAATTGGTATGATCCAGGCGGCAAATTATTTATTAGGAAAGAACCATCAGATTGTGCAACTAATGTTTGAAGTAATAGACCACTTTGATCAAATACCCGAACTTGAATATTAGAGCCTGTGACTGGGCTTCCCTGAATATCAATTATACTTCCAGAAATCGTTCCCACCAGAGGAGATAAAGTTATATCTGCTTGCGTGACTTGATCACTGAATACGATTGCTCCGACTGTATTGAGAGCAAAGTCAGTAGCAGATCCAGTAATTGCGTAAGAGCCGGGCTGTAAACCTGTTACGGTATAATTTCCAATTTCATCCGTTGCCGTTGAGGCAACAATTACAGGGATGCCAGCAACAGTTCTAACAATGGCAATTGCTCCTACAATTGGTGTACCTGTGGCAGCACTCAATATTTGCCCAGTAATACTGCCAGAATCCGCTGTTAAGATAAAATCAGTGCCTGTTGCTACTTGACCTGGAGTTAAAATGACCCCTCCAAGTTGAGTGGCGAATCCTGGAGCAGTAACAATAATCTTTTGATTTCCTTGTGGTAAATCAGTAACAGAATAGTTTCCAAGTTCATCTGTAACGACTGTGGCAAGTACGGTTTCATTTTGATCAAGTATCCTTACAGTAGCATTTGGAATAGGAGATCCAGTGTCGGATGTAATAGTTCCCGAAACGGTTGATGGATCTGGAGTCAAAATAACATCTGATGAAATTGTTTGATTGGAAAGCACAGTGACACCAGTAGACGAAGAGGCATAGGTCCCAAATGAAGCAGTGAGAGTATACGCACCAGGCGATAAACCCGTTAAAAAGTATTGACCTATACTATCCGTTACTAACGTAGCAATAGGGGTTAAGCTTGAAGCAGGAAAAACACGAACAGATGCGCCAATCAATGGAGCTAATGTTTGAGAATCAAATATCTGCCCTGTTATAGCTCCAGGATTGCTAACTAATCCTACATTAACCACAGACGTTTCACCCGGTTCAGAAATAAAGCTTACTGTCTGAGATTGGAATAGTGGATTAATAAAGGATAGTGTATATTGTCCAGCACTAAAACCAGTTATTTGATAGAACCCATTAATGTCTGCTTGAGCCTGTGTAATAAGAATTCCCTTATTGTCAATGAGTTGAATAAGAGTGTTAATTAGTGGCTCACCGGTGTCTTGATTAATAATATTTCCTTGAATACTTGAAGGCAACTGCTGCAAGTCGAAATTAAGATTAATCGTTGCTCCAGGTATAAGTGTGACGGACGATGACTGAGAACTATAATCCGGATCAATAACAACGACAGTAAAACTACCTTGTGGGAGATTGGAAAGTATATAGAATCCATTTGAGTCAGTTTGTGTAGTAGAGATGATAGGGCCTGTAGAAGTGAACTGACGAACGATAACATCAGCACCAACTATTGGTCGGCCAGTTGTTATATCAATTAGTTGCCCTGTAATAGACGATGGATTTGGTTCTAAAGCAAAGCTTGCGATAGACTGTGTATCAGCAATAATCGTAAAGCTGATAATTCCACTTGTAAATCCTTGTGCAGTAGCTATTGCCGTATACTGACCAGGTGCCAAACTAGAAACAAGAAATTCCCCCGTTGGATCAGATACAACTGAAACGATAGCTGCTCCGGTTTGATTAAATATTTGAATACTTGCAGCCGGTAGTTGTTCCCCATTAATACGATTAACGATAAAACCTGAAACACTTCCAGGATTAGGGGTAAGCGTAAGGTTTGTATTTGTTGTCTGACTAGCATTTAAAATAATCGCTTTAGAATCTGTTCCGAAATTTTGTGCATTTGCCGTTACTATAAAAGGACCTGATGGCAAATTTTCTAGAATAAATGTTCCATCTTGCCCTGATGTTGCTTTTCCTACTAACAGCCCAGTATTTGGATTAATAACCGATATAATGCTTCCAGATATACCTGTAAGCGTTTGTTCATTAATGATTTGCCCTGTCAATGTTGCTGGAGAAGGTTTAAGTGGTACAAACGTGGAAGTCTCTTGGTCCCTGAGAACTTGAACACCAACTGTGTTTGCCTGAAATCCAGGAGCTGTAGCATTAAGAATGTAATTACCAGGAGGAATATTCGAGAATACAAATGTTCCATCAAGTTGAGCAAGTTCTGTGAGTAACAGCACGCCGTTTTGATCAAAAAGTCGAATTTGTAAGTTCTGCCCGTTAATTGGGGTTCCTTCGGAATCGATGAGTTGCCCACGAATTGAGCCAGGTAGTTCACTTAGTTCGATATTAGCTGTCGATGTTAAATCACTAGTAACCAATGCACCTACAGTTTCTGTTCCAAATCCTGGAGACGAGGCTGTTACAGTGTAGCTGCCAGGCGTAAGCCCTTGAACTAAAAAGTTTCCTGAAGAATCTGTAGTAACAGTAGCAATAGCAATACCCGACCCAATAGTTTGGCGAATTATAACAGTTGTATTTGCTAACGGTTCTCCCTTTGTCTCATTTGTAATAAAGCCGCTGATTCCACCAGGATTAGGAACGAGACTAAAGTCTATGTCTGTAATGACATCGCCGGGTTGTAGGGTAATTCCGCCAATTTGACTACCGAAATTTGGCGCAGTTACCACAGTAGTAAAAGAACCTGGTGGGAGATTTCCGATTGAATAATTTCCATTACTATCCGTTCCGGCTGTTCCAATAATGGTATCATTTGCATCTAGAACTTGAACTATTGCATTTGGGATTGCATTTTCATTTATATCCAGAACAACTCCTGCAATAGATGCAGGGTTTGAAGGAAGTATAAGGTTTACCGTAGTTGCCACATTTGAGGAAACTAAAGCCCCAGCCGATTGAGTTATAAAGTTAGGACTTTGTGCTTTTACAATATAACTACCAGGAGCTAGATTTAGAAATTGATAGTTTCCATTATTATCTGCAATTGTACTTTGTATAAAGATATTGTTCGTATTGTAAAGTTGAACAACTGTATTCGGCTGATTTGGAGATATGTTTCCAATAATAGTTCCAGGTGAAGGAGATAAAGCTATAGTCGCAGTTGTGGTAGCATTTGCTAAAACAATTGCACCTGTAACATTAGATTGAAAGTCTGTGGCACTTACTACGATGTTATAACTTCCAGGTGGTAGGCCTTCAATTGTGTAATTTCCTTGACTATCTGTTAAAACAGTCTGTAATTGGACGTTATTCTGATTAACCACACTTATTGTGGCACCACCAATAGGATCGCCTGTTATTATATTTACAACTTGCCCAGTAATATATCCAGGACTTGGGATAAGCGAAATCTGAATGTTCGGCTGACTTCCTGGGAGCACGTTCACGGATGCAAAGTTTGTTTGGAAATTAGGAGCCGTTGCAAAAATAGTATAGGTACCTGGAGCAAGTTGAGGAACTTCAAAAACACCTTGCTGGTTAGCTAATACATTTGCAACAACGGCACCATTTCCATCCAATACCCGCACTTGTATTTGTGCACCTGCAATTGATTCTCCTGTTTGTTGATTTAGAATTGTTCCAGTAACAGTAACGGGACTAAATGCAAGCGTGAAATTCAAAGTAGTCGTTTGATTAGATTGAATAGTAGTACCTTGACTTGAATTTTGAAGGTTAGGAGCTGTTGCAGTTACTATATAGGTTCCGGGGGCTAAATTAGGGACGGTATATAGTCCGCCTTGATCACTTGCCGCATTTCCGATTACTGCTCCTCCAGTGTTAGTTCTTATGTTAATAACTGCTCCTGAAACTGTATTACCATTTGTATCAATAATTGTTCCAGTTAAAACACCTGGATTAGGAATAAGAGTAAAATTGACAGTCGTTGTTTGAAAAGCAGAAACCTGCGCTCCCTTTACTTGAGATTGAAAGTTTTGAGCGATTGCATTTACTGTATAACTGCCCGGAGCCAAGTTAGGGATGATATACGTTCCTGCTTCATTAGTGTTAACAGAAGCTACTAAGTTGTTATTTAAAAATACGTTGATAGCTGTGCCAACAAGAGGATTACCTTGATTATCTGTTACTATTCCATTGATAACACCTATATTTTGGTTTAAAGCTGTCGAAAGTGTTGTTGTTGTATTTGCTCTAACAACCGTGCCGACACTCTGACTTGCATACCCCTGCTGTCCAAATGTTACGGTGTAGGTCCCAGGAGCTAGATTTGCAATAGTATATTGTCCCTGAGCATTGGTCGTGGCTGTTGCAATAGTAACGCCAGCTTGATTCACCACGTTTACAGATGCTGCTATAAGAGGGTTACCTGTTTGGGCATCAGTTAAAGTACCTTTCAGAGTACCAGGAGATGGTTGAAGAACGATATTTTGAGTTGTCGTCTGTCCTGCTTGAATAGTAAAACCTAGTAGTGAAGTTTGAAAGTTTTGAGCGGTCGCTCTTAATTGAAATGTGCCAGGAGCAAGTTGGTTGATCGTATACTGTCCTTGAGAGTTTGAAGTTGTGGTCGCAATTACATTACTTCCTGAATCAAGTACTTCTATAACAGCACCTTCAACTGGTGTACCTGCAGAACTTGTAATTGTTCCTGTCACTGTTCCTGGTGAAGGTATTAAAGTAAAGTTTGAAACAGTTGTTTGCCCAGAATTAATAGTGACCCCTCGGCTTTGTGATTGGAAGTTTGACGCGCTTACTGTTAGTGAATACTGGCCTGGAGTAACATTGGAAATTGTATATTGTCCTTGAGCATTGGTTGTCATCGTTGTAATAACAGTGTTAAATTGATCTATTAATCTAATTGTTGCTCCATTCACTGGTGTTCCATCTTGAGATAATACGGTGCCTGTAACATTTCCAGGTTGAGGCTGTAAAATAACGTTTAGAACTTGCGTTTGTCCAGCAGTAATCGTTGTTGTACGGGTCGCTGTAATAAAATTTGAAGCTGTAAAATTTAGATTGTAGGTACCTGCAGCAAGTTGAGTAAAGCTATAATTTCCTTCTGCATTAGTTGTAGTTGTAGAAATTAATACATTGCTTTGATTGCGAAGTTCTACAGTAACTCCACTAAGGGGTAAACCAGTCTGTCCGGAGGTTACCTTTCCCGTAATTGCTGCAGCTGCAGCTACCGTTACGTCATTAGCAGCTGTTACCGGAGTTAATTGAGAGCCGCTAAAGTTGTCAGTAGCAGAAACAGTAACTGTGTTTAGCCTTCTTGTACCTGCTGTAGAAAATGTTCCTACCACTGTATAAGTTAGCGTAACACTCTGTCCCGCGGTCAGGTTGCCAATATTCCATGTCAATGTCTTATTAGCTGCATTAAGGGTAGCAGAACCACTTGAAGTTATAATATTACTTACACTTGATAGCTGATCAATACCAAAGACATCGCTTGCAACTACGCTTCTTGCTATATCTCGGCCTGTATTTGTTACTGTTATCCTTTGTGTCCATGTTGTTAAGGAACCTGTTAAGAGAGAGGTTGGACCGGAGGTAATTGCTTTAGTTGCAGACAAAGCTGCTCGAACATCTACATCTATTGGGGGAGTTGGATTGGTTAGTGATTGAACAAATTGAAAGTTTTCACCAGCTTGTAAAGAATCTTTATTATAATTATTTGCATTTGCGGAAGAAAAAATGACTAATCCAATAGGAGTTGAGGCAGTGATTCCAAGAAGTGAAAAAAAGTTTGCAACAGGGAATTGAAAATCTATAAAATAATCAGGGTTTCCACCAAAATTTGATCCATCATTGGTTAAGGTAGCTCGAGCTACATCAAAATTTACAATTGGACGCGAAAAATTTGGAGTTCCACGTCCATCCGTTCCTTCTGCAGGATCATTCCATGAATTATAAACCCGTGTCGTATTTTTAATTAAATTTATAGTATTATCCAGTCCGTTAACGTTAGCTAGCCAGTCATAAACTCCAGGATCTCCTGACGTATTAATAAGTACTCCCCAACCATAGTTAGCAAATCCAGTCAATTTAGAGTTTCTTGGATCCTCATTAACACGAATTCTAAAATAAACATTTGTTGCATCATATGCAAAAAAAGCTGCAGGAAATTGCGTATTACCTACGAGATCAGTTGAGGCAGGAGATTGGTCTCCTACCATATCAAATATGGGTTGATCCCCTATCAATATGGGCTGAAATTGGCTATTTGAGGGAAAAGCCATTGTACTACCTCCTTACATAAATTAACCTTACATTTTATTAGGCTAACAACTAAGGTGTTACAATTTAACTCGACCTATAGTATTAATTTCTTCGATGAACAGGCTTTTGTTCTGTATGAATCAATTCTTTAATAGGATAATGTTCTACTTTTAAAAAATAATTAGTTTTTAAAGGAAATAATAATTATCTAAATATGTATAAATAAAAAAACTGACTTCAAAATACAAGTTTTTGTAAAATGCAGTCAGGAGAGAATTAAAATTATATTTTTATTTGTTAAAAGTGTTATTCTATATAGCCATTGGGATTGTTCTTTTGCCAATTCCAGGAGTCACGACACATATCATCGAGGTTTTTGGTTGTTTGCCATTCTAGCATTTCTTTAGCTTTAGTCGCATCAGCATAACATTTATCGATATCTCCCGCTCTTCTGTAAGTGAAATCATATGGGATTTTTTGAGAAGTGGTATTTTCGTAACTCTTAATCAGGTCGATTACACTATATCCAACTCCTGTTCCGAGGTTAAATACATCAATACCTGTAGTTCGAAGAACCCTCTCTAAAGCTTTTATATGCCCCTTAGCTAAATCTACAACATGAATGTAATCCCTTACCCCTGTCCCGTCATGCGTATTATAGTCTTTGCCGAATACATTAACCTTTTCTCTTTTCCCTATCGCAACTTGATTAATATAGGGCATTAGATTATTTGGAATAGCATTGGGATCCTCCCCTATCCTTCCGCTTTCATGTGCTCCAATGGGATTGAAGTATCTCAAAAGGCTAATACTCCAATTATGATCGGAAATATATAAGTCACTTAAAATTTCCTCAATAATCAATTTTGTTCGCCCGTAAGGATTTATTGGCCCTAGTGGAGAATCCTCAGTAACTGGTACATGTTTTGGTGTTCCGTAAACGTTTGCAGATGAGCTAAATATCAGCTTTTTAACATTATATTTTTCCATAATTCGACAAAGAATTAAGGTTCCCGTGACGTTATTATGATAATAATGAAGGGGAATTTCTATTGACTCATTAACAGCTTTTAGTCCGGCAAAATGAATAACGGCATCAATCTTATTTTCAGAGAAAACCTTCTCTACAGTTTTTTCATCAAGTAAATCTCCATTGTAGAATTTAAAATCTTTTTTAGCTAATTCGGATACTCGTTTCAATGATTCAGGTTTGCTATTAGAAAGATTATCTATTACTACAATCTCATAGCCGGTATTGAGGAGTTCAAGACAAGTATGACTCCCGATGTATCCAGCTCCTCCGGTTACCAATATACTCACAGATATTCCTCCGTATGCTCCTTTGATTTTGTATGTTGTAAGAGAGTTTGTAAACCTAACAATCCTAGATTATTACAAACAGGATTAGTGCTAATTGTTTATAATGTCAGGTTCTAAAAGAAGGGTGTATCCTTATCTTTTATGCGTTGAATTCTCTAGTATATTAAATGCTTAATTATGTATTTTTGCTTGGACAAACTTACTACACTTTCAAGATAATTTAACCGTTATTATGGCTTGCTTTAACTATAAAATTTTAACCTATAATATTAACTCTAAAAAAGCTAAGTGAAAATGTTACTAAAGACCTTGGACAAGCACACATTTCTTTTTTATAACAATGAATAAAATATAGAGAGTTCATGAAGAAAGGATGATTACAATCAAAAAATATTACACCCACTACAATTCTAGAGATGGCAATTATTATTTAAATGAGCGTTACCCTAACTCTCAAAAGGAATATAGGGAGGCACAAGAGGAAAATGGAATCGATAATGCAGCTGACATGGCTTTTAGAATACCTGTATTTCTGAGCCACCCCTCCTCTCTTAATACTATTCAATCGAGATTTCTCCGACGTCTCATTCGAGAAATTGAGAATGTTTTACTTTTTCCACGTACTTTACCCGATACAGAGCAATATCCTGAAAAAACATTGACAAGCGTACGACGGTTGGTGCTCTCAAGTTATGGATTAATTGCAGTCAATATGCAGCAAGTTTTTGCTAATTATACACAAACAAATACAGGAGAAAATCTACCCCAACCGTCATGGGAAGGCGCTCCTTTTTTACAAATAGAACCTAGTATGGGTTATCAAAGAGGATTACCTCTCCTGCTCATCAAAGAAAAAGGAGTCAATAACGTAGGTGTATGGAATCCAGCTGTCACTCCATTCCAGATCATCGAATGGGACTCTACTAAACCACTTGATGAGTTCTTTAATCGAGTTGAATGGAGAGAGATATTTCAAAATTGGATTGCTCAAGTAAGAAGTGGATATTATTATCAAACAGAACCGCAGTATCGCTATGGTCCTAGAGACATGTAGAGATGATAATTTCAAAGAAATCATAAAATCTCTTATAGTGGAGGTGAAAACAATTGGCAATAATAAACCGTGGATCTTGTGTAGGAGTTTTATATAGAGCAAGCAGTGGCGCTTCATGTAGAAATGGATATTGTGTTCATAATGGAAGGTTGGTAGGTGGCGTTATAAACGCTACTTCTAATACGCTAAATGTCACTACAAGTATAGATACTACAAAACTTCAATCTTATTATGGTATTCTTCTTAGTCATTTGGCTGTTGATAGTTCTACAGGACAAGTAACTCAACAATATCTTTATTTTAGAAGGAATCAGATACAGATGGTAAGGATAACCCCTTATAATGGATATAACGACCCTAATTGCCAAAGGGCTAATCATTATAACATCCCTAATATTATTTATCCTGGAGAATGTGTAGGAATTAGATACCGATCAGGTAACGAATGGAGAATTTCTAATGGTCGTTACTTATATTGGACAGGACAAATTAATCACTGTGTATTTGATGAACGCTCTCAAAGTACCAATAGACAGTTTCTACGACAGCTATGGTATTCTCATTGGATACTTGATCCAAATAACGAAAGAAATATCGTTCCAAGAAAAGCTTCTAGAGGACGTGGTGCCCCAGGTGGAGAAACCAGAGTTTATGTGTTTAAAAATAGGATTCCCTCAAATGGACAAACTGTATTGGTAAAAGCTGCCTCACCTGTAAATTCCCCTTCAAGACCTTATAGAATTGTTTATCAATAACGTGTTAAATGTAGTAAATGTTAATCCCTTATTTTGATATTTACCATATAGAACACTGACTGCTTAAGATATAGTCAGTGTTCTTTTTACTATAACAAAGCTTCCTGCGTATATAAAAATCATGGGTATATAGAGTAGATCCTTTTTACGTCTTTCGAATATAAATATAAAGAAAAGTTTTGGTTTTTTCCTTCTTTTTTATGTTTTTAAGCCTTTTTTCTATTTTATAAGGATAAGTAAGGTAAAATATATTTCGTTTTAATTAAGGTTTTAATTGTGAAATTAGGAAATACCAGAATGGAATTTACAGAAGTATTAATAAAATAATAAACTATTTTAAAAAAATGAAACTAATTTAAAATTATCTTCTTTAACCCTCTCTCACTTCGCTATTCCTTAACTTCTACTATATGTTATAGATTTAACATTCCTAAAAAACTGTATTCTTTAAACCAAAACTGCAAAGGGGACATTTAACAGGAGGAAGCTCATGAAAAAGTTATTTATTTTCGCTTTTATAGGATTCCTAGCACAATTAATTGACGGATCTTTAGGCATGGCCTATGGCGTTACTTCGTCATCTCTTTTATTATCATTTGGGATGGCTCCTGCAATTGCTTCAGCTTCTATACACATATCAGAAGTAGTAACCACGGCTGCTTCTGGGATATCACACATAAAATTCGGAAATGTGGATCGTCAAGCCATTTTTAAATTAATAATACCAGGATCTATAGGTGCCTTTATAGGAGCCTGTTTTTTGAGTAATTTGCCAGGTGATATAGTTAAACCCTATATTTCTTTATTCTTATTAATGCTAGGTTTTTATGTTATTATCCGTTTTTTATTCAAAAATAAACCGAGTAGTACACAGCGTAACCTTAATTTAACTACAAAGCAAGCCCTTCCTTTAGGTTTAATAGCAGGTTTTGCTGATGCTACTGGCGGTGGCGGCTGGGGGCCTCTTACAACTCCTATATTACTATCAAAAAATGGTAATTCAGCTAGAAAAGTAGTAGGTACAGTAGATACAAGTGAATTTGCAATTGCTATTTCTGCTGCTATAGGTTTTTTAATTTCATTAGGATGGCAAGATGTCAATTGGTTCTGGGTCGGAGCTCTTATGCTAGGAGGAGTTATAGCAGCCCCTATCGCAGCATGGTTAGTAAAAACAATACCTTCTCATCTTTTGGGCGTATTAGTAGGTGGTTTTATTATTTTGACTAATGTTTGGACTATACTGAAAGTATGGTCTATAGATAATACCACTGAAGTATTCATTTATATAGGCGTTTTTATATTTTGGATAGGCGCTATTACTTTTACAATAAAACAGTATAGGAAAAATCCTTAGAGGAAATGTATTATTACACTGTTTTAAACAGTAGCTAACCCATGAGAGGTGAATTTCAAAACTAGCTTGAAATTCACCTCTCATGGGTTTTATATATTTAAAATAAAAATCTAACAATTACACATATAAAATTTAATTACCAAAAATCTTACTCCAGAAGCCTTTTGGTTTTGAATCTAGATTTTCTTGGGCGGCCGCGATAAGTTTTTTTGTATCGCTAATTTCACGTATGGCACTCGTCAATTTCTCGTCTCGTTTTTCTAGGTTGTTTTCAATATATTTGTCTTGGTGGTCTAGCTTTTCTGTAAGTTTTTTTATAAGGCTCCCTTGTTCATCTAATCGTTGGATGAGTGCGAGTTGAAATTGCTCATCTTTTTCAGAGCGATTAAGCAATTCTTGAACTTTTTCTTCAAGAGATTCTACTTTCTTCTCAAGATTTGATTGAACTTCAACTGCTTCGGGCACAATTTCACCTTGAAGCCATTGGTTTATCATCTTATAGCTCCAATTTTGTTCTTGAATTCTTTTTTTTATTTCGATTAATAAATCAATATTTTGTTTGTTATACCTTCTATGTCCGCCTTCTGTGCGTTGAATTTGGAGGTTGAACTCTTTTTCATATAAGCGAATAAGATCCACACTTAATCCAGTTAGCTTTACTGTGTCTTTCAAAGTATAAACTACNTGTGCGTTGAATTTGGAGGTTGAACTCTTTTTCATATAAGCGAATAAGATCCACACTTAATCCAGTTAGCTTTACTGTGTCTTTCAAAGTATAAACACGTTCATTCTCATTTTTTTTAAGCATTTTTCTAGGATTCTCCTTTCTATATAAAAATCTAGATAAACTTTCAAGTTGATATATCAATGTTAACAGCGATTCTAGAATGTAGTTGTACGAGATATTATTCAAGCTTTACATTTCTAGTAAAATTCTATTAATTACTTTATATTCCTGTTTTCTATGTACATTTTTTCTTTTGTTTCACTCAGCTTCTTATTCTTCCTTTTCAATTCTAAATGAAAACATGAACTTTACAAGAGTAAAACCATTTATTTTAATCGTAGATAAATTATACATGTGGTTCAAAAAATTAATTTAAGAGTCAATGCTTGCTCTTCCTTAATTAAATTTTCATTTTACCGAATGTCTCTAAAAAATGTTTTTCATGAGTTAAGAAATATCTTTGGTAATAAAAATTCACATCTTTCCCTTTTCCGAAATTCAAAAAACTAGAATACTTATAGAGTTTGATATAAAAGGGTTTTAGAAGAATCTAGAATGTACTTCCTCTAGCTTTAATTTAAGATTCATGTATACCATATTAAGTGTGCTTTACAAAAGAATGTAAGCGTTATATCCCTTCCTTTTTCAATCTGTTGTAGTGATTTAATGAAATTTCTTTTTTTATTTATGCAATTCTTATAGAAGTATTTTATTAGTGTGAAACTAACATTAATTTTTTCTAAGTTATTTAAACCTTATAATGAAAGCTAGAATATAATGAACATTGATAATAAAGCATTTTTAAAGAATCTAGAGTGAACTTCCGCTAGATTTTAATCAAGAATAATAAATCTAATTAAATTCTAGATAATTTTACGAGAAATCCGTTCTTATACAATCGAGGTATGGGCGTTAAACTATAGATTTATAATACATAAAAAAACTATTGCCATGACATTTGACTTTTTAAAATAGGTAAATTCCAAAAATGTGAACCATGAAGTTGAACTTTAGTTAAACTTCATGGTTTTTTCTAAAAAAGAACTAAAATAAAAATGGATTTAAGTTCAACCTATAAGGTAAAAATACTGATATAAAGGTGTTTAAATAAGAAATAAGTTGAACTTAATTTTGAGAAAGTTTTTCATTTTGTTTTTAGATATCGCTTAAACCGATATAAAGCATGGCGGCTAGACAATCCAAAGTAGTAAATAAGGTGTTCGTTGGAATATCCCTCATGAATTTTCTTTAGTATACAGCTGTTTCGAAAGTGAGTAGATCTTACGATCGCTTTTATGCCAGAACGTTTAACTTCTCTTTCAATCATACGTTTTGTACCAATCACACTAATCCTTTTAGGTTTACTTAAACTGTAATCATACCAATAAACCATTTTTTGAGGGTGAAAAGAAATAAATAACGGATCATTTGTATAATCCCTAGGTCTAAATAACAAAGGGATCGTTGATAAGTAATTATATATGATTTTCTTGTCATGTTTAGAAAGCTCCAAGGTGCGTTTTGTTTTATTATTGTCAATCGTTAATGTATTCTGTGCAAAGTTAATGTCTTTTATAGTTAAAGATACAACTTCATTAATGGTAAGACCGTAACAGAGTAGCAGGATGAATATGGAATGATTACGAGGTCCTATATATTTATGTATTTGTAACTGAATATCACTTAAATGTTCGTCACTTATAACTGAATCTAAAAGAATCAAAGTATCAGATTGAGTTATAAAATCAGTATCAGTTAATTCTCGTTGCTTTTTTGTTGTTGCTTGTAAAAGACCAATATCACTTGTGAGGTTATAATATTTCAACAATCCGTTTAAATGTGATGCTACACGTCTCAGATTAGCTTCTGACAAGTTTTTTTCTTTTAGATAGGTGAAGTATAATTCGTAATATTTCTTGTCTCCTGGCAAAGTTTCTGGAGGTATATTAGGGTGATAACGATTTAACCATTCAAAAAACTGCTTTAGATCATGCTTATACATTGAAATTGTAGAAGTTTTCTTTTTAGAATCGACTAAATGAGACAGGAAATCCTGAATTAAAATAAAGTTATCCAAATAAGACACATCCGATCTTTTAGGTAAATTTAATATACTATCATTGTAACAAAAAAATAATAAATAAGCTTACTAAAAGTATTCTAACTGCATTCTGTATATTAAATTTACCCACTCATAAAAAAACATGTAAAAACTAAGCCTTTAAAGCTCTGGTCTTTACACGTTTTTTTCAATATTTAGTTTCTATTTAAAACTTTACTTTGTAAAAAATCTTTATAAATCTTTTTTAACTCTTTATTTTTAAAATCCTTAACAAGTCTTGGATCTAGACCCAATTCTTCATGGTTTTTGAAGTCTTCTTTCATATTTCGAATGACTTCTTGTAAGCCAGCTTCTTCAGCTTTTTTTACTTCTTCTTGAGTAGGTTGATCTGAACTTAAGATCAGCATTTTTTTTAATTCTTGAAACTGCAGGAGCTTTTCTTCAAATTCCATTTGAGTTCCAATTTCTTTTAAAAATGATTCTTGCTTTTCCTTTAATGTAGAATCTTTAAGGAGTTGTCGTTTATCTCTATCTTGAGCTATAAAATCTGGAACTAATTCTTTTTTTGCAGTCTTTTTGGAATTAATAAGCTTTGATTCCTGTGAGAGCTTGGCGTAATCCTTTTGAATCGCTTTTACTACGTAGGAATGAGGATGAGTAACATCTCCAGTAATCAAACGATCTTGTGTATATCTAATATTTCTTTCTAGGTGTTCTTTTGTAAATTCTGATAAAAGCCACTCTATTTTTTCTGATTTGACTCCTAAGTCCACTAAATCGTTCTGAACACTGTTTTTGTGATCTTCTAACTCCACTAAGTCTTGATTTAATTCTAGTTTTTTCTCTTTAATAGCGCTAGCATCATTCAACGCGGGTGAACTATTAATGATAAATTCTATGGATGTTACTTTTCTACCGGTTTTTATTTCTACGAATTCAAAGTGGATATCCGTTTTATTATTAATTTCTTTTTGAGCTACTGCTAATACTTTACTTTTAAAATGGCCATACTGTTTATACTTAGTAGGTTCAATAGCTAAAAAATGACGTAATTCTTCAAGAGTCAGTTCCCTTTTTCGCAGACGCTCATATTGCTTAAGCAGCTCATAAATACGAATGGAATAGACCGAATTGAGTCTCACTACATTCTCTAATTGATACGATGTGAATTTTTCCTTAAGCTCTAAAAACAGATACTTTAAGCTAGGATGAAATTGTAATGTTATGTATCCTTCGTTTTCTTCATAAATAGACGTAATTACCCAGTTGTAATTTCTTTGTCTGCCTTTTTCTTTTATCGTAAGAATTTTTGTTTGAAGGCCATTCACGATTTCTTTTAAGTAAGAGTAAAAACCTGTTCCTTTCTTATTGCCTACGATTTCGATAAAGTCTTTAGCTCGAAATCTATAGGTTTTTAACGTTTCATCATTAGGCTGCACTTTAGATGCCATGATTAAAAGAATTCTTTGCTCTTGTAAAGACAATTTATATGTACTCTCAATGAGGATGTTTGATTTAGTTACCCAATTTTTTATATTTATACTTTCCAGATCATATGGTTGAACGACAGTCGTTTTCTTCATAAAATCCCCCATATTTTTCTAAACTATCACTAAAATATCATAAAAGTGATACTGTGTAAATTGCATGTTAAAGAGCAACCTGTCCTTGTAATTTAACTATCACGCAAAATTAGTGATACTTCATGAGGTTTTTTAACTTTAGAAACCTTACTCATTCTTGATTTATTAAACTCATTCTTCATTTTAATACGCAAAATTGGTGATAGTTGAAGCATGTCTGCATTTCCAACGCAAAATTAGTGATACTTAAAGCACATCTATATTGTCCACGCAAAATTAGTGATACTTAAGCCGTAATTACATTTCCAACGCAAAATTAGTGATAGTTCGCGCAAAATTAGTGATAGTTTCACGCAAAATTAGTGATAGTTTCACGCAAAATTAGTGATAGTTCGCGCAAAATTAGTGATAGTTCGCGCAAAATTAGTGATAGTTTAGGTCTATAAACGTTGTAATAGCAGTGTCTATAGGCCCTCTAAAACAATAAAACAATAAAACAAATATATAAAACAATATATAAAACAGTAAAACAACATAAGAGAGTAGTTGTTTTTTTACTTTATAATTTTCCAAATTAATAATTAAGTAAAGCGATACACTTGTAGTGAGGTTTTTATAATATTAGCAGTATATCCAAACGGAGTCATTGTTAATCATAGATAAAGTAAAATACAGAAGTTTTGTGAGGAGATCATGAATTCTTATTGAATTATAAGATTAATAGACGGTATAATAGAGTCACCAAAACAGTGCGGAATATAAAAAGACTCCAACGTGTGCAAGTGGTGCGCCAACACCCTTACACCGTTAACCCTAAAGAGCCTAGGGAAAACACCTGTCGAAGTCCTAATACATAAATTTAATTACGCCTTTATTTTATCGGATAATTAAATTTATTTCAAGGGCGTAGTCTGTCAAAAAATCCGACATCGTTTTCCTATTTTCTGGGATGCGATGTCTTTTTTGTTCCTGAAAAGGAGAGAGTAGACTAATGCCTATTACACGTATGATTACGGCAGAAGAATTTAATTATATGAAAAATTACCAGAGTTATATAGAAGGTCGTTCTCAACATCAATCAATGAAAAGAAAATTACTTAAAGAAATTATCAACCTTTATGGAGAAAAATTTTATCGTCTCCACGAAGGAACTAGAAAAGCTTTAGACCGGCTTTGCTGGTTTGCTGCAGAAAAAGGATTTTGCTTTCCTGGTAGTACATATTTAGGTAAAACCTATGAAAAGTCAAAAGGGACAATCGATCGTCATTTAAAAGAACTACGAAAACAAGGACAAATTATTACTGTATATCGTCGCTGCCCTCGTAACAATGGAAAAGGGAACCCAGTGCACTTATTTGTAAATCACCCTTATTTTAGTTATTGGGTTAAGTACTTACAGCTTGATTTAGAGTCTAATGTTGAAGCAGATGTTGAAGCAGAAAATAATGAGAACGCTTGGGAGAGTAAGAATAAAGATACTAAAAAACAGTCTACCTATAATTTATCTTTAAAAGATTTAAATAAATACATACGTAATAATGTTAATTTTAAACTCTCATCGGATTATGTACCGTCTTTTATTCCAACAGGTTTTAAAGATGCTGTAAGACCTTTTTTTCCTTACGCAGACCATATTTATGAATTATGGGGGAAAGTGCGAGTCGCTTATAGAATAAGCGGTCTTCAGCAACCTTTAGAACACCTAGATTTTGTGGCTATTCAAGCATTTAAAGAGACAATTTTCGCTTACAAGAAAAAGCGAATAAAAAACACTTTTACAGCTTATTTTTATGGAACGCTTAGAGGTTTATTTGCGGTGGAACGTAGAAGAGAAGTTCAGCGAAATTCTAATAGTGCAATATTTTATAACTTTTTAGAAGCATAATTTTTCCTTTCTATATGTGTTTCTAGCATAGAAGCTAATTAAAGGTTAACTTATTAGAGTTATTTCAATAGGGTCATTTTGCGGAAGATTTATTCAAAAGGGATGTTTTTATGTAATTAAAGAGTTGTATATTATGTATTAACAGGAGAAACAGGGAGTATTGTTCCTCCTAAGTGAAAGGTAAATAAATATCATAAGTTGCTGTTCATAATTTAGAGTGTAATCAACTTTACATAATTTTAAATAATAAATTTTATTGGGCGTCTATCATATATAGTATGCTTTGGAAGGGTTAAACTCTTTTTAAAAGGGAGTTACGTTATTGGGGATTTTTATTTAGAGAGGTTAATGCAAAAAAAACATCGGGATTGAGTTGACCATTTACAATATTACGATTATCTCCCCAAGAATGTAATAAGCAGCTGCCAGGGCCGGATATAATCTGATTATAGTCTCCCATATAACATTCCGCATTAATTGTAACAGGTACTCGAGAGTATGGGTTACTTATAACTTTTTCATTGCTTACTCCTGTCTGAAGAGAGAAGGTTCTCATAAATATTCCGAATGTTCCATTGCCCGTGCCTCCTACTAAATTCGGATCGTTAAAGCGATTATATTGAATATGGGCACCTGCACAATTAGCTGTTACACTTGGGAAGAATGAATAGGAAATATTTTGACTAACGTTAACTTGGTTCCAATTAGCTCCTTTATCTTTACTATAGGCTAAAAATATATTGATAAAGGTTCTACTGCCTATAACTCTACCGGCATTCCATACTGCGTATAGAGTACCATCTGGACCGATGGCAGCATGAGGGAATTCATTCATACGAATTCGTCTGGAACTATTAACGCCTATGGATGGTTGGTTACATGGTCTTGTTGTTGTGGCTGCAGCTGCAAATGGTGTTGAAACGGCTACATCTATAGGAAACGTATTTCCACCATCAGTTGATTTAGTCATGCGAATTGTTCTGTTAGGTTGACCTAGCACACCAAATCCATTCTTAGCTACTTCTTCATAAAAAACATAAATTGTACCGCGCTTGTCTACTACGACAAACGAACCTGAAACAAATTTACCGTTTCCGACAACAATATCCTTGTTTTCAATAATTGGAGTTATGTGTCGTCCCGTTGTAAATTTTGAAAAGCGAATATTAGTAGTATCCCTTCCTGGAGTAAAATCCGTCCATGCAATATATAGTGCCTCATTTCCTCGATTATTTCTGTCAGGACCTATCGCAATCCATTCTTTATCTTGAGAACCAGCGTCAGCTTTTGGATTTTTGCCTCTCCCTACAATTTGAGGAGGGTTCATACTTATTCTTCCTTTACGATTAACAGTTCCTGTAGATACACTAATTACTCCTTCTGCATTACCGTTTATAGTCTCTACTCCAACTTGGCCATAGTAGAAAATACCATTTTTGTCTACAGCTATTACTGGGTCTCCGCCATTTGTTCCACCTGGGTTATTGGGGAGTATTCTACTTCTAGACCAGGTATTACCTAAATCGTTTGAGAAGGCATACCCTGAAACATTTCCATTTTCTCCCGAAAGGTCATTAAATCCATATAGTATAAAATTTTTAAAATATGCTAAACTTGTTTCACTTTGAGTAGTTCCATCATCAGGTTTATTAACCTGTCTTTCAACTCTTGCATGATTACACTTACACTCATTATTATTAATAGGATTAGAATACTCAGAAATTCCATTGTCTATTGGATCAGTAATATAAATTCTTTTAGACTTTTTTATCTCAATCTTCCTTTCTTTATTGATCTTATAACTTATTCGACTAACATTTTTAAGGCTTTTATACTTATCTGGCGATATCATTACATTTTTAATTAAAAAAGCCTTTAAAATAAACAGTTGGCTGCTTCTATAATTCTAAAGGCTTTTTCTTCTTTTTTTATTAGCTTGTACGCTTTTAGTTGATAGAGAGTAAGATATTAAGTTCCTCAAATTCTATTTATTGTTATAATTTAGTCAAAAACTTCTTTTTAGATATATACATTAAATTTTAAAATAATCTTAGACAGCTAATAAAACTGCTAAGGCTTGCAAAAAGCGTTGTATAAAAATAACTGTCTCTGTATGCGTTGCCGTGACATTAACATGACAGCTATTTTTAATAATTACTTTTTGTTCGCTTTCCTGTATTACTTTTACAATTTGCGAAACTTCCTCTATAAATAGTTTAATTGAATTGGTATCTAAGCCTATTAATAGCAAAAAGATCGCTAACAATTGTATAAATGTTTGAAAGATTAATATCGTTTGTCTATCCGTTAAATTAACATCGACATTACAAGAATTTTTCACAATAATTATTGAATCAGAAAGTTGATTGCTAAGAATTTCTTGGTTTGCGTCAAATCCAACAAGTGAATTGGTTTTATTATATTTTTTATGAAATGATGTATCTTTTTTAAAGCATGTTGATTTTCTCTTTCTACATCCTGTTTCTTTTTTTCTTGAAGACTTTGGAGTAAGACAACAACAGTGATCGGAGCACTTATGAGAACCATGGTGACGATTTCCCTTTTTGGAAGAACCCAAAGTTTCCCCTCCTTTATATATTGATATTTTATTAATATGAAAAATTTAAAAAATTGCTTGTATGCTTGTCCCTTTTACTTTTTTCTTTTTGAGTTTAAATATTTATAAATTTTTGCATCATTAAATATATCTTTTGTTCTTATTAATTAAATTTAGGATTTTCTTTAAAGGAAGGTGGGAATTTTAAATTATTGAAGCTCTTGCATTTTTCAATATTACTTTCTATTGGGGTAATACATTGAGTAGACTTTATCGGTGAATTGTTCAAAAGGGGATAAGATACATGATTGTATTTCTAGAGTTGAGACTATAATCCATGGAGGGGGATTGAATAAGAAGAAATGACAATGGCTTTTTATTTATAAAAGCTAAGAGACCGCCTTAAGGCGGCCAGGTCAACTTCTTGTTAGTGATAAAGTAAGTCCTCTTGTGTGCCTGATTAAGAACACTTCATACATAATCAAAGGGCTATTTACTAAATAAACGAGTGAAAAAACCTTTTGGTTTCCCTTCTTTTGCAGTTGCAATTTCTAATAATTGTTGTTGATTTTGTTTTTGTGACTGACGTATATAATCCATTATCGCTTTATCTCTATTATTAATTTGTTGACTTATTTCTTTAGTCAAACGTTCTTCTAACTCTTTTAACTGTTTGTTCATCTGTTCTTGTTCTATTTTTCTTTCGTCTTTTGATATTTTTAGAGCATCTTTATAATGATCTAGCATTTCTAATAATTTATTATTAATGGATTGTTGTTGTTCAAATTGTACTTTTATTGTATTTAATACGGCATCTGCTGTGTGATTATTATGTTCTTGGGGAACAGTAAGATCAAGGTTATTTTCTTTATTTATTATGTGTTCTTCTTGTGTGCTTGAGGAGAAACGCTTCCTATCAAAACCTTTTACAACAGTCATCGCAGCTATTTCTAAAGGCAGTTTTTTCTCTTGAATAGCATATTTTAAATTTGATAATAAAGTTTGATCAGTACTAGAATAGTAACGTTTTCGTCTAGTATCCTTAACAAACTCATAACCGTGTTTTTCTAATTCAATACACCATTTTCTAATATTGCTGGAGGTTGTATTTAACCGCTTGGCCATTTCTTCAGCATTTATTGTATCCTGCTTGATATCCATAGTTGGCCCCCGTTCCTAATATGTTCTCTTTGTGTTTGCTATATAATGAAATTTTATTTACACAAATTCTAGAGAAATTGTTCATTTCCTTTTATTTAGTAAGAGTTGAATGTATAAAAACCCGTATTAAACGATTTATTGAAAAAGTAAAAGAGTCCTTGTGAATCAAAGACTTTTTTTGATTACATCTCTATCTAGAACTAGAACATTTATTATGGTGAGTAAAAAATAAAGCTATCCATTAAATGGATAGCTTTTATAGCTAGTAATAATATAATTAAACTTTAATAGCAAAGATTCAATGTAGTATATAAAAACACTGGTATATCAATATATCTAGTGGCTTCCCCTTCAGAAATCGTTATATTCTTCGAGGTCATCATCTAAAGATCCGGACACGTGTTCTAAATCTGCAATTTTTCCTTCTTTGATAGCGTGGTTTTCTGAAGCCTTCTCCTTGATATCATCTCGTTTACCCGCGAACCCATTAGTCTGAGCTAATTGTTTTAACTCCTGTAGGGATTATATGTTTCTATTTTAATCACCTCCTTTTTATAGCTGTATTAGCCAGAAGGTGTGAGTGAGTTAATTCTCACTCATTTATAGTGTATTCACAGGTAGACAAGCTGCAATATGAAAAAGCCCTTAATTTAATAAAAAGGGCTTCTTTATATTGTTTATTATAAATTCTATTTTGTTAACTAAATATGTATAGGATATATCTAAAGAACAGAAAAATCCCCTAATACGTTAAGCGAGTTTTTCCGTTCTTTAAAATTCAGCCATAGATTAATAATTTATCTGTCTTAAGTAGTTTACTCAATATATCGAATTTTATTAATGTATCTCCTATGATTATCAAGTTAGATTGCATATTTTACTATTTATATTACATAAAATTTATAATTGCATTTTTAATTTAAAGTTAGGAGTTGAGTTAATGGGATCAACACAGTTAACAGGAAGAGTAATCTTTAAAGGGGACCCCGGCTATAAAGAAGCAACTAAGAATTGGAATCCTTATGTTGATGTGAATCCTCTTGTCTTTGTTTTCGCCCAGAACTCGCAAGATGTAAGTAATGCTATTAAATGGGCTCGAGAGAATGAAGTGCCGATGCGTGTCAGAAGTGGCCGCCATGCTCTAGATAAGAATCTTTCAGTAGTAAAGGGTGGCGTTGTTATTGATGTGAGTGATATGCAAAAAGTTTCTTTAGATAAGAAAAAGGCGATTGCAACAGTTCAAACAGGAATTCATGTTGGGCCGCTAGTAAAAGGGTTAGCTCGGGAAGGTTTTATGGCTCCGTTCGGAGATAGCCCAACCGTTGGAATCGGAGGAATCACCATGGGTGGAGGATTTGGAGTACTCTCACGCTCCATTGGGCTTGTTAGTGACAACCTTATCGGACTAGAAATGGTAGATGCAAAAGGAAAAATTATTCAAGCAGATGAGTGTATTAATGAAGATTTACTATGGGCTTCTAAAGGCGGTGGGGGCGGTAATTTTGGATATAACACAGAATACACATTTAAAGTTCACCGGGCCCCTAAGACAGCAACTGTCTTCAATATTATCTGGCCATGGGAACAATTAGAAACTGTATTTAGAGCTTGGCAACAATGGGCGCCGTTCGTAGACGAACGATTAGGGTGTTTACTTGAGATTTACAGCAAAATAAATGGATTGTGCCATGCAGAGGGGATTTTCTTGGGTTCGGAAAGGGAGTTACTGCGATTATTAAAACCTTTACTAAATGCTGGAACCCCCAAAAAAACAATTATAGAGACGTTAGCTTATCCAGATGCTATAGATTTCTTAGATCCTGATGAACCTATTCCTGGCAGATCTGATCAGAGTGTTAAATTCTCTTCGGCCTGGGTATTTGACATTTGGGAGAACGAACCAATTTCAATTATGAAACAATTTTTAGAAGAGGCTACAGGAACAGAAGCCAATTTCTTTTTTATAAATTGGGGTGGTGCTTTAAGCAGAGTACCAAGTAACGAAACAGCCTTCTTTTGGCGTAATCCACTATTTTACACGGAATGGACTTCTAGTTGGGACAATGAATCGCAGAAAGATGCGAATCTTGCATCCGTTGAAAGAGTACGCCAACAGTTAAAAGCATATGTAACAGGATCATATGTGAATGTTCCAGATCAAAATATTGAAAAATACGGAAAAGCATACTATGGATCAAACTATGAAAGACTACGGAAAATAAAGGCGAAATATGATCCTGAAAATGTGTTTCGTTTTCCACAAAGTATACGTCCTAAATTTTAAACCTATCTTTTCTATTTAACAAATTGAATTCACAGATAGCGTTTTTTTATTGGATTTTTATTTATTTATTTCTAAAAGTTTTATGTAATATAAGAAAAGAATTTAATATGTGGACATGAGACCAATTGTAAATATGTACAGAGAAATTTGGAGGAAAACTTAAATGGACAGAAGAAAAAGCCATATTAGTCAAAACAAATATGGCTTCTTAAGACAACATGTGCAGTGATATCGAAAGATATTCTTATTATAACACATTCTGTTTATTCGCAGAAAAGCTGGATGACAGAGCAAATGATTAATGGGGAATCTTAACTGAATTATAATTTCAAAAAAAAGAGTGCTTCTTCCTAAATAAGAAGCACTCTTTTTTTGAAATTAAAGTATTGGTGATTTTCATTACACCATGTTTTTGCTCCAAAAGATAGGTAAGCCTTATTATAGTGAAGGCACAATGCTATTATCTATAAAATATGTTATTTTAAACTTTTTTCAATTAGAGAATAAATAAAAAATATAAAAATATGTTGATTTTTTAATTTTAATATATTATTATAATAAGGCGTCGTTGAGAGATATCAATAACAACGAAGCTAAAAAAAGAATTTTAAAAAGTTGTTGACATCACGTTGAAAACTTGATAAGATAATAAGGTCGCTCAAGAGTGGCTGTTGAACTTTGAAAACTGAACAAAGCGACAAACGTCAACGTTAATTTTTATTTTTTTAATGAGCAAGTCAAACATTTCTTCGGAGAGTTTGATCCTGGCTCAGGATGAACGCTGGCGGCGTGCCTAATACATGCAAGTCGAGCGAACGTCATAGAAGCTTGCTTCTATGACGTTAGCGGCGGAC
>NZ_JBVVNT010000009.1:0-141126 GCF_055810735.1 Priestia sp. ST2 | reverse complement strand
ATGGACACACCGCTGGTGTACCAGTTGTCTTGCCAAAGGCATCGCTGGGTAGCTATGTGTGGACGGGATAAGTGCTGAAAGCATCTAAGCATGAAGCCCCCCTCAAGATGAGATTTCCCATAGCGTAAGCTAGTAAGATCCCTGAAAGATGATCAGGTTGATAGGTCAGAGGTGGAAGCGTGGCGACATGTGTAGCTGACTGATACTAATCGATCGAGGACTTAACCAAACTTTAAAAGCGTAAGCTTTACTCAGCGAACTGTTATCTAGTTTTGAGAGAGCAATCTCTTGTCTGGTGGCGATAGCGAAGAGGTCACACCCGTTCCCATACCGAACACGGAAGTTAAGCTCTTTAGCGCCAATGGTAGTTGGGACTTTGTCCCTGTGAGAGTAGGACGTTGCCAGGCATTTTTATTATCGCGGGGTGGAGCAGTTCGGTAGCTCGTCGGGCTCATAACCCGAAGGTCGCAGGTTCAAATCCTGTCCCCGCAACCAAATTATCTTTTATACATACTTGAATATATCATTATTATCCTTAGGCATAGCCTAAGGATTTTTTGTTTGGCTATATTTATAAACACTTGTTTAGGTTATGATATAAGATAGTGATGCAGATTAATCAGGAGGTTTTTTCATGTTACAAAGTAATATTCAAACTTATATTGAAAAAGAAATGAACGTTCAAGGTCAATCTTTATCTCTATACCAGGAAGAAAAGGAATATGCGTTGCAAAAAAAGTTGGTACCGCAAAACCTGATGATAGAAGAAAAAGAGGAATCTTTACGTTTTAAAGATTCTTATATCGAAAGAGTAGATAAAGAAACGGACGAGCTGATCGCAGAAGAATCTCCTCTTTCGTTTTTAGATACGCCCATTTCTTACTTGAAAGAACACAGAAGTGAATTTCTATATGTAGAATCAAAATGGTTCGAATTTATTAAGCTTGATGGATGTTCTTTTGAAGTGGATGATGTGTTTGGCACATATAAAGTATTAACCGGGCTACATATGCAAAAAAAATTCGGTTCTTTACTAAAACAATTTTTTGCTAAAGAACTTAATGAAAGTCCAACAAGCGTCCAGCTTTTATTTAATGATAAAGATGGATTATGGGATGTGAATATTGAGTTAGATGCTATAAAAGAGTTTAATGAAAAAATGTCGATAGGTGAAGTTCTTATTCTTACATATCGTTTTTTCTTTCATCTAGTGGAGTATGTAGAGAACGAAAAAGCTTAAGAAATGATGATTACTTTCACTGTAAAGCATAGAGCGTAGTTTCTATGCTTTTTTTGATGAGTAATACGTAATGAATGCTAAATGAAGCTGGAAATACATTTACATCTCTATGTTTTTATGGAATGATAAAGAGTATCTTTACCTATATGACTGCTATGGGTGAGGAACAACTATCAAGAATTTTTTCTAGTTTTTTGAGAAAGTAGCTCACATATTAGCTGTTAATAGGACTCAGAGCAAGAAAGCTTCCGTAGGATGAAGTATAATATATACATACAGGAACTATTTTTAACTTTATAAAAAATGTCTGCTGACGTATGGGATTATAAATAAAGAGGGGATGTTCATGTTATTAAGAAAAATAAAGTCTGAAGAATTGGCAGAAGTCTATCAAATGGGATATGCCGCATGGCCTAAAGGCAGGACGTACAAAGAGTATGTGAGAGATAATCAAAAAGAAGAAACATATGGAATTCGGTATGTATACGTAAATGAAGAGGATCAAATTATTGGTTCATTTATTTTGCTTCTTTTACAAACTCCTCGATTAAAGTTTGCTTTGCACGGTATTGGATCTGTTGTTGTACACCAGCTTTATCAACGAATGGGGTATGGCCGTGATATGCTTGAAGACTTTTTTAAAAAGATGAAGATAGAGAAGCGCAGCGCTATTTTTATGCTGTATAGCGATATTCTTCCTGAATATTATCATCAGTTTGGGTTTAAGGAGCTCCCTTCTCATTTACAACGTTATCCTCAATCCATTGCTATGGTAAATTGCAGCGAGTCACAATATGAATACTTAAGTAAGCAATCCATAGAAGACATACCGGCCTATTTTTAAAAGGTATGTCTTTTTTATAGTATTTATCGGCACAATCGTTTACAATTTTATGTAAGCGTTTTCCTTTTTTGGGAGATGAATGATTTTATTCGTCCTCATAACCGTAGGCAAATCGTGCAGTTAATATAAATTTTATTACACAAAACCTTGCTATCATCTTACTAGTAACTCTTATTCATTTCCATACCATACCGATATGTACGTTTGCTGCTAAGTATAACCATATCAATATAAGGAGGAAGCAGGAAGATGAAACGATTATTTATAGCAGGGATGATTTTTATACTTTTTTTATCTTTAGGTGCTGTATCTTCTTCAGCCGCAGGAGGTTTTACCTCTAAAACATATAACGGAAGGACATACAAACTGTACGTACCTAGCAGTTATCAGGGAGGTGCTGCCTTACCTCTAGTAGTTATGCTACATGGCTGTACTCAAGACCCTGATCAATTTGCAGCAGGAACACAAATGAATGAACTGGCGGAGACAGAGAAGTTTCTTGTTCTTTATCCAGAACAACCCTCTTCTGCTAATTCAAATAAGTGTTGGAACTGGTTTGATACTGCTCATCAATCAAGGGGAAGCGGTGAACCAGCGTTAATTGCTGGAATGGTCAATCAAATAAAAAGCAGTTATTCAATAGATGCCGACCAAGTCTTTGTTGGAGGGCTATCTGCTGGAGCAGCTATGAGTGTTATTATGGGAGCTACTTATCCAGACATATTTGCGGCTATCAGCGTTGGGGCTGGCTTAGAATATAAAGCAGCGACTAATGTGACAGGTGCTTATACAGCAATGAGCAGTGGAGGTCCTAATCCTATCCAACAAGGAGATTTAGCCTATTCAGCCATGGGAGATCATAAACGAGTGGTTCCAGTTATTTTGTTTCATGGGACAGCTGACTACACTGTTGCGCCTATAAATGCGCATCAAATATTATCGCAATGGGCTCAAACAAATGATAGAGCGTCTGATGGGCTGGATAATAACGATATTGATGATACGGCAGATCAAACTGCAACAGGTACAGTATCTGGTGGAAGAAGCTATACGCAATATATTTACAAAGATACAGCAGGAAAAACAGTAATGGAAAAGTACATGATAGAAGGAATGGGACATGCTTGGTCAGGGGGAAGTACATCCGGTTCTTATACAGATCCTAAAGGACCAAATGCAACTAAATTAAGCTGGAACTTTTTTAAAAGCCATCCGAAAAATGGTGATGCTCCTAATCCAGGAGATATATCCCCACCGGTTACAGCTGCTTCACCAGCGGGAGGAACGTATGGAAGTTCTGTTTCTGTTACATTATCAACCAATGAACCTGCCACCACTTACTATACATTAGATGGAAGCATACCAACTGTTAATTCTCTAAAGTACTCTGAGCCTATTACCATCAACTCTAGCAAAACAGTAAAGTTTTTTAGTGTAGACGCAGCGGGTAACCAAGAGGAAGTAAAGACGGAAGTTTATCAAATTTCTGGAACTTCAGAGAAATCTTCAGTATTTTCTTCACTTGCTGCTGAAGATGGATTTATCGGAAACTTATCAGCTGACGGTATGAGTAGTTCTATTCATAAAATTGGGGATAAAGGAATGTACAATACCGACACATACCGAACCATTTTATCTTTTGACACAGGTTCTTTACCTGATGATGCAATCATTACGGATGTATCTTTAAAAATTTATCGCAAATCTTCAACTGGTAATATTTCATCTTTGAAAGGCGATATTAAAAGCGGTGTATTTGGAACTAGCAGTGCTTTAGAACAAATAGATTATCAGGCTTCACCATCTATTTCAGGAGGCTTCCAAATATCAGTGCCTTCACTCAATAATGGATATACAACTATTCAACTTCCTTCCTCGCTTTGGGGATATATGAATAGGACCGGCAAAACTCAGTTTCGCTTGTCAAGCTCAGGTCCAGCGGACTTTTTAAGTGACGTAGTTGAAATTTATGGGGGCGACAATCCTGCATATGCTCCAACTTTAACTGTTTCATATCAGTAAAAAAACCTTCTAAAAGCTAACTGCTTTTAGAAGGTTTTTTTTGCTGATAAGTTACTTTTATCACCGAATACAACTCCAACTTTTTATAGAGTTTTCTTCAAATTTTGACATGATTTTGATGAAATTTAATCATTATTCAAAAATGAATTGTCAGAAATATTACAAGAAAATGTTTAAAATTAATTAAATCCGTAATAAAAGTAAAATATTCCTGTAATGGAAGTGAAATGAACAGGTGGTATCATTCAGTCATTGAGTAAATAAGGAGGTATTCGGAAAATGAAGAAATTTGTATTTACTCTAGGGACAACGGCAATTCTTTCAGCAGGATTTGTAGGTGCAGCATCTGCCTCTACAAGCGGAACGTATGAAGTACAAAAAGGTGACACTTTATGGAAAATCGCTCAAAATCATAATGTGAGCGTAGACGAGCTAAAAGATGCTAATAAATTAACATCAACACTAATTTATCCAAATCAGACACTAAACTTATCTAGCATAAAAGAAATCGTACATACTGTAAAACGTGGTGACACTTTGTGGTCAATCGGTCAACATTATGGCGTAACAGTAGAAGAAATTAAAGAATGGAACGGTTTAACATCAGACTTAGTTTTCCCTGGAGAACAATTTAAAATTAAAACGGCACAAGCAGCTCAATCTCAAACAGCTAGTGCGCCAGTAGCAAAGGCAGCTCCACAAGCGCAGCAGTCTCAAACGGCACAAGCTCAGCAAGAACAAGCAGCACAAGAACAAACGCAAAAAGAACAAGAGCAAGCTCAAGCAGCACAAGCACAGGTAGCACAAGAGCAAGCACAAAAAGAACAAGAGCAAGCTCAAGCAGCACAAGCACAGGCAGCACAAGAACAAGCACAAAAAGAACAAGAGCAAGCTCAAGCAGCACAAGCACAGGCAGCACAAGAGCAAGCACAAAAAGAACAAGAGCAAGCTCAAGCAGCACAAGCACAGGCAGCACAAGAGCAGGCACAAAAAGAACAAGAGCAAGCTCAAGTAGCAGCACAAGCACAGGCAGCACAAGAGCAGGCACAAAAAGAACAAGAGCAAGCTCAAGCAGCAGCACAAGCACAGGCAGCACAAGAGCAAGCACAAAAAGAACAAGAGCAAGCTCAAGCAGCAGCACAAGAGCAAGCACAAAAAGAACAAGCAGCTCAGCAACAGCAACAAGCAGCTCAACAGCAGCAACAGCAGTCTCAACAGCAAGCTAGCGGCAAGTCTATGACTGTTGAAGCAACAGCTTATACAGCTAACTGTGCTGGATGCAGTGGTACAACAGCTACTGGAGTAAATTTAAAATCAAATCCAAATCAACGAGTAATTGCGGTTGATCCTAGCGTTATTCCATTAGGTTCAAAAGTATACGTTGAAGGTTATGGTCAAGCTGTAGCAGCAGATACAGGTGGCGCAATTAAAGGAAATCGAATTGATGTATTCGTTTCTTCAGATAGTGCTGCACAAGACTGGGGCAGAAGATCAGTTAAAATTACAGTTATCGACTAATACTAGTCTTATAGAATAGAAGTAAAGAGAGATGTCTTTTAGGAGACATCTCTTTTTTTATGCTTAAAATGAACGTTTGAAAAAATTAGGTCCGGGCATACTAAAATTTATAGTAGGAATTAGTTTGTTATATTAGTAATTATTTCTTGATTTGTATACAATGTTTGAGTGTCCTAAAAAGCTGAAAATATGTCAGGAGTATAGAAATATGAAACTTTGTAAAAAAATAGCTTTACTAATAGTGCTGGGTGTTATCGCAGGATTCTCGTATCTAGGCTATCAGGGATTATTTCAGCACGATGATCATTTGAATACGTCTGATCATAATCCTTTATCTTCTTCTAAACAGAAGCAGAATAGTATAGAAATTGTAGGGAACCCAGAATCCATTGCTGTGTTAGTAAACAAGCAAAATCTTCTTCCTGATCACTATGAACCCACTGACCTTGTATACCCAGACGTTCGGTTTGTATTTAAAGAAAAAATCGAAAAGCGCCAAATGCGTACAGAAGCAGCAAAAGCATTAGAAAGGATGTTTTCAGCTGCTGAACGAGAAGGAATTTACCTAGCCGGTGTTTCTGCCTATCGTTCTCAAAGTCGTCAAGAATCTCTTTATCAAGCGTATATAAAACAAGATGGAGAAGCGGCAGCTAATCATTACAGTGCTCATCCAGGCAGCAGTGAACATCAAACTGGTTTAAGTATAGATGTATCAAGCAGCACCGGTAAGTGTGCAGCTCAAGATTGTTTTAAAGATACTCCTGAAGCCAAATGGATTGAAGCAAATTCATATAAATACGGATATATTGTTCGCTATCCAGAAGGAAAGCAGCAGATTACAGGTTATAAATATGAGCCGTGGCATATACGATTTGTCGGAAAAGAACTCGCCTCTAAGGTGTCTAAGAAAGGAATTACGTTAGAAGAATATTATAATGACTACATGCAAGTTGATAATCTGGTTCAATAAAAAAGAAGAGTTATATAAACTCTTCTTTTTTTGTATTGCTGGAATATACCCTTACTTTAAAAAGGGGAACGAGGGAAAGATGTAGAGATGAAGCACGGGATGATATATCCTATGCCTTACTAGTAAAAGAGTTAACGTTTATAAATTATAATGAATTTTGTGATAAAGAATACTCATGTTCGTTTTCATTTCCCTTCACATATTCTACAAAAAAGGGAGGTGAAAGAAAATGAGTTTTTACGGAGGTTATGGTTATGGGTACGGATCAAGTCACGGAAGTAGCTTTGCGCTAATCGTTGTGCTATTTATTTTACTAATTATCATCGGTGCTTCATGGGCAGGGCACTATTAATCAGTTGTCCATAAATAAACTCCCTTGAAATAATTCAAGGGAGTTATCTATTTTTATCTATAAGTAGGTAACTGTAAGTACGCAGTGCTTACATATCCTTTAAAGCCGTTGTATTCTACAAAAGCCCAATCAAATGAAAGCTTGTTATCTTTTGAGTAGCCCCAAGCTAAGAAGCTGACGCTTTTTCCTTTAGGAATAGTTGTTACAACTTTGTTGCTTGTGCTAGGCCCTGGGCGTAAATTAAGGTTAGCAGCTGTATGAACAGTGGTAGGGACTTTCATTAAATAGGAAGTACTGATATATCCGGTGCCGCCAATTATTTTAATGGCGGCCCAGTCTGCATTTACAAACTTGACTACTTCGATTTGATCTTTTTTTCTTAATGTATCAAGAATCTTTCCCTGAGTGCTAGGTTTTGCACGTATATTGAGTACGTTTGCGGTCACTTCATATACGCTGAACGGTGCGTTTATTTTTTCTGCTGCACTTGCTGTTTGCTCGTGAGTGAATGGCAGTGTTCCAGATAGAGATGAAAAAGTAAAGCCCGCTGCTAATGCTAAAACCGATATAGATTTTGTAATTGTCTTCATACAAATATCCAACTCCTTAGTGAAATAGGTAATAACTTTTCTATAACACTAAGAATAAGGGTTACTTGTTTCTAAGTTGTTACCAACATATATCCCAGTTGTAAATTTATAAAAGGTCTGTAAAAAAGTTTATTTCACCGACCTTTTAATAGCTTTATTGTTACTCCTCCTCGCGATCTTCCGTTGATTTGTAAAAAGAAAAATATACAAAAACAGATAATACTGTTCCATAAATGCTCCACAAAGCTAAAGCGAAAATGAATTCTTTCTGCAGGCAATAAATAATGGTTAAAGCAACTAGTGCCATAAAACTTATTAAAATGGTCTTTTTCATAAGCACCCCGCCTATTTAGTTTGATTACTCTATATGCTTTTTGATCTTGCTTTTACCCTATAATTATTCGACTATTGCGCTAAAGATGAAAGGAAAAAGTTAAATAAAGCCGAACTTATAATAAAAAGAAGAATGCAGGGGGCGTTTTATGTTAGAACAACATGTGTTAGAAGATATACAAAAGCTACAGTCTATTTGCGAACAAGAAGAGCACATAGAGCTGAAGCTGAATTTTGATATGTTACGAAGTCGAAAACAAAATGAAGTTAACGATTTTTTTCATTATGAAGATAATCAGCTTGTTGGGTTTATTGGTCTTTATGGGTTTGGGAATACAGTAGAAATATGCGGAATGGTCGCTCCTAGCTATCGCCGAAAAATGATTTTTTCAAAGCTGTTTTCTCAAGCTTTACATATATGTAAGAAGCGTGGGTATACAGAGATTTTATTAAATGCTCCTGGCGATTCGGTTTCAGGCAGGGAGTTCTTAAAGCAAATTCCATGTTCATTTACTTTTTCAGAATATCAAATGAAGTGGGCAGAAAAAGAATTGGAAGATGATAATCCCTTTGTTACACTTCGCTCTTCCCAATCAGATACAGATATGAAAATGGAAATGCAAGTCGATGTGGAATGCTTTGGTATGTCTTTAACAGAAGCAGCTGCTTATTATGAACAAACGAAAACGGAAGAACAGCAAATTCATTTTATCGTAGAGTACAATAGTCAAGCGGTTGGAAAGTTAAGGGTATCGTATGATAAAAGCGAAGCATGGATTTATGGATTTGGTATTTTACCTTCTTACCAAAAATCAGGAATAGGAAAAGCTGCTTTAAAACAAGTTGTTTTAAAGCAGTTTCGGCTAGGATATGATATATTTCTTGAGGTTGAAGCGAAAAACAAACGCGCTTTGCAACTCTACGAAACATGCGGTTTCAATTCATATCACGTGCAAGATTATTACGTATACAGCTTGTAGATAAAAAACACGGAAATCTTAGATTTTCGTGTTTTTTATTTATATATTAGATGATATGTGCTTTTTTGAGTAAATAATGAGAAAGTAGAGAAAAAGTGATATGCCCGTTGATAGAAACAGGGAAGGCCATACAAACATGATAGGGGCGCTGCAAGCAAGGATACACGTAAGAATACCTCCAATAAATGCTTTTCTAAATAATTGATAAGCCGTATACCCCAGGCTAATACTGACAAATACATTGATGAGGCTAAGAAAAATAAACGAAAAAAACAAATTATCTCCCCCCTTGTTTTTAATACACCATAAAAGAAATATTTCACATTTTTAGTGTAGCAAAAAAGAAAAAATTTGGATCCTAAAGGTGAAAAAGGAAGCGATCTGTGTTATGTATAGTAAAGTGAATGAAAGCGTTAAAAACGGAAATGAGTTAATAAAGCAATGCAGTAGAAAGAAAGGAGTAATAGGATGGAATTTGCCCATATCTTTACACTAAGTGTATCTGTTGTAACAGCTATTAATGTTTTATTAGCCGGTATTCTTATTTTCATCGAACGAAGAGATATAGGATCTACATGGGCGTGGCTTCTTATTTTATTTTTTATACCGATTGTCGGCTTTATTGTATATCTATTCTTTGGAAGACAGCTAAAACAGAAGAACTTTTATAAGTTATCATCTGATGAGCGGGAATATTTAAGATCTTCAGTAGATGAACAATTAAAAGAACTTAAAGCTACCCATGAGTATCGAAATGATTTATTGATTCAACATAATAAACTGCTGTTCACTAATTTAAATTCTTCTAAGTCACTCGTGCGCACGGACAATGAAATTGATATCTTTAGTGATGGTAATCAGAAATTTGATGCATTGTTTGAGGACATTCGAAATGCTAAAAAAGAAATTAATATTCAATATTATATTATTCAACGAGATAATCTTGGGAAAAAATTAAGAGATGAGCTAACAAAAAAAGCAAAAGAAGGCATAAAGGTTCGCGTTCTTTATGATGAAGTAGGATCTAGAAAAATGACGCCATCATTTTTTAAGGAGCTTATTTCATATGGCGGCGAAGCACAGGCGTTTTTCCCTTCAATTCTTCGCTTAATTAATTTTCGGATTAACAATCGAAATCATCGAAAGCTTTGTATTATTGATGGTGAAGTAGCATACATAGGAGGATTTAACGTAGGAGATGAATATTTAGGGTTAGATCCAAAAATGGGTTATTGGAGAGACACTCATTTTCGTATTAAAGGAGAGTCAGTGAACGATATTCAAGGGAGATTCATTTTAGATTGGCATCAAGCAACAAAGCAGCCAATTGAACTGGAACAATTTTTGCATCGTACAGAAACTCATTCTGGAACGGTTCCTGTACAAATTGTAGCAAGCGGGCCAAACTCGACTACTCAGCATCTGAAAAACATGTATATCTCATTGATTATGTCGGCCAAAGAAAGTGTGTACCTTCAAACGCCTTACTTTATTCCAGACGCAAGCTTTATGGATGCTTGTAAAATTGCTTTATTATCTGGAGTAGAGATTCATATTATGATTCCAAACAAACCCGATCATCCTTTTGTTTATTGGGCTACGTGGTCTCACGTAGGCGAACTGCTGACGTATGGTGCACATATTTATCTCTATGAAAAAGGCTTTTTGCATGCTAAAACGATTGTAGTAGATAATGAAGTGTCTTCTGTAGGCACGACGAATATTGATCCACGAAGTTTCAGCCTTAATTTTGAAGTGAATGCAGTTGTATATGACCAGCCTATTGCCAAAAAGTTGCAGAACCTGTTTCTTGAAGATGTGCAATGCAGTTCAAAATTAACGTTTGAACGATATAAAGAGCGCTCTCTTCTTATAAAATTTAAAGAAGCGGTATCTCGCTTACTGTCACCAATTTTATAATACAAATCATTGATACCATGAAGCAGACTTGAATTTTTAGATTCAGGTCTGTTATTTTATTGGTTTCTCCTTGTAAGGAGAGTTAGAGATAAAATTAAAAAGTTTTACCAAAAAATCCAAGGGTATTAATACTATAACAAGCTAAAAAATGATAATACCTAGGAGGAAGAGAAAATGACAAAAAATGTAGTAGGTACGTATGATTCAGAGGCAGCGGTTATTACAGCGATTCGAAATTTAAAAACACAGGGATATCCGGATAGTGCACTTTCTGTCTTGACAAACAGTGGTCTGCGTCATGAAAATACAGAAGCGATTGAGCATTCTGCAGGAATTGGTGTGCAAACAGTTGATACAGATCAACACTCAAAGCACCATCAATCCTTTATGGAGAAAATAAAAAATGCTTTTACGCCGTCTGAAGAAAAAATGGATCAAGATGTTAATCGAATCGAAAATCAATTAACCGAATATGGTGTACCTGCTGCAGAAGCTTCCTCATATGTATCTGATCTTAAAAAAGGAAAAGTTTTGCTGATGGTAGACGCAGTTGAGCATGATAAACACAATTCAGCTCTAGGACAAACAGTGACACCTGCTGAAAAATCAGCTGACCCAATGAATGAAAAAATGTTATACGGCAATCACGAAAATAAAATAAGGTAATGTTGAAGTAACCAAATGCGATAATAAAAGACTGCGTTCTTAAATAAAAGCTAGTTAACGAAAGGAAGGGGACCGATGAGAAATCTAGAAAAAACAGAATACGAACTTGACTATTTAAAACAGCAGCAAGAAGTTAATCAGAAGCTCATCAAAGTTTCACAGTCTCTTGTTGCTACGTTAAAACAGTATGAAGAAGAACCAGAGAATACGGAAGTATTAGCTGTTCTTGCTGACTTAGAAGGTCAGCAAGAGCAGCTAAAAGCAAAGACCGAAAAGATATCTAAAGAGCTTGCACATTTATAGAGTGAGATGAAAGAAGTTCCTATAAAAGGAACTTCTTTTTATGTTTTATCATAAACAATCTATTGTGAGAGAAAGAGAACCTTATATAACGGAACGTAAACGTTATGGGGAGGTTTTGTTTTAGATACATATAGAGGAGAAGAAATGCGATAAGAGATTATGTAAAAATGGGAAAAGGAAGAACGGTTATTCGCTCTTCCTCCAGCCGTATTGCTTATGATAGTGATTTAGAAACGTCCGCCGCCAAGTTGCTGTTCAGCCATTTGCACAAGACGTTTTGTGATTTCGCCGCCTACTGAGCCGTTTGCGCGTGCAGTTGTGTCAGGACCAAGAGTTACGCCAAATTCACTAGCGATCTCATATTTCATTTGATCGATTGCTTGTTGAGCACCGTGTACTGCTAATTCGTTGCTGCTCTTATTTCTGCTGTTTGCCATCATAATCAACTCCTTTTATAAGGTTAAGATTATGATTTGATTAATAGATAGTTTTTATACATAAAATAAAAAAATTTTTTCAGGGACTTATAGAATATGCTTATTGGAATAAAGAACCAAAAGTTTCCGCTAGGTAACGGAAAATAATTATGTGTAGAAAGAGAGAGAGGGCAAGTAAAATAGAACACAAGTAAGTAAGCGGTTACAAAACGATTAAGATAGAAGGAGAATTTTAATATTCCTATTCTATTTAAAAGGAGGAGATTTGCTATGTATCAAAGGTTAAAAAAGTCTGTACTATTGGCTATTACATTGAGTTTAGCAATTGGCATTGTACTCTCTTATGAGAAAGCAGCGCTGGCGAAGCAGACGCACGAAAAATCTACATCCTATCGTACAGTGACAGAGATTTATGACTGGGGAGCGGCGATCACAAAAATTATTATTGACTTAGGTGAACCTGTTCCAACCAATTCACTTACAAAAGAAACGTTTAAGGTGCATGTGGCTCGAAGTGATAGTCGATTAGAACCGTCTTTATTGGAACAAGGAGGTCGTACAGTAAAAAAAGCCTATGTATCCGATAAAGATGGACAACCAGCCGTACATACTGGAAAATATGCAGTTTTAGAAATGGAAGTTGGACCAGCTGTTTCATTAGGAGCACCACTAAATTACGATGAATAGGGTACAGGGTTAAATGCATGGATAGACAGTCAATATACCATTACTCAGCAAAAAGACATGATAACAAATAAAGGAAAGTTGTCAGGGCTTGTAGTGAAACAGTTTGCGGGAGAGAAAAAAGAACTCGTAGATGATTTTACAATTAAAAAAGGTATATATCAAAATATAGAATTAGCATACGCAAGTCATGCACCGGCAAAGGATAAGAAAAAGAATCCATTAATCATTTGGCTACATGGTGGAGGAGAGGGAGGAACAGATGCAACAATTCCCTTATCTGCCAATAAAGCTGTTAGTTTTATCACAAAAGAAACTCAGGCTTATTTTGAAGGTGCCTACGTTTTAGTACCGCAAGCGCCAACAAAATGGATGGATGGTTATACGAGTAAAGCGGATGGAACTTCTATTTATAAAGAATCACTGATGGCCTTAATTGAAGAATATGTTTCTAAAAACCCTGATATTGATCCCAATAGAATCTATATCGGAGGAGCATCTAATGGCGGATATATGACTATGCTTATGATTCGTGATTATCCAAAATACTTTGCAGCAGCATTTCCAGTATGTGAAGGACTAAATGATAGATTAATTACGAATCAAGATATTGAAAAGATGAAAGAAACACCTATTTGGTTCGTAGCCGCCAAGAATGATACGGTCCTTCCGCCAACAATTAACACTCTTCCAACTTATGAACGTTTGGTGAAAAGCCATGCAAATAATGTTTATTTATCACTATTTGAGGATGTCCATGACACCACAGGCTTGTATAAAAATAACGATGGTTCGCCCTATCAGTATAATGGACATTCATCTTGGATATATCTGTATAATAATGAGCCCAACGCTAAAATAAACGGAAGCACAACAAGCATAATGGAATGGATGAGCAAACAATCGTTGAAAAATTAATCATTTTAAAAAAAGCTGTTGCACATTGAACAGCTTTTTTATTTCTCTTTTAAAACGAAAGATTGTATCTAAAATAAACGATTGAATACTTTCGTGATAAAATAAGGAAAGAAATCACGAAGAAAGGAACAGTGAAAGTGAAACCAACCATTTACGATGTTGCGAAAAAAGCAGGGGTATCAATAGCCACTGTATCCAAAGTAATCAATCAAACAGGCCGTATTAGTGAAAAAACGATAAAAAAAGTGAATGAAGTAATGATGGAATTAGATTATCAGCCTAGCAGTGTTGCAGCGGCGTTAACAGGAAAAAAGACGTACACGATCGGTGTTCTAGTTCCTGATATCTCGAATCCTTTTTTTGCAGAGGTAGCAAGAGCTTTTGAAAATAGTGCTAGAGCAGCGGGATACACGCTTTTTTTATGCAGTACAGATCATCAAACTGCGCGCGAACATGAATATATAGATCTTTTATTTAAAAAACAAGTAGATGGAATCATTATCGCAACCGAACTAAATGATACGAAGCTCGTAAAGAAGATCGTGAAGCATGATGTACCGCTTGTATTGTTTTCAGTTGACCATCCTTCTATTTCAACGCATGTAGTGACAATTGATAACGTTCGCGGAGGATATATCGCAGGTACGTATTTAATAGAAAAAGGTCATCAATCGGTAACGATTATGACTGAAAAAGATAGAAAAAGCAGTGAGGGACGATTAGCGGGATTTAAACAAGCGCTCACAGAAGCAAATTTATCACTAGAAAATCAATCCATTATCAGCTGTTATTCAACAGTAGAAGATAGCAGGAGAGCAAGTAAACAGCTGCTTTCCTTGCCTAATAGGCCAACAGCAGTCTTTGCATGTACAGATCTAATTGGGGTATCGCTCATAAACGAGGCAAGAAAGCAGGGGCTTTCGATCCCGGGAGATCTGTCGGTAATTGGATTCGATAATACGATTTATGCTGATATTGCTGAGCCGGGTTTGACAACGATTGAACAACCCATTTCTCAGATGGCTACTAGTACGTTTGAACAGCTGTTAAAGTCTATGAAAAAAGAAGAGCATGCGAAACAGCGAGTAACGATTATTCCCGAACTAGTAGAACGTGCGTCGGTAAAAAAGTTATAAAATAGAGAAAGTAAAAAAGCTGCAGGTGTCTCAACACCTGCAGCTTTTTCTTCTTAAGCATATTTATAGAGAGACCGGACTTTTGACTTCGTTTATTGTTTCGCCTTTAATAGTTGTCTCTGTTGGAATCGTAAGGAAACCAGTTAGAAAAGCACCAAAGAAGTATAAGCAAGCAAAGATCCAAATTACGCCGCCCGTGCCCAAAAGACCAATAAAAACGGTCACAATTAAAGGACCTACAAAAGCAGAAAGTCCAGATCCTAAGTTCAACACAGACATTGCAGCTCCTTTATTCTCCGGAGCTAAAGAAGGCACTAACGCTGTAAGAGGGACATAACCTGCTAGCGTTGCACCGTAACAGCATGCGACAATCATCATTACCCAATAATTATGTCCGACGAATTGCGGTACATAGTAGAGAGCAAGTGTTACAATTCCGCATCCAACTCCGCCAAACCATTTGATTGTATTTACCCAGCCAAACTTATCTCCAACAATACCAAAAATAATATTAAAAGCCATATTCACAAAAAACAATGTACCCCAAATTTGCAACCATTCACTCATCGTAAAATCATGTTTCATCATATATGTTGGCAAGAAAACAACAAATCCAAATTGAGCAGCAGAGTTAATAATCTTTACGATACCGCCGATTCCTACTTTAGGGTTCTCAAATGCAATTGTAATCCCTTTCATTAATTCTTTTGTTTTATTATCGTTTACTTTTTGTACGGTAAACTTGTCTTTATTCATAATAATCGAAAAGATTCCACCGATCAAAACAAAAAGTAAACCACTCCATAAGGTAGCGATTTCTCCAATTTTTGGAACCATATAACTTGAGTAAAAGGCTCCGATTACGCTTAATCCGAGCTGGAAGACAAACCAAAACCAGCCTACTGCTTTTGAAAGCATTTCCTGGGGCGTGCGGTAAGACACCCAGACCAAGAATGAGTAAGCAAATAAAGGATAACCAAATCCTCTAAGAGCATAACAAATTAGTATAATTGTGTAATTCATAATATGAAGTCCTAAACCTATAAATCCAATTGAACCAATAATAAAGGATATCAAGCCGAATGCCATTGCTTTTCTAGGACCCCACAGTTGAACCAGTACGCCGGAGAACCAGGAAGAAACAGAGACCGTAATGCCGTAAACAGTAAACAGTAAAGCAGCATGTTCAATGGTTAAACCTCGTTCTACAAGATAAGGAGATAACCATCCTTGTTCTAAACCATCGCCAATCATAAAAACAATAATACCTATGTATCCCCACGTTAAATGAGAAGGGATCCCAATCCTGTCTAAAGCCGTTTTTCTGGAAATAAATTCATTCATTTTCCACACCACCAGATCGATTATTTTGTGTAAAACATCAAACTAATTTGGTTAAGCGCTTAATCTATTTGATAAAAAGTATACGCTTACATTTTTTGAACGTCAATTAAAATTTCAAATATATATAATTTTCAATTAAATGATTTCGATCATAAAAATATTAGTATGTAAGTCAATAATCACTGAATTCATGATAAAAATACTTAAATATAGAGAATTTCTTTATGTTTCATCGATAAATAGATAAAAAATAAAAATAGTTTTTTATAGATTATTTAGAATGCTAAAAAACAAATATTCTAAATAATCTATAAAAACTGTTTGCATTTCAGAAAACGTTATGTATAATTGGAATCAGGAAAGCGCTTAACCTTTATAAAGGTTTGAGCGAATGTTTTCTTAACTTTTAATTAAAGGGGAAAATAAGATGGGGATTCTTACAATTGGAATAATTGGTGCTGGACGCATAGGGAAATTACACGTTGATAATTTAAAATTAATGCCGCAAATAAAAATTAAAGCGGTTTCAGATGTGGTAGTAGACCATTTACATGAATGGGCTGCAAGTAAAGAAATTTCGACGTTAACAACAAATTATCAAGATTTATTAGCTGATCCAGAAATTGATGCCGTTTTCATTTGTTCGCCAACGAATACGCACGCATCGATTATTAAAGAAGCAGCTCGAGCGAAAAAGCATATTTTCTGTGAAAAGCCCGTTAGTTTTTCAGTAGAAGAAACAATCCAAGCGTTAGAAGTAGTAAAAGAACATGGCGTGCAGCTTCAAGTTGGCTTTAACCGACGCTTTGATCCCAACTTTAAAAAAGTGCATGATCTTGTACAGCAAGGAGAAGTAGGACAGCCGCACATTTTAAAAATCACCTCCAGAGATCCTCGGCCTCCGAGTCCGGAATACGTTCGCGCTTCAGGAGGATTGTTCATGGATATGATGATTCATGATTTTGATATGGCTCGTTATGTAATGGACAGTGAAGTAATTGAAGTATCGGCTTACGGCACTACGCTCATCGATCCTGCTATTGAAGAAGCAGGGGATATAGATACAGCAATTGTGTCATTAAAATTTGCAAATGGAGCTTTAGGTGTAATCGATAACAGTCGTCAAGCTGTCTACGGTTACGATCAGCGCCTTGAAGTTTTTGGTGAAAAAGGTGCAGCTGCCGCTGACAATTGCCGTCCTACTACAGTAGAAATATCAACAGGCGAAAGCGTAGTCAAAGAGAAGCCGCTGTATTTCTTTCTTGAGCGCTATACACAAGCGTACATAGCGGAAGTGACACAGTTTGCAAGAGCAATTATGGAAAAGCAAAGCGTTATTTGTACAGGGAACGATGGGTTACAAGCAGAACGGATTGCTAAAGCAGCAAAAGAATCTTTACTATCCGGGCAGCCAGTGAAGATTGAACATAAAAAATACGCAGTGAATTAATGACAGTAAACGTGGGGATGAAAGAAATTGGTCTTTCTACCCTTTTAGGAAAGCGCTTAACTAAGGAGGAATAAAGATGAATCCGCTTGTTTTTAAAGAAAATCGTGGGTTAGATTTCATCGCTGTTGGCCGTTTATGTATTGATTTAAATGCAAATGAAACACAGCGTCCAATGGAAGAGACTAAAACATTTACTAAATATGTCGGAGGCTCTCCGGCTAATATTGCGATTGGAGCAGCAAGGCTAGGCTTAAAAACCGGTTTTATCGGAAAAGTATCAGATGATCAAATGGGACGCTTCATTATGGATTATCTGCAAAAAAATAAGATTAATACAGATAGCATTGTTGTTGATAAAACGGGGGCCGTAACGGGGCTTGCTTTTACGGAAATCAAGAGCCCTACAGATTGCAGCATCTTAATGTATCGTGATAACGTAGCGGATTTAAAGCTAAGTCCTACAGAAGTATCCGAAGAATATATCAAACAGTCAAAGGCACTTTTAATATCTGGAACAGCTCTTGCGCAAAGTCCTTCTCGTGAAGCAGTGTTTTTAGCACTAGAACACGCACGCAAGCATGAAGTTGTAGTGTTTTTTGATATCGACTATCGTCCATATACATGGGAATCGGAAGCTGAAACGGCAGTCTATTTTAATTTAGCCGCTGAAAAATCAGATGTAATTATTGGTACGCGAGAAGAGTTTGACATGATGGAAAAACTTTTAAATTATAAAGAATCTAATGATCAAGTAACAGCAGAGCGCTGGTTTTCTCACCATGCTCAAATCGTCGTGATTAAGCACGGTGGAGAAGGGTCTATTGCCTATACAAGAGATGGTAAATCTCACCGCGGAGGAATATTTAAAACAAAAGTTCTGAAAACGTTTGGCGCTGGTGATTCATATGCTTCAGCCTTTATTTACGGATTGATGCAAGGGCTGGAAATTCCACAGGCAATGCGATTGGGGGGTGCCTCTGCTTCGATTGTAATTTCAAAACACAGCTGTTCAGATGCTATGCCGACAAGCGTTGAGCTCTTCAACTTTATGGAGACAGCAACGGAAGTTTTGCAGGAAGTTTAATAAACAAAGGGAAAATCTTGAGAGATTAAAGGAATAGCAACTTATTAAAATGAGATAAAGGGAGAGATATTCTATGACACAGACAGCAGTAAAAACAGTAAAAAACTATATTGGTGGACAATGGATTGAATCAGCTACATCAAAAACGGAACCTGTGTATAACCCAGCGACAGGTGAATTAATCGCACAGGTACCTCTTTCTACAAAAGAAGACGTAGATCAAGCGGTGCAAGCAGCAAATGAAGCGTTCAAAGGGTGGGCAAAAACAGCCGTGCCTAAACGTGCACGAATTTTATTCAAGTATCAGCAGCTATTAGTAGATAACTGGGATGAATTAGCAAAGTTAGTGACGGTTGAAAACGGAAAAAGCTTTAACGAAGCGCGAGGCGAAGTGCAGCGTGGTATTGAATGTGTAGAATTTGCGGCGGGTGCTCCTACGTTAATGATGGGGAAACAGCTTCCTGATATTGCAACAGACATTGAGTCTGGCATGTACCGCTACCCAATTGGTGTCATTGGGGGAATTACGCCGTTTAATTTTCCAATGATGGTTCCTTGCTGGATGTTCCCGCTTGCGATCGCTTGCGGCAATACATTTGTGTTAAAGCCTTCTGAGCGTACACCGCTTTTAGCTGCAAGATTAGTAGAATTATTTGAAGAAGCTGGTTTGCCAAAAGGTGTATTAAACATTGTAAACGGCGCGCATGATGTGGTAAACGGTCTTCTTGAACATAAGTTAGTGAAAGCTATTTCGTTTGTAGGTTCCCAGCCTGTAGCTGAGTACGTGTACAAAAAAGGTACGGAAAACTTAAAGCGTGTTCAAGCTTTAGCCGGTGCTAAAAACCATTCAATTGTATTAAAGGATGCAGATTTGAACGTAGCAACAAAACAAATTATCGGAGCCGCTTTTGGTTCAGCAGGTGAACGTTGTATGGCAGCATCTGTTGTTACTGTACAAGAAGAAATTGCGGATCAGCTAATTGAAAGATTAGTAGAGGAAGCAAATGATATTGTAATTGGCGACGGCTTAGAAGAAAATGTCTTCTTAGGACCAGTTATTCGTGAAAATCATAAAGAGCGTACGCTCAGCTATATTGAATCAGGCGTGCAAGAAGGAGCAAAGCTTATTCGTGACGGTCGCACAGATGCAGCAGTAAATGGCAATGGCTACTTTGTCGGACCAACGATTTTTGATCATGTTACGCAAGAAATGAAAATTTGGCAAGATGAAATTTTTGCACCTGTGCTGTCCATTGTACGTGTGAAAACATTAGAAGAAGCTATTGAAGTAGCTAATAACTCTCGATTTGCAAACGGTGCTTGTATTTATACAGATAGCGGCGCAAGTGTACGTGAGTTCCGTGAAAATATTGAATCTGGTATGTTAGGAGTAAATGTAGGGGTACCGGCACCTATGGCATTCTTCCCATTCTCTGGCTGGAAAGATTCTTTTTATGGTGATCTTCATGCAAACGGTACGGATGGCGTGGAGTTTTATACAAGAAAGAAAATGGTAACAACGCGCTGGTAAGTAATTCATTAAAAATCGCATCTCATTTTTAAAGGAAGTATCAGGAATTAAAGATATTCCTTATGCTTCCTTTTTTAAAATCGCAATCTAGTACTAGAAGGGAGAAAGAAGCATGGAAACAGTTAGAATGACGACGGCACAAGCATTAGTGAAGTTTTTAAATCAGCAGTATGTTGAATTTGATGGAAAGCAGCATCAGTTTATTAAAGGGATTTTTACAATTTTCGGGCACGGAAATGTGGTAGGTCTTGGGCAAGCTTTGGAAGAAGATCCAGGAAATCTAGATGTATATCAAGGACGTAATGAACAAGGAATGGCCAATGCAGCGATGGCTTTTGCAAAACAAAAACATCGAAAGCAAATTATGGCTTGCACATCTTCAGTGGGGCCAGGTTCAGCAAATATGGTTACAACGGCAGCCACTGCTTCAGCTAATAATATTCCAATTTTGCTGCTTCCTGGTGATGTATTTGCAACTAGACAGCCGGATCCCGTTTTGCAGCAAATTGAACAGTCATATGATTTATCTATTTCTACAAACGATGCTTTTCGACCAGTGAGTAAGTACTGGGATCGCGTAAGCCGCCCTGAACAATTGATGACAGCTATGATTAATGCGATGCGTGTATTAACGAATCCAGCAGATACGGGAGCTGTAACTATTTGTTTGCCTCAAGATGTGCAGGGGGAAGCATGGGATTTTCCAGCTTATTTCTTCCAAAAGCGCGTTCACCGCATTGAGCGCCGCCTTCCGACTAGGGACAGTCTAGCAGATGCAATTCAATTAATGAAAACAAAGAAAAAGCCAATCATCATTTGTGGAGGAGGCGTTCGGTATTCAGAAGCTGTAAAAGAGTTAAAACAATTTGCTAGTGAGTTCCATATTCCATTTGGAGAAACTCAAGCAGGGAAAAGTGCCGTTGAAAGTGACTATCGCTATAATCTGGGCGGAATAGGTGTAACAGGGAACTCAGCTGCTAATACAATCGCTAAAGAAGCAGATTTAGTAATTGGAGTAGGCACTCGATTTACTGATTTTACAACAGCATCTAAACAGCTTTTTCAAAATCCCAACGTGCAATTTCTTACCATTAACACGTCTGAATTTCATGCAAATAAACTTGATGCTGTGAAACTTGTAGCTGATGCAAAAGAAGGATTGCTTGCTCTTATGAAAGAGCTAAAATCAATTGGCTATCAGTCTGGTTATACAACAGAAATTGCAAATGCTAAAGACGCATGGGAAACAGAATTAGAGCGTCTGCATAGCATACGTTTTACTGGTGCAGATTTTGTTCCGGAAATACAAGGTCATTTAGATGAAAGCTTAGCTGAATATGTAGAATCACTTGGTACTCAATTAACGCAAACCGAAGTAATTGGAGAGGTGAATAAGCTCCTTGATGACAACTCCGTCATTGTTGGTGCAGCAGGAAGTCTTCCAGGCGACTTACAGAGAATGTGGAAGTCTACTAAACCTAATACCTATCATATGGAATATGGATATTCATGTATGGGATATGAAGTATCAGGCGCACTTGGAGTTAAGCTGGCAGAACCAGCTAAGGAAGTGTATGCGATGGTTGGAGATGGAAGCTATCAAATGCTTCATTCAGAGCTTATTACAAGCCTTCAAGAAAGAAAAAAGATAAACATTTTACTGTTTGATAACTCAGGTTTCGGGTGCATTAATAACCTTCAAATGTCAAACGGTATGGGGAGCTTTGGCACAGAGTTTCGTTATCGAAACGATGAAACAGGAAAACTAAACGGAAACGTGATGAAAATTGATTTTGCAGCCAGCGCCGCAGGCTACGGTGTAAAAACGTATCGCGTAAGTTCTCTTGAAGAATTAAAAACGGCGATAGAAGATGCACAAAAACAAGAGGTTTCTACGCTAATTGATATTAAAGTACTGCCAAAAACTATGACGAACGGTTATGAATCATGGTGGCATGTAGGAGTAGCAGAGGTATCTAAAAATCAGCATGTACAGGAAGCTTATGAAGATAAGGTGAAAAACCTTGAAATGGCAAGAGTTTATTAAGGAGCAGGAGAAAATGAGGTTGTTGAAGAGAAACATTCGATAAATACAAAAGAGGTTTTAATTTCATATAAGGGAGAGGAAGAGATGTTCAAGGAAAATACAGTCAAACTGGGGATTGCTCCAATTGCTTGGACAAATGATGATATGCCTGAACTGGGAGCTGAAAATACATTCGAACAGTGTATCAGTGAGATGGCTTTAACCGGTTTTAAAGGAAGTGAGGTCGGAAACAAATATCCGCGAAATGTTTCAATCTTAAAAAAGGCATTATCGCTTCGGAATTTGGAAATTGCAAGTGCATGGTTTAGTACATTTTTAACAACAAAGCCGCTGGAAGAAACGGTAACGCCATTCATTGAACATCGCGATTTTTTATACGAAATGGGAGCAAAAGTAATTGTTGTGTCTGAACAAGGGCACAGCATTCAAGGGTTGATGGATGTTCCTTTATTTAAAGAAAAGCCTGTGTTCACGCCAACAGAGTGGAGCAGACTTGCAGAAGGCCTGCACCATCTTGGGAAACTGGCACGAGAAAAAGATATGCATATTGTCTATCATCATCATATGGGAACAGGTGTACAAACAACAGAAGAAATTGAGCAGCTAATGGAGCTTACCAATCCGGAGCTTGTTTCGCTGCTATTTGATACCGGTCATCTTGTCTTTTCAGGAGCAGAACCTCTTTATATCTTAAAAAAATATCTGCACCGTATTAAGCATGTTCATTTAAAGGATATTCGTCAAGAAGTAGTTGATCGAGTCAAAGAACAAGACCTAAGTTTCTTGCAAGCGGTAAAAGAAGGAGCCTTTACTGTTCCAGGTGACGGAGCTATTGAATTTGATGAAGTATTTACTACGCTTGCCACTTCGGATTACAACGGATGGTTTGTCGTAGAAGCAGAACAGGATCCAGCCCTTGCTAATCCTTTTGAATATGCGTTAAAAGCAAGAAACTTTATTAAAGAAAAAAGCGGTCTTTAATTTCCATTGTAAAAGATTTTACGCCTTTTATGTGTTTATGAAAGGAAAGGAGGAGAGGAAATGAAGCCAACCATTTATAGTGTGGCTGAAGAAGCAGGTGTATCAATTTCTACGGTATCAAAAGTCATCAATCAAACCGGTCATATTAGTGAAAGAACAAGACAAAAAGTAATTGAGGTTATGGCGCAGTTGAATTATCATCCAAGCGTCGTAGCATCTGCTTTAACAGGAAAACCCACTAAAACGATTGGGCTTCTCGTACCTGACATCTCCAACCCTTTTTTTGCCGATTTGGCAAGAAGCATAGAAGACCGAAGTCATGAGCGAGGTTTCCATGTTGTAATGTGCAATACCGATAACGATGCGGAAAAAGAGAAAAAGTATCTATCGCTGTTAATACGTCAGAGAATCGACGGTTTAATTGTAGCTTCTGCTTTTCGCAATGCTAATCTTTTAAAAAATATGTTTAAGCAAGATATACCGATTAGCGTTATTGCTTCAGAAATTCCTCACATATCCGTTAATACAGTGACAGTGGATGACTACAAAGGGAGCTATTTAGCGACTGATTATTTGCTGTCTTTGCATCATAAAAAAATTGCGATTATTACAGAAAATGCAAAAAGCAATCACGCCCGTTTAGATGCTTTTCGAGACGTTATGCAAGAAAATGGAATCATCGTGCCGCCTCAGCACGTTATTACGACCGAAGCAAGTATTCAAAAAGGATATGAAAGTGCTAAGCAAATTTTTTCAATGAAGGAGAAAGTGACGGCTATTTTTGCTTGTAACGATTTACTGGCTATCGGAGTTATCCAAGCTGCAAAAGAATTCAAAATTGATGTACCGCAAGACTTATCAGTGATTGGCTTTGATAATACGGTTCTTTCTACTACCATTACGCCCATGTTGACGACAGTAGCACAGCCGACAAAAGAAATGGCTGTAAACGTAGTGGATTTGCTGGTTAGAGAAATGAAATATCCAGCGATGCATAAAGAACATTTGCTTCTTGAGCCAAAATTGATTGTTCGGAAATCAACGGCTCCGTTACGAAGGGAAGCCACAGCATCTACAAATAATTGAACACAATCAAGAATATTGCCGTTAATAAAAAATCCTCATAGTCACATATTTAAAATAATTTAGAGAGTCTATGAAGAAAAATGAGTAATTAGTAAATTCTTATCGCGCTACTACATAAAGGAGGAATTCAAGCATGCTAGGTAAATTAGGTGAATTAAATAACGGATACAACGTACTTACAGAAATGACCGGTCAGCACAAAGATATGCTGATGGATATTGGGATTTATAAAATGGCCCAAGGAAAAGAGGAAACTTTACTAGACAGCAGCAGTGAAACCGCTATTCTTTTACTAGAAGGAAAGATAAAGCTAGAGTGGGAAGGCCATTCGAAAGAAATTCAGCGCCAGTCCCTATTTGAAGAAGAGCCTTGGTGTTTGCACGTTTCAAAAAATGTGGAGGTCAAAATTACCGGACTTGCCGATAGTGAAGTACTAGTTCAAAAAACGGATAATGAAAAAGAGTTTTCATCAAAATTATATACGCCCGAAGATTGTCAAAACACAGTGGCTGGTGAAGGAGTATGGGAAGGTACTGCTCAGCGTGTAATCCGAACAATTTTTGACTACAATAACGCTCCTTACTCTAACCTTGTTATTGGAGAAGTTATTTCTTATCCAGGAAGATGGTCGAGTTATCCGCCTCATCATCATGGCCAGCCCGAAGTGTATTACTATCGTTTTGACAAGCCACAAGGATTTGGCTGCGCAATGGTTGGAGAAGATGCGTACCGTGTAGTTGATAATAGTTTTATTACAATTCCTGGTGAATTGGATCATCCTCAAGCAACGGCTCCTGGCTATGCGATGTACTTCTGCTGGATGATTCGCCATCTCGACAATAATCCGTGGACAGACCGTATTATGGAAGAAGAGCATAAGTGGTTATTAGAGGCGGATGCAAAAATTTGGCCTGAAAAATAAATAAAGCTCTATATAAGAAATGGGTTTCAAATGTTGAAAAACCTCGAATAAAAAATAATTATGCGTAAAATAATAGTTTATTTTTGTAAAATATGTTTTTATATGTTAAAATATAGCTTGTATTAATATTCAGGCGATGATATCGCTCTTTGCTGCAGATTCCTTTTTAGGAGTCTCTTTTTTTTGGAAACGGAAGCAACAGATACAGACGATTCGTATATAAATTAAAAAGAAAAGGAGATAAGCGGCTTACGCTTATCTCCTTTTCTTTTTAGCGTTATCTAATGCTAAGTTCTTTTTCACTACTTTTTCTAAAGCAACTTCTACGTGAACATTTTTTTCATCGATGTCATTCACAAGCACGACGGTTCCTTTTCGTCCTTTAATCTTTAAATCATCACCTGTAGAAGGAATGTTTTCCCTCAGCTGGCTTAATAGAAGCTTTCTGTTTTCAAAAAAGTGGACAGCCACCATTTTATCTCACCTAATTTCATATGATATGTGTGATACAAAGATGTGTATATGAAATCCTTCCTATACATTATGTGGTTAGGGGTGGTTTTAGAACACATTGAATAGACAATTGTTACATCGATATATGAAATAAATAGGAGGGCATAGTTATAAATCTCCTATCCTTGGACATACTTATACTACTAATCTAAAAAGGGATGTGGATGAAAATGAAGGTGGCTATCGGATTAAGTGTATTTACGGTCGTTACAGGAGCAATTGCCTTAGGGTCGGTTTACTTTTTAGCAGGTATCTTTTCGTTTTTTTTAACGGTTTTTTCATAAAAAAATCCACCAAGAGGTGGATTTTTTATTTAGCAGCGGCTTTTGTTTCATGAGGCGAATTGCCGATAAATCCAAATTTTCCGCCGACAACTTCTTTTACTTCGTGGATGACAATAAAAGAATTCGGGTCAATTTGCTGGATTTTCTTTTTAATTTTTAATAACTCGTTCTTTTTAATAACAACGTAGATAATGCGTTTATCTTTGTTGGCGTAGTATCCGTATCCGTAAAAGATGGTGGCTGCATTTCCAAATTCACTGGTAATAACTTGTGCTATGTCTTTGTATTGATCGGACATAATCGTCATTGCTTTTTTGTTGTGGAAACCTTCGATAACGACATCTACGATTTTGGCACAAAGATAGACGAATATAAAAGTATAGAGTGTGTTGTTGACGCCAATAGCAAAAACCGATGCTAAAATAATGACGCTGTCCATATAGAACATGCTTTTAGAAATATTATAGCCTTTTGTATAGTTTAATAAATAAGCTAAAAGCGTTGTTCCACCGGTAGATCCATCTGCGATAAAAATGAGAGCAAGTCCTGTTCCCATTAGTAAAGCCCCGAATACAATTCCTAAAATCATGTCGTGAACGTGAAAAGGAATATAGCTGACTAGACCGAGGAAAACGGACGTCATGACGGCTCCTAGAATCGTATAAAGAATCGTTTTTTTGGTTAGAAATTTATAGGCTAAGGCAATAAATATAAGGTTTACAAGAAATGTGCTGATACTTGTAGGGATATGAAATAAATAATATAAAACAAGAGCAATACCAACTGTACTTCCGTCACCTAATTTATTTGGAATGACGAAAAAATCAATGGATGCAGCAACTAAAAGTGCTCCAACAATAATTAAGATGATGTCTTTATAGATTGTTTTCAATATGCAAACCTCCTTGATTATTAGGATATTTTCATGTGTAATCTTGTTTTTACTAGTGTTTCACAAATGATAAAATAAAAAACGTCTTAGAAATTGTCTAGTTATAAAACTGATCAACTTCTAAGACGAAGAATTACGATACGTGTATAGGTCTTGATCCGGCTTTTCTATGCTTCGATGTCACCGATTATATAAACCTCTGACCGCTATGTCAACGCTATGAGAGATGTTCAACTTTTCAAAAAATAGAAGGCGGTTTCCTACATAAAAAAAGAATCCTTTGCGACGATGCAAAGGATTTTCAAATTTATTGGAATAGGGGGAATACGTTATTAGGATTACCATTTTCATAAATTAATATACCTTAATTTTTCAAAAAAATTTATTTGTTAATGACGATTGAAAGTTTGTAATTCACATGCTGATTTAGCTCTGTCAAAAAATCATTTAGTTCTTCATTTGAATGAAATTTGCATTCTAATAAGTAGCAGCCATCGCCGCTGATTTTAAAGTTGTTGATAACGTGCTCCTGCTGACTTTCTAAAAATGTAAGGTAGGGGTGGTGATGAATGCTCTGCGTATAGATATTTAAAAATGCATGGATGATATAGCCGAGTTTTCGTTCATCAATGTTAATTGTATAGCCTTTGATAATGCCTTCATCTTCTAACTTTAATACTCTAGCAGAAGCGGCTTGTCCGGTTAAATGCACTTTTTCTCCTAATTCTTTCATCTTCATACGTCCATTTTTTGATAGTTCTTCTAGTATGCGCTTATCTGTATTATCTAACATCGCTACAAATCCTTTCGTATTTCAAATCAAAAGGCTTAACTACTTGATGTCACCTATGTATACTGATACGTCTTCTATTTTATACTAAAGGAAAGTAAGAAAAAAGAGCAGTCAATATGCAAGATATAGAAAGCAGCAGTAGTTTGTAAACAGCTAGATTGACGAAAGCTTAAGTTTGCTGTATGATTCTTTGAGTGTTTACGTGGTTCGTAACCATCCCACGTTAAAAAACTAAGGAGAGAATAGTAAGATGAATATAAGAACACTTTGCGTCAACGGTCTTTTAGCTGCTATGTATATTGCTGTCAGCATGTTAATCCAGCCGTTTGGCTTCACCAATATCCAATTTCGTATATCGGAAATGTTCAATCACTTAATTGTGTTTAATAAAAAGTACGTGTACGGCATTGTGCTAGGAGTATTTCTGACGAATTTGTTTTTTTCACCAATGGTCGCTTATGATCTGGTGTTTGGGGTAGGACAATCCGTGCTATCATTACTCATTACCATTTTTTCTATGCGCTACATTAAAAATATGTGGGCTCGTATGCTTGTTAATACACTTGTATTTACGTTCACGATGTTTATTATTGCGTTTGAACTGCACTTAGCATTTGATTTACCATTTTTCTTTACATGGTTAACAACGGCTGTTGGTGAGTTCATTGTTATGCTTGTTGGAGCACCAATTATGGCTGCAATTAATAAACGTGTACAATTTAATAAGCTAGTTGGATAAAAAAGATGGGGCTGTGATAAATCTCACAGCCCCGTCTTTTTTTCTTTGTTATTCTATAAGTGTAGTGATAAACCCCTTATTATTGAAGAGCTTTTCACGCATGGACAAATTACCCATATCTAGCATGTGAAAAGAGCAGGTCGCGTTTGCGGTCTGCTCTTTTTGCGTAAGGCAATAGGAAGTATCCGGTTAGATTATTTTGAAAGAAGGAGTGACAAATCTCACAGCGCATTCTTTTTTCTTTTGTTACGATATACATATAGTTGGCAAACTCCTTATCGAAAAGTTTTTCGCACAACAACACATTACCTATGCGTAGCAATTAAAAAAGCAGACCAATGACGGTTTGCTTTTTTAATTGTATTTTTCCATTAAATAACTTTTTTGAGTTATAATTGTAAAATAATCTTTGTTACTAGAGAGGGGATTGTTTTTTGAATAGAAAGTTAGGAATTCTTGTTTTATTAGCTTTAGCCATCTTATTTGTCGGGTGTTCAATAGAAGAAGACAACGTTCCTTTAAGAGAACTAGAAAAGATAAGTATTAACGTAATCAAAGAACAAAAAATGAAGCAACGAATTTCATATGAAATGGAATTAGTAAACAAGAGCGATTTGACCATCAAACAAAATAATGTATTTTTATCCTATCCCTTAAAAATGAAAAACGGTTATTCTGATAATAAATTTAAGGTGTTAGCAGAAGGAAATAAATTAAATATCAAGCCAAAACAAAAGGTGAAGTTAACGGCATTTCTTCCTTATAAAGGAACTAATAAAGAAGCGTTAGCTACTGATGAGCCTGACGTAAAGTGCATAGGGTATTGGAATAAGCTTGATGATTACCATCAATTTTCTTTTGGAGGATCCTTGAAGCAAGAATAATATATAACTATTTGTTAAATGGTGGAACTGAGCGTAAGGGATTGATAAAGGCGGTGAATGAACAGTGAGTGTAGACACGGATAGATTGATTAGCTTCTTTATTTTATGGGGAACACCCGCTGTTTTTAGTATAGTAGAGTACTGTAAACTGAGTAAAACTGAAAAAAAAGAAGCGATACGAGACTTAATATCTTTAAAATCTATTGCAACAACAGGATTTATATTGATTGGAGGAGTGATGGCGAGTTTAGGTAGAGTATTATCTCTGCTCCCTCTCCACGTTATAGGTACTTTTATTTTAGCTATTGGCGGTATCGTGGGCGCTGTTGAAGCATGGAAAACGGAAAGAAAGAAAAGTGTTGTTATCCTTGTTTTAATAGTATCTATGATTGCTTTTACATTTGTAATATAAATTCTGCATGTAACAAGAGCTGCTCAAATTATGAGCAGCTCTTATCAGTTTCTTATTTATTGCGTTTCGAGCTGCTGGTCTTTTTTCTTTAACGTAAGAGCGAGCAGGAACGAAACGACGGCGAAAGCGATGGCTACATAATAGACGGTATGGACCCCGCTTGTCATACTTTTTATTTGTAACAGCGTTTTATTCGTTTCGTTTGATTGTTGAATAAAGTGCTGAGAAGCCATGGTCATAATACTTGTATACAAAGCGGGTCCAATCGCACCTGAAACTTGGTTAATCGTATTTGAAATAGCTGAACCGTGGGCATGAAGCGGTTTTGGCACTTGATTTAAAGCAAGCGTCATCACGGGACCGATGCTTAAACCTACGCCAATTGTAAAGGCTGCGTATAAGATGGCTGCAGTCGTCGTGCTTGTTCCGCTTGAAATAGTAGTGAACAAACTTAAGATAATTGTTAAAAGGACTAAGCCCGTTAAAAGCAGCGGTTTAAATCCGATTTTGTCAAACAAACGTCCTCCCACCATAGCTGTTAGAGCCAGCGTTACGCCGCCTGGAAGCATAAGAAACCCTGTTTGCAAAGGAGACAGTCCCGCAGCCGTTTGGAAGTATAGCGGCAAAATTAACATCATTGAAAACTGAATCATCATAATAAGAAACATTAAGAAAATCGATTTTGAAAACACAGACGATCTAAAAGGCTTCATATTAATCATAGGAGAATTCAGCTTGCTTTGCTGTCTGACAAATAAAGCAAGAGCTATGACGCCAATTATGAGCGTAAGCCATACGATAGGATTACTCCATCCCGTCTCTTCACCAGCTGCGCTAAATCCATAAACAACTCCTCCAAACCCAATTGTAGAAAGAATCACAGATGGGATATGAATTGTTGGTCTAGATGTTTCAGAAACGTTACTGAGCTTGAAAAGAGCAAATAGGAAAATAAGCGCTGCTGCAATTAAAAGACCTAGAAATATAATTTGCCACGAATAATATTGAATAATTAATCCTGAAAGAACAGGTCCTATTGCCGGTGCAAATAAAATAGCTACGCTAAAAATTCCCATTACGGTGCCGCGTTTGCTAACAGGCACGAGTGTTAACATTGTGCTCATCACAAGAGGTAAAATAATGCCTGTCCCTAACGCTTGAATCATACGGCCCACAAAAAGCAGAGAAAACCAGGGAGTAGTAAATCCAATGAAGGACCCAATTAAGTAAAAGCTCATAGCCGTCACAAACAGCTGTCTTAATGTGAATCGTTGAATTAAGAAAGCAGACACCGGAACAGAGATGCCGATTACAAGCATATATCCGGTAGTTAACCACTGAGCTGAGCTCGTTCTAATGTGAAAATCTGAAATGATACTTGGCAAGGCCACGTTCATTACCGTTTCACTAATTAAGCATAAAAAATTCCCTAGAATCAAAATGAAAAGGATAAGCTTACTTTGTGTACTCATTTTTTCTTCTGTTTGTGTCATAAGTGACCTCTTTTTACTAAATTAATTTTTGTTTGCAAACAGCTTGCCAATTTGGTCAGCTGCAATTTGCATAGGGACTGTACTATTTTTAGTTAATGAAAGAGTATAAGCCCCTTCAATCCAAGACTGTATAGCTGAACCTAGCTGTCTTGCTTCCTCTTGTTCATAACCTGAACAAACTAACTTATCTGCATAAACTTGCTCCCACTCGTTATACACGGCTTCACAGGTCATGCGAAGCGTTTCGTTTGATGACCATACTTCACTCGACATAGCAGCGAGAGAGATATCCGCTTCATTTTCCACTTGTTCAAACATTCGATCAGCCATCAGTTTTATATGATATTGAATAGCTGACGCGGCATCTTCATGAGAAGCGAGGGATTTTTCGATATAAGCTTTGACTCTTTCCCCCGTTTTTTGAATAGCTTCTTTTGCTAACTGTTGTTTTCCATCCGGAAAATAATAATAAATAGATCCTCTCGGAGCGCTGCTTTCTTTTGTAATTTGACTTAGACTGGTGGCGTGATAGCCTTTTTTGCGAAAAAGTTTAGCAGCTGCGCTTAAAATTTTTTCTTTTGAATTGGTTGGTTCCATGAAAACAGCTCCCTGATATAATTACTAGTTGATCGGTCAGTATAATGGTAGCAACTCTATACTGATCAGTCAATCCAGACGTCTAGGTCTTGTATATAAGTAAAGATTGATGCAAGTTTCACAGGTGTAAGCATTGATTGAAATGTTAAGAATAAGGTTACAAAGTATTTTGGACCTATACTTCTATTACTGTTAAAAAAATATGATTAAGTAATGAAATTAAAAGAAGACGAGAAGCGTATAGCATGTTACGATAGGGACGGTATAGAAATTGGCATATGTCTGTTTCTAATAGAAGAGACAAATTTTAAAATTTTTAAATGTAAGGTTGTGATTCACCTGAGACTGAATAAATTTATTAGCGAATCTGGAAAGGCGTCAAGACGCGGGGCAGATAAGTTAATTAGTGAAGGAAGAGTAACCGTTAATGGAAAGGTTGCAAAAGTCGGAGATCAAGTTAAGCCTGGCGATGATATTCGAGTAAGCGGACAACAGCTTCGGATTGCTCGAAATAATGTATATATTGCGCTTAATAAACCAGTCGGCATTACAAGTACGAGTGAAAAAAAAGTAAAGGGAAACATCATTGATTTAGTCAATCACCCTTTGCGTATTCACCACGTTGGACGACTTGATAAGGATTCAGACGGCTTAATTTTACTTACAAATGACGGCGATATTATTAATGAAATTTTACGTGCAGAAAACAAGCATGAAAAAGAATATATTGTTGCAGTAGATAAGCCAATTACACCAGAGTTTATCAAAAACATGTCTGAGGGAGTAAAAATTTTAGGCACAAAAACGCTTCCTTGTGAAGTGACACAGCTGTCTAAGTATGAGTTTCAAATTATTTTAACACAGGGTTTAAATCGTCAAATTCGCCGTATGTGTGAAGTGCTCGGATATGAAGTGTACCGCCTTCAGCGCACTCGTATTATGAATATCCATTTAAATAACTTACCTGTTGGGCAATGGAGAGATTTAACGAAAAAAGAGCGTACGCAGCTATTCAAAGAATTAGACTATGAACCTAAAGAGTGGTAAATCAAAAGACACCAGCCTGTTAGACTGGTGTCTTTTTTATTCGCATACAACTACTTGTCTAGAAAATACGCTTTTGCGCGCTACGCAGCGATCTGAAATAGAAAAGCCCGCTTCATGAATCATATGGTCAATCGTATCTACTGTAATCACGACTACTTTATCCGCAAAGCGGCGCGCGTGTTTTAAAATAGAAAGCTGATCTTCAGGCGTCGCATGGGTGTAGAGATTGTAAGGCATGTCGATGATAGCTACATCATAGTGAGTTGTAACATCTGAAATCGGTCCAGTTTTGACATCACCGCTTAAGCCGAAATGCGCAATATTTTCACGAGATCCGTCAGTCACAAGTGGATTGATATCGCGTCCTACAATATCAATGCCCATTGAAAGGGCTTCTACAAGGACTGTACCGATACCGCAGCATGGATCAATCGCTTTGATTCCTTCGGGGTTTGGAACGGCAATGTTAGCTACAGCTCTTGCAAGGCGGGTACTGAGTGCTGTAGAGTATTCACGCGGTTTTTTCAAATGATGCAGCCATACTGCTTCGCTTTTTTGATATTTCCCAAAATACCAGCGTCCTTCAAATGGAACAATGCCAAACAAATGGTCAGGGTTATGCAAGTCTGCTTCTGCTACAAAATGCCAACCCACATCACGTTCAATAGCACGCTGACCTTTATAACTTATTTTTTGATCTTTTTCCAAGTCATTAATTTTCATAAAAATGAGTTTAAATGTTTTGTCTCCGAGGTCAATATCTTCTACTTGCTTACAAATATCTGCAAGGTCATCTGATTCATACATAATATCTAATCGCTCTTTGATAAAAGGGCTTCTGCTTGGATCAAGTTTAACGGCACTTTTTATGATAGGTTTCTCAGTTTCAATTTCAAAAAGAGAGCGTCTCTCTAATTGACATAGTGAGAGTTCCTCTTCGCTGCATGCGTATGTGTAGATATACTGAGGCAGCTGCGTATGGTTATTCAATATCGTATCATCCTTTATCGTATCTAATTATCCTTCTTCTCAAACAATAGCGAGAAAAGAAGAGAAAAGCAACGAATTTAAATATATTTGGCTGTGAATAATAAATTGAAGCGCTACATAGTCCACTTATTTGACAAAACATGCTAAAATAACTGGTGATAACCTGCATGTGCTGCTGTCTATACAAAAGAACTGGATCAAGGTTTCTCAAAAATCATTTACACACTGCTGACATTTTGATGAATAGGAGAGGCTACGTGATGTCTAAAAGTGATCATGAAAAGCAACAGATGAGTCGGGCTGATATGAAAAAACAAGCCAAAACATCCTCGCAAAACCTTGTGATGAACGTACTCATTGCCATTGTATCTGTATGTATTTTAGCTCTTATTATAAATGTTTTTGTACTAATGAAATGAGCCGTTATACTGCTCATTTCTTTTTGTTAAGTTGAGCTTTTATTGAAGCATTTGAGGTCTCTTTCACTAGAGAGCACATTGTGAATAGCATATCTTTTTTTTACAAATGATAGTTGTGATATGATGAGGCAATAATATATTAGACAAAAAGCTGGAGGTTACTTAGTATGCCATTACTTAGATTTGATGTAATAGAAGGAAGAGATGAAAAAGAGTTAAAAACATTACTAGACGCTGCTCACCGAGCGATGCTAGAAGCCTTTGGCGTCCCGGAGCGCGACCGTTATCAAATTGTACATCAGCATCCTGCTCATGAAATGATTATTGAAGATACAGGTCTTGGCTTTGAGAGAAGCAAGGATTTGGTTATTATAAGTGTAACGAGTAAACAGCGAACAGAAGAGCAAAAGCAAGCACTTTACAGATTAATTGTAAAAGAGCTTGGAGAGAGTTGCGGTATTCAGCCAAACGACATTATGATTTCGATTGTTGAAAACGGTAATGCTGACTGGAGCTTTGGCATGGGAGAGGCTCAATTCTTAACTGGGAAATTATAAAACGGTTTATTATCTAGAGAAGCCCTTATTTCTAAGGGCTTTTTCTCATTTTGTCTATAAAAATATTATTCTCTTAGTCACATCTTACTCAAAATTAAATACAGACATCTGTCAAATGAATGATACAATAAGCTTATATGCCATTTTGAGTGGAAAAACCATAAAAGAGTTCGGCGTACTAATTTTAGAACAACAATAAATTTACATAAAGATGTAAAGATTTAAAGGTTAAAAGAGAAGTGTATAAAATCTGTAAAACAAAAGAACAGTTACGCGTTAAACATAGGAGTAAAAGGTTCTTCACGTGTTTTTTCGGATAATAAGAGAAAGTAATTTTGATCATTGAGGAGGAACTTAGAATGTTTGGATTTGATGCAGATGTATCGCCATTAGTGCGAATTAAAGTAATTGGGGTCGGCGGTGGAGGAAATAACACCGTTAACCGTATGATTGAACACGGTGTACAAGGAGTAGAATTTATCGCCGTTAATACGGATGCTCAGGCGCTTAACTTATCTAAAGCAGATGTGAAAATGCAGATTGGTGCGGCCTTAACGCGAGGATTAGGTGCAGGAGCTAATCCAGAAGTGGGAAGAGAAGCAGCCGAAGAAAGCAGAGAACAAATTCAAGAAGTACTGCAAGGCGCAGATATGGTATTCGTAACAGCTGGCATGGGCGGAGGAACCGGTACTGGAGCAGCTCCGGTTATTGCCCAAATTGCCCGTGAATTAAATGCTTTAACAATTGGAGTAGTCACTCGCCCGTTCAAGTTTGAAGGAAATAAACGTACGAAGCAAGCAGTAGGCGGTATTACTGCGATGAATGAATCGGTAGATACCCTTATTGTGATTCCAAACGACCGCTTGCTTGAAATTGTCGATAAAAAGACGCCTATGCTTGAAGCATTCCGTGAAGCAGATAATGTTCTTCGCCAAGGTATTCAAGGTATTTCAGATTTAATCGCTGTTCCGGGGCTGATTAACCTTGACTTTGCTGATGTAAAAACAATCATGTCTAATCAAGGATTTGCGCTTATGGGTATCGGACGAGCTTCTGGATCAGACCGGGCAATTGAAGCAGCGAAAAAAGCGATTTCTAGTCCGCTGCTAGATGCATCGATTGATGGAGCAAGAGGCGTGCTGTTGAACATTACGAGCGGCAGCAGCCTGAGTCTTTACGAAGTACAGGAAGCAGCAGATATTGTCACGTCTGCTTCTGATCAGGACTTAAATATGATTTTTGGGTCCGTGATTAATGAAGATTTAAAGGACGAAATGATGGTAACCGTTATTGCCACTGGATTTGATGATGAAGATGTTTCACCATCAGCTTCTACTTCTAGAGTTTCAAGAGCACGCTACTAAATTAAATAACCAGTTTTTATGGTGGCAATTGTTTTTCAATTGCCTTAAAAGGGAATCCGGTGCAAATCCGGAGCGGTCCCGCCACTGTAACAAGGAGCCTTATGTCAAAAAGCCACTGTCTATTTAGAGACGGGAAGGCGGTATAAGGCAATGACTTGAAGCCAGGAGACCTGCCATAAATCGCAGCACACAATAACCTACGAGGATAGGGAGGTGTTTTGGCAGAATCAAAAATAAGATAAACAAGGGATACGTTTATCTGAATTTGTTTTGAAGACAAGCACTTCTTTTTAGAAGTGCTTTTTTTGTGTATTAAAATAGAAGGTGGAAAGATCAATGATAAATAATAAAAAACTCGTATCTATGATATTTCTTGTGTTACTTTGCCTCACTGCTTGCGCTCCTAATGAAGAGAGCATAAGTATAAAAGAAAGAAAGAAAACGGATAAAAGTGTGACGTTTTTATTTAATTTTACATCTGCAACGCTTGATCCTCATACGGATGATAATTATACAGCAGTTCGTGCGGGAGTAGGGGAGACGCTTGTTAAAATCAGCAATGATTTAAAAATAAAGCCCTGGCTTGCTGAAAAGTGGAAAACGGAAGATAACGGTCTTACGTGGACATTTACGATAAGAAAGAATATTACGTTTCAAAATGGTAAAGCGCTAGATGCAAATGCCGTTAAGTCTTCTCTTCAAAGAACGATAGATCAAAGTTATGCGATGAAAAACGCTTTAAATATTAAAGAAATGAAAGCGAACGGTCATGCGCTGACAATTACATTAAAAGAACCAATGCCTAAATTTCCTTCTGAGTTAGTGCATCCAAACACAGCTATTATAGATGTTGATGTTTCTAATATAGCTAAGAAGCCTATTGGCACAGGTCCATTTCAAGTTTTGACTTTCGATCAAGGAAATCAAGTGAAGTTAGAAAGATATGAACATTATTGGAATGGGAAAGTAAAATTGAAAAATGCGATCTTTGCATTTAACGAAGATGCTAATGCGCGAGTTGCGGCTCTTCAGTCCGGAACAGCCGATATTATTTATCGCCCGCCTTTAGAAAGTTTGGGCACTTTACAAACAGATCCGTCTTTTAAGGTAAGTGGAGTACCCAGTGTGCGTACACATTTATTACTTTATAATCAAACCAATGACGCATTAAAAGACGAAAATGTAAGAAAAGCTATCGATACCTTACTGAACCGAAAAGAAATTGTCAGCAGCATCATGAACAATCAAGCGGCAGCAGCTCGAGGTCCATTTTTACCCCAATTTCCTTTTGCTGATAATAATGCTAATGAGCAAAGAGGTATGCCATCTGCTAAAGAATATTTAGAGAAAGCAGGCTATCAAATTAAAAATGGCAAAACAATCAAAAATGGAAAGCCATTATCGCTCTCTCTTGTCACATACAGCTCTCTGCCAGAACTTCCTTTGATTGCTCAGCTTATACAGTCTAATGCGAAAGAGTTAGGAATTACTATTAAGATTCATCTCGTTGAGGACAGCGATGAATATGTAATGGCAAAAGACGATTGGGATTTAGCACTGTACAGTCTTATCACTGCACCTAGAGGAGATGCAAGCTATTATTTAAGTACGAACTATTTGCCGGGCGGTGGTTTAAATGCCAGCCGGATTGATGATGATAAGCTAACAAAAATGATTCAGCAGTTAAATTTAACCGTAGATGACGCAAAGCGAGATCAGTTAGCTAAGCAAGCAACCGCTTTGATTAATGCAGAAATGCTGACGTCATCGATTGTACATCCAAACATTGTTGTTGCTTATAATCAAAAGGTGAAAAACTGGACCACAAATCCAAGCGAGTATTATATGCTGACTCAGCATTTAGACGTAACGCCATAGTCAATATTGTGTTGTTCCTATAGGAAAAAGAGAAAGTATACAATGATAGATCAAAGGATGTGACAGTAAACGTGCAAGAAGTACCAATGTATCAAATTAAAGAAGTAAAAGAAAAGGATGCTGAAGTGATTCAGTTTGTCATGAATATGCGGAATGAGCTATTTCCTATGATGGAAAAAAATCAGCTTCCTGTGGATTTGCTTCATTTTAATGAATATTATGTTCAAGCGAAAGGCGCTGCTTTTTTTGCAGCTGTCACGGAAAATCAACAAGTAATTGGAACAATTGGTTTATACGCTTACGATGGAAGGTTTCATGCATTAAAAAAGCGATATGAATATAAAACTGCAGCCGAGATTGTAAAATGCTATGTCGATCCACCATACCGGCGTCTAGGCATTGGACAGCAGCTGTTAAAGGCAGTGGAACAATTTGCTCAAAGTCATTTTTATGACACGTTGTATCTGCATACTCATCCTTTTTTACCGGGGGCTATTCCATTCTGGACTTCACAAGATTTTATCGAAAGGCTTGCTGAACAGGATGAGCCATGGAATACGCTGCACATGGACAGAAAAATACAACCGGTCGTAATGTAACGATATTATACAGTAATTACCATAGAATCTAGATAAGAGCTCATGCTATAATGAGCGTACTTACATTTATAGCCTGTAGGGCAAGTCCTTACAGAAAAGAACCGCGTTTCGAATTGGCTGAAACGTGGTTTTTTTCTACGAAAAACAAATAACAAAATATTTTTAAAAATATCTATGAAATCGCTTTCAAAATAATGAAATATATTATATAATTACTAATGTTGTGTTGTACTTTGTTAGTGTTAAATCAATATCCTACATGTGTGAGCCGATTGCCTTATGGTAGTCGGCTTCCTTTTTTATGGTAGAGTCTAAAAGGAAATAGCATTCGTTAAAATGGCTGTAATTGTCATCACAATAGTTGTTCCAAAGGCCCACTTGAAAAGAAACTTTTGATGCTCCCCGAAATCTACTTCAACCAACCCAATCAGAATGAAAGTAGCGGGTACTAAAGGAGATAGGGGAAACCCAGTTGTGGAATGTCCCAATAAAGCTGCTCGTCCTATTTCTACAGGGTCTACACCAAAATTAGCTGCTGTATGGCTAATAACAGGTAAAATGCCAAAATAATAAGCATCAGGTGAAAATACAAAGCTAAGAGGAAGGCTCGTTATTGCTACAACTAAGGGAAGGTGAGAGCCCAGCCATTCAGGAGTGAGGCTGACAATGGTATTAGCCATGGCATCCATCATTTTTGTTTCTGTAAAAACGCCTGTAAAGATTCCGGCTGCAAAAACCAACGTACTAACCATTACAAAGCTGTTTGCATGACTTAAGATTCTTTCCTGCTGTTCTTTTGGATGAGGAAAATTAACAAATAAAGCAATGGCAAAAGCAATAGCAAATAAAATAGGAATAGGGAGTATGTCTACGACCAAGAGAGTCATTAAGCACAGTGTCAATAAGGCATTAAACCAAAAGAGTCTAGGTGGCTTCCCAGGGGTCTCATGAACTGAAAGCTGTTCAGCAAAAGCCATTGATGAACCTTTTAAATGAATGGTTCCTAAGCGCGCTTTCTCTCTCTTTCCGAGTAGATATGCTGAAAATAAAGTCCACATCAATCCCGCTGCCATAGCTGGAATAAGAGGGTTAAATAGATCTGATACTTCTAATTGCAAACTTGCTGCGGCTCTTACGAGAGGACCTCCCCAAGGAATCATATTCATAACACCTGCGCTTAAACTAATAACACAAGCCAGTATTAGTCGGTTCATTCCCAGTTTTGTGTACAAAGGAAGCAAGGCGGAAACTGTAATTAAAAATGTAGAAGAGCCGTCTCCGTCCAAGCCAACAAGCATTGTAATAACGGCAGTTGCCATTACGACTTTTAAAGGATCGCCTTTCACAATGTTTAGGACACGAGAAATCATAGGATCAAATAAACCGACGTCAATCATTAGTCCAAAATATAAAATAGCAAAAACGATCATAATGGCCGTAGGAGCTACTTTTAAAATACCATTCATCATCATATCGCCCATATGGGCACTAAAACCTCCAATTATACCAAAGAGGATAGCGACAAAAATAAAAGCAACAACCACGGACAAGCGTTTACTGATGACAAGAAATAGAAAAGTCGCAATCATTCCAAACCCTAACAAAGAAAGCATTATCCATCACCTCTTATAAGAGTTAGAAAATTATATTAATTTACATTATAGCATTAGAATTACTGTTAAAGTTTGGTATTTTTAAATAAGATAGCTTCAAACTAAAACTAAAAACCAAAAAAGCCGCCTTATAGGCGACTGGTTTAAGCTAGGTCAGCTGTTATGGACTGCTTTTGAAGGTGATCAGACAGCAGGCTGTAAGCAATAATTTTCTTTTTATACTGTTTTACGACATCCACATGATCATCATAACTGTATACGCATAATCGAACATCTTTTTTTCCTTTTTTCGTATCGATAACCAGTGGAGTTTCACTGTCTTCTAGGTGTTTATAATAGTCCTTATTTCCGTCATGGACATAATATTGTTTTAAAAATGTTGCTTTATTAAAATAATCAATCACTTGCATTTTGTCTTTGCCTTCTAAATGTTTCCCATCAACTGTGACAGTAACGCTTTGGTCATCAAGTGTTGGGTGTAATTGAAATTTAGTCATAAGCCATTTGACCACTGGAGTTGGAAGACACGTTATTAATATTTTGAGTGCACTTACAAGAATGATGGAAAGTAATACAATCCACGTCATAGTTAATCATCTCCGCTATAGTTTAAATGAAATAAGATTACATACTTATTTTACCACAGAGAACATGATTGCTTTTTGTACATTATGTGAACCTTCCTCAGTGAAAAGATGTATATGAAATACGTTTATTTATGCACATTTAGGGAAATATAAAATTATAACAAATACTACATATAAAAAAAGGAGAAAAAATTATGTTGTGGACGATTATTGGACTTTTATTTATTTTTTGGTTATTAGGATTAGTTTTTCATATTGGCGGCGGCATCATTCACATTCTTCTTGTCATTGCAGTGATTGTGCTAATCGTAAAACTTGTGAAACGAATTTAGATATAAAAGGCCTTTCCTTAGGGAAAGGCCTTTTATATGGAGATATTATAAAAACAAGACGTATTTTGATATAAAAAATCATATGCTTCCGTTTCAGAAACTCCTTTGAGACGTGCTATTTCCTCAACGGACTGATGTATCATTGATGGAACCGTTATCTGGTTTTGAAAAGGTCCTTCAAATGGCCACGGACCATCTGTTTCGACCATCAAGTAGTCAAGAGGGTATTCCATGGCAAGCGCTTGGATTTTAGGCTTATATACAATATCAGGTGTAACTGAAATATAGTAACCGTTGTTTTTCATTCGTTCAACGGTTTTTTTAGCTCCTTTGAACCAGTGGAAGTGAGCTTTAGACACGGAATGTTTTTCCAGTAAGTCACACACAATTTCAGCGTCTTCATATACAGCGTGAAGAATTAATGGTTTTCCCCATTTTTTTGAATGAATAATAAAAGCTTCAAGCAGCTCCAAATAGGGCTCTAGAGAAAGAGTATAGGTCTGACTTAAGTAATAAGGTAGACCTACCTCCCCAACAGCTATCATTTCTTCATTGTTTTGATCAATCCAGGCAAACAGCTCCGCTAATTCATTTGAAGAAGGCAGCATTTGTTCAGGATGAAATCCGTAGGCAGGTTTCACACAGGAATACAATTGGCTGATTTTTTGATTAAGTTGGCAAGACTGTAATGTGGAAGATACAGAAATAAGCGCTTGTAACGAAGGATCCTTCTCTATTATGTCTTTCCAGCTTTTCGGTTCATATTGATCGAGATGAATATGAGCGTCAATGATTTGTTTCATAAATATCGCTCGCTCCTTTCAGCCCAATTTGTTTAGAAATAATACGTAAGAAAATGTATGCTTCTGTTAGGCTTCCATTTTATTTTTTATGTATTTTTTGTTCCCCCATTTAGCAATAGATGAAAACGTATAAACAATAAGAGCTAACCAAATCAAACTAAAAGCAATAACATGAGCTTTTGTTAGCGATTCATGGTACAGAATTACTCCTGCTAGCAGAGATAAGGTTGGTGAAATATATTGAAGAATACCAAGCATTGATAATGATACTTTTTTAGCACTTTTTGTGAATAATAAGAGTGGTAGAGCTGTGACCATTCCACTTCCGATTAACAAGAGACTTGTTGAAAAAGAATCAAAAAACTGCAAGTGTGATTGAAACGTGAGGTAGCCTATGTATGCTAATGCAATAGGGGAGATGACCATCGTTTCAAGAGTTAATCCGATTGTTGAATCAGCTTTAATCTTTTTCTTTGCCAAACCATATAATCCGAAAGTAAGAGCTAAACTAAGCGAAATCCAAGGAACCACACCATAATGAAGACTGAGTGTTAATACCCCGATCGCTGCTAGTATAAATGAAAAAATTTGAGCCCCGCTTAATCTCTCTTTTAAGACAATAACACCTAATAAAACACTTGTTAGGGGATTAATATATTGTCCAAGGCTCGCTTCTACTATTTTTCCATCAATGACAGCCCACATAAAAATGCCCCAATTTGCACTAATAAGTACAGACGCAGTAAAAAGGGCCCAGAATAAGGATGGTTTTTTCATTATTTCTTTTACAAACGTAATGTATGTACGCCATTTCTTTGTTATCAATAAAAGAATAAGCATAAAAATAAAAGACCAAAAAACGCGCTGAGCTAAAATCTCCCCCGGTGCTACGTGGTGGACCAACTTCCAATAAATTGGCGTGAGCCCCCACATAAGATAAGAAAGGACTGCATACGTTACACCCTCTTTGTCATGATTTAAGTTCATTTAAAACCTTCTTTCTAACATGAGATAAATTTGGTAATAAGAGTGATAGATTAACATAAAAAAGCAGCATAAACGATTATATCACAGAGAAAAACGATTCTTCACATGTTGAATGGCTCAAAAAAGCGCTATGCGCAAGGTCATTGCTTTTCCATGTCTAAAATAAAATCAAATTGCGAGTTTCTAACAAGGTAAGTGCTTACACAAGTGTGCATGATAAGCGCTCTTTCAGCTTATATTCAAGTGGTTATGAAAAACAGTTGATTTCCCCATTAGAAACTGTCAAGCTTAAGGAAGAAAAAAATCTTAGAGGAAAGAATATATAGGTGACGAATATGATCGAAATAAAAGCGTCTGCGATAAGCGACGGAGAATTTAACAGAGGTGTATTTGCTAAGCAAGATATTAAAAAAGGAACGCTTATTCACGAAGCTCCTGTTATCGCTTATCCTAATAAAGAGCATGATTTTATTGAGAAAACAACACTAGCGGATTATGCTTTTGAATATGGAGTGAATCATACGGCTATTCTTTTGGGATACGGTATGCTGTTTAATCACTCGTATACACCCAATGCTACGTATGAAATTAATTTTGACAATCATACCTTTGATTTTTATGCATATACGGATATCCAAGCAGGAGAAGAAATTCTCATCAACTATAATGGAGATGAAGATGATCAAGAGCTCCTTTGGTTTGATCGTGAAGATGAAGAAGAACAAAAGTAAAAAGTTAAGCCCATCGAAAATCGATGGGCTTTTTATTATGCTTTTTTATCTGGATACATAGTAGAATTCAAACGGATGAATTGGTAAATATGCGTAATAATAACTTTTAAAACGGCATATCCAGGGACGGCTAAAATGATACCGATGATTCCGAATAAGTTTCCGGCGGTTAGAATGACAAAAATGACGGTAATCGGGTGAATGTCTAGGCTTCTTCCCATAATTTGCGGAGATATTACTTTACCTTCAAGCAATTGAACAACTGCCCAGACAATGGCTAGTTTTACAAGCATGAAAGGAGAGGTAATAAACGCAATAATAATGGCTGGAATAATGGCGATAATAGGACCAAGGTAAGGCACAACGTTGGTTACCATGGCGATAATCGCTAGAAGTAATGCATAATCTAACCCAATAATCAGATAGCCAATGAAAAGCAGTACACCTATACAAATCGCAACAAAAATTTGCCCGCGAATATATGCGCTTAATGCGTGGTTCATGTCGGCTAAAATGAATTTAGCTTCAGAACGAGAGCGGTTTGGAAGCAGTTTTACAATGTAATTAGGTAAATTTTTCCCATCTTTTAACAAGTAAAAAAGAATAAAGGGTAAAACGGCAACCGATAATATAATTTCTGTAATGGTGCCGACAAAGTTCACAATACCGCTTGAAAATCCAGAAACATATTTACTCAAGTGTTTTGATGCATCTTTTGAAATCTTATCTAGGTCCGTGTTAGCCGACTGAAGACCTTGTTCGACATATCGGTTATTCGAAAGGTTCGTCACCGCATGCTGAACGTCATGCGTCAGCTCTGGGATATTATCAATAAGACGGTCAACTTGATTTTTTAGAGGTGGAATAACCGATGAAATAATAATGGCTAACGCGCCGATAATCACTATGTATAAAACAAGAATGGAAATAATTCGTTTTACACCTTTTCGTTCTAAAAAGTCAACAAGCGGATTAAATAAATAAAAGCAAATTCCTGCTAAGATAATCGGCAGTGCGATTGTTTTAATAAAAATAGAGATAGGAATTAAAATAAATCCGATTTTTGATAACGAAAAAATAGTCATGCTGAGAATAAAAATAATAATTGTATATACAACAAATTTATTATTTAAGATTTTCTCTCGGAAAAAAGTTCCTTTCTGAGGTCTAGGTTCCAAGCTGTTCAACTCCTTTTAAAAATAAATGTATAGTTATCATACCCTGATTTAGACTAATTTAAGAGGGTTTTTTACAAAGAAGTGTGCATACTAGTAGAAAATCTTCTAGAAAGAAGGGGTAAAATCATTGAAAGAAGACAAGCAACCATCGTATGATGATTTCTCTACAGTAGAAAAAAGCCATGAGTATATAACCGCTGAAGAATTTCCAGACGGTCCTTTCGGCTCTCCTGTTAATCAAAAACTGGGGAAATCTACTTCATGGGAAGAAGGGCAGCGAACGTATAGCGCATTTAATTATGAAAACAAAAATCTTCATGAAAAAGCGCAAAGATTATTTCCAGGCGCTCATCCTGTACATGATAACCCAGAGGAACATGAACAAAATCCAAGTTAATGTCTTTATTATGCTCTGAATATATTGCCCTATCTTTTTGCTGAATTATGTTGACAATAAGCAATTTAGCCTGTAATATAAAACGTAACTTATCACTGTTTCTACAGGATTCGACAAAATTTGATTTACTTAAACTTGTGATCTCAACTTCTATTTACAGCTATTAGAGCGCTGTAAGTAGAAGTTTTATTTATGTTATCGATCAAAAAGAAAAAAGCAGGTCTGCTCAAGCAGGCCTGCTTTTTTTATTATTGAACAGCGTCAAATTTATTTACTTTCCACTGAGAATTAGATTTATAGAATGTGACAGTTCGTTTTACGCTGCCGCCATCTACAGTTGGAACTGTGAATTCATAAGAGCGAACCGTTGCTGTTTGATACACAAGCTTTGTTTTTGCTTTTGACCACTCTAACATGCTGAATCCGTCGCCGATTGGATGTGCAAGTTTGCCGTTATATGTCATATAGCCGTAATTTGTTAATCCTTTTTCTACTGCACTGTTTGTAAATGTCTCAGATAAGTAGCTTGATAGCTCAGCTTTTGTATCAAATTCAGGGCAAAGATACACGTACTCAGTTCCTTTATATACAAATGTACGTTCTGTACATGGTTTGTTTTTATAACCGTGCAGAGCACTCCAGAAATGATTGCTGGCACTAGCTGCAATTTTGACAGCATTTGCATCCGTTAGTGTTGTAGATGTTGTTTGTGCTGTAACTCCAGTGCTTAGTGTAAAGAAAATAGCGATTGATGATAAAACTAGTCCAATTTTTTTCATTTCTAACTCACTCCTAATTAATTAACCTTATTTATGTAACAATTATGTTTTTTATATTTCTTTTGTTACATTTATATTACAATAAATTTGTAATAAAAGAAAGTGTTTTGTCTTTTTTTCTTAAATTTTTTTAGTTTTTTACTAGTTTCTAAACTAGTTATAGTAAGGGAATTACCAGTTAAAGGTTGATTTATCAACGTTTTCAGGCGTTTCTTTCTACTTTTTAATCTTTTTTTCAAAAAAAGATTGTTTGTAACAAAAATGTAATAAAAGAAGCTTAATACCTTTACGATACAGAAAAATAAAGATAAAACAGTGAAAGATCGATTCTAAAAGTTTGTTTTCCTTTTTTAGGCATATTTCTTTTTGGGTTTTGAGGTTTTTAGTAGAGTAGATTAAAAGGAGGCGAAATGATGAAAGGTATTATACATAGTGAAAAAAGTGGAATAGCAGGCATGAAGTACAGAAATCTTCAGGAGATGCTCCCTGAAAGAGGAGAAGTAAAAGTAAGACTAAAAACAGCAGGTTTAAACCGGAGAGATTTATTCGTTATGAATAATCGAGGCAAAGGAGATAAGCCGTTTATCCCCGGTTCAGACGGTGCAGGCATTATAGAAGAATTGGGAGAAGGCGTAAAAGGTTTAAAAAAAGGAATGGAAGTAATTATTAATCCAAGTCTAGAGTGGGATTGTGTAGAACACGTTCCACTTACACCTAAAATTTTAGGCGGTCCATCACATGGAACATTTGCAGAGTATGTAATCATACAAGCGAATAACGTTGTACAAAAGCCATCTTATCTATCTTGGAAACAGGCGGGAGTTCTTTCATTATCCGCTTTAACTGCTTATAGAGCTCTATTTACAAAAGGCCAATTAAAAAAAGGAGAGCACCTCCTTATTCCCGGTATAGGAAGCGGAGTCGCGACCTATGGATTGTTATTCGCAAAAGCTATCGGAGCTAACGTAACAGTCACTTCTAGAAGTGGTGAAAAAAGAAAGCAAGCTCTAAAGCATGGAGCGAATTATGCATTAGATAGCGGAAGCAACCTAAAAGAAGAAACCAACAATAGAAAAGTAGATATCATACTTGATAGTGTGGGGGCAGCTTTATTTCCTGCTTATTTTGAAATATTAAAGCCAAATGGAAGAATTGTTAATTTTGGTGCAAGTTCTGGAAATGAAGTTGAACTACCTCTAAGAACCATTTTTTATCCTCAATTCAACATACTTGGTACGTCTATGGGAAGTCAGGAAGAATTCGTGGACATGATGGATTTTATAGAGAAACATCAAATTAAACCAATCGTCGATCAATTCTATCCGCTGTCAGAGGCAGTTGCAGCCTGCGAACGATTAGATAAAGGGAAACAATTTGGCAACATAGGTTTACTTATTTCGGAATAAAAAAACCCCCAGCGCTAACTGGGGACTTTTTTATATAATCAAACGTTTGTTTAAATGAAAGAAACACGGTAATAACAGCTTTTTAGCGCTTTTTATCATAACCACCAAGCCAATAAAAAAGTAACCAACCCTCCTAGTATCAAAAATCCCATGCTGTATTTGAGCGTGTATTTAAACAGTTCACCTTCTTTTCCAGCCAGTCCCACTGCTCCGGCAGCGACGGCAATTGATTGAGGAGAAAGCATTTTAGCCATCACGCCGCCGGCAGTATTGGCCGCTACGAGAATAACTGGCAAGACATTAATTTGCTGAGCTGTAGTTAGCTGCAAGTTGCCGAACAGCGCATTATTTGATACGACAGACCCCGTTAGAAATACGCCGATCCAGCCAAGAAATGGAGATAAAAATGGAAAATAAGCGGCTGATGTAGCGAGCGCCAATCCAAGTGTAGAAGACTGTCCTGAATAATTTGAAATAAAAGCAAAAGCAATGACCATCATAATAGTAATAATAGGTCTTGATAATTCTTTTACGGTTTCTAAAAGAGTGGTCCATGCCACTTTTGGCGATACGTTAAGTAAGAAAACTGAAAGGATACAAGCAATAAGAATTGCTGTACCTGTTGCTGCAAATACGTCTATTTTTAAGATAGCAGCGTAAGGCGTAGGATCTTTTACTAAAGGCGCTGCTTTAATTACGTGATTGTGTAAAAATGGGACGTTAATAAGCAGGTTCATATGTTCAAGCATTTTTTTGACAAAAGAAATGCTCCAAGCCGTAACGAGTATCGTTAATAGAATAAAAGGAGACCAAGCCTTTAAAATCTGTTTTGGTGACAGGCTGAAGCTTTTAGCTGCTGCCGGGCTTGTTCGTTTAATATAAAAAGCAAGAGCAAGTAAACTCACAATAGAAGATGTGATATTTGGAAGTTCAGGGCCGATGTATGTAACAGTTAAATACTGTGTCAGTGCATAGGAAACGGCTGTGATGCTCGTTGCTTTCCATACGTCTTTTAATCCTTTTATCCCATCCATAATAAAGACAAGTAAAAAAGGGATAAGAAAAGAAATAATCGGAAGCTGCGTGCCAAGAAAATGAGCAATTTCTTTTGGATCTATGCCAGATACTTGTCCTGCGACAATAACAGGAATCCCCATGGCGCCAAACGCTCCTGAAGCTGTATTAGCAATTAAACATAGCGCCGCTGCTTTTAATGGTTTGAACCCAAGTCCAACTAGAAGCGCTGCTGTAATGGCGATTGGAGCTCCAAATCCCGCTGCCCCTTCTAAAAAAGCATTAAAGGAAAAAGCAACAAGCAGCATTTGCAAGCGGGGGTCATCCGTTATTGAAATAATAGATTGTCTGATGGTAGTAAACTGTCCGCTTTTGACAGTTAGCTTGTATAAGAACACCGCTCCGATAATAATATAGCTGATGGGCCAAAGTGCATACAGAAACCCATAGCCTGTGGCTCCTAAGATCATTGAGGCAGGCATATCATAAAAATAAATAGCAATAATCATAGAAAGAAGCACCGTAATACCAGCAGCAATATGTCCTTTTAATTTCAAAAGAGTTAAAGCAATAAAGAAAAAGATAATGGGGATGAGTGCAATTAGTGCAGAAAGCCAAATATTATCTAACGGATTATATACCTGAGTCCACGTCATATTCATACACCTCTACTACATATTTAAAACAAGGGAGCGGGGGAGTCCCCCGCAAAAATCTTTAGATGTTACACAAAAGCTCTGTCGCGAGTTTGCTTAAGTATGCTAGCAGAGTGCTCGAGCTGCTGCTGTTCGTGAGGGGTTAAATTCAATTCAATAATTTGACGCACGCCGTTTTTATTAATGATAGCTGGTACGCCGATATACACATCAGAAATACCATATTGTCCTTCTAATAAAGCAGATACTGTTAAAATAGAATTTTCATCATCTAAAATAGCCTTGGTAATGCGTACAAGCCCCATTGCAATTCCGTAATAAGTCGCTCCTTTTCGATTAATAATATGGTAAGCCGCATCGCGGGTTTGTTCGAATAGATGCTGCATATCCGGTTCTTTTTCAATAGCGGCAGTATTGATAAAATGTTCGAGCTTCACACCGCCAATTTGCGCGTGGCTCCAAACAGGAAATTCCGTATCTCCATGTTCCCCCATAATATAAGCGTGGACGTTGCGAGAATCTACTTCGAAATAGTCGCTTAACAAGTAGCGGAAGCGAGCTGTGTCAAGAATCGTTCCTGAACCAATTACCCGTTCGTTTGGTAATCCTGATACTTTTTGTGTAACATGTGCGAGAATATCAACTGGATTTGTTGCCACTAAAATGATGCCGTCAAATCCGCTGTTCATAATATCTTTTACAATGCATTCAAAAATTTTAACGTTTTTTTCAACTAGATCTAAGCGTGTTTCCCCTGGAGCTTGATTAGCGCCCGCTGTAATAACTACTAAATCAGCGTCAGCACAGTCTTTATAATCTCCAGCCCAGATTTTCATCGGTGTGGCAAATGGCATTCCATGATTGATATCACGTGCTTCACCTTCTGCTTTTTCTTTGTTCATATCGATTAACACTAATTCATTGGCAATACCTTGATTCACCATTGAAAAAGCGTAGCTTGAGCCAACAAAACCAGTTCCGATAACAGCAACTTTTCGTGTTTTTGGTGTGAATTGTGTTTTCATTTGTATCATCCTTTGAATTTTATTTTGTGATGTTTTTCACAATGTTAGTGTAACAAGAATAAATTGCTTCAGCTGTGATAAAAATCACACCCTTTAAAAAATAGTAAACAATTTTACAGGGCGATTTTAAAAAATGTCCTTCTACATGAAGTGCCACATTTAGAAAGATCTTAAACGTTTAAAGTGTTGAGTAAAGGCAACTTGTTTTGCAGAAAGCTAAAGAGTTTAACATTCTCTATTTGTATGTTAGCAGCCAATAATGTTTCTATAGACCCACACGAAATCCATTTGTTACACTAAGTTTGCTTATTTTGAATAAAGGAGTGGAAGGGATGGAGAACTACTATGAGCAAGCCCAAAAAGGCGCTTGGGTTAGTATCTTATCATATATCTTTTTATCAACATGTAAACTTATCATTGCGGGTGTCACCGCTTCCTCTGCATTAAAAGCCGACGGTCTTAATAATGTTACAGATATTATTGCATCGATTGCCGTCTTGGTCGGCTTAAAAATCTCTAAAAAACCTCGTGATAATGATCATCCCTATGGACATTCCAGAGCGGAACATATTTCTTCACTTATTGCTTCTTTTATCATGATGGTCATCGGACTAGAAGTATTGGTTGATGCGGGTCAGTCATTATTTATGGACAAATCTGAAGCTCCTAATTTACTGGCTGCTTGGGTAGGTCTTGGAGCGGCTGCTATTATGGGTGGTGTTTACCGATATAATATTAAGCTTGCTAAAAAACTTGATAGCCAGTCTTTATATGCGGTTGCTAAAGATAATTTGTCTGATGCACTTGTGAGTATAGGGGCTGTTGTGGGAATTTTCGGCTCACAATTCGGCTTGCCATGGCTGGATGTGGTAGCTGCTTTTGCTGTGGGAATTATTATTTGTAAAACAGCCATTGAGATTTTTAAAGAAGCGGCTCATTCCTTAACGGACGGATTTGATGAAGAAAAGTTAGGGCACTACAAAGAAAGCATCGAGCTTGTAGAAGGTGTAAAAGAAGTAGAAGATGTGAAAGCGCGCAAGCTTGGTAATCAAGTCGTGATTGATGTAACTGTTAAAGTAGATCCCCATTTAAATGTTATCAAAAGCCATGAAATTGCCGATCAAATTGAACATATGATGAACGATGAGCATCAAATTAAAGATACGCTTGTTCATATTGAACCTGATGCATACGAAAAGCAAAAATAAGACCAGCACGTTCTTTCGTTATGAAAGGATGCGCTGGTTTTATTTTGCGGGAATTTGAAATAAATCACAAAAACTTCTTCAAAAATGAAAATGAAAAGCCGTTATTAGTAATATAAAGATTTTTGTAGAAGGGTGAGGGAATGAAGAGGTTAAGTGCAAAGCTCGTAGTATTTTTTAGTATTTTTATAGCTATTTTATTATTAGTTGTTTCAGGGGCTGTTTATCAATTTACCAAAACGCAAATAGAAAAAGATGTAGAAGTTCAGTCTCAAAGTCAAGTGAAAGAGTTAAAAGAAACCATTCATACATACTTAGACATGTATAGTCGTTCTTTGCTGACGTATAGTGAAAACGATGTAATTGTTAATTTTGTTAAGCAGGAAGGAGATCAAACAAACCAAGAGAAAAATCCGTATTTTACATGGAACACAGTTCAAAAAGAGTTTACGCAGTTTAAAGAAAAGTATCCAAACCTAGCACTTGAATACATAGGCACTCAAAATAAAGGAATGTATTCTGTTCCCAAACAAGAGTTTGGTTCAAACTATGATCCGACTTCAAGGGTATGGTACAAACAAGCAGTAGAATCACCTAATGATGTTGTTTATACGGATCCATATGAAGATGCAGCAACAAAAAAGACGGTCGTGACAATTGCAAAGGCTATTTTAGATCCAGATACTAAAAATGTACTGGGCGTTATAGCTACTGATTTAGACTTAGATGCATTAAAAAACATTGTAGGTAAAGCAGAAGTAAATCACGGTGGGTATGCATTTTTATTTGATCAAAATGGCACAGCGCTCGTTCATCCAACAGAAGCTGGGAAAAATTTGATGAATCAGCCATTTATGAAAAAAATGTACGAAGCAGACCGGAATAGAGATTTCATGAAGTATACCTTTCAAGGTGAAGAGAGAGTCATGGCATATGATACTCTCGAAGGGACGAATTGGAAGATAGGAAATGCCTTTATTTATAATGAAATGCTCTCAAGCGCTCATCATTTACTGACTGTTATTGTCTGGATTGCGTTAATTGGAATCTTATTATCAGTGGTGTTAACCATCTTTTTCTCAAGAATTATTACTAATCCAATTCGCCGCTTGAAAAATGAAGTAGCCAAAGTAACAGCTGGCGATTTAACGGTTCAGGTGAAGACGAAGTCAAAAGATGAAATTGGTGAGCTTACTCATTTATTTAATGATATGGTAGTCAAAATGAAAACATTGATTGGCACGGTTCAGACGTCTGTTGAGACAGTAAAAACGTCTGTTGAAGACTTGAGTGCCGTATCTGAAGAAGCAACTGCATCCAGTGAGGAAATCGGCCGGGCTATCCATGAGATTGCCAGCGGTGCCACGCAGCAAGCTTCTGACGCTGACTCTACTAATCATAAAACGATGAGTTTATCTTCGCAAATTGAAGAAGTCATTGAACAAAATGCACAGATTAATAAAATGACGATTGAAGCTGTAAGCATCAATGAAAAAGGTTTAAAACAGATGCAGCTCCTTCGCAACCAAACCACTGAATCGTCTCAAACGATTCACGCTGTTCAAGCTGTAATGGAAGAGTTAACAAATAAGATGAAAAAAATTGAATCTATTATTTTCACGATTAATAGTATTTCAGATCAGACAAATTTACTTGCATTAAATGCTAGTATTGAAGCAGCTCGTGCAGGAGAACATGGCAAAGGATTTGCGGTAGTAGCTGAAGAAGTGCGAAAACTTGCTGAACAGTCCTCTCAGGCCACTGAACAAGTTCGCCATACGATTGCAGCGATTCAAGGTGAAGTCGCTGCTGCGCGTGAAGAATGCAACCGTACAGAAGAGCTTTCAAAGTCTCAAGACTTTGTGGTAGGAGATACAGAACGAGCTTTTCATGAAATTGCAACTACGATTGAACAAGTGGCGGCGGCTGTCGAACATGTGACAAGCAGCATGGACAGTATCGATGAGCATAAGGAAGACGTGGTAGCGGCAATTCAAAGCATAGCAGCCATTGCACAGCAATCAGCAGCAGGAACTGAAGAGATTACCGCTTCCACAGAAGAACAAATTAGAGCTATTTCTACTGTTTCTCAATCAGCGGAACATCTGCAAGAGATTAGTGAAGAATTGGCGAACTTGATTCGTCAATTTAAAATTCAATAGAAAAAAAGAGGCTAGGACAAAAGTATTTTAGTTAAAGGAAAATCCGAACGATGAATTGAGATTCTTGATAAAGAATTCAACTCGTTCGGATTTTTTTATTGATATGGTGAACGCAGGTTTCATGTAGGTATCTCAAGCGGTTCAGCGCACTTCTTCTATTTGTTTGCCCTTAGCTGGTTGTGTCTTAACCTCTCTTTTATATTTAATAGGAAAGCAACTTGCTGTAAGGCAAAAAGACTTGCTGAGTTAGAGGTGCAACAGCTGAGACGCGCTGATGTGTAAACGGATGTATAAAAGAAAGCTTAATGGCATGTAAAGCTTGCTGCTGCTCTTTTAATCTCTTTCCTCCATAAAGAGTATCACCAAGTAATGGATAGTTGATGTGACTCATATGAACACGAATTTGGTGAGTGCGTCCAGTTTCGAGCGAAAGTTCAATAAGCGTTTCGTTTTTTGCCGTATTGCGTTTTAACACCCGATAACGTGTTTTGGCAGCTTGTCCCGTTCTAGATACTCGTCTTCTTGTAGCGTGATGACGATCACGTCCAATGGGTTCATTGATGATTCCGTCCTCTTTTTTTATGATTCCTTGGACGAGGGCAATATAAGTCCGATTAATTTTACGTTCAGCCAGCAGCTGATCAAACACGGAGCTTGCTACAAAATGCTTCGTGAATAAGATAGCACCTGATGTATCGCTGTCCAAACGGTGAACGTGTCTAGGCTTTGTTTTGAGGCCTATTTTTTGAAAATAAGCAGCTACAGCGTTTAAAAGAGTTTTTTGGTCTTGTTCTGATGAAGGATGAGTATCTAGGTTTATGGGTTTGTTTACGATTAGTACGTGCTCATCTTCAAACAAAATCTCTATATCAACATTGTAAGGTGTTATTTCATTAGGCTCTGCTTCAAAAAAAGGAAGTGACATTTTATCATGTTCCTTAAGAGTGTTTCTCCATGGTAAAGGCTCACCGTTTATAAGCACATTTTTCTTCATCCGAAACTGATGCAGCGTTTTTTTAGGAATCCGCCATTTCGTTTTTAAATACTCTTCAATTGTTTGCCCTGCATCATTTTTTGCGATTTTATCTTCTAGCCATTGGCCGTGTATACTCATATTTAATCCCTTCCTTACATACTAGTAAATATCCTTTAATCTTTTAAAAGAACTTGTAAATAATTAGGAGGAAATAACTACCTGAAGTTCTCGTTTTATGTTTATGTTATGCTAAATAAAGAGACATAAGTTAAGAGAAAAAGGGGGGGTAACCATGAAAATTGCCCAAGCAGCTCCGCCAGAAATGGAGAATTACATAGAAGAGTTGACTGAACAGCTTCGCTATGACTTGTTACCTCGGTATGTATCTGTAGATAAGCTTAATCCTGATGAATTATTAAACCCAGATTATTGTACAGACCATTTATATAATGGCTTACTCGATGAAGCATTGCAAGTCATTAGTAGCCTTCAGACAATAATTGCCGTGATTGAAGCGATTCAACACCGGCCGATTGAAGAAAGCGACTGCGAGCAATTCGAAAAAAATATTGCAATTTTAAAAAAATACGGGTTCTTATTTCCTGTTTCCATTGAGTGTTTTGCAAAAGAAAACAATTTGATTACGTATTCGTATGAATCGTTTTATAATTCATACATAAATTAAAGAAAGAGGCTGGGACAAAAGCATTTTAGACGAAGTGAAGAACGAACCATTGATCGAGATTTTTGATTAGTGGTTCGTTTTTTTGTTATGGTAAACGTAGGATTCATTTAGTTGTGTCTCAACTTATTTCTTTTTATTGGTATATTTCAGATTTCAATTGGACATTCAAAAAGAGCTTGTGATATGGTCAAACTTGTATAAATCCATCACAAAAAACAAATAGGAGCGAAAACATGACAAAAGCAAAATTATGTTTTATCGGTGCAGGCTTTCACGCATCAACGAACATTTATCCGTCCGTTATTGAAGCGGGAGCAGAAATTAAAGCAATTTCCACACGCAGTATGGAAAGATCAAAAGCTGCTCTTCAGCGATTTGGTAGCAGCGGTACGCCATACGATGATTATAAGGAAATGCTGAAGCAGGAAAAGTGCGACGGAGTAGTAGTTGTGGCACAGCCTGAAGATCATCCTGCTTTGGTGCTTGATTGCATTCGAGCGGGAAAAAATGTTTATGTGGAAAAGCCTTTGGGGCTGAATGAAAGGGAAGCAAAAGAGATTTCAGATGCTGCTAGGGAAGCTGGCGTAAAAGTAATGGTAGGTTTTATGAAGCGCTATGCACCTTGCTATATAAAACTAAAAGAGCTCATTGAAGAAGGAAAACTTGGAAACGTCCGTTCATTTCAAGCGAGGTTTGCTGTAGACAGTACCCCTTTTTGTAAAGATGAAGAGCAGTTTATGAAGCTTGCTGCCATACATATTGTTGATCTTGTCCGTCACTTGTTCGGCGAAGTCGTTCACGTGGCAGGGTTCAGAAATAATCATGGTGAGTATATTTCAAATAGTATTTCGCTGAAGTTTGAAAATGGCACTGTAGGGAGCCTGTATTTTACTGGCATGACAGCGTGGTCTCGCGAAAGCGAAAACTTATTAGTGACATTTGACAATGGCTTTGCTTTTGCTGATGAAGTAAACGCATTGACTATTCACGAATCTCAGACTTTTGATGATTTACCATGGAAGTCATTAAAAGAAAGCGACCGTGTGTTTACACCTTCTGCTTCTCCAATGTCAGGAGCATATCGAGATCTTTACCTTCGTGGATTTGTTGGAGAGATGGCTCATTTCATTGAGTGTTGTACAAGTAATAAAGAACTTCTTTCCAGTGGAAGTGACAATGTAAAAACCATGAAATTATGTGATCAAATACTGTCATCTTTAATGTAAAGAAAGCTTTAAAGAAAAGAATGTACGATGAATAAATTTCTGCAAATTATGTAAAACATACTAAATAATGTTATGATTAGACAAGTCGTATAAACGAAATTGTTTACCTTTCATAAGATTACAGAACGTTTCAATCTTATTACATATGTTTAAAATTAGACTAAATGGTTTCTTTTTACGCCTATATCATATACAATGCCCCCTAGATGATTTTTTCGAATAGCTAATAATCGTTTGGGATTATGAAAGGAGATTAATCATGAAAAAACTGATGTATACATTGCTCATTGGGGTAATTGCTGCAGCTTTAACAGCATGCGGTTCAAACGATGATGCAAAGCAATCAAAAAGTGATGATCAGAAAACTGCACAAACTGAGAAGCAAAAAGAGGCTCAGGAAAAGCAGGAAAAGCAAGCAAAAGAAATGCAGAAGAAATTAGATAAACAAAAAGTAGATGAGAAGAAAACCGTAGCGGTTGTAAACGGTAAAAAAGTTTCTGGTGAAGAATATAATGCGGCATTATCTTCATCACAAGCCCAATATCAACAAATGGGACAAGACCCAACATCTAAAGAAGCAGCTAAACAAGTAAAGCAGCAAACAATTGACAATTTAGTAGGTCAAACGCTGCTATTGCAAGAAGCTGAAAACAAAGGCTATAAAGCAACTGATGAAGAAGTAAATAAAAAGTTAAAAGAAACGAAAAAGCAGTTCAAAACAGATAAACAGTTTAAAGCGGCTTTAAAAGATGCAGGACTAACTCAATCACAATTAAAGTCTGAGCTGGCTGACAGCATTAAATATCAGCAGTACGTAGATAAAGACATCCAAACACCAGAAGTAACAGATAAAGAAATTCAAGATTATTACGATCAATTTGCAAAACAAAGCCAAAGTCAAGCAAGCGGCGGTAAAGAACAATCTCAAATGCCAAAGCTTGAAGACGTAAAGCCACAAATTAAGCAGCAGCTTGAACAACAAAAGAAACAAGAAGCATTAGAGAAAAAAGTTGAAGAACTTAAGAAAAATGCAAAAGTTGAAGTGAAGCTTTAAATACAAAAAAAAACGTCCCTTTAAAGGGCCGTTTTTTTGTTATGTACATTTATTGCTTCTTGTCAGTAAAAAGGGGTGCGTGAAAGATTTTATTGTATTTTGACTTATAAGATAAAAAGTGTTCTGATGGTTTGACTTTCATCCTATACTTTTCTTATATAGATATAAGAGAAATTGGGGGAGTCGATAAATGAAAAAGGTGGCTGTTTTTTTTGTTGGGCTTGTTTTTTTACTCGCGGGGATGGGCCTGACAGGCAATGCGTCTGCGGCGTCAAATCAACTTATTATTATTAATAAATCTACTAACACCCTTGCTTTTTATGATGGAGGAAAATTAGTAAAGACGTTCAAAGTTGCGACAGGCAGGCAGATGAGTTATACACCAGAGGGTACCTTCAGCATTGTGAATAAAATTAAAAATCGGCCTTATTATAAAGACAACATTCGGGGAGGAGATCCTAGGAATCCGCTAGGTGATCGCTGGCTAGGATTAAATGCGCGCGGAACATATGGAACAACGTATGCTATTCATGGAAATAATAATCCAAGTTCTATCGGAACTTACGCAAGTTCAGGGTGCATTCGTATGTATGATGAAGAGGTACGCTGGCTGTTTGACCGCGTTCAAACCGGTACAAAAGTGGTTATTGGTCAATTTCATTCTCAAGGTTTTGATTCAATCGCTGTTAAAAACAAATACAAAGTAAGCAGTGCTCCAGTCGCCCAGAACCTTTGTAAAACGAAAAAGCTTTCAAAAGGCCAAATTGGTTTTGTAACGATTGAATCACCGATGGTTTTGTTAAAAGAAGAAAAAGGAAAATGGGTAAAGATTCGTACGTTAAATCGCGGTGAACGCTATAATGTATATAAAATAGATGGTATTAAAGTTTCTTTAGGACCAGGGTTTATTGAAAATTATCCTACTAAAAAAACATCCATAAAATTAGATATTTGCAAATAGAAAATGAGGCTGGGACAAAAGTATTTTAGCCTAAGTAAAAAACGAACCATGAATCAAATATTTTGATTCATGGTTCGTTTTTTTATTATGGTGAACGTAGGTTTCATCTGTTCTGTTCCTTCTAGCAGTTGCACGGAAATCAATAGCGGTGTCACAAGCTATTTATACGAGCTAATGCATCAATTTGTTCGTCTTTAGATTGGATTTATTTCGTTATGTCTCAACCTCATTTTTTGAATTTTTAATAATGTTTATTATAATAAAAAACAGGGAAACTAATTGCCTAATGAAGAGAGAGAAAGGGTTGTTTTAACGTATGTCTACAATAGATTTATCAAAATTCGAGAAAAAAATGATTATTCGTAACATCAAACCGGACGATATAGATGAAATTTTAGCACTTCAAAAGCTATCATTCCCGGGAATGGATCCGTGGAAAAAAGAACAGCTTGAAAGTCACCTGGCCATTTTTCCAGAAGGACAAATATGTGCAGAGTACGACGGGGAAATTATCGGATCTTGTTCAAGCTTGATTGTGAACTTTGATGAGTACGATGATCAGCATACGTGGGACGATATTACAGACGAAGGATACATTACAAATCATAACCCCGAAGGCTACAATCTGTATGGAATTGAAGTAATGGTTCATCCAAAGTATCGCGGCATGAAAATAGGCCGCCGCTTGTATGAAGCGCGTAAAGATTTAGCACGTGAATTGAACCTGAAAAGTATCATTATCGGAGGAAGAATTCCTAATTACCATAAGCATTCAGCTGAAATGTCGCCTAGAGAATATGTAGAGCAAGTTATTCATCATAAAATTTATGATCCAGTCCTATCTTTTCAGCTAATGAACGGATTTACGCTTATGCGTATAAACCCTGGTTATCTTCCTGATGATCTAGCTTCTAATAAGTATGCAACGCTGATGGAATGGAACAACGTAGATTATGTTCGCCGTTCAAAACGCCATTTTAAAACGTCATTCCCAGTGCGTATTTGTGTTGTTCAGTATATGATGAAACAGATCAATTCATTTGAAGAGTTTGCAACACAGGTAGAATATTATACAGATGTTGCTTATGACGCAAAAGCCGACTTCTGCGTATTCCCGGAAATTTTCACAACTCAGCTAATGTCTTTCTTGAATGAAAAGATTCCAAGCAAAGCGGTTCAGCGCGTAGCAGAATATACGGAAGAGTACATTGAACTATTCACTAATTTAGCGGTTAAATATAACGTAAATATTATTGGAGGATCCCACTTCGTTGAAGAAGATAATGGAGATATTTTTAATATTGCCTATCTATTCCGCCGAGATGGAACAATTGAAAAGCAGTACAAAGTGCATATTACACCTAATGAAAGAAAATGGTGGGGAATTAGCCCAGGAGACAAAGTTGAAGTGTTTGATACAGATTGCGGTAAAATTGCGATCCAAATTTGCTATGACATCGAATTTCCGGAGCTTGCTCGTATTGCTACCGATAAAGGTGCAAATATTATTTTTACACCATTCTGTACGGAAGACCGTCAAGGCTATTTGCGCGTAAGATACTGCTCTCAGGCGCGCGCGATCGAAAACCAAATTTATACGGTTATCGCAGGTACAGTTGGAAACCTGCCTGAAACAGAAAACATGGATATTCAGTATGCTCAGTCCGCTATTTTTGCACCGTCTGACTTTGAATTTGCACGAGACGGCATTGTAGGAGAATGTAATCCTAATATTGAAATGGTAGTTATTGGAGACGTAGATTTAGAAATTCTTCGCCGCCAGCGTCAATCGGGAACGGTTCGTCAATTAAAAGACCGACGCCACGACGTTTACAATATTAAATATAAAAAATAACGAAGTTTCTAAAAACATCATGCAAATGCATGGTGTTTTTTATTTCAACTTTTGCCATAATAAAAACTATTACAATGAATTTTGTGGACTAACCATGGAAAAGAGGGGAAAACATGAGTTTTCATGGACAATCGGTATTACCCGCTGTTCGAGATATGAAGCAATTGGAAAAATTTTTAGTAAGTAATTATGAGTACGGAGTTCTTTTAGACAATCAAGTGGGCATGCTAAAAGGAATTATGAAAGAGGTCCATAAGCATGAAAAGAAACTAATCATTCATTTAGATTTAATTCATGGCTTAAAGCACGATGAATATGCGGTTGATTTTTTGTGTCAGGAGTTTAAGCCTGCGGGGATTATTTCGACAAGAACAAACGTCATTTTAAAAGCTAAACAAAGAGGGATTTATGCCATTCAACGGGTCTTTTTATTAGACAGCACGGCTTTGAAGAAAAGCTACGAGTTAATGAAGAAAGTAAAACCCGATTATATTGAGCTTCTTCCTGGAATTGTGCCCACTTTAATCCAAGAAGTCAAAGCTGAAACAGGCATTCCAGTGTTAGCTGGAGGTTTAATACGAACCGAAAAAGAAGTGCTGAATGCTTTAGGAGCCGGGGCTTCTGCTGTTACAACATCAAATAGAGAACTGTGGAGTATTTCAACTTAAAAAAACTGTTTGACAACGCTTTCACCATCTAGTAAACTTCTAGATAAGTTAATAGATGTGAGGGAGAATAGGAGATCCACAGTATAGCCTTTTAATGATTTTATTAGGGGGATGTATTGTGGATTTTCTTATTTTCTTGTTATTTTAATCGTTTTCATACAAAGGGGAGGTTATTTATATGCAAGCATTCTTAGGAGAAATAATTGGAACAATGATTTTAATTATCCTTGGCGCTGGTGTATGTGCGGGCGTCAATTTAAAAAAATCGTTTGCTGCTAATTCAGGATGGATCGTTATCACAATGGGATGGGGAATGGCAGTAGCGATGGCAGCATATGCGGTTGGTAATATGAGTGGGGCACACTTAAATCCAGCGTTAACCGTAGCGCTTGCTATTACAGGTGATTTTCCGTGGTCACAAGTACCGGTGTACATTTTAGCTCAGTTTATTGGAGCCATTCTTGGCGCAACAGTTGTTTATTTACACTATCTTCCACACTGGAAAGAAACAAAAGATGCTGGTACAAAATTAGGCGTATTCGCGACGGGGCCAGCAATTGCTAACCCATTTGCAAACGTTTTAAGTGAGGCAATTGGAACGTTTGTATTAGTAGTAGGAATCTTAGCAATTGGAGCAAATAAATTTACAGATGGATTAAATCCTTTAGTAGTAGGATTTTTAATCGTAAGTATTGGTTTATCATTAGGAGGAACAACAGGCTATGCCATCAACCCTGCTCGTGATTTAGGACCTCGTATTGCTCATGCTATCTTGCCCATACCTGGCAAAGGCAGCTCGAACTGGAAATATGCTTGGGTGCCAGTAGTGGGTCCTTTAGTAGGCGGATCAATCGGGGCAGTATTTTACCAAGCGGCATTTTTAAATAAAATGTCAAGCAGTTTATGGGTTGTTTTAAGTCTAGCGCTGATTGTTTTAGCAGTTATCTACGCTGTTTCTAAACAAAAGGCAGCACAGATTCAATCAGCAGTAGTACCGAAAAAATGAATGCGCTTTACCATCTAACTATGTACAATAAAGAAACGACACTATACAGAGAATAGGGGATATTGATATGGAAAAATTTATTTTATCTTTAGACCAAGGAACAACAAGCTCACGAGCAATGTTATTTAATAAAAAAGGTGAAGTTGTACATGTAGCTCAAAAAGAGTTTACACAGTACTTTCCAAAACCAGGTTGGGTAGAGCATAATGCAAGTGAAATTTGGGGATCTATCCTAGCAGTTATCGCATCTTGTTTATCTGAGTCAGGTGTTCATGCGGATCAAATCGAAGGAATTGGGATTACCAATCAGCGTGAAACAGCAGTAGTATGGGAAAAAGCAACAGGGAAACCGGTGTACAATGCAATTGTATGGCAATCTCGACAAACGTCTGGTATTTGTGAAGAATTAAAAGCAAAAGGATTAAACGATACGTTCCGCGACAAAACGGGATTATTAATTGATGCATACTTCTCTGGAACAAAGGTGAAGTGGATTTTAGATAACGTAGAAGGTGCACGTGAAAAAGCAGAAAACGGTGAATTGTTATTCGGAACAATTGATACATGGTTAATTTGGAAGCTATCAGGCGGAAAGGCGCATGTAACGGATTACTCAAACGCATCCCGCACGCTTATGTTCAATATCTACGATTTAAAATGGGATGATGAACTGCTAGACATCTTAGGGGTACCGAAATCAATGCTTCCAGAAGTGAAGCCTTCTTCTGAAGTATACGCTCATACAGTAGACTATCATTTCTTTGGTAAAAACATTCCAATTGCTGGAGCAGCCGGGGATCAGCAAGCCGCTTTATTTGGTCAAGCGTGCTATGAAAAAGGAATGGCGAAAAACACCTATGGAACAGGCTGCTTTATGCTCATGAATACGGGTGAAAAAGCAGTTAAGTCCGATCACGGTTTGTTAACTACATTAGCATGGGGGATTAACGGCAAAGTAGAATATGCGCTTGAAGGCAGTATTTTTGTAGCAGGATCTGCTATTCAGTGGCTTCGCGACGGTTTAAGAATGTTTAAAAATGCGGCTGAAACTGAAAACTATGCAACGCGAGTAGAGTCTACAGACGGCGTATATATTGTGCCAGCTTTCGTAGGACTTGGAACACCTTATTGGGATAGTGATGTACGGGGGGCGATGTTTGGATTGACTCGGGGTACAAAAAAAGAACACTTTATCCGTGCAACGCTTGAATCACTAGCTTATCAAACAAGAGATGTATTAAGTGCAATGGAAGCGGACTCTGGAATTACATTAAAAACATTGCGTGTAGACGGAGGAGCAGTTAAGAATAATTTCTTAATGCAGTTCCAAAGTGATGTGTTAGACGTTCCGGTTGAACGTCCTCAAGTGAATGAAACAACGGCTCTTGGGGCAGCATATTTAGCGGGTCTAGCGGTCGGCTACTGGAAAGATTGCGATGAAATTGCGCAGCAGTGGAATATGGAAAAATCTTTCGAACCAAGTATGGAAGAAGAAAAGCGTGAAGAATTATATAGCGGCTGGAAAAAAGCCGTACATGCAACAATGGCTTTTAAGTAATTATTTGATGAAAATCCTTTAATTAAAAGCGCATGTATGATATAATTTACTCAAGTTAATAAATTGGTTGGAGAATCGGAGAGACCACAGATCCATATGTAGGCATACTATATATGTGATTTGTGGTCTCTCTTTTTTGTATATTGGAAAAATTTTATATCTTTGAAAAATGAAAGGGGAATGACGTATGTTTTCAAGTCAAACACGTTCGAATAAATTGGTAGACATGACACAAAATCAATACGATTTACTAGTAATTGGTGGGGGAATTACTGGGTCAGGTATTGCACTTGATGCGACTCATCGAGGCATGAAAACGGCATTAGTTGAAATGCAGGATTTCGCAGCAGGAACATCTAGTCGTTCAACAAAGCTTGTTCACGGCGGTCTACGCTATTTAAAACAGTTTGAAGTTAAAATGGTAGCCGAAGTTGGTAAAGAACGTGCCATCGTATATGAAAATGGCCCTCATGTAACGACTCCGGAGTGGATGCTGTTACCTTTCCATACAGGTGGAACATTCGGTAAATTCTCAACTTCAATTGGACTGCGCGTATATGATTTTTTAGCTGGTGTAAAACGCTCAGAGCGCCGCAAAATGTTTAGCGCAGAAGAAACGCTTAGCCGCGAGCCATTGGTGAAATCTAAAGATTTAAAAGGCGGCGGTTACTACGTTGAATATAAAACAGATGATGCACGTTTAACGATTGAAGTAGCTAAAGAAGCTGCAGCAAGAGGGGCAGACTTAGTCAATTACACAAAAGTGGAAAACTTCATCTACGATAAAGGAAAAGTAGTAGGGGCGGTTGTTCGTGATCAGCTTACGAATAAAGAATATAATATCTATGCGAAAAAAATCGTCAACGCTGCAGGTCCATGGGTGGACACGCTGCGTGAAAAAGATAATTCAAAAAAAGGCAAGCAGCTTCAATTAACAAAAGGAATTCACTTAGTTATTGACCAAGAACGCTTTCCGTTAAAACAAGCCATTTATTTTGATACACCTGATGGACGTATGGTATTTGCGATTCCGCGTGATGGAAAAACATACGTAGGCACAACAGACACGGTCTATAAAGAAGACGCTAGACATCCGCGTATGACTGTAAAAGACCGTCAATATGTTATTGATGCGATTAACTATATGTTCCCAACGGTTGATCTTACGGTAGACGACGTAGAATCAAGCTGGGCGGGTGTTCGTCCACTTATTCACGAACAAGGAAAAGATCCTTCTGAAATCTCGCGTAAAGATGAAATCTGGACATCAGAATCAGGTTTAATTACAATCGCTGGAGGGAAATTAACTGGGTACCGTAAAATGGCTGAAATTGTCGTAAATCGCGTAGCTGAAGATTTTAAAGCAGAAGGACGCGAATTTGAAAGCTGTCAAACTAAACATTTACCGATTTCTGGAGGTAATGTAGGCGGTTCAGGTGGGTTCCCAACGTTTGTAGAGCAAAAAGTCAAAGAAGGCATCAAACTAGGGTTATCACGTGACGCTGCTGAAAAGCTTGTAAAACGCTATGGCTCAAACGTAGATAAAGTATACCGCTACATGATTGAACGTCCTGATCAGCTAAAAAACAGCGACCTTCCAGCTAGTGTATTTCTGCAAATTCAATATGGCATAGAAGAAGAAATGGTTTCAAAACCAGTGGACTTCTTCATTAGACGTACGGGCGCTTTATTCTTTGATATCAACTGGGTAAGAAGCTGGAAAAAACAAGTGATTGCTCATATGGCCGAAGAGTTAAAGTGGACGCCTGAGCAAACAAAAGCTTATACGGATGAATTAGAACAGCACCTTCATGACGCAGTTGTACCAGTAGATGAAAAAGTTAACCGTATGACAGGTATTTCATGATAAAATAAAAAAGTACCTCAAAATTTGTCAATACAGCCATAATATAATAGCAGGAAGTCAAATTTTGACGAAGAAATATAATATGACTGTTAAAAAAAGAGAAAGACGGTTACTCGTTTTTCTCTTTTCATACATATTTACATCTATATAAGGGGGCTTTTTTTTATGAGTTGGAAAGAAACGTATACATCTTGGATTAATTATCCAAATTTAGATCCTGAATTACGTCAAAATTTAGACGCAATCAAAGGTGATGAAAAACAATTAGAAGATAGTTTTTACAAAACATTGGAATTTGGAACAGGCGGAATGCGTGGGGAAATTGGAGCCGGTACAAACCGTATGAATACGTATACAATCCGAAAAGCTTCCGAAGGCTTTGCTGAGTACATTAAACAAGCTGGCGAAGAAGCTATTAACCAAGGAGTAGTCATTGCGTATGATTCTCGCCACAAATCCCCTGAATTTGCAATGGAAGCAGCAAAAACATTAGCAAGTCACGGAATTAAAACGTATGTATTTGAAGAGCTAAGACCAACACCTGAACTTTCATTTGCAGTGCGTGAGTTAAACGCATTTGGAGGTATTGTTATTACAGCGAGCCACAATCCTCCTGAATATAACGGATACAAAGTATATGGTCCAGACGGTGGTCAGCTGCCGCCAAAAGAAGCTGATGAACTAGTTGGCTTTGTAAATGCTGTGGAAAATGAACTTACATTAGCTGTTCAATCTGAAGCGGAGCTAAAAGAAAAAGGTCTTATTGAAATGATTGGTTCAGCGATTGACGAAGCATACAATGAGAAACTAAAAACGATTTTAATTAATCCAGAGCTAGCTTCTGAAACAGGTAAAGATTTAAAAGTGGTTTTTACACCTCTACATGGTACAGCTAATAAGCCAGTTCGCAACGCGCTTCAATCCATCGGTTACGAAAATGTCACGGTTATTGAAGAACAAGAACTTCCTGATCCAAATTTCTCGACGGTTAAATCTCCGAATCCTGAAGAACCAGCTGCGTTTGAATATGCTGTTCGTAAAGGAAAAGAAATTGATGCAGATATCTTAATCGCAACGGATCCAGATGCAGACCGTTTAGGAATTGCTGTCAAAGATCCAAGCGGCGAATATGCGTTATTAACAGGAAACCAAACGGGTGCTTTATTGCTTCACTATTTGCTTTCTCAAAAGAAAGAAAAAGGCGTGCTGCCTGCTAATGGCGTTGTGTTAAAAACGATTGTAACGTCAGAAATCGGCGCACAAATTGCTCGTTCATTTGGACTGCAAGTTGTTGACACTCTAACAGGTTTTAAATTTATCGGTGAAAAAATTAAGCAATATGAGCAAACAGGCGAGTATACATTCCAATTCGGTTATGAAGAAAGCTACGGCTATTTAATTGGTGACTTTGCTCGTGACAAAGACGCTGTACAAGCAGCCATTCTAGCAGTAGAAGCTTGTGCTTATTATAAAAAGCAGGGCATGACGCTATATGAAGCGCTTCAGCAAGTGTTTACTAAATATGGTTTCTATCGTGAAGGTCTGAAATCTTTAACGCTTAAAGGAAAAGAAGGATCTGAGCAAATTCAGCATATTTTGGCTACATTTAGAAATGAACCTCCTACTGACATTGCAGGATTAAATGTTTCGGTTGTAGAGGATTATACATTAAGTGAGCGTCAGCATATTAAAGCAGGGAAAGTAGAAGAAATTACATTGCCAAAATCAAATGTATTAAAATATATCTTAGAAGACGGTTCTTGGTTCTGCCTTCGTCCATCTGGTACAGAGCCAAAGGTGAAGTTCTATTTTGGCGTCGTGTCAGAAGATGAAGCAACGAGCATTGCTCATTTAGAAGCTGTACAAACAGCTGTAATGGGTGAAGTAGAACGTGTATTAGATAAAGTGAAAACGGTATAAAAGTAAAGCCTGCTCAAACTTGAGCAGGCTTCTTTTATGATACTTTATTTGATTGCGTATTTGACAAATACGAAGAAGATCGTAGGGCTTTATAAATTTTCGGAGCAAGCATAGCCCCAAGAACAGTAAAAATAAGATCCTTTACCGCAAACCACGACATAATCTTCCAAGCGGCTGCATATGTCATTGCAGGAGCTTCAAGCCAGTAATTAACCGCTGCATACATATACGTCGTACCTATTAAATAAATAACGGCAATACCAACTAGTGATGAAATTAAAAAGATAGAAAAAGTTGGCTTGCCGCGCATCTCCATAATTTTTCCTGTGATAAATGCTGCTACGATATAAGAAAGCAAAAAGCCGCCAGTGCTTCCAAATAAAATACCAATTCCTGCTTTAAATTGAGCAAATACTGGGGCGCCGGCAATGCCAATTAATACGTATACAATCATTGAAATAGAACCCATTCTGCTCCCAAGTAAAAGTCCTGCTAATATAACAAAAAAAGGCTGAAGTGAAAGAGGCACGCCGCCTACTTGTAAAAAAGGTGCCCAAGAAGTAATGTTTGCACCAATAGCCATAAGAGCCGCAAACATACCAGCTAGCGTTAAATCTAATGTGCGAAACCTTTTATTAGTACTCATATATGTTCCTCCCAGTATGTACTGAAATATCTTAGCGTATGTACTGAAGATTGTACGTCGAATCCACTTTTATGTCAACGATAAAAATAAATGTGTTTACATATATTATTTGATGTTTTTTGAAATAAAGTATGCATATTTTTAGTGCAACATAAAAAAATAAAGAAGGGAATTCATCCCTTCTTTGTCCAAGTGTGTGTATCAAAAATACTAGTACAATGATTCTTCCAGAAGCTCCGGGTTGTGCTCCGAATATTCCGTTGCATGATCAATGTAGCGTAGTAAAGAATAAAGCTCTTCTTGAATGATGCGGTAGTTTCGTTCAAAATTGTAGGCGTGCAAAAAATGTTCAATCTTTTTTGAAAGAAAATCGTCGTCTGTTCGAACCATTAAAATTAATAAGTTATCCCATTGTGAACGGTGTGTGTAATATAAAGCTCGATCATAATCAATTACATCCATTAATAACGTTCCTCCTTTTGAGGAGTTGAAATTAGTGTATGATATTTGCGGGAATTCTTACGCTGTAAATGTTGGGCAAAAGACCAGTGCATAATTAAAAGAGGTTGTAGTCATTATGCAAGAAGAATAAACGTACAGGACCCTATAAATGATAAGAAAGGCAAAGAATGATGCAGCATAACAGTTATATTACATCCATTATTTAAGACAACTAAATAAAAATCCCCTTTTCTTGAAAAAATAAAGCTTCTTTTTGATGAAAACACATGAATTGGCATGTTTGTACATAGATTGAAGTAAGGAGTGAAAGGGGGAGCTGTCGTGAAAGAAGCAGATTATAAGCAATTATACCGTGCGATTGATGAAATTACGGAAATAGCTAGCGGTTTCGGCTTAGATTTTTATCCGATGCGCTATGAAATTTGCCCGGCAGATATTATTTATACGTTTGGTGCATATGGGATGCCAACTCGTTTTTCACATTGGAGCTTTGGAAAACAATTTTACAAAATGAAATTACACTACGATCTTGGATTGAGTAAAATTTATGAATTAGTTATCAATTCAGATCCTTGTTATGCATTTTTATTGGATTCCAATGCGCTTATTCAGAATAAATTAATTGTAGCTCACGTGTTAGCCCACTGTGACTTCTTTAAAAATAACAGCCGTTTTGCCAACACTAAACGGGATATGGTAGAAAGTATGGCAGCGACCGCTGATCGAATTAAAGAATACGAAGTAAAGCACGGTAAGCGTGAAGTAGAAAAGTTTTTGGATGCTGTCCTATCGATTCAGGAACATATTGATCCGTCTCTTATGCGTGCCAAGCTTTCTTGGAGCATAGATGATGTAGAATCATCGGAAGAAGAAATCATTTCTCCTTACGATGATTTATGGAATTTGGATTATAAAGAAAAGAAAAAACCAAAACCTCCAAAATCTTTTAAAAAATTTCCGCCTCAGCCTGAAAAAGACATCTTATTATTTATCGAAGAATACAGTCCTTATTTAGAGGACTGGCAGCGGGATATTTTAACGATGATGCGAGAAGAAATGCTTTATTTCTGGCCGCAGCTTGAAACAAAAATTATGAATGAAGGCTGGGCTTCTTTCTGGCATCAGCGCATTATTCGAGAAATGGACTTAACGAGTGATGAAGCGATAGAATTCGCCAAGCTAAATGCAGGAGTTGTGCAGCCCTCTAAGACGGGAATCAATCCATATTATTTAGGTTTAAAAATCTTTGAAGACATTGAAGAACGCTACAATAATCCAACAGAAGATATGATTCGCCGGGGCGTGGAGCCGGGATCAGGAAGAGAGAAGATGTTTGAGGTACGTGAGGTTGAATCAGATATTTCCTTTATTCGCAATTACTTAACAAAAGATTTAGTCATGCGAGAGGATATGTACTTATTCCAAAAACAAGGAAAAGACTATAAAATCGTTGACAAAGAGTGGACAGAAGTTAGAGATCAGCTTGTTAATATGCGCGTAAACGGCGGATTTCCTTATATCACAGTAACCAATGGAGACTATCTAAAAAATGGAGAGCTCTATTTAAAACATTGGTATGAAGGAATTGAATTAGATGTCAAATACTTAGAAAAAGTGGTACCGTACGTTCATCAGCTTTGGGGCCGCCCCGTTCATTTAGAAACGGTAATGGAAGGCAAGCCAATCGCCTTTACGTATGATGGAAAAACAGTGCATAGAAAACATTTGTAAAAAAGAAGACCGCTTAAACAGCGGTCTTTTTGGGCTTCTGTAACTTATCCATATAAATTGAAAAAATAAAATTACTATGCAATAATCGAATGAGAATTACTTTCATTTAGAAAGGAAGATAAGATGTTTGTTGTAAACGCAAGTTTTGAAACAGAAAAGAAATTTGAAGAACAGCTCACGCAAAAAGCTAAGAAAAACAAAACAGAAATTGAGGCAGCCAAAGGAAATTTATCGTTCGAATGCTGGAAAAAAGATTCTGCAGATAAAGTTGAATATGTCTTTGTATCGAAGTGGGAAGACAAGCAGTTCTTTCAAGCGTGGATCTCAAGAGAGGAACATGTGAACGAACATAAAGAAGCGAATAAAAAGAAAACGAAAGCATTTTCTGAAGCTATGGAAATCAAGAAAACGCTGCGTTTTTATGAGGCGGTAGAAGAGGACATTCTTTCCTAAAAAAGCATGCTTGACTTTCATAAATGTTGTAACTATAATGATTACAACAAAATAGGAGTGAGAGCAATGAAAATTAGCAGTCGATTCACCGTGGCCGTTCACATACTATCTTTAATTAAAGTAGATAGCAGTCATCCTAGTACTTCAGAGTGGATTGCTAGCAGTGTAAATACAAATCCTGTTGTTATAAGACGAGTAATTGGGATGTTAAAGAAAGCTGGACTCGTAGGTGTAAAAGCCGGAGCTGGCGGAGCTTATCTATTGAAAGATCTAGAAGAGATAACGTTGCTAGACGTTTATCGAGCGGTGGCGGCAGTGGAAGAAGGAGAATTGTTTCAAATGCATGAAAATCCGAATGTGGAGTGTCCTGTAGGAGCCAATATTCAAAGTGTTCTTGAATTGATTTTAAAACGTTCTCAAGATGCCATGGAACAAGTCTTAGCCAATGTGACCATGAAAGAATTAGTGACGGATTTAATAGCAAAAATAGATGCATAATAACATGCTTCTGTTCGTAAAAAAACGGAGAAACCTAGGTTTCTCCATTTTTTTATAGCTTCACAATTGTTCGTCCTCGAGCTTGTCCTTTTAATAAAGTCGGAAGTACCTCAGGGAGCTGTTGTAGTGAAATTTCTTGCTGAATGAAAGGTTCGAAGCTTTCAGGCTTAAAGTCATTAGCAAGTCTATTCCAAATCTCTTTTCGAGTAGGCATTGGACAGTAAACAGAATCGATACCTAATAAATTAATCCCTCTTAAAATGAAGGGAAAGACTGTTGTTGGCACTTTGCCTCCAGCCGTTAGCCCGCTGACCGCTACAGAGCCTCCGTACTGAATTTGACTGAGAACAGAAGCTAGAGGCTCTCCGCCCACAGGATCCACCGCAGCGGCCCATTTTTCCTTGCCTAATGCTTTTAATTTGCCGTTATAAACATCTTCACGCGCTACAATAGAGGAAGCGCCAAGCTCTTTCAAATAAGCTGCTTCCGAGCTTTTTCCCGTACTTGCTTCCACTGTGTAGCCTAATTTTGAAAGAATGGCAACCGCAAAGCTTCCTACACCTCCCGTAGCGCCTGTTACAAGCACAGAGCCATTAGATGGACTAGTATGGTTTTCCTCTAAGCGATGCACAGATAAAGCAGCTGTAAAGCCAGCTGTTCCGATAATCATTGCTTCTTTTAACGTTAAATTTTCAGGGAGAGGGACAATCCATTCGCTGCGTATGCGCGCATACTCACTATAGCCTCCAAAGTGTGATACGCCAATGTCATAGCTTGTTGCAATGACATGATCACCTTCTTTAAAATCAGGGCTGTCAGAAGATAAAACAACTCCTGCTAGGTCGATTCCTGGAACAAATGGGTAGCTTGTCACAATATTTCCGTTTGCGATGCTGGCTAAGCTATCTTTATAATTCACCCCTGAATAATGAACGCGAATAAGTACATCGCCTTCTGGCAAATCGTTTAGCGTCAGTTCTTGGACGGACGCCTCCACTTGCTCTTCACTTTTTTTATCTACGATTAATGCTGAAAATGATTGCTCCATTTTATTTCTCCTTTCTATAATGAGATGTATATATCTATACATAGACTACCTTATTTCTATACCCATTATAGAAAATAGTAAAAGAAGTTCCTAATACTTTGATTACGAAAGAGATTATTTCATTATAAAATAGCGGTATAGCTATTAGTTAGCAATACATAGAAAAGAGGAGAAGAGAAATGAGCACAAACATATATTTTAACCATGATGCAGGCATTGATGATTTAGTATCGCTTTTTTTACTGCTGAAAATGGATGATGTAAAGGTAACAGGGGTATCTGTTATTCCCGCTGACGGATATCTAGAGCCAGGTATCAGCGCAAGCCAAAAGATTATTGATCGTTTTGGAAGTTATGATATTGAGGTCGCTAAATCTACTTCACGCGGTATGAATCCATTTCCAAAGGAGTGGCGCATGCATACGTTTTATGTAGATGCACTGCCGATTTTAAATGAAAAAGGGGAAGTACAAACAAAAATAAGTCAGCTCCCTGCTCATGATCATTTAATCGAGACATTGCAGCACACAGCCGGGAAAACAACTTTATTGTTTACAGGACCGTTAACAGATTTAGCAAGAGCATTGGAAAAAGCGCCGGAAATAGAAAAGAAAATTGACAAGTTAGTATGGATGGGCGGTACATTTCAAGAAGTAGGAAACGTGCAAGAGCCCGAACATGATGGAACGGCGGAGTGGAATGCTTTTTGGGATCCAGAAGCAGTAGCGAAAGTATGGAAAAGCAAAATTAAAATTGAGATGGTTGCTTTAGAAAGCACGAATCAAGTTCCCTTAACGCCCGCTATTCGTCAAATGTGGGCTTCACTTCGAAGATATGAAGGAGTAGACTTTGTAGGGCAGTGCTACGCGGCTTGCCCGCCGCTTGTACACGTTGAAACCAATTCAACATATTATTTGTGGGATGTACTCACAACAGCATTTACAGGGAATTCAACACTTGTGAAGGTAAAAACCGTTTCGAGTATTGTGCATACAGAAACACCGAGCCAAGGAAGAACAGAAATTTCCGAAGAGGGACGACCTGTAGATGTCGTATATGATGTCACAGCTGAAGCATTCTTTACGTACATTACAGATTTGATGAAAAAAGCAGTAGCTAAATAAAGAAAAAGGTTGCACATGAAAGTGTGCAACCTTTTTAATGAATCATATTCAAGAATTGACGTGTCCGCTCTTGTTGAGGATTTGAAAATATTTTATCTGGTGTCCCTCTTTCCATAATGACGCCTTGATCCATAAAAATAACTTCATCCGCTACTTCACGGGCAAAGCGCATTTCGTGAGTTACCACCACCATCGTCATTCCTTCTTTTGCCAAGTCTTTCATGGCTTGAAGAACGTCTCCTACAAGCTCAGGATCAAGAGCTGAAGTAGGCTCATCAAACAGCATAACTTTTGGGTCCATCGCCATTGCTCTGGCGATGCCAACGCGCTGTTGTTGTCCGCCAGACAGCTGGAAAGGATAAAAGTCGAGCTTGTCTCCTAAGCCAACTCGTGTTAATAATTCTTTCCCTCTTTTTTCTGCTTCTTGAGTGGAAACACCTTTTACAATTACAGGACCTTCCATAACATTTTCAAGTGCAGTTTTATGAGGAAATAAGTTATAGTTTTGAAAGACCATACCTGTTAGGCTTCGAAATGAAGTAATGTCTTTTTTACGAACAGGCTTGGTAAAATTCATGCTTTTTTTATCAAGTTCAATCGTACCGTCTGTTGGGATTTCTAACAGATTTAAGCAACGTAAAAAAGTTGTTTTACCGGATCCAGAAGGGCCAATTAATACAATTACCTTGCCCTGTTCAACTTCCAAATCAATCCCTTTTAATACTTGCAAATCACCGAATGATTTATGCAAATTTTTGATATTAATCATATAAAAAACTCCTTTAGCTACTTGAAACGGTTATTTAGATACGTAACGATCTAGTCTTATTTCAATGCGTCCTTGGATAATGGATAAGATTGTGCACATAATCCAGTACAAGAGCGCTGCTTCACTATAAAGAAGTAAAAACTCATAGTTAGTTGAAGCAATTTCTTGAGCTTGACGGAACATTTCAGAAACAAGAATAAGCGATGCAAGTGACGTGTCTTTAATAAGACTAATAAAAGAGTTAGATAATGGCGGAATCGATACACGTGCTGCTTGCGGTAAGATAATCCGTCTTAACGCTTGGGAATAGGTCATACCAAGTGAGTAGCCAGCTTCCCACTGTCCTTTAGGAATAGATTGAATTGCTGCTCGGATAATTTCAGATGCATAAGCACCTACACTTAATGAAAATCCAATAACAGCAGAGATAAATGGATCAATTGTTATATCTAAGTTAGGTAATCCGTAGAAAATGATAAATAATTGCACAAGCAAAGGCGTTCCACGAATAATTGAGACATATACACGTGCAATCATGTTTAATACCTTACTTGACGACAAGCGAGCAAGTGCTGTTAAAACAGCTAACACAATGCCTATGGCAAAGCTTATTAATGTTAGTGGAATAGAATATTGAATAGCTCCCTTTAGCATTGGTAAGAGAGATGATTGAGCGATTGAAATCAATTGATTCAATCGCTCTCCATCAGGAAAAATATTATTTAGGAGAAACATCTTCGCCAAACCATTTCTTAGAAATTTTTGCGTATGTTCCGTCTTTTTTCATATCTTTCAATGCTTTGTTTACTTCATCCACTAACTTACCGCTGTCTTTTCTAAACATAAAGCCGCTTGCAGCACCATCGGATTTTTCATCCGCGATTTTGATAGGTGCGTTAGGGTGTTTTTTCTTATAGTCAAGGAACGATAATTTATCGTTGATTGTAGCATCAACACGGTTTGCGCTCATTAGTTCTACTGCTTGAGCAAAACCTTCAGCACTCGTAATGTTTGCACCATAAGATTGAGCCATGTCTTTATAGTTACTTGTTAATGACTGCGCTGATTTTTTTCCTTTTAAATCTTTAAATGATTTGATATCTTTTTCGTCTTTACGAACAATTAATACAGCGCCTGACTGGATGTATGGATCAGAGAAATCGTATTTCTTTTGACGATCTTCACGAATACCCACTTCGTTAGCAATCATGTCAAAGCGTTTAGCATCTAATCCGGCAAACATGCCATCCCACTGTGTTTCTTTGAACTCAGCTTTTACGCCAAGACGTTTAGCTACTTCTTGAGCCAATTCTACATCAAACCCAGTTAGCTTTTGTTTGTCATCATGAAAAGTGAACGGAGGGTATGTACCTTCAGTTCCAATTGTTAATACGCCATCTTTTTTCACTTTATTATATAAATCCTCTTGTGAAGATTTATTGTCTCCATTGTTTGCTTCATTTTTTGAGCTAGAACCGCATGCGGCAAGCACAACTGTGAAAGCTAATAGTAGCGACAAAAGTGCAGCAAATTTCTTCATTTTCTAAACCCCCTAGTATTCTGATAGGAAATGATACTCTGTGATACTAAACAAGAACACAGCAAAAGTCAACAAAAAAAACTTATACGATTAATGTGACTTAAAATAAGGGAAATATACCTTCTATACACGGTTTGTCATAAGGATACAGAAAGGTTTTAAAATTTGGATTAAGTGGATTTTTAAGGGAGATTTGAGGAGTAAAAAGGAAGTTTCATGCGACGATTTTCTCTTTCATTTTTTCATGACTTTTGGTGCAATAAACATATAGTTAAATGTTAAGGTAGAAATAAATTCCTTATGGTACACTTAAAGAAGAATTTATGAAACGGAGCGATATGATGAAAGCCATAAACTTAATCTCAATTGCCTTTGGTGCTATCGCTGGTACATATGCACGTTATTTGCTGAATCTTTCCTTATTATATACGGGCTATCCAATAGGAACGGTAATTGAAAACCTATTAGGAAGCTTCATACTAGGCCTATTAACAGGATTTTTTGTGTGGAAAAAGCCAAAAGAATGGATAAAGCTTGGACTAGGAGTTGGCGTATGCGGCGGTTTTACAACGTATTCAACGTTTGCAGGAGACGTCATTTCTCTCACTCAGCACCATTTATTTTGGGGAGCCATTTATGTAATGGTCTCTTTTGTAGGTGGAATCCTTCTTGCTTTAGCAGGCTATCTATGCGGTGAAGCGGCAGGGAAAAATTTAGTGAAAGTACATGAGGTGAAGTAAATGAGCATAGTGAGCTTGGCACTTGGCGGGGCAGCTGGAGGAATATGCCGTTATCTTTTGGGTTTAAAAGTTACAAAAACAGTTTCAAACCCTCCTTTTCCAGTATCAATGCTGTTTGTAAACTTGCTTGGTGCGTTTGGGCTTGGTCTTTTTTACGGTAGTTATTATGGAAAGGTTCCGAGTCATGCTTATGATGATTCAATATTTTTAATGATTGGCATTGGTTTTTTTGGTGCCTTTACCACTTTTTCAACGTTCAGTGTGGAAACCGTACAGTTAATTCGAGAAAAATCTTATCGGAAAATGCTGGCGTACGTGGGGATTTCAGCATTGGGAACAGTTGGTTTATTTACAGTCGGTTTACTGGCAGGAACGTTTTTATTTAAGTAAAGAGAACGTTTCTAGTAGGGAAAAACAAAAAGACGGAGAAGTAGAGAATGGATAGAAAAGCAGAAGTTTGGAAATACATTTTGTTGATTGTAGCTGTTGCAGGTCAGATCATCGGTTTTTTATTTTTATTTATAAATGTTGTGGCGGCATTTATTTTTTACGGTTTTTATATTCTAACTTTTATTATGTTACTCCTGCTGTTTATATGGGATCGGAAAAAGGAAAAAGACAAGGAAGAATTTGACGACTATACCGATTACTAATCATATAAAAAGCAGAATGATGCGGTGCGCCGGACCTCTTACTTAGTAAAGAAGCTTAAAAGATACATCTATAAAAGGAAGAGAGCCGTAAGAGCATAAAGAGATATTGTATTTACATCTAGTTGTGTTATAATTTTAAGTGCGAAAACAAAATCAATAAATAGCAATCACTAGGGGAGCTTTTTGAAGCTGAGACGAATGTATTTCGGACCCTTTGAACCTGATCTGGTTTGTACCAGCGTAGGGAAGTGGCGATCATGTTTACATAACGATGCATGCTAACCACTCTACGTTGTAGAGTGGTTTTTTTGTATGTAATAAAGCCCTCTACACAAGATGAAGTGGTTGAAATTTCTTTTTATTCTGAACGGAAAGGTTTCGATCATATGGATATTCCTAAATTTCATGTCGTTACAACAGATAAGCAGCCAATTGAAGAGGTTCGGGACATTTTAACGGCTATTGAGCCTTTTGCGGGTGCCATTCATATTAGAGAAAAAAAGAAAACGGCAAAGCAGATTCAATGTTTGCTAGAAAGCCTGCCATTTTGTCTCTCTAAAATTATTGTAAATGACCGAGTTGATGTAGCGCATGCTTTAAAAGCAAAAGGCGTACAGCTTGCCTATCATAGTTTAGATGTTTCGTGTGTTAGAGACGTATTTCCTTCTCTTATTGTCGGAAAATCAGTTCACTCTGTGGAAGAGGCTTTAGAAGCTGAAAAAGATGGTGCTCACTACATTCTATACGGACATATTTATTCAACACATTCAAAAAAAGGATTAAAAAGTCGAGGGGTAGCAGCACTAAAAGAAGTAGTAGATGCTGTACAGATACCGGTTATTGCCATTGGAGGAATTACACCTGTAAATGCCAAAGAGGTGCTTCAAACAGGAGCACACGGTATAGCTGTGATGTCTGGTGTCATGCTTGCGCAAAATCCCCTTAAAGCGATTAAACAATATTCTCATATATGGACATCTGGAGGTGGAGAAAATGAAGCAGCATTATGATGTACTGTTAGTCGGAGGAGGCATAATCAGCTCTTCTATCGCTTATCATTTGTCAAAACAAGGAGCATCAGTGGCCATTCTTGAACGAAATCAAATTGGTTGTGAAGCTTCAAGTGCAGCAGCTGGTATTTTAGGTGCTCAAGCTGAAATTGATGAAGAAGGTCCTCTTTTAGACCTTGCTATTAAGAGCAGAAGCATGTTTCCTGAGCTGGTGAAGGAACTAAAAGAAAAAACGGCCATCGACGTAGAGCTCATTCAAAAAGGCTTATTAAAAGTCGCTGTAACAGAAGAAGATGCACACGTATTAAAGAAAAAAGCTGCTCAGCACCACCGATGGGATGAACATGTAAGATGGATCGATGTAAAAGAAGCGCGTTTGTTAGAACCCGGGCTCTCTCCAGACATATACGGAGCCATTACAATACCGGGGGACGGCCAGCTAGCTCCGGCTAAGTTAACGCAAGCCCTTGCTCATGGAGCCTTGTATCACGGAGCAGATATATTCGAATACTGTGATGTTCATTCTCTTATTATGGAAAATGAAACAGTAAAAGGTGTACAGACGTCCAAAGGCTCTTTTTACGGAGAAAAAGTAGTTATTGCAGCAGGCTCATGGGCTAAACGCTTTATTTCTTCTGAACATTTAGGTCGCGTGTTTCCCGTAAAAGGGGAGTGTATTGCTCTTCGAAGTCATAAGCCGCTGCTTTCTAAAACGATTTTTTTAGATGAGGGTTTTTACTTAGTGCCTAAGACTGGTGGAAGAATCGTAATCGGGGCAACTAAGCTACAGCATGACTTTACCAAGACGGTTTCTGCACAAGGTATTCAATTTTTGCTGAATAAAGCTTCGGCGCTTCTGCCAGCTATTAAAGAAGCCACATTTGAAAAAGCATGGGCTGGTCTTCGTCCACAAACAAATGATGGCTGGCCTTATTTAGGAGAGCATCCTGAAATAGCGAATCTACACATGGCGTTTGGCCACTACCGAAACGGTATTTTATTAAGTGCTGCAACTGGAAAAATTATGGCTGATGCTTTGTTAGGGAAAAAGCTGAATCATTCATTTTTTACATCATTTCAGCTAACAAGAGTAATGGAGGGAGTTCATTGAATCTAATCATTAATGGTAAGACCGTTACTTTTGGAGATGAAATTGAAACGGTCGAGCACTTGTTGCAGGCTCAGAACCTGCATGAACGAGTGGTAATTGTTGAGCTAAACAAGAACATTTTGCAAAAAGAAGAACATAGCGATGCATGCTTAAAAGATGGCGATATATTAGAAGTTGTTTCATTTGTCGGAGGAGGATGAAGAGTATGTTAAAAATTGGACAATATACATTTAATTCACGTTTATTATTAGGGACAGGGAAATTTCCGGACTTTACGACTCAGCGTCAAGCGGTAGAAGAGTCAGAAACAGAAATTTTAACATTTGCTGTGAGACGAATGGATATTTTTGATCAAAATCAGCCTAATTTATTAGAAGCGCTTGATGTGAAGCGTTTCACTCTTTTGCCTAACACTGCTGGAGCAAAAAATGCAGAAGAGGCCGTACGTATTGCTAAATTAGCAAAGGCTTCTGGACTTTGTGACATGGTGAAAGTAGAAGTAATTGGATGTGATAAAACGCTGCTTCCTGATCCAGTTGAAACATTAAAAGCCAGTGAAGAACTGTTAAAAGAGGGCTTTACCGTTTTACCTTACACATCAGATGATGTTTTACTTGCGCGTCGTTTAGAGGAGTTAGGCGTACATGCCATTATGCCAGGAGCTTCGCCTATCGGTTCAGGTCAAGGTATTATTAATCCGTTGAACATGCGTTTTATCATTGAACAATCAACTGTTCCAGTAATTGTAGATGCAGGTATTGGAACGGCTTCAGACGCAGCTCAAGCTATGGAGTTAGGAGCAGATGGTGTGTTATTAAATACAGCTGTTTCAGGAGCAAAAGATCCTGTGAAAATGGCTCGTGCTATGAAGTTAGCGATTGAAGCAGGACGAGCAGCATTTGAAGCAGGACGTATTGAAAAGAAACAATATGCAACGGCAAGCAGTCCAACAGAAGGGATGAGTATCGGTTGATTAATCGTTATTCCCGCCAAGAATTGTTTCAACCTATTGGAAAAGGCGGACAGCAGCAAATTCAAGAAAAGCATGTTCTGATTGTAGGAGCAGGTGCTCTTGGAACAGGGAACGCGGAGGCCCTTGCGCGAGCGGGGATAAAGAAAATAACGCTCATTGACCGGGACTATGTAGAATGGAGCAACCTTCAGCGGCAGCAATTGTATAGTGAAAAAGATGCTGATAAAAGAATTCCAAAAGCAATTGCCGCTAAAAAACGGCTTCACGATATTAATCACGATGTAAAAGTAGAAGCGCACGTAGCAGACGGTACCCCTCAAGTTTTAGAACAGCTTGTTGAGGGGGTAGATGTTATGATTGATGCAACCGATAATTTTGACACACGCCTTGTAATGAATGATTTATCACAAAAATATGATATTCCTTGGATTTACGGAGCATGTGTAGGAAGTTATGGAATTAGTTATACTATTATACCAAGTGAAACACCGTGTTTATCCTGTTTGCTTGAATCTGTACCGCTTGGAGGGTTAACATGTGATACAGTGGGGATTATTAGTCCTGCTGTTCAAATGGTAGTCGCTCATCAAGTAACAGAAGTGTTAAAAATATTAGTTGGAGACTGGAATGCGCTCAGGAGGGAACTTGTTTCGTTTGACGTATGGAAAAATGAGTATACGAGCATCAATGTGAACGTGTTTCGCAAATCTGCTTGCCGCTCATGCGGCAGTGAACAAACGTATCCCTTTTTACAATATGAAAATCAAACGAAAACAGCTGTGCTATGCGGAAGAAACACGGTACAAATCCGTCCGGGCAAATCAGCCAAGCAGCCGCTGCAGTCTTTAGGTGAACGATTAAAAGAAAAAGGATATAAAATTGAACAGAATCCGTATCTGCTTTCTTTTTATGTAGATGATTACCGTTTAGTTATGTTTCAAGATGGGCGCGTCTTTGTCCATGGAACAAACGATATAGTAGAAGCAAAGTCACTTTATCATCGGTATATTGGGTAAGAAAGAGATGGAGGTTTCAAGCATGACAGTACCAAAAGCATTAACCATTGCTGGATCAGACAGCGGTGGAGGAGCAGGCATTCAAGCAGATTTAAAAACATTTCAAGAGCGTGACGTTTTTGGCATGTCTGTTATTACAGCTGTGACCGCACAAAATACAGTTGGCGTTCAAGGAGTTTATCCTTTAGAAGTAGAAGCAGTTGAAACTCAGTTAGATTCAATTGCCACTGACTTATTTCCTAATGCAGTGAAGACAGGTATGTTGTTCAGTGCTGATATTATTTACGCAGTGGCTCGTAAAATCAAACAGTACGGACTGCAAAATGTTGTAGTTGATCCCGTTATGATTGCAAAAGGCGGTCAGTCTCTTCTTCAAAGTGAAGCCGTACAGGCTCTAAAAGAATTGTTGCCTCTTTGTGAAGTCATTACGCCGAACATACCGGAGGCGGAAGTCATCACGGGTAAAGAAATTCACACGATCGAAGACCGAAAAGAAGCGGCAAAACAGATTCATGAGCTAGGTGTAAAGCACGTGGTAATTAAAGGCGGACATGATCAATCTCATCAAGATATGATTGATATAGTGTATGATGGTCATAAGTACGTTGAAATCACGCATGAAAAGATGAATACAAAGCATACACATGGAACGGGATGCACGTTTGCTGCTTGCGTCACAGCTGAACTAGCGAAAGGCAAAAGCGTGGTTGAAGCAGTTCAAACTGCCTCGGATTTTGTTCACTATGCGATTAAGCACACGCTTGAAATTGGTTCCGGACACGGTCCTACTAATCACTGGGCGTATGGAAAATACTTTCGTTCAAACATATAAAAAAACGTGCCTACAATCTAGGCACGTTTTTTATGAAGAAGGAATATGGGTAGGAATCTCTCCATCGATGCCTAAATAATAATGTCTAAGGGGCTTTAAATTATCATCAAGCTCATAAACAAGCGGCACGCTTGTAGGAATATTCAAGTTCGCAATGCCATCAGGCGAAATGTTATCCAAGTACTGCATTAGAGCCCTAATCGTATTACCGTGAGCGGAAATAATAACCTTTTTTCCAGCTTTAATAGAAGGAGCAATAGTTTCGTCCCAGTATTCTAGAACCCGCTTTTCTGTATCGGCTAAGTTTTCCGTTACAGGAAATTGTCCCTTAGCTAATTCCTTATACTTAGGGTTAGAAGCTTCATAACGAATATCTGTTGTCTCTAAAGCAGGAGGGCGTTCGTTCATCGACCTTCTCCACAAATGCACTTGCTCTTCTCCAAATTTTTTTGCGGTTTCTTCTTTGTTCAAACCTTGAAGAGCCCCGTAGTGCCGTTCATTCAGCCTCCAAGATTTATATACGGGAATCCACATGAAGTCCATTTGATGTAAGACAATCCATAGAGTGCGAATGGATCGTTTTAAAACAGAAGTATAGGCAATATCAAAAGTATATTCGTTTTTCTTTAGTACTTTTCCAGCTTCTCGCGCTTCTTGCAATCCATTTTTAGAAAGATCTACATCCGTCCAGCCTGTAAATTTATTTTCAAGATTCCACACGCTTTGTCCGTGCCGAATCAACACAAGTTTTATCATCGTGTTCTCCTTTCAACAGTGACTAAGGACTCTATTCTTTTTATTATGAGAAGGAAAGAGTTTTTTATCCTAAAGCCGGGGAAAGGAGTTTTTATCATTTAGAAAAAGTGATGCCGAAAAGTAAAGCTTTAACTTTTTTACGCATATGATAAAAATAAAAAAGGGAAGGGAAGATAGTGGATGAGTGACCAAGAACGTCAGATTCAAGCGCTGCACGGCCAGATTGAAGATTTAAAAGAAGAAATGTATCAGATGAAGCTTGATATTAGCACATTAGAGAAAGAAAAAGGAAAGCCTGTTTTGACACCGGCTCTCGTTGGTCAAATAGGAGGTTTTGTTCTAGGTGGATTAGCTATAATCGGTATTTTCTGGATGTAGAACTTCTCGTTTTGAAAACGAAAAGTTCTCCTGATTTTTCAATAAGCAATCCCAACGCGGCATTTGGAAAATTTTTGAGCCCATATCTCATGGTAGGTAAAGTGAGCGGTATCTCCCGTTGAGATTTTAACGGCATCAGCTGGTAAAATATCTTTTTCCACTCGATACGTGCCTGTTATTTCACCCTCAGGCAAGTATGTTGGGCATATAACCGTCCAGTTTAGATCACTTTCCTTCAAGTGTAAGTATCCTTTTAAATGATCTTCTGCTGCTCTGGTCGTTTTACGCTTTGATTCATTTGATTGAAAACGATACTTTTCTGGTTCTGTTCGTGATTGTAAGATGCCTGCAGTTCCAATGGTAAGAATACGATGAACGCCGTAATACTTCATGCTGTTTATAATAAGCGGCATACTTTTTGAAATTGTCTCTGCACCATCTGTATTTAACGCGCTGACTACGATATCTTGGTGCTTGAGGGCAAAGTTGATATTTTCTTGATGAAGTACATCGCCTTGTAAGATATGTAGGTTTGGATGGCTAACCTGTAGCTTATTGCGGTCTCTAACAAGTACAGTAACGTCGTTTTCATCTTTTAGCATCATTTTTAATAAAGACTGTCCAACTCGCCCTGTAGAGCCTAATAGTAAAATTTTCATTGGCTACACCCCTCTATAAAAGATAGCATCTATTCTTTAGGATATACAATCTGTATACTTATTCATAATAAAAAGCATGCGTAGCATAAAGTAATACAAAGTTGATGAATGAAATATTCAACAACAAAAAAATTTGATATGATAAAAAGACAGAAAAATCAAAAAAATAGGAGAGTGAATGTCTTTTGGGAGACTTGCCTCTGAATCAAATGATGATACTAGTCGTTTTGCTTATGTTATCAGCTTTCTTTTCATCTGCTGAGACAGCCTTTTCAAGCGTAAATAAAATTCGTTTAAAACATTACGCTGAGAAAAAATATCGGGGAAGTAAAAAAGCGCTGCATATTGCTGAACACTTTGAGCAGACGCTATCGACAATTTTAGTAGGAAATGTTGTCGTAAACATTGCTGCGTCCTCTTTGGCAGCTAAAATTGCCCTCGATATGTTTAAAGGAAACCTAGCACTTGTGATTAGTATCATCGTTATGACCATCATCATTTTGATTTTTGGTGAAGTCTTGCCAAAATCGTTAGCTAAAGAGCATGCCGAATCTTTTGCGCTGATGATTTCTTCCTTGTTATTTATTATTATTAAATTGTTAACCCCGATTTCCTTCTTATTTTTACAGGTAAAAAAAGGAACTTCTCACTTGTTAACGTCTGCTCCTACACCAACGATTACAGAAGATGAAATTAAAGTGATGGTAGATTTAAGCGAAGAAGAAGGAACGATTAATAATATTGAAAAAGAGCTAGTTCATCGTTCACTCAATTTTAATGACATTGTGGTGGGGCAAATTTTAAAACCTAGAATAGATGTCACAGCAGTTGACGTAAATGCCGATATTGATTCGGTTTGTCAAATGTTTCTTGAAGAGAGATATTCGAGAGTGCCTGTATATGAAGATCATATTGATAATATTATTGGCATTTTATCAGAAAGAGAATTTTTAACCTGTTTAATCCAAAGAAAAAAAATTTCTATTCGTGATTTGTTGAGACAACCTATTTTTGTAGTAGAATCCATGAAAATATCTATTCTATTGCCAGAGCTCCAAAAAAGTAAGGTGCACATGGCAATTGTAGTTGATGAGTTTGGTGGAACGGCCGGACTTGTGACCTTAGAGGATATATTAGAAGAAATTGTAGGAGAGATTTGGGATGAACATGATGAAGCTGTTAAGTATGTACACCAGATAGGGGAAAAGGAGTACGAATTTAACGCCGACATCCCTATTGATGAATTTTTAACCTATATAGCGGTTAGTTCTCCTGACAGTACGTGCCATACCTTAGGGGGATGGATATATGAGCAGTTTGATCATATCCCTGCTAAAGGAGACTTTTTCTCATATGAAGAGATATTGTTTACCATTAAGGAAGTAGAAAATCGACGTATTCGCAAAGTTTCCGTAAAATCATTTGGGAATAAGAATGAGGAAGCTGATTAAAAGAAACTAGAAAGCGCTCCAAGAAATCTTGGAGCGCTAAAGCCATAATATAAAATTAGTTAATATTAGTACTTTCCGCCTAGGTTTTGCTCAGCTAATTGTACTAAACGTTTTGTGATTTCGCCACCAACAGATCCGTTCGCACGAGCTGTTGCATCTGGTCCTAAGTTTACACCAAACTCACTAGCGATTTCGAACTTCATTTGATCGATAGCAGCTTGAGCACCAGGCGCTACTAACTTGTTTGATGAATTTCTGTTTGATGCGTTTTGATAATTTGCCATGTGTATTCATCTCCTCGTTAGATAAAATAGATTGTAATGGTTGAGTTAGCTGGAGTTGAACCAGCCGAGCAGATGCATCGATTAGATCTGCTTGCCTACCGCGGCGTAACTCAATGCTTGCGAGCTGTTGTGCTCGGTTGTTACTAGTATTATGGCGAAAGGGAAAAAAACATATACATAGAAAATTATTGGTAATTTATAGAATTTTTTGTGTAGAGTTTGATAAAGAGTAAGAGAGTTTTATTCCGTGCATATTATAGGTACATATTGATCAGGTAAAGCGAGGTGTGCGGATGTCGATTTGTTCCTTATGTAATGGGTTTAGTGATGTACAAATGACGTGCAAAACATGTGGAGGAGTGCTGGGGGATATGGGAAAAGTCAGCGATTATTTTGATGATTACAGTGCTTACATGGAAATCGATCAGTTAAAAGTAGAAAATGGGTATCCTAGTGATTTAGCAAATCACCAATGTATTCATCTCTTTTACTGTTCTACTTGTCACAGTGAAGAATTGAAGCAAATACAGGAATAAAAAAAGACCCCTGGGGGTCTTTTTTATTCGTGTTCAGCACGGATGCGCTGTTCAGATTCTGCATCAAAGAAATGCGCTTTGTTCATATCTAATGCTAAGTCTAGAGACTGAAGCGGTTTAATATCTGTTCTTGAATCTACGCGTGCTACAAAATCTTGTCCGCCAAGTTTAGAATAAAGCATGGTTTCAGCTCCCATTAACTCGGATACATCGACTTTGATTGTAACTTTTGTGCCAGGTGAAGATTCAATAAATACAGGCTCATCATGGAAATCTTCAGGACGGATGCCTAAAATAATTTGTTTGTTTAAATATCCTTGCTCGCGAAGTATTTTCATTTTACCTTCCGGAACTGCAAGAAGAGAATCGCCTACTTGAACCTTTCCGTCTTTTAACGTTCCGGTTAAGAAGTTCATAGCAGGAGAACCAATAAACCCGCCTACAAATACATTTTCAGGTTTTTCATATACTTCTTTTGGTGTACCAACCTGCTGGATAATCCCATCTTTCATAACAACCAGACGAGAAGCCATTGTCATTGCTTCGGTTTGGTCATGTGTTACGTAAATTGTCGTTGTACCCAAACGCTGGTGAAGCTTCGCAATTTCAGAACGCATTTGCACACGTAATTTCGCGTCTAAGTTTGATAAAGGTTCGTCCATTAAGAAGACCTTAGCATCACGAACGATTGCACGACCTAGGGCTACACGCTGACGCTGTCCGCCGGATAATGCTTTTGGCTTGCGCTCTAAGTATTGCTCAAGTCCTAAAATACGAGCGGCATCTTTTACGCGGCGTTCGATTTCATCTTTTGGTAATTTACGAAGTTTTAAGCCGAAAGCCATGTTGTCATATACGCTCATATGCGGATACAATGCGTAGTTTTGGAATACCATTGCAATATCGCGATCTTTTGGAGCAACATCATTTACACGCTTGCTGTCAATATAAAAATCACCTTTGGAAATTTCCTCTAGCCCTGCAACCATACGAAGCGTTGTCGATTTTCCGCAGCCTGAAGGCCCAACAAATACAATAAATTCTTTATCTTGAATGTGAAGGTTAAAATCTTTTACCGCCGTCACATCTTTATCATACATTTTATAAATATGTTCTAAACGTAATTCAGCCATTTCCATTTCCCCCTTGTATGTACTCTGTGAAACCGTTTTCTTAACTCTAGTGTAATTTTTTTAAATGAAACGGTAAATGGCAAACATGCACAAAAAAAAGAAAGAGTTTTCGTGCACTATTTACGAAAACCCTTTCATTTCATTCTCCATCTTGCGAATTTTTTAAAGCAAGAATGGCTAAGTAAGCAGACACAGCTCCTGTGAAGTGTTTGATATCAAGGTGTGTGCGATCAATAAATTTCTCAATTCTATACTGCAAGCTGTTGCGATGCATGTACAATTTCTTAGCAGCAAGAGATACGTTTAAATTACATTCTAAATAAACTTTAATCGTTTCTAAAAGATCTCCATCATCTTTTACTAAGTCAAGTAAATGTATCATATGATTTTGGATTGCCTCTGAAGACTCTTGCAGAACCAAATGGGGTAAAACGTCGGCAAAATGAATAACATGGTTTTGTTCGACTGTATGCTTAATTTGATAAAACCATTTCTTTTCACGCTCAAAAATTAATTGCGGTGAAGACGGAAAAAAGTGAATTTTTCCTTCAAAGAACTGAATCGAAGTTTCAAAATCATGACATAGCACCTCGATAGAATCTGATAAATTTTCAGTTAAGTCATTAGGATCATTAAAGGTTTCGATAACGATACCTGATTGTTTATCAATCCACAACACAGTAATGGAGGTAGAATACAAGGCGTGAAGCGCATTTTCAAACTCTATTTTTTGTTCAAACAAACGTTTAATTAAAAACTGGGTGAAGCGAAAAGAATGGTGCGTATGATGAGAGTGAATGACTTTTTCAGGTGCTTCAAATAACAGGTTTGACCAATACAATTGCTCTGGCGTTAGTAAAGAAACTTTCTCATCATAAGGGGTTAAAAAAGCAGAAAGTAACGCCTGCTCTTTTTGAGATAAAGCCGTGTGTTCAATTCCAATGAAGCCTTCATCACATGAAAACCATTTGTAACGTTCAAATTGAGAAGGGATTTTAGCCTTAATCATTTTATCCCCAAATAGTGTGTGCAGCTGTTTCATCTGTGCTCGTTCCCTTCGGTGAAAGCTTACTATTCATAAACGTGAAAAAGCATAAGCTCATGAATATAATCAATTAATTGTGTTTCATCTATTTGATTAGAAAGCGCAGTTTTCCATACAATTTGTCCATCTTTTAAATAATCAGCCTCATAATAAACCTGATTCATATAAAACGAGATGTGCCAGCCCGGCATTCGATTATTTTGATACAGCGGTTTAATCTGAAAATGTGCAACCATAAAGAAAATCTCCTTTCTCAATTAGTTATTATAAGCTTACCATGAGAAAAGGAGATGAAAAATCATTTAATCTAAAAATTTTGTTAATTTGTAAAATATGTTGCATATGTGTTTAGCACCTTGCGTTTGAATATCTGTTTCATCAAAAATCATTGGTTTTGCATTCACTTCAAACAGATAATACTGCCCTTGGGCTGACTTTGCCATATCAAGAGAAAATTCTTCAACTAGAGGGAAGGACTTTTGAAGGACTTGCCCGCACGTATTTACAAAGGACGAAAGAAAGGAAGTATCTACTTCATCTTCAAAATCTTGAAAAGGTGAAATGCTGCCGCCGTTTAACGTGTGTGTTGTAATGGATTGATAGGGACTATGTCGAATACCGACGCCGCTAATAACATATCCGCTATCTTTGTGATGCGCTAAAATACGTAAGTCATAGCGCCTGTCTTTGAATGGTTGCGTCTCAATCGCTTCTTGAATGAGATAAGCAGACCTGGGAAGGTCAATTGCTTGTAAAGAAGAAAATTCTTCTTTGCGTTTATGATCTTGGTAAATAATCGTATGCTTATGGGAAGATAATCGAAAAATTCCAGCACCTTTACTGCTGTTAATAGGCTTAAAGTAAAGGGAAGAGTGCTTTTGCAGGAGCTTAGCAATATCAATTTCTGGTGTTAAACGATAGGTTTTAGGAAGGTGAGAAGATAGTAGTTGATCCTTTGAAAATAATTGATATACTTTCCATTTTGAAAAAAAAGCGGAGTTAAAAAGTGGAATGTGCTTGCCTTTAATTTTTTGATGTAAAGATGTCAGCTTCTTAGTTTCTGATTTTCTTCCTGGATAACGATTATATATAACGTTTGGCAGCGGCAAAGTTGTTTTGATCCACTGCTTTTTTGCACTGTCAAAGCAATACCCTTCAAAGAAGTGATGAGACATTGTTTCTTCAGCGAATAAAGCAAGAAGGCCGCCTTTTTCTTGCAGGGTATGATGTAAGAGTTCCAATAAAGGGCGCTGTTTTACATTCAGTTTTTCCAAAACCGCTTTGTTCGTTAAAACTCCCACAATAGGACCGACTTTTTCTCCTTTTAAACGAAGAAAAGCTTGAGTAGAAGAAATGTTTTGAGTAAAGGGAAGTTCAATTTCTTGAACTCCCCATGTGTAAGACGCTGAAGGGTTATGATGAAACCACTGCTGCTTTTCTTTGTGATAGTAAATTGTAATCATATGCTGATGCCTTCAGGTGTATTTAGATAGTATCCAGATAAGTAAATCGCATATTCTAGAGAAAGTTTTCTAGTTTGTTGATCCGCTTTTCGTAAGGCAGGGTGTGAAAAAATAGAGCGACCGGGCTTGGAGTTAGCTTCAAACAGCCATACGTTGCCTTGATAATCCACTCCAAAATCGAATCCAAGCTCTCCAATTAATCCGTTCAACTCCTGTTCAAGCACATGACTAATTGAGATAGCGGCATCTTTTAGCTTATTTTCAATTTCTTTTTTGTAAGAAGGGTTGGTGAATATTTTAGCTGTAGCTTCAATTTCTCCGCCGTAATCAAGATGCGTAGTGATGCTGTTGGGACCCGCTACTTTAGCAGCCAGAGCAGTAAGCACCCATTGGTTATTCCCGTCTTTATTTGTATGCACGCGAAAGTCTACACAGCGCTTTTCTTTTTTGATTAATGAAATACCCTGCTGAGCAATGTAGGAAGGATTAGTAAGTAAATATTCAAATTCTGATAATAGATCCTCTAAGGTTTCTTTTTCTTGAACATGAAGACCTTTTTCTCCTTTGTAAGTCAGCGTGTACATGGAATCCTTAAAAGATAGGGTATAAATGCCCCGGCCTAAGCTTCCGTTTTTCGGTTTTAAATAAACGGTTTGATGAAGAAGCAGAAGTTTTTTTATTTGCTCACACGAAGGACTTTCAACCGTGTAAGGTAACAAATAGGCTGTCTGCTCGTTCAGTTTTAAAAGCTCATGAATTTCCCACTTGTTGAAAAAATCAGGATTAAAAAATGGAATGCCATAATCAGTCATCATCTTTTCTTTAATGAACTTAAAAGGAGCTAACCCTTCTGTTTTTCGATTTGGCAAACGATTATATACAACGTTAGGAAGCGGGATTTCATGCTGTGTCCAGCCGCTTTCTTCATAAAAATAGCCGTTTATGGTCCCGGTTTCCCAGTTGATATGATGAGTTCCAAAAATAAAAGGCAGGCCCCCTGTTATACTTGCAGTAGAAAGAAGTTTAGCTAAGTGAAGGGAACGCTTTCCAATTGGCCGCAGCAGAGAACCAGTAAAACCAGCGGATAACACACCGATTAAAGGTCCTAAGTGAATGGTCTCATTCACAATAATAGGATGCATCATATGGGCGAAAGGAATTTGAAGTTTTGTCATTAGCTCAGCTGAAATCTGAATTTCTTCACGTTCTGAAGATTGTATAAGGCATGGAGCTGTCATTGTTCCAAAAGCTGCTTGTTTCAAGGAGTCTTTGTAAAGAGATGCAGGAACAGAAAGATCACAGCCTAGCTGCTCTACTACAACAAGGCGAGTAAGAGTTTTTTTCATAGCATTACTCCTTACGATACGATAGTGTGTTAGCTAAATAGACGCAGTAAGACAGGACATTTTTATACATGACTTCTTTTTGTTCAGGTGCTGTTTCCATTACTACTTTTCTTCCCGGTTTCGAATTTAAATCTAGAATCCAGATGCTGAAGTCTCTCGAGATACATAAATCAATACCTAATTCAAAAAGAGAAGGAAAGTGATTTTCCAGCACGGACGGAATCGTTTTACAAATGGTGTTGATTTCATCCATTACATATTGACGATGAACGCGAGGGATGCGAGGCAGCAAGTTCTCAAAAGGTACAATAGATGCTCCTGAACTTACATTTGTTACGATAGAGTCCCGTTCACCTTGTCTAATGCCTCTTCCAATTTCTTTCCAAGCGCCATCGTTTCCTTTTTGTAATAGCAGTCTTATATCAAAAGGAGTGCGTTCATAAGGGAAAAATGAAATATGGGGCTGAGCAATATACAGTACATCACGGGTGGTTTTCGTAAACCAGTTCTTAAACTCTTGAAAAGAGGAAAATAGAATGGTGTTTACAATGTCATTTTGTTGATATGCAGCTTCAATTTCACGTCCGCGCTGTCTTAATTTCACAATCCCTTTACCTTGTGAGCCGTTGGCAGGTTTAATCATTAGGCTATCGTTTGTTCGAAGCAGCTGAACAAGTTGCTCTACACTTTCGATTGGAGTGGTAGGAGGAATATATGAAGATAAATAGCTATCTTTTTTAATTATTTCATAGACATCTAGCTTATTGGGTAATCCATGGCCTAAAAATGTAACATCTTCCCGCTGTTTAAGCCAGTTTACAATAGGGCGAGCCTTTTTAGACAGAGAGTCTTTTCGATAAAAGCAGCGATCGTAAATAAACGAAGGAAGTAAGAAGGAATCTTCTATCCATTTCTTTTGTTGTAAATCGTAGCGGAAGCCTTCAATATTTTCGGTGTTAGGATGAATGTTAAAAGGAGTAAAACGGTATATTTCAATCGAAAACTCAGAAGCATGTTTAGCAATTTCGGTCACGTACTCCACTTCTTGCTGTGGGTGAATCGTTAAAAAGCCTAATGAAATCATCATAAATCCTCCTTGGGAAATTGAAAATTCGTTGCATGCAGACAATAATCAAGCAGTGCTTTTGTTGATGGACGGACAGAGAAAGCGCTTGAATCAGATTGTTTGGAAGGTTTGACATTTACTTCAATAATCCAAGGCTTTCCTTCTTGATCAATCGCTAAATCAATACCGAATTCGGCATAAAGTTCAGACGGATGAGAAAGCTGCGTGCAAATTTCAATCGCAATCTCTTTTAAAAGTGAAAGGATATGGCGCGTAGTTTTTGAATCATAGAGCTGAGTTAACACTTGCTGAGGAGGATGAATATCTCCTCCACGGGCAAGATTTGAGACGAAATTGCCGGGTTTTGATACACGTGTGACAATGGACGTGATTTTCCACGTCAAGTCGTCTTTTTTATGACAGAGAATGCGGAAATCAAAAGGGCACTGTTTGTATGTCTGCAGTGAAATTCCTTCTTGGATGAGAAATCCTTGCCTTTTTAATTGACTATAAAGCGTTTCAAATAAGTCATAAAGAGATTCATATTCTTTTTCATATGTCTGCGTAAACGTTGTATAGTCTAAAATATACTTCTCTTTTTTTGAAATTTTAAAAATATTTTTTCCTTGGCTACCATGAACAGGCTTCAAAAAAACATCGTCATGAAGTTCCAAAGCGTCAAGAAGATCTTGACGTGAACGAAGCTGATACGTTTTTGGCAAATATGGAAGCAAGTGTACGACATCTTTAAGCTGTTGAAAAACCGTCCATTTATTTAAGTAGCGTGCGTTAAAGAAAGGAACGTCATGTTCTTTTAAAAATGTTTTAAAGGTTTGAAAATCAGCGGTTTGCTCCGTTTTCCTGGCATGAATCCGATTGTGTACGATTCCAGGAAAGGGAACGTCTGAATAAACCCATCGATCAGCGCGATAAACATATCCTTTAGGGGATAATGACTTCACGTCGCTTAATTTGCTCACATAGCAAAAACACCCTAACTCCTTGCAAGCTTGAACAAATTCCTTACAAAATACAGAAATGGAGCCAAAGAGTTCTTCATCTTCTCGAACTTCTGTTACGATGCTAATTACGGGTCCCAACCTAAACGTGTTCTCTTCATAAATGCCTCTCAGCTGATGTGTTTCATACGGAAAGCGAAAGTCTGTAAATAGAGCTTCTGACATCATGAAACAGCATTCTCGATGCTGAAACACGGTGGCTTCGACTTCTTTCGTGATGGAACCTACTGTTAACGTAAACTCGTGCTTGCACTTCACACGTGAGAACAGAGCAGAACTAATGTAAATGTCGCTGCTCATATGGTTCTCTAGTGGTTTTAGAGAAATGGTAAAAGTATTCATAAACGAATCCTCTTTTTCTTTCCTTTAGTAGGCGAATGCTGATATATACTATGAGGAATTAGCCCAATCTGTGAAGAGAATTTATCGTTTTCTAAGAAAATAAAGGTCTTAAGCTGAATTTTATATAATAATTTGTTATAGTTAGGGAAGTCAAGAAATTATAGAACTTAATTAGGAGGAACTTAACGTGTCTGTAAACTTACATGATGTAGCAAATGATTTAGAAAAAGCAATTCGTCAAAGCGACGATTACACAAACTTAAAAAACTTATATGCAGCAGTAAACGCTGATCAAGGTTCAAAACAATTATTTGAGCGTTTCCGTACAATGCAAATGGAGCTGCAACAAAAGCAAATGATGGGCCAAGAAATCACTGAAGAAGAAGTTCAGCAAGCTCAACAAACAGTTGCAATCGTTCAGCAAGATCAAAATATCGCGAAGCTAATGGAAGCTGAGCAACGTATGAGCATGGTAATTGGTGAATTAAACAAAATTATCATGAAGCCACTTGAAGAACTTTACGGTGCGGCTGAATAAGAGATAGAGGAAAGAGGAAAAGAGAAATCTTTTCCTCTTTTTTTTATGCGGAAATTCCTTCTAATTGTGCAGTTCTGCTCATAAGCTTAGTAACAAGGCTACACATGCCGACTATCATGAAAAGGTCATTTATAACCGTATCCTAACGGATTAGACATCTATGAAAGAAGGGGTTCTCATATGGCTTATCGATTGCTAGCGTTGAATATTGATGGAACCATTTTAAATAGCCAAGGGCGCGTTACAAAAGAAACGAAAGACGCAATTCAATTCGTTAAAAATAAAGGGGTTTACGTTACGTTAGTAACAAACAGGCATTTTCCGTCTGCTAAAAAAATTGCTCGGTCACTTAAAGTTCATCCAGCAATGCTCATTACTCATAGCGGTGCCTTTATCGGAACATCGATAGACAAACCGATACTAGATAAGAGAATTAGCGAGGAAAAAACATTTAATCTCATTCAGCTTTTTGAAAATTTTAATTGTCATGTCCGCATTTTACATGAAAGGTTTTCAATTGGAAATCGTGTAAAGCTTCCTAATAATATCGTAGCTAAAAGCGTGTTGAAAACGGGAGAACCGCTCTTTTATCCCGTGCAGTTCGTAGATTCATTAGGAGATACACTTCGTGATGAACCTGTTTCTACGCCAAAAATAGAAGTGTATTTTGCAGATCGTAGAGAAAAAGAATATGCCGAGCAAACAATCGCTAGTGCAGTTCCAGATATTGAATGGTTTTCGTATCCAAATGAAAATAGATGTTATATTACGCCAAAAGGAGCCACAAAAGCTGCCGGCGTTCGTTATGTAGCAAATCGTCTAGGGATACCAATGGAAGACGTAGTAGCAATTGGAAATTGTTATGATGATTTAGAAACGATTGAACATGCGGGAATGGGTGTGGCCATGGGCAATTCACCAACAGAATTAAAAATGCTTGCGGATTGGGTTACTCGTTCTAATAATGAAAATGGTGTAGCCTATATGGTAAAAGAACTATTTAGAAAGCAGCAGCGCCTTGGTTATCTTCATCAAATTGACAGCTTTCGTTTAAAATAAATAAAGGAAAAAAGAGGCTAGTACAAAAGCAGTTTAGCCGAAGGAAGATCCGAACGATGAATCGAGATTCTTGATAGAGAATCCAATTCGTTCGGATTTTTTTATTGGAAGAGTGAACGTAGGTTTCATATATGTACGTGCTTCTAGCTGTTGATTGGAGGGCAAGGCGAAGGTTTCTGAGCGAAAAGCGCAAGCGACGAGAAGGCTCATCGCCCGCCCGCGGAAAGCAAAGCCTTGCACCGAAATCAACAAAGTGTAACAAGCGGTTCAGCTCATGTATCTCATTTGTTCGTCTTTAGATTGAATTAATGTAGCTATGGCTCAATCTCTTTTTCCGTTTGTTTCCTGTCCGCGCATTCCCTTGAGCTGAGCACCTTGACCGGACATACGTAGGTTTTGTAAACTGATTACTTAGATAGAATTGATTTGAAAGGTGATTATATTGAACATTTATATAAAAGGTATAGAAGATGAGCGTTTTTTACGTCCGCTTCACCGAATTTCAGATTTGTTTTTTGAAGAAAGCAATGTCTCCTTTGAGGATGATAACGAAGCTCAGCTGAAAGTCGAAGTAGAGCTAAAAGTTCATGAAGAAATTTATGCGAAAGCAGTGCTGCATGATGCTGAAACGGACAAGGTGTTTACCGAAGAGCTTGCTAAATCGTTTACGCCGTATGAAACAGAAAAAGAAAAATTTAAGCAAATAAAAAATGTGGTGCTTCGCGTCTACTTATCTGTGCTACAGGAGTATACAAGCATTGTTCAAAAATGGGGTATTTTGACCGGTATTCGTCCGACGAAACTGCTTCATATGAAACTGCAGTCAGGCAAAAGTAAAGAACAAGCCCATCGTGAGCTAAAGGAAGAATATTTAATTACCGATGACAAAATTAATTTAATGCAGCATATTGTGGATCGTCAACTAGCAGCTATTCCAGATTTACATGAGTTAAAGAACGAGGTAAGCATTTATATAGGCATTCCGTTTTGTCCGACAAAGTGTGCATACTGTACATTCCCAGCCTATGCAATTAACGGACGTCAAGGATCCGTTACGTCATTTTTAGGCGGCTTGCATTATGAGATGCGTGAAGTAGGAAAATGGCTAAAAGACAATAACGTCAAGATTACAACCGTCTATTATGGTGGAGGCACACCAACGAGCATTACCGCTGAAGAAATGGACATGCTGTATGAAGAAATGTATGAATCGTTCCCGGATGTACAAAATATCCGTGAAATTACGGTAGAAGCAGGAAGACCCGATACGATTACGGAAGAAAAGCTAGCTGTTTTGAACAAATGGAATATTGACCGGATTAGTGTAAATCCGCAGTCTTATATTCAAGAAACCTTAAAAGCTATTGGACGTCATCATACAGTTGAAGAAACTATTGATAAATTTCATCTTTCTCGAAAAATGGGGATGAATAACATTAACATGGACTTAATTATTGGGCTTCCAAATGAAGGTGTAGAAGAATTTCAGCATACGCTAGACGAATCTAAAAAATTGCTTCCTGAATCTTTAACGGTTCATACGCTATCATTTAAACGCGCGTCTGAAATGACTCAAAATAAACGGAAATACAAAGTGGCAGATCGCTATGAAATTGGTAAAATGATGGATTTAGCGACTGAGTGGACTCAAGAACAAGGGTATGAACCTTATTATTTATATCGCCAAAAAAATATTTTAGGTAATTTAGAGAACGTTGGATATTCATTCCCCGGTCAAGAGAGCCTGTACAATATTATGATCATGGAAGAAAAGCAGACGATTATTGGTCTTGGATGCGGGGCATCTAGTAAGTTCGTGCATCCAGAAACAGGCATTATCACAAGGTTTGCGAATCCAAAAGACCCAAAATCGTACAACGATGGATTCGAGCACTACACACAAGAGAAACTCAAGATTTTAGATGAATTGTTTAGGAAATAAAAAGATCACTTTTTAGTGATCTTTTTTTATTTTCGGCAGGGAAATGTCGGAATCTGTTGAATATATAAAAAAGTTGTAAGCGTTTTCTTATTATGGCGATGCGAGGTGCCGCTTAATGATGAATGTACAGTTAACCGTACCATCTATGATGGAAAGAGCTGAAAAGCTGTTTAGTAAAAAAGAAGTGATTTCTAAATCTTCAAAAGGAATTCAGCGTTTAACTTATAATCAGTTAATAAAACGGACTCGGCAGCTCTCTAGTATGCTAGAACGAATTGGAGTGAAGCGAGGAGAAAGAGTCGGGACGTTTGCATGGAATCATCATAGACATCTAGAAGCTTATTTTGCCGTGCCTGGAATAGGCGCTGTTCTTCACACCATCAATATCCGGTTAGATCCTGAGCAAATTGTATACATCATTAACCATGCACGCGATAAAGTCATTTTATTTGATGAATGTTTTTTACCTTTATTTGAAAGCATTCATCAAAAGCTTCCACATGTTGAAGCCTATATCATTATGTCAGATGAAAATAAGCTGCCAGAAACAGACTTGCCAGTTTATCATTACGAAAATTGGATTAAGCAAGGGGATGCATCGCATTCTTTTGTTCAAGATTTAAACGAAGAAGAACCAGCAGGTCTTTGTTATACCTCTGCTACTACAGGAGAGCCAAAGGGCGTTGTATATTCTCATCGCGCTATTTATCTGCACTGTATGGCGCTAGGGCTTGCTGATAGTGCTGGATTATCAGAAGCTGATACCGCTATGCCTATCGTTCCAATGTTTCACGTGAACGCATGGGGAATTCCTTTTGCTGCCGTTTGGTTTGGAACAAAGCTTGTGCTGCCGGGTGCTTTTTGTACTTCAGAGACGATTGCTTTTTTGATTGAAGAAGAGAAAGTAACTCTGGCTGCAGCAGTACCTACCGTTTGGTTAAACTTTTTACAAGAGATAGAAAACAGGCCTTACGCAGTCGATAGTTTGCGAGCTATTTTATGCGGCGGATCAGCGGCCCCAAAAAGCGTTATTCGAGAATTTCAAGAAAAATATCAAATTGAATTTATGCATGCATACGGAATGACAGAAACAAGCCCTGTGGTGACCGTCTCCCGCTTAAAAAGCTATCAGTACAGCGAAGACTTTGAGTATCAGCTCAACGTAAAAGCGAAGCAAGGTTTCTTAGTTCCTGGCGTTGAAATGAAAGTAATAGGTCAAAATGGAGAAATTGCTTGGGATGGAGTGGAAATGGGTGAGCTATTACTAAAGGGCCCATGGGTAGCTTCTGAATATTACAAGGATAAAAGAACAGAAGATACGTTTAAAGACGGCTGGCTGTACACCGGAGATATTGTGACGGTTGACGAAGAGGGAACGATCAAAATCGTAGACCGAACAAAAGATTTAATTAAAAGCGGAGGAGAATGGATTTCATCGGTTGATCTAGAAAACGCGCTTATTGCCCATGAAGCTGTTTTCGAAGCCTGTGTAATAGCAGTCCCTCATAAGGTGTGGCAAGAGCGTCCAGTGGCTTGTGTCGTGTTAAAAGATGCATACAAAGGCATCGTTTCGTCAGAAGAGCTGCTCGAATTTTTAACGCCGCAGTTCGCAAAATGGTGGCTTCCAGATGACATTTTATTTATGGATGAGATCCCGAAGACAACGGTAGGAAAGTTCTTAAAACGTAGGCTTCGTGAACAAGTCCTCAATCATTATCAGAAAGGGTGAGTAAGATGACCGTCGAATTAAAAGTAGTAGAACTAGTTTTGCAAGAGCGTATCGCCACAATTTCGTTTAACAGGCCGGATGCGTTAAATGCATTAAACGAAGAAGTGCTAGAGCAGTTTATTCAATGTTTAAAAGTTGTCGAAGAAAGTGAAGCGGACTTTTTAATAGTAAAAGGAAACGGAAAAGTATTTTCAGCAGGCGGAGATATTAATATGATGATGTCACCTTCACAATCAGAACGTTTTGAGCAGGTAATGGATTTGATTAATGAAGCCGTGCTGACTTTATACAGCCTCCCTCAAATGACGATAAGTGTACTGCACGGTGCGGCAGCAGGGCTAGGGCTGAGCATCGCGCTTGCCTCTGATTATATTATTGCAGAAAGACACACAAAAATTGCGATGAACTTTATCGGTATTGCTCTAATTCCAGACGGAGGCGGTCACTTTTTACTAGAAAAGCGCATCGGTGCTCATCGTGCAAAACAGCTAATTTGGGAAGGAAAGACGTTAAAAGCAGAGGAAGCTCATCAATTTGGCATAATTGATGAAATAAAAGAAGGAGATTTGGCGAAGCATGTAGAAGATTATCTCTCATATTGGCTAAAAAAACCTTCACGTGCTTTGAAGGAAACAAAGCGAATTTATGTGGAGACATCTGTTTCACAATTAAAGCAAGTGCTTGCGCTTGAGAAAAGAAGTCAGTTTGCTATGAGCCGAAGTTCGGATCATAAGGAAGGTGTACGTGCGTTTCTGGAAAAGCGAGCGCCTGTTTTTAATCAAAGTGAAAAAGATATTTCCGAAAATTAAGTGAACTAGTTTAAAAGCCAATATTTTTGTCTATCATATTGATAGAGCATGTTTAAAAGTTGCAAAACAGTGGTAACACAAGATAATGTAGAAACTAATGAGGTGATTGGAAATGAACAAAACAGATTTAGTAAACGCAGTGGCAACAAAATCAGAGTTAACAAAAGCAGATGCATCTAAAGCAGTTGATGCATTACTAGAAACAATTTCATCAACGCTAGGTGAAGGTGAAAAAATTCAGTTAATCGGCTTCGGTACATTTGAAGTACGCGAGCGTGCTGCTCGTACAGGCCGTAACCCTCAAACGGGTGAAGAAATGCAAATTCCAGCATCAAAAGTACCGGCATTTAAAGCTGGTAAAGAACTAAAAGAAGCTGTAAAGTAATATAAAACGCCGGAAAGCTAATACTTTCCGGCGTTTTGTATTAACGATGAAACAATACAAGTTTTCCGCTAGAGCTAACGCATCGATGCGTTTTTTCTAAATAGGAAAGCTCTTCTAACTTCTTGGTGCCGACAGTCTTTGCTTCTGTATCAGAAGCTGCTTCGAAACTTTCATCTATTAATTTTTCTCCAGTCTTTTCAAAAGCGGTTAATGTGTAAGTACTCATAAAATCTACTCTCCTCTTATAGTATAATTGTAAGCGTATTCAACATATTTCTCGTCCTATTCCCTTAAATCCTGCTAAGGTTTACAGATATCATTTTTTTCCATACAATAAACATAGGTTTATTTACAAAGGAGGAATTAAATGTCTCTTTCTATCGGTGAAGTTTCAAAAAGGTACGGTGAATTTACAGCTGTAAACGAGCTATCCCTGCAAATTCCAAAAGGCGAAGTGTTTGGTTTTTTAGGTGCAAACGGTGCTGGCAAAACGACGACGTTTCGAATGATTTTAGGGCTCATTGAACCAACCTCAGGTCACATCCAATGGAATGATAAATCTTTAACTTACAGTAGAAGTCATCTAGTTGGCTACCTTCCAGAAGAAAGGGGACTGTATCCAAAATTAAAAGTCAAAGATCAGCTTGTGTACCTTGGACGGCTGCGCGGAATGAAAAAAGCGAACGTGCTGCAAGAAATGGAGCACTGGTTATCTCGATTTAATATTCCTCAATATGCTTCCAAAAAAGTAGAAGAGCTATCCAAAGGAAATCAGCAAAAAATTCAATTTATTGCCTCCGTTATTCATCGGCCCGAGCTGCTTATTTTAGACGAACCTTTTAGCGGCTTAGATCCTGTAAACGTAGAGGTATTAAAAGAAGCGGTGCTTGATTTGAAAAAGCGCGGAACGACGATTGTTTTTTCAAGTCATCGAATGGAACATGTGGAAGAACTTTGTGAATATTTATGTATTATGCATCATGGCACGCCTGTAGTGTATGGAAGGCTCCCGGAGATCAAACGTTCATTTGGAAAGAAAAACGTTATTGTACACGGAAAAGGTCCATTTGAGAGAATTACAGAGCTTGAAGGCGTTGTAAAGGTGAAAAAAACGGTTGAAGGCATGATTGTTCAAATTCAACATGAATCCGTATCACAACTCATTTTTCAAGAACTTAAACACTTTTCATTTGTATCTAAATTTGCAGTGGAAGAGCCTTCATTAAATGATATTTTCATTGAAAAGGTAGGTGCTTCCTATGAATAAATTTTGGGTCATTGTCTTTCATACATATCTTAATAAATTAAAAACAAAATCTTTTATTATTACAACGATTATTACTGCTCTTATTCTAGTTGCTCTTACAAATATGGAGAAAATTATCGACGTTTTTAATTCAGACGATAATGGAACAAATGTGGGTGTCATCTATGAAGTGGAAAGCGTATATACATTGTTCAAACAAAATGTAAATGTCATGGATAAAGACATTCATTTAAAAGAATTTACGTCTGAGTCTAAGGCAAAACAAGCGGTAAAAAACGGGGAGCTCGATAGCTATTTACTCTTATCTTTAAACGATAAGCAGCTGCCTCAAGCTGTGTACAAAGCTAATTCTTTGGCCGAATCAAATCTTTCTTCTACCTTAGAACAGGCGGTACAGCAAACAAAAGTGGCTATGGCTACAGTAAAAATCGGTTTAGAAGAAAAGCAAATTGATCAGCTTTACAGCCCTGTTTCATTTAAAAAGAAAGCGTTAGTTGAAAATGCCAAAACAGAACAAGAGCTAAATCAAGCAAGAGGTCTTGTATATGTACTGCTGTTTGTTATTTATTTTGCCGTTATCATGTATGGGAGCATGATTGCGATGGAAGTAGCTACTGAAAAATCATCCCGCGTTATGGAGATCCTTGTATCGAGCGTATCACCTATTACACAAATGTTTGCTAAAATCATTGGAATTGCACTGCTCAGCTTAACACAGCTTGCAGTGATACTGAGCGTGGGCTACACATCGTTAAAAGCCAGTGTGGAAACAAATCATAACGGTATCTTTTCTTATCTCGGATTTAATGATGTTCCGCTGACTACATTCGTGTATGCATTTGTCTTCTTCATATTGGGGTACTTCCTTTTTGCTACGCTCGCGGCTTTTTTAGGTTCTCTTGTGAGCCGTATTGAAGATGTACAGCAAATGATTACGCCTATGACCCTTGTGATTGTGGCTGCTTTTTTAATTGCTATGTTTGGACTTGGTGATCCTGAAACCACAATCATTACGGTCACATCTTTTATCCCATTTTTTGCTCCGATGATTATGTTTTTGCGTGTAGGTATGTTAAATGTTCCTGTGTGGGAAGTGAGTGTATCGATAGGGATTTTAGTTGTGACGATTACGGCTTTAGCTATATTTGGTGCCCGTGTGTATAAAGGAGGAGTCCTTATGTATGGGCAATCTACCTCTTTTAAAGATATTAAAAAGGCGCTGCAGCTAACGAAAAAAGAAACATAAAGAAGTGAGAGGCTGAGATAAAAGTAGTTTAGTTGAAGGAAGATCCGAACGAACAACCTAGATTCTTGAGGGAGAATCCAACTCGTTCGGATTTTTTTGTTGCTATAGTGACCATAGTTTTCATATATGTGGCTGCTTCTAGCTGTGAATTGGAGAGCAAGACGAAGACTCCTGAGGGAAAAGCGGGATAGGTGAGACCCCCGCAGGAACGGAGGAGACGAGGAGGCTCAGCGCCCTCACGCAGAAAACGAAGTCTTGCACGGAAATCAACAGCGGTGTCTCGAGCAGTTTAGCTCTTTTATCCAATTTGTTCTTCTTTAGATTGCATTGATTTTGTTATGTCGCAATCTCATCTTTTATGAAAAAGCGTCTACCCGTGCATTCGGTGCCAAGCGATGGTAAAATGAAATGTAAAGAGCTGTAAATAAGCGGACGAAGCGATAAGAGCTTCGTTATCAAATACATAGAATGAAGTGGTAAGGAGGAAAAGATCATGACAAAAGGAATTGCTCAATACGAAGTAGGAGAGCAAGTTGATCTTTATTTTTTAATTAAATCCTCAACGAGAGGAATTGCAAGCAATGGAAAGCCATTTTTAACGGTAATCCTGCAAGATAAAACAGGTGATATTGAAGCCAAGCTGTGGGATGCTTCCCCAGATGACGAGGAAAATTATGCTGCTCAAAAGATTGTGCGAGCTGCTGGAGAAGTAATGAATTACCGCGGGCGCAACCAGCTGAAAATACGCAACATTCGGCCTGCACAGCCCCAAGACGGAGTGCGCACATCTGACTTTTTAGAAGTGGCGCCTTTATCTCAAGAAGAAATGGTCGAACATATTACAAAGAGTATATTTGAAATGAAAAATTCGAATGTCCAGCGCATCACTCGCCATTTGTTTAAAAAATATCAAACGGAATTTCTAGAATATCCGGCAGCAACTAAAAATCACCATGAGTTTGTATCAGGACTTGCCTACCATGTGGTGTCTATGCTGAAGCTGGCTGAGTCATTTTCAACCCTTTACCCAAGCTTAAACCGCGACTTGCTGTACGCTGGAGTTATTCTTCATGACCTTGGCAAAGTATTTGAACTTTCAGGTCCTGTTTCGACGATATATACAGTCGAAGGGAACCTGCTTGGCCATATTTCGATTATGGTGAATGAAATTGGAAAAGCGGCAGAAGAATTAGCGATTGAAGGAGAAGAGGTTATGCTTCTTCAGCACCTTGTGTTATCGCATCACGGTAAGGAAGAGTGGGGAAGTCCGAAAAAGCCGTTAATTAAAGAGGCTGAGATGCTTCATTTGATTGACAATGTAGACGCTAAAATGAATATGCTGGACCGCGCATTAACAAAAGTGAAGCCCGGTGAGTTTACAGAGCGTATTTTTGCACTTGATAATCGCTCATTTTATAAACCAACGATTGATTAAAAAGGTATAAGTCTTTCTTCCTTCGCATATAGTGGTTGTAAATAACTGTGATGGGGGATCAATATATGGTGACACTACCAATTTGGATTTATTTAGTTGTAGCAGGCATTTTCTTTAGTGGATTTATGGCGATTCGTGCTGCACAACATGATAAGCAAGTGGATGATTCGTTTATTGAAAAAGAGGGACAAGTCTTCATCGAAAGAATGCAAGTGGAAAAAGAAAGACGCAACAGCGATTCCATCTGATTATATAAAAGAGCCTGTCACATGAGTGACAGGCTCTTAGCATTACTGCTGAGGAGTTTCTACGCCAGATTGACTATCTGTCGCACCTTCTTCGAAAATTGGTTTTACATCCTTATCTTTTGGTTTCACTTTTGCTTTATCAAGCTCTTTTTGAATCTTCTTGTTCGCTTCTGCTTGATCTACTTTTGAACGTTTGATTTGCTGCTCAAGTTCGGGTTTCTTTTTCTCAAACGATTCTACTTTCTTTTTATCGACTAGTTTAATGATATGGTAGCCGTACTCTGTTTTGATTGGTTTACTTACTTCACCTTTTTTCAGCTTGTAAGCCGCTTCTTCAAATTCTTTAACCATTTGGCCTTCACCGAAGTAGCCTAAATCGCCGCCGTTAGCTGCAGACTGCTGATCGGTTGAATATTCTTTTGCTAGACTAGCAAAGTCCTCGCCTTTTTTGATTTTCGCTTCTACTTCGTTTGCTGTCTTTTCGTCTTTTACTAAAATATGACTTGCGCGAATTTGAGGTTTTTGAGCTTTATATTCATCATAAGCTTTTTTCAGCTCTTTGTCCGATACCTTAATGCCTGCCGTAGCAGCTTTTTCACGGAGAATATCGACTTTTAGCATATCTTTGACTTCTTTTTCGCCTTTTTGCTTAATAACTGAATCCACCTGATCACCGTATTGTTCTCTTAGAATGTTCAGCTGCTGATCAAGCTCTTTATCCGTTACTTTATATTTTTTACTCAATACTTTTTCTTCGGTAACGCTTCGTACGAGTGTATTAAATTGATCTTGTCCGATTGTATCTTTCATTTGCTTATACAAATCACCTTGAGTGATATTGCCTGCTTTTGTTTCTACAATTACTTTTGAAGAATCGTTTGCATTTGAAGCATCATTTCCCCCACTGCATGCTGATAAAGCAACGAGGCTGGCTGCCGTTGTTAGTGCAACTAAGCTTTTTTTCATACGTAAACACTCCTACTCATCATTTTTACTTATGTAGCTTGACTCAAGATTTACTATATCACATTTCCTGATGTTAGCAAATGAAGTTAAAACCACGTAAATTTACATTTATTTTCCACTAAGCATGGAGTGATTATACGCTGATGATGGCTTTTTTATAAAGCGTTTTCAAAATGGTGGACAAACTCACAGAGTAATCTCCAAACGAGAAGCAAGAGAAATAAATTATGGAGTTTGGGCTAAAAGCCTAGACGTTTTTTGAGCTGATGCATAAGATGCAGTATTAGTAAACAAAGGGGGTGCTCAAATGAGCGGAGGCGGATATGGAGGCGGTTTTGCACTATTAGTTGTACTGTTTATCTTATTAGTCATTGTTGGTTGTGCATGTTACCACTAGGAAACAGATGAATATAAAAGGAAAGGGGCGATAGATATGGGTTCTTACGGATGCGGATACGGCAGTGGATTTGCGCTATTAGTCGTATTATTCATCTTATTAGTTATCATCGGAGCTAGCTGTTTTTGCTAAGCCTATAAAAAAGCGGTGAGACATCTCACCGTTTTTTATGTAAATGATACTTCAATATAAGATGAAACTAATAAAATGGTAATTAATACATTAATCGTACGAAAAACTTTAGGCTGTTTTTCAGCTGGAATTTCTTTTTGAATACACAATGTATTTGTTAGTGCATTGATGTAGAATAAAATGAATAGTGCAAATACAATAAAGAATATGTACATAAAAATCCCCCTAACAAAATCAGTGTGACGAAGACAAAAAGTCTTATAGTCATTTATATAGTACAGCTTTGTATGAATTTACAAATATCTATATTAACATTACCAAAAAAGCGGTAAAATAGATAGTTATATATACAGTTGAGCAAAGAATTTCAAAAGGTATTTACACAGAAATGCGGTTTTTATTTTATAAAGGGTAGTTAAGAAGTTGAGAAATAGGTTTTAAACGAAATAGCAAAGTGAATGGATAAGAAATGAGTAACAATTACCCATTGTGCAAAAGGATTGTTAAAAAAGACAGAGGGATTTATATTAATATATGCAGTGAGTACATAATCAGTATATGAAAATCTTTATACGGTGCTACTTAAACAGGAAATGTGAATGACGCAGAAAGAATTATTTGGAAGAACATGAATGAATCATGTACAATATGGAGTAGAGGTATATGAACGTTGAAGGAGTAGGGGAAGCGGATGGAAACTTTAGAATCTCGAGTATCACGTTTAGAATATTACATAAAACTGTTATCTGGGACATCTGAACAAGAAGCTAAACCATTTATTGATTTAGTGGTAAGAAATCAGCTTACAAAGAAGGAAGTAGAGGAAATTTTAATTCTGTGTGAAGATACAAAAAACGAATATATTGAGCAAAAAGCGGAAGGTCTAACAGACTTTGTTCCGCTTCTTACACAATTTGTTGGCATGCTGAATTATAAATTAACTCCCAGAGAGACGGTCGAATCGCTTCGTTATCAACCTTCTTATCAAGATGTGATGAATGAATTTTTTGAAATTATTCAATGGATAAGGGACTAACCATTAAGAGTTTGAAATAGTCTCCTGGTGGTTCTCTTTGTCTTTCTTGACGAGCTTGCCATCTTCTTCAGTGAATTCTTCTTCGATATGATGGAAAGATCGCTCGAAGATATCCATAAAATCTTCACCGTAAATTTTGCGGATGACGGTCATCAGTTCCATAAATTCAGGGAATTTGCCGTACAAGTCGCGCAACGGAAGTGCGCCGCTGAACACTGAATTATTAGAAGGTTCGTAATGTTCCATTAAATCTAATAAAATGGCCTCGCCTTTATCTGTCAGCTGAATGTACGTATTTCGCTTGTCGCTTTCTTTTTTAGAAAACTCAAGTAAACCTCGTTCTTCTAGTTTTTTGGAGAAGTTAAATGCAGTAGAAACGTGCATAACTCCAAACTTGGCAATTTCGGAAATGGAAGCCCCGTTTAAATGATATGAAATCCATAAAATATGATGCTCGTTAATATTAAGGTCATAAGGCTTAATCCATTGCTGCCAATCCTTCTCTACGGTTTTCCAAAGGGCTTTACTTAATTGGGCAATGCGTTGGCTAAATAGAAGTGCTTCTTTCAAACTGTAATCTTGATCACTAGTCTTTTTCATCTTCTCCCACCTACTTAGTCTCTTTTTTTATTTATCTTCTATTATGCCAATAAAATAAAAAATTATAAAGATGTAAATTTACAAAATTTTAAAAAATTAAAAAAGAAGGCGTTTCAACCTTCTTTTTTGTCAATTTTTTCATTGGGATTTTTAGTTGTCTGTACATGTTCCTCAAGGTTTGACAAAGAATTTTGGATTTCTTTCAAATGATGCTGAAGGGATTCCTTATGAGGGACAATTTCTTCTTTAAACTGACCAAGGGTAGTAGAAAGGTCACTTGCGATATTTTTCACTATAGTATTTCCTTCTCTGGCGGTCATTTGTACTTGTTGAGAAACAGCTTTTATTTTTGTTGAGAGCTCTTGTTGTGAAGCGTTAACTCGGTCTTTTCGAGAGCTGACACGCTGTTTAAGTTCTCGTCCTGAATATGGAGTAACAAGAAGCGTTGTAATAGCGGCTACGGTGCTTCCGATTGCTGCTCCAGCTGCTAGTTTTTTCATTCTGCTCATTATTTATTTCCTCCTATGTAGTAAAGTAATTGCTAACACTTCCTTCTGACATAATCATAAAAAAATAGCATAGATTTATACAAAAGAAGGAGGTTATCAACATGGGGTAGCTTTATTCATTCTTTTGATAATTAGCCTGAGTTTTTTTCTGGCTGCCTTTAAATGGTTTAGCCTTACGACTAGAACGGCATCATATCCACCTAAACATGTGCTGAAACAAAAGTCTCTTACATGTGCGACAGTGGCTTTTGCGAGTTTTTTATTGGCGCTTATACTTTATTATGTAACCTAGGATGGAGAACTTAAACCTTTATTACATAGTAAGTCTTCATACCTATTGTATGAGCTGCAAATGAAATTTAAGTGAAAAGCATTCTGTACCATTTCTTTTTAAACAAAAAGTTAAGAGTCGAACTGTAGATTGTTTCTAAAAGATCAGCAACATACTATAAATGAACCGTTTTATCTAAAAGCCCGCCACGCTTTGGCGAGCCTGAGCTTTTGGTGTAAAAAAAGAGCCTGATTCTTAATTAAATCAGGCTCTTGACGTTACGATAATTTTGCTTTGATGCTTGTGCGTTTTAGAACGGATTGAACAATTGGATAAATAACGACCATAACGATTGTGTTCACTACTGTTGCAGGTAATACAACCGCAGCAACAAGCGCCATGACGCTGTTTCCGCCCGGTAAGCCGACGATTAGCGCGGCAGCAGACAAGAATACGGTTCCTGATACGAGTGTGCCAACAGCTGTTAAAGCAGCGGCAACGGGTGTTTTAATGCCTATTGCTTTTTTCACAAGCATAAATAATGCAAAGAAAACAAATGCTGTAATTGGTTTATCAATCAAGTTTGCAATTTGTCCGCCAGGAAAGCTTGTTGTTAAAGCAGAAATAACCGCTGTGGTTAAGCTAACCAATGCAACATTTTTTATGCTAGGAAACAACAGGATTGCTAAAAACATCATTGTTAACATCATATCTGGCTTCATTCCAAATAAAATAGGAGGTACCACCGTGTGGAGAACCGCTCCAATTCCGACTAATAACGCTAAAGAAACTAAAACCTTTGTATTCATTTCTCATCTCTCCTCTTCTAAGCTAAGCTCGAAATATACCAATAGTGCGTCTATGCCCATTGCATATATTTACATACTGATTGTAACATATTTATGTGAAAAAAGGATCAGTTAATTCTGCCAATTATGCGTTTGCCTGTGCAAATTCATCCATAAAGGCGGCAAGAGCTTCACACGCTTCAAGCGGTACAGCATTGTAAATAGAAGCGCGGCATCCGCCGATTGAACGGTGTCCAGCTAATCCTACGAAGCCTTTTTCTTTTGCTTGCTGTAAAAACGCAGCCGTTAACTCATCGGTTGGTAAAGTAAACGTTACGTTCATAATTGATCGGCTTTCCTCTGTAGCGTGAGGGGTATAGAAACCATTTGAACGTTCCATGCTTGTGTAGAGTAACTTAGCTTTTTTATGATTTTGGGCTTCAATTGCTTTAACGCCACCTTGTTCTTTAATCCAATCTAAAACAAGTGAAAGCATGTAAATGCCAAACGTTGGAGGAGTGTTGTAAAGAGAGTTGCTCTTTACGTGTGTCTCATAATTCAGCATTGTTGGTAAACCTTCAGGAATACGTTTAAGCAATTCTTTCTTCAAAATGACAACCGTGACACCAGATGGTCCGAGGTTTTTCTGAGCACCAGCATAAATGAGTGAGAACTTAGATACATCAATTTGACGGCAAAGAATGTCGCTTGACATGTCGGCAATTAAGTCTACTCCTTCGATAGAAGGGTAGTCAGCCCATTGTGTACCAAAAATGGTATTGTTGGACGTGATATGCAAGTACCCAATCTCTTCTTTTGGAAGCTTTACGTCATCTAAAGCTGGAATAGAGCGGTAGTTCTCTTCTTTAGTAGAAGCAACAACTGCTGTTTTTCCAAGTTTCTTTGCTTCTTTTAATGCTTTTTCCGACCATGATCCGGTTAGTACATATGCACCGACTTGATCGGGAGCTAAAAAGTTCATTGGAATCATAGAGAATTGCAGGCTTGCTCCGCCCTGCAGGAATAAAATTTCATGTGTATCTGGAATGTTAAGCAATTCCGTGAGTGTTTCTTTAGCATGTGTTAATACATCTTCAAACTCTTTGCTGCGATGTGATAATTCCATCACAGACATACCTGTATTTTTAAAATTAACTAGCTCCTCTTGAGCAAGTTGTAAGACAGGTAGGGGAAGCGCAGACGGACCTGCATTAAAATTATAAGCTCTGTTTAACGTAATCACATTAATTCCTCCTCAAATTAGTTCGAACACTCATCATACAAAATGGCTAATGACTGATGTCAGAAAGAATATCATTATACTATCATGAAAACCATTGATTGTGGAGGTAACTTTTCAAAAATTTAAATTAATCTGTAAAGAGAAAATAATAGAAAAAAGATAAATAAAAAGTATACGCAAACATGTTTTGGCAAACATGTAAATGAAATGTTTATATGCTATACTGATGGAAGAAATAATGTGGAGGAACAGAATGAGAGTATTAAAATATGCCATATTAGGGCTCTTAGATCAGAAGGAGCTCAGCGGGTATGACATTACCAGACTTTTTAAAGAAGAGGTCGGTAATTTTTGGAGTGCTAAGCACAGCCAGATTTATCCCGAGTTAAAGCGATTAACAGAAGAGGGATTTATTCGCTATGAAACCGTGATTCAAGGCAAGAAATTAGAAAAAAAGATGTATTCGATAACGGAAGAAGGAAGAGCTGAGTTAAGCAAGTGGCTCACTACGATTGATCCTATTCCTGAAACAACTAAAGATGAATTTATGTTAAAAGCTTATTTTGCTTCATCCATGTCAATAGAAGAGTTAAAGCAACAAATAGATAACCAGCTATCAAGCAGGAAAGTGAAGCTAACTTTTTTAAAGAAACGAATGGATGACCTTTTGGAACAAGTTAATCATCACATTACCGTTTCGTCTCCTCAATTTGGTCATTATTTGGTGCTATCTCGCGCTCAAGACCGGGAGACAAGCTATATCAATTGGCTTGAACGTACGCTGAATTTAATTGAAAAAGAACAATAAGAAAAGGTGAGCGGATCATGACTTGGTGCATAAAATCATTTCAAGAGCTGACAAACGATGAGCTTTATGAAATTCTACAGGTTCGCACCGCTATTTTTGTTGTCGAACAGAAGTGTGCTTACTTAGAAGTAGATGGAAAAGACAAACTTGCTTATCACTTGTTCAAAAAAGAGAATGAGAAAATTATCGCATATCTTAGAGTTTTACCAAAAGGAATTAGCTACCAGGAAGCTTCTCTTGGGCGCATTATTGTAAAACAAGCGCAGCGCGGTACGGGTCTCGGAAGAGAACTAGTAGCAAGAGGAATTGATTTTTTAGAGAATGAATTGCACGAGAAGACAATTAAAATTCAAGCTCAAAGCAGACTTCAAACATTTTATGAATCGTTTGGTTTTAGACCTGTTTCCGATATTTATTCAGATGAAGGGCTTCCCCACGTAGATATGCTAAAGACACCTTAGAAACTTCACCAATTGTGTGAAGTTTTTCTATTTCTGAAACGGGTAAGGTGAAAGAAAGATGTTAGGCTTTAGTATTGCGCAGATAGAATCGATATGACTACTACTAAATTAGTAATTTATGAATAAGATAGATAATGAATTTGTTTCTTTTTGCTTATTCTTTGATTTTAAGTAAGTGATATATTGAAGAAAGTAATAATATTGTATATAATGATTTTTGTAACAAAAATGTAACAATTACGTAATATTCTTAATGTTGGTTCAGAAAGAAATTTGTTGTACATATTGCTTGGAGGCATTTTTATGAGTGCAAAGGAAAAGAAAAATAGGTATATATATAGTTTGGATGGACTTCGAGCTTTCGCTGTTATGTCTGTCATTGCATATCACTTAGGATTTGGATGGGCATCTGGAGGATTTCTAGGAGTTGACGTTTTCTTTGTATTATCAGGGTATTTAATTACCTCGATTTTACTGGTGCAATCTTGGGAAAATCCTTTGAAAAATTTGAAGCATTTTTGGATTAGCCGAACGAGAAGACTTCTTCCAGCTGTGTATGTGATGGTAGTATTAACTGCAGCTTGGGTTATTTTATTTAACCGGCCATTGTTAACAACGCTACGAGGCGATGCATTATCGTCTATTTTTTATATGAGTAACTGGTGGTTTATTTTTCATAAAGTTTCATATTTTGATAGTTTTGGGTCACCGTCACCATTAAAGAACTTATGGTCACTGGCTATTGAAGAGCAGTTTTATATTGTGTGGCCACTTGTTTTATTGTTGGGTTTAAAATTTATCAAAAAGAGAGGAATTCTTTCTCTATTCATTTTAGCTGGAGTAATGGCCTCAGCTATTCTAATGTCTTTTTTATATGAGCCAGGAGGAGATCCTAGCCGCATTTATTATGGAACCGACACTCGGCTGTTTGCCCTTTTAATCGGCTGTTTACTTGCATTTGCCTGGCCGATGTATCGTTTATCATCAAAAAATCTTCCAGCCGTAGGCAAGCAAGTATTAAACGCGGTAAGTATGGTGAGTTTCTTTGTATTTATTCTCTGCGTATGGAGCGTTGATGAGTATACTCATGCATCTTTTCTTTATCAAGGTGGAATGCTGCTGATTTGTTTAAACGCTGCTGTACTGGTTGCAACGATTAGTCATCCTAGTAGTTTTTTAGGAAAAGCTCTGTCGTTTAAGCCGCTTCGCTGGCTTGGTACTAGATCATACGGCATCTATTTGTGGCATTATCCGGTTATTGTTCTTACAACACCTGTATCCGAGATTGGCCGCCCGGTCTATTGGCATGCGCTGCTACAAGTAGGCCTTACATTTATCATTGCTGAACTTTCTTACCGTTACATCGAAGTGCCTATCCGCACACGCGGCTTTCGCTATTATTTCCGGCACTACCATCCGAGAGAGCTTTTTAAATGGCGTAATCTCTCTCGTTCGAGACAAGCGGTTTTGGGCAGTCTCATTTTCTTTTTGGCGCTGTTTACAGCGGATATGACAAGCTTTGCTATTAGTACGCAGCAAAAGGATGAAACGACAGCGAAAGAGACAGAGGTTAAAATTCAAACGAATCATAAAGAAAATGCTTCAACTTCTGTCAAAGACAAGAACAAAGCGGATGATAAAAAAGCAGAGAACGCGGAAAAGAGTTCCGGGGAAGAAAAATCTGATGCCAAAGAAAAACAGCAGCCGAATTCTTACAGAGATGTCCTTGCGATTGGAGACTCGGTCATGCTGGATATTGCTCCTAATCTTAAAGAGATGCCGCTTAGTATTACGATTGACGGAAAAGTAGGAAGGCAGCTCAATGAAGCACTGCAGCTAACTCCTAGCTATCAAGCATTTAATAATCCGAACAGCGCAGTGATTATTGAGTTAGGAACAAACGGCTATTTTACAAATGAAGAACTTGAACAACTGTTAAAAGCTTTTTCACACGCGGATGTTTACTTAGTGAATACGCGCGTTCCTCGTTCGTGGGAAAGCACCGTGAACAAGAACTTGAAAGCTGCTTCTGAAAAGTTTGATCACGTCACGCTCGTAGATTGGTACTCAGAGGCTTCTAAGCACCCTGAATACTTTACATCAGATGGTGTCCACTTGGTACCTGAAGGATCAAGAGCATTAACAAAATTGATTGAAGAACGTATGAATTTAGAAGTTAAGGCGGAAAGTCGTTCATAATAAGTGAAAAGCTGTACGATGTTTTGTATCACAAACTGATTAAACATGTGTTAAATGAATAGATAAAACAAAAAAAGCTTACATGTGTAAGCTTTTTTTGTTTCAAGAAAGGCGAGAAGAAATATTGCCAGCGATTTCTTGAAGTTTTTCAGGCGTGTATTCGCTTGTATGCTCTTTCCATACAGCACCGAATCCATCGCCTTCCCCATAGCGAGGAATAATGTGCATATGATAATGAAACACGGATTGACCAGCTTTTTCACCATTATTATTTAAGATGTTTAAGCCGATTGGGCTGTATGTTTCTTTAATTGCATTTGCGATTTGAGGAACCACTTCAAACAAATTGCGCGCAATTTCCGGCGTTAGTTCGTGAATGTCTTTTTTATGTACTTTTGGAATCACCAGCGTATGCCCTTTTGTTACTTGACTAATGTCTAAAAAAGCTAATACATGTTCATTTTCAAATACTTTTGCACCTGGGATTTCACCGCGAATAATTTTGCAAAAAATACAGTTTTCATCATGTGTGCTCATTATATTCACCTTCCGTTACCAATATAAATGTATGGGTATACATGTACGTTTATTTTACCACAAAGTAGGAATGCAATCAGCAGACAAGAAATAGCTGTTGGCATTTTATACACAAAAACGGGATGCAAACGATTATGCATCCCGTCATGTGAAGAAGGAAAAAATAGCTTTTAATGCAGCATATGATCTTTAAGGAACACCTCATTTACGTAATTGCATTGCCTAATGAAACAGTAACTTGAAAAAGTATATTCTCTTTAACAAACACCTCATTTAAGCATTGAGCTAAAAAAATATACAATGTGAACGAAATCGTTCTTGGTCTTTGACAAACACCTCATCTACACAGTAATAAATGAACATTATTGTCTACCCATTATATATATTCTTACTACGTTCATGACTACCATCCCCTTATGAATCAAACATACATCGATTTACAATAAGGTTTTCTGAAATATGCCTGCTGTAGACACCTCATCCCAAATGTAAGAAGCTTTGTAATGATTAGTTGTAATCAATAACTTGTTTTCCTTCTTCCCTATATAGAATGTCCCGATATTTCGATTATATTCTGGAAAAATTAACCGAAAAAAATTGAAAACAATGTGAGGAAGAAAAAGATTTGGTACAATAGAGCAAATAGCGCTTGCGCTTGGAGACAAAAAGAACAAATAAAAGGAGATCGTGATGGGTTCTTTATTGCAAATTAACAATATTACAGGGGGATATACAAAAACTCCCGTCTTAAAAGATGTATCGTTTGATGTAAATGCAGGTGAATTAGTCGGGTTAATCGGGTTAAACGGGGCCGGCAAAAGTACAACGATTAAACATATCATTGGATTAATGGAAGCAAAAAAAGGAAGTGTATCCATTAATAATAAAACCTTTCAACAAGATCCAACAGGTTATCGAAGTCAGTTTACGTTTATTCCAGAAACTCCTGTGTTATACGATGAATTAACATTAAAAGAACATTTAGACCTTACAGCTATGGCTTATGGACTTGAGCCTCAAACATATGAAGCCCGTCTGCAGCCGCTTTTAAAAGAGTTTCGTTTAGACCGGAAGTTAAAATGGTTCCCTGCGCATTTTTCAAAAGGAATGAAGCAGAAGGTTATGATTATGTGCGCTTTTTTGGTTCAGCCGTCTCTTTATATTATTGATGAACCTTTTTTAGGTTTAGATCCGCTGGGTATTCAATCTTTACTTGATTTGATGACGGATATGAAAAAGCAAGGTGCAGGCATTTTAATGTCCACACACATTTTGGCGACCGCGGAACGCTACTGCGATAAATTTGTTATTTTACATAACGGAGAAGTAAGAGCGCAAGGAACGCTTAAAGACCTTCAAGAAGAATTTCAAATGCGCAATGCTACTCTTGATGAAATTTATATTGAATTAACAAAGGAAGAAGGCTATGAGTAAGATTGATGCATTATGGAAGCAACGGTTTCAGCAGTATTTAGTGGATATAAGAAGATATACAAAATATATCTTAAATGACCACATTAAATTAGTGTTAATTTTTGCAATTGGCGGTTTGGCCTACTATTATCAACAGTGGTTGAGTACATTAACACCTGCGTTTCCTTCGGCTGTAGTGATTGCGATACTTATGGGATTGATTTTAACCATGGGTCAAATTCAAACGTTTTTAAAACGACCTGATTTAGTCTTTTTACTTCCTTTGGAGACGAAGCTTCAGCCTTATTTCAAAAAATCTTTTTGGTTTACCTTTACGATTCAGCTTTATATTTTATTATTTGCAACTGGTGCAGCAGCACCTCTTCAAGTAAAGGTAATGCATGATTCTTACTCAAACGTTTTTGTGTTTTTTCTGCTATTACTCATCTTGAAAGTTGTAAACTTAGGCATGTCTTGGTGGGCTGTATGGTTTGAAGAAAAGTGGGCGAAGTGGACAGATTATATCGTCAGGTTTTTCTTGAACGCAGTTTTTACGTACTTCTTATTTTCCCATGCATACGCATTCTTTACAGGAATCGTAGCGGTGATTATGATTGCGCTAGCCATTTATTATCGCTCGCTTACAAAAAGAAAGCCGATCAAATGGGAAAAGCTAATTGACTTAGAAGAAAAGCGCATGGGCTATTTTTATCGATTAGCTAATTTATTTACGGACGTTCCTCAGGTGAAAGAGCGAATCAAACGCCGTAGATATTTAGATTGGCTAGTAGCACGTATTCCATTTCGTCAAAGTGCCACTTACCATTACTTATACACCAGAACATTTTTGCGATCAGGAGATTATTTAAGTTTGCTCGTTCGCTTAACTGTCATTGGCGGATTTTTAATTGTAGCTGCGCCGTTTCAATACGGCAATATAGTGGTTGTTTTATTTGTTGTATACATGACGGGTTTTCAATTACTTCCGCTTTGGAAGCAGCACAAACAGATTTTATGGCTTTCTCTTTATCCGGTTGAAGCTAAAGAACGGAAAAAGGCATTTTTGGACGTATGGAAAAAAGCGCTGTATGTACAAATTCTTGTGCTCGCCATAGCGGTGGCTTTTTCTAATATAGTTGCTGCACTGCTTTCCGTGGCAGCAGGTGCTATATTTATTCACTTATTTGTACATGCATATGTAAATAAAAAATTAACGTAAAAAAAAAGCTCCGAAAGGAGCTTTTTTACGTTTTTAGACTACTTTGGAGACGAAGATAATATACGGAAGCGATAGACGTTCATTGCTACTTTTGTGAGATGGTCAAGAAGCTGATAATTAGCATATGCACCTATAACAGCTCCAATTCCCGGCATAAGCTGAAACATTTTCACAACATCAATGTAATCACGGTATTCTTGTTGAAAAGCTTTCCAATCAAGCTCAAGAAGTTCCTCTTTCTTTTCTTCCCAGTTTTCTACTACTTCGAGCAGCTTCGTTCTATGGTCGTCGCTGCAAAAGGCAAGATGAAAAATATACAGCATATAAATGCGTTCTTCTTTTTCTTTTACATCAAAACCATACGTAGCGGCAATGTCAAATAAGCACTTCATTTTTATGGAAAGAAGAAGCGGGAAATCTGCTGCACCTAAAAGGATACCGCCTGCACCAGTACCAGCTCCTTCTACAGCAGCTGTTTTTTTGTACTTAGGTATGAGTTCCAAAATTCTGTTCTCTTTTTCTTCAAATGAAAGACCGCTGACATCTCTTTTTTTAGTGGTGAAATCGGATCCAACAAGCGTGGTTTCAACCATTTTTTTTATGCTTTCAGTCATAATTTTATGGACTTTAGCAGGGATTTTTTCATTTATTTTAAGCTGTAAAGATTTTGCGGTCCGTTGAAATTTAGAAGGTCGTTTCAACATGCTGAATTTCCAATGTTCAGCTTCTTGTAACACTTTTTCTTCATACGTATTCAAAAAAATCACCTCATTTCAGTCGATATAAATACTACGTTTTAAGTGAGGAAAAGGTTCCTCAAATAAAACAACAAGCACTCGTCTGCTTATCTGTACGAATGCTTGCTGAATGATTAATTCGCTTTTATTACGTTTTTAGAAGGAGCTTGTTCTCTTAAATACTCAACAGCAGCCGTACCAAGCGTTTTAGCTGCGATAAGCATTGCTTTTTCGTTAAAATCAAATTTAGGATGATGATGAGGATACGGAGCATCTACACCTTCTGGCTGAGCCCCTGTAAAAAAGAACGTTCCTTTAATATGCTGCAAATAATAAGAGAAATCTTCCCCAGTCATGTGAGGCTCCGTTTCTTCGACTGTATGAACTTCATCGATTTGAGAAGCAGCAGAAGCAAGAAAGGCCGTTTCTTCCGGGTGGTTGACGACGGAAGGATAGCCGCGCGTATAACTCAGTTCATAAGAAGCGTCAGCTGTTAAGCATGTACCTTGGACAATTCGTTTGATTTCTTTTTCTACGTCATTTCGTACATCTTCATTAAATGTTCTTACCGTTCCAATTAGTCGAGCAGAATCAGCAATAATATTAAATGCATTTTCTGCTACAAAAGAACCTATGCTCACAACCGCTGAATCAATTGGGTTTACACGTCTGCTTACAATTTGCTGTAAATTAACAACAAGCTGAGAGGCGATGACGATTGAATCTTTTGTTTTGTGAGGCTGTGCACCGTGGCCGCCTGCTCCTTTGATCGTAATTTCAAAGCGATCAGCAGCAGCCATAATAGGGCCCGTTCGATATTGAACGACACCAGTTGGAGTTAATGACCATAAATGCGTTCCGAATATCGCGTCTACACCGTCTAAGCATCCGTCTTCAATCATGGACTTGGCGCCTCCGGGTGCGTACTCTTCGGCGTGCTGATGAATGAAGATGATTTTACCAGGGAGAGAATCCCTTATTTCAAAAAGCGCTTTAGCAAGGACTAAAAGAGTAGCTGTATGACCATCGTGACCACACGCATGCATTACACCGGGAACAGTTGATTGATATGGTGCATCTTTTTCATCTTGAATAGGCAGGGCATCAAAGTCGGCTCTCAAAGCTACAGTAGGACCAGGGTTTCCTCCTTGAATGCTTGCTACAATGCCGTTTCCTCCTACATTTGCTCGGTAAGAAATACCGATTTTGTCATAAAAAGATCGAATGTAGGCAGCGGTTTGAAATTCTTTAAAAGACGGTTCTGGATACTGATGCAGATATCGGCGGACTTGAACCATTTCATCAAATTTTTCTTCAAGTAAAGTATGTAGCTTGGAATTCACGTGACCATATCCTTTCTGTATAGGTTGAATAAAGTTTTGAATTTTTTGACATTTTAATCATTATATCATTATCTATTAAAAAGAAAAGAATGTAAGCGTTGTTATTGAAAAAAGTAATTGAATCATGAAATATTTTATATACATAATAGATACATAAGATGAGGAATAGGGATAAAGAATGAGTTTTTTGCCAATTTTCTCATGAGATAATAGGAGGTAACGATATGGTAGATTCACAAACTGTATCCCTGTACAAAAAATTGATGTGGGTGTTTGGGGGGGCAGGTCTCGTTTTTTTAGGAGTGTTGTTTGTTGTGTCGACAGATTCTTTTCAAGGAGACCACTGGCTTGTTTCAGCTATAGATGACAGCACTGTTCTTCAGTCAGCGTCATCTGTTTTTCATGGCTTGTCTTTTTTAGCTTCAAAAGTGATGATTATGGTTCTTTTAGCTGTACTTCTCGTTTTTTTATTTTTTAAAAAGGACTATATCGGTATGATATCGGCATTTTTATTTATTTTAAGCGGTGATATTATTAATAAAGCAGTTAAGGATGCGGTAGAACGAGGGCGTCCTCTTGGAGGCATCGAAGGCTACAGTTTTCCAAGCGGCCATGCGATGATGGGAATTCTTATTTATGGTCTGATTATCTTTTTTCTCACAAAGCATATGAACAGTCAAAAGGTAGCCAAGCGGTATCAGCTTGCAATTACTTTAATTGTTTTATTAATAGGTGTGAGCCGTATTCTATTAAGAGAACATTTTTTAACAGATGTCTTAGCTGGCTACAGCTTAGGGCTTATGTGGCTTATTGTAGGCATTTTCTTCTATACGCTTGTTTATGCGTATGTAAAGCCTTCAGCGGAAAAAGAGTTTCCAAAAGGCATGTAAAAAATATATACATATGGCCCCCTTCATAAAAAGAAGGGGGCTTTTGTTTAAACTAAGAACATCGCGACAATTGTTGTAACGACTAATCCAATCGCTACAGGTTTTAAATTACGTCTGGCGAGTTCAAACGGACTGACTCCGCAAATCGCAGCAGCTGGAATCAATGCCCATGGAATCAATGTGCCTCCCCCAACCCAAATCGCAGCAATTTGCCCTAAAGCAGTTAGGGTGGCAGCGCCCGATCCTAAAGCAGATGCAAATAAATGAGAGACAGAGCCTACAAGTGAAATGCCTGAAAAGCCTGAACCGTCTAATCCGGTAATAGCTCCTAGAGCAGTTATCGTTACAGTGGCGACCTGTGCGGTTAACGGCACAGTGGAAGCAAGCGCAACGCCTAGGTCATTTACAAGTCCATGTGACCCTTTCGGAAGAAAGTCACCGATGATTGTTGTGAATCCAGCATCTCCTAAATAGAAAAAAGCTGCAATGGGAATAACGGGACCGAATACTTTAAAACCAAACTGCAAGCCTTCAATCAAGTAGGAAGTTGTTTGTTCGAGACCTTTTCCTTTGTGAGCAATAAGTGAAACCACCACTAAAATAAATAAGGCTGTGCCGCCAACGAGAGCAGTTGCATCTCCTCCCTGTAAATGAAGGGCGAACATTGCCCATACGTCTATAGCAAAGAAAAGGGGAACTATAATGGCTAAAGCCCGGCGTACTGAAGAAGAAAGAGGTGTGGATTGGACAGAAGAACTGCTTGTTAACATTGTCGGTTGAGCGTGAATTCTATTGTGCTTCATATCTTGTTTTAAAAAGTAAAAAGCAGAGAGTGTCGTAACAACTCCCATCACAATGACCAAAGGGACACTTGCTTGAACCACCTCGTGAACTGGAAGACCTGCTGCGTCAGCAGTTATCTTAGGAGCAGCTTGAATAACAAAGTCTCCTGAAAGCGCAACGCCGTGGCCGAACAAATTCATCGCTACGGCTACGCCTATAGCTGGAAGCCCTACGCGGATGGCCACTGGTAAAAGCACGGCTCCAAGTAAAGCAACGGCTGGAGAAGGCCAGAAAAAATAGGAGATGGTCATCATAACTAATCCAATAACCCAATAGGCAAGAGCAGGCGTTTTAATGAGGCGAGCAAAAGGTGAAATCATCGATTCATTTATTCCTGTAGCCATTAAGACTTTACTCATGGATACAATAATTGAAATAATTAAAATGGTAGGAAGCAGTTCTGTAATGGCATAAATGAAGCTGGAAAAAACAGCGCTGACGGAGTGGCTTAACGAAGAGGTAGCCGTTAAGGAAAGTAAAAAAATCCCGAGTATACAAAGGATACTCGTATCTCGCCGCATAATCATAAAGCCGATAATGAAAGCGATAAAAAGGACATACATCCAATGAAGAGCTCCAAGCTCTATGCCCATAAAAATTCCTCCCAATAGGTGATATAGTATACAATATGACGTTTGTGCCTATTGTGATACTCGCCTACTAGGAGGATGTTTACTTATTTAACTACGTGGTATGAGGTCACATAAGAAGGGCGAGAGAAAATCGATGGCTGCTGATCCACGCCTTCTGACGTACCGCGTTTTTTGTGTGCTTCATTATAGGCTTTTGAAGACTGCCAATCGCTAAATGAACTTTCATCTTTCCATCCTGTAAAGATAATGTATGTGTCATTTTGCAGTGGACGAAGCACACGAATAGCTGAGAAGCCTGCTTCATTTTCAATTAAACGAGCTCGTTGGCTAAATCGCTGTTCAAACAAAGGACGGCCTTCATCTGTAACTGAAATATTATTTAGTACAGCAAATCCGCTATCTGCAAGATCTCCAGAAGCATCTAATACCTCATAAGCATGTCCTTCTTTAAAAATTGTATCTCCATCTGTTTCGTGAACTAGTGCAAATTGATCGTCATCTTTGTGAAGCAGTAGCAAACGTTCACTCGGATGTTCGTCGATCAACTTCTGAAGGTAAGGGCCTGTTCCGTAAGTAATAAAGATCTTCATGGATTATACTTCCTTTCTAATTGGGAATTGCATACAATTTACAATTGTAAATCATACTAAAATTATAAAATTTTACACACAAAAATTCAAAAATTGTGAACTTCTAATGAAGATGGTAAAGTAAAACATTGATGAAGTTGTTTTCCATATTATCAAAAGTTCAGCGAAAGAAAAGGGGTGGCACGATGTACAAAAAAGGCTTATACGCAATTGCTGCCTTAGTTGGAATTTTTCTATTAGGATTGATTGGATATATTATCATCTTGTTTCTTGGAAACTATGTAATTGATGAGAAAAAGATCGTCATGGACTCGGCTACGAGGTTAGTGGACGAAAATGGAGACGAATTAACAAAGCTCTATGTGAAAAATCGGGACTTGGTTTCAATTGATAAGATTCCAAAGCATGTGCAACAAGCATTTATTTCAATTGAAGACGTTCGTTTTTATGAACACCACGGAATCGATTTTAAATCTATTGGTCGAGCATTATACCGAGATATATTGGCTGGAGGAAGTGTTGAAGGAGGAAGTACTTTAACACAGCAGTTGGCTAAAAATGTATTTTTATCTAATGATAAAACGTTGCTTAGAAAAACAAAAGAAGTAGTGGTGGCCATTAACTTGGAGCAGCGTTACAGTAAGCAAAAACTGCTTGAAATGTATTTGAACCAAATATACTTTGGACACGGAGCCTATGGAATCCAAGCTGCATCCAAGCTTTACTTCAATAAAGATGTCTCCGAATTAACGGTAGAAGAAGGTGCACTGCTCGCTGCACTGCCAAAAGCACCGAATTCTTATTCTCCTATTTTACATCCGGAAAAAAGTATAGAACGTAGAAATGTTGTGTTAAATGCCATGCAAAAAGCAGGTTATTTATCAGCTGAAAAAAATGTCCGTTTGCAAGGAAGAACGCTGGGGTTGAACGTAAAGGAACAGGCTAAAAACCCAGCGTATCTAACCTATATCGATATGGTTATTCAAGAAGCAGAGAAGAAATACAGTATTTCGAGCAATGAGCTTCTGCGCGGCGGTTATACGGTCAAAGTACCTATGAGTACAAAAGTACAAGAAGCCGCCTACGAGCTGATGAAAGAAAATCGTTATTTTCCAGGTACAGATAAAAGTGCCCAAGGTGCTTTTGTATTAGTCGATAACAAAAGCGGAGGAGTTTTATCTGTTATGGGAGGACGAGATTATGTACAAAAGTCGCTCAATCGCGTAAATGTCAAAAGACAGCCAGGTTCTACGATGAAACCTATTGCGGTATATGGCCCTGCGTTAGAAGAAGGTCAATTCAAGCCTTATTCCTTGCTGCAAGACAAGCTTAGAAGCTACGGGGGATACACACCTAAAAATGTAGACGGTCAATATGCTAAAAAGGTAACGATGTACGATGCCCTAAAAGATTCTAAAAACGCAGCTGCCGTCTGGACGTTGAATCAGCTAGGAGTTGAAACAAGTAAGCAGTATCTCACAAAGCTAGGAATTCCTTTAGAAGATAAAGGGCTTGCGATTGCTCTTGGAGGATTAAAGGAAGGAATTACACCGCTTCAATTAGCAGGAGCGTACCGTGCATTTGCTGAAAATGGAGAAAACATCCAACCGTACTTTATTCAAGAAATAAAAGATCAAGACGGAAAAGTGATTGCAAAAGCTGTTCCCGACACTCACAAAGCATTTTCAAAACAGACGGCTTGGTATATAACAAAAATGCTTCAAGGAGTTGTTAAAGAAGGAACGGCAAAAAATGGAGAGTTTAAAGGAGAGTTAGCAGGAAAAACAGGGTCTACTTCGTATACGAATGTTAAAGGAGCTACAAGGGATGCTTGGTTCGTTGGGTATACGCCAGATGTTGTAGGAAGCGTGTGGATGGGATATGATTCTACAAATGACCAGCATTATTTAACAAAAGGAAGTTCTTATCCGACGCTATTATTTAAAGACATTCTCACAAGAGCTGGTTACGACGAAGCTGCATTTCAAAAGCCAGCAGGCGTTAAAGATTTGCCAAAACCAATACGCTTAGAGGAAGTTAAAGACTTAAAACAAGAATTAACATTCCATCCATTTGGTTTGTTAACGGTAAATTTATCGTGGACACCTTCACCTGATAAAAGAGCTGTTTATTATGTTTATGAGAAAAAAGGAGATAAAGCCGAAGTAATTGGCAAAGTGAAGGGAAAAGGAGCATTTGAAAAAGAGCGTGTGAATCTGCTCGACAGTCCTACTTATTATGTAGTTCCTTACAATTCCCAAACAAAACAAAAAGGAAAAAAATCCAACGAAGTAACACCTGCTCTTTTTCAATAAAAAAAGGAAGAGTAGGGCGAATTTTTGACATTTTTAACAGGTGGCTATACAAGTCGTAAAGAAATGGGTATAGTGACAAGTAGAGAATATAACGTGAAACTTTAATCAGTAGAGGAACCGGTATGTTCCTTTGCTGATTATTGTCTGTCTAATCGAAGAAAATACGGATGGAAGACAATCGAGAAAGGTGGAAATTATGAGTCAAGGAACGTTTAACGATACTTTTTTAAAAGCCTGTAGAGGGGAAAAAACGGATCATGTTCCGGTTTGGTATATGCGCCAAGCAGGGCGTTCACAGCCGGAATACCGAAAGCTAAAAGAGAAGTACTCTTTATTTGAAATCACTCATCAGCCAGAGCTTGGAGCATACGTAACACGTCTGCCCGTTGAACAGTACGGAGTGGATGCAGCTATTTTATATAAAGATATAATGTCACCGCTTCCTTCAATTGGAGTGGATGTTGAAATCAAGTCAGGAATTGGTCCCGTAATTTCTAATCCAATTCAATCTTTAAGCGATGTAGAAAAACTAGGAGAAATTACGCCGGAAGAAGATGTTCCGTATGTATTAGATACGATTAAGCTGTTAACAACAGAACAGTTAAACGTACCTCTAATTGGCTTTGCAGGTGCTCCTTTTACAGTGGCAAGCTATATGATTGAAGGAGGACCTTCAAAAAATTACAATAAAACAAAAGCATTTATGTATACCGAACCTAAAGCATGGTTTGCACTAATGGATAAGTTAGCAGATATGACGATTACATATGTAAAAGCGCAAATTGACGCTGGGGCAAAAGCCATTCAAATCTTTGATTCATGGGTAGGTGCTTTAAATGTAGCGGATTATCGTTACTTTATAAAACCTGTTATGGAGCGAATTTTCACCTCTTTACGTGAAAAAAATGTACCGCTCATTATGTTTGGAGTAGGGGCAAGTCATTTGGCAAAAGAATGGCATGATCTGCCGCTGGATGTAGTGGGATTAGATTGGAGAACACAGCTGGATGAAGCACGTGCATTAGGCTTAACAAAAACACTGCAAGGAAACTTAGATCCTGCTATTTTGTTAGCTCCATGGGAAGTTATTGAAGAACGTGTAACAGAAATATTAGATAAAGGGATGGCCAGTCCTGGTTACATCTTTAACTTGGGGCACGGCGTTTTTCCACAGGTTCAGCCGGAAACGTTAAAGCGTTTAACAACCTTTATTCATGAATATTCTGCAAATAGACAATAAATTGTCAAATAATTTGGAGCGCTAAACTTTGAATTTTTCTTTTTATTCATGGCAAAATGAAGACAAGTATTGAATCTAATAAAGAGGTGTCGAACACATGAGTAAAAAAGTAATGGGATTACTTGTAATGGCATATGGAACGCCATATAAAGAAGAAGATGTTGAACGTTACTATACACATATCCGCCGCGGACGTAAACCTTCATCAGAAGCCTTAGAAGATTTACAAAACCGCTACGAAGCAATCGGGGGCATTTCACCTCTTGCCAAAATTACGCAACAGCAAATGGAAAGTCTGGAAAAGCGCTTGAATGAAGTGCAGGATGAAATTGAATTTAAAGCGTATCTTGGCTTAAAGCATATTGAACCGTTTGTTGAAGATGCAGTAGAAGCCATGCATAAAGACGGAATTAAAGAAGCGGTCAGCATTGTGCTTGCACCTCACTTTTCAACGTTTAGCGTAAAATCCTATAATGGGCGCGCCAAAGAAACGGCTGAAAAATTAGGAGGACCAATCATTCATTCAGTAGAAAGCTGGTACAGTGAGCCAAAGTTCATTCAGTACTGGGCTACACGTGTTAAACAAACGTTTGATTTAATGGACGAAGAGAAACGCCAAAAAGCCGTGTTGATTGTATCTGCACATAGCTTGCCGGAAAAAATTATTGCAGCAGGAGATCCATATCCAAATCAGCTTCAAGAAACAGCGGATTTAATTGCACAAGCAGCTGGTATTGAACATTACGAAATTGGCTGGCAAAGTGCTGGAAATACGCCTGAACCATGGATAGGTCCGGATGTTCAAGATTTAACAAGAGAATTGCATGAAGAAAAAGGCTATACATCGTTCGTGTATACTCCGGTTGGATTTATCGCAGACCACTTAGAAGTACTTTATGATAACGACTATGAATGCAAAGTTGTGACAGATGAAATTGGGGCTGATTATTACCGCCCTGAAATGCCAAATGCACAGCCTGAATTTATCGATGGGTTAGCTACAGTTGTTTTAAAACAGATTGCCCGCTAAGTCAATATAGATTCTTTGTACGTTGAACAGGGATGAAAAGTAACTTATAATCAATATAGAGAAAAGTAAGAAGCGAGCTATGGATTTCCATAATCGCTTCTCTTTATATTGAATTTTACAGAAAAGGCGATGATAACATGACGGATAGACGAAAAAAGGTTGTCATCATCGGTGGAGGAATAACAGGTCTTTCAGCTGCCTATTATTTGCAAAAAAAAATAAAGGATCATCAGCTGCCAATTGATCTTCAACTAATAGAAGCGACGCATCGGCTTGGTGGAAAAATTCAAACGGTCAAACGAGACGGGTATTTATTTGAAAAAGGTCCTGATTCATTTTTAGCGCGTAAGCTAGCTGCTACAAAACTGGCAAAAGAAGTAGGGTTAGGCAGGGAGCTAGTCGGAAATGAAAAAGGAAAATCCTATATTCTAGTAAAAGATACACCGCATGCGCTGCCTGATGGTGCTGTAATGGGGATACCAACCAAGTTATCTCCTTTTATCACAACAGGGTTATTTTCACCTGTTGGCAAGCTGCGCGCAGCAGCTGATTTTTTCATACCGAAGACAAAAAATCAGGATGACCGTTCGCTAGGCGTATTTTTTAGAAGACGGTTTGGTGATGAAGTTGTTGAAAATTTAATTGAGCCTCTATTATCAGGAATTTACGCAGGAGACGTTGATCGCTTGAGTTTACGATCAACATTTCCACAGTTTCTGCACGCTGAACATAAGTACAGAAGCTTAATTGTTGGAATGAAAAAGCTAAAAGAAATTCACCCACAGCACGGTGATGATTCGGAGTTTAAAAAAAATAGTGTCTTTTTAACATTAAAAGAAGGTCTTCAATCGCTAGTAGATGGGGTAGAAAAAGCAATAGATCCTGATATTATTACAAAAGGAATAAAAGTAGAGAAAATTTATAAAGAAGATACCACATATGAATTATCGTTAAATAGCGGGAAAGTCATAAAAGCAGACAGCGTTATTGTAACTTCTCCTCATGCAGCTGCTCAGTCTATGCTTTCGGAATATAAAATATTCGAACCGTTGAAGCATATGCCTTCCACTTCAGTAGCTACTGTTGTGATAGCCTTTGCACAAGAAGCGCTGCAAGACAATCTAGATGCAATGAACATCGCCGTTTCAAGAAATAGCGATTACACGATTACGGCGTGCACATGGCTAAATAAAAAGTGGCCGCATGCGGTTCCGGAAGGAAAAGTGCTGCTGAGATGTTTAGTTGGACGAACCGGGGATGAAGCTGTGGTGGATCAGCCTGACGATGAAATTTTCAAAATTGTCCTGGAGGATTTGAAGAAGCTCATTACCATTTCTGCTGAGCCTGAATTTTACGCGGTAACGAGATGGAAGCAGTCAATGCCTCAGTATACGGTCGGACATCACGATATGCTAGATACGATGAACGAACAGCTTGAAAAAGAGCTGGCCGGTCTTTATGTAGCGGGAAGCTCATACGAAGGTCTGGGTATACCAGAATGTGTAGAGCAAGGAGAAGATGTGGCTAAAAAAGCGGTTAAATATGTGCAGCAACTGTAGAAGTGGAGCGGTGAATCAATGCTCCGCTTTTTTGTCTACTACCTGTAGAGAAAGGTTATACTAAGAGAAGAGATTGTGGTTGAAAAGCAAAAGAAACTTATGCTATAGTAAAACCGTACTTGTTGACTGAAATATTCATTTGGTCAGAAAGAAGGGGATAACGTGGCGATAGACCGAAAGCAATCAGTTGTTGATGCAGCGTCAAAATCATTTGCGCTGTTTGGATATAAAGCAACGACTATGGAGCAAGTGGCGAAGCTTGCAAATGTCGGAAAAGGAACGATTTATACTTTTTTTAAAAACAAAGAAGAGTTATTCGATGAAATTGTGACACGAATGATTCGAGAAATGACAGATGCAGCTGAAACTGTCATTGATAGCAACCGTCCTTTTTTTGAAAATGCCCAAGCAGCCATTTTTCGAATCTTAGAATTCCGCACTGAGCATCAGCTCATGCTGAAGCTGGTACAGGAACAGCAGTTAGGCACTACAGCAGTGCAAGAAGTGCTGGTACGAGTAGAAGAAGAGATTTTGACTTATATAAAAAACAAAATCGAAATTGCGATTTCTAAAAAAGAAATCAAACCGTGCAACCCGGAGCTCACAGCTTTTTTACTATTTAAAATGTACATTGCACTCGTCTATGATTGGGAAAAACGGCATGAGCCGCTTTCAGAAGAAAAAATTGCTGAATTAATTGAACTATACTTTTTACGCGGTCTGTCTCAGTGAGATGGGCTTTTTTCATAGAAAAAACAAAAAAGGTCTCATGACGAGACCTTTTTTATTGTTCATTATCATCTTTTTTTACGCCGTTTAATTCTGTATTTCCTGTTTTTGCATCTTCTTCTTTTTGCTCTACTTCTTTTTCGCCTTCTTTTTTAAGGTCAAAGTAAGCTTTAATAGAATCACCTGTAATAGTTTTACTTAACGTGTTAGATGTACCTGCTACATAAGCAGAAGGAATAACAACCGCTACTGCTACTTCCGGATTATCATAAGGCGCGTATGAAACGAATGTAGAGTTACGTACGCTTACACCTTTGTTAAAGGTTTCAGCTGTCCCGGATTTACCAGCAATGTTATACTGACGATATTTCCCTAAATTAAGTAAACGCCCTGTACCATGTGAGCTTGTGACTACGCGGCGGAAGCCTTCCTTAACAATGTCAATTTCCGATTGACTCATTGTAATACGGTTTAATACTTCCGGCTCAAACGAGCTTTGTACGCTTCCTTTTAGTTCACTATCAAGCTCAGGCTCACGAATTTCTTTTACTAGATGGGGTTTCATACGATAGCCGCCGTTTGCAATCGTTGAAATGTATTGAACAAGCTGAAGCGGTGTGTACGTATCATACTGTCCAATACCAAAATCTAGCGCTTTACCTGGTTCATTTGTTACAGTATTGCGAATACCCGTTGATTCGTTTTCTAATTCGATGCCCGTTGAAATTCCAAGACCAAACTGGCTATAGTATGAGCGCAGCTTATTAAAGATAGACGGTGGAATGTTCAGTCTGCCGCCAGGGCGGTACGTTTCACCAGCCATGCTCATAACCGTACGGTACATGAACACGTTTGATGATTGTTCTAGCGCTTTTTGGATTCCGGTAGCTCCCATATTATGTGAAGACTTTTTCTTAGTGCCCCCAGCAAATGTCATCGGTGCATCATAAAACACCGTTCCGGGCTGAATAGCGCCTGAGTCAAGACCTGCAAGAACAGTAGCTCCTTTTACAGCCGAACCTACTTCATAAGAAGTAGTCATGTTACCAAGAGCAAAATCTTGTACTTTTCGTGCTCCGGTCTTTTTATCTGTAACGAGCTGTTTTCCGCCCATTGCTAAAATGTCTCCTGTATGAGGGTCCATCATAATGGCAAACGCTCGGTCCATTAATCGTGAACCAGCAGCACCGGATGTCACAGCTTTTGTTAAAATATCTTCGACTTGCTTTTGAAGCTCCATATCAATTGTTAAAATTAAGTCACTGCCGCGCTGACCTTCAGTAACGGTCTCTTGGCTCACTAGGTTGCCAGAGCGGTCTGTTACGTTTTGCACGCGGGCTTTTTGACCGCGAAGAACGTCTTCGTACTGCTTTTCTAAATAACTTTTTCCTACTCGGTCATTACGGCTGTAGCCGTGTGATAAATAGTACTGTAAGTTTTCGCTTGGCAATCCTTCATCTGCTGATGTGATTTTACCAAGCAGCGTGCTAAGTAAGCCGTCGTATGTATACATACGGTCCCAGTAAGTTGTCGTATCGACGCCTGGTAAGTCACCCAACTGCTCACTAATGACGGCAAGCTCTTTATCGGTTAATCCGCTTTTAATAATTTGCGCGGTTAACGCGTAGCCGCCTTCCATCTTGCTTTTAATAGCAATCACTTCAAGGTCATCTTTCACCGATAGAAGTTCGTTTTTTGTGATGCGCTTTAGCTGAAGAGGATATAAATCATCTTCAGAAAGTTGACCTTCTTTTACTTTTTGCTTATCCGCTGCGGTAATTTTTTTCGCTGCTGCTTTTGGATGAGTTGCAATCCAGTAATCTTTTAAGTCGCGTTCTGTTAGCTTAATCGTATTTTTATCTTTCTTTTCAGCCGATTTGCCAAACACGTCTGTTGTAACAGGAACATCAATAAGAGTGGCAAGCTTTTTAGCTACTTTTAGCTTGTCTTCTTGAGTGACGCCTTTCAAACGCGTGTACGTGACAGCGTTCAACGGTTTATTATCCACGATAACGCGGTCATAGCGGTCTAGCATCTTTCCGCGAGGAACCGGTGAATCTACCGTTTCATCTTCTGTTTTTTCAACTTCTCGTTTATAGTTCTCTCCGTACACGATCTGTACGAAGCCTAATCGTAAAATGAGTGCAGAAAAAAGCAGGAAAACCACAATAAACAGCCAGTTAATTCGAAATGAGACATGTGTTTTTTTGCGCTTTTTAGTTTTCATGTAAACCCCTTCACTTTGTTTATACAAGTTAAAAAAATTCATAAATTTTCTTATGAATCTATCACTCTACATATTAACATAATTTTGTCTATAAATGTTATTAGGTGGAATAAAACAGACAAAAAATTTATAGAAATTTTTGCGGAAGAAGAGAGACCTGTCGAAGGGTGCTGAAGGGGTTGTTCAATATTTTCCACTCGGTTGTTCAATATTGTTACCTGTTCAAATGTCCTAGAATCGGTAAAATAAAGAGAGATAGATATCAAGGGGGGCAAAACGAATGAAAATGAAAAGGCTTTCAATAATGTCTGGCGTGTTAGCAACATCACTTTTATTTGCGACAGCATGTTCAAACTCAGGTACGGATTCAAAAGCAAGTAAATCAACAGGCTCAGGTGATCAAGTTGTTATTGATATGTTCCAGTTCAAAGTGGAAATTGCAGATCAGCTGAAAGAATTAACGGATGAATATACAAAAGAACATCCAAACGTAAAGTTTAACATCCAAACAGTCGGCGGAGGCGCGGACTATGGTGCAGCATTAAAAGCACAGTTTGCCTCTGGAAATGAACCTGATATCTTTAACAATGGAGGGTTCCAAGAAGCGCAAACGTGGAAGGATAAATTGGAAGATTTATCTGATCAGCCGTGGGTAGATAATCTGTATGATATCGCCAAAGAACCGATGACAATGGACGGGAAAATTTATGGTCAGCCGCTAAACTTAGAAGGTTATGGTTTTATTTATAATAAAGATTTATTTGAAAAAGCAGGCGTTAAAGAATTACCTAAAACGCTGTCAGAATTAGAAGCAGCTTCTAAGAAGCTTAAAGCAAAAGGCATTACGCCATTTTCTAATGGATACGGCGAGTGGTGGGTGCTAGGTAACCACTTATTTAATATTCCAATGGCACAGCAAGACGATCCAGATGCGTTTATTAAAGGTCTAAACGAAGGAAAAGCAAAATTTGAAGGCAATGAAACGTTTAAGCAATTTATGAATCTGTTCGATTTAACGTTAAAGTATGGAAATAAAAATCCACTAACGACAGACTACAATACACAAGTTACTCAATTTGCTTCTGGTGAAACAGCAATGATGCAACAAGGTAACTGGACGGTAAATATGATTACGAAAATTAATCCGGATATGAAAATGGGCTTTATTCCAATGCCAATCAGCAACGATGCAAAGAAAAATGATAAATTAGCAATCGGAGTTCCAAATAACTGGGTAGTAAACAAAAATGCGCCAGATGCAGATAAAAAAGCAGCGAAGGAATTCTTAAATTGGATGGTTTCTTCTAAAGAGGGTCAAAAATTCTTAGTTGAAAAGTTCAAGTTCATTCCAGCGTTCAAAAACATCGATGGAAAAGGAATCGATTCTTTATCTGATGATATCTTAAAATACTCTGAAGAAGGTAAAACATTATCTTGGAACTGGTTTAAGTATCCGGAAGGAACGGTTCAAGAAGTCGGCGCAGCAATGCAGTCTTACGCAGGCAAGCAAATGACAGAAGAAGAATTTATGAAGAAATTAGATACAATTTGGGCAAAAATGAAAAAATAAACAAGAAGTCCGCGTGGAAAACGCGGACTTTTTGGTGTGAAAAAATAGCTGGTTAGATTCATAGTTATGAAAAAATAATAGTTAATTGAAAGCGCTTTTAATGTATAATAATAGTCATAATGTATGACATTAGTCAAAGGAGGTTATTTGTGAAAGGCTGGAGCATACGCAAGAAATTAATTTTGTTTTTCTTATTCGCAACGGTTATTCCATTTTTAATTTCAACGATTTTTACGTATCAATACACAAAAGAAACGGTTAAGAACCGATTTATTTCTACCAACTATCAAGTTATTAAAAACGGAAGCAATGATTTGAGCGATTACTTAAATGAAATTGCTAATATTACAAAAAGGCTGTACGGCTACCACCCATTTATTAAGGTGTTAGATGAAGGTGTATCAAGTGACTTAGGAGCCAATCAACTGGAAATATCACGGACTCTTCTTTATTTATATAATACTCGTCCAGAGATTGAACAGCTCCATCTTTACATTGAAAACGGGCATGACTCGTATACAGCTTATAATTCGAAAGTGAGCAGCAGAGGAAAGTACGATGATATTTACACTCAGCCTTACTATTCTTATTTAAATAAAAATCATAAATTTCTTGTGATTGAGCCTACCCATGAAATTTATAGCTACAATAATTTATCAACGTTAATTGATTCACTGCCGAATCAAGTTATTAGCTTTCATCAGCGGATTGATGAGATTCCATCAGACAAGTTGTTAGCTTATCTATCTTTAGACATTAATATGACACAAATTCAATCTATATCGCAGCGTCTATATAATGAAGAGTCAGAAGATTTTTATTTAATGAACAATAAAGGGAAGGTTTTGTATTCCTCTAATTCAAAGGTTATTGGAAAAAATGAAAACTACGCGTGGGTGAAGGCGCTCACTTCTCAAAAAGACCATAGCATGGAATGGGAAGATAAAAGCTTCTCAGGCGTATTAATGTATGAAAAGCTTAAACAGCCCTTTGAGGACTTGTACATTGTGAAACGAATTCCTTACAGTGTTTTATATGAGGATGCAAGAAAGACAGCACTTATGAATGTATTAATTGGCCTGCCATTTTTGTGTATGCTCGTTATCGCTACGCTTTTTATATCAGTACGTTTTACACAGCCGATTAACGTATTGATTCGCAATATGAAAGAAGTGGAAAAAGGATCATTTGAGGTGCGGTTTAAGTCGCTTGGAAACGATGAATTTGGTGTTTTAGGAAGGCATTTTACCTCTATGGTAGAAACAATTAATGACTTGATTGAACGTAAATTTCGATTGGAATTAGAAAATAAATCAACGCAGCTAAAAGTACTGCAGTCACAAATTAATCCGCATTTTTTATACAACGCATTTCAATCGATTGGAACTCTTGCTCTTAAGCATAAAGCAGTTGAAGTATATTCTTTATTAACCTCACTTTCGCACATTATGCGTTACAGCATGAATATGAAAGAGGATATCGTTAGCTTAAAGCAAGAAGTCGATCACGTAAAAGCTTTCTTAAGTCTGCAAAAGCAGCGGTTTGGTTCAAAGTTTGAGTATGAGTTAAATATCGAAAAAGAAGCAGAGCTTATGCGAATACCGAAAATGATTTTGCAGCCTCTTGTTGAGAATTCTTTTAAGCATGGATTCGAAACCCGTACAGGAAGCGGAAAGCTACTGATTTCAGCGGATTTGAACGGTGAAGAACTGATTCTAACGGTTTCTGATAACGGAAAAGGGATAGGGCAACAAGAGTTGAATCAATTAAAAACGAGACTTCAGCAATCGTATAATCAAACAGATGAGCATATTGGGTTGCAAAACATTTATGAACGACTTCGCATCTACTATGGAGATCATGCTTCAATGCAAATTAGCAGTCAAGAAAATCACGATTTTACCGTTGTCATAAAGCTAACAACAATTGAAGAAAAGAGGGATAGTGATGAAAGTATTAATCGTGGATGATGAAGAGCATGTAAGAGAAGGAATAAAGCTGCTTGGACAGTGGGAAGAGCATGAAATTACAGATGTGATAGAAGCTGATAGCGGTGAGCAAGCGATTGCGCTTATCGAGGATCACGGACCGGAAATCATTTTTACTGATATGAAGATGCCTAATATCGATGGAATTGCTTTGTTGGAGTGGATTAAAGAGAATTCGCCTTCTAGCAAAACGATTGTGGTAACAGGGTATGATGACTACCACTATATGCGTAAAGCTATTCATTTTGGAAGTACGGATTATATTCTAAAACCAGTGGATCCTTCGATTTTAAACGATACGCTTATACGAGCTGTAACCCAATGGAAGAAAGAAGAAGAGTCCAGAAAAGTCCATAATAGCAGCTATCGTTTAATCAATGAAATGAAGCCGATTTATCGAGATCGAAAACTGACGCAGTTAATGAACAATTATTTGCTAAATCAATCAATCTATGAAGAGTTTGGTTTCCATCTGACTAGAGAGTATGAAGTGGGGATTGTACGTGTAGATGAATCCATCATTCGTTCTTTTGGCGGTGACCGGGATTTAGCCTATTTTTCAATTTTAAATGTAATCAATGAAATGCTGATGGCAGAAGAAAATGGGGTAGCCTTCCGTTATTTATCAAATAAGTGGGAAATTATTATTATATTTTGGAATGATTTTGAACGCATAACCTCTTTACTGACGACTTTACATACAGCCATTCGCCGTACGCTAGACGTGAGCTGTCGGATTGCAAGAGGGTGCAAAGTTTCTTCTATTGATCAGCTAATGAAATCCTATGAAGATGCGAAAAACTCGCTTTTATTAAGCAATGTTCTTGATCAAAATAAAGTGAAGGTCTACGGCGAGCAAGACGTTTTAGCAAGTGCTTTATTAATAAATATGATGGATTATAATAGTAAAATTGAAGAAGCGCTGCAAGTCGGGAAGTTTGAAGCCTTTTTGCCGGTATTCAACGAAATTATCACAGCTTTTGAAGCACAAAATTATCTCTCATTAAAGCAAATTCTGCATTTTGAGCAGGAATATCAGCTGTTAAGCCAGCATTGGTTAAAAAGATATCACATTCCTTATACGATAAATAACGGTCCTGAATATGTTCTTTCTTTTTTCTATAACCAAGATGGGCAGTTTCAGCTAGCAAAGTATGTAGAGAGAAAGAAGCGTGAAGTAAAGCGCTTTTTAAAAGTAGTAAAAAGGTATAGCAAGAAAAACAATCGCGACGTTATTTATGAAATCGAACAATATTTGCAGCAAAATTTTCATCGAGATGTGAAGCTTCAAGAAATATCGGAACGTTTCTATCTAAGCCGTGAATACATTTCGAGGAAGTTTAAGCAAGAATTTCAAGAAAACATTTCAGATTATATGGTGAAAGTCAGAATGAATAAAGCCAAATCACTTTTACTAAATGAAGAACTAAAAATCTATGAAATTGCGAATATGATTGGATATCATGATGATAAATACTTTCGAAAAGTGTTTAAAAAAGTAGAAGGCATTACGCCAAACGAGTATCGCAGTTTGACCGTATAAAAAAAGCTGAAACTGTTATAAAACAGTTTCAGCTTTTTTTATTTCATGACATCTAGACAGTGATCACATTTGTTTCCGTAGCATTCATGCTGTTCCTCAATGTCGTTTCCGCATTCTACGCACTTTTTATTGGGTAATCTTTTGAAAAATTCAGTCATTTTTTCTAACATTTTAAATCCCCTCCGTTGTTTTTGTTACTAACATTGTATTATAACAGATGATAAAATGTCAATTATGTTTTATAACAATTTAGCCTATTTTGCTATTCTAAGTGGTTATTTGTTATATAACAATGAGTTATTTCGATAAAATCGCCGAAACGAGTGCCTTTCAGTTAGTTTTCAAAAAAAAGTAGGGTATACTGAACGTAATAAAAATAGTACGAAAGGGTGATTGAAATGAAAGTAACTGTTATTGGTTTTTGGGGAGGATATCCTGCGGTTTCAGAAGCTACTTCTAGCTATTTAGTGGAGCACGATGGGTTTCAGATGCTTGTTGATTGTGGAAGCGGTGCATTGGCTCAGCTGCAAAAATATGCAAAGCCAGAAGAAATAGATGCTATGATTTTATCTCATTATCATCATGATCACGTGGCTGATGTCGGAGTATTTCAATATGCACGCCTCATTCAGACTCATCTAGGAAACGCTGTTAAGGAACTTTCTATTTATGGACATACATATGATCAGGAAAGCTTCAACAAACTTACTCATAAAGGAATTACTAAAGGGGTAGAGTATGATCCGAGTCAAAAACTTGAAGTTGGGCCTTTTACCATCGAATTTATGAAAACGAAGCATCCAGTCGTTTGTTATGCCATGAGAATAAGCGCCGGCAATCAAACTGTCGTGTACACAGCGGACTCTAGCTATTTAGAAGAGTTTATTTCCTTCTCAGACGAAGCAGATCTTCTCATTTGTGAATGTAATTTTTATGCTAACCAAGATGGAAGAGGCGCTGGACACATGACAAGTACAGAAGCCGGTACACTTGCTTCAAAAGCAAGTGTCAAACACCTCATGCTTACTCACCTTCCGCACTATGGAGAACATCAACAGCTAGTAGAGGAAGCTGCTGCTCATTATAGAGGTACGCTTACGTTAGCTGAATCAGGATATGTATGGGAATAACAAGGAGGAAAATGAATGTTATTTATTGATAATCAAAAAAACTATGATCCCCGAATTAACTTAGCAATTGAAGAGTATGCGCTCAAGCATCTAGACATTAATGAGACATATCTGCTGTTTTATATTAATGAACCTTCTATTATTATTGGGAAAAACCAGAACACCATTGAGGAGATTAATACAAAATATGTTGAAGATCAGCAAATTCATGTAGTGAGACGTCTGTCTGGAGGCGGGGCCGTTTATCATGATAAAGGAAATTTAAACTTCAGCTTTATTACGAAAGACGATGGAAATAGCTTTCATAATTTTAAAAAGTTTACCGAGCCGGTCGTGGAAGCGTTAAAGAAATTAGGAGTTAATGCCGAGCTAAGCGGACGAAATGATTTAATGGCTGAAGGACGGAAAATTTCTGGAAATGCTCAGTTTTCAACGAAAGGGAGAATGTTCAGCCATGGAACTCTTCTTTTTGATTCAGAGATTGAAAACGTCGTATCAGCGTTAAAAGTAAAAAAAGATAAAATTGAATCCAAAGGCATTAAGTCTATTCGAAATAGAGTAGCAAATATCAGCGAATTTTTAGAACAGAAAGTAACGGTGGAAGAGTTTAGAGAAATGCTGCTTCGATATATCTTTGACGGAGAAGAAAATATAACAGAATATAAACTAACGGAAAAAGATTGGGAAACGATTCATCAAATTTCTAAAGAGCGCTATCAGTCATGGGATTGGAACTATGGAAAATCACCTAAATTTAACTTACAGCACTCTCACCGCTTTCCTGTGGGACAAATCGACGTTCGTTTAGAAGTGAATAAAGGAAAAATCGATGCTTGCACCATTTACGGAGATTTCTTTGGAGTGGGAGATGTCGAGGAAGTACAGGAAAAATTAACAGGTGTTCGTTATGAAAAAGCTTCTATTGAACAAGCCTTAGAAGACATCGATATTCCACATTATTTTGGTAATATTACAAAAGAAGAGTTTGTTGAATTAATCTATTAAGAAAAAAGTCTGCTACATCAGGCTTTTTTTCTTTTTAAACAGATGAGTCTTGTCAATGGAACAGCAGTAACATTATAATAGAATAGAAGAAGTAAGAATTTTTACATTATTATGACTTAATAATGAATGGTTGTTCATTCATTCATTATTAAAAGGAGGAAGTTATGAGATGAATTTGTCAGCACAGCTTCATAAAACAGCTGAGCAATTTCCACAAAAATCGGCATATGTTTTTATGGACCAGGAAACATCTTATGCAAATCTTGATGCATCGGTATCTAAGTTTGCTGATGGTCTGAAGCAATTAGGTGTAAAAAAAGGAGATCATATCGCTTTGATTGTCGGCAACTCGCCTCATTTTGTGATTGGATTGTACGGTGCTCTTCGAGTAGGAGCTACTGTTATACCTATTAATCCTATTTACACAGCGGATGAAATTAGCTACATGCTTCAGGATGGAGATGTAAAAGCAGTTATTGCGGTTGATTTACTTCTCCCTATTTTAAAGAAAATCATTGGACACACTCCATTTTTGGAACATGTTATCTTATGTGAAACGACAGATACAGTGGAAAATATACCTTCTTATTTTCACACGTTTTCGCAAGTTATAAACAGAGGAGAAGCTACATATGATTTTCTGGAGTTAAAAGAAGAAGATGTGGCTATCATTCTGTATACGTCAGGAACGACTGGAAAACCAAAAGGAGCTATGCTTACACATAAGAATATTTATTCAAATGCTCAAGACGTAGCAGATTATTTAAGTATAAATGGGAATGACCGAGTCGTAGCTGCTTTGCCGATGTTTCACGTATTTTGTTTAACTGTTTCATTGAATGCGCCTTTAATGAATGGAGGAACGATATTAATTGAACCAAAATTCAGTCCATCTTCTATATTTGAATTAATTCAAAATCGACAAGCGACTATTTTTGCCGGCGTTCCCACAATGTATAATTTCTTACTTCAGCATGACAAAGGGAAAAAAGAGCACTTTCACACGGTAAGGCTTTGTATATCAGGCGGGGCATCAATGCCGGTGGCACTTCTAACCAATTTTGAACGTAAGTTTGGGGTAATGGTAGCAGAAGGGTATGGATTATCTGAGGCTTCTCCTGTGACGTGTTTCAATCCGATTGACCGAGAGAGAAAAGCCGGTTCTATAGGCACATCTATTATGAATGTTGAAAATAAAGTGGTGAACGAACTAGGAGAAGAAGTAGAAGTAGGACAAGTTGGCGAACTTATCGTCAAAGGCCCTAACGTGATGAAAGGGTATTACAAGCTTCCAGAAGACACGGAATATGCTCTCCGAGATGGTTGGCTGTATACAGGTGACTTAGCAAGAATGGATAAGGAAGGTTATTTTTATATCGTTGACCGTAAAAAAGATTTAATTATTGTAGGAGGATATAATGTTTATCCTCGCGAAGTAGAAGAAGTGCTATATGCGCATCGGGATATTGTAGAAGTGGCTGTTATCGGAGTCCCTGATCCTTCTTTAGGTGAATGTGTGAAGTGTTACGTGGTTTGCAATAATCAAGAGATAACGGAAGAGAAGCTTATTGCCTATTGCAAAGAGCACCTTGCTAAATATAAAGTGCCAAGTGAAATTGAATTTTTAAAAGAACTTCCTAAAAATACAACGGGAAAAATTTTACGTCGTGCATTGAAGCAGCAAGTATCTCAGGAACGATAAAATGAAAGCGATTCCAAGTTGGAGGTAGTAAAAGGATGTCATCTATTTCTTATGAAATGAAGGGACACGTCGCCCATGTGATACTGAACCGTCCGGAAGCGATGAATGCTTTTAATTACGATATGCTTAAAGAATTGGAAGAAGTAATTGAAGGAATTCGTATTCAAAAAGATATTCGAGTTGTGACGTTTAAAGGAGCAGGTGAAAAGTCTTTTAGTGTAGGGGCCGATTTAAAAGAACGTAAAACTCTCTCTGATCAAGAGGTAAAGCGCAATATTTACAAGATAGGAGAAGTGTTTTCGAAGATAGAGCAGCTTCCGCAGCCAACGATAGCAATCATCAATGGATATGCATTTGGAGGAGGAATGGAGCTGGCTTTAGCATGTGATTTCCGGATTGCTTCAACCGAAGCGCTTATGGGTTTAACGGAAACAAGCTTAGCGATTATACCAGGCGCAGGAGGAACACAGCGTCTCCCTCGGTTAGTTGGGGAAGCAAAAGCAATGGAACTCATTTTAACAGCTCAGCGTCTCTCAGCATCAGAAGCGAAAGAATGTGGTCTAGTAACGAAGGTGGCTCCCGGATATGAAATAGAAGAAACAATAGATATTTTTATCTCTCTTTTATTGAAAAATGGGCCAATTGCACTTCAGCAAGCAAAATTTGCTATTAAAGAAGGAATGAAGGCCGATTTGCAGACTGGTTTGCAAATTGAACGAAAAGCATATGAGTTAACGATTCCGACAGAAGATCGTCTCGAGGCGCTTCAAGCATTTGCTGAGAAGAGAAGACCTAGTTTTAAAGGGAAATAGGAAAGGGCTGTCTAATGGACAGCTCTTTCTTAGTTTCTTCTATAAGAATAATAAAAAAGAATACGTAAAAGCGCAGGAGCAAAGAAGGCAAAGTTACAGCTGGCTTTTGTCTATAATATTTACTATAATACGTTGCAGCAGTCGTTGTTCAAATCTATAAATAATAGTTTTTAATTTTTTCTTTGAAAACCGTTGACTTTAGTTAAAATATATTTTATTATTATAAAGCGTCGTTGAGACATACCGTTAACAACGAAGCTAAAAAAAGAATTTTAAAAAGTTGTTGACATTACGTTGATAACTTGATAAGATGATAAAGTCGCTTAAGAGCGGCGGTTGAACTTTGAAAACTGAACAAAGCGACAAACGTCAACGTTAATTTTTATTTTTTAAATTGAGCAAGTCAAACATTTCTTCGGAGAGTTTGATCCTGGCTCAGGATGAACGCTGGCGGCGTGCCTAATACATGCAAGTCGAGCGAACTGATTA
>NZ_JBVVNT010000008.1:0-158169 GCF_055810735.1 Priestia sp. ST2 | reverse complement strand
CCTGAGCCAGGATCAAACTCTCCGAAGAAATGTTTGACTTGCTCAATTTAAAAAATAAAAATTAACGTTGACGTTTGTCGCTTTGTTCAGTTTTCAAAGTTCAACCGCCGCTCTTAAGCGACTTTTTAATCTTACCAGTTTATCTCTTTCTTGTCAACAACTTTTTTAAGAAGTTTTTTCAAGTTTTTGATAAATTTAGTATCGCTCATTGGCGACGTATATAAATTTACCACGGATATTTTAAAGCGTCAATAGATTTTTTAAAATAAATCGTGTTTTTTTAGAAAAACCTTTTATCAAGGCTATAAAGTCATATGTCAGGGTATCTACACGTCATAACCGCACCGTATCAGATACCCTTTATCCTCTCTATCATTTCGCCACATAGTGTCTATGGTACAAACTCTTTCCTTTTGTTTCTACTTTTTTTACCATAATGATATCTTTTTCAATTAAAAACTCAAGAAGTATTCCTAAATCAATAGCATAAGGGCGTATTTCGGGATGATGAACCAGTTCATTAAACGTCCATTCCTGCTTTTCGCTTTTCATAATATGAACAAGATGCTTGGCACCTAATTCAGTTTTTTTATTTACTAGAAATTCACTCGCTAAGAAAAGCAGCTCTAAACGCTTGCTAACCTCTTCTTGGCTAATAATTAGCTCTTCGTAAAGACGATGAATTTCAGGTTCTATTTTTTTCACTTGGTTCCACACTGTCACTTCTGGATGAAATCCATTTTCCAACACAGACAGTCGTGCTAAATGATGAAGAGCATGAATGACATGATTGAATGCATCTAAATAATGATTAGACGCATAAAAGTCTTTTCCTTCTTTAAATCGGCGAATCAACTTAGCAAACTCGACACCTATTCTCTTTGTCCGATCTTCTCTAGGAAAATCAATTAAGCGTTTCTTTAAGTTTTCCATATATTCGTTTCGATCAAATAGCACTTTACCATTTAAGATCCAATCAATAATACGGCGGTTCGTCCCATTCATAATCCATTCACTCATTTGCTGTTCAGAAGTCATATAAAGTGCCGCACGCTCATTTTCATATTCGTATTGTTTAATAAAAAGAGAAGTTTCTGTAGTTTTGGTCACAATAAATAAGATAGCATCCAAATTATCCGTCACTGGAGATTCTGATTTCTTTTTTTCAATCAGTAAAATACCTAGTGTGTCTTTATTGCTAGCTCTTTCTTGATATATTGGCCGTAAAACATCTTCCATTTTGAGCTCTCCTAACTGTAATAAACAAATATTTTTCAAAATTTTAAAGGCTATGGACTAAGATTTCTTTTTTTATTATATACGATGTATAACGGATATCCCACTCAGAATTATGGAAATCATTCAGAAAGCTCAAAAACCAACGATAATTTTCCGAAGATTCAATTTTTATCATCATTCATTGTCTCACTCTATGATATATTGGTAACAGGGGGGATACTGATGGGGATAAAGTATTCAAATAAAATTAACAAGATTCGCACGTTTGCACTCAGTCTGATCTTTGTTGGTTTCATTGTTATGTATGGGGGAATTTTCTTTCGGTCTTCAGTCTGGCTAATGACTATTTTTATGCTTTTGGGTTTGCTGTGCATCGTAGCTAGTACCGGCGTTTATTTCTGGATTGGCATGCTTTCTACAAAAGCGGTTCAAGTAACCTGCCCTACATGTCAAAAGCAAACCAAAATGCTAGGGCGCGTAGATATGTGTATGTATTGCAACGAGCCGCTTACGCTTGACCAGTCTCTTGAAGGAAAACAATTCGACGAAAAGTATAATAGAAAAAAACAAAAAGAAAGCTGATAGTATCACTACTATCAGCTTATTAATGCGCTTTTTTAGCCGTACAATCAGGACACGTTCCGTAAATTTCCATTCGGTGGTGACTAATATCAAAGTCAGTAATATGAGCAGCCAGCTTTTCTACTTCGTCTAAACCAGGATAATGAAAATCCACAATTTTTCCGCAGCTTTCGCAAATCACATGGTAATGCTCTGTTGTAACATAATCAAACCGGCTTGATGCATCACCGTATGTTAGTTCCTTTACAATACCTACTTCGCGAAATACTCTTAAATTATTGTAAACGGTCGCTACACTCATATTTGGAAACTTACCTTCCAGCGCTTTATAAATATCATCTGCTGTTGGATGTGTCATTGAATTGATTAAATACTCTAAAATAGCATGACGTTGTGGTGTAATACGAACGCCAGTACCTTTTAACGTTTCAAGGGCTTCTTGTAAATGATTGGACACGTCATGCACCCCTCTTCTGTAAGTATTATTACTTTATAATTCTTATAATTAGTCTACATGTTTTACCCACGTTTTGTCAACTTGATGCCTATTCCTATTTTATGTAACAAGTAGAAATTTTTCATATATTTTATTCAAAAAAAGAAGTGTGGAATTCAATCCACACTTTTAAATATATTAACATCTGAGGAGGTATGCCCTACACTGATATTGTATGTTCAAAGACTAAAACTGCTCTAGTTATCTGCCTGTTTTTATGCCATTTTTTCTTTAATAAATGATAAAGCTTCTTCCACATGCCCTTTCACTCGAACCTTGCGATATTCTTTTACGAGCATTCCTTCTTTATCAATGATAAAAGTGGAGCGTTCAATGCCCATATATTCTTTTCCAAAGTTTTTTTTCAGTGTCCATACTCCATACTCTTCAGCTACGCTGTGATCTTCGTCAGCTAAAAGTAAGAATGGAAGGCCGTGCTTATCAATAAACTTATGGTGTTTGTCGATTGGATCCGGGCTCACTCCTAGAATCACCGCATCTAGCTCTTCAAAATTTTCATGCTGATCTCTGAAATCACAGGCTTCTGTTGTGCAGCCTGGCGTCATATCTTTCGGATAAAAATACAGCACAACGTTTTTGCCTTTCATCGACGCTAGTGATACTTGCTCTCCATTTGTAGACATCAATACAAAATCGGGTGCTTTTTCTCCAACTACAGCTGTCATATTTATCTTCTCCTTTACGCTTTTCATTTTCTTTGAATAGCGTACCCAATATTAGATAAGATGACAAGTTTAAGTACGGGTAACAGTCCGCATCACAAAGATTGCAGGCATAATATAGCCGATAAACGCTTCAAAAGTTGCAAATAATTTCCCAATTCCAACCGGATACATATCTCCGTAGCCTACTGAAAATAACGTCGCTGCGCTGAAATACATACTGTTAAACAGGGTATAGAAATAATGACCTTCATGTTCAAACCCTCCGCTTAATACTGGAATACTCCCCATCTCACATACTGTATAAATAAGGCTAAATCCCAATAAAACTGTAATATATGAATAAAACAAGACAAAGAAATGACCAATTGAGAAAAAATGAAATTCTCCAAGTTCTTTTTCAAAGAGAAACTTCATACTACCAATTACAAAAACAATGATAACGAGGATTAGAAAAATAACCATCATTCTACTCCTTTAATTTATACTCTTACTACCACTATACGCGCGTTCTTGTCCATTCATTACTACTCCGAAGCCACGAAAAAGAGCAGGCATTTAATTGCCTGCTCCTCTGTATTTTTTGACCCCTGTATTCCATAAGAAAATAGAGATTACAAAAAAGACGATTCCCATAACTGGGGTTAAAAATGCATATCCATACCATTCTGATCTTCCTAAGAAATAAGCAGCTGGATATACGCCTACAAATGCAAAAGGAAGAATCCACGTTAAAACATATCGGATGACATTATTATAAATATCTACAGGATACCTTCCGTAGTTTCCAATATTATAAATAGTAGGCATAATAGAGGTTCTGGCATCCGACCAGAAGCCTATGCTTGCTAAGGCGATGAAAATTCCTGCGTATACAAGCGCTCCTCCTAAAATAAATAATAGAAAAATAAAAACATCATACCACTGGAAATGAAGATGTAAAGAAGAAGCAGCGTAAGCCATTACTGCAATCCCTGTGATACCACCAAACAATGATTCTAGTTCCATTCGCTCTAAAATAACTTGAAACAAACTGTGAATCGGCCTTGTTAAAATTCGATCCATTTCTCCTTTAACAATGTACCGCTCGTTGAAATCCCAAATGTTAAAGAAAGACGAAAAAATAGCAAAAGGGACCAAAAAGAAACCATAAATAAAGATAATTTCCTCTCGTGACCATCCGTGCAGCGACTGAGTATGTCCAAATACGACTAAAATAAAAATCAAATTAACTGTTTGAAACAATAAGTCTGAAATGATTTCAACTACCATGTCGGTGCGGTACTGAAGCCTTGTTTTCATATATTGACTAATGTACTGAAAGAAAATCGAAAAATAAAACATTTTCATAGACTACCCTCCTTGAATAACCATTTTTTTCTTCGCTATGTTCCACAAACATGCAATAGGGATAAATAGAAGTCCTGACCAAACTGCTTGTGTAATAAGAGCATTTATTACTTCCTGCCCTTTAAATCCATTTGTGAAAATCATGCTCGGAATATAACTAATGGCTTGAAAAGGGAAATAGCTCATAATATGTTGCGCCCAGAAAGGATAGAAGCTGATGGGCAGAAGAAGTCCTGAAAACAAATCAATAACAACGCGCTTCGCTCGAATGAGTCCATCATTGTTAAAGAGAAAGAAAGTCGTAATACCCGTTAATAAATTAATTTGTGTATTAATAATGAAACTAAAAATTAAAGACAGTCCAAAATAAAGCCATGTTGCTGCATTTGCTGAGAACTGTACTGGAAATAAAAACGCGACAATAATCATTCCGGGCACTGAGAAAAACAGCAGCCGAAAAATCCCTTCTCCCAGTCCTTGCATTGTTTTCATACCAAGGTAGCTATAAGGCTTAATTAACTCTACTGCCACTTTGCCATCTTTAATTTCCATTGCCATTTCACGGTCAATGTTATTAAAATAAAAGGCTCTTGCCATCCATGAAACGGCTACATACGTTGTCATTTGGGTAATGGATAACCCTTGAATATTCTCTTTTCCTCCATAAATAGCGGACCATAAAAAGTAGTAAGCACCAATATTAATCGCATAAATCAATATTCCGCTGTAATAATTCGTCCGATACGCCAGCATCATTAAAAAGCGAATGCGTATCATCTCTATATATTTATCCATTCACAACACCTTCTTCATAAATGTTGCGGATAATTTCTTCCGTTGAAATTTCTTCAATGTTAATATCACTGATTTCATGCTTTGCCACCACTTTAGCAATCAGCTGTGACATCAAGTCCCCTTTATTTTGAAGCTGCGCTGTCCACAAATATTTTTGATCACCTTCAATCCAGTTAACAGGCATCCCTTGCGTCAATAGCTTCAACTGCTCGTTATTTGGCGCGGTTCCAAATTCAAACGTAACTTGTTTAAGGTCTCCCCAATTCGAACGCAGCTTTTGCAGCGATCCGTCATAAATAATACTGCCTTCATCCAGCATTACAACGCGTTCACATAAAGCTTCAATATCTGCTAAATCATGTGTCGTAAGCAAAATCGTCGTATTATATTTTTCATTAATTTCTTTTAAAAATTGGCGGATTTTTAATTTAACTAGTACATCTAAACCAATCGTCGGTTCATCTAAAAATAGAAGCGGCGGATTATGAATAAGAGCAGCAGCCAGCTCACAGCGCATTCTTTGACCTAGAGAAAGCTTTCGCACCGGCTTATCTAGCAGCGGTCCAATATCTAACGTTTGAATAACGTGCTCCATATGAGCGTTATAATCTTCATCTGACACTTTGTATACTTTTTTTAACAGGCGAAAAGATTCTTGTACGGCAATATCCCACCATAGCTGAGAGCGTTGACCAAAAACAACACCAATCGTTTGGGCAAACTTTTCTCTTTCCTTATGAGGATTCATTCCATTTACGGTAATGTCGCCTGAAGTAGGAGTTAAGATTCCTGTCAGCATTTTGATTGTGGTCGATTTCCCCGCTCCGTTTTCTCCTATATACCCTACCATTTCCCCTTGTTTTACGGTAAACGATATATCGTTCACAGCTTTCATGACTCTATAATTACGGGTAAATAGATCCCGGAATGCCCCTTTAAGGCCAGAGCGGCTAGAATAGGCTTTAAATTCTTTCCGAAGTTGATTCACCTCAATAGCATTTTTCATTGTATTCCCTCCGTTACGTCGACGTATTAGTGGTTTCTTTTATTGTTTCCGGCGCCCTTGCTAGCAACTCCTCCAAGAGACGAGGAACTATTTTCTAGCAGTTAGCTCACAAATTTCTATCATACACGTTCTCGAATGTTTTTCAAGAAACAAATAAGTTTGATAGAATAGAGAAGTTGAACTTTTCATTAGGAGGCATACTATGCAATTTACAAAATCAGAACAATTACACGCTGAAGCGCTCGAGCATATTGTAGGCGGCGTTAACAGCCCTTCACGTTCATATAAAGCCGTAGGAGGCGGAGCGCCTATTGCAATGGAGAAGGCAAACGGAGCTTATTTCTGGGACGTTGATGGAAATAAATATATTGACTATTTAGCAGCTTACGGTCCTATTATTACGGGACACGCTCATCCTCATATCACGAAAGCTATTACAAAAGCAGCTGAAACGGGTGTTCTTTACGGTACGCCAACTGCTCATGAAGTCACATTTGCTAAAATGCTCAAAGAAGCGATGCCCGCATTGGATAAAGTGCGCTTCGTCAACTCTGGGACAGAAGCCGTTATGACAACGATCCGTGTAGCACGCGCTTATACTGGACGCGATAAAATTATTAAATTTGCAGGTTGCTACCACGGCCATTCTGACCTTGTATTAGTAGCAGCTGGATCTGGTCCTTCTACACTCGGCACTCCTGACTCTGCTGGTGTACCAAAAAGTATCGCTAACGAAGTCATCACAGTTCCTTTTAACGACATTGAGCCTTACAAGGAAGCATTAGAAAAATGGGGCGATCAGATTGCAGCTGTTTTAGTAGAACCAATCGTTGGAAACTTCGGAATTGTTGAGCCGGAACCTGGCTTTTTAGAACAAGTTAATGAATTAACTCACGAAGCTGGAGCACTTGTTATTTACGATGAAGTTATTACAGCGTTTCGCTTTATGTACGGTGGAGCTCAAGATTTACTTGGTGTAAAACCTGATCTCACTGCATTTGGAAAAATCATCGGCGGTGGCCTTCCAATCGGAGCTTACGGCGGTAAAAAAGAAATCATGGAAAAAGTGGCGCCGCTTGGACCCGCTTATCAAGCAGGTACAATGGCAGGAAACCCAGCTTCTATTCTTTCTGGGATTGCTTGCCTAGAAGTACTAAAGCAAGAAGGTGTTTATGAACAGTTGGATAAGCTAGGGGCGATGCTCGAAGAAGGTATTTTAAAACATGCTCGTACATATAACATGCCGATCACTATCAATCGATTGAAAGGCGCTCTTACTCTCTACTTTACAACAGAAACGGTCAAAAACTATGAACAAGCAGAAAATACAGACGGCGAATTATTTGCACGCTTCTTTAAACTAATGCTCCACCAAGGTGTCAACTTAGCTCCTTCGAAATATGAAGCATGGTTCCTTACTACAGCTCATACAGAACAAGATATTACCGACACGTTAGAAGCAGTCGAAAAAGCATTTAAACAATTAAGTGAAGAACGCTAATTCTTATTCTAAAGAGGCTGAGATAAAAGGATTTTAGACGAAGTGAAAAACGAACCATTGATCAAGATGTTTGATTAGTGGTTCGTTTTTTTTGTTAGGGTAAACGCAGGTTTCGTGTGTATAGGTCTTTCTAGCAGTTGATTGAAGGGCAAGTCGAAGACTGCTGCGGAAATCAACTGCTGTGTCACAAGCGGTTCAGCTCATGTATCTCATTTGTTCGTCTTTAGATTGGATTTATTTCGTTATGTCTCGACCTCTTTTTCGTTTTACCTTCGGGTTTTCTTATAGAACATTCCCACCTTTCATAACCATTTCTTACGCGTCATCTCCTTTTTGTCAGCCTGTCGAAAAATCCCGAGAAATACCCTTATTTTTCTGCTTGTTTTCTCTTGATATCCATTCTTAAACCTTGTATAGTATGTTATTGTTTATATTATTTCCAACAGGTTATGTAATAAAGAAGGATTGATTTTTGCAATTTATCATTTGTTTTGGGGAACATTCTTCATAACGAAAAAACTTTTTTACAGAAAGGAACTACGAACGCACATGAAACTTGGTGCCCGCATCTTAAAAACGGGAATTGCCATTACACTTTCATTGTTATTAGGTGAATTTCTAAGTTTACCATCTCCAATATTTGCGGCAATTGCGGCAGTTTTTGCAATTCAACCGTCTATTTACAGATCTTATTTAACAATATTGGAGCAAATACAGGCGAATGTGATTGGAGCTGCTTCTGCAGTTTGTTTTGGACTTATTTTTGGTACCCATCCCATCATTATTGGTTTTACCGCTGTTGTTGTCATTGCAGTCAACTTAAAATTACGTATTAATAATACAATTGGGCTTGCGCTTGTGACAGTAATTGCAATCATGGAAAATCCAGGAGATAATTTCGTTGAATATGCACTTATACGCTTTGGTACAGTGTTACTTGGGGTATTCTCAGCATTTATTGTCAATCTTATTTTTATTCCGCCAAAGTATGAAACAAGATTGTATTATAAAATTGTAAGCACAACGGAAGAAATTATTAAATGGATTCGCATGAATCTTTATCACGCATCTGAGCACACATTGTTAAAAGAAGACATTGAAAAAATGAAAGACAATGTGGCTAAAATGAATCAAATCTTTGATTTTTACAAAGAAGAACGCACTTATTCAACCAAAAAACGTTTTGTTAAGTCACGCAAGCTCGTTTTATTTCGTCAAATGATTACCGTAACAACACGAGCTCTTACAACCTTGAAACTACTTCACCGAGTGGAAAATGATCTTCAAGTCATGCCGCAGCAATTTCAAGATTTAATCAAATCTGAAGTTGAGTGCCTGTTAATGTATCATGAGCAAGTATTATTAAAATTCATTGGGAAATTACGCGTACAGCCAACCACTACTGTACCAAACGAAGCCTGCGTTGGAAAACGAGCTTTAATCGATAAATTTATGCAGTACAAAATATACGATAATGATGAAGAGAATAAGGTTATTTATCATATCTTCCCTTTAATTTCTGTCATCATTGAGTATAGTGAAGAGTTAGAGCATCTTGATAAGCTGATTGATACGTTCCAAAACTATCACAAGGATGCTAACTCATTTGATATTAATCATCAGCGACAAGAAGATTAAAAACACCACCTATTGTTAGACAATAGGTGGTGTTTTTAAATTGTATCAAGCTGCTGAACGTTAAAGAGCTGATAGTAATGACCTTTTTTCTTAATTAACTCCTCATGAGAACCTCGTTCGACTACCCTTCCATTTTCTAAAAGTACAATTTCATCAACATGAGTAATTGTAGATAAACGATGGGCTACAATGAAAGTCGTACGGTCTTTTGCTAGTTCAGCTAATGCTTCTTGAATATAGTGCTCACTTTCCAAATCTAGAGCTGAAGTGGCTTCATCAAAAATAAGAATAGCTGGATTTTTTAAAAATACGCGCGAAATGGAAATACGCTGCTTCTGTCCCCCTGATAGCTTCATTCCCCGCTCTCCCACTTTTGTATCATATCCTTCGGGCAAATTCATAATAAAATCGTGGGCATTTGCGGCCTTTGCCGCAGCAATTACTTCTTCATCTGTCGCTCCTGGCTTTCCAAGCAGTATATTGTTTTTAACCGTGTCACTAAACAACACCGTATCCTGCAGGACGATTCCAATCTTATCTCGCAGGCTGCGTACTTTATAGGTTTTGATATCAATGTCATCAATGAGAATTTTACCCTCTGTCACATCATAAAAGCGCGGAATTAAGCTGATAAGCGTGGATTTCCCTCCTCCGCTCATTCCAACAAACGCAACGGATTTTCCTTTTTCTACATCTAAATTAATATCATGAATCACAGGTTTTTCTTCTTCTTCATAAGCAAATGAAACGTGCTCAAACTGCACCTTTCCATGAAGCTCAGTACATTCTTTTGCATCTTTCTTGTCTGTAATATCGTATTCTTCATCAATGAACTCAAACACCCGGTCCATAGATGCAACAGACTGCGTGAGCGTAGTCGATGAATTGACCAAGCGGCGAAGCGGATTATACAAGCGGTCAATATAGGCCACAAATGCTACCATCGTTCCTACGCTAAGACTTTCTGTGATGACTTGATATCCAGCAAATGTAATCACGATTAAAGGTGCCAAATCGGTAATGGTATTCACTACTGCAAATGTTTTTGCATTCCAATTCGTATGATTGATTGCTTTTTGTAGAAAATTTGAATTTTGCTTATCAAATTGCTTCTGTTCATGAGGCTCAATAGCAAAGCTGCGAATAACAGAGATCCCTTGAACCCTTTCATGTAAATGCCCCTGCACTTCCGCTAAAGCCTGCGAACGGACTCTTGTTAAATGGCGAAGACGACTGTAAAAATATTTTACAGAGAACGCATAAACCGGCAGCAAAATAATCGACACCAGTGTTAAAGGTACATTCATCGTAAACATAATCACAATGGCTATTACAATCGTCATCATATCAAGCCATACGTTCATTAAACCTGTGATAACAAAGTTTTTTGTTTGCTCTACATCATTAATGACTCGTGAAATCACTTCACCCGCTCGCGTATTTGCATAATAACGTAAGCTAAGCTTTTGAATATGGCTAAACAGCTGATCCCGTATATCATATAGTACTTTGCTCGATACCCACTGAGCATAATACTGCCTGTAATATTCAATGGGAGGTCTTAACACTAAAAATACAACAAACGAAATCCCCATAATCGTCACCATTTTATGAACTTTTTCAGAGGAGGACATGCCATGTCCATTTACGATATCGTCCAAAACATATTTTAAAAGCAGCGGAATCAATAAAGGAATAGCAAATTTAATAATACCAATTAATACAGTGCCGACAATTTGCCATTTGTATGGCTGTACAAACTTCATGTAGCGTCTTATACTTCCCATAAAATCTCCCCTTTCTATCTATGAGGGCAAGCTTTCTTAGTATATGTACACGCGTCGATTTTTTAGTGCTTTTATCTCTTCTAAAAGATGGTGAGCATAACGCCAAAAAGAACATTATATCAAACAGTCAGCTTTAGACGGCCTAACATAATGTTCTCTAAATCATTCATCAAGAATGCCGATATGTTAAAAAACGCTCATACCAAATGTCAATGAAATCTGGAGCAAACGGGCCTTTTCGCTGTCGAATCCAACCTTTTAACTCCTCGACGTGATTATGTAAAATACGGTCAATCACTTCTGGATAATTCATTTCTTTTCGATGCTTCTCATATTCATCTTCATCAAGAAGGGAGTATGTCATATCTGGATAGACTTTGATATCTAAATCATAATCAATATATTTGAGCGCTTCATTGTCATCATAAATGAACGGCGAACTGATATTGCAGTAATAATAGATTCCATCTTCACGGATCATACCAATGACGTTAAACCACTGCTGAGCATGAAAATAACAAATTGCAGGCTCTCTTGTGACCCATGTTCGTCCATCTGATTCTGTAACGACCGTACGATCATTTCCTCCAATCACTAAGTTATTGGTTGCTTTTAATACGGTTGTCCGATCCCATACGCGATGAATATGTCCATTATGCTTGTAGCTGTGTATTTGAATTGTTTCTCCTTCCACCGGAATTCCCATCTCCAATACCTACTTTCATTTTAGCACTTAAAAAAATTCATATAACGTCTCCATTTGTCTTATGTTTATTATAACGGTTTCTCTCTCATTTTAACACAAATGTGCTAACCTTCTTGAGTTCAAAAAAGTCACTCCCCCTACTTTTCCTTTGCTTGGCAGCCTTAAAAAAGAGAGGAAGTGACACATCAATGTTCATTAAGCAAGTGTAGAGCAAGCCCCTTCACTTTTATATGTACGAATAATATCTTCGGTTTGTGCTTCAAACGTCAATTGAATCTCTTTTAATTTTAGTTTCATTTCACTAATTTCATCTTGCACAGAATGAAGTTTTGCTTCTTCATGAAGTTTTATTAGTTCACCTTCGATTTCCTGACAGCGCTCAATCTCAGACTGCAAAAACAGAAGTTGATCCATGGTCTCCAATTGTTGAGTCACTAGCTGATCAAATTTTTTCATACGATAGCTCCTCCCTATTTGCTTTAACCATACACGCGGCACTTCTGTTAACATTCTGTTTAGGTGAGACAGATTCCTTTGACGAGTTGTGTAAAGTTTCAAGAAGTTTTGTCATACTTTGTTGCTTTTTATATAAGAAAAAGCGAACTTAACATCGCCGTATGAAAGACGTTAAGTTCGCTTTTGGTATTAACCTTGGTATTTACCAGAGTTTTGGTTTTTCTTTGCTTCAGCTTGTGCGTTTTGTTGTCTCACTTCTTGAGCACTTGTTTCGCTAGCAAATTCAGTACCGAAGTTGTTTTTAGATGCTTGAGCATTTTGGCTTTTGTTTGCCGCTGCTTGAGCATTTTGTTGTTTCACTTCTTGTACATTTGTTTCGCTACCAAATTCAGTACCGAAGTTGTTTTTAGATGCTTGAGCATTTTGTTGTTTCACGTGTTGTGTGCTTGTACCAGATGCTGTTTTGTTTGTTTGTTTTGCCATTGTAATCACCTCCACGAAAATTAATATGCCCGGGAGGTAAATAGGGTATGCAAACTTTTTTCAATATTTTAAGGCGCGAGCACAAAACACATTTACCTTACATTAAAAGTGAACGCCCTCCGTCAATAATAAGCGTTTGACCGCAAATCATATTTGCTTGATCGGACACTAAGAACATAACTGCATCTACCATGTCTTTTGGCTCCACCATACGACCAGCTGGAGTATGCTTGCGTGCATCATCTAGAAGCTCATCGCGATTTGGGAAATGTTTTAATGCCTCTGTATCCACAGCCCCTCCAGATACAGCATTTACCACAATATTCTTTGGAGCCAGCTCCACTGCTAAATAGCGGGTCAACGCTTCTACAGCAGCTTTTGACACGCCTACTGTTGTATAATTTTCTAAGTAGCGAATAGACCCAAGCGAACTGATGGTAACAATCTTTCCTCCGCCTACTTTTTCCATACGTTTAGCCGCTTCTTGTGCACAGAATAAATATCCTTTGCTGTTAATATCCATTGTCCAGTTCCAGTGAGTTTCTTCCAATTCCATAATAGGACGTAGAACTCCTGACGCTGCATTACTTACAAATACGTCTAAGCGACCGAATACTTCATCAATTTGCTCAAACATTTCTTTAATTTTTTCTACTTTTCCTACGTTTGCTTTAACAACTAATGCTTCTCTGCCTAGTGCTTTGATTTCTTCTGCTACTTCCTGCGCTGCACTTTTGCTTCGTGCATAGTTTAATACAATATCGTATCCTTCTTTAGCCAGACGTAAGGCAATTTCTTTACCAATACCTCTGCTGCTTCCCGTAACTAGTGCTACCTTTTGTGACATGATGTCATCTCCCTTATGTATCGTATTATCTTTACATTGTACTGATTTTATCGCATAAGAAACAAGTAATATAGGGAAAATAGATAAAACTTGATGAAATGAACGAGGTGAATAGAATGTATGTAGGTAGAGACATGACGGCTCTTTCAATGATTTCTAAAAGCGAGTGGAAAGACAGCGAGCTTGCGTTTTTTCATCACTCTTTACAGCAAATGACGCCGTATTTAAATGCTGAAGGACAAGGTATTCATCAGCAAATTATTAAAGAAATTGAAGCACGGGGCGGGCTACAGCGCCACGAAGCAGATTACACACACGGCACGCATGTATCATATGATTGAATAAAAAGAAGCGCGGAGTTTATCCACGCTTCTTTTATTTAACAAGTAAATATTCTTTTAAGATTTTTTGATGGGAAACAGGAAATGCATATTGTTCTAAATCTTTTTCAGAAACCACTTTCAAATTTTTTAATGCACTGATATCACTTGCAAGCTCTGCTTCATATACTGTGATGTTCCAGACAATATGAGAAAACACGTGCTGAATTGTGGTAAACGGCGCATGAATTTTAATATCGGCTCCGTACTCATTTTGAATAAATGCCTGAAGCTGCTGATGATCTGGCGCTATACTAAGATCGACTTCTATATTTGGAAATTCCCATAGGTTAGCTAAAAGTCCTTTGCTTGGACGTTTATGAATCAGATAATTTCCGTCCTCGTCTCTAATCACCGCTGCAGCAAGCTGAAGAGCACGCGGCGCTTTTTTCTTTGATTTGACAGGAAGCTCATTCTGCACTCCTTCTGCAAACGCGCGGCAGTGTTCGCGAACTGGACATAACAAACAGGAAGGAGAAGTTGGCGTACAGACAATGGCACCAAGTTCCATCATGCCTTGATTGAAATAGGAAGGATTATCTTTTGAAATAATTTCATGCACAATATCTTCAAACAGCTTTCTTGTTTTCGGTTTTGCAATATCATCCCAAACGGATAAAATGCGCGATAGCACACGCATGACATTTCCATCTACAGCAGGCTGCGGCACTCCGTATGCAATACTTAAAATGGCTCCTGTTGTATAAGGGCCTACTCCTTTTAGTTTAGAGATTTCTGCTGGCGTATTTGGAACTTCTCCCCCGTATTGTTCGTGAACTTCTCGAACGGCGGTTTGTAAATTACGGGCACGGGAATAATAGCCTAATCCTTCCCACGCTTTTAACACATCATCTTCATTCGCATAAGCTAAATCTTTAATAGTGGGAAATTTGCTAATAAAATTATTAAAATACGGAATGACCGTATCTACTCTCGTTTGTTGAAGCATAATTTCAGATACCCACACTTTATAAGGGTCCTGATCTTGACGCCAAGGTAGAATGCGCTGTTCCTGCTCAAACCAAGAGATTAAGTCATCTTGAAATGCTCGAATATCGAAATTTTGTACAATATCTTTACTTTGTTTCACGTCATAGCCTCCGAGGTATTAACTATACATATACAATGTGTTGCTTTTTGAATCTTAGTAACTTTATGATAACCTTATAACAACTACAAATATGAATAGTAAAATGAATTGTTCAAATAATGAATAAAAACAGCTAATTTGCTGCGTTAGTAATAAAGCGAGATTTTTCGCCCTAAATCCAGCTTCCATGCTGAATTAGGATAATCTAAGATTGTCATTTTACAAAGGAGGAGTTCGCTCTGGATACTGGTACACACATTGCAATGGGAATCGCTTTAGGCGGCCTTGCAACATTAGACCCCACTGTATCTGCGAATACAGCCACAATGGATGCTGTAATGATTGGCGTAATGGCCGGGTCATTAGCACCTGATTTAGACACTGTTTTAAAGTTGCGAAACAATGCACAGTATATCCGCAATCACCGTGGAATTACACATTCTATTCCGGCTGTTATTTTATGGCCTTTGCTTATCGTGCTCATTCTTTCGCTTCTGCTGCCAGGAGCTAACTTGCTGCATCTCTGGATGTGGACCTTTGCAGGCGTCATTATTCACGTTTTTGTTGATATCTTTAACGCTTATGGCACGCAAGCTTTACGGCCTTTCACAAATAAATGGATTGCGCTTGGCGTAATCAACACGTTTGATTACGTGATTTTCTCAGCTCACGTACTTGCGATTTTAATCTGGTTTATTGGAGCAGAACCAGGACCAACATTTATTACGCTGTATGTGTTATTGGCATTTTACTATGGATTGCGCTTTTATATGCGCCACCAAATTGCCAAGAGGCTTCGAAAACAGTTTCCTGATGTTATCAAGCTCAATATCTCTCCTACGCTGCGTTTCACTCACTGGCACTTAGCTGTGACGACCGAAAAGTATTTTCATGTAGGAAGAGCAATTGGAGAAGAAATTTTTATTTATGATACGTTTGATAAAGTTCCTATTCCCGAATCAGCCGTAATTGAAGTAGCGAAAAAAGATGAAAATTTATCTGCTTTTCTTTCATTTTCACCTATTTATAGATGGGAACTGGATGAATATAACGACCACATTGAAGTGCGCTTTATTGATTTACGCTACCGCAGCAAGGACTACTATCCATTTGTAGCCGTAGTTCAGCTTGATTACGATTTAAATATCATTTGTTCGTACACAGGTTGGATTTTCAGTGAGAAAAAATTGCGTAAAAAGCTTGATTATCTCCCACACTAATCATAACAAGAACAAATATGAAACCCAAAAACGAACCGTCTGCTCAAGACGGTTCGTTTTTATTTAATGTTTTAAATAGTCATCGTTATTTAATAAATGCTGATATTTAGGGTTTTTAACCGCGATTTCATGAAGTTTGTCTCCGTAGCTGTTGATATACATCGTAACAACCTTTTCCGTCGCTTCTTTACCTTTATAATCATATCCGGCTTTTGCGTAAGATGACTCAAAATCTTCCCAGAAAAGCTCGACCCACGTACGTGCTTGAGCATATGAGAGCGAACTGTTTTTATTTAAGAGCTGATTCGTTAATCTTTCAAATATATCGTTCATAAGAACACCTCGATTACCAAAATTCTTTATGAGTATGTTTGCACTTTTAACTTACACTATAAATGTGGAGTTATTCACTCCCTCATGTACTATATCATAACCGCAACGCTTTCTGTTGTAAAAGGAGAGGTATCGATGCGCAATAAAGCAAAAGATTTTACAAACCAACATCATACTAAGCTTGAAGGCGAACCTCGAGCAAAAGCTGAGTACGCTTCAAAACGTGCAAATGGAACTATTAACACGCATCCTCAAGAACGTATGCATGCTTCTAATGAGCGCGAAGAATAACCGCTTGCTTTACGTTTAAAAATAGAGTGAATATAGAAATCAAACAAGCAGCACACTTCGTGCTGCTTGTTCATCCCTTTATTTTTTCAACATAGAAATAGGCAGTGCCTCTTCGTTTTGCGGTGAGCCAAGCCTAAATCCCCACGCAAAAACTCCGTTCATATAATCAATTTTAAAATATGAACCCGGATCTCCTTGAATTTCATATACTTCCCCTGCTTTAAACGTTTCGGGATCCAATAAATATGACCTAGCCATTGTTACTTTTCTTTCTAATACTGCATACTCATTGACCATGCCAAGCTGTTCAGCTTTTCGTGCTTTTTCTTGAAGAGACCCAATTTCTTGTTGAAGTTCATACGTCGTCATATCGCTGTAACGTTTTTCAGACATGCTGTTTTCCCCCTTGTTTGCTTTCATTTTATTATAACAAAAGGTATAACTAAAGGGAGACTATGAAAAGGGAGTTTTGGGAATGAAAACAGTGCTAATCACGGGCGGTGCGACGGGTCTTGGAAAAGAACTCGCTAAATTTTACGCAAAAGACTACAACGTCATTCTGGCTGGACGCAATCACCATAAATTAAAAGAGGCGCAGCATGAGCTAGGAGACAACGTATATACGATGTCTGTAGATATTACAAAATATGAAGAAGTAGGAAAATCTGTAGAAAAACTGCTGATGAACCATTCAGTAGATATCCTTATCAACAATGCAGGCATTGGACATTTTGGCCCTTTGACCGATTATACAAAACAAGCCATTGATGAAGTCATCGATACAAATGTAAAAGGAACTATTTTTTTAACACAAGCGCTTATGCCTCATCTCTTGACGAGACCTGAACCTAAAGTTATGAATATCATTTCAACTGCAGGACTTCGCGGGAAAGCTAATGAAAGCGTCTATGTAGCAAGTAAGTTTGGCGTAAGGGGATTTACAGAAAGTTTAAAAGTGGAGTATCAAGATACCAACCTTCATGTGATTGCAGCTTACATGGGAGGCATGAATACTCCTTTTTGGGATCATAACAATCACATTAAAGATAAAAGCCGATTGCGCTCGGCTTCCGAAATTGCTGAGATTATTTATAAACAGCAGAATGACTTGGAAGATATTTTGTTTTAAAAAGATTGAAACATAACTGCATCAATCTAATCTAAAGATAAACACATTGTATAAATGATCTTATAGGAATTGCTTATGACACGGCGGTTGATTTCCGTGCAGGACTTCGCTTTCCGCAGGGGTCTTCGTCTTGCCCTCCAATCATCAACCGCTAGAAGCAGCTAAATACATGAAGTTTACGTTTACCATCACAATAAAAAATCCGAACGAGTTGGATTCTCCATCAAGAATCTCGATTCATCGTTCGGATTTCTCTTCAACTAACATACTTTTGTCCCGCCTTTATTCCTCTTCAATGGAATCTAGAAATGATTGAATTTGGTCAATAGAGAATCCTTTTCTATAAAGAGCCTGCTTCATTTTTTGCTGATATTCCCAGCCTTCATACTTTGAAAAACGACGATGAGCTTTCATTCCTTGGTATTGCAGAGCTTCCCATGCCTCATCGCTTTCTTTTTCTGTATTGGTGCGCTGAAATGCTTCTTGAATAATAGAAAATGAATAGCCCTTCACTGCCAATGCTTGTTCCATTTTTTGTTTCATCATTACTTGAGATAATTTTTTATATTTCCCTTTTAACTTTTCAATTAATTTCACAGCAGTTTGAATTTGCTGTTCTTCGGGGTATTCACATAAACTAAGGGTAATAATGGAATCAGAAATTCCCTTTTCTTTTAATTCTCTTTGAATCACATTTGGTCCTTTTGATGTCGTGTTCATTTGAGTTAACACGAATGCTTTTGCAAACTCTTCATCATTTAAATAACGGTGGCTGACTAATTTCTGAATAACTTGTTGAATAATAGTAGAGTTAATTTCTTTTTTCTTTAAATAATCATGTACCTCTTTTTCAGAGCGCATTCGATAAGATAAGTAAGTGATTGCTAAATTATAAGCTTTTTTCTCATCATCTGCGTACTGAATTTCCGTTAATTCAAATTCATCAAGCTCACGACCTTTTTTCAAGTCATATTTGATGAGGACATTTTCGTCAACACCAAAGCCAAACTCTTCACCTTTACCATAATCTAAATACACATTATAACGTTCACCGCTATTCTTTTGCGTTGTGATTTTTGTGACAACAGGCATACACCTTCACCTCATATTTCTTATTAAATTAATGGCTGAAGAACCGCCAAACGTATCATACACATTTTTATTTATCTCAACAAAGGAGGAAGTTCGTATGAAAATTGTTATTGCTGGAGGAACTGGATTCGTAGGTAAAGCTTTAACAAAACATTTTTTAACACAAAAACATTATGTATATATTTTAACACGCAATGCAGATAAAGCTGCAAGAGATCCGAAACTTAAATATGTAGAGTGGATGCAAGAAAACAGCCAACCTGAAGAGCATGTAGAAGAAGCAGACGTTTTTATCAATTTAGCTGGCGTTTCACTTAACAGCGGCCGCTGGACGGACGAGCGCAAAAAAGCCATTGTGGAAAGTCGCCTTTCTTCTACTCAAGAAATCCTTCGTATTATGGCTGCCTTACCCGAAAAACCGTCCCTGTATGTAAATGCAAGTGCGGTTGGTTATTACGGGACATCGACTACAGAAACGTTCACAGAAGCTTCTCCATCCATCGGCACAGACTTTTTAGCTGAAACGGTAAAAAAGTGGGAAAATGAAGCGCTAAAAGCGACGGAACTCAATATTCGTACTGTTTTAACAAGGTTCGGCGTTATATTAGGCAAAGATGGCGGGGCACTCCCTTCTACCGCCCTTCCTTATAAATTATTTGCAGGAGGGACAGTTGGTTCGGGAGAGCAGTGGATGTCTTGGGTGCATCTTCAAGACGTCGTCAACATTATTGATTATTGTATTCATACCGAACAAATAGAAGGACCTGTTAATGTAACTGCCCCAAATCCTGTTCAAATGAAAGAGTTTGGAAAGACGATTGGAAAAGTGTTAAATCGTCCTCACTGGATGCCCGTACCTAGCTTTGGCCTTCAGCTGCTGATGGGAGAAATGAGTATGATTATTTTGAAAGGACAGCGTGTTTTACCTGAAAAATTGATTCAACAGAATTACATTTTTACATATACTGTATTAGAAGATGCATTGCGAGATTTACTCTAGTTATTTTCTGATATTTACCTAAAACAGGTGACTAAGCTGCCGATAGATAGGAGCATCCTTTATGAAAACCATTCTCTTGAAAAATGCAACGCTCTATCCTATTACGTCAAAACCTATTTATAATAATGATGTGCTCATTCAAGATGGAAAAATTGTTTTGATTGGGTCAAACTTGCAGCCTCCTCTTCAAGTAGAAGTCATTGACTGCAAACAGCGCTATTTATTCCCTGGATTTATTGATGTTCATACACATCTAGGACTATATGATGAAGGAACCGGCTGGGCCGGAAATGATGCTAACGAAACAATCGAGCCTATGACTCCCCATATCCGAGCTTTTGACAGCGTACATCCTTTAGATCCTGGGTTTAAAGATGCCATTGAAGCGGGTATTACGTCTGTACACATTATGCCTGGAAGTGCAAATGTGATCGGAGGCACAACATCCGTTATTAAAACAGCCGGAACAAGTATTTCTCAAATGTTGATTCAAGAGACAGCTGGACTTAAGATTGCGCTAGGAGAAAATCCAAAACGAATCCACAGCCATGGCAATAAAGAATCCATTACACGAATGGGTATTATGGGGATGCTGAGAGAAGCCTTTTATCATGCAAAAAGCAGTGACAATAAAGATGATTTGCGAATTAAACCACTCATTCAAGCGCTGAATAGAGAGATTCCCGTTCGAATTCATGCTCACCGAGCCGATGATATTCTATCAGCTCTGCGCTTAGCAGATGAATTTAATTTAGACGTTCGTATTGAACACTGTACAGAAGGTCACTTAATTGCTAAAGAGCTAGGTGGAAGAAACTTAAAAGTAAGCGTGGGACCAACTTTAACACGGCGCTCAAAGGTTGAACTGAAGAATAAAACGTGGAAAACCTATCAAGCTCTCTGCAATGAAGGAGTAGAAGTTTCCATTACAACAGACCACCCTTATACGCCCATTCAGTACTTAAATATTTGTGCATCCATTGCCGTACGTGAAGGGCTCGAAGAACAAAAAGCATTAGAAGGCATCACGATTGCTGCTGCTCGAAATCTTCGTATTGATCAGCGAATCGGCAGTATCGAAGCAGGAAAAGACGCTGATTTGGTGCTATGGAGCCATCATCCTTTTCACTACTTAGCAAAGCCTATTTTCACCATGATAAATGGTAAAATATTATTTAAAAAAAATTAACATTTTACCTATTTTCTTTTTTAATTTTTTTTAGTATGATACGTTTAGAAGCATGTGAATTTCACAAAAGCATAAACATCACACGTTGACTTTTTATGTTTGTTGACTTGTAATGGGAAGGCAAATGGTGCGCCACCAGGTAACTGGTTCTAGTGGGTTCGATTCCCACCCCGAAATTTTTTTAATTATTAAAAAATTTCGAGGGTGGGGACTTGATTGGAGTCTGTATATACCCTCGATCAGGAGGGAAAAGTTATGTTAAAAAAACGTGACCTAAATGACTGTCAATCTCTATACGAACTCATGGTACATCCTGATGTCTTCCCTTTTGTTCGTCATAAAGCCCATTCCTATGAAGAATTTTTATTTGTGACTAAACAAACGATGGAAGCAGAAGATCATGGAGAAATTATTTCTCGCACGATTTTAGACGAATGGGGTAACCCTATCGGCACCATTAATTTATTTGATGTACAGGACCAAGCTGGCTTTTTAGGCACTTGGCTTGGCAAACCGTTTCATGGAAAAGGATATAATCAAATTGCAAAAGAAGCGTTCTTTAATGAACTGTTCTTTGAGTTAAATATAGAACGAATTTTTATGCGAATTCGCAAAATTAATATTAGGTCTATTAAGGCTGCAGAAAAACTGCCTTATGCAGTACTTGCGAATGAAACACACAAAGCTTTATACGATGAAATTAATCAACATGAAGACGTATATGATTTATACGAAATTCCAAAAGACTTGTATACATTATACTACTTGCGTCACGAACAAGACGTTCAAGAAGATCACCAGCTTAAAGAAGCGTAAGAGTCTCTCCGTGTAACGGAGAGCTTTTTTTTATGATTAAAAACGAGAGATTCTGGAAAAAATAAGTAGCATGATCGAAAAACGTTAATTGGAGGTTTTTTTATGTCTGAAAAAAAACGAAAAGAAAACGCAAAAAATACGTTAAGTAGCGCTCAAGAAATCTATTACGGCCGCGAGTTTAAAAAAGCAGACCGTGCAGGCGGCTACACGAAAAAATAAGTGAGGCAAAACATCTCTATCCAACGCTTGATCATCTCAACGTCCTTTCTGTACAGTTTGTATCGGAAGGACGTTTTTATATTATGTAGACATAATAATACGAAGATTTTATAGATGTTATTGAAGTTTTTTTACAACTCTACTATATCCACAAAGTTTACCCACAATTATGTGGATAATGTGTATAACTTTACTGAATATGCATATTACCGCTTTCATAACTTGAAATAACAGTGGGTAATTTTTATGTAAATTTTCTGAAAAAATGTGAATAGTGTGGATAAAGTTGTGAATATCCGATATAATTCAGCAGTTAACTTCTTGTTAACCTGTGGATATCTTCTTTAGTACTTTCATTGATTTTAGTACCATCAAGGCTTTCGATATATTATAAGTATAATAATAAAAAGTAGGGGAAACTTCCCCTACTTTTTTATGATTGGAAACAATATATCCACACTTGTTCCTTTATCTAACTGACTAGAAAACGTCATCTGAGCGTGATGAGCTTTAATAATCCGATAGCTGACCATCAGTCCTAAACCTGTACCTTTTTCTTTTGTACTATAAAAAGGCTCACCTATCTTCGCTAACCGTTCAGGAGGAATACCTTGTCCTTCATCAGCAAGCTGCAGCCAAAGGTGGTTTTCTTTTACTTTAATCGTAATATGAATAGCTCCTCCTTCAGGCATTGCTTCGATAGAATTTTTAATAATATTAATGAATACTTGTTTTAACTGATTTTTATCTCCATACACCTTTGGTAACTGGTCGTCTCTTTCAAATATGAAAGCTACTTCCTTTTCTACTGCTTCAGGTTCAAGAAGTGAGCACACTTCTTGAACAAGCGCTTGCATATTCAAAGATTCAACCTTCATTACCTGAGGTTTTCCTAACATCAAAAATTCTTCTACGATTCCATTCATTCGTTCTAATTCAGTTTCCATGATATCTATATACAAAGCATCTTTAGGATGTTGTTCTTTTAATAAGTGAACAAAACCTTTTAAAGAAGTTAAAGGATTTTTGATTTCATGAGCCACTCCAGCTGCAAGTTCTCCTACCACGGCTAGCTTCTCAGAAGTTCTAAGCTTCTCTTCTGCCTTTTTACGCTCCGTAATATCCGTCGATACACACAGCATTTGAATCACTTCCTGTTTTTCATTCATGATAGGAAGTTTTGCTGTTTCGACCCAGCGCCGGTTTCCTTTCGAATCTTTAAACTGTTCTTCTAATACCATTCCTTTTTGGGTACAGTTTGAAAACGCCCCTTTATATAAAAGATCTGATTGAAGGTTGAACTGATATTTATCAATTGATTGTCCAATTAAGTCATCAGATTTTTCACCTAAGAGCATTGCAAAAGATTCATTAACGAGAATGAATTCCCTTTTTTGATTGATAGCATAAATATAGCTTGGATTAATGTCAATAACTTGTCTTAAAAACGTTTTTTGTTCCTGCAGCTGATTTTCTTTTTGCTGTAAATTCGCTTTAGAATGGCGTATATAGCTAATCATTTCATTAAACTGTTTAGATAAAATACCGATTTCGCCCCGCTCAATTTCTCGTTCCGGAATTTTTTGATTAAAATTCCCGCGCGCTACTTGTCCCGCCAATTCATATAGTTTATGAATTGGATTCACAATTTGCCTTGCATATAACGCAGTAAAAAAAGAAAGCAGTAAAATCGTAACGCCTGAAACGATCCAAAGCGTTTTTTCAAACATTTCATAAGGCCTGTAAATTTCTTCAACGGGTAATTCAGCGACAATTCCCCAATCTAAAACAGGAATATATTCGAAAGACGCAAAGAAATACTTACCTTCGGTGTTCACCACGCGCTGATATCCTGATTTATGATTCATCGTTTTCTGAACGATTTCGTTTTTCTTAGCATTTTCACCGATTCTCTGTTTCTCTGGGTGGGAAATAATTCTACCATTGCGGTCTACAATAAATGTATAGCCGTTCTCTCCTATATCGAACGTTTGAAAGATGGATTGAAAACTTTTATTTTCTTCAATTCGCAGCGCTAAATTTACGACCTTTTTTACATTTTGCTGCCCATCCAAAATAGGAATCGCCATCACCACAATGTAGTGCTTTGTATCTGCTGAAACAACATCGCTTAAATATATTTTTTTGGTTCGCAGCGCTTCTTGAAAATATTTTCTTTTACTTAAGTTCACATGTTTCATATTCTTTAAATCATTCGGGTAATAATGCTCAACATACCCTTTTACATTAAAAATGGTTCCGCTATCGATATACGGTGAAATATTAACTATTTTTTGCAATTCTTTGTCTATTTCTTGTTCATCATCCGATAAAAAAATAGGATCTTGCTGTACCTCGTCGCCTAGGCTCCAAATATCTTTAATGACGACGTTAATTTGCTCTTTCATTCTCTTGACGGTTTTATCAGTTACCTGCCGATATTGATCTTGAGAAATATTAGGCAGCATCACTCTTGAAACAATAAACATTAGCGTCAGTACGGTACAAATAAGAAGCACATTAATCGTGAAGATTTTCCAAAACGTATGAGATTTAAACCATTTCATGTTTGTTCACCTTAATCTAATGAAGTCTACCTCCATTGTACTGCAAAATGAAAACTTTTCCATATAAATGACGGAATTCCATCTTTAGACACAGAAGAAAAGCAATTTGTTCTACATTCCTATCAGAAAACTACGAGCTTTCTCGCTGTGTTTTCTGTTAGAACAAATTTTTAGTTTTCTTCTATAAACTTTGCTTCCTGCATTTTATTCATGCAGGAGAAATCAATTATTTATTCTCCACTAAAAAGACCTCATCACGGAGTGATGAGGTCAGAAATTTACTATATTCTTTTATAAAAAATCATGTTTGTTCCCTGCTGATTTTCTAGCCTTTAAAGATTTATTTTCTTTTTCCTTCTAGTCCAGTAAAAAATAAATAAGAGAATAAACCAAACGGGCGTCAACAATAAGGCTGGGCGCGTCGCGTCAGAAAACAGCATAATAACAAGAATCACCGCAAACAAAGCTAACACAACATAGTTTATGAATGGTGTTAACGGTGCTTTGAATGCTGATGCTGCATGCAGCTGCGGACGCGTCTTTTTATACCTTAGATGGCAAATGAGAATGATACTCCACACCCAAATAAAACAAATAGCGCTAATGGTCGTGACGATGCCGAAAGCTTGGTCTGGTATAAGCTTGCTTAAAAGAGCTCCCGCTGAGATGACTAGCGTAGATACGAACAATCCGTTGCTTGGTACGTGGTTTTTGTTCAGTTTTGCAAACTTAGATGGCCCTTGGTCATTTTTACTTAAATTATATAAGATACGGCTTGTTGAAAACATTCCGCTATTACAGGCAGAAGCGGCTGAAGTTAGTACAACAAAATTAATAATTCCAGCAGCAAGCGGAATTCCGACTAAACTAAAGGTTTTAACAAATGGGCTTTCTGCTGCATTTAATTCCATCCACGGGTTAATAAACAACAGAACGATAAGCGCTCCAACATAGAAAAATAAGATTCGCAGCGGAATTTTATTAATGGCCGATGGAATATTTTTTTTGGGGTTTGATGTTTCTGCTGCCGATACCCCTACCAATTCAACCCCGACGTATGCAAATATAACCATTTGGAATGAAAGTAAGAAACCTGAAACCCCATTTGGAAACAGCCCTCCATGATTCCAAAGGTTTTGAACAGTAACAGATCCCGCATCTGTTTTAAATCCCATTACCAGCAAAATAACGCCAATAATAATTAATGCAAGAATCGTAATAACCTTTATTAAAGCAAACCAAAACTCTAATTCTCCAAATAATTTTACGGTTAATAAGTTAAGACCTAATAAAATGATTACACAAATAAGTGCCGGAATCCACTGAGGAATATTGAACCAATATTTCACATATACGCCAACTGCAATCACATCAGCCATAGCTGTCATAATCCAGCAAAACCAGTAGGTCCATCCCGTTACAAATGACGCCCATGGTCCAAGATACTCTTCAGCAATATCAGTTAACGATTGATAACCTGCTTTAGACAGCAGTAGTTCTCCTAGCGCTCTCATCACAAAAAAAAGCGCAATACCAACAATTAAATAAGCAAAGATGATAGAGGGACCTGCAAGCTGTATTGCTTTACCAGAACCTAAAAACAAGCCCGTACCAATGGTTCCCCCAATCGCAATTAGCTGAACATGACGATTGGATAAATCCCTCTTTAATTCTCGTTGTTCCAACTCTAACTCCTCCTAACAATAAAACCTTTGATGCGATCGTGCGGACTACAAATAAAGTCCAATAAAAAAAGAGATTGGATGCGCTCCAATCTCATGGTCATAAGAATAACAAATATTAAAGTACATGCTACCAATTAGTAACATGCCAAATAAATATCCGGTACTCTTCTGTCCTTTTGCCTGAGATTGTGAACCCTTCGGCGTCGCGAAACTATCGCGATCTCTCCAGAAGCTGCTCCTGCTATAGTGTGATCCATAGCAATCATAGCTTTCTACGTATTAAATTTTTCAATCAATAGAATGACTGTCGAATAGTTGTTTATTCTAATACCAGTTGGATACTTTGTCAACAGGAAAGATTACTTTCATTTATTTACCTTCTTCGAAAAAAGGTAATCGAACATTTTCAATCGTCAACTTAGTATCCTTTTCCTCACGCTACCTGAGTCCTTGCGCGAACCTGAACACATTAAACGGATCGTACTTTTTGTTCACTCTTTCTAATCTCTCTGCGTTTTCTCCAAAATACTCATGCTCGTAGTTTCTAAGGTTACTGATAGGGAAATTCACATAGGAGCCTATCGTAATACTTTTAATATATTCAAATCGCTTGCGAAGCCAATCTCTGTTTGCTCTTGCAAATGCATCTTCTGTCCATACAGACTGAAACCCCATAATATATCTGGCGTTTCTGTAGAAAAAAGCCGTTTCTCTTTTACCAACACTGCGGATTTCTCCTCCTAGTGCATAAAGAGAAATCGCGGCATAAACGGACCCTTCTGCCGGACGCTGTATGAGATCTGTAAGATTTTCAAGCTCACCACGTGAATAGCTTCTGTGCACAAATCTTCCCGTTGACTTAAATTTTTCAGACGGAGGATAGGTTGCTTCTATTTTTTTTACCGCTTCAAGAAAAGATAATGATTTCAGCTCTACTCGAAACCCTTCTCCTTCTGCAAAAGGCTGCAAAATCTTCCGAGCTCTTTCTGGGGAGCCGTAAAAGAATCCGTTTGCAAATATGCCTAACCCTTCTCCTTCTGCATTATAAAAGCTTGCAACTAGCGTCATACGTTTGTCCAGTTCGGGCAGCCAGTTTTGCCATATATTCATCACTTGTGTCTGCTTTTCTTTTGTAGTACCTACATAAAAGAATCGAACGAGCGTCACAGAGTTGTTCGTTGGCTTTGGAAGCTGAAACGTCATGCTTACTACAACGCCAAAGTTACCGCCACCGGCACCGCGGCATGCCCAAAAAAGATCAGCTTTACACGATTCGTTTGCTTTGATGAGCCTTCCTTCATAATTGACTAATTCTAGCTCTATCAAGCTGTCGCATCCTAACCCGTAAAGTCTGCTCGAAAGTCCCCAGCCTCCTCCGAGCGTAAAGCCCGACACGCCAACAGTCGGACACGTTCCTCCTGGAAACACATATCCGTTCGAACCGATGAAATCATACACTTCCGTATTTTTCGCTCCTGCTTCCATCTTTAAAATGTTCCGTTTTTTATCTAATTTCAACCTATTTAATCGACTAATATCAATGACTACTACACAGTCACCTGTAGAATATCCTTCATAATGATGACCGCCAGATCGAATACGAATCTCAACACGATGCTTGCGCGCCCAGCGGATCGCATTCACAACATCCTGCTTTTTTTCACAGTACACAATCACAAGCGGAAATTTATTAACAGCGCGATTCCATTCCTGACGAGCCTCCTCATAAATGGGATCTTTTGGCGTTACCACTTCTCCCGTAAGCCCTTTTAAAAACATTGAGTCCATCTGACCTCTGCTCCTTTGTACATACTTTTTAGTAGTTTTAGTAGTTTTAGTAGTTTTATTACTATAGTATTATCGAGGTGGTTAAAGGTTTGGGTTTTGGGATAGAGTTTGCGTTTATTATTTGTATAAAAGACGTCATTATAGTTTATATTAAAGGAATTAACCCTCTTATGTAATCTCTCTTTAGCGATGTAACACTTTCCAAGACTAGACTTTATGAGAATTTCATCTCACTATACTAAGATATTTTTACACTAAAAGAACAGATGTGGAATTTTAACACCTTTCTCCATTAATAAGAGTACAGCTCAAAGAAAAAAGAGCAGAATCAAATCTGCCCTTTACTCTTTTTCTATTCATTTCTTTAACGTCAAACTCACCACATTCTCCACGTGCGCCGTATGAGGGAACATATCAACAGGCTGAATGTAATCAACATAATAAGCCTTCGACAGCTGCTGCACATCTTTGGCTAATGTGGATGGATTACAAGAAACGTAAACCACTTTCTTTGGCTTCACTTGTAAAATCGTTTTTAGAAGCTTGTCATCACAGCCTGTTCGCGGCGGATCAACGACGATAACGTCTGGCTTCCAGCCTTCTTTTACCCACTGCGGCATCCATTTCTCAGCTGGACCCGTTACGTACGTAGCATGCTCAAACCCATGATCTTGGGCATTTTTTCTTGCGTCTGCAATCGATTCTTCAATCGTATCCATTCCGCGAATTTCTTTGGCATCTTTAGCAAGCCATAAGCCAATTGTCCCTACTCCGCAGTAAGCATCTACAATTTTTTCACTGCCTGTTAGCGCAGCTGCTTTTTTTACTTCGTCGTATAGCTTCACGGTTTGAAGAGGATTCAACTGGAAGAATGCACGCGCTGAAAGTTCGAACGAGATATCTCCTAACGTTTCTTGAATCACCGACTTTCCAGCAAGTGTAAACGTTTCGTCTCCAAAAATAAGCGATGTTTTTTGACCGTTTACGTTTTGTACAAGTGATTTCACTTCCGGTAGGCGGCGCTGAATTTCTTTAATCAGCAGCTCTTTTTTCGGAATGTCTTTTTTAGCCGTAATCAAGACAATTTGCACTTCACCCGTTTCAAAGCCTACTCGAGATACGATGGTACGTACAATACCACGGCGTTTGCGTTCATTGTAGATAGGAATTTGAAGATCTTGTAAAATTCGTTTTATTTCTTTTGTCACGTGATTCGTGGCTCCATGCTGAATAGGACAGTTTTCAATGTCAATCAGTCGATGAGAGTTCAGTCCATACAAACCAGCGATGACTTTTTGTTTATCCACACCTACTTGGAATTGTGATTTATTACGATAGCCCCAAGGATTTTCCATGCCAATTGTTTGGCGTGTTTTTTCCTCTACTTTTTTTAATGAACTGTGACGTTCGAACGCTTGCAGAACAATATCACGCTTCGATTCTAGCTGACCTTCATAGGATAAGTGCTGAAGCTGACAGCCTCCGCACTGTTCGTAAATAGGACAGGGCGCATCTACGCGATGAGGAGATTTTTTGCGAATTCGCTTGATTTTCCCTTCCGCAAACTTATGCTGGACATTTGTTGCTTCTACAACCACTTCTTCATTTGGTAATGCTCCCGGCACGAAGACGACTTGGCGCTTAAAATATCCTACGCCTTCTCCATTAATACCGAGTCTTTTTATCGTCAACGGAAACGTTTGTCCTTTTTGAACTTTCATTTCAGTTTTTGGTTTATTCATGAGACCAACTCCGATTAGTTTAAATTCTTTATATAGTTATTAACGGTCTTTATCTGCTTAAAACCTATTAGACCGTATCGCTTTAAAAAAGACATCAACGCATATTATAACACTTCAACAGCAAAAAACCGACAGGAGAAACATTCCCATCGGTTTTTATCTTTATTTCGTTTTAGAAGGACTTTTCTTCATTTGTTTGCGTTCGTTCATTAAATCATCAATACTTTTAAACGTATAGCCCTGCTTTTTCAAATCCACAATCGCTTGATCTAACGCATCTGCGTTATCCTTTGAAACGGTATGCAAAAGCATGATCGCACCTGGATGTATTTGAGCCATCATATTGTCGTATGAGTAGCGCCAGCCTTTTTGTTCATTCACTTTCCAGTCAACGAATGCAAGTGACCAAAATACATTCGTATAGCCCTCTTGCTTTGAAAGAGCTAGCGTTCGTTCACTAAATACCCCTCTAGGTGAGCGAAGGTATTTCATTTCATCACGACCAGTAATATTCTTGTATTCATCTTTTACTTTTTGCAATTCCTCTTTAAAACGTGCGTCATCCACTTGAGTTAAGTCAGGGTGATGCCATGAATGATTCCCGACAATATGCCCTTCTTTTACCATTCGCTTAATAAGCTTAGGCTCTTCTTTTAAATAGTGTCCTGTTACAAAGAATGTGGCAGGAACCTTTCTTTTTTTGAGCACGTCTAATACCTGCGGTGTATAACCATTTTCATAACCATTATCAAACGTTAAGTAAATATTTTTTTTATTTGTATCTCCGAGGTAAAAAGCATCATACTTAGCAAGAATTTGTTCATAAGCTGTACCTGCGGATGCAGGCTTGTGATTTTTACTTTTTTGAAATCCCCAGCTGATCGGATTGTTTGGATACATTTGTGCTTCAACAGATGCTATGCCTATTGACATCACGAATAAAAAAACGAGAAAAAAGGTGAACCGGCGCATAAGAAGCTCCTTTCGGAAGTCATTTTACGCTTAGTATCCACTCAATTTTCTCGTTCATGAACGTTACTTTTTACCATACGCTTTTGATGTATGTTTATTTAAATACCGGTTCTTTAAATTGCTCAAGCTTTTCAAATGAAGACTTATCTACATCTGCATGCAAGCTGTTTCCATGTGAATCCATCGTCACTACAGCTGTAAAGCCTTCTACTTTTAAATGCCACATTGCTTCAGGAATACCAAACTGCATCAAATCAACGCCTTCTACGCTCTTGATACAATCAGCATAGTACTGTGCAGCTCCTCCGATCGCATTTAAGTATACACCGCCATGCTCTTGAAGAGCAGCAAGCGTTTTAGGACCCATACCGCCTTTACCGATAACCGCGCGGATACCAAATTTCTTCATAATATCCCCTTGGTAAGGTTCTTCACGGATACTTGTTGTTGGTCCTGCAGCGGTTACGTGCCATTTTTCGTCTTCGTCCTTTAACATAACCGGACCACAGTGATAAATGATTTGTCCATTTAAATCAATTGGTGCATCGTGATCTGTTAAATGTTTATGGATAGCGTCGCGTCCTGTATACATCATGCCGTTGATGCGCACCACGTCGCCAACTTTTAATTCACGAATTTGCTCTTCTGTAATAGGTGCTTGTAATACAACTTCTTTTGTTTCATCCGCATTTTGCTTCTCTTCGGCGCCTGCATTTTTATTAAAATCTACTTCTTCGCCTTCTTGATACAGCCACTCTTGAACACTTCCTGTATCGGCGTTGATTTTAATACCTAAGCGGCGGTAAGCCCAGCAATTATACGCAACTGACACATAGAAGCTAGCAGGAATACGATTGATTACGCCGACTTTACAGCCAAGTAATGTCGTTTCTCCGCCAAAACCCATCGTGCCGATTCCTAACTTATTAGCATTTTCCATTACATACTCTTCTAATTCTTTCAGCTGAGCATTTGGATTTGCGTCATCTAAGTTTCGGAACAGCTGCTCTTTTGCTAATTCATAGCCTGTTGTACGGTCGCCACCGATTCCAACACCAATGACGCCGGCACTACAGCCTTGACCTTGTGCTTGATACACAGAGTGCATCACACATTTACGAATGCCGTCTAAATCACGGCCAGCTCTACCTAAACCTTCTACTTCACAAGGCAGGCTGTACTGAATGTTTTTATTTTCACAGCCGCCGCCTTTTAGAATAAGACGCGCATCAATATAGTCATTTTCCCACTGCTCAAACTTAATAACCGGCGTGCCGCCGCCTAAATTATTACCGCTGTTTTCTCCCGTTAACGAATCTACGGAGTTAGGGCGAAGCTTTCCGTGCTTTGTTGCTTCTTCAATTGCCCAATAAATCGCTTCTTTAATTTGAAGCTGATTCACTCCTACAGGGGTTTTAATTTTAAATGTTGGCATACCCGTATCTTGACAAATTGGCGACAAGTTATCGTCCGCCATTTTAATATTATTGGTAATGGTCGCTAAAGACATTGCCGCACGCGTTCCTGCATTTTCACGCGCTTTTGCCTTTGCGATAGCACGTCGAACGTCTTTTGGCAATTTTGTAGATGTTTCAACAATTAAATCGTACATGCTTTGTTTTAAAGCTTCAATCATCACTTAATTCCTCCCATATCCCGCTAATGTATGTATTTATCTATCTGTCGTACAACTTTCAAAATTTATTATACTCCTTCAAAAATTGTTTCGAAAGACCTTTATAGGAGGATTTCCACTTCAAGCAAAAAAGCGCTAGTTTTTCTAGCGCTTTTTCCTTTGTTCATTCTTTATCTTTTTTAAACTGCTCACATTTTGCTTCGAGGTCATCAATCATTGTAATCAAACGATCAATGTCTTCTAGGTCTGTGTTTTCAGGCTCCATGGAGTCTAATACGTGTACAAACATATTTAAACGATCTTTTAAATAACGTACTTGTGAATCTTTATCTCGAACGGCGTTTCCCATTTTAAACCCTCCTGATATAGCTTTTCATTCGTATTTCTTTATATCCTAACGAATACTTTCATATTTGACAACTAAAAGCAATAAAATCCATAATAGTCACTGGTGTCCGTTTTGAATGAGACGTATAATTTAGTCTAGCAGGACGGACCGTGAGATGTTTTCATCATCATTTCACTTTACGGAAAAATAAAAGGAGTTTTTTTATGGCCACTTTACAACGAATTACCCCGGAGTTCGATCCGTGGGAAGCGTATTTAGATATGAAACAATATGGCAAACCGACGCTTACAAACGTTGAATTTACCACAACGACGCTTTGTAATATGCGATGTGAGCACTGCGCAGTTGGATATACGCTGCAGCCAAAAGACCCAAACGCACTGCCGCTTGATTTAATTTTAAAACGTCTCGATGAAATTCCAACTCTTCGAGCTTTAAGCATTACGGGCGGAGAGCCGATGATGTCTCTATCTTCTGTGAAAAATTATGTGGTGCCTTTATTAAAGTATGCACATGAACGAGGTGTCCGTACACAGATTAATTCAAATTTAACATTGGATCTTGCACGTTACGAACAAATCATTCCTTATTTAGATGTTTTACATATTTCTCACAACTGGGGAACGATGGACGACTTTGTGGAAGCTGGCTTTGCAATGATGGAGCGAAAGCCTACTTATGAGCAGCGCGCCAAATATTTTGACCGTATGATTGAAAACAGCCGCGCGCTTGTAAAAGCGGGTGTAACCGTATCAGCTGAAACGATGTTAAATAAACGTACGCTTCCTCACATGGAAAAGATTCATCGTCAAATTGTTGATGAAATGCTTTGTCAGCGTCACGAAGTACACCCTATGTATCCAAGTGACTTTGCTAGCACTCTAGAAACGTTATCTCTTCCTGAAATGCGTAAAGCTATTCATCACCTTCTTGATATTCGAGATGAAAATGTGTGGATGCTATTCGGCACGCTGCCGTTTTATGCATGCAGTAATAATGAGGAAGACTTATCGCTTTTACAGCGCTTGTATAGCAGTAAAAATGTAACCGTTCGAAACGATCCAGACGGGCGCTCTCGCCTAAATGTCAATATTTTTGACGGAGATATTATCGTAACCGATTTTGGTGATACGCCTCCTCTTGGCAACATTCAAGATACAAAGCTTACGGACGCTTTTGATACGTGGCAGCAAAGCACGATTTCTAAAGAACTTAGCTGTCATTGTTCAGCAGTGTCTTGTTTAGGACCTAATATTTTGGTGAAAAACAGCTATTATCAAGATACTGATTTTAGCAAACTCCAAGCGAGCATTACAAAATAACAAAAAAGAGATTCCCACGATGGAATCTCTTTTTTGTTATCTCGGCTGGTCATAAGCTCCAAAGCTTAAGGAAACATAATCTTGTACTGGAATCCATGCTCCAATTCCTTGAGACGTTACATTTCTCACCACAATTGAGCGCTTGCTGCCTTTTACTGTAACATACACTTCTCCATATGTTACTTTTCCCTTTTCACTTACAGCAGGCGTATACGCATACAGATAACCTACTTTTTTAGGAGCTACGTTATAGACCTGGTCTTTTTTCGTTCCGGCACCTACAAACGTTTGAAATGATAAAGTGAGCTTTGTTTTTTTAGCTGCTTCAATTAGCATCATTTGTTTCACATGATCAGGCTGAGGCACTTTTGCTGTTAATCCGCCTTTTACATGACTTTGATTTTCCTGGCTGTACATCATTTTGTACTGATTTTTTCCTGCTCTGTTATCATAATGATTTGTATTGATTCGCTGGTGTTGCCAGTTAACGTTTGTTTCTGTTGATTCGTAATTTAATGGCCACTGTCCTAAAAAGACGGTTGCTCTAAAACCAATTGCCCATGGAGTTTTAGAAATGTTTGATTCATTTAATATACGAATTAAATCAGGGTTTTCAATTTTTACATTTGATGTTTCAATGAGCTCTTTTGTAAACTCACTCGGCTGCAAATATGGCGTATCTTGACTAGCATTTGGATACGTATTTTCTTTTGAAATATTTAAAGCTGAAGAAGGCACGTTGATGGTAGGCTGAGCTGTTTTCGCAATGGCGATCTTCGTTGAACATGAAAATGAAATAATGATGGTAAACACAAATAAAAGCAATTTACGTAACATCTAGAAACTCCTTTCAATATCGTTAATGAATGCAACCATAGTTTTTTCAAACATCTCCTGTTTTATCCTGAATACCAAAAGGGAAATTCTTCTATTCACTTACACAAAAAGAATCCGAACGATTAATCGTTCGGATTCTTCCTTCAACTAAAACAGGTTTGTTCCAGCCTCTTCTTTTTTAAATAAGATAAAAACCAATTCCCATAATAATATAAGCACCTAAAAGAGTTGCACCTTCGAACCAGTTTGTATCTCCGTCATTAGAAATAGCAATAGTTAAAAATACGGCCGTTACCATCGCAATCAACTCAGGCCAAGTAAAGACAAGAGACATTTGGTTTTCGAACATCAGCGAAACTAACACTAATATCGGTGCTACAAACATCGCGACTTGTAAAGTGGATCCAACAGCAATTTCAACAGCTACACCCATGCGGTTTTTAACGGCCATAATAATAGCCGAAGCGTGCTCTGCTGCGTTTCCAACAATCGCTACAATGATGACCCCGATGAACAGCTCACTCCACCCAAAACTTTCCGATACAATTTCGATTGTACTAACCAAGCTTTCGGATACGTAAGCTACAGCTAACGTAGACAAAAAGAGAACAGTAATCGCTTTCCACATTGACCATTCTGGCTCCTCATGTTCTTCCACTTCTTCACTTTTATGCTGATACACCCCTCGGTGCGTTACCAGCTTAAAAAATAACGCCGCTAAGTACAAGATGATGAGAATAATGGAGATTCCGACACTCAGGGACATGGTCTTCGCTTCGTCCATTTCACTAGCAAACACTTCAGGAATAACAAACGCAACGATAACGGCAAAGATCAATAATCCAGAATTATGTCTTGCATCATAGACATTAAATTCTTGACGCTTAAATTTTAATCCCCCAATGAAGAATGAAAGACCGCCTACAAGAAGGAGGTTTCCTAATACAGAACCGGTTAACGATGCAAGCACCACCGCTGTAAGACCTTCTTTTAGAGCAAAAATAGAAATAATTAATTCTACAGCGTTACCAAACGTAGCGTTTAATAGTCCGCCTATTCGAGGACCAGCTACAACAGCTAAACTCTCTGTTGCTCTCCCCATAAAAGCTGCGAGGGCAATGATTGTTAAACAGTAAATAATAAACATAAGAACATCTGACCAGTGCATCATGTGCCCAATAACAGATAGCGGCACCCCAAGAATAACCGCTATAAGAAAAATCCGATTGATCATCGATATGTACACCTACCTTATTCATTTTTTGACAACAAAATCAATCATATCAAATTAATGGAATTTGTATAGACTCACCGTCAATGTTAGTATTTTTAACCTATTTTTATAAATGATAAACCCTTAATTGATTTTTGATTAAGATAGTTAAAAATCAGCCAAACTACCAAGGGTAAAAAGATATAATAAGGAGTGAAAAAATGAGCAATAATGATGTGAAAAATCAAATTTTATCCGTACTGGATGACTATACAATTGGAACGTTAGCTACAATTCAAGATGGAAAGCCGTATTCACGCTTTATGATGTTTTTTCATGAAGATCTTGTGCTCTACACCGCCACCAATAAAGATACCCATAAAGTCGAAGAACTAGAAAAAAACCCTTACGTTCATATTTTGTTAGGCTATGATGGGCAAGGTTGGAGTGATCCGTATGTAGAGGTAGAAGCCAAAGTAAATGTAGAAACAAACGAAGAGTTAAAAAAGAAATTTTGGAATAAAAAGTTAAAAGAGTGGATTAAAAGTCCAGATGACCCAAATTATTTGCTTCTTCAGCTGACTCCTGAACGCATCCGCTATTTTGATAAAGCCGGCAGCAAACCGAAGGAAATATGAGATTGAGACGTAGCTAAGTCCATTCCATCTAAAGACGAACAAATGGGAGCAAAGAGCTGAACCGCTTGTAACAACACCATAAAAAATCCGAACGAGTTTGATTCATCGTTCGGAACTTCTTCAGCTAAAATACTTTTGTCCCAACCTCATTTAATTTCGAAGGTTTCTGTCACTTCAATACTGTCAATAACCGACTGTAGCATTGAACAATTTTTTCGTGCTAGCTCAATTGATTTTTCAATTTTGTCTAATGGAAGCTCTTCTCCTGTAATGATATAGTGCAAATGAATTTTTTCGATTCGCCCCGCTTTTTCATCATTTCGCGTCACGCCAGCTTGGATGCGTAAATCAGAAAAAGCAATTCTTTTTTTCTCTAGAATCTTTCTTAACACGCCTCCGCTGCAAACAGCAATGGACGATACCATTAGCTGATACGGACGAAAGCCATATTCTTCATCTCCGGCGATATGTAGCTCTCCATAAGGAAGATTTGTTGTAAATCCCGCCTCTTTTTTCATGTTAAATTCCATTTCCTTCACTCCTTTACTTCATTATAAACCGCTTTTTATATAACCAACTACTCTCAATACGGATACTTGTTACACCATCACCATAAAAAGATCCGAACGAATTTGATTCTCCATCAAGAATCTCGATTCATCGTTCGGATCTTCCTTCAGCTAAAATACTTTTGTCTCAGTCTTTTTTATGACTCTGTGTTAAATTAATTTTCCGGCGCGAATATCATTTGTCATTCCTTCGTAAGGCGCTTGAGCGATAACTTCCTCATTATTCGCTCCGACATTTTTGATAAATGTAATGTCAGCAAATTCGGGTACAACGTATTTAGGATATGTTTCGTATTTTTCACGGGATTCATGCATTAAATCAAGATGATCATTTTGATAGCACACGGTAATTTCAGGATGTTCATGTACCCATTTTGGGAAGAAAATAATGCCGTGCATCCGTTTTTCATCAGGCATAAAGTTCAAAGATACATCTGTTCCAGTCGGTTCAGTCCACGATACTTTATATACACCTTCTGTTAATTTCACAATATCAACTTTCTGGTCGCGAACCCATCGTCCTGCCACCATTCCGCTATGAATACGGTAATCGATTGTATTTTCGTTTTTGATATAAATTTCATATTCCCATCCGTTTTCGTATGTGTAAATCATATGATTCCCAATAAATTTTTCCATTTTTATATCGCTCCTTTGATTTATAACACTTCGTATATGTCTGACACAACGCGATCTAAGTGTCTCACAGCAGTGCCTAGAAAAACGCAGTTGTGTAAGCGTTTATATTTTGCACTTCCTGTATGACCAATGACACTCGTTGTACCGACATTGATTGTGAATGTCGCTATTTTCTTAAGCACTGTTTGTATTCTAGCGATCGCCTTTTAATTGTAAATTAAAACATGTAACTATTTACATGTTTTATTCTACTTTCCTTATAAAAAGATGTCAAATTAATAGCACAGCACGTCTACATCCTTGTCAATAAAGCGTTTTCCTTGTACGATTAAACAGTTGGATTGACAAAATATAGATAAAAAGAGGTTGAATGCTGTGAGTGCTACTCATAAACAACGTTTCTGGATTTTAGTTAGCCTTGTCGCCATTTCTGGATTCAGCCAAGGTATGCTGCTGCCTTTAATCGCTATTATTTTTGAGAAAGATGGTCTTTCTTCTACTATAAACGGATTAAACGCAACTGGATTGTATCTAGGTATTTTATTTATTTCTCCTTTCATGGAAGGGCCGCTTCGCAGATACGGATATAAACCAATTATCGCAGCAGGGGGACTTTTAGTTATTGTATCTTTAGCTTTGTTTCCCCTGTGGAAATCTGTTGTTTTTTGGTTTGTGCTCCGTTTATTTATTGGAATAGGAGATCACGCGCTGCACTTTGGTACTCAAACGTGGATTACATCATCTTCACCTGCTGATAAACGAGGTCGCAACATTTCATTGTACGGGCTTTTTTTCGGTATTGGTTTTGCTGTTGGCCCTTTAATGACGCCGTTAATTGAAATTAACCAAGCGCTTCCTTTTATGATTTCTTCAGCTCTTTGCCTCATAACATGGGTGTTTTTATTTTTGATAAAAAATGAATTTCCCCTACAGGAAGTGGAGGTTAATTCGTTAAAAGAAACGGCTAAGCGATTTTCTAAGGCGGCTAAGTATGCTTGGATTGCTTTTTTGCCGCCTTTTGGATATGGATTTTTAGAATCATCACTGAACGGAAGCTTTCCTGTATATGGCTTACGAATTGGTTTGCAAGTAGAGTTTATTTCACTGCTGCTGACTTCCTTTGCAGTTGGAGCTATTGTATTTCAGCTTCCTCTCGGAATATTGAGCGATAAATTTGGACGGAAATTGGTATTAGGATGGATTTTATCCATTGGAGCCGTTACATTTTTTACAGCAAGTCTCTTGGAAGAGACCGCTATTCCATTAGTAGCTTGTTTATTTATAGCTGGCATGGTTGTAGGCTCGACGTTTAGTTTAGGAATCAGCTATATGACGGATTTGATTCCTGCTCGTCTACTGCCTACAGGTAATTTACTATGCGGCATTGCTTTTAGTATCGGAAGCCTTGCCGGCCCTTACATAGGTGGCACGTTTATTCAGTTCTTTCACCATATCAGCTTTTTTAATATTATTAGCGGGATGCTTGGCTTTATTTTTATTATTCTTTTTGTATTCGGACAAAAGATGCCTATGCAACAAAAAACGAGCGAGAACCTATAGGTTCTCGCTCGTTCTTTAAACTTTTAGCGTTCGATGCTGAAGAGCTGATTTTTCAATTTGTATCGTGGTATGCTCAATGCCGCAGTGATCATGTACTAAATCAATGGCTTTTTGCAAAATTTGCTGACAATCTTTTTCATCTTCTACGCGCATATGACAGCTCAATGAGTCCAGTCCTGAAGTAATCGTCCAAATGTGTAAATCATGCACATCTTTGACTCCTTCAATGTTTTCAAGAAGGTTTTTTATTTCACTGTGATCTACCCCTTCAGGAGAGCCTTCCATCAAAATATGAATGCTATGGGCAAGCACGGCCCAAGCGCTTTTTAAAATTAATACAGACACAACTACAGAAATAATAGGATCAGCAATATACCATCCAAACAGCATCATAAGAAGTCCAGCTACAATAGCTCCAATAGATCCTAAAGCATCTCCCAGTACGTGTAAGTAAGCGCTGCGTAAATTTACATTTCCTTTTACATCGCCTTGTCTCATAAGTGACCATGCGCTGATTAAATTAGCGAGTAAACCAACAGTAGCAATCAGCATCATGCTGCCGCTTGCTACAGACTGCGGCTCTAATACGCGCTGATAGGCTTCATAGATGATAAATCCTGCTATTACAAACAGTGCCACTCCGTTAAAAAGAGCCGCTAATATTTCAAAACGATAATAACCGTACGTTTTTTTAGCCGATGCAGCTCGGTTAGCAAACCATATCGCTACAAGGCTAAGAGCAAGTGAGCTTGTATCAGAAAGCATGTGTCCGCTATCGGATAATAACGCTAAACTATTTGTAAAAAGCCCTCCAACAAACTCAAGAACCATAATACCGGCGGTGATAATGAGTGCAATTAACAGACCTTTTTTGTTGCCTTCACGCTGTGTATCAAAATGGTGATGGTGACCATGATGGTGGTGATGATCATGACTCATGCAAAGCCCCTCCTTTTATTCGTTATGTGAGCATTCTACGTGCTGAATTACTTGATGCAGTATTCCAACAACGTGTTCATCATCGTACGTATAGAAATACGTATTCCCTTCACGGCGATATTTTACTAAACGTAAATGACGCAAGTGAGTTAACTGATGTGAAATAGCTGATTGTGAAACACCAAGCACTTCAACCATATGACCGACTGAACACTCTTCTTGAAATAGCAAATAAAGAATTTTCATTCTCGTAGGATCTGAAATAGCTTTTAGTATTCTTGACGCTTCTTCTACTGTTTGAGGCGATAAAAACGAATGTTCATCTTTTTTCATAACATCTCTCCGTTCATTATATGCAAGTATATGAGCATATGTTCATATATAAATTATAAAACACCTTTTTCTATATAGTCAATTATTTACGTCTTTTTAAATTTTTTTGCCTATTTTTAAAAAAAATCCACACAAAATACTTTTTCTGTTATATAATACAATTAAATATAATAAACTGTATTAAAACAGATGGAGAGGAGAATAATAAATGAGCAGACAAGAACGCAAAAACATGATTACATTTATTGAAACGATGAAGGGGATTGACCGTGAAACCTTAATGTACATGACGGATGCCGATATCGAGCACATTTACACTTCCGCTTATAAATATTATGAAGAACATTTAGATATGTAGTACGTTTTTTACAGAATGCAGACGTCCAGCTGCATTCTGTTTTTATTTTTTAGGCGTTAGTCGTTACCTCCTTGCTTGTTCCGTGCTATACTATACTAAATATCCCAATTTAAAAGAGAAGAACTGAAAAAATGTGCTGCTATCGCTGAGATGGCAGCTTTCGTGTTTTTTTAGGGGTAATGATTGTGATTATTCTTCTCAATTATCGTTCAAGGAGGATTTGTATGGAAAATGCGTTACCTAAAAAACAAGAACAAACGCCTCAAACATCTTCTGCTGTCAACGGATTAAAAACACATGGTGAACTCATTGCTGCACTGTTAAGCGGCGTGCTGATTTTAGCCGGCTGGCTGCTGTCAAAACAGCAGGATACTGCTGTATCTATTACGCTCTTTGTATTAGCTTACGTGATAGGCGGATTTGCTAAAGCAAAAGAAGGCATTGAAGAAACGATTGAAAATAAAGAATTGAATGTCGAAATGTTAATGATTATTGCAGCCATTGGAGCGGCTGTAATTGGCTACTGGACAGAAGGTGCTATGCTTATTTTCATTTTTGCATTAAGCGGTGCATTAGAAACGTACACCATGAATAAAAGCAACCGAGAAATTAGCGCCTTGATGAATTTACAGCCGCAAGAAGCAACGCGTCTGATTGGAGATCAAGAAGAAATTGTATCCATTTCGGATTTACAAATCGGTGACTTGCTGTTAGTTAAGCCGGGTGAACGAGTGCCATCCGATGGGATTGTTGTCTCAGGTCAAACAACGATTGATCAGGCTGCTATTACAGGGGAATCTGTTCCTGTACTAAAACAGCTCGATGATGAAGTATTCGCGGGCACGGTGAATGTGAAAGGCGCCATTACCATTAAAATGACAAAGCCAAGTGCTGAGACGCTGTTTCAAAAGATCATTCAACTTGTTCAAACGGCTCAAAGTGAAAAGTCTCCTTCTCAATTGTTTATTGAACGATTTGAAGGCACATACGTAAAAATTGTTCTATCGGTTGTGGCAGTTATGCTATTTCTCCCACACTATGTGCTTGGATGGAGCTGGACCGAGACATTTTACCGTGCAATGATTCTCTTAGTTGTAGCGTCTCCTTGCGCTCTGGTTGCATCTATCACCCCTGCTTCGCTGTCTGCTATTTCAAACGGAGCAAAAAAAGGAATTTTGTTCAAAGGCGGCGTGCATTTGGAAAGGTTAAGCCATTTAAGCGCAATTGCTTTTGATAAAACAGGAACGTTAACAAAAGGAAAGCCAGAAGTAACAAATGTCATTGTCCGTTCTGATATAAACGAACAGGAATTTCTTGTTAAAATCGCATCAATTGAACGTCAGTCCAATCATCCGCTTGCTCAATCTATTGTTGACTTTGTGAAAAATAAGCAGGAATTGACGCTTGTTCAGCCAGATTCGCTTGAAGACGTTCCCGGATATGGTGTCATTGGGTCTCTTCAAGGAGATACGTGGAAAATAGGAAAAGCAGATTTCGTAGGTAAAGAAGATGCAGCTGAATTTGAAAATGGGATTTCATCTACACTTGCCAGTGAAGGAAAAACGATTGTGTACGCAAAAGACCAGCATGGTATTGTGGGATTGCTTGCGCTAAAAGACGTTGTACGAACAGAAGCTGTAGACGCTGTTAAATCTCTTAAAGAGCAGGGCATTCATACCGTCATGATTACAGGAGACAGCGAAAAAACAGCCGAAGCTATTTCAAAAGAGTGTGCAGTCGATGAATACATTGCAGAATGTTTGCCTGAAGCGAAAGTAGATAAAATTAAAGCGTTAAAAGAAAAATTCCCTACCGTTTCAATGGTGGGAGATGGCATTAACGATGCACCTGCTCTTGCTACTGCTAACGTTGGAGTAGCCATGGGAGAAGGAACGGATGTGGCACTTGAAACAGCCGATATCGTTTTAATGAAAAATGATCTATCAAAAATTTCGGATGCAGTAGCTCTTTCCAGACGAATGAACTCAATTGTGAAGCAAAACGTTATTTTTTCTATTGCCGTCATCTTTTTATTAATTTGTTCGAATTTTTTCCAAGTGCTTGATATGCCATTTGGTGTTATAGGTCACGAAGGCAGCACCATTTTAGTTATCTTAAACGGCCTTCGCTTGCTAAAATCTTAACGCAAAAAAGCCTAACGTATTTGTTAGGCTTTTTATTATGGAAATCACTGCCTTAATGGTAACCGTTTTGTCCATTTTGGCTGTTGCTTGTTTTATGCTTTGGCTGGCTCTTTTTATTTTGCTTTGTATTGCTTCCGTCTTTTTTTGTATGCTTTGTCATGATGTAAAACCTCCCTTTCACTTTGTTAGTATGCTCATATCTTGCGAATGATTTCATCCCAATTTGTGACTATGAAGATTTGACTCGACGGTCGTAGAAAATAGCGTTGATTTCTCCTCCAATAACGATAATCATGCCCGATAGGTACAGCCAAATAAGCAGGATAATAATTCCGCCCAAGCTTCCATATGTAGCTGTATAGTTATTGAAATGATTTACATAATATGCAAACAGCATCGATACCACTGTCCATCCGACCGTAGCAAAAGCCGCTCCTTTTACAACATTTCGAATCAGCAGTTTTTTATTAGGAGCAAAGTAATATAACCCCGTAAAAACAGTAAACAAAATGAGGCCGCTGATAATCCAGCGGGAAGCAGACCATAAAGCGAGAAAAGTTTCTGAAAACCCAAACGTAGACGATAAATAAAGGCCAATCATATGACCGAAAACAGGAAGTAAAAGCGCTACAATAATAACAAATATCATCGCAAAAGTAAGGAGAACTGCCATACCTCTCGCCACTAAAAAAGGCCGATTTTCTTGTACGTGATATGCTCGGTTAAATGCTCTTACGATCGCATTAATTCCATTTGAAGCAGACCACATCGTGGCAATGATACCAAAGGATAATAGCTTTTCATTATGAGAACCAATGATATGGGAAACGTTGCTTTCAATCATGTGCAGCGTTTGCTGTGGCGCTACATTTTCGACCAAGTCAAGCAGGTCTGTTGATTCTAATGGCAAAAATCCAATCAGCGTAATTAAGAAAATTAAAAAAGGAAATAGCGAGAGCAGCAGATAATAAGCCAATTCAGCTGATAAACTAGGCAGCTCATCTCGATGAATGCGGCCCATCAGTTCTTTGCCAAACCTTACGATGTTATTTATGTACATTCCAGCCATATGTGCCTCCTTATTTATTTTTGTTCATCACCATATTTCTCCACAAATGCTTCTTTTGTATCGTTTACAATTTCCATCACCTGAGGTGTTGTTTCTTTTAACTTTTCTACTTTTCCTGCTACAAATGATACATCTTCAGAAACTTGCTCGATGGTCGTACGGATGGTTTCATATTTCTCTTTGACAGTATCCGTTACAAGTTCAGGGTGCTGAATAAGAGTTGTTGTTTTGTCTTTCAGTTTTTTACTTCCTTGAATGACAGAGCTTCTTGTTTCTTTATCAAATAAAGAAACAGCTCCTCCTATAATTGCTCCAATGACAATACCTTCTACTAGCTTATTTCGTTTACCCATTTGTCGTTTCTCCTCCGCTTTTATTTTTTAAGTATCGCTTATTCCGAGAAATGCTTCTCTATAATTTCGTCTAAAAGAGCCTTGCATCCTTCTTGAACTAAGTCATATACTTCGTCAAAATTTCCCGTAAAATAAGGATCAGGCACATCTTCAATATGTAAATCGGGCACAAAATCCAAAAGCCTTGCAATATAACCTGTTTTAGTATGTCCAGCCATCCTTCTCAGGTTTCCTACATTTTCGACATCCATTCCAATAATATAATGGAATTTAGCTATATCCTCTTGAATCACTTGTCTTGCTGTTTGCCCTTTAAAATCAATGTTGTTTCTCGTTAAAATAGATTGCGTTCCTTCATGAGGAGGATTGCCTTTGTGCCAGCCTCCTGTGCCTGCAGAATCTACGTGAATTTGTCCTTCTAGCCCTTTTTTCTTCACCATATCTTTAAAGACCGCTTCTGCCATGGGTGAACGACAAATATTTCCCAAACAAACGAATAATACGTTAATCATAGTCTCGACTCCTTTCCCTTATTACAAACATTATATACAATCATTTTTAAACTAAAAAATAGTTTTCTTTTATTTATATCGTTTCCACTCTTCTGTGGATAAGAACCTGACATAAAAGTGTTCACACGATAAAAACATGTTACAATAAAAAAAACGCAACTGGAAGGATGAACAAAGTGGATTTATCAGTAAAATCTCCAGAGAATATTAAACATATGGTCGATAGCATTAGTGAAAAACTGCGCATGCTAAATATCGGAGCAATTAAAGCTGAAGCTTTTGACGAAGAAATGTATGAAGACTTAAAGTACTTATACGATATGGTAATGAGAAAAGATTCTTTTAGCCCAAGTGAAATGCAAGCGATCGCGGAAGAATTAGGTACACTGCGTAAACAAGCTTAATGACAACTCCGTCAATGACTAATAGCCATTGACGGTTTTTTCTACATTTTTTTCTATACATGAATGCTGCGCCTTTTAGCGAGCAAATAAGAGTTAAATCGTTTATATACACATAGATGAAATATTCCCAAAAATCTTTCTTTTTTATTAGGAATTGACGTTTTTATTATTTGTCTATAGAATGTATCGAAATACCTAAAGCTCGTATAGTCTTGGAAATAGGGTCCAAGAGTTTCTACCGAACTACCGTAAATAGTTGGACTACGAGGGTTGAACATCATTCATACTGCATTTTTATTCTTCTTTATGTTCTCCCTTACATAGTCCTTCATTGTTATTCAGTTATACAATGAGAGGAGTCACATTCATGTCAAATACAAAAACAACCTTAAAAAAACAGCTTGCTGTTGCCAATAAAAAAATACCTGCAGATCTTGTAGTGAAAAACGGGAAAATTATCGATGTCTTTACGCTTTCCATCATTGAAGCCGATATTGCGATTGCTGATGGAGTGATTGTTGGAATAGGTCAATACGATGGGAATAACGTCGTGGATGCAAAAGGAAAATACATTTCTCCTACATTCATTGATGGACACGTTCACATTGAATCATCAATGGTTACACCTAAAGAGTTCTCAAAACTTCTTGTACCTAGAGGCGTCACAACTGTCGTAACGGACCCTCATGAAATTGCGAATGTTTCAGGGAAATCTGGCATTGAGTTTATGCTTCAAAACTCGGATTCCATTCCTTTAGACGTATTTGTGAACTTACCTTCAAGCGTGCCGGCAACTCCTTTTGAAAGCTCTGGAGCCGTCTTAAAAGCAGCTGACTTAGCGCCATTTTTCTCTCACCCTCGCGTGCTTGGATTAGCAGAAGTGATGGATTTCCCTGCTGTGCGAGATGGCGATGACGATATGCTCGATAAATTACAAGCAGCTAACGATGCAAACGGCGTAATTGATGGGCACGGCTCAGGGCTAGATGCTACGGGCGTTAATATTTATCGTACCGCTGATATTTCAACAGATCATGAATGCGTAACAGCAGAAGAAGCAATTGAGCGTATTCAGCGCGGGATGTATGTTCTGATCCGCCAAGGTTCTGTTGCTAAAGATTTGAAACAACTATTACCTGCTGTAAATGAACGTAACGCGCGCAGATTTTTATTCTGTACCGATGACAAACACCTAGATGATTTATTAACGGAAGGTTCTATTGATTACAATGTTCGTTTTGCTATTGAACTCGGGCTGGATCCGCTAATTGCGATTCAAATGGCTTCGTTAAATGCCGCTGAATGCTACGGGTTAAAAGATAGAGGTGCGGTTGCTCCTGGTTACAAAGCGGATTTTATTCTATTAGACGACTTAACCGATATATCTGCAGCACATGTCTATCAAAACGGAGAGCTTATTGCTGAAAATGGAGAGATGCTTTCTGTTCAAGAAGAACAAATTGATCTTCCAACAGAACTAATGAATTCTGTTCATCTCAAAGAGTTTTCCATTAAAAAACTTACGATACCACTTCAGCACAATCGGGCTAATATTATTGAAATTAATCCAAACAGCCTGATTACAAATCATATTGTAGAAGAAGTTCAAGTGAAGCAAAACGAATTTCAGTCTTCTGTAGAAAACGATCAGCTAAAAATGGCTGTTGTTGAGCGTCATCATCTAACAGGGAATATTGGTCTTGGGATTGTAAAAGGTTTTCAGTTAAAAGACGGAGCGATTGCTACCACGATTGCTCATGATTCACATAATATCGTAGCCGTAGGAACAAATGATGAAGATTTAGCAAAAGCAATTGCGGCAATTGAAGAAATCGGCGGAGGTATTGTTATTGTAAAAGGCAATGAAGTGATTGGCTCCCTCCCTCTTTCCATTGGAGGATTAATGTCACCTCACCCTTACAATGAAGTAAACAGCTTACTTAAGCAGCTTCACGGGGCTCTTCATGAGCTTGATATTTCACAGAAATTCAACCCGCTGCTGACATTATCTTTCTTAAGCTTGCCTGTTATCCCATGTCTAAAATTAACCGACAAAGGATTATTTAACGTAAAAGAATTTAAGCATATCACCGTTCAAGCATAAAATAAAAAGGACTCTTTCGAGTCCTTTTTATTTATATCCTTTAGACGGCGTAGTTCGAGTTTTACGATTTTTATAATGACGATATCCTTCTTTTAAAAGGATAGGAAAAACAGCGACTAGAATTTTTTTTAATATACGTCCCAATTTAAGGCACTCCTTTACGTGTTCTTACTTTACTATACCCAAATTGGACAGCTAAAAACGCAAAAAAGAGCAGGTATATCCTGCTCTTTTTGTATTACTTACCGATAAATTGTTGAGTCCAGTACGTAGTATCACCTTTTACGTATCCAACACCAATTTCAGTGAAATCAGGGTTTAGAATGTTTTTGCGGTGACCGTCACTATTCATCCAAGCATTCATTACATCTTCAGGAGATTGCTGACCTTTTGCAATGTTTTCACCTGCAGTTGTATATTCAATGCCGAATTGTTTCATCATATCAAATGGTGAACCATATGTTGGTGAATTGTGGTCAAAGTACCCTTTGTCCATCATATCTTTTGATTTAGTGCGTGCAACGTCACTTAATTTTTTGTTAAGTGTTAGAGGTTTTAAACCTTGTTTTTCACGCTCTTGGTTCACTAAATCTACGACCTTTTGTTCGAATTGACTAGCATCTTTTGTTTGTTCTGCTTTATCAGTATTTTCTGATTGTTGAGCTTTTGTGTTTTGCTGTGTTTGCTCTGGAGCTTTTGCTTCTTCACTTTGCTCTGGTGCTTGTGCTTGTTCCTGTGGAGCTGCTTCAGCTTGCTCTGATGCTTGTGTTTCTTGTTGTGGAGCTGCTGCTTGAGCAGATTGTCCTTGAGCGTTAAATTTCTTTAATAGCTCATCTACATTTATATTTTGTGCTGCTTGAGCATCTTTAATGTTAATTTGTTTTGGAGTGTTGCAATCAGGAGCTGCTGCATTTGCTTGTCCTGCTGTTAGTAATCCTAATGATACGGCACCTGCGACAGTGGCAATACGAAACCTTTTCTTCATGTTTGAAATCCTCCTATGTGATAATAAAGTTTTTTTGTAAAACCGCAACGCATCTAAGCTTGTAGCAAGCCAATCTCGTGATGCACCCTCATTGTTGCATGAAAACTATGAAACTCGCAACGTCTTTTAAGCTACCAAAATTATACTTTCATTTATGTAAAAAATATTTCGATTGTGTTACGTGGCTTCTATCTATTGATAGTAAAAGGTTTTCATATTCTTTTAGAAACCGCTTCATCCAATGCAGTAATATAACTGTAAATTCCTCGTCAAAATCGTTACATACAAAAAAGGCGACAGCAGAGTGGTAAACCACCCTGTTATCACCTTTTACAGAAAGTTTTACTAATATTATTTACTTACTTTAAGACATTTACTGATTCACGTACGAATGCTTCCATATCGTCTGGTGTACGGCTTGTAACTAGTTGATTACCGCATACCACCACTTCTTTGTCATGGAAGTTTGCACCTGCATTTTTCAAATCAATAGCAATTGATTTGAAACCAGTTACGTCACGTCCTTTTAATGTTTCAGCATTGATTAGCAGCTGTGGTCCATGACAGATAGCCATAACCGGTTTGCCTTCATCCATAAATGATTTTGTGAAAGCTACGACTTGATCGTCCGCACGTAAGATATCTGGTGAGAAACCTCCCGGTAAAAACAATGCGTCAAAATCTTCTGGTTTTACATCCGCAATTGCTTTATCAATTGTTAATGTTGTTTCGCCTTGTTTACCTGTTACTTCACCTGTTTTAACATCGATTTTTGTTAGCGTATGGCCTTCTTCTTCAAAGGCTTTGGCTGGATCTGTATATTCCACATCTTCAAATAAATCTGTTACTAGTACTGCAATTTTCTTACTCATTCTAAGCAACTCCTTAATTGATTTGTGTACTAATGTTCTATAAATAAAATACCCGTACACTATTCTTTTAAACATAGTTTATGGGTAAAAAACTTTTCTACAATAATCAAAAACCACATTGAAGATTTTTATAAAGAAGAAATTCAAAACAAATTAAATGTCTGGAACGTCGTCTCTTCTGGAACTGGGTACACGTCTCTCCCTGCAATCACGTTCAGAATACGCTGATTGCGCTGAACGGATAAACCAAGATTTGTTGCGCCAGATCCATGTGAATGTTCAATATTGGTTAACGTAAAAAAGTGGTGGTTACGAGGTTGTTTAAAGACAAGCCGGTAATCTTTTGTGACTTTAAAACGCTTGTCATCTTCCCATTCGATATCATCTTTTATTCGTTCGATGAACGGCGAAATTTTTGGCTTATAGCCCGTGGACAATATCAAACGATCCGCTTCGTATTGAAAAGAGCGTTCAGCCTTTAATTGTTTGCACTCCAGCTCATATCCATTTCCTTTTTTATGAATATCACTTACTTCAGTCGAAGCTTGAATCGTAACGGGTACTTTTCCTTTAAGTGAACGATGATAAAGTAAATCATAGATTTTCGTTAAGGTAGAAGATTCAATTCCGTGACGTAAAGGATTTAAATCTTCTACCGTGCTTGTACGTTCCTCAAAAGGCAGCGAATGAAAGTAATCTACATAGTCTGGCGAAAATAACTCTTGAGCAAGCTTGGATTGATCAAGCTGAAAAAAATTAGAGGATCTTGTAAACCATGTAAGGTGGTAATGATGTTCAGTCTGTTCTTCTAGTAAATCAAGAAAAATCTCTGCAGCACTTTGCCCTGAACCAACGATCGTTACATGCTTTCCTTTTTGAATCTCTTCTTTTTTATGTAAATAGCCGCTGCTGTGTAAAATATGCTCATTAAGCTTTTCTTCAAAAGCCGGAGGTACAAGTGGAATACTTCCTGTTCCCATTACAACGTGTTTAGCATTTACCGTTTGAATTCCATCAGGTGTTTCTACCTTTACTTCATAATACTCTTCTTCATTTTTCGGTATCACGTCCACAACTTTTGAAGAAAAGTGGCAGGAAGATAGCTGCTCCGCTACCCATTTTGCGTACTCGTTGTATTCTTGACGCGGAATGTCAAAACGATTAAAGAAAAAAAACGGATACAAGCGTTTTTGCTTGTGAATATAATTTAGAAAAGAATAGGGGCTTGTTGGATCCGCAAATGTAACTAAGTCTGCTAGAAACGGAATCTGCAAGTCCGTGCCGTCAATTAACATGCCCGGATGCCATTCAAATTTCTCTTCTTTATCAAAGAAGACGGCATCAATTTCATCAAGAGGCTCAGCAAGGGCCGCTAAGCCTAAATTAAAAGGTCCTATTCCTATTCCCACCATGTCATACTGCTTATTTGTCATCTTTAAACTCCCTTTCATAAAAAAAGCTAACAGTATTGTCTACTGTTAGCTTTTTACCCTTTTTCCATACATTTATGCGGAAGGAGTCATACTCATTTTCGGGCCAAACGATTCATACATGATATTTTCTTGGGAAATACCCATTTCAGCTAGGCCTTCTAACACCATTTGCGTAAATGAAGAAGATCCACAAACATAATAATATGCGTGTTTATCGCCGGCATATTTAGCTAGCTCTTTTTTAGTTAAGCGACCATACGTTATATGTTCATCATGCTGGTCTGTTTGCGCTTGACTATAGAAAACGTGTTGTTCAAACGTATATGTCTCTGACAACGATTGAAGGTCTTGTTTCATTGCATGAAACTGCTCATTTTTAGCACTGTGAATAAATGTTACTTCTTGATTGTTTTCCAGTGCTTGATGCAGCATTGACATCATTGGAGTAATTCCTACACCTCCGCTGATAAATACTGATTTACTATTTTCTTTTAAGACAAAATCTCCTGCTGGAACGCTGACTTCAAGCAAGTCTCCTTCTTTCAATTGGTCATGTAAATAAGTTGACACGACCCCGTCTTCCATTTGCTTTTCTTTTTTCACCGTAATTTTATAATATGGTTGACTTGGATAGCCTGATAAGCTGTACTGACGAATAGATAAATACTCTTGACCAGGAATGCGTACACTCACATACTGACCTGGCAGAAAAGCAGGCAACGCTTTTTGATCAGGTGATACTAAATAAAACGAGTACACGTCTTCTGCTTCTTTTACTTTTTTATGAACCATTAGTTTTTTATAATCTTTCCATCCTTTTTCTTCGGCTTCTTCATATAATTCTTGCTCCACACTTATGAACACGTCCGCAATGGCACCGTATGCTTCTTTCCAAGCTTCCATAATCTCATCGGTCGCAGCTTCTTTTAAAACATCTTTAATTGCTTTTAATAAGAACTCTCCGACAATTGGATAGTGCTCTGCTTTTACGCCGATACTGCGGTGTTTATGAGCGATTTGCTTTACAACTGGAAGCAGCGTTTCAAGCCGATCGATATACTGCGCAGCGGCATAAACTGTATTAGCTAACGCCATTTGCTGACGGCCTGTTTTTTGATTTGTTTGGTTGAATACATTTTTTAAAGAAGGATACTGTTCAAAAAGCATCTCATAAAAACGAGTGGTAATTGCTTGACCATGCTGTTCTAAAACAGGAACTGTACTTTTTACAATAGAAATAGTTGTTTGTTTCATAACTTTCGCCTCCGAAAGATTCATTTTTAAAAGATATATTTTTAATACATCTTTATGATACTCATATCCAACTTAAAAAGATATATTTTATATACATATTTAAAGAAATGTTCACAAATTCGCCTCGTCAAAAATGAGAGCATTCTTTCTGTATTTCTTAGATATAGACATGCTATTATAGATATATCAGCTGCTGATAAGAGAAGAGGTAAAAAGATGAGGCTCACACAATATACAGATTACTCACTGCGAGTTTTATTATATTTAGGCGTTCGCGATAATAATAAACTAAGCAATATAAAAGAAATTGCTGAAGCGTATAATATTTCAAAAAACCATCTTATGAAAATCATTCACGAGCTTGGAAAACTTGGCTTAATTGAAACGATTCGAGGACGAAACGGCGGTATTCGTTTAGCTCAGCTTCCAAAAGACATTAATATTGGAAAAGTGGTACGTCAAACAGAAGAAGATTTTCATATCGTGGAATGTTTTGACTGTGAAGGAAACTTCTGCATTATTAGCCCCGTCTGTAAGTTAAAAAGTGTTTTACATGAAGCCATGCAAGCCTTCATTAAGGTATTGGATCAATATACGCTAGAAGATCTAATTCAAAATAAAGATGAATTAAACCTCCTCCTTCTATCTCAAAAAAACGAGGAATGATTAAACTAAAATTCATTTGAAATCATTCTCGTTTTTTTAACCTTTTTCCCTTTCATCATAAAATAAAAGATGTTACAATGAGGCACGTATTGGAAAGACAAGATGTCTCCATTCGAGCAGACAATGAACCTCATTCTGTTCATCCTAAAAAAATGACGAAAGGGTGTTTGAGTATGCACGTAGGAAGCAAAGGTTGGTATGTTGAGGAACTTAAGAAACGAGGAGTTCGCAACCACGAAGGCCGCAAAGTAGAAAAGTACAAAACATATGTACTTGCTAACTTGCTTGATAAACACAAAAATTAATTAACGTGTAATAAGAGAGTACAAATGCGTACTCTCTTTTTTGTTCATTTAATAAGGAGCGTCTTGATAAAAATAATTTGGTGATAATACTTTATTTTTATAAGGCTTATGAAAAATATGCGTGGTAGCTGGCGAAACGGGCGGAATCAACCACGTCCAGTTCCCAGTCACTTCGCGGCCATTTTTTTGCTCTCTTTCTTCAAACAAGTGAAATTGCTGAGCAGCGGTGTGATGGTCTACAATGCTAACTCCTTCTCGTTTAAAAGAAGAAAGCACTGCAACATTTAATTCAACAAGAGCTTTATCCTTCCAAAGCGTCGCGTTGTAATCCATGTTCAATCCCATCATAGAAGCTATTTTTGGAAGTTGATTATAGCGATACGTATCCGCTAAATTTCGCGCCCCAATCTCAGTCCCCATGTACCATCCATTAAATGGTGCCGCGACGTAATCAATCCCTCCAATTTCTAGCTTCATATCTGAAATCATCGGGACAGCGTACCATTTTAACTGTAAGTCTTCAAATTCAGGAAGTTCTGGATGCGTAATAGCTACTTCTTTCACTAAATGTTTGGGAATCTCAAAACATCGAGGTGACTCTTCATTAACTTGCAGTACAAGAGGAAGAACATCAAAGTGAGTTCTCTCACCTTCCCATCCTAAATTTTGGCAAACCTCCGTAAACGCAATAGAATCAGGATCTCCTACCATACCATATTCCGTCTCATATCCCGCATAGCGGATTAGCTGATGATTCCATATTCTAACCGGCTCTTTTGCTTTCATTTTCGGTTTAAACACCGTAATAGTAGGCCGGATTTTCCCGTCATTTGTTGCATATTCAATATGGTGAAAAAGGGCGTCTCTTACCTCTTCAACTGTGTTCGCATCTCGCTTATCAAATACATTGAGCGATTGCCAAAATAATCGTCCAATACATTTATTGCTGTTTCTCCAAGCCATACGAGCTCCGTGCTCTAACTCTTCAAATGTATGATCATAATGTCCGAGTGACATAATTTGCTGATGGATTTCTTTTAACCGCTTGTTTTTATCCGCTTCGCTTTTTTCAAGTTCAGCGTAACACGTCTCTATAAATACACGTGCTTGTTCAAATAGTTCTTCTTGCTTCAACGTTTGTTCCCCCCTAGAAGAACAGATTTCATTCTTTTCGTTCAAGAAAAGCAAGTTTCAGTATACCATTCTCATAGCGGAAACGCGCATCATAATGCTTTAATAGCCTCTTTCAATATTAACCAAGTTAGAAGGCAATTCGCCTTGCTCAACTTTTTGCAGCGTTTCAACAAAGCACTCAATGGCTTCTTCAGCCGTAGTCACCGCTGAAATATGAGGTGTTATGATGATGTTTGAATAATCCCACCAAGAAGATTCTTTCGTTAACGGCTCATGCTCAAACACGTCTATGTATGCTTTTCGAATACGTTTTTGCTCAATAGCCTCTACTAACGCATTTTCATCTACAGTTGCTCCTCGTCCAACATTTATAAAGTATGCATTTTCAACTACATTCATCCATTTGGGATCAAAGTAGCTTTTTGTTTCATGTGTTAGCGGCATTGTACTAATAATCCATTCGGCTTCTTTTAGCAATTCTTTTTCCTTCGAAATCGAGACCACTTGATCAAATGACGGCTTTTCATTTCCACTTTTAGATACACCTATTACTCGTACACCAAAAGATTTTAAAACGGCTGCAAGACGCCCGCCGATTTCACCTGTTCCGTAAATTATGACCGTTTGAGTAGAAAGCTGCTTAGGCTCTACCACTTTCCACTGCTTTTGTTTTTGCTGTTGCTGAAACTGTGCGTGGTGCTGAAGTTCAGCTAGCATATAGCTAAGACAATATTCACTGATTCGCTGACCGAATGAACAAACCGTACGTGTTAACATCACACTCTTTTTCCAATTACCGCTTTCTAAGAACCGATCGACTCCTGCGCCGAGAGAATGAACCCATTTAAGGCTATGATCTTCAAAGCAATTCGTTGGACCGAAGGATAAAAGCGCGTCAGCCCAGTTTAAATCTTCAATTGTAACGTCTTGCTCTTCCATAAATCGAAACGTCTGAGACAGCTGCTTTTGTTTGATTATCTCCTCCAGCTCTTTATGCATTCTTCCTGCCACTAGTATTGTATGAATGTTCATTTCTTTTCCCCCTGCCTTTTTATTCTTTTGTATACTCTATTTGAATGATTCGATATAACCGTTCCTTCATCATGAAGGATTTTCTACATTGATATATATAGTATGAATGAAGTGAAAGGAAGACGCGAGTGAATTTTATATGACTTTCAAGGCCGGAAAACTCATATGGATTTATGTATATAAGTTCGCTATAATCGTTATGAATCAATTTGTTTATAACGAAACGTACGATAGATATTTTAAAAGAAAAGGTGTGTCAGCATGAGTGTATTAAACGTAAAAAATCTAAGCCATGGTTTTGGTGACCGTGCGATTTTTAACGATGTATCATTTCGATTGTTAAAAGGTGAACACGTCGGCTTAATTGGAGCAAACGGCGAAGGTAAATCAACATTTATGAACATCATTACAGGCAAGCTAGAACCGGATGCTGGAAAAGTAGAATGGTCTAAAAAAGTGCGCGTTGGCTATTTAGATCAGCACACAGCATTAGAGCGCGGCCTTTCTATTCGTGATGTACTAAAAAGTGCTTTTCAATACTTATTTGATTTAGAAGCTCAAATGAATGGCCTCTACGAGAAAATGGCGGAGGTATCACCAGAAGAACTCGAAAAACTATTAGAAGAAGTCGGTACGCTTCAAGACCTCTTAACAAACAATGACTTTTATGTTATCGATGCGAAAGTCGAAGAAATTGCACGCGGATTAGGATTAGAAGATATCGGCTTAGATCGCGATGTACAGGATTTAAGCGGCGGACAGCGTACGAAAGTATTATTAGCCAAACTGCTGCTTGAAAAACCAGAAATTCTTTTACTGGATGAGCCTACAAACTACTTGGATGAACAGCATATTGAGTGGTTGCGACGCTACTTGCAAGAATATGAAAATGCCTTTATTTTAATTTCTCACGATCTTCCATTTTTAAATAGCGTGATCAATTTAATTTATCATATGGAAAACCAAGAGTTAAATCGCTATGTAGGAGACTACGACGATTTTATGAAAGTATATGAGATGAAAAAACAGCAGCTTGAAGCAGCTTATAAAAAACAACAGCAAGAAATGGCAGATTTAAAAGATTTCGTAGCGAGAAACAAAGCCCGTGTGTCGACACGAAATATGGCCATGTCCCGTCAAAAAAAGCTCGATAAAATGGAAGTAATTGAACTAGCTCAGGAGCGTCCAAAACCAGAGTTTAACTTTAAGGGTGCTCGTACTTCAAGCAAATTAATTTTTGAAACATCTGATTTAGTCATTGGATACGAAGAGCCGCTTTCTAAGCCACTGAATTTAAAAATGGAGCGAGGTCAAAAGATTGCCCTTGTAGGAGCAAATGGAATCGGGAAAACAACTCTTTTAAAAAGTATTTTAGGAGAAATCAAACCGATTTCAGGCTCTGTAGAAAAAGGAGATTACCAGCATATTGGCTATTTTGAACAAGAAATCAAAACGGCTAATTACAATACGTGTATTGAAGAAGTATGGAATGAGTTTCCTCACTTTACCCAATACGAGATTCGTGCAGCTTTAGCTAAATGCGGCTTAACAACAAAACATATTGAAAGTAAAGTAGAAGTTCTAAGCGGTGGAGAAAAAGCAAAAGTTCGTCTATGTAAGCTAATTAACAATGAAACCAACATTCTTGTACTGGATGAGCCTACAAACCACTTAGATGTAGATGCGAAAGATGAATTAAAACGAGCTTTAAAAGAATACAAAGGAAGTATCTTAATTATTTGCCACGAACCTGAATTTTATCAAGATGTTGTCACAGACGTGTGGAACTGTGAATCTTGGACGACTAAATTATTTTAAAAAACGGGTTAAAAGAGGCATATCTTTTAGAAAAAGTGGGAATGATAAGATTAAGTTCCCCCCCTTTGTGTGAGTAGCCATTTTTTAAATGGTTACTTTTTTTATGTATAGTCCTTTAAGAAAATGGCTATATTGTATCTATACTCCCTAAACCCAAAAGGGCCGCTGCAGCGATGCAGCGGTCTTTTCGTTGTCATTGCTTCATCTGAAGCCAGCTATCAAAATAATGAACAGCTATACTGCTTGGAGGATTTTCAGCTTGACACTTTGTAAGCAACATACCCAGCTCTTGCATCATCTTTTCTTCTCCTTTAGCAGAAAAAGAAATGTATTCTCCTTCATCTGAAGCCATCGTTTCTACCCCTATTTCAATCGGAGTGGATAGTACACGTCCCCACTTGCGTTCATTTTCTGTTATTTCAGCAATACCGTTTTCTTTATCTGCGTGGTTCCGGTACGCCATAATTGTGACTTCATCAGCGTACTGAATAATCCACCGCCCCAGCGAACCGGAACCATTGCTATTTTTGAATGGAACTTCGTCAAACCAAAACGGGATATCTACAGCAAGCGGCAAGTGTAACTCATGAGACTGTACAGCGGCTTGAGAAATAACATATTGATACTGCAGAATACTTTTCGCTCGATTATTTTCCCAACTTTTATACAAATAAGGCTCTACATCCAAATGAACCCCTGAAAATTGCTGTGGCTCGTCTGCTTGTGCTTGGTAAGCTGTTATCCAATTAAAAAATGCTTCCTGCTCTTCTATACCGGAAGGCCCTATCCAATAAGGAGCGCCGTCAAGTGCGTAAACACTTATGCCCTGGGCTTGTGCTTGTTGGATAAAATGCCGATATACGGAAGGTGAAAGATGAGTATCAATTTGTAAATAAACGTTTGTCACCTTTTTTTCTTGAAGCTTTTCGAGGATAGCTTCTTGGTTCAGCATCCATTTCTTTGTATCCCACACCCACGTCGACAGCGGTATATTTATCTCTGCATTCACCTTTGATCCACATCCTATTCCTTTCCCCATATTAAACAGCCATACAACCACCAGAAAAATAAGAACGCACTTGCTTTTCACACTCTTTTTCCTCCTTTATACGAGCCAGAACTCATATAAAGAGAGTCTGACAGCTTGGCACAACTTTATGGTGAATTTCCTCCTTAAATCTGTAGCTTTTAGCAAACTCCTCCTTATCAATTTTTTGCAGCTGAATCTCTATATGTTCTATCGGTTGCTTGATTTATTTCTCTATATCTTTCTTATTAAATAAATATGCCTGTTTTGGATGGTTTGGCTGATTTGGATATTTCAACTGTAATTGTCCTTTTCGTAATAGCTTTGTTAAATAATTATTACGTACTCCATCCGGCGTTCTTTCTAGTAAATAAGCAAACTCTTTAAGCATGAGCGGTTTTTCTTTACATAACTCAAGAATAATATGTTCCATCTGATTCGGCGAAAGCCGTTTTTTTTCACGAGCCAACGCTGCAATATCCCATAGCTTCGTATCAATATTCTCTACATTTACCAAATTAGAAGAATCCTCTTCTTGCTCATTATTATAGGAGTTATGGTTATTATTACAGGAGTTATCATCGTTATTATATAAGTTACTCTCGTTATTATAGTAGTTATCTTCCTTATTGAAGGAGTTATTATCGTTATTATATGACTTAAACTCCTCTATTAATCCTTTATTATAGGAGTACTCATTTTTATTATATGAGTCGATTTTGACATTGTTTTCAGGTGTATTTTGATATTTTTCGACATCCTTAAAATTATTTCCCGAATCGGTTATGGACGTATTGTAAGTGTCTTTTTCAGAAGAACTTACCTGTCTTTCTTGAGTGGACAAAGATAACGTGACCACTGTACGATGCATAGAAACATCTTGATCAATAGCTGGCGTTTTATAATGATGCAGGCTCCAATTTTGCTTTACTTTTTTCAAACCAGAGCCCGAACGTTCACATAGCCCTAGTAAACTGAATAGCTTAACGATATTTGGGTTTCGAAGCTGACTAACGGTATTGCTAAAAACTGAATCTGTAGGTACTAACAAAAGGCCTGGATTAGAAAAAACGTAATGAGAAGGTTGCTTTTCTAAAATAACGCCGCCCTCCCCATTATAATCTGCATGAATAAGCATATTAATCAAAACTTCTGTTAAAGAGGAAGCGATTGACGGCTGAGGTTCGCTATTACGAACAATTTCATGAATATGAAAATAAAAATCAAAAATATTTCCTGACCACGTCCCGTCTTGAGAGGTAAAGCGCTCTGTCCATTCTTCGTTCCCTTTACTTTCCCGGTATTCTAAAAAATATTGTGGTAAAACTTCTGTGATAATCCGTTCTTCACTGAATAAAAGCAGGCCTGCGAGTGTGACTCCTTCTTTATGGGTATCTCTAACCTTTCCCCAAGCTCCTACTTTGTATAAAAACTCCTTTGTTTCAAGCGCATTCCAAGGATGAGCTGGTTTTACTTCAGCAAACCGATCCCGATAGCTTTTGATCGTATCAAAATTTAATTCGTTTAATCCATAGTGCTCTAGGATGAGATTATCTTGTAACATATTCAACTCTCCTATTATCTTTGTATATTTATTTAACAGCGCGAATATGCTGTTTCTTACCTCTTGTTACTAACGTACTAACTTTATTTATCTAGATGCCATCAGCACCCCAAAGTCCAGTCCGTAGATTGTACTTCTGTTGTGCAATTTCTTCTAAAACGATATATACATCTTATCTATTCTATCATTTTTTCTTTATTCTCTCCTTCATTTTTCAATCTTCAAAACAGTCGAGTTTATTGTGTAAAAGCTGTGGATATTCACCTTTATCCACAGCTTTTACACAGACTACAAACCCTTTTCTAGCTGTTTCAATATAAATTTGTTATAATACCCTTCATAACAACGGATTAAGTGAGGGATTACGTATGGAAAAAGCTACATTTGCAGGTGGATGTTTCTGGTGTATGGTTACACCTTTTGAAGAGCTAGAAGGTATTCACGGCATTGTATCAGGATATATGGGGGGAACTGTGGATAACCCTACTTATGAGCAAGTAAAATCTGGAACAAGCGGTTACTACGAAGTGGTTCAAATCACATTTGACCCCGAAGTGTTTCCGTATAAACGTTTACTAGATCTTTATTGGCCGCAAATTGATCCAACAGATGACGGAGGTCAATTTCAAGATCGCGGCTCGCAATATCGAACAGCAATTTTTTACCATAACGACAACCAAAAACAAGCAGCTGAAGAGACGAAGCTAGAGGTCGCAGAAAGCGGACGTTTTAAAAAACCCATCGTAACAAGCATTCTTCCTGCCTCTACGTTTTATGAAGCCGAAGAGTATCACCAAGATTTTCACAAGAAAAATCCAAAGCATTATAAAGAAGACCGCGCTAAGTCTGGTCGAGATGAATTTATTCAAACGAACTGGAAATAATTCTTGTGTTCAAAATAAAGCCGCATAGCAAACGCTATGCGGTTTTGTTTTACCAATTATCTGTATAAGTCGTTGTTGTTGACGGCACGCTCCAATATTGCTGCGAAGGCTGCCATGCTTTTAACGATCCATCAGCTCTCTTCACAATTGCTTTAAATTGAACATTTTGACTCGCAGGAAAATAGACGGTGCCTCTCCAATCAGCTGTAGATGAATTATATGTTAATTTAATTGGATAAATGGACGTATCCCACTGACCTAGCTCAACTCTGTCTCCAACAATATAAACCGTTTCTCCTAATGCAGTTGGCGCATTTTTTACTACAACCGTTTGCGCAAGTGGTGTAACGCCCAACGTATTTTTAAATTGCCCCATCAGCGTATCATTGTTGATAACATCGTAGAAACGAAGCAAAGTAAATCCTGCAAAATTATAGTTAAAGGCCATTTCAGCTGCTTTTTTATATTGATCTTCACTGCCTATAGTTAAAGCATTTTCCCCGTTTAAAACAACTCCTTTTGCATTCGCAATACCCGCTACCTGGCGTACAAGCGTCTTTGGCATAGAATATTCCGGATAATTTCCGCTGTCCGTCATTTCTAAGCACGTAAACGTTATATCTAGCTTAGCTGTTTTAAACGCATCTAAAAGCGCGTTGTAATCATTATATCCAGCAGGTTTTTCTGCAGCATGAGGAATCGTGGGATTGTTATACTGCCAATGAATTCCTGCCACTTTTGCACCGATTGGTACGTTAAAGGTGGAATCAAAAGCCTGATGAGCTAACTGTCCAATACGTTTTGTATGATCTTCCAAAGCTCCTTGATACCATGCTAAGAAATCTTTTCCATAAGCTGTTGAATAACCATCTTTTAAGAACTGATAGCCATCTGATGGCGGTAAAATTTGCGATGCAGACGTTAAATTGGTTCCCCATGCTTGATTAATGCCAGCGAGTGAACCGTATTTAGTCAAAGCATATGATTGAAACTTGCTCTTGGCGAAGGATGTATACACTTGAAATTTCCCTCTAGACGGATAGCCGGTTCCGTCTGCTGCTGTATAAGACGGATAACGAATTTCACCTGCAGGGCCTCCTGATAAATAGATTTTAGCAATCACGTCTTTATAAGGTGCTAACGCTTGCGCAAATGCCGTGTAGAGCTCTCCGTATTGCTTAGAAATAACGTCCGTTGCAAGCGGGCTTAGCGTTTCTTTATTTGTCGTACCTGTTTCAGATTTAAAGTAAAGGCTGTCATCACTTTTTAAGTTCCATACCCAAGATGGAAGCGGAACGTTACAATCATCTCCTACATTGCCTCCGCACTGATGAGTAGAAATAATAGGAACGATCTTTATACCTGCATTACGAGCTGCTTGAGCAAAGCGCTGCGCATAGGAAAAATCGAACTGCTGATCGCCGTTTTTCTCCATATCTCCCCACCAGAAGTCTACTGTCACTGCATAAAATCCATTTTGTTTCGCTTTGCGTAAATCGTTCTCAAACGCTTCCCATGTTGTATAGTCTGTTACCTTTTTTAAAGGCGCCATTAAATAGGTTTTGTAACCTGGATTCATTGATTTTCCATCTACGGCAGCCGCTCCGTTAATTGGACTTAAAATGAAAGCGTTAACAAAAATAAACATCAAAACGAAAGCCAACCCTTTTTTACATAGCTGTTTCATATCTTCCCTCCATTTTTCAAAATCACCTATAGGTATTCGGCGGATTTTAGTTTTTTCCTTTTTCTTTTATAAAAAAAAAAGACGCCCCGCCAGGACGCCTTCTTCATTAGTTCCAAATCTCATTCACCCATTCAGGATGGTCAATAAAAGGATTGCGGTTATGCTGATAGTCTGAATAAATAATGTCATTTCTACGTCGTTCTCGATCATCTACTGGGTCTTGGGTATTCCATTGAAGAAGCACAGATAATTTCCCGTGATAAGGAGCAGTACCATTATTCACTGTGTTATTAAGTTCTAAGTCAGGCTCATCACTTACATCGCCTTCATAGCGCACGGCCATATAAAACAACATACGAGCCACGTCGCCTTTTACTTCATCTCGAGGTTCCCATGAATCACTGTCAAAATAATTTCCGAGTGCTTCGCTATGTTCCGTCCCTCCGTTATCAAAATCTAAGTTTCCTCTCGTACTGTTTACAGATACATCGGTTGGACGTAAGTGATGAAGATCTGTTCCAGGTCCCATAGCTGTTCCAAAATCCCCGTGAGACTTTGCCCAGACGTGCTCACGGTTCCAATCGTCCACTCCGCCTCCATTTGTACTCTTAGCCTGTGAACGCCCTGTGTAGAGCAAAATAACGTTATTTGCGTTAGCTGGATCTTCATCCGTTTTCTTTAAAGCTTCCCATACGGCTGAATACGACAGTTCTGTGTGATGATCAATAATGTTATGAAGCTCTGTCTTTAAGCTGTTTCCTGTTTTTTTAGCTGCAGTACGATAGTAGTCTTCTACTGGAACGGTTGGCTCTGTGGGATCTGGAGCCGGATCAGTTCCTCCTGTTTCTGTACTGATAGAAGTAACTGATTTTATTCCTGGGTGTGAAAAATAAGGAGTGAGTGTGCCCGTAACAGTAAGATTTTTCCCTCTTAACTCCGAGTGACTTTGAAGTCCAAATGTACTTCGCAAATTTGAAGGAATTTGAACGTACACCATCTTGTCTGTATTGGTTTCATTTGAACTGTCAGCAAGAGCAAGTGCATAATCGCTTGGGTAATTGCTCGTAATAACTGTAGATGTGCCTGTAGGTTGACCTACTACATATCCTTTAACCGTTTGTACACTATTGTTTTGATTCTCAAGAGCTTGTGCAACAGATAAAAATGCGGCTGCTTGACTAACAGGAGTTAAGCTCACTAAAAGAACAAAAACAAGCAGGGATATTGCCCATGTTTTTTTACACAGAGCGTATAATTTCACTTTTTTATTCCTCCTATATGATAGGTTTGAAAACTAGTTTTCTTCCACCTCTTTATATTATTTTTTCACTGTGAATTCCCTGCCTCTTTTTTGTTAAGTTTTATAGTGAAAAAGATGTATTCTTCTTTACAGTGACGGCCACTTTATGCGAAGGGTTATATTTTTAAAAGTCCACATTGGAAAAAGCATTATGTGTCTTTCTTTATATATGGTATAATCAACCGAATCGTAAAAGAGCTTATACCATTTCAGAAAATGAAATGATTTAAATAGAAATGAGGATTGTGTATGCTTAGTTTTGACGAAAAATTAGCTATTATTTCATCGTTTCCAGAGCTGCATCGAAAAGATGTATCTTTAGGACGCGTGAATTTTCATTATGAAGAAAGCGTGTACGATAAAACGGTTGTTGTGCATCATCTGCATCCTAATGGAAATGGATTTGTATATGGAGGGTTTTTAAAAGGATATGAAACAAATGACAAAGGTCTTGTAAATATCCGTGATTATACAGAAGAAGAGCTCCGCTCAATTATTGAAGCTTCTATTGAATCTTTGTCAACCCTTCCTGATACAGCTAGAGAAGAAGCTATTGTAGGGAATGGAAATGAACAGCGCTGGAACGGCCCAGACAATGCAACGCTTTTACTTGTTCATGAAGATGATCTGTGGAATGTTTATTCTGGCTTGAATTTAGAGGCAGCATTTCTATCTTACGAAGAAGCAGAAGATTATTTGTTTGAAGAAGGCTTCCGCCGCCTATAAGCTTGCGTCTATACGCAAAAACCTCGCTGTTGATTAACAGCGAGGTTTTTTCATTTTTTCACAGAAGGTTGAGGGCTAATGCGCGGTATTAAAACCGCAAATAATACAACAACCCCCACACCAATCAATAATAAATAAAACCATTGTAGGTCTGATGACTTTTCAGAAGCAGTTTGTTCTGTTCGATCTTTCTTGTAGGAAGTGTTTTTAGAAGAAAACAAGTTATATTCTTTTGCTTTCGCAGAAATCGTATTATCTTCAGCTGATGCGTTCGCAAAAAGACTTTCTTTTAAGCTCTCTTTCTCTACATCTTCCTCTTTTTCAAATGTAAGATCCTTTATTTCCTCCGGAATATTTCCTACTTCTTTTTTATTTTCTAGCAAAGATTCGGGGTCCAAGTTAATCGGATCATCCTTATATACATTTGGTTTAATCTCTTCAACGTTTCCGTCATCAGCTTCAGCCGCTGCTGCTATAGGGAAACAAAGAAGTGAAAAAATAAGAACAATACTTCCAATCTTCTTATTAAGCACTATAGGTTTCATCATTTTCAACCTCTTTAGTCGTCTTTAAAGCACGAATAATAGATGGCAGAACACTTAAAACGGCAGTCATTCCCAGTAATACAATAAGCGCCTGTCCAAACAGAGACTGCGTATCATATTGAATTGACATATATACTTTAGATACTGGATCTTCGTAATTAAAGTTTGGCATAGATAAGTTAAGAAGCGGGGTAATATAAAATAAAATCAACCCTACTGTCGTAACCCATCCAGCGAAGCTTCCTAATAAGAAAGCAATACGTACGAGTGTAGATGTAGCAAGCAATAAGACGATCGTAAAGATTGACCATTCCATTGCCCGGTCTCCCGATAACGAATAAATATTAAGGCTAAAGATACTTACCATTAACCCTACAATCAAATTCAATAACCCAAACAGCGTACCTTTCACAAGCATAGGTGCATGTCGGTAGTATTGACTGAAATAGCCAATTAGTAAGCTGCTGATTAAGATAATAACCAAAATGACAACTGGTGGAACCTCTTTTACTTTTTCAGCCGGCACTTCACCGCTTACTTGAAGAGGATTGGCTAAATAATGATAAACGTAATCATTATTCTGTCCATCTACTAATGTATTATTTAACAAACGGTATACCTGGCCGCGAACCAACTTCGTTGAATCCACGTTTTGGGCCCACTTGCTGTTAAGCGTGTCAGCTTTATCCTGGACTTCATTTACACGCTTCTGCAATTCATCTGTGTATGTGACAACATTTGCTTGTCTTTCACCTAAAGATGAAATGAGTTCGTTCATTCCCTTCAACTCTTGACCCATGCTTTGCTGCAGCGTCATTAAGCCCGTTACGTCCGGAGCTTCTTTCTTTTCTAATGCTTGATCTTCACCTGCGCTAGATTGAAGCTCTTGATTCATTGCATTTGCTTTTTCTTGAATAGCTGATAGCTCTTCCATAATAGATGCTTGTTCAGCATCAACTGTTTGTCCATATTGATCAGCAAAATCTTGCACTGAACTTTGGAACTGTGCTAACTCTTCTTTTGTTAGAGACAGGTTTTGTTGGATTTGCTTACGTGCATCTTGAGAAGAGACGGTACCAGCTAACGCCTGCTGCAAACTTCCTTTAATAGAGTCATTGTTAAGGACGCTGTTCTGTATGTCTGTATTTCCTACCTGAGCTAAAGTCAAATCATACTGCGATAAATCACCGTAGTACTTTAGCAGATCTTCTGCACTGCTGCTTTGAATCTTACCTGAGAATGTATTGCTCAACTTTTCCTTGCGAGAAGCTGAAAGGTTTGGAGAAGATAAAATTTTATCTTCTTTGTTTGTAATCATCGTAATGAGATTGTCTACATTCACACTACCTTTAGAAGGCTTTTTGCCGTCTTCTTTCAACTTTTCATTCTCTTTTTTTAATCGTTCATTTTCTTCTTGAAGCTTAGCAATTTGACTGCTCGACGACTTGGTCGCTTCTTCTAAGTCTTTCTCTGCTTTGTTTTTCTGTGCTGTCAAAGACTTAACGTCTGCTTCCAAACTGGCAATTTTCCGCTTCAGCTCATCCGTATTTTCTCCTGAAGCTTCCGGCTGAACTGTTACATTTTGCAGCTCATCTTTGACTGCTTGTACCTGTGTTTTCAGATTAGCCACTTTTTCAAGCGCACTTTTCACAGCATTGGATGTACCTGATGCATCCGATGTGTCCGATGTTTCAGGCGTTTCAGGCGTTTCAGGCGTTTCCGTTCCCTCAGATGTCTCAGGTGCTTCAGGTGCTTCAGGTGTTTCGTTCACCATTCCTTGGAGCTGCTGTTCTAAGTCTTCAAGGCCTTTTGATATATCATCAAGCTTTGCTGTTTGCTGAGATAAATCCACTTTAATTGGTTCTGACGTTCCTTCGCCTTGACCGGAATCTGGCTGAGTTCCATCATCTTCTCCAGGATCCGTTGGCGTCTCTCCACCTTGATTCGGATCTGGCTGAGTTCCGTCACCTTCCCCAGGGTCCGTTGGCGTCTCTCCGCCTTGATTCGGATCTGGCTGAGTTTCGCCGTCTTCTCCTGGATCCGTTGAGCCTCCGCCACCCTCATTTGATGAAGCTGTCTCTAGCTGCGCACGAAGCGGCTTTAGCTTACTTTCAATTTGATTTAGGGTTGTTTGCTCAGACTGCTGTTTATATGAACTGACTATTTGGCCGTTCAAATCTTGCAGAGCTTTTTCTTGTTCACTGACGTTATCCGCTTGTTGGTCTCCAAGTTCTCCGACGGCTTTTTGATTTTGATCCAACTGCTGTTGAATGGAAGATAAGCCACTAAACACTTGATTGGCCTGCTCATTAAAATTTTGCTTAGAGCTTGGCTGATTAGATTCAAGGGAAGACAGCCCTTCTTGAATCGCAGTGACGCTTTGAGCCTGCGTTTTTTCAAGCATTTGTTTCTGTGTTTCTTGATATGTTTGATATTGATTTACATATCCAATAAAGCTGTTTAAATTCTTTTCAACCTGTTCTACGTCGCCTTGTCTGTCACTCGAACCTTTTTCTGCTTTATTTACATTATCTTGGATTTGCTGAAGAATTTTCTTTTGATCATTTAATTCACCTGCTAAATCTTTTGAATTCGGTTTATAAAAAGCGACCATTGTTTTTTGAAAGGCGATTTCTTTATTTAGAATTTTATCGAACTGTCCTCGTACCTTATCCACTTCCTGTGATACATAACTCCAGTACAAAGAGGACATTTCATTATTAACCTTTGTAGTAGCATCTTCTAATTCCCCTACTACTTTTTCCTTATTAACTGCGTTAAGCTGACTTTGAACTTTGTATTCCAAAGTAGCTTTTTCTGGCTTTTTTTCCTGATACGATAAAATATTTTGTGAGAAGGTCGAGGGAATATAGATAACCGCATCATATTTTCCATTCTGTAAACCGCTTGTAGCTGCGCTTCGTCCAAGCACGGTCCATTGATAATCCGACCCCTCCTGTAAAAGAGGAGTCACTTTTTCTCCAAACTCTATCGCTTTTTCACTATTTTCTTTTACTCCATTATCTTCGTTAACCACCGCAATCGTTCTTGTTGAGTTTTCTGTGACTTGCAGTGGGTTGTCTCCAATATACTGGAAAAAGAAAGAAGGAAGAGCCAAAATTAAAACAACAGCTAATATGACTTTAAGTGTATACTTACGCTGTTCGGTCATGTTAAGATCTTCCTTTCACTTACACATAGCGGGATTTGAATTCTTGTTTCTTTTCCACTTTTAATATAATAACCGAAGCCAGGGTTAACGTCAGCTTCTTTTCGGTCATAAGGAAGTGTAAATAAGCTTTGCTCTGTTTTCTTCATCAACAGCACGGCTTGGCTAATTTGCTTCACTTCTGTTGTTAAGGCGTCAAATCCTTTTGAAAACTCATTGTTGTTCCCTGCAACAATCAAGTTAAAGCCCAGGTGACTGTAATTTTTCATCAATTTTGTAATACGATCCTGCAGGACGCTGTCTAAGTTTTGCTGGAATCGTACAAATCCATCTACTACAAGCATGATCGGGGAAAATGAAAGACTGTGTACCGTTCCTTCCTGCACTGCTTCCAAATACTTATTTTCACGTCGCTGCAATCGTTCTTCAGTTAAATCAAGCCAGTCGATAATCTGTTCTTTTGTTTCCATGTAAACAACTTGCTCTTCAGCTGCATAACTTGATAAACCGCGGTCAACCGAATCAAATAGTCCGATTTGCTTCACGCCTTGTTCAAGCGCTGTTTGCAGTATGACCTTCACTACATTTGTCTTTCCTTTTTGCGTCTGCCCCATGACGATGCAATGCTTATTTTTCTTAAAGTTCATATGCACCGGTCGAACAAACTCTTCATCTAATCCAAGAGGAATGACTCCTTTTTCCCTAATAACCCTTCTGTCCGTTATAAACTCGGCAAGTACAAGTTTTGATGACAGCATTGGTACAGGCTCCGGAACAATAGCATCAGCATATTGATTCTTTAATCGTTGAATGTGCAGCTTAACTGTATCAAAAATTTCAAAATCATCTTTTCCTTCCGCAGGTAAAAACAGCTGCGCAAAATAAGGTTGATCCGTTTTGATAATAGCCCGGCCTGGAATAGACTCTAGCGCATACGGCGTACGTCCTAAAATAGAATACGCTTCTGAATGATCCATTAAATAATGAACAACCTTCGTTTTCAAATTATTCATAAGCGACTGACGAATAGAATTCACCCGCGTCGCGGTAAAGATCATATAAATTCCTAAAGACTGACCGTCACGCACGAGCTGTGTGAACTGCATTTCTAGATCTTGCATTTCTTCTTTGACAAGATCAAAATTATCAATCGTGATAAAAATTAGAGGAAGCTCTTCTGAACTTAGAGCATTATACATTTTGATATTGCTAACTTCCCGCTGTTGAAATAACTGCTTTCGCCTTGCGATTTCTTGTTTGATAATCGTCATGAATTTTTCAATTTTACGCATTTGATCCATTAAGAAATAATCCGCCGTATGAGGCAGCTGACGAAGCGGCAGCAGCGTGCCGTTTCCAAAGTCAAAAATGTAATAATGAAGCTGCTCCGGGCTCTTTCTTTCAGCTAGACTAAGAAGCAACATCATGACTGTAAACGATTTACCGTATCCTGACGAACCAAATATACCAATGTTTCCATCGTCCATCAGCTGATAGTTATATACCGTTTGGCTTTGCTTTTCCGGTTCATCAATCAAGCCAATTGGGAATACGCCGTCTCGCTTCTCTTTGTACTCACTGCGAAGCAATCTTTCTTTAAGAGGCGGCAGCCATGGACTATTTAATTTTTTGATAGCTAGTTCCTGCTGCGTTTTTTCAATTTTTTGCACCACAACATCAATTTCTGCTTCCGCTTGTTTAGATGACGTCTGCTGAGTAGATACATCAGATAAAGGAATCAACCCGAGATCTGTGACAATGGCGACTTCATCTTCAGCCCCATACGTATCTTCCATGTACGGGGCACCGCTCCAAGCTGACTGAAACAGTTCATACACTTCATTATTTCCAACCTGCAGATAGCCTCGACCCGTCACCGTAATAGAAGCAGCGTCCGCATTTTTTAAGATTTCTTTACTGTCAGCGGCATCTTGGACTTTTAAAGCTACTTTAAAGCGTGCATTACTCCAAATTTGATCGTCAATAACACCGCCTGGCTTTTGCGTCGCTAAAATTAAATGAACGCCCAGACTACGTCCAATGCGCGCCGCGCTGACTAATTCCCGAATGAACTCTGGTTCTTCACTTTTTAACTCGGCAAATTCATCCGAGATTAAGAATAAATGAGGCAGAGGTTCTTCTGCCATACCTTGCTTATATAAATCTGTATAATCATTAATGTGATTGACTTCATATCTATCAAACAAGCGCTGGCGTCGCTTTAATTCACTTTTAATAGAAGCTAGGGCTCTTGTACTAAAATTCTTACTTCCTTCAATGTTTGTAATGGTTCCAAGCAGATGAGGCATGTTTTTAAACGGCTGAGCCATTCCTCCGCCCTTATAGTCAATCAATAAAAACGCGACTTCATGGGGGTGGAAATTCACCGCTAGAGAAAGAATGTACGTTTGTAAGAATTCACTTTTCCCTGACCCCGTCGTACCTGCAAGTAATCCATGAGGGCCGTGAGCTTTTTCATGAAGATTTAGTTCAACAATATCTTCTTTTCCTTTTAAACCAATGGGAACTGCTAGCGACTTAGCTGATTCATTGCTTTGCCACCTTTGCACGATATCCAACTCACCAATTTCTCTTGCTTTAAATAATTCTAAGAATGAAACGCTATTTGGAATTGAGTTGGTCATACCAACTTGGTGATCCAATGTCCGCAGCATCCTTGCAAATCTTTCATTATAATCAAGCGTGTGTTTATCAAGCTGAAATGGAATATTCACAGCTTTTTGCTTTTGAATTAATATATCCCCCTCGGATTCGTTAATATAACGGACGAGTGTATGAACATGCTCCGTTAAGCTTTCCTTTGTCTCTGCCCCAAATATCGCAGAAAACCCAAGGTGAGGGTGATATCCTTCTAAATACTCTAAGATAACGTGATCTGCAATTAACTGCTGATTCGTAATAATAAAAACAAAGTGAGGCAAGAAGACACCTTCTCCTTTTGCTTCATCTAAATCGCGTTCTCTCAGCATTTCATAAATAGAAGATAAAAGCTGATCTCTCGTTTGTTCATTATAGATGAAACCTTTCGCAAAAGAATGCGGAAGCTGAAAATGAGGAAGCCATTTCATCCATTCCCACTCTTTATATTCTTCTTCATCAAAAATGAATACGAATCTTACGTCATGATAACTGTGGGAAAATGCCAGCTGTCCTACAAGCTGATGCAGTTCATTCTTCACCGTTTTCATCTTTCCTACCAGACCGATAGAGCCTAAACCTAAATGAGCGGTAACAGGGGCATTTTTCACTTCTCGATAGACCTTTTCCATGTGCTGAGACTGCTCAAGCAAATCATCAATTTCTCGATTAGCCATATCTCCGCTATTCAAAGAAATTTGGTAGCTTCCCGGAACTGTTCCTGTTCCAAGGCGCACCTGTAAAAAATCACTGCTTTCTACAGTTCGTTCCCAAATTCGATCAGAAATCTGTTCTGTTAAATATTTCATGCGTTCAAACGTCGGAAAATGATAAGATAATACATCTCGTTGAACTGATACTAGTTCTTGTAATTCCTCGCGCTTGTTCTCTAAATACTTGGTATAAATTCGACGACGACGCTCCTGCCGCTTCTTGCGCTGTTTTTTATCTTTGAAATATTGAACGGTAGATACAATCAGCGTGGTCGTAAACATCATGACAGATATAATAATAAAAATTCCCCTAGGCTGAATAATCGAGACCGTACCCATGACTAAAAGCATGACTAATGGCGGTAAAATAGTAAGCCACAAGCTTCGGTTATTTTCATCATTGTCTTGAGATGGAAAGGACAAGCTCACCTTATCATTAGGCAAATCATATATCATGCGCGGTGTCCGTCTATAAACCGGGTACTTCTTTTTCATTTCAGAAATAGGCTGTGCCGTAGTTGGAAGCTTAGATGCATAATCATAGCAGCTTTGAATCTTCAGCAAATCTTTTTCGATCAATTGAATCGTCATAGAAGACCATAAAATGAGATCTCCGGGCTGAAGGTTCGTATTCTCTTCTAGTCGGTGTCCGTTAAGATAAAGCGGTTCTTGGTTATAAAAGACCTTCCACTTTCCATTTATCTTTGATAAGTAAAATCCTTCTTTTGGCTCTACTACACACTTTTCTTTCTGCTGATACACATCAGCTGTTTCATCACTTGTGGAAAACGAGACTTCTGAGCCGTAATCAATATAATAGACAGCTTCTTTAACAGCCGTGTCTGTAAGGACAAAGGTTAAAGCATGTCCTTGTTCTCGCCATACAAACGACTGAGAAACAGATAGCTCTGCTATCCTTTTTTCTCCGTAGGAAATCAAGAGCCGGCCGTTTTTTTCAGATGACAGCGTCATTTGCCCTTTCTCAAACGGATAGGAAAATGTAAAAGTTTGATGCTGAGTGTTTCCTACCGTTGCTTGGCGAAAGGTTTTAAAATCTACAGGCAGCTGCTGATACGTTTGCCCACTAACTACCCAAAGCATATTCATACAACTACCTCCCTACTTCGATTGATCTTCCTGCTGTTTTTTCTGCTCTTCTTGTTTCTTTTTCTCGGCTTCTGCAGCTTTCTGTTCTTCTTCCTGCTGCTTGGCCGCCTGTGCCTCCTCAGCTTGTTTCTCTTCTTGCTGCTTGGCTGCTTCCGCTTCTTGCTGATCATTTTCTTTCTTAAATTCTTCAAGTTCGTTCGCTACTTTATCAAGCTCCTCTTGCTTTTTATCAGCCGCTAAATCGTTGTCTGTCTTTAGCTGACCTTCGTATTTCATTAGTGCATAGATAATTAACGAACGTTCTTCTAACAACCTGCTGACTTCTAGCGCTTTTTTGTTGTCTCCTCGGCCAATGTAAAACCAATAGGCAAAATACTGAGGATCTGACTGAAGCGTAATAGTCTTTAAAGCATTTGCTTTTTGCTCCTCACCTAACTTTTCATTAACAAGATAGGAAGTTGCTATTTCGTACTGCACAATTTTAGGCATGCTTTCAATGTCATAATCTTCAAGTGTATCGACTACTTTGCTGTAGTTTTTTTCAAGAAAGTATTCGTTGCTTTCTACAAATGCTTCTTGTTTCGGCTGAGCAAAAAAATAAGAGTAAAAAGTATAAATAAGAGCTGGAATTAATAAGACAAGTATACCCACAGATGAAAACTTAAAAATGGTCCAGCGTTTTTGAGGAAGTTGAACAAGTGTCTTTTGATGCTTTTCAATTTGGGTTAGCTTATGCTGAACAAATTGACTCAACTCTTCCTCATTGCTGATATGCATTATTTTTTTAGCGTCTTCTTTTAATTGCAAGGTCTCATATAACTTAAAATACTGTTCAAATGTATGCGATGAGTCAACGGCTGCTGCTATCGTAGCCTTTAACTCTTGAAAACTTTGTTCCCCGTTAGACTCATAAGGAGGTAAACTTTCTTTCACTCCATAATGTAAAAAAGCCGGACTTAAACTTTTATCAAAAATGATATTCTCTGGACAAATCAACAAATGCAGCCTTGAAAAAGAATGCTGCTTTACCTGTTTGATAAGCTGATCTGCAAACAGCCACTTTTGCTGTTCTTCTCTTCCTCTTAATGCTGAAAAAGGTTGAAATTCAGAGGTAGGCTTAATTGTTATTTTAAGTTCATCATCGCTCATCATGATTTCTTTTTGAAAATTCGTGTTTACATCCTTTAACATTTCAATTTCAACAGAACGATTAAGTCGAATTTTTTCTTTTTGAAAAACAAATGTATATTCATTATTATGACGTGTCATTACAGCTTCGAGCTGTTCTTCTAAGTAAGTCGGTTTCTTCTCTGACATTCTAATAGACTCCTTTAGAGAATTTCGATACAATCACCTGTGGTAATTCCGCAGTTAATCATCGTCTCATTTCCCGAGAAAATAAGATTTTTATTTGAAACACGTATCCACGCACCGTCCTTTGGTGATTGAGTAATCTTTTTAGCTTGCCAAACGATCTCGACTACTTTTTTGAGTGAATGATAGTTTGATAGTCGCAAATCGAACCGATCACCTGTATAGTGCTTTAAGTCTACTGTTACTTCTATATACATAGGGTTTCATCACCTCAAAACATAGAAAAAGCGCCTTCATCTTTTGAGAATAGGGCGCTCCTTTTATTACTTCACTTAGATTATTAGATGAAGTTAACCGCGGATTTGGCTAGCGATTTGGTTATCTGTATCTTCAAGAACGTTTGCAGAGTCATCTAATTGCTTAGCAATCTTTGTAAGTAGGTTAGACATTTCAACGAAAGAAGGCTTTAATTCTTCGTATTGAGCAGCAAACGCTTCGCTTGAAGCACCTTCCCACATGTCTTGAAGTTGATTTTTCATTGTATCAAGACGACTTACTAATTCTTGAACTTGACCGCTTTCGTTAGTATAACGACCCGCCATGTCGCGAAGCTCTGCTGGTGTTACGCGAATAATTCCTGACATACATATCTCTCCTTCGGTTTATATATTTACTATTATTGTAAGAAACTCTAGTGATAAGGTCAAAGGTTACTTGCAAAAGCCTCCAAAAATGAGAATATGTATCTACAAATACCCCTAAAAAATGCAAATAAAACCTAAAAAACCAAGATTTTGTTCTCATTTAAACCTTTTCCATCTGATCTATAGGTACCTATTTAAAGGAAAATAAAAACTATAAGACTATTAAATTACATTTTTGTTCATTATCTATAAAACTATTTACTAGTAATAAAAAAGCAGCAGCCTATTTAAGGCCCTGCCTCTTTATATATCTTCTATTTATTTAAGATTCAGACATGTTTTGAAAAAGCACATGCGCTTTTTATTTTTTGGCTACTGCTTAAAATAATTTTGATCTTCTTTTAACATCCTTATTTCTTCGGGGATGAATAATTTTGAGAGAGGCGTGTCAGGGTTAAGTAATATCGCTATTTCTTCATTTAATACAGGCAGCATATCCTTAAATGATACGCATACGGTCTTTTCATCTTTCAGCATCTGTTCAATCGGATATTTTGACGAAAAAACAGGTAAATATCGGTACGCTGCGCTTTTCATCGTCTGAACGTAGTGCTCTGCAATCAATATATCTGATGCTCCATGCTCTGAACTAACAACTAGCCATAAATTGCTATTCATTAAAGTTTTATAAAATTGAGCAATTTTCTTATTATCTTTCATTGCTTCAATTAACGATTTTTCTAATAAGTTAAATGTATATTTCATTGCCGAGACAACCCTGTAAGGAACTGTACCATTTCACTTCCAGCGCCATCATATACTTCATTCATTCTCTCTTCACTTCCTCTGTGCTGTCACTAAACATAATGTTTGAAGGATTCATTTCCTGACTTAAAATGCCCAACCCCATTTGAATAACGCCATAAGTAAAAAATTCCGTTCGACTGCATGTAGAACCATTCACTACTTTTTCTTCCCAAGACATAGAAAGCGAATTCCACATAACATTAAGAGTACCTAAAGGTTTTTCAATCGTTCTATGCATATTGTCATACGTATTCCATTCTTTTAAGTTCTTTATGTCATTCCACGTATCTTGTGAATGGGTGCCCCCATCGCTCCACACGCTCGACCAAAACTCCGTCCAGCCTGAAGAGCCTTCTAGCTCTCCATCTGCTTTTCTCATTTGTTCTGCAGTGTCTTTTACTAATAAATGTGCGTTTTCCGTTAGCGAATCAAGTTTGCGAATCATATGCTGTAACTCTTCCTGCAAGTCCAGCACTTTATCAATATCTGCAACAGACAAGAAATGTAGATTTGTAGCTTCCCAGCTTAGTTTTTGAAGTGCATCAGCCGTCTGTGAATGAGAGTGCTGAATTCGCTCTGCAAACGTCTGCAGCACCTCTGGATTTACTTTTATCTCCATGTATGTCCGTCCCCCTATCTCTTGTAAGCCTTCAGTCATCATCCAAACATTTTTTAAGCCTATACGGAAAGACTCACTTTCTAAAGGAGTGAGTCGATAATGTTATTTATTACGCCGATGCTAACTCTCTTAATCGTGAAATTTCTAAGCGTAAAGTTTGAAACAATTCATCCCTTACGTCGTACAGATGAAAAGTAGATTGCGTAATATCATTATAAATATCCTCATATGAGCTCTTAGAACGCCCTGACCAATCTGACGCATATTGTTGGTGCGAATTTTGAAACAGATAGATACCCTCTTCAAGAAATTCCATGATACGTTGAACTTCATGTAAATATGATTCTAATTGATCTGCATCTCGACTATATTCTTTACTTTTTCTTCTTCGCTCTATGTCGTCAAAGAGATCATCAATTGCATCCATAAAATGTCCCCACGTCCTTCTTCCTCTTTTATTAGAAGTCTCTTAAAGTAATGTTAAAATAAGGTTACAAAAAACAAAATCCATCATTCAAACTATTTTCATACCTAGGAAAAAATATCTACATTTCTCTCTTTTTACTTATTTATACAGGTGAAATAGAGAAAATAAACAACGCCAGGCTGCTGTAATAAAGCAGTAGACGTTGCTTTTTAGGTTGTGACACTGCTGTTATAAAAGGAAGAATACCTAGTTTACATTCGACCTTTTTGTTTCTTTTTCTTGTTAAATGGCTTTTTTGAAGGTTTTTTAGCTGTACGGGACTGCTCTTTTGTTCCTTCATCCACTATTTCACCCATATAAAGCTCTTTTTTCACTAATGAAAGTTGAAGTTCACGTGCGATTTGTTTTAAATTTCGCTCTTCACGTTCAGTCACAAGAGAAATGACTGTACCTTCTGCTCCCGATCTGCCTGTTCTACCTGAGCGATGGACGTATTGATCTGCATCTTGAGGAACATCGATGTGAATTACATGCGTCAATCCCTTAATGTCTAATCCTCTAGCTGCGACATCCGTTGCTAATAAGACAGGGAAATCTCCTTTTCGAAACCCTTTAATCGTCGTAGCACGATCTTCTTTTTTCGTTTCACTGTGTAAAGAACCTGCTTCTACACGCTTAAATGTTAATTTTTCTTCAAACTCGATTAGAGTATCAATTCCTTTAAAAAAGGCTAAAGCTTTCATTTGTTCTTGACGAACTAGTTTTCTAAGCACGTCCACTTTATCTCTAGCTTCACTTTTGATGTATACATGCTCTACCTTCGAAGCCGGAAGTTCATCTCTTCCTACCTCTATTTCAAGAGGGTAGTTCATCATATCTTTCGCTAGCGATTTGGTACGTTCTGATACAGTAGCTGAGAAGACTAGGATTTGACGATCACTTAACGCCATTTTTACAATCTGTTGAACCGTTTGAACATGCTCAGGTACAAACAATTGATCCGCTTCATCAATCACAATTGTTTTGACTTCGTGCATCTTTAATTTCTTCATTTTAATTAGCTCGTTCAAACGTCCTGGGGTACCAACAATGATATTGGGACGTTTTTTAAGTTTTTCTAATTGCCGTTTCATATTTGCTCCGCCAATAAACGCAGCGCTTGAAATACCGCTTCCCTGCGACCAAGTTTGAATTTCACCGTGAATTTGCATAACCAATTCATGGGAAGATGCTAAAATAACAGCTTGAATATGAGATGGTCCCGGCTGAATGCGATGTAAGACAGGCAACAGATATGCCAGCGTCTTTCCTGTTCCCGTTGGGGATTCTCCTATTACATCTTTATTAGCTAAAATCTCTGAAATAGCTTTCGTTTGAATGGCAGTAGGCTCATTGAACCCTGCTTTTTTCCACGCCTCTTGTAAAAAAGGCTGTAAAGTCTCTATAAACTGACTCATATCTATCTCCTTTTCCATGCTTTTCTCGATATTATAAACGATTTTTTTCATTTCAATTAAACGAATGTATCAGTGGCCATGTGCGTTAATACTGACCTTAATTTCTATTTATAAATAAACCTTTCTTATCCCAAGGGACCCTGTCAATCCGTCAGTAGAAAAATCGGTTGTTACCTTAACTTTTCTACATCAATAAACATAGCTTCAACTATGATACACTATTGCTTCTATAGAAAACAATATGATCCTCTTTATTATGGACGAAAACTTGTATAAGAAGGAGGTTTTATGTCCTATATGGATTAAGATGCAAAGGGCTCAGCTGCTTACTTCCTCTTTTTCAAGAAAACAGCCGCCTCTCTGAGCTACGAGAGGCGGCTGTTTCGTTCTATAATTGGCATATCAATAATAACAGTTGTCCCTTTTCCTTTACCGCTTTTAAAATGCATGGTACCTTGATGACGCTCCATGATTTTGTAACATACGGCCAGCCCTAAGCCAGTGCCAGCTTCTTTTGTAGAATAAAACGGCGTTCCTACTTGTTCAATCCTCTCTTGACTCATTCCGATTCCATTGTCTTCAAAGTGAATCAATGCTCGTGTACCTTTTTCTTCAACTGTTATTGTAATATGACCTTTCTCCATAATAGCTTCTACACCGTTTTTGATCACGTTGATGAACACTTGTTTCAATTGATTTGCATCAGCCGAAACATAAATAGGCCTTTTGGCTGTTTCTTTCAATAAAATAGAAACATTATTTAAATTGGCCTGCGCTTCCATTAGCGTAATAACTTGTTTTAAAATCTCGCATAAATTGGTCTTTTCAAAAGATACATGCTGCTTTTTTCCAAGAATGAGCATTTCACTGGAGATTAAGTTGATGCGGTCGATTTCAGACATCATAATATCTAAATATGTGTCATTTGTTTCCTTAGAGGCTTGCATAACCTGTACAAAGCCTTTTAAAGAAGTAAGCGGGTTTCTAATTTCATGTGCGACGGCACCTGCCATTTGTCCAATAACGGACATTTTTTCCGAGGTTATCATAAGCTCTTCATCTTGACGGTATGTAGTAATATCACGTGCAATCATAAATACACCTACTACCTGCTTATGAACGATGATGGGAAGCAATGAACACCTAAGCAGCCGTCTTTCTCGCTTTCTATTGATCACATTCATTTCGAACTTAGCACCTTTTCCATTCAGCACTTCTTTAAAATACTCTTTACACATATCAAACTCTTCAGCTGCGATAAGAGCTGAAGGTTTCATTTTTCGTAATTCTTCACTGGAGTATCCAACGATTCCTTCACCTTCTGGATTAGCAAGAAGAACTTCACCCGTTTTACTTATTTCAAAAACGCCATCGGGATTATGTTTGAATAAAGATTGATAGTGCTGATTGCTCGTTTGAAGTTCGTGTTCTTTCACTACGAGCTCTTGCTGGGACTCCACTAGTTTATAAGCTCTCCTATATACCAACCCATACAAAATAATCCCCGTAGCTAAAATAAAAAGCCAACCTTTGTATTGTTGAAAAAAAATATATACTTCAAAACGACCTTGCGCTAATGTTCTAGATATATTATCAGATATCAAGATCCATACAGCGCCAATAATGATATATATAATTGAAATTCTTAAAGCTACTTTACGCGCGTGTTTCACCAAATTTTAATCACCTGTTTATCAATATTGATCCCCTGTCTTATTGTCTTTATATGAAGTGTTCACTTTTTGTAGCCATTTCATGCCGTTGTAAAAAATTGATGAATGGCCTGACCTAAGTTACTAATAGATTTTACATTTGCTTGAAAATGATACTGGTGAAGCCATTGACTATGATCGGGTGTCACACCTGTTAAATAAATCTGTACACCCATTAGCTGAAATTCCCATATTAAATGTTCTAGGGCTGCAACACCTCGTTCATCAATTTGACCTATTCCATTAAAGTCAATGATAACTCGATCAACCGTTTCCTCATCTATTTGTCTGAGCAGCCGATGTTCATTTTTCATGATGACTTCCTCAAATAAATCGCCAAACAGAGGTATAAGCACCATGTTGTTCGATAAATGAATAAACGGTCCCGACAGTTCTATAACTCGGTTCATTGCTTTTTCTAATCGTTCTTTTTGCAGCAGCAGTTCTAAGTCTGTTTCAGATAAACGCGCTGTATGTTGTTGGATTTTTTCTGAAAGAATTCTAATTTGAGAATCTTCCTCTACACATATCACATGCGCCTTATCTTGCTCCCATTTGCAATTCACGGTATAAAGAGACATCTTAGCTTTGTGCGAATGCATGACTAATTCTGTTTTTATTTTTTTCTTCTGCCCTAATCGTTTTCTAGCTTTGATCTGACTATCTTCGTCAACAATTTCTAAAAAATGTTGAACCTCTCCAAATAAAGCGGCTGCTTCATCAGATTGCGCTAGAATATTCATTTCCTCATCCATAATAAAAACAGGAAGCGGAGCATATTTAATAGTCGACAACCTTAATCCCCCTAATCGATTGATAATGAAAAAACTCTTTCAACTCCTCTAACTGTGCAATAAACCGAACTTGATTTGTTTGAGCAAGAGGAAACTTATAGCTTGAAACTACTCGACCTCCAACTAAAATAAGCGGCTGATGTTTTGTCTTTTGTAATCCTTCTATATATTCGTTTGCTTTTTCTATATGATGAGTTAAACTGAACGAGATTCCTACTAAATCAGGTTTCCATTGTTCAACAGTGTGCGTTGCATGTAAAAGCGGAGAATCTGCTCCTAAAANCAATAAACCGAACTTGATTTGTTTGAGCAAGAGGAAACTTATAGCTTGAAACTACTCGACCTCCAACTAAAATAAGCGGCTGATGTTTTGTCTTTTGTAGTCCTTCTATATATTCGTTTGCTTTTTCTATATGATGAGTTAAACTGAACGAGATTCCTACTAAATCAGGTTTCCATTGTTCAACAGTGTGCGTTGCATGTAAAAGCGGAGAATCTGCTCCTAAAAGTTTCGTCTGCCAGCCGTGCTCTTCAAAGAGAATGGAAATCATTTTTAAACCTAAAAAATGCTGTTCATTTTCTATACACAAAAACAGACCTTTTTTTTCATTTTTAATAACTTCTTTTTCTATACACAATTGATAGCGTGACAAAACATAGTCACAGGTAGTAGTAGCTAAATGTTCATCAGCCACTGAAATTTCATCTTCTTCCCACATCATACCGATTTGAGCCATCGACACTGAAATGAATTGCTGAAAAATATAAAATGTATCGAAACCCTGCTGTCTTTTTTCCCACACAATATTCCAAGCTTCATCTTGATTCCCTGATAACAGTAATTCAGTCAAGCGTTCTATGCTTTCAATCAAGAAACCACCTCTTTTTCAGTCAAACGACTTGTTTTTTCCTTTGTTATTATCAACCATACCACTTAACTCACCCGCACTCTACAGTAAAATATTCTCACACTGACAAAATAGCACCGGACGTCTCTAACAGGTCAATCTCTTTATTTTTCAAAGTCAACGAGGTAGTGATGCAGCAAGTGACGGTTTTGTTCATTGTATAAGTACGCATACACAGGTCGTCCTATTGTGCCGTAAGTCATTCTTTCCCCAAGAAGACCTATATCTGTTAGAAATTTTAAATATTTCCGAATAGATACTCTTGAAATTCCCGTTTTTTCAGCTACATCATCAGTCGAAAAAGGGTGATCTTTAAGATGCTCAATGGCTTCTACGATAACTTCTAATGTTCCTGTCGTTAAACCCTTAGGCAACGGCTCTACCCGAGCTTCTTTTATTTTTTTATTAGACAGCAGCCCGTCTAATTCCTGTTGGTTAAGCTGAGGTTGCTGTTTTAACGTACGAAATGTTTGTTTGTAAGCCGAAAGTGCTTGATAAAAGCGTTCAAATGTAAAAGGCTTAATCAAATAATCAATTGCTCCGTAGCGTAGAGCTTGCTGAATCGTTTGGGCATCCGAAGCAGCGGTGATAAAAATGACATCTATTTCCTCTTGTTTTGTTCGAATCTCTTGTAAAACTTTCAAACCATTTTGCCCAGGCATAAAGACATCAAGCAGCACTAAATCAACTTGATATTCATTTACCTTCACCAAGGCTTCATGACCCGAATGAGCAACAGCGACCACTGTAAACCCCTCTATCTCTTCAATGTACTTTTGATTAAACTGAGCAACCATTGGGTCATCTTCAACAATTAATACTTTAATCAACTTGATCTCTCCTTGTTTCGTACGGAATATCAATATAGAATGTGGTACCGCTATTTATAAATGAGTCAATGACGATTTGGCCACCTAGTTCATCAATCGTTTGCTTCACTAAATGCAGTCCAAACCCTCTGCTCGTGCCTTTTGTAGAAAAACCTTTCTTGAAAATCTGATTCATTGTATCGGAAGGAATGCCGCAGCCTGTATCCGTGACTTGAATCGTAAGTTTATTGTTTTTATAAACAAGCATAACGGACACTTTTTTAGAGGCTTGATGACAAACTGAATCAATTGCATTATCAATTAAATTTCCAATAATGGTAATGAGATGATGAGTAACGTGTGGATCTGAAGGTTCTGGAATAACTTCATGAGCGGAAAACGTCAGTTCTACACTTTCCTCTCTAGCATAACTCATTTTGCCCATGAGGAACCCTGCCAACGCATGATCTTTAATAGATTTAGTCACTGAACTAGATTCATCGACACGGTGATTAACAAGCTGATGAATATACGTTTTTAGCTCATCATAATAATTCATCTGCACCATTCCTAAAATCACATGAAGTTTATTCATAAATTCATGCGATTGTGCTCGAAGCGCTTCCACATACATTTTAACACCTGTTAGCTGTTCTGCTAAGATGTTAACTTCTGTTTTATCCCGAAACGTAGAAAGTGCCCCTACAATCTCTTCGTTTACTACTAGCGGAACCCTGTTAACCACAATGGCTACTCCATTTATGAATTGCTCTTCATCGTAATGAGATTCCCCCGTAGACAAAACGTCGTCCAGCCTGGAGGTGGGCATATATTCTCGAATAGACAAACCGATTGGCTCTGGCGCTAACCCTGCTTTAACAAATAAGCGGCGTGCAGAACGATTAGCAAGTGTAATATTACCTTCTTTATCAACAGCTATCACTCCTTCACGAACCGACTGCAGCATGGTACTTCTCTCTTCTAGAATTTTAGCAATTTCAGAAGGTTCCAAGCCAAATAAAATTTTCTTTATGTAATTCGCTAATAAAATAGCACCAAGAATGCCTACAAGTAAACCAATTAATGAACCTAAAACAATTCGACGATGCCCATCTCTAATTGCTTCATTTACATTATTCAAAGAAATCCCCACAGCTACTGCGCCAATTTGTTGATTTTTTTCATTATAAATAGGTGCAAAAGCGCGCAGAGATTTATCGAGCGTTCCTTTTGATACAGATACATAAGATTTCCCGTGCAATGATTTTTGCTCATCCCCTCCGGCAAACCTCTTTCCTATCTTTTTAGGATCTGGATGAGATTGCCGAATTCCATTCATATCCATAACAACGATAAACAAGACGCTTGATTTTTTACGAATTCGTTTAGTGAATTCTTGAATTGACTGAGGTGTTTTTGTCTCTAGTCCTTCTTTCACGTTCGTTGATTCTGAAATAATCGTAGCAATAGTCCGAGCTTTTTCAGCCTGTTGATCCCGAATATTTTTTCCAATTGAACTGCTAACTAATAAATCCGTTAACAATAGCGATAGAATCACCACCATGCATACAAGCAGCACCGTGATGCTTCGCAGACCCATTCTTCCGTGTTTCACATTCTTCCCTCGCTTCCCTGCTTTTCTTGTTTATAGCACAAGAAAAAGATCTTATCTAGAGTCAGATAAGATCTTCGCTTATTTAATTTCATTTTTACTGAGTTGATTAACATTTATACAGGAAGGTTAACAATCTACTTTATAGTTTCGGTCCTTTTCGATATTTAAACCATCCCATTTTATAAAAGGCAAAGACCATTACGCCTACAAGCCCAATCATAATGCCAAGTACAATAAAATAATTATATTTCCCCGTCAGTTCCGGCATATATGAAAAGTTCATGCCATAGAGGCCAGCAATAAACGTCAACGGTAAGAAAATAGCTGACATAAGCGTTAGCGTAAACATGATTGAATTCATACGATCCGAGTTAATGGACATAAAGCTTTCTCGAATATCATTTGACAAATCCCTGCTTGCTTGCATAATTTCAATCATATTTAATAAGTGGTCATAAATGTCATTAAAATAGCGAACCTGCTCTTTTGCTTTTAACGCATTGGTTGACATAATACGATACATTAAATCTCTCATGGGGTTTAAAATGCGGCGCATTCGTGACAAATCACTTCGGATGTCATAAAGCTGCCTCATTAATTCATCCATAGGTTCGTCTTTTGCATTGTCTTCAATATCGTCTATGTGATCTTCAAATTTATAAAGCACGGGGAAGTATTCGTCAACGGTATGATCTAAAAGTTCATACATGATATCCCATGTTCCATCTTCGGTAGCCTCAGGGTCTTTTTTAATAAGCTCCCAAACCCTAGCCACGCTCGTTAGCTTATCCATATGGTAAGTGACTAAAAAGTTATCCCCTACAAACGCAGATACTTCTAAGTGCTCAAGCTCTTCTTTATGAAGGGCATAATAGACTAAAAAATAATGCTCATCATACAACTCAAATTTAGCGCGCTGACCTTGATTTAAACAGTCCTCAACTGCTAAAGGATGAAAATTAAATTGTTCAAGCTGCTTTTTTTCTTCCTCGGTGGGATTGTAAAAATCAACCCAATACCATTGAAACTCATGGCTTGAACGAATCTCATTCATTTCTATTTCTTTAATAGCTCCTTCTTTGGTTTTAGCTACAATTTTAATCATAAGATAACCTCTGTCTTTTTTGATACTATTCTCTGCACATACCCTTTTTACCATTTTGTTAAACTTTTTTCTTTTAATGTACGTCTTTTCTCGTCTATACATACGATGATGGTGACGACAAGAGAACAAAACGGTGAGGAGGTATATCCATATGTATGAGTTTTACTCCCGGCACGAAGAATATTGGGAAGATGATACAAGGCTAGACGAACAGCTTCTAAGAGATATAAACAAAGCTGTAAACGACGAGTTTTCCGCTATTCACTACTATACACGCTTAGCAGAACTGGCTCCTAATAATCAGGTTCAACAAGCTATATTAGGTATTCGGCAGGATGAAATTAAACACTTTGACTGGTTTTCTAAAGCCTATTATGATTTATCAGGCAGCTACCCACAAATTTCATTAAACATAAAACTGCCAAATACTTTTCAAGAAGGGGTCTCTGAATCCATTAAAGATGAAGTAGAAACCGTTCCATTTTATCAATCAATCGCTAGAAGAATCACCAATGCTCGAATTCAAAGCCGCATTGTTCGAGCTGCGAGCGATGAACAGCGCCACGGTCAAATTTTCCGAACCATTCAGTCCCGCTTCTCATACTAAATAATACGCTTGCAGTCGCAAGCGTATTATTTGGTATGGTTTTATCATTACCTCTTACTTTGTAGCATTAAATTCTTCTTTGATTTTTTGGAGCAGCGTTTGATTTGTTAATACGTCATACCCTGTTAATGCCATTGTTTGTGCCCCGAGTATCATTGCTTCTCTTCCTTGCTCACTTAAAGCTGCTTCTCTAAATTCGTGCGTATGACAAACAAAATAATCATCACAAATTTGAATATACGGATGAATAGCCGGAACAACCTGACTTACATTCCCCATATCTAAAGATCCATGATCGCCTTGGTCTTCCGTAATGCTTTGTTCGCTCACGCCTAATGAGATGAGATTATTTGTATAGACATCGGATAATGTTTGATTCGTTTGCATATCATCATAAGAAAACTCATAGTTTGAGATTTTTAATTTTGTTCCCGTGGCTAGAGCAGCGCCGTTGGCACATGCCTTCACCTTCTCTGTCACTTCATCTACATATGCACGGGTTGAAGCGCGGACATAAAATTGTGCTACTGCATAATCCGGTACAACGTTGGCCGCCTTGCCTCCCTCTGTAATCACTCCATGAATGCGTACATCCGGCTTCACATGCTGGCGAAGCGCATTAATGCTGTTGAACGTTTGTAATACGCCGTCTAACGCGTTGATTCCTTCATGAGGAGCAGCAGCTGCGTGCGCGGATTTTCCGAAGAACTCAAACTGAATGGCATCCATTGCAAGAGAACGTCCACTTTTTTGGTGACAGTAATAAGGATGTACCATCATAGCTACGTCTAAATGATTAAAAATGCCTTGCTTGGCCATCGTTACTTTGCCGCCTCGTGTTTCCTCTGCAGGCGTTCCATATACGTATACTTTACCGCCTGTTTCTGCAACTGCTTTACTAAGACCAATACCAGCTGCAATCGACATGGTTCCAATTAAGTTATGGCCGCATGCATGTCCGAGATCCGGCAAAGCATCGTACTCAGCCATAAACCCAATCGACGGACCTGGCTTTTGACTGTCATAAACAGCAGTAAAAGCCGTTGGCAAGTCACATGTACCAATTTCAACTGTGAACCCTTGTTCTTTTAAAACATCCGTTAATGCTTTGCACGCTTTGAATTCTTCGTGGCCAAGCTCAGGGTTTTGCCCAATATATTTGCTTATATTATAAAATGTATCCTGTAAGTTATTAATTGCTTCATTTATTAATTGTTTCATTAGTCGTACTCCTCTTTTAAATATTTAAACAAATTATAGTATATTTATTCGTTTTTTAAAAGCTAGTTTTTAAGACATGTTTTCCTATCACCTTAATATGCCTTATAATTAAACTACTAACTGTTTTAAAGAAGGTATGCATAATGATTTACGTAAAAAAATTCAATTTTTTAGGCGGTCGTATTATTAAAACAGGCATTGCCGTTTTTTTGACTGCACTCATTTGCCAGTCTATCGGCTGGCCATATATGCTCGCTGTTATTACAGCTATTGTTACGATTGAACCAACAGCTGCCGATTCTATTAAAAAAGCGTTCATCCGCTTTCCTGCTTCAGCAATCGGAGCTGCTTTTGCCATGCTTTACACATTTCTATTAGGAGTGACGCCGCTTACCTATATGCTTGTTGCTGTTTCTACTATTATATCCTGTTCTAAATTGCGTTTGCATGCAGGAACACTCGTTGCCACGCTAACAGGAGTGGCTATGCTGACGATTGTGCACGATCATTATTTCATCTCGTTTTTAATTCGTTTAGCGACCACCAGTATTGGGCTGCTTACTTCTTCACTTGTGAATATCATCGTTCTTCCTCCTAATTATACACCGATTATTACGAGGAAAATTCAAAATCTCTCAAAACAAATGAGCAGCGTTTTACAGCAAAGAGGAAGCGAACTTTCCCAAGTACATGCTTGTCATAAACAAACAAAGCTTCAATTTCAGCAGCTTTCCGCTGAAATTGAAAAAATTGAGACGCTTTGTGAGTATCAGCGAAAAGAATGGAAGTTTCATCATTTCACTCGTACAGCTATGAGAAAATTCCACTATGAATATAAGAAACTTTCTCTTATGAGGCAGCTTGTCTACCATATTGGTAATTTAATTTACTTGCCTGCTCATCAGCTGCAAAGTGCAAGACATCAAGTAATATGGGATACATTCATTTCCTTTCATAACGTCTTACAAAATGAACAATATAAAAGCTCTTTGCATCATCAAACGCTTGTTTTGACTTTAAAACAAAGGTTTTGGGCACATAAGCAGGAAGAAAACAGAGAGGATCACCCTTTTTCAACGGAAACAACAATGCTTTACGAACTGCTTGCAATTCACCATCTGCTTGAAGAACTACACCGTATTCATTGTTTGAAGGATCGATATAACTTAAATAACTCCTCTGTCTCGCTTTCTTCATAAAAAAATCCTCACATATGTGAGGATTTTCTTGTTTACGAAACTTGTGACTCATCTTTCTTATATTCTTTCTCCCAGTAGTCTGCATTTTTAATTCCTAGTTTAACGGGATCAAACACAGGGTCTACCCCTTGTTTTTTCTGAGCTTCATAGTCTTTTAATGCAACTAACGCAGGCTTAGCTAAAATTAAGATAGCAATTAAATTTAGCCATACCATGATACCAAGTCCCGCATCACCTAACGCCCAAGCTAGTGATGCTTGTTTAACTGACCCGTAGAACGTAGCTCCTAGAAGGACAAGCTTTAATGCAAACATAGCCCACTTTCCGTTCTTTCCGCGAGTTAGATAAGCAATATTTGTTTCAGCAATGTAATAATAAGCCATAATCGTTGTAAACGCGAAGAAAAATAGAGCAACTGCCACGAACCCAGCTCCGAACCCCGGCAACACTGTTTCAATAGCAGCTTGTGTAAATCCAGGTCCTGCTTCTACACCCGGTAAATTTGAAATAATAAATGAACCGCCTGGTCCTTCTGTGTTGTACATGCCTGTGAATAAAATCATAAACGCTGTTGCTGAACAAACGAACAGTGTATCAATATAAACCGAAAAAGCTTGTACAAGACCTTGTTTCGCCGGATGTGAAACTTCTGCTGCAGCTGCTGCGTGAGGTCCTGTACCTTGTCCTGCTTCGTTTGAATAGATGCCTCGCTTAACTCCCCAAGAAACAGCTAAACCAACAATTCCTCCAAAAGCAGAATCTAATGCAAAAGCACTTTTAAAAATAAGAGCGATAACTCCCGGCAACTCGGAAATGTTCATGGCAATAATAATAAGAGCTAAAATAATATACCCAAGTGCCATAAAAGGTACAACGAATTGGGCCACTCCTGCAATACGCTTAACGCCTCCAAAGATAATAAAAGCAAGAATAATAACTAATCCTACTGCTGTAACCGTTGGACTAACGCCAAATGCGTTGTCGATTCCAAGCGCGATGGAGTTAGACTGAACGCCCGGCATTAAGATACTCATCGCAACAAGTGCTGCAATAGCAAATAAAATGCCATACCATTTCATACCCGTTCCTTTTTCAATGTAGTACGCTGGGCCACCTCGATATTGGCCATCTTGTTTAACTTTATAAATTTGAGCAAGTGTTGATTCGATGAATGCACTAGAAGCACCAATAAAAGCAACTGTCCACATCCAAAATACAGCCCCTGGACCTCCAAACGCGATAGCTGTCGCAACTCCAGCAATGTTTCCTGTTCCGACTCGTCCCGACAGCGCTAGAGACAGGGCTTGGAAGGAAGAAACTCCTGCTTCTGAACTTTTACCTTGAAACATCAGCATAATCATGTCTTTTAAGTGTCTCACCTGCAAAAACCTCGTTAAAATTGAGAAAAACAGGCCAATCGCAAGACACCCATAAATAACAGGCGTGCTCCATAGCACATTATTCAAACTCGTTACAAATTGCTCCAAACGATAACCCCCTTATTTTACATTCAGACTATTTTAAATTATAAGTTAAATTATAAATTTTAACAATAAAACTCTAAATTAAAACTAATTTTTAGTTAAAATATACAAAAAAACTTGTAAAATCCTCAAAAACATCCAACAATAAACCGTTTACATTCCGTAATTATTGCTTTCAAAAGAGGGGTATCTGCACCTTTCTTCTCAGGAACACATAGGCTATAGGAGTTATTTTCTATTAGAAGGTGTGAAAAACAATGATGAGAATAGAGCCTTTATTTTATCGTCCTTTAGCTCTAGACCTTCTTTATGCGTGCGTCTTAGCTTATAAGCAATACGCACAGGGAGGCACATTTGATGTACCTGAAGGCTACCGGCTTATTAAATCGTTTAAAGCTTCTGCCGTAGGGGTGCAAGAATGGTTTGGTTTTATTTTAGAATCTGATGACTCTATCGTAATTGCCTTTCGAGGAACTCAATCTGAGGCAGACTGGATTGCTGATGCTCGCATTAGGCAGCGCCCTTATCCATACAATCAACAAGCTGGTCTCGTTCACGAAGGTTTTTTAGCCGTTTACGAATCATGCCGTGATGAAATTTTTGAAACATATCAGTCCCTTACCCCCAAGCCACTTTATATAACGGGGCATAGCCTAGGTGGTGCACTCGCTGCTCTTCATGCCTTAGATGTCGCCACAAACGCATCTTTTCCGGAAGTTACAATGTACAACTACGGAGCTCCTCGAGTAGGTGATCCTCAATTCGTTCAAACATACACAAATCTTGTTTCAAATAGCCGCTGTTTTGTTAACACGACGGATACGGTTCCTAAAATCCCTCCGAAGCGCCTTTATTCCCCTTCCACCAAGCAAACGATTTATTACGATCAAGATCCTCTGCAACTCTCGTTTACGATTCAAACAGGCTCTACCGTAGGGAATCATAATCCCCAAACATACAGTGTTGGTATTTGGATGATGTCGGACTATCCTATTTTGGTCCAAAAATAAAAAAACAGGCGGACTGCCTGTTTTTTTTATGCACCAATTGCTGTTTTGATTTCTTCTATTTGTTCTTGATGACGCTTTTCATGATAGCCAATAAAATCAATCCACTGCTTTAAATCCATTAACCCAAACACAGGGTGTGGAAATGATTTTTGCTTTAGCTTGTCTTCACTTGCTGTTTCTTCTAGCTCTATTAAAGCCGCTCTTGATTCTGCCAGCTTACTCTTCATCTCTTCTAATGTCTGCTTTTCATTAGAAGGCGTAACTTGAGCCGGTGCATCTACTTTTCGCGAACGGTCTACCGCTAAATGAAACGGCTTATCTTCAGTTGGCTGATCCACACCGTTTTCTAACTGATCCTTTACACGTGAAACAATCATGCGCTCCATCAAATATAAATGTTCTAATACTTGCATAACGCTCCATGTATTAGATGCTGGCTGTTGATTTAATTGTTCATATGTTAATGATTCTACACTTCTCAATACATCATTTCGAAACTGTTCATTTTTATTCATTTTTCATCCTCCTCTAGGATTCCTCTAACTTATCGTATCAAAAAACTCTTCCATATAAAAAAGATATCCCTTTATTTAACCATGTTTTAGCTGCAATTGTTTCACGTGAAAAAATCACATTTTCTATTTGACATAGATCAACTGAGGTGTTATATTTAGATTTCTGGCTTTTCTTTAAGAGCTGGACATAGTGAAAGTAACTTGAAAGGATGTATCGTACAATGCAAGGTAAAAATACTGGCATTCGACACATGTCTTTGAACAAAACTTATTCACACTGGATCGGCTTCGGAGCCGTAAGGATGCAAGAGAGGTAGGGCTTGCGTCGTTTAGGTTAATCGATCATGTGGAAAAACAAACCGCGGCAATGGATGAAATCCATGCAAGCACAATCAATGCTAATTGTGCCCTAACAACAACGAAACATACAAAAACCGTAATCATGGATTTTATAAAGAAAGTAATCATTTTGTTTTTACACTTGCAAAAGCAAGTTACTGATAAGAAACACGAACAAAAGCGAGCAGATGCATCTGCTCGCTTTTTTAATGATACTTTTTATTTACTTTATCATTTCTTTTTTTAACGGATCTTATAAAAAAGCCGAAACCAATGTGGTTTCGGCTTTTTTCTTATTGCTCTGCTAGTACATCAGCAAATGCTTTTGCATAAGGAGGAAGGTCTGGCGGACGGCGGCTTGAAATAATGTGGCCGTCGATTACGACTGCTTCATCATGCCAAATAGCTCCCGCATTTTCCATATCATCTTTGATTCCTGGCGTACTTGTTACGTTTCGGCCATCTAAGATTTTTGCAGAAATTAATACCCATCCTGCATGGCAGATTTGGCCGATTGGTTTTTGCTGTTCATCCATATGACGAACCATTTCAATTACTTCAGGATAGCGGCGCAGTTTATCCGGCGCCCAGCCCCCAGGTACTAAAATAGCATCATATTCAGCTGGATCAACATCTTTAAACGCGTAGTCCGATACGGCTGGAACACCGTATTTCCCCATGTACGTTTCGTTTGCTTTTTCTCCAACTAAATGTACTTCTGCTCCTTCTTCTCGAAGACGCATCACTGGATACCATAGTTCTAGATCTTCAAAGTCTGCACTAACAAGCGCAATAACTCTTTTATTTTCTAAACGCATCGTAACACCTCCGCCATCAGTATAGCATGTTGGAGAATAAGATTGAAAATAAGGGACTAACTTGTACATAATTAAAGGATTTTTCAAGTGCTCTTCAGAAAATTTTTGTATGCCAAATGGTCTAATTTTATATTTCCTCTTGACTGAGGACAAACATCACACTACAATGTGTAGTGTGATGTTCATAATGTTATAAAATTATCCAAATAAGAAAGACTTTCTGATTTAATTGCTACATTTCTTTTTTCGGGCTTTCACACTACATAATGTAGTGTTTTTCAAATACACTTAAAGGAGGAAGTAAAGTGAATAAAAACGTGGAAATTGGTTCACTTATTATTCGTTTAGTATTAGGTTTTACATTTTTAGTACACGGCTTTCAAAAATGGCAAGGCGGGATTGAAAATACAGTAGGGTTCTTCGATAGCTTAGGAATCCCTGGTTTCATGGCATATATTGTTGCAACCATTGAACTTGTAGGTGGGATTCTTATTATTCTTGGCCTAGCAACAAGAGTCGTATCTGCTTTATTTGTGGCAGTTATGCTTGGCGCCATTTTTACAGCCAAGCTTAAAAGCGGATTTGTTGGCGGGTTTGAATTTGATATTGCCTTAATTGCCATGTCTGCTCACTTATTTCTTGCAGGAAGCCAGTTCCTTGCTCTTGATGCAGTGGTATTCAAAAAGAAAGAAACTGCCTTTTCTCTTCAAGAAGAAAGCAGTAAATAAAAAAAGAAAGCTTATACTCTCCCAATATAAGCTTTAAGATTAGTCCCCGCCGTTTGAGGCGGGCTTTTTTTATATTTGCAGCAGCAAATTCGCAAATAAAGAAGAACGCTCGGACAACGTATCAATTTGAATATGTTCATATTCTGCATGTATTCCTTTTCCGCATGCTCCTAATCCATCCAGCGTGGGAACACCAATGGCCGCTGTAAAATTGCCATCACTTCCGCCGCCCACAGCTGCTTCTTCCAATTTCATACCCAGTTTCGCCGCGATTGACTGAGCGCATTCAAATAGCTCTTCCGTTTGTTTAGACTTGACCATCGGAGGACGATTCATGCCTCCCGTTACTTCGAGCTTAATCCCTTTTAAAATGGGTGTTAAATTCAAAATAATATCCGTCATGCGTTTTGCTTCTTCTTCTGTAGAAACACGTAAATCCACGTGCGCTTCTGCATATTCCGGCACTACATTTGTACCGCTGCCTCCCGTAAATGTCCCAACGTTAACCGTTGTACCTTTTTCATAATCTGTTAAGCCCTGCAAGAAAATCACTTGGCGCGCCAGCTCTTCAATCGCATTGATTCCTTCTTTGTGGTGATTACCCGCGTGTGCTGCTCGTCCCCATACTTTTACGGTGAAAATCCCCGCTCCTTTGCGCGACGTTTTTAACGCACCTGAACCCGCCACCGCTGGTTCCGCTACTAGCACTGCTTCACTTCTTTGTGCTTCTTCTTCAATGTATTTTTTAGAAGAAATTGACCCAATCTCTTCATCCGAATTACAGAAAAACACAATTTTTTTATCGAGCGATAAGCCAAGCTCTTGAATCGCTTTAATCGCCCATATAGATTGTACAATGCCGCCTTTCATGTCTAAAATTCCCGGACCATACAGCTTGTTTCCCTCCGTTCTTAGACTCAGCCTTCCCTTTTCCCATACCGTGTCAAAATGACCGATAATTAAAAGCTGCTTTTCTCCTTCTCCAATCGTAAATTTCAAGTGGTTTCCTACTTCTTTTTCTTCTATGATTTCGTACCCTACCCCTAACCGCTTTTGAAACAGCTGCGTTAAATACATTCCACACTGATCTACTAACTCTTTACTGTAGGACGGTGATTCTTTTTTCACAAATCCAATTAAATCTTCAAGCATATCTTGTTCGTGTTCTTTTAAATAACTAAACACGCTTTGTTCTACCATTACCTGACTCAAATCAATTCCTCCTCCAAACAACCCCTGCTGCTTGCATTAAATGCTTTTATTTATTTTACGTATAACTATGTTCTACGTTTCACATAACGACCTTAAATTATCCTTAATTATAATGGTTTTCAGACAATTTTCCATCCTTTAAATACAGATAATACTTTAACTTATTCATAACCGACCGAAAATAGCCATAAACTTCAACAAATTCATACAAAAAAGCTTCAATCTTCAACAGATTAAAGCTTTCGTTTGACTAATTGACATTTATTTTAATATTTTTTCCTTTTGACTTCACACTCACAAAAACAAACATAGACACTAAAAAAATAAACAGAATAACGCCAACCATTTCAAAGTTTACTTCGGCCCATGGGTTAAAGAAAGTGAATGCTAAATAGAACGACACACCATACGCGAGGACAACAATAACCCAGCCCATCAAGCGGGAAGCAGATTGTCCAAATTTACTCGATTCATTCACCATTTTATGTACAATCATCGAATCGATTGTATCTGTAAGCATCATGCCAAACATAAACACTAGTCCCAACAAAAGCGGCGTATACTTGCCTGCGTTCCCTGCAGCTAGAGACCACACGGCCGTTTGACTGACCGTTTCGGCTGCTAAAGCGAACAATGCCCCTACAAGAATAATTAAAAAAGGATTCGTTGTTCCTTTTGCGATTTTCGGAATAAACTTCCCTTTTAATCCGCTCAGCTGAAACTCTTCTTCTTTATTTTTAGTTCGAAGCAAATGATATGTGTTTAATGTTCCAATCAGAAAGAGAGAGATAATGGATACCCAAGATGCAAAATGATCGAAATATGAAGGAAACGTAAAATTCTTCATCACCACGCCCAGCACCCCGGCCGTGACGGCCACCATTCCTCCATGACCTAGTGAAAACAGCGTTCCAACCCACGGGGCAAAACGGCTGCCCATTCTCCAATTATATCGGGTCTGGCCATCAATAAAAGCTAAGTGATCTGCATCCAATCCGTGCCTGATTCCTAATAAAAAGACAAGTAAAAAAACTGATAAACCTTCCATTTCCTACACTCCTTTTTTTAAAATAAAACGTAAAAAAGCCTCAATTCTATAGAAATTGAGGACGTGTCGGCATATGAAAATAAACAGCAATTGCTCACTGCGTACCTTGATACACCGCCTCTTTCCTAGAAGAGTCAAGTGTACAGAATAGGTAGGTCTCCTGGCTTGAGATCATCATTTTCTACCGCCTTCCCCATTTTGAGTGACGATAAGATAGAAAACTCCCTGCTTACAGTGGCTGGACCGCTCGAGATTTGCACTCGATTCCCTGTTACCTCTTACGCTATGTAAGAGCACCTAAACTGTGCGAATGATTCATTTTCTTCCTCATTATACTAGTACCGCTTACAAATGAATAGAGAAAATTCAAATAAAAAAGCCCTGCTAAGCTTTACATGCTTAGCAGGGCTTTTTAAAGCAATTAAACTACTTCTATCGTTACGTCTACGTTGCCGCTGATTGCTTTTGAATACGGGCAGTATGAATGAGCTAGGTCTACATATTTTTTCGCTGTTTCTAAATCTAAGCCTTCGATATGTGCTTCAAGCGCTACTTCAATTTTCACTCCTTGATCAGCTTTATCAGGAAGCAGCTGAACAGTAGCTTTTACTTCACTGCTTTTGATTTCTACGTTATGTTTTTTCAACATAAATTCTAACGCGCTGTTGAAACAAGCACTGTATCCAGCTGCAAACAGCTGCTCTGGGTTTGTTGCTGTTGTTGCTTCTCCACCAAGCGCTGGAGGTGTTGCAACGTCTAAGTTAAAGATGTTATCTAAAGAGTGAACTTCTCCTGTTCTTCCACCTGTGTTAACGACTGTTGTTTCATATAAAGCTTTCATGTATAAACCTCTCCTCTTTTTCATTAATTTTATTAAAAGTTTTTTATTTATCGTTTCTATGATTTAATTGTACACAATTTAATTTTAAAAAACAAGTATTAAATACGTTAAAAATTTCCCAATAAAAAAAGCCGCGTATTTGCGACTTTTTCTTAATAATATTGAGACTGTTCGTCATAAGCTGATTTTCGAAAAATAGACAAGTTGGTAATGGACCTCATCAGTTTCGTATTAAAAATAACATAATGAATAAACAGCGCCAGCACGCAGCCTAAAACGGCTCCTGTTAACACATCGAATGGATAATGAACGCCAACCCATACGCGTGAAAAGGCAATGAGTACGCCCATGACAACCCACATGCGTCCTGAACGTTTGAAATGCAGCCAAATGGTAAAAGTGATAACTAATGCAGATGTAGCATGATCGCTTGGAAATGAAGAATTTGCGGCGTGATCAACAAGCTGATTCACGTGGTGAGAGATAAACGGACGATCTCGATAAGCAAATAAACTAATCACTTTATTGATAATGACTCCTGTGGCACAAGCACACAAAGCTTGAAATGCTACAACACGGCTGCCGTTTTTATTAATAAGTAAAAACAAGCCGAGTAAAACGATAAGTACATACTGGGCATAATCTGCAAAGAATACCATCAGCGAATCTAGAGGCTTTACGTGTGAGGCATACTGATTCACCGCGTGGAAGATGGTATAATCTACTGAATTAATAGCTGATAACATAATCGAAATCCTTTCTTATTTTTAAATGTCATTAGCTATCTTATCAGTTTCTTGAGAAAATGAACATGTTTTTGTCAGAAGCTTCCTAACTGGTATTTATAAATAATGTATTCAGACTGAGTAGTAAACCAACGGACTTTCGCCCATTAACTCACCTGTGAGTGATCCACAATATTTTTTTGCAAAAAGATTTCCTCTAAAGAAGGTTCTTCGACGTGAACTTGATAAATGTCGATGCCGCATTGAATCAATTCGCGAATAATAAGAGGAATATTTCTTTCTTTTTGAAGCATCACTTTTGTGTACATGTGATGGTATTCAACTTCGGGACTCAACGTACGGAAAAACTGTTGAATATATTCTTTATGGCTGCTTGGGTAGGGATCATGTTTAATCATCACCGTTTTTTTCGCTTGATATTGAAAGCGCAGCTCTTCCATTGTACCTTCTATTAAAATGACCCCATTTTTCATAATCGCTACACGTGTACAAATCTTCTCAACTTCATTTAAATTATGAGACGTCATAAAAATTGTCTTGCCTTGATTTTGGAGTTCTCTTATTAGTTCATGAATGTGAAGAGCAGATTCAACATCTACTCCAGAAGTTGGTTCATCTAAAAAGATAAGATCTGGGTCTGCTACAATTGCTTGAGCAATTCCTAACTTCTTTTTCATTCCAAATGAAAACTTTCCAACTTTCTGATGCTCATGTCCTTCTAATCCTACTTTCTTCAGTACAATACTACAGTGTTCTTTCGAAAAACGATGGCCGTTTATCTTTAAAAAATAGCGCAAATGATTGAGCGCTGTCATCTCATCATAAAAGTTAGCATAGTCAGGAAGCACACCTATTTTCTTCTGAAGCTCTAAATCAATATCACTCTGTCCCAGCAGCGTAAATTCTCCTGCTGAAGGAAATGAAACGCCGGTAAGCATATTAATAAATGTAGACTTTCCTGCTCCGTTTCTTCCTAAAAATCCGTAAATTTCCCCTTGTGGTACCTGTAAATTAATACCGTTAACAACTGTTTTAGATCCATATTTTTTAGTTAATTTACTTGTTTCAATAGCATACATATTATACTTCTCTCCTTTTAAAACTCCAAAGTGCCGTACATAAACAAAGTGCTGCAAAAATAAGAAGAACTGTTAGATACCCTTTCTCCAGCTTTAAATAGTAGTAGGGTGTCACATACTTAAACCATGCAATGTACGCTTTTGATGAAAATATGCTCCACACGCTCAGTACCGGTAGAACAAACGATAAAATAATTGATAAAAACATAGTATGAGTTGGGCTTGGCATTAAAGCTGAAAGCATTAAAACAAATGAAATGATACAAACGGTGAATAGCAGGCACTCTAAAAATATATAAAAAGAAAAATGATGCGAAATAAACACAATCAGTAGAAATGAAATAGAGATACAAACAAGCCAGAAACAGCAAATACCTAAGAATTTTCCTAGTACAATACGCTCTCTTGATGTTTTGGTAACTAAAAACCTTGCTGTTCTTGTTTTAATTTCTTGATTAATAACATTATGAGAAAGACTTGAAATAAATAAAGGTCCGAACCCGAGAAGCATCACCAAAATTCCCCCGTTGGCTCCATCTTGAATCTGTGCACTCGTCAGTTGACCTCCAAGTTGACTAACTATATGGGCTATTCCATAGGAAGCACCGCATACGATTAAGATAACGATAATTGATTTAATACTTTTAAATAAGCTTTGAAACTCTTTTACACTAATAGCCCACATTTTTAAAATCTCCTTTTAAATAAATTTGAATGCTATCATCCAACAAAAGGATGATTTACTTCCGCCGGTAAGGCTTTTTTTTCTTTGGGCTTTCCACTCCAAGAAAAATTTGTCCATATACGCAGTAGCTTTTCCACCGGTCCAGTTTGAAATTTTTGCACGTACATATAGCTGCTGATAAGCTGAATTCCGTAAATACCTATGCAGACAAAAATCCCTGCAATCATGCCGAGCTTTCCGAAATAACCTAATCCGTAACCGTAAAAAATCGTCGTGCATATGACCGTTTGCATTAAATAATTACTAAGCGATATCCTGCCTACACTTTCAAAAGCCTTTATCAAAAATGACTTCTCGTATTTCGCATATAACCAAGCAAAGCCTGCAATATAACCAAGAGATAGAAGACTTCCACCTAACATATGTGTAGAACCAGCCCAATTCGCATCTGGCCATACGTACATAGTCCCTTTTAACAGCAAGCCAAGCGGAATCAGCGCGGCTGCCCAACGGCCATACTGTTTTTGATTAGCTGAAACATCGTAAAACCACTTTTTCTTTCCTGCATACATACCAAATAAAAACAAAGCGCCCATTATAAATGGCGTAAACAAGAAGGCAAAAGCAAATTTATATCCTGCTATATTCATCGGATCAACATTGTTGCGGTGGTCTTTAATCTGTTCATAAGTTCCACTTCCATACACATGAATCGTATCTTTTACATATGTCGTAAGCGTTTGTTTATCGCTAAGAAGATACATATTATCGTTTAATGAACCGTATCCGGATGCTCCTGTAAGGACCAGCAAAATCGATGCCCACACCAAAAGTGTTTTGGCTTTACGCTTTAAAAAGAAAAGTAGTAAAAATACTCCCATCATTCCGTAAAATGTAAGAATATCTCCTTCCCATAAAAACACTCCATGCAGTAAGCCAAACCCTAGAAGTAGAAGAAAACGGCGAAAGAAATGCCTTTTTACCCCTAGCTTCCTTCTTTCTAAGCTTTCTTTCATCTTCACCATTGAATAGCCAAATAAAAAGGTGAAAATCGGCATAAAACTTTCCTCTACCGCGACTTTTAAAAAGACATAGGCTGCTGAATCACTTGGTGATAGCGAGAAGAGATGAATCATATCCTTTCCGTAAATGCCATATTGAAAAATCAGCATATTCGCTAGTAAAATACCAAACAAGCTGAATCCTCTCATACTATCAATTACTTTAACCCGCCTAAAATCATTACTCATCCTTTTAACTCCTTTACTATGTGTCTGTGCATTTAGTATATGAAATGAAGTTTTCAAGAAAATAACCAGGAGATTATCTTTTCCTTAACATTTTCCAATTTTGTTAATCTTTTCGTAATGTTCTTATGCTAAAATCGAATACGTATGAAATGAAACAGAGGTGATTTACGTTGGAAGATGCGTCTATATTGCTAGTTGATGATGAAATTGCCATCGTCAAAATGCTGGAAACAGTATTAAAAAAAGAAGGATTCAACCAAATTTATAAAGCTCACACCGCTCAAGAAGCGCTGGATGTTTTACATAATCAAACAATTGATATTATTTTGTTGGACGTAATGCTTCCCGATCAAAGCGGATTTGATATCTGTCCTAAAATTCGTGAGCTCTCAAACGCGTATATTTTATTCATAACAGCCAAAGTATCCGACCTGGACGTACTAACGGGTTTCGCCATGGGAGGAGACGACTACGTAACTAAGCCGTTTAATCCTTTAGAAATTGCGGCACGAATTAAAGCACGACTGCGCAGAAAGCAAGCGCTGACTGAAGGAACTTCTATAAGAACGGAACCACAATCGTCAAATCGCTATGAGTTTGATCGTTTTACTGTAGATGAATCGGCAGGAGAACTCATTGTGGACGGTCAAACGGTTTCTTGCCCCGCACAAGTGTTTTTATTGCTTCTTCACTTTTGTAAAAATATGAATATTGTTCTTTCTAAATCACAGCTTCTTGAAGCCGTCTGGGGATATAATCAGTTTGTAGACGATAATACAGTAACCGTGCATATTCGAAGAATTCGAGAACGAATTGAAGATAATCCTAGCAACCCAAAACATTTAGTTACGGTACGAGGGCTTGGGTATAAATTAGTGAACGGAAAAGCGCTATGAAATCCATTAAAAGAAGGTTGACCTTTCATTTTTCATTTCAGTTTATTGCGATTATTGCATGTGTTTGCTGCGTTCTTTTTTGCGCTTTAATGTTTCTAGCTTATTACCTTTCAAAGCAAGATATAAAAAGAGACTTACCCTCTGGATCACTTAGCGTGTTAACGGGGGATACAACAGTTGAAGGTGGAAAAGCAACCGTTTCAGATGATTTAGCAAAACAACTTAAACAAGAAGGACTATGGTACCAAGTACTGAACAAACAAGGAAAAGTAATTGGAGAAATTAACTCCCCAAAAGACTTACCTAAGCACTACGGTCTTTCAGAGTTATTAGAAATGGATAAAACCAAAAAATTTAAAGGCTATAATGTAGTAACAGAACTTGATACCTTTTTGACTACACCTACTTATTATATTTTGGGCTATAAAAGTGATTTAAAAGACCAGCTATATGCTTTGTATGCTGAATACAATAAACAAAGTGTGCCTCCCAAAAGCGATATCCCTCTTATCAAAAAGGCGTTAAAAGAAAAAGATGCTTCGCTTCAAATTTTAAATGAGAAAGGTGATATCTTAGCTTCAATTAGAATGTCTAAAGAAAAAACACGTTACGATCCTTTAGAAATTATTTCTCGAAAAATTGAACAAGATAAATATGATTCAACAGCTACTGTATTCCATGATCCAAAGAAGAAAATTTCATGGGTTTTTTACACTCCTAATAATTACCACAGTATAACCGATGAATCTATTATTCGAAAAGCTTGGATGATCTCCATCATCGTGGCTGTTTCCGTTCTTATAGCCACCATCGCTTTCTCCATCTGGAACGCTTTTCGCTACGGCGGACCCTTACTTCTCTTCACCAGCTGGCTTGGGCGCATGGGAAGCGGAAACTATTCAGAAGTGCTAACACAAAAAGAGCGGAAGCGCGTCTTTCGGAAGAATGGAAAAGTACGCTTTCAATATCGTCTGTATTCAGAAGTAATCACCGCTTTTTATGAGATGGCGGAGCAGCTTAGCTTAGCTGAAAAAGAACGAAAGCAGCTAGAAACTACTCGCGAAGAATGGATGACGGGAATATCACATGATTTGCGCACACCTCTTTCGACGATTCAAGGATATGGGCATATGCTTGAAAGCGGCCATTACAATTGGAACGAAGAAGAGTTAAAAGAAATTGGCCAAACACTCCGTGATAAAAGTGAATACATGGTGGAGCTTGTAGAGGATTTTTCATTGGCCTTTAAGCTTAAAAATAACGTGGTTGTTTTAGAAACAAAAAAAGTAGACGTTCATCAACTACTTCAGCATATTGTTTTAAAATTCGTTAACGATAGAACCATTGAAAATGTTCACTTCTCTTATGTGCCCGCTCATCTTCAACCTTTTATTCAAGCTGACCCGCGCTGGTTTGAACGAATGCTTGATAATTTAATTTTTAATGCTATTAAACATAACCCTAAGAACACTACCATTACAATTTCGACCGCGATAAAAAGTGACCGCGTCTTGATTACGATTCAAGATGATGGAATTGGAATGGATGAAGAAACGCAGAAAAATTTATTTGACCGCTATTACCGCGGCACAAATACAACGGAAAAAACAGAAGGTGCTGGACTTGGCATGAGCATCGCAAAAGCTATTTGTGAACTTCATAAAGGCCATATCGAAGTAAGATCTACTCTTCACGAAGGCACTGCCATTATCTTGCACCTTCCTCTTTCAGCAGATCAACAGCCGGACTAACCTCCGGCTGTTTTTATACACCTCCAATCTCTCCGTGCTATAATGTACGCAACTATACATAGACACAAGGGGGAATTTTTGTTGAGTAAAGGCAGAATTTTAATTGTAGAAGATGAGCGCAAAATTGCTCGTTTAATTCAGCTCGAGCTTGAACATGAAGGGTACGAAACGGGCATGGCTTACACGGGAACAGAAGGATTGGCAGAGTTTCAAGAACACGATTGGGATTTGCTGCTTTTAGATGTGATGCTTCCTGAACTGAGCGGACTCGAAGTACTTCGTCGCATTCGAGCAAATGATGATCAAACGCCCGTTATCTTATTAACAGCTCGAGACGCCCTTCCTGATAAGGTAAGCGGACTAGATTTAGGAGCAAACGACTATATTACAAAGCCTTTTCAAATTGAAGAGCTTTTTGCACGCATTCGCGTATGGCTTCGCCATCCTGTATCAACATCGCCTGCTGAACAAGAAACGGCCACTCTTCAACTAGGCAATTTAGTCGTCAACGAAAAAACGCGAGAAGTTACGCGTGAAAATGAAGCTATTGAGCTGACTCCTAAAGAATATGATTTGCTTGTCTATATGCTTCAAAACAAAAATCAAGTGCTGAGCTTTGAACAGCTTCTTACAAACGTTTGGGGATTTGATTATTACGGAGACACAAATATTGTATACGTATACATTCGTTATTTACGTAAAAAGATTGATGCTTCATTTTCAACTCCTTACATTCAAACAGTGCGCGGCGTTGGCTATATGCTTAAGGAGTAGCTTATGAAACTACAAACAAAGATTATTCTTACATCAACTGCGCTGCTTTTTATTCTGCTAGTGATTGCAAACAGTTCGATTTACTTCATTTTCAAGAAGACCATGGAAGACAATGCAATTGAACGTTTGCAAGCAGAAACAAGCAATGTAACAAATGGGCTAAAGCAAACGAGTGCGACGGTTAAACAAGCCAACTTGCTTCGTGCCTATTTGCCTCCTAACGGAATGATTCGTATTTTACCCAAATCCGGCAGTCCTTTAGTTGTATCCGTTACGGATCAAACGAAAGAGCTTCAGGACTTACCTTATTCCTATTATTCAAATGAACAAACAAGCATCAAAGAAGATGACGGCCATCTATACGCGATTTCACACACCCCTGTCATTTGGACGAACGGTGAAGTTGTTTCTTTGGAAGTCACGGAACAACTGGCAGATGTGGAACAATCTCTGCAGACATTAAAATTTATCTTGCTCATTGCCTCTCTTGTTATATTAATTCCAACTATATTTGCTGGACGGCTTTTAAGTAAAATTATTTTGCGGCCTATCAAATCTCTTATTCATACTATGGAAGAAATTCAAGTGTCTCGCACATTCAAAAAAATTGACCTCTCTGCTCCTTCTAAAGATGAGTTAGATCAAATGGCCAACACCTTCAATAATATGATGGATTTATTAGAGGAAAACTATAAAAAGCAAGAGCAGTTCGTATCCGATGCTTCTCATGAATTAAAAACACCCCTGACCGTTGTAGAAAGCTATGCCAATATGCTAAAACGATGGGGAATGAAGCGTCCAGATATTTTAGAAGAAGCCATCGAAGCCATTCACTCTGAGTCTTTACGCATGAAACAGCTTACGTCTCAAATGCTGGTGCTTGCGAAAGATGAGTCTCAGTGGGAGATTCACATGGAACACGTAGATGCGGCGGCCGTCTGTAACCAAACAATCAAGCATCTAGAACAAGCTTTTGAACGAACCATTTATTTAAATATAAAAACGGATCATCCCGTCGTAACAGCGGATGAAAAACGCTTAAAGCAACTGCTATACATCCTCTTAGATAATGCCATTAAATATAGTGAAAAAGCGGTAGAGGTAACCATAACAAGAAGCGAAAGCTTTATGATTACGGTCACAGATCAAGGAATTGGTATTCCAAAAGAAGACTTATCAAACGTGTATGAACGCTTTTTTCGCGTAGATAAAGCAAGAAATCGAGAAACCGGTGGTTCTGGACTTGGATTATCCATTGCTCGAAAGATTGTAGAAGCTCATAGCGGGCGTATTGAGATTAGCAGCCAAGAAGGAAAAGGGACATCAGTGACGGTTTGCTTTCCTCTTTGATTTCTCGCCTTTTCTTAGAGATTTTTAAGAATTGCCTGCTATACTACTTTTTAAGATACTGGAGGTGAATGTATGAAGAAAACGGTGCTTTTTATACTTATTTTTCTTGCTGTTGGTTCAGCTTGCTTTTACGGAATAGCAAAAGCAGTGAATCGGCCTGATACAATTTTATCCGAATCTGACGTCAGCAGTATGATTCAGCAAAAATATGGCGGCACTATTGAAAATGCAAGCTTTTCTCAAAAAAATGATGAACCGATTTATCGAATCACTTTGCTTAAAGATGATATTCCATACCACATCACAGTAAATGGAGAAAATGGAGAAGTCCAGTCATTAATCAAACAAAAAATAGAGAAACAAACGTCTACTCAAACTAAAAATGATACAGAAGAAGAGCAAAAAAAGAGCGAGCAGCCACCAGTTTCTCCTACATCCGACGAGCCTCTCATTTCAATGGAACAAGCAAGAGACATTGCTTTACAAAAAGTAAAAGGAACGTTTTCCTCAGTTGAAATAGAAGAGGAAGAAGACCAAACCTTCTACGAAGTCGAAATTGATCAGTCTAAAACAAGAGAAGCTAAAGTGATGATCAATGCTTACTCCGGACATGTAGATTCCATCACCTATGAAAATGACGATGATTAAGAGTACAGCGGAAAGCTGTGCTTTTTTTATCCATTTTTATTTATTTCTAAGAAAATTTTAAACTTCTTCTTCTTTTCCTTTAAAGTTCATTGGCTAAGATAGTCTTAACAACAAATCGAGGAGGCCATAACATATGAAAGTTATTACAACCGTTTTAGCCAGTGCAGTACTAGTCGGTGGATTAGGTGCAAGCGCATATGCAATGACAGACCAGTCCAAAAGCAATGATAAGAAGCAAACCACAACGATTGAAGAAGCAAAGGCAAAAGACATTGCCCTTCAAAAAACAGATGGCGGCGACATTACAAATATCCAATTAGCCATAGATGACGGCGTTAAACAATATGAAATAGACATCACAAAAGGTAATAAAGAATACGATGTAGACATTGACAGCAGCAGCGGTAAAATCATTGAATTTGATGAAGAGCAAAAAGACGATGAAGATGAGAAAGAAGAGAAACTTCAAAACGTTTCCCCTGCTATTTCATTAGATCAAGCGATAAAAACAGCTTTAAAGAGTGCTAAAGGAACGGTCAATGAAACGGATCTAGATCAAGAAAACAACCGTTTAGTATATGAAATTGAAATTGACACAGCCGATAAACGTGAAGCAACTGTTTCAGTAGATGCCAAAAACGGCGGCGTGATCAGTGTAGAACTAGATGATTAATAGAAAAAGCACACTCCAAAAGGAGCGTGCTTCTTTTTTTATACCGCTAATTTAATAACCGTTAATACAATACCAATCAAGAATCCACATAGAGCTCCGTTCACTCGAATCCACTGCAAATCTTTTCCGACATTGTTTTCCATCATATCCACAAGTGTTTCATCATCTAATTTATCTAAGTTTTCTTGAACAAGCTGTCCAATTTTCGAATGATTCTCTTCTACAAAGCTCATGATTTGCTTTTGAATAGCCGTATCAATTGCTTCTTGACGCTGTGCATCCTCTTCAAGAGCATTCAGCCAGCTCTCTACGTAAGGAACGGCGTAGCTTTTCATAAATTCAGGGCTTTCAATGAATGCTGTCACTTTCGCTTTCATTTTATCGACGATTTCTGTTAATTTGTTCGTTACATTTAATTCATGAATCGTTTTTTGTTTCCATGCTTCTAATTTTTCAAGAAGTTCTTCATTCTGCTCCAAGCCTTGCAGCTCTTTTCTAATTCCATTGACCAAAGCAAGGCGGTATTCATCATCTTCGTTACGAAGACGCCCTGTAATAGAAAGCAATAAATTTTGCAAAATAGACCCTAGCTTCTCTTCATTAATCATGCTTTGAAATGATTTGAGAGCAAATTGTAAAATCCCATCAAGCTCAATATTATCAAGCGCATTTTTAGCAATACTTCCGAGCTGATACTGCGTTTCTTCTTTTTTAATCCAGCTCTCTCCTTTATTTAAAAGAACATCAAGCGCTTTTTCATCATACTGATTTTTTACCACTTCTCCAACAATCGAATGCACAATAGGCTTTAACTCTATTGCTGAAAGCGATGATTTGAGCTCTTTTTCAATAATAGGAACGACTTTCTCTGTATCCACACGATTAATCGCATCAACAAGCAGTGCTGTTCCTTTTTGTTGAATTGTTTCCGAATGAACACCTTTTCGAACAATCGGAAGCAAACGCTTTGTAAATGCAATTCTTTTTACTTTTTCTTGAATACTTTCTTTTGACAGCCAGTCGTTTTCAAGCGTTGAGACTAGCCCTCTTGTAATACGCTGTCTGTTTTTAGGAAGCAGCGCAGTGTGTGGAATAGGAATGCCTAAAGGGTGACGAAAAAGAGCTGTAACGGCAAACCAATCCGCTAATCCGCCGACTAATCCAGCTTCGAACCCACCTTGAAGCAACCGACCCCAAATTGAATCACCAAAAGGCATTGTGGCAACGAAGCCCACTCCCATAATCGCCAAAGAAATCACGGCTAAGTGCTTTGATTTCTTCTTTGGGTTTGTTGTAAATACATTATTTGATTCCATTATAGTCCTCATCCTTTATTTATTTAACTAAACATTTCATCTAGAAATATGTAACGTGATACAGAAACTTCCACAAAAAAAAGAAAGACAAGCTTTTACCCTCGTCTTTCTAGTATATTGCCTTTTTGCTATACTTCAAACTTTTTTTCTTTTCGACTTTTATTAATAAATGAAAAAATGAGGAGTACGACCAAGATAACCGCACATACGCTTGATCCAATCACATTGTTTTTATTAAACATAAACGATACAAAAATAACAAGCAGTGCTGCTGTTGCAAAAAGCGTTGTATAAGGAAAACACTTTAATGCGAAAAACGGCTTTTCTTTATACCCTTTACGCAGCTTTAATTGAGCTAAACAAATGCTTACCCAAATAAGAATAATCGTGAAGCCCGGAATGGTCATTAAATAACTAATTACATTATCCGGTGTTTTATAAGCTAAAAACACACCCATTAAAATACAAACAGCCGTAATCATTAAACCATTAATCGGAATACCGTTTTTTGAAACTTTTAAGAAGCGCTTTGATGCTTCTCCGCTTTGAGCCATAGCATAGAGCGTACGCGAAGTTGCATACATCCCTGAATTCGCTGCTGATAAAACGGCCGTTAATAAAACGAAGTTCATAATATGAGCCGCACCCGGCAGTCCGGTGATACTAAACACTTGGACAAATGGACTGTCTTGTCCTGATACAGAATTCCAGGGCATAAGGCCGCAAATAATTAAAATAGGCAAGATGTAAAAGCCAATCACTCGCCATACTGTGCCTTTGATCACTTTCGGTAACACGTTTTTCACATCTTTTGTTTCCGTTACGGCCACACCAATTAATTCAGCTCCGCCGTAAGAGAACATCACAATTAAAAAGGCACTCAGCACACCGCTCATGCCGTGAGGAAAAAAGCCTCCATGAGCCGTATAATTTGCCCAGGGGTTTTGCACATCACTTGGAATCACACCGAATAAAATGAAAGCTCCCAAAATGATAAAAGCAGTAAGAGCAATTACTTTAATACCGGCAAACCAAAACTCAATTTCTCCGTAATACTTCACTTGAAATAAATTCATCCCTACAATTAGCACTGCACAGAGAAAGCTTAAGAGCCAAAGAGGTACAGAAGGGAACCAAAACTTCAAAAAGCTTCCTCCCGCAAGCAGTTCAACAACTGTCACGACAATCCAGTTCACCCAGTACAGCCACCCTACAATAAAAGAGGTTTGCGTACCGAATGCCTTATGCACTAAATTTTGTACGTTCATATTCGGATAGACAATTGCCATCTCCGCCAATGCTGTCATTACAATAAATAAGATAAGACCGCCAAATAAATACGCCAGTACAACACTTGGTCCTGCAATACCTAGCGTATCAGCACTGCCTTTAAAAATGCCTGTCCCAATCATACCGGCAAGCGCAATGAGCTGCACATGACGAGGCAACAGACCTTTTTTTAAATTTTGATCTTGTTTTTCCATGATGCCCGTCCCTTCTGTTCATTTTACGTGTTAGTTTAACCAAATCACTTCTTGCGCAAAAACCCCTACCGGATATTCAGTAGGGGGTGAACCAACACTGTTTTTCTTCTCTATGATGAATGAAAATGATCTGATTTTACCACTGTTACTTTAGTCATTTTATGCGTTGAATCAATACATTGTCAATGTTATTTATTTTCCAAAAATAAAGTCAAAAGAGTATCTACACCCTTTTGACTTCTAGTCTTCTTGCAATGATAGATAAAGCATAGTTTACAATAAAATACATCATCGCGATGATCAAAAACATTGGGACTACGTAGCTTTGTTTCTGTCCGTAAATGATTTGAGCGTTATGCAGCAAATCAGGAAGTGCGATCACTACTGCAAGCGACGTATCTTTTAATAAGGAAATAAATTGACTAACTAAAGGAGGCACCATTCTCCGCAAAGCTTGGGGCAGCACAACGAAACGAAGCGTTTGATAATAGTTTAAACCTGATGATCGCGCCGCTTCGATTTGTCCTTTTTCAATTGATTTTAATCCGCTTCGGATAATCTCTGAAATCATAGCAGATTCAAATACAGTAAGGGCCACAATCGCTGCTGACGTAATTTCCATATCAATTCCGATTTCAGGTAAAGCAAAGTATGTAAAAAAGATGATTAAAAGCAGCGGCAAATTCCGGATAATTTCTACGATAAAAGCAAGTACATGAGACAGAACTGGAATACGGGCATACCTTAAAATACCTACTATACTTCCAATAAGAAAACTTAATACAATCGAAATGAATGCTACTTTTAAAGTGACCCAAAATCCTTCCATTAAGAAGGAAAGGTGATCAGGAGAATAAGCACCCATAAAATCCATCACTTTCACTCCTTTCAGCTTATTTTACCAAGACGTTTCTCAAGATAACCAACTCCTAAGCTTAACGGAATCGTTAGAACTAAATAGAACAGAGCCACAAAAATATACACATCAAACACTACGTAAGTTTGAGAAGAAACAAGATCTGCCTGATACATTAAATCAAAACCAGCAACAATCCCTAACACCGATGAGTTTTTGACTAAATTAATGAATTGATTCCCAAGAGGAGGAATGACGATTTTAATGGCTTGAGGCAATACAATGAACCGCATCGCCTGACCGTACGTAAGGCCAGATGAACGTGCCGCTTCAAGCTGCCCTTTTGGAACTGCCATAATTCCCGCTCGTATGGCTTCGGCTATAAAAGCTGCCGTATAAATAGTTAGTCCCAGCACTCCGGCCGCTGTACCGCTGATTCCCGCCACAATAAAAATAAAAAAGACGATAACCACAAGGGGAATATTTCGAATGAACTCTACATAGACCGTACCAATTACATTTACTATTTTGAGAGGGGCTATTCGCATTACCGCAATGATTGTACCAAGTACAAAACTGGCCACTAAAGCAATCAGACTGGCGATAATGGTGTACTTAAAACCTTCTAAATAAAGATCCATATTGTTCGTCAGAATTGAAAAATCCAACAATTTTCTTCCTCCTTTCAACTAAACAAGCAGGATGAGCATAATGCTGCTCATCCTGAGAAAAGAAAACTGTACGCTTATTGTTTGATCCACTTGTCGTGAATTTCATCATATTTTCCAGAGTCTTTTATCTTTTTAAGCGCATCGTTTAATGCATCTACCAGCTCTTTGTTTCCTTTTTTCACAGCAATGCCATAAGGCTCTTCTGTGAACGGCTTTCCTACCAATTCATAAGAAGGATCTTCATCAGCCATTCCATAAAGAATCGCATCATCAGTTGTTAAAGCATCTCCTTGCTTAGATTTTAAAGCTGTAAATGCTTCTGCATAGTTTTCAAACTCTAATACCGTTGTCTCTGGTGCTTTTTCACGAATATTAATAGCTGAAGTTGATCCTTTAACAGCCAACACTTTAGTACCTTTCTTCAAATCATCAACGCTTTTAATTTTACTGCCTTTTTTCACAAGAAGAGACTGTCCGGCTTGGAAATATACATCCGTAAAATCTACTTCTTTTTTACGTTCGTCTGTAATAGTCATTGTCGCAACAACAGCGTCAATATCTCCTTTTTGAAGAAGAGGAACCCTTGTTTTGGACGTAACTTCTTTAAATTCCACCTTGTTTTCATCGCCTAAAATCTCTTTAGCCAGCTGCTTAGAGATATCAACATCAAAACCTTCTACTTCACCCGTCTTTGGATTCTTTAAGCCAAACAAACGCGTATCATTTTTAACTCCAATAACGATTTTTCCTCGGTCTTTGATTTCAGTGAGCGCATCTTTTTTAGCTGATGATCCACTCGTTTCTTCACTTTTCCCTCCACAAGCTGCTAACATCATAGCCGCTGCTAATGAAAGCACAGCTGCCTTTAAAAACGTTTTTGATTTCTTCATATTACTCCCCCTATTAAACAATTAATGATTTAAAATACGGCTAAGAAATAAACGTGCCCTTTCTTCTTGCGGGTTTTCGTAAAACTCAGCCGGAGTTGCCTCTTCTAAGATTTTTCCTTGATCCATAAATACAATGCGGTCCGCTACTTCTTTCGCAAATCCCATTTCATGAGTTACAACTACCATGGTCATTCCTTCTTTAGCCAATGTTTTCATGACATCCAGCACTTCTCCAATCATTTCTGGATCAAGAGCAGAGGTAGGCTCATCAAAAAGCATAATTTCTGGTTTCATCGCAAGTCCCCTCGCAATAGCTACACGCTGCTGCTGGCCGCCTGACAGTTGGGACGGGTAGGCGTTAGCTTTTTCACCGATTCCGACTTTATTTAAATAGTATAGGGCTGTCTTCTTAGCTTCTTCTGACGACTGTCCCAATACTTTCATAGGTGCTAAAGTGATATTTTCTAAAACTGTTTTATGCGGATATAAATAAAAATGCTGAAACACCATACCTATATTGCGGCGCAGTTTATTAATATTTGTTTTTTTATCTGCGACCAATATATTATTTACCGTTAACTGTCCGTTAGATATTGTTTCTAAATAATTTATGCATCGCAGCATCGTGCTTTTACCTGAACCCGAAGGTCCAATTACGACGACAACCTCACCTTTTTCAATTGTTAAATTGATATCTTTTAATACGTGAAAATCACCGTAATATTTATTCACTCCGTCAAAAACAATCATTTTCCCCCTCCTAATCTGCGAACAACAATAAATATTTAAATTTTTAAAATATTTAAAATATGTTAAAAATTATATTCTTACCCTTAAAGCAAAGTCAACAGTTGACAAATTATCTCTTTTTTGTAATCAAAATGAACTATCTTCAAATAAAATATGCTAGAAAAATAAAAGGCTTTGTTGGCATTTGCCGATATGTAAGCATACGTTCGCTAGGCTGAAGGTACTTGTATAAGCTTAATCAGTAGATTATATTAGTTAACGCATATCTTTATACGAATTGTCTTTCATTTTTATGGGGCAGTTCTCTCTAACCACCCATCTTTCTAATTATCCGTCTATATTTTTACTATATTAATATATATAATTACCTTACCGGTAAATTAATAAAAAAAGAAACTACAAGCTTCTATTCGTGTTAGAGGTTCTGACATAGATATAGTGAAATTGTATTATCCCTCTAAAAAAACACACGCTTTATTAGCGTGTGTGGTCTTCTATATTTTCCGGACTCATTTGAAAATGCGGATAGTCTTTAAAACCTTGCCAATCTCCTCCCCATTCGAATCCTAAATTTTTCGCGATATCTACAACCTCCATCCAATCAGACTGATTGTTATTATTACCGTCATATTCCATGTCCCAAATAACTTGTCCGTCTTTTAACTGAATAGCAAAATCAATAGCTAATCCGTAATTGTGATAAGACTGGCCGCCCTTTGAGTAGGTAACAATATTACCTTCTTCCGTCCTGCCTTTTGCATAAAGCTTATCTTGTTCTTCTTTTGAACGGAAACCTTCCGTAATGACAATTGAGATTCCTTGGTCACTTGCTTGTTGAACAAGTTTATTTTTCTTTTCTTCTACGACAGGATGCAACTCAGTTGCTCCTGAAAAATCTTCTAGCGTTGGACCAGGCTTTAACTCATCGCGAAACAAAAATACGAGGCTTACCGCTATCGCAACTATCAAAGCTATTCCCAATTTTTTAAGAATGTTCATCTATATAAAGTCTCCATTCTTTTTTGCTGCTGTTTAGATAAAATCATATCGAATTTCATTTTGTTATCCAATAGAAGAGCTGTAGTGTTCAACAAACGTCTATATTTTTTCGTTTTTTATCTATTTTCACCATTTTTTCACTATTGGTGGTTACATTAACAATTGTGGACAGCTCTGTACCACACCCCTATAACTTTTAAGGAGTGACAACAGCATGAAAAAGAAACTATTCGGTTATATCATGGCAAGCGGTTTAACACTAGGAGTTATGGCCGCTGCAAACTCCACGGCATTTGCAGCAAGCAAAGATGAAACAAGCTCTTCAACAGTTGTAGAGCGAACAAATGGCAGTACAACAAATATAGATGATGCAACACAACAAAAAGTTGATGATATTATGAAAAAAGCACAGGAAAAATTACAGAAACTCGGCATAAACTTGCCTCAGCACAAAGACGGCCCCTTCAGCAATCTAGATGCGGCTACAAAGAAAAAAGCAAAAGCTATTATGGATCAGCTCCGCGACGGCACGCTGACTAAGGAACAAGCTGAAGCCAAATTAAAGGAACTTGGCGTGAACTTGCCTGAACATAAAGGCGGTCCTTTTAACAATTTAGATACCGCTACAAAGAAAAAAGCGAAAGCTATTATGGATCAGCTCCGCGACGGCACGCTGACTAAGGAACAAGCTGAAGCCAAATTAGAAGAACTTGGCGTAAATTTTCCTGAACATAAAGGCGGTCCTTTTAACAATTTAGATGCGGCTACAAAGAAAAAAGCGAAAGCTATTATGGATCAGCTTCGCGACGGCACGCTGACTAAGGAACAAGCTGAAGCCAAGTTAAAAGAACTTGGTGTGAATTTCCCTGCTAAAAAGAAAGATTTTCTAAGCGGGGTAGATGCTGAAACAAAAGCGAAAGCTGAAAGCATTTTGGAAAATGCAAAAAAAGAAATTCAAAAGCTTGGCGTTACAATGCCGTTTGAAAATCACGAGCACAAAGCTCAATAATTTAAAAAGCTACTTGGCTGTTGAAAGCCAAGTAGCTTTTTTATGATCCAGTTTTCCTTCTCACTAACGTCATGTACACACCTAATGCTAATAAATCACAAACCATAATCACAATGCCCATCGGCAGAGCATTTTGCCCTCCTCCAAGACCAACAAGAGGAGCTACGGCTGCTCCGAGCAAAAACGGAAGCAACCCTAGAAGCGCTGAAGCACTTCCCGCGTTCGAAGCTTGATTTTCCATAGCGAGTGAAAAAACGGTTGTGTTCACAATTCCTACGCTCGATACTACAAAGAAAAGCAAGATGCAAACCAAAATAACGGACATGTGAGTAGCAATCACGGCCACTAAAAGCACGCTTCCAACCGCTGCTTGAAGCAATCCATACATAAGAAGAGTAGCTTCTTTTACTTTACCCGCTAAACGTCCTGTCACTTGAGTAGCTATAATGAGCCCAAAACCGTTAATCGCAAAAACAAAGCTGAACATCTGCGGAGACAGGCCATAAATGTCTTGAAGGACAAATGTAGAACCTGAAATATAAGCAAACATGGCACTCATAATAAAACCTTGCGCCAGCGCATATCCCACGAAGACACCATCTTTTAGCAATACACCAAATGTACTCAGTACTTCTGTTAATCCGCCTTCTTTACGTCGTTCGAGCGGAAGCGTTTCTTTTAAACAAAATAAAACGGCAAAAAACATTAGTGCACCAATCACTGCTAGCACACCAAAGACTCCGCGCCACGACATAACCGTCAGCAGCTGTCCGCCAGCAACCGGAGCCAAAATAGGAGCTAACCCATTTACAAGCATAAGCATAGAGAAAAACTTTGTTAAATCCGAACCTGAAAACAAGTCCCGCACGCTCGCTCTTGAAATAACCATTCCTGCTGCTCCTGCCATACCTTGAATAAATCGCAAAACGATAAAAATCCAAATAGACGGTGCAAACACGCATAAAACAGATGCAGTTGCATAGGTGATTAATGCTGCTACAAGCGGCTTTTTCCTTCCGCGAATATCACTGAATGGCCCCACGACCACTTGCCCAAATGCTAAGCCCAATAAGCAAGCTGTCAGACTGACCTGCGCTAAAGAAGCTGAAGTATGCAATTCTTTCGCAAGCGTCGGCAGCGCTGGCAAATACATATCGATTGATAACGGTCCAAATGCGCTCAGTGAACCCAAAATTAAAATAAATAAAATGCGATTTCCTCGGCTTAAAGACATTCCTTGGGAAATACTTTGCTGATTCATCTATTGTTGTCTCTCCCTTCAGCAGTTCTACAATAGTCTCATCTTAAACCCTCCAGCTACTGGATAGTCAAGACGTAATTCGAATTTGAATTTCCGTCAGCCGCTCTTCTTCATGATGTGAAATAAAGGAATCTACAATCCGCCGAATTAAGAAAGGACCTTCTGCTTTGTATCCTTCTGCTTTAATAAAGTTCAGTAACGCATCGTAATAGACTCCTGTGGTATCTCTCTTTTCTCTCATATAAATAGATGCGTAATCGCCTTCAGGTATTAACGTAACGAGTTCATGCTGAAAAGAAACATCACTTTCCACCAATAAAAAAATGCCATCGTAATCTGTAAATTGTTGTTTTTTCGTGTTTTCTACCGATAGCATAAATCCTACTTTCCCAATCATAATCGGGGTAATATGGCTGATTTTCTTTTTTAAATCACGCAGAACACTTTCAGTCCCGTCTAACGTGCCTACCTCCGCTTTTACTTGAACAACCTCACGAGAAGAAAGGTGTTTGATGAACGGGGCTCCTATTTGGTTAATATGTCTCGTCTGTTCTAATTCCTTCATTCGAGTTGTTAACTGCGCATTCACTCTTTGAAGGTGACGAATTTTTTCTTTTGTTACCTGCTGATATTCCGCTAAAGTTTCAATAAATTCATCCAAGCTGCTGTGCTCCATCTTTCTTTTAATTTCTTTTAACGGAACTCCCATCAGCTTTAAATAAACAATGATGTCTAATTTCTTAAATTGTTCTAACGTATAGTAACGATATCCGGTTTGTGGATCAACTTCGTAAGGCTCAAATAGACCAATTTCATCATAATAGCGAAGTGTTTTAACCGGAATATCATGCAGTCTGGCCATTTGTCCAATCGTAAATTTGTTTTGCACTATAAGTCCACCTTCTTTATGTAAAGCTGCTTGCACTTAAAGCAAGCAACAGCGTAATTCTCATCATTCATTTAGTTCTTGTACAAGCTCTTCCACAATAAGATGTGCAGGCAGTTCTTTTGCCAGCGTAAATCCAGTTCCTGCCCACAAAGAAGCGTACTCTGGATTCTTCATTTGTGTAGCTTTTGCTCGAATAGGCTTTGTCATGTAATGAATATGAGGGTAGGCGGATGGTGCTGATTTATCATAGGAAATAAAAAAGGCATTCACAAATCCTCTAGCACGTTTCCCTGTGAAAGCTCGTGTGATACCTGTTTCATTAAAACGTTTTTGAAGAATGCTTTCTTTGTGAAGAGCACTCGCTCCGCTTTCTGAACAACAAATAAAAGCCGTACCTAACTGAGCGGCAGAAGCTCCTTCTTGTAACACACGTTTGATGTCAGATCCCGTCATCAACCCTCCAGCAGCAATCAATGGCTTTTTAGTGATTGAGCGAACTTCTTTTAGCAAATTCATAAGCGGATAGTCCACCGAACCCTCTAAAAAAGTAGATCGATGGCCGCCGGCTTCAATGCCTTGCAAACATAGCGCATCCGCTCCTGCTCTCAAAGCTACTTCGGCTTCTTGAGGTGTTGTAATCGTAACGAAAACACGGCTTCCAATTCCTTTTAAACTTGCTACAATCTCTCGATCCGGGCACCCAAATGTAAAGCTCACAGCAGGTACTCGATGTTTTTGAATGATGTCGAGCTTGGCATTCCATTCATCATCATCATTCTTTGGTATACCAACTTGACACTCCAAATATTCAGCTGCTTTTGACAGTTCTTTTTGGTAACAATCAAGTGCATCAACTGCTATTTTTTCATTTGTCGGAACGAACAGATTCACTCCAAAAGGTTTTTTCGTAAGTGAGTGCATCTCTATAATTTCCTGCTCCAATTCACGCGCACTTTTATATCCAGCAGCTAAAAACCCTAGCCCTCCGCTATTAGATACTGCTGCAGCTAGTTTAGGCGTCGAAACTCCTCCTGCCATGGGAGCTTGTACAATTGGATACTCACATATATTTTCCACACTTATCACCTCAGCCTTTCATGCGTTCTCTCTTCATTCTACTATAATCCCAGAAAAAAAAGCCCTCCAAAAGGGCTTTTCTTCCATGTATACATAGATTATAAATGATGCTAAAAAACGCACACTACCTGACTATTCCCTCAAAGATTCACCTATGCGGATGACACTAACCCCGCAAGGGAAGTGACATCCGCTTAGATTTGAAAGCCAGACCTGATTGTTCTTTGATCAGGTCTGGCTTTCAAATCTATTACTTATAGTGGAGGAACTTTACGCACACAGCTTCTGGAACCGTAACATTAGATTGAAGAAGCGTTAGCTTGCCACTTTCTTGGTCTCTTTCAAACAGTACTAAATTTCCTGTTTCTTGATTAGACGCTACAATAAATTGTTCCGTTGGATCCAAAACAAAATCGCGCGGCCAGTCGCCTTCAGTGCCTGTCCATTCTACGAATGTTAACTGTCCAGAATCCTGATCTACTTTGAATGTTGCAATCGAGTTATGTCCACGGTTTCCTGCATAGACAAAGCGGCCATCTGAAGAAATGTGGATCGCACTCCCTTGATTATTTTCTGTAAAATCAGCCGGGATCGCTAAAGTAGCTTGTTGTTGAGTAAAGCTTCCTTTACTTTCGTCATAAGTTAAAAATAAAACTTCAGAGCTGAATTCTGTCATTGCATAGGCATAGCGGCCATTTGGGTGGAACGTTAAATGTCTAGGGCCCGAACCAACAGATGTAGAAAGACTGTTGACTTCCTTCAATTTATTCTCTTCCACTTCATATGTCACGATTTCATCAATACCTAAGTCCACAACGGCCACGTGCTTTTCTCCAGGAGTAAAATCGGCATAGTGTACGTGTGGTTTTCCTTTTTGTCCTTTTTTGAGGTCTGAATGAGGATGTTCCACTACGGATGCTACATATTCAATTTCTCCTGTTTCTTCATTAACAGAATACGTCTCAACGCTCCCTTTATGAAAATTAGCAGATAAAACAAGCGTATTATCTTCATTCACTGAAACATAGCAAGGAGGCGCGCCGTCTAGCAGCTGTTTGTTTACAAATTTCAATTGCCCTGTGTTTGGATCAATCTTAAAAGCAGCTACTCCGCCTTTTTCTCCTTCTTTAATAACTGTATAAAGATGTTCGTTGTCTTTGCTTGCATTTAAGTATGTAGGATTTTCAATTTTAGCCACGGCTTTTACTTCTACAATCTTTTTAGCCTTCGTATCTAACGTAAATGTATAGACACCTTCACTGCCTGCTTTTGTATATGTACCTGCAAATCCAATAAATTTTCCATGTTCACTCATTTTCCTATACCCCTCCTAAAGAATTGTTTTGTTTCATTTATTTTACTATATCATACCGCATTTGTTATAGAGAATGCTCCAATTCAATGTTCATTTATCAGTTTTCCCTACATGCCCATCGTCAAACCCTTCCTTTTTAAGCCTGCATCTTGCATTTTCCTACCATTGGGCGTTATGATTAAGGATGATTTTATATCGCCCCATAGCAGACGGCTTCTGTATTTCTTGGATTTTCAAATAAAGAAGAATGAACTGATGAATAGTCTACTTTCATCGCTATAACCGCTGCTTAACTTTTTTCGTAAAGTTACATCAAAAAAGGAGTGAACAACAATGATCACATTAAAAAGTGAACGCGAAATTAATTTAATGCACGAAGCAGGTAAATTATTAGCTTCTTGTCATAAAGAAATCGCTAAAATGATCAAACCAGGCATAACAACAATGCAAATTGATAAATTTGTTGAAGAGTACTTAGCAAAGCACGGAGCAACGCCGGAACAAAAAGGATACAAAGGATATCAATATGCAACGTGCGCTTCTTTAAATGATGAAATTTGCCACGGTTTTCCAACAACTAAACCGTTAAAAGACGGTGATATCGTAACCATTGATATGGTTGTAAATTTAAACGGAGGCTTAGCAGATTCCGCATGGACTCATACCGTTGGAGACATTTCAGACGAAGCGCAGCGTCTAGTAGATGTTACATACGAAGCGCTTTTAAAAGGAATCGAGCAAGCACAGCCAGGAAATCGCACAGGTGACATTGGCCACGCTATTCAAAGCTATGTAGAAGGCGAAAAATTCTCTGTGGTACGCGACTTCACAGGACACGGAATTGGAAATACCATGCACGAAGCGCCTACAATTCTTCACTACGGAAAAGCTGGCAAAGGTACACGTTTAAAAGAAGGTATGGTTATTACAATTGAGCCAATGGTAAACGCTGGTACATGGCATTCTAAAATGGATAAAAACGGTTGGACGGCTCGTACAACAGACGGTAAATTATCCGCTCAATTTGAACATACACTTGCGATTACGAAAAACGGTCCTCTTATTTTAACAGCACATTAAAAAAACAGCCCTTTTGAGGCTGTTTTCTTAATGTAGAGGAAATTTAATAACAAAAACTGTGCCGCGGGAAGAAGTAGATAATAATTTAATCTGTCCTCCGTGGCTTTCTAGAATACGCTGAGCAATGGGCAGACCAAGACCTGTTCCGCTATCTTTTGAAGTGGAAAACGGCTGGTACAGAGAATGCTGCATATGCAAAGGAATTCCTTTTCCAGTATCTTCAATGTATAGACAGTAGCTATCTTCATGAACTTGCGAGTAGATTGTAATGACTCCTTCTCCATCCATGGCTTCCATACTGTTTCGAATTAAATTATGAAGAACTTGTTTGATTTGTTTTTCATCTACCTTTAATATATACGGCTGCAGTTTCACATCGAAGATAAGCTTATCTTTTTCTGTGAATTTGCTTGAGTGAGTAATCAAAGGCAATAGCTCATTAATAATCTCCTGCATGCTGACCTTTTTCATCACTGGAGTCCCTGGTTTTGATAACAACAGCATTTCTTCAATGATGTAGTTAATCCTCTCTAGCTCTTTCATAAGCAGAGGCAGGTAAAAACGCTTTTTCTCCTCATCAGAAAGAGACTGATTCATAAGAGATATAAATCCATGAATCACGGCAAGAGGATTACGAATCTCATGAGCAGCTCCGGCTGCCACTTCTCCAACTAGAGCGAGTTTCTCAGACTGATGCATTCGCTTTTCTAATTCTTCAGTATCCGATATATCAATGAAGTAAAAAATTCTCCCGATGCTTTCGTTCTGCTCGTTAAACAGCTGCGTTTGAGAGGCTAAAAAGCAATAGCACGTCTCTTTCGTTCCAAATAATACTTTTTTATTTTCATGAATTTCTCCCGAATTCAACATGCTCCAAAATTCAGTATTATATTCCGGACATTCTTCCATATACCCGCAAATATCCTTTTCGTCGAGATCTAAAAACTGCTTTGCTGAGGTATTGGCAAATATACTATTTGTCTCATCTTCCACTGTAATAATTCCAACAGGCAGTGAATTTAAGATCTGCTGGCGATACGCTTTATCTTTAATGATTTTCCAAAATGAATCTTCTAAACTAACCGACATTTGATTAATAGAAGCCGAAAGCTGCTTCAGCTCGATTTGCTTTGTGTCTTGAAGAACAAGACCGTATTCTCCGTCTGCAATGTCATTCACTTTTTCAATCATTTGTTCAATTGGTTTCGTAAGGCTCGCACTCATACGATAAGAAACATAAAGAGAAGCCAAAATAGCACTTACTGTTAAAATTAATAGTAAAATTAATGAATCTTTAATAATGACAGACAGTGTATCTGATAGTATATCAAGTGAATCAACCGTCTCTTCTTTTGAACTATTAATATCTTTTTTTATCTGATGCAAATCCGGCAAATAATTTTCCTTAAGATACTCTTTTGCTCCCTCTATATCTCCATACTTCAGCAGTCCTTGTACGTTATTAGAAATCTTAAAATCCAGCAGCTCAATTTTTTCCTTCAGTGGAATCAACGATTTTGGCACAGGCTGCTTATATCTTTCATTATTTTCGATAACTCGTGTATCATATGATTGATATTCTTCTATCAAAGAGACAGTGGGGTTCTTTAGATTATTTTTCACAATGTATTCTTTTATGTTCAGCTGCTCTTCCCAATAAGAAAGCCACACCATTTGAGGAACATCTTCATTTTTAATTTCGTTGCTTACATGATTCATTTTATCAACGGCATGCACTAAAACTAAAGAGAACCCGCTTAACATGAATGTAATCAAAAGAAGAATCGTTAATATTTGGCTACGGAATGACATGTTGCGAAATAATTGATTCATAATCATCTCTTTCTTTTTCATAGTTACTTCGGCTGTGTAGACATTCTAACTTTCGAATATAAAATTTGTTTTTCCCGTTTACTGTACATCGGCCCAAAAGGCGCAAGCTTATAAACACCGTCCCTGGCGTCAAGTTTGACTTCTCCAGATGGAAGACCTTTTTTACTGAAATAGTCTTTCATAATCACGTTGTAAGCTTGAGGAACATCGTTGATCACGCTGGTTAAAATAACAGACCTACCCATGTACGCCTGATCATCTAAATATCCTATTACGTACATTCCTTGTGCTTTCGCTTCTTGAATAACTTCTTGATTATACGCATTTCCTTTAGCATAAACGATATCGACGCCTTCATCTTTTAACTCACGGAGCAGCTTTACTGCTTTTACTCCATCGTCTCGGCTGTTTACAACTCGATAATAAAAAGCAATCGATGAATCGTACGCTTTTATGCCTTGTTCAAATCCTGGATTTTTTTCTTTTGCAAATGTATCGAGTAATCCAATTTTTTTCGTTTGTGTCTTCATGGCAGCTGCCGTGCCTGCCAGGTGCTCTATTTTTGTTTGATCAAATGTATATACCGTTTGGTTTTTATAAGTTGAAGTACCGTGGATGGTGACGAAATGAACATGAGGATACTTAGGAGCGAGTTCTGTAAAAACGGTAGAAAATTCTCTTCCATGTCCAATTACGACTTTTGTTCCATTTTGAATAACTTTTTCAGAAGCTTCCTTCATTTTTTGGTTCGTATTTACTTCGCTAATAACTTGAGCCGAAATAGGATACTGCTGCTCGATGTTGATTTTTCCTTTATAAGCTAGACTGCCCCAGCTTTGATCTGTCAGTACATCAGAGGTGAGAATTGCAACGCTTGTGTTTTCTACTTTTTTTGTCGTTTGCTGACTTATAATCCCTTGTGTTTTCGAAATAATAATAATTAAAAACGAAGCGACAACAATCAGGGCAAGCAATAAAATCAGCCTTAACTGTCTTGATCGTTGCATAAACCTTCTCCTTTTTGTTTAGCATACTTTCATTATATAAAAAAAGCATCTAAAAAGACTACATCTTTAACGAAATTCCAACTTTTTTCGACATTTCTTTCATATCTTACCTTTTTTAACACTTTCATTCCAAAAGAAAAAAGCAGAAAACATCTGTTTTCTGCTTCTGCCTTCAATCTTCATCTTTTACATCCATATCTTCAGGGATAGGCTCACTTAGATATTCTTCAATTTGTTTTTTGTACTTTTCCATTTGCTCTAAATGGGTGTTAAACTGCTCTTTATTTAATAAGTAGTTTTCACCATCAAATATAGCTCGTACTTTTCCTTCTTGAATCAATTTATGCACATATTCTTCAGGAAAAGATAGATACTCTGCTGCTTCTTTTATCGTTAAATACATCCTGCTCCACCTTTTATACGTTGTAGTGTACTTCTTCTGTAGCTTTAACCATTAACTCATACTGACGCAAGCTCAGCTGGAATAATGTTAAAGGATCATAGTAAGCTTCAGGATTGGCTTTCATATGACTTAACACGTCTTGATTTTCATTAATATGCGCCTGTGTTTCTTCAATCGTTTCTTTTAAAACCTCTTTTGGCTTTTCAAAGAATAGTTCAATATCAACTTCTAAATTTTTCTCAAATAAATTAAATTGCATAAAAAACTTTGTCAGCATTGATTCTGTGATATCTTGATAGTCTTGACTTTCAATGTACTTTTTATATTGATTATAAAGCAGCGTTTGGTTTTGAAGAATGGAAGAAAACAGTTTTCCCGCTCCTTTTAACAAGAGCTGCGTTGGATTAACGCGAAGTAAAATATTTTCTTCATCAAGCTGAACCCGATTAGCCATACGATTAACGTCGCGGCGCCAGTCGTCCAGCACTTTAAAATCGCAGGCTAACGTTAATTTTTGCTCATTGTACATCTTATTTAATGACTCTGCTACTTCTTCAATGTCTACTTGACTCGCAATCAGCTCTTCATTTGATGTAGCAATCCAGTCCTTTAAAGAAATGCGGAACTTGGGCAGGACATCTTGCTGCAAGTGCTCTTCCACGCGCATATTCATTTGTTTATTCAGCTCAATGTGAACCGTACTAAAATCACTGTCTTCCTTCACTAATTCTGAAGACTTTTTGAGTAAACGAGGAATTTTATTTTTTAGCTTTTTGCTAATATCCTCTTTGATTCCGTGATAAGCCGAAACAATAATACTTGCTTTTTCTTGTTCTAAGTCATCTACTCGATGCAAGAAGCCATTTAATCGCACAAGCATATCTTCGTTCCATTTAATGCTTTCAATCAAATGATTTTCTGTTTGATTTCTCTTCTCCACTAAGCTCTTTAGCATGCTTTGAATGAAGAACAGCAGTCTGCGCGCACGCTCTTCTACTCCAACGTCGTTTGGATCGTAATAAAAATTAGCTTTAATAAACTGAGCCAAGTCTCCGTGGTGCTGACTCGATACGTAGTGAGGCGTATAGGCTAATACATGTGCCTCCGGGAAATCAGCTCCAATGCTTGCTTCAAATTCTTTTGTAATTCGCTCAATCGTTGCTTGATTATAAAGACTGTCCATATTGTTGATAACAAAATGAACTGGCGTATTTGGCGCATGCTCTTTGATCTCCAGCAATAATTCTCTTTCTTCATCAAGCAGCGATTCTTTTGCATCAAGCACAAACAGTAAACCATCTGCTAAAGGAGCATATTTAAATGCATCCTGCTCACGTGCCTCTTGTTCTGTAAAGCTTGGCGTAACAATGCATGAACAATTATGCTTATCAAGGAACGCAAAAGGTTTTTTCACTTCTACAAGCGCCTGGTGAGGAGATTGCTCCGCTCCGTCAATCGTTTCCATCGGAATGATTTCTTGATCAGCGATTTGCTGGATAGATTCTTCCTCATCATGAATGAACACAAAGGTTGTTTCGTGATTTTGCGGTACCTTTTCTTCCGTAATCGATCCAACAAATGAAGACGTTGCAGCATTTGTTCCTGTAATTAATAAGTGTGTCGTATGAGCATCTAATAAGAAATCTACCCACCATTTAAAGGTGTGCCCCACTTCTAAACCATTTTCATTAGCCCATTTAATAATGCCATGGCAAAGCTTATAGTGATATTCAAGACCATCAATGTCGTTACGCGCCTCAAAAATTAATCTGCCTGCATTTTCGATTGTAATGGTATCAATAGTTGACGGAAACTTTTCATTCCATGAAAGCACGGCCGCAGACGGAAATAACGCACGTGACTTATTGGTAATTTTAAGCCAGTTTGTTAATACGTTCGGAATGACTTCATGCAATTCCTTTACAGAATGATCACTTTCCATTAAGTCAGTGTACGTCTCTTGATAAAGAGTTGAAATCTCTTGCCAATAATCATAGAGGCCCACTTCAATATTCAAGAAAATATCATTGATGGTTTTAATCCAAGCAAGATAAGGAGGCTGACTCTTATATTGTTTCCATAAAGCTGAGACAAGCTGTTTGAAATACACTTGATCCACTTTGTAAAATGCAATCATCACTTGATAAAAATAGTTAGGGATAAAGTTTGCTGTATATCCTTTATCTACGTAAGTCTTTAATATCGCAAACCAATTTAACGATTCCGTTCGAATACACTCATCTACCGCAAGCTCCACTGCGCTGTTAAAGTCTTCTTGCTCTTCATAAAATCTGCGTGCAATCGCCGTGACGTTTGGATAATCCGGCTGAGAAGCAACCAGCTCGTTAATGACTTCATAAGCTCGTTCAATATTGTTATGGTCCGTATAAAGCGAAAATAGCTTTAGCGCTATTTCAGCTTTTAATACTTTTGAATCCGTTTCGATGGATAGGTAAAGCTCTTCAGCTAGCGTAGACAACCCCAATTCATAATGCGCGTCGGCTGTATTTTTCTTTGCCCACAGCTTAAACTCGCCATTTACATTCTCCCACTTAAAAATCGCAGACTCAAAATCTTGATTATGGAAGTACACTTCTCCCTGGGCTAAGCGAACGAGCGATAAGTCATACCACTCTTTTTGCTGCTCTTCGTAATAAGCTTGTCCAAGGACTTTTACAGGCGGCTGATTTTCATTTTCTTGCATAAACGTTTCGTAATATTTCTTTTTCGTTAACTGATATTCTACCGTCATATAGTCTCTCCTTTTTGATGTTAATATTTTATGTACTCTATCAAATTCCCTTTTTTATACTTTTCATACACGATATTTTCTTATTCATATTTTACGCAAAAAAAGCCTCAAGAACTACTCTTAAGGCTTTTTTTATAACTTTTATACTATAAAAATGGCTATTTATCATAAATCGGCGCTGAAATAGCCAATATATTAATAGGCATCCCGTCGAAACAGCCCCATTACTTCTACCGTTTCCGTAATATTTACGAAAGCTTCAGGATCCACCGATTGAATTAACTGCTTGAGGTTTGCAAGCTCATAGCGTGAAATCACCGTCATTAATATTTTACGGTCTTCTCTTGAATAAGCTCCTTCACCGTTCATTAACGTCACGCCGCGCACCAAATTCGTAAGAAGCTGCTGCTTCATTTCTTCACCTTTTCTCGTAATAATGGTTAATGTGAGCTTAATATGGCGAGTGTGAATCGCATCCACTACTTTTCCTGTGACGAAAATCGAAAGCATCGTATATAAAGCCGCGTCCCAATTCACAAAAAAACCTGAAACAAACACAACCACGGCATTCATCGCTGATAATATAGCGCCAAGCGGAAATTCTTTTTTATGCGTAAGAAGCATCGCAATAATATCAAATCCACCTGTCGAAGCTGACTGACGAAAAACAAACCCTACGCCAATTCCAGTTAAAACTCCTCCAAAAACAGCTGACAGAATAGGATCTGTACTAACAGCTCTCAAGGGAATCACGTATAGAGCAATTGATAAAGCCACAACGGACAGCAGCGTATGTAAAACAAACCGCTTTCCTAACTTCATAAAACCAATAATTAAAAGGGGTAAATTTAACAAAAAATTCATTGTTCCCGTGCTTGCAGGCGTTAAAATTCCTATAATCATAGCAATACCGCTAATGCCGCTGCTTAACACTTTATGGGGGATTAAAAACCAATTGTATGCAAATCCAATTAACACAGAACCTGCTATAATAGCAATTGCTCTATACACGATGTCCCTTCACCTCTTACCACAAATATAATGTTTTCATTTCTTGCTTCTTTATTATAATTCCTAAAATATTGAAAACCTTAAAAAAAGTATATTCAGAAATTTACTGTGTTGGTGGGGTGGACAAACGGCAAAATAAAACGGACATACAAGCAGTTAATGCTTTTAGTATAGAAATTCTGACTTTACTTTTTTCGTACTTGTTTAAGCAAAAAAGCTGCTATCTTTACTAAGATAGCAGCTTTGATGAAGAGTTATTTTAATTTTAATACAGCCACATTCTCCACATGCGTCGTATGCGGAAACATATCAACAGGCTGAACTTCAACCGTCTCATATCCGCCTTTTTCTAAAATAGCTAGGTCACGTGCGAGAGTTGCTGGTCCGCATGAAACATAGACAACTTTTTTCGGCTTCATGTCAATGATGGTATTCAAAAGAGCTTCGTCGCATCCTTTTCGCGGCGGATCTACGACGATGACGTCCGCTTTGATGCCTTGTTTGTACCAGTTTGGAATGACGACTTCTGCTTCGCCTACTTCAAATTCAGCGTTGTGAATACCGTTTAGCTCAGCGTTGCGCTTTGCATCTTCAATTGCTTCAGGCACGATTTCAACGCCATATACTTTTTTCGCTTTTTGAGCGAGAAATAACGAGATTGTTCCGATTCCACAGTAGGCGTCAATTACCGTTTCTTCTCCTGTTAAATCTGCATACTCAAGCGCTTTGTCATAAAGCACTTTCGTTTGCTCAGGGTTTACTTGGTAAAATGATTTTGCTGAAATGGCAAATTTAACGTCGCCGATATAATCGTAAATATATTCTTCTCCCCAAAGTACGTTCGTTTGGTTCCCTAAAATGACGTTTGTGCGCTTGCTGTTTACGTTTTGAACAATTGATTTCACGTTCGGCACGGCTTCGATAATGTCTTCTATAATACGCTTTTTGTTTGGCAGCTCAGCTGTACGAGTCACAATGACAACCATGATTTCACCCGTTACAAGTCCGTAGCGCGCCATGATATGACGAAGTGAGCCTTTATGTTTTTGTTCTTGATAAGCAGAAACGCCATGCTTTTCACAGATTGATTTGACAACTTGAACAACATCATCATTTGCCTGCTGCTGAATCAAACAGGCATCCATGTTAATGATGTCGTGGCTTCGCTGCTGATAAAACCCAGCGATCAAACCGCCTTCTCGTTCTGCTACGGGAACTTGAGCTTTGTTTCGATAGCGCCAAGGATCGTTCATTCCTAGGGTCGAATGTACCGGAACGTCAGGTAAATGGCCAATTCGCGCCATGACGTCTTTTACTTGCTTTTGTTTAAATTGCAGCTGTCCTTCATAGCTTACATGCTGCAGCTGACAGCCTCCGCACTGCTTGTAGACCGGACAGGGTGCTTCAACACGCTGTTCACTAATTGTATGGTGCTTGATAAGCTTGCCAAACGCATAGCCTTTTTTTACTTTAATGACTTTTACTTGGCCGCTTTCGCCGGGCAGCGCATTTTGAACGAAAACAGGAAATCCGTTCACTTTCGCTACACCCGCTCCATCATGCGTTAAATCTTCAAACGCAACATCTATATATTCATTTTTTTCTACAGGTGGTTTTAATTTTTCCATTTATCGTTACATCCTTTTAGTCATTTGAAAATGCTGAACTGATTGTACCATAAGAGCCAAAGCCAAACAAAGAAAAGCATGAAAAAAGATCGCAATTAGGCGATCTCATTTTTTTCCATCAATTCAGCTGTTGCTTTTGGAACAAAGATTTCTACATGGCGATATAAGTTTACAAATTCCCCAGGCAATAATCCGCCGTACTCGCCATCTAGATTTAACTGCATTTTATCATTTGTATGAATTTTAACACGGTTCGCTTTTGTGTAGATAATATGAGGATCATTGATGTGTTCTCCTCGCAGCGCAAGTGTCGCAATTCGAATAAATTCAGCTAAATTTGCTTTCTTTAAAATAATTAAATCAAACATGCCGTCATCTAAAGAAGAATCTGGTGCCAGCTTTTCAAAACCGCCGACTGAGTTCGTTAAGGAAACGAGGAAGAACATAATCTCGCCGCCAAAGAATTTTCCGTCATACTCAATTTCAACAGATGTTGGTTTAATAGAAGGAAGCATTTCCATGCCTTTTAAATAGTAAGCTAGCTGTCCAAGCATTGTTTTTAACTTGCTTGGCACTTCATATGTTAATTCAGTTAAACGGCCGCCTCCGGCGATATTTACAAAGTAATGCGTTTCTCCGTCGTTTGTTACACAGCCCAAGTCAATTGGCTTTGTTACGCCTTCTACAATGACATCAATAGCGCCTTCAATCGTACGTGGCACATTAATGGCACGAGCAAAGTCGTTGGTTGTTCCAACAGGAATAATACCTAGTTGCGGACGATAGTCTTGTCCAGCGATACCGTTTACGACTTCATTGATGGTACCGTCTCCACCGGCTGCAATTACAACGTCAAAACGACGTTCTACTGCTACTTTAGCAGCTTCTGTTGCATCACCAGCGCAAGTTGTAGCATGACAAGATGTTTCGTAGCCTGCTTGCTCTAGCTTTTGCAAGACTTCCGGTAAGTTTTTCTTAAAAATTTCACGGCCCGATGTCGGGTTATAAATAATTCTCGCTCTTTTCATATTCATCATCCTAATAATGATAATTTGTCACAAATCTTTGCCTACTTTTATCAGTGAAAGAATGCCCCCTCACATTACATCATCAACAAGAGGGGGCATGAACAAACATATTATAAAGAAATTAACCTTGATATACAATATTCACGTTTCGGTTTTTATTCATACCTTCAGCGCGATCGCCCTTACTCATAATAAATGTGAGATGGATATCCACCTCACATTTAGTTATCAAATTTAGCGTTTATTAATTTCTTCTAAAAGAATTTTATTAACCATCGGTGGGTTCGCTTGGCCTTTTGAGGCTTTCATAATTTGACCAACTAAGAAGCCAATTGCACGATCCTTACCGTTTTTGAAATCTTCAATAGATTGAGGGTTTGCATCTAATGCATCTGTTACGAATTTACGTAAAGTTGCATCATCAGAAATTTGTACAAGACCTTTTTCTTTTACAATTTTCTTTGCATCTCCGCCATTTTCAATTAATTCTTTGAATACTTTTTTCGCAATTTTAGACGAAATTGTACCTTCTTGAATTAATTGAATCATACCAGCTAGACCTTCAGGTGTTAAGGCTACATCTGAAAGTTCTTTTTGGTTTGAGTTTAAGTAAGCAGAAACTTCACCCATTAACCAGTTAGAAGATAGCTTCGCATCTCCGCCCGCAGCAAGCGTTGCTTCAAAGAAATCAGACATTTCTTTTGTTAGCGTTAATACCATTGCATCATAAGCAGGTAAGCCAAGCTCTTCTACATAGCGCTTTTTACGAGCATCTGGAAGTTCAGGAATCGAAGCACGAACACGTTCTTTCCACTCTTCGTCGATGTGTAATTCTAATAAGTCAGGCTCTGGGAAGTAGCGGTAGTCGTCAGATCCTTCTTTTACACGCATTAGAATTGTTTCGCCCGTAGACTCGTCAAAACGGCGTGTTTCTTGCTCGATTAAGCCACCAGACAATAACACTTTTTCTTGACGAATTTCTTCGTGTTCAAGACCGCGGCGCACATAGTTAAATGAGTTTAAGTTCTTTAACTCAGCTTTTGTACCGAACTCTTCTTGTCCAACTGGACGTAAAGAAATATTGGCATCACAGCGAAGTGAACCTTCTTCCATTTTACAATCAGATACGCCTGTATATTGAATAATTGATTTTAATTTTTCTAAATAAGCATATGCTTCTTCAGGAGAACGCATATCTGCTTCTGATACAATCTCAATTAGAGGTGTACCTTGACGGTTGAAGTCTACTAGTGAATAGCCATCGCCTGTATGCGTTAGCTTACCAGCATCTTCTTCTAAATGAAGTCGGTTGATACGAATACGCTTCGTTTCACCTTTAACTTCTACTTCAATCCAACCGTTCTCGCCAATTGGTTTATCAAATTGAGAGATTTGATAAGCTTTTGGGTTATCCGGATAGAAATAGTTTTTACGGTCAAACTTTGTATCTGTTGCGATTTCACAGTTTAGCGCAAGCGCTGCTTTCATTGCAAAATCAACTGCTTCTTTGTTTAACACAGGTAATACGCCAGGATAACCTAAGTCAATTACACTTGTGTTAGCATTTGGAGCCGCACCAAATGCGTTTGGACTTGCTGAGAAAATTTTAGATTTTGTCTTAAGCTCAACGTGTACTTCAAGACCAATAATCGTTTCAAAGTTCATCTTTATCTCACCCCTTACAGTGCTGGTTTCGCTTTATGATGCTCAGTTGCTTGTTCGAATGCATGAGCAACACGATAGATTGTGCTTTCGTCGAAATGCTTACCGATAATTTGTAACCCTAATGGCAATCCATTTGATAAGCCGCAAGGCACAGAAATACCAGGTACTCCAGCAAGGTTTACTGGGATTGTTAAAATATCGTTTGCATACATTGTTAATGGATCATCTGTTTTCTCACCAATTTTGAATGATGGAGTTGGCGTAGTTGGCCCAATGATAACGTCATAGTTTTCAAATACAGACTCAAAGTCTTGCTTGATTAACGTACGTACTTGCTGTGCTTTTTTGTAGTAAGCATCATAATAACCAGAGCTTAACGCAAATGTTCCAAGCATGATACGGCGTTTTACTTCGTTTCCAAAGCCTTCGCTTCGAGACTGCTTGTACATTTCGATTAAGTTCTCAGCATTATCTGTACGATATCCGTAGCGAACGCCGTCAAAACGAGATAAGTTAGCAGACGCTTCAGAAGAAGATAATAGATAATACGTAGCTAATGCGTATTTAGAGTGTGGAAGTGATACTTCTTCCCAAGTTGCGCCTAGTCCTTCTAACACTTTTAGTGCATCTAAAACAGACTGGCGAGCTTCTTCGCCTACACCTTCGCCTAAGTATTCTTTTGGAACAGCAATTTTAAGACCTTTTACGTCACCTGTTAAAGCAGATACATAATCCGGTACATCAACATTAGCAGAAGTAGAATCCATTGGGTCTACGCCTGAAATTGCTTGAAGTAAGTATGCATTATCTTCAACAGAATTTGTGATTGGTCCGATTTGATCTAAAGAAGATGCAAATGCCACTAATCCGTAACGAGATACGCGACCATACGTTGGTTTTAATCCGACAACACCGCAATAAGCAGCTGGCTGACGAATTGAACCACCTGTATCAGAACCTAAAGAAAACGGAACTTCTCCTGCTGCTACAGCTGCAGCTGAACCACCGCTAGATCCACCTGGTACGTAATCTAAATTCCATGGGTTGCGCGTTAACTGAAGACCTGAGTTTTCAGTTGAAGAACCCATTGCGAATTCATCCATATTTAATTTACCGATTGTTACCGCTTCAGCTGCCTGCAATTTTTGAACAACTGTTGCATCATAAATCGGATCAAAGTTTGCTAGAATTTTACTAGAGCAAGTTGTACGCAAATCTTTTGTGACAATATTATCTTTTACACCGATTGGCATACCAAATAATAGGCCAAATTCATCTTTTGTTTGTAGTGCTTCATCTAGCTCTTTTGCATAAGCACGAGCATTGTCTTCATTAAGCGCTAAGAACGCACCTACTTTATCATCTACTTCATTAATACGTTTATATGATTCGTCTACTAAATCTTGTACACGTACTTCTTTCTTGTGTAAAAGGCTATGTAGTTCTGAAAGTTTACGATCGAATAAAGACATCGTAAAGCCTCCTTCCTTATTCTAAAATAGTTGGCACTCGAATGTAGCCATCCTTGTGGTCTGGCGCATTTTTTACTACGTCTTCAATTGGTAAACCTTGAGCTGGCTTATCTTCACGCATTACGTTTTTCATATCCAATACGTGAGAAGTTGGTTTTACATTTGTAGTATCTAACTCATCTAATTGTTCTGCATATGTAATAATAGCATCTAATTGTTTTGTAAATAGTTCTGCTTCGTCATCCGTCACCGCAAGTCTCGCTAAGTTTGCAACGTGTTTTACTTGATCAACAGAAATTCTTGACATGTTCCTTCACCTCCGAATATTCGTCCCACTACAATATACTGATAATACCAAACTTCACTAGCAACAGGCAACATTTCTGAGACTAGTTCCTAAAATATTAAAAACCCCGCCAGGCAAGACAGGGCTTACATTTATCACTTCTATTTTATACCAAATCTATTTCATTCAAACAACATTCCATACTTTTCCTTCGTCATAAAATATTTCTCTCTTGCATAGGTATAAAATAACCTTCTTTTTAGAAAAGATAGATAGAAAGAGAAACATGCTTCAGATGAACACACCACCATGTTTTAATTTCACTAGTCTTTGGGAAAGTAAAGAAAACGAATAACTACTTTACCGTAAAAGAGGTGCTATAAAAATTGAATAAAATACTTATACAGTCAGTCATCCACCAGCGCCCTGTGTATCAGCAAAGCGGAAGATGGTTTGTATTAGATGAAGAATTCAAGTGGGATTTGCCCACCTTGCAAAAAGATGTTTTTGCTTGTTTAAATAAAGCCTTTCATATTCCTATCATTTTTTGTGATTCATGCGAAGCCAATAAAATTGTCTCTGCTCTTGGAGAAGAAGAAGCAGAATACCTGCAGTTTGCATCAGGCGTTTACTGGCGAGAAGTCGGCATTATATTTATTTTTAAATTTGATGACTATCTTCCGCTTATTGAAACGATCTTTCACGAGCTGCGCCACTATATTCAAGATCACATCCCTTATTATCAGAAAGAATTTGAGCTGGATAAAAAGCGCCCGTATGAAGAGCGGACAACCGAACAAGATGCGTTTGCATTTGCTGCTTATTATCTTGCTAAGTTTACGAGACAAAATTCTCACGCCATTTCTTCATAGGAGGCAATTTCATAGAATTGAAAAAAGACACTGCTTGAGCAGTGTCTTTTTTTGCTTACTCTTCGTAAATATGAACGAACGGCTTGTCTTCATCTGCTTTTCTAACAATGAGCGCTTCCGGTCCGCTTACTGAGTTAATAGAGATACTCGTTTCCATATATGAAGGGAAATGATCAAGCATTAAACCAGCAACGTACTGAGTAAATCCTACAATTTCACCTTTTCCGTAAAATTGTACGGGAATATCAATCGTCATTTTTTGAAGCTGTCCATCTTTGTAATACCCTTTCCCTACTACGCTTGTAAAGTTCGGGAAATAGTCTTCGATTTGCGCTTTAAACTCATCAAATTTCATCGCATCATCTCGGTGATCTTTTGTTGCATCTGATGATGGGAATAAATAATATTGCTCGTCTAAATTATCCCAGCTGCCAACGGCCGTATCATTTGAACCTGCATTTCCGACAGCTATAAAGTTACCCGGTGTTAAAGAGGACTTAGCACTTTGTTTGAATAATGCTACTCGAACTGGCACATTTTCTAAGCCTTTGATGTTGCGCATACGCTTAACAATCTCATCTGCCATTTGCTTTCCTTGGGCTTCAATCTCTTTATTTGTAAGCTTCACTTCACGAGCATAACCATTTTCTTCTGTATAATAATGAACGGAATTCATCGCCAGGCCAATTGTGACGCCTCCAAGTTTTACCTTGTCGTCTCCGTCTTGAATAAGGTAGTCTTGCTCAGTAATGTTCGCTAAGTACATTGGACTTGTTTCATTACGAGTTTTCAAATCGCCTTTTTCTGTATCGATTGGGTTTAATCCATTGTTTTTAAGCTTCTTTTTCGCCGTATCATCTTTTGTTTTGCTTTGAAGATCTTTAAACTGTTTATCGCTCAGCTTACGGCTTAACCATGAGCGAATAGTATCTTTATCAAGGTACTGGCCTTCTTGATACACATATTTTTTCGGAGAATAGCTATCTGTCGATAAGCGCATTAAGCCTGTTTCAAATTCTTGCGCATCCAAGCGGTTGTTTAAGTTTGCTGCTACTAAGCCTCTTGCCACTCCCGCTTTAAATGGAAGAATTGTTCGGTAATAATCATCTGAAATACTATACTTCGGAATAACTGCTTTTTCTTTCTTATTGTTGGTTTGTTGAACAGTCTCTTTATCGTCCGAAAGATTCGGTGCACACGCTGAAGTTACAAGCATGACCGCAAGAGAAAGTAACAATATCTTTTTCAACTACACACACCTCTTATTTATTTAATTCCGTAAGTAGCCTTGCCTCATCCCATACTTCAATTTCAAGCTCGTTAGCTTTTGTCAGTTTGGAACCAGCCTCTTCCCCTGCCACAACAAGGTCTGTCTTTTTACTTACGCTTCCTGTGACTTTACCGCCAAGTGCTTCAATTTGTGCTTTTGCATCATTGCGAGATAACTGTTCAAGCTTACCTGTTAATACAACGGTTTTACCAGCAAAAACAGAATCTACATTTTCTACACTTACAAGCTTGGGTCCTTTGTATGTAAGGTTTACTCCATACTCTTTTAATTCATGTATAAGTTCTTGAACCTCTTCTTGTGTAAAGTAAGCGACAATAGCATCAGCCATTTTGGCACCAATTTCATTAATTGCCACTAATTCATCATACGTTGCTTTTGTTAACTTGTCTATGGTTTCAAAGTGCTGAGCTAACGTCTTTGCAGCTTTTGCTCCGACATGGCGAATGCCCAAACCAAAAAGCAAACGCTCAAGCGAATTTTCTTTCGATGCTTCGATGGCTGCAATCAAATTATCAGCAGATTTCTCACCCATGCGCTCAAGCTCGATTAACTGCTGTTTTGTAAGCGTATAAATATCCGCTACGTCTTTAATTAACTGTTCGCGAAATAATTGCGATATAACTTTTTCACCAAGTCCATCAATGTTCATCGCATTGCGGGACACGAAATGAATAAGTCCTTCACGAATTTGAGCAGGACAGCTTGGATTAATGCAGCGAAGCGCAACTTCTCCTTCTAAACGCACCAGTTCACTTTCACATTCCGGGCAGTGAGTAGGCATCGTAAACTCTTGCTCTTCTCCCGTTCGCTTCTCCTCAATCACATTCACTACCTCAGGAATAATATCTCCTGCTTTTTTTACTACGACATAATCTCCGATCCGAATGTCTTTTTCACGAATCAAATCTTCATTGTGAAGAGACGCACGCTGTACCGTCGTACCTGCTACTTGAACAGGCTCCAAAATAGCTGTTGGCGTAATGACACCTGTACGGCCTACCGTCAGTTCAATATCTACAAGCTTGGTTACAACTTCTTCAGCAGGAAACTTATAAGCAATAGCCCAACGTGGACTTTTGGCCGTTGTTCCAAGCTCAGCCTGCTGATCAAATGAATCTACTTTTACAACAATGCCATCAATATCATAAGATAGTTCTGGACGTTGCGTTTGCCAGCTTTCGATGTAAGCAATCACATCATCAATGGTTTCACACGTCTGTCTTTCCTTATTTGTTTTAAAACCAAGCTCATCGAGTAAATTCAAACTTTCGCTGTGAGAGTCGATTTCTAATTCTCCTGTATCAGTCATGGCATATACAAAGATATCTAAATTACGTTTTGCCGCAATTTTAGGATCTAGCTGACGCAGTGAGCCTGCAGCTGCGTTACGCGGGTTAGCAAACGGAACTTCATCCCTTTCCATTTTTGCTTCATTAAGTGCTTCGAATGATTTTCTCGGCATAAATGCTTCTCCGCGAACTTCCATTGATAATGGTTCTTTAATTCGCAGTGGAATAGAGCGAATTGTTTTCAAGTTTTCAGTAATATTTTCACCCGTCGTACCGTCTCCGCGCGTAGCTCCCAGCACTAAGTATCCATCTTCATAGCGAAGAGATACAGCAAGGCCGTCAATTTTAAGTTCGCATACATAAGAAAACTCATCTCCAACGGCTTGGCGCACTCGGCGATCAAAATCCCGAAGGTCTTCTTCATTAAATGCATTTCCTAAACTTAGCATAGACGTTTGATGCTGAACCTTCTCAAACGCATCGAGCACTTGGCCGCCGATGCGCTGAGTAGGTGAGTCAGCTGTTTTTAATTCTGGAAATGATTCTTCTATCTCAATTAACTCATTCATTAATTTATCGTATTCTGCATCTGGAACAGATGGCTGATCTAACACATAATATTCATAGCCATATTGATTTAATAAGTCGCGTAATTCTTGAACGCGTGATTTTGCTGTCTCAAACTCCATATTCTAGCTCCTTTTCACGATTACACTTTCGTAACCGGGGCAAATTTAGCAAGCAGTCTTTTTACACCTGTAGGACTAGGAAAAGCAATGTCTAATTCTTTTGAATCTCCTTCTCCTTTTACACTTACAACTGTACCAATTCCCCATTTTTTATGCTCGGCCTTGTCTCCAACGCTCCATCCAATTGATTCACTGCCTGTTGACACAAGCTTCGTTTTTGCCACGGCCGCTTGTCGGCGCGCTGCAAAAGGCGAAGCTGAAGCCCCTGAACGACCAGCAGCAGGTTTGCGCATTGCTTCATTTAAAGATTCCACAAGCTCGCTTGGGATTTCTCCAATGAAGCGGGATTTTGGATTAACGTTTGTTTTACCAAATAGTGTGCGCATTTGAGCATTTAATAAATACAATTCTTGTTCAGCACGCGTAATCCCTACGTAGGCTAAGCGTCGTTCCTCTTCCATTTCATTATCTTCGAATAATGATCGGCTATGAGGGAATACACCTTCTTCCATACCCATTAGAAAAACAACCGGGAACTCTAGACCTTTTGCCGAGTGAAGCGTCATCAGAATCACTTGTTCGTTCTCTTCTTCTTCCTCGTCGTCAAGCTTATCGATATCAGCAACAAGTGCTAAATCGGTTAAAAATGCTACTAAGCTTTTATCTTCACTTGCTTCTTCAAACGTTTTTGTGACAGATAAAAACTCATCAATATTCTCTAAACGGCTTTGTGCTTCAATTGTTTTTTCCACTTTAAGCGCTTCACGGTATCCTGTTCTTTCTAATACTTGTTCCACAAGCTCTGTAACAGACATATAGTCTTGCATTTGAGCTAAGTTCGAAATCATCGATTGGAAATCACGAAGGGCTTTTGTTGCTTTGCCTGTTAACCCCATTAATTCTACTTCATCCAGCGCTTTGAAAATAGAAATGTCATGAACGTTTCCATAATTGGCCACTTTATCGACTGAAGTAGCTCCCACTCCGCGCTTTGGAACGTTCACAATACGAGCTAAGCTAATGTCATCATCTTGGTTGGCAATTAAGCGCAAGTACGCAAGCAAATCTTTAATCTCTTTGCGGTCGTAGAACTTAATGCCGCCGACAATTGTATAATTAATATTGGATTTTAACAGCACTTCCTCCATCACACGAGACTGTGCATTTGTACGATACAAAATGGCAAAATCACTGTATTTACGCTTTCCGCTGTCTACTGCTTCTTTAATTTTACGTGCTACAAACTGTGCCTCATCATGCTCACTCATTGCTTGGTAATGATAAATCTTCTGACCTTCATCGTTTTCCGTCCATAAGTTTTTCACTTTACGATTCATATTGTTTGCAATGACGCCGTTTGCCGCAGCCAAAATCGTTTTAGTTGAACGATAATTTTGTTCAAGCAAAATAGTTTTGGCTTTTGGGTAATCTTTTTCAAATGACAAGATATTTGTAATATCAGCCCCGCGCCAGCGGTAAATAGACTGATCTGAATCCCCTACTACGCATACATTTTCAAATCTTGCAGCTAGCAAGCGAACCAGCATATACTGTGCATGGTTTGTATCTTGATACTCGTCCACATGAATATATTGAAACTTGCGCTGATAGTAAGTTAACACTTCAGGAACTCGTTTAAATAGCTGAATCGTTGTCATAATCAAATCATCAAAATCGAGCGCTTGGTTTTTCTTTAAACGCTTTTCATACTCTTTGTAGACTTTGCTTACAACTTCTTCATACGGTCCCGCTGCTGTTTTATCAAATTCTTCCGCTACTTTTAGTTCATTTTTAGCTGAACTAATGCTTCCTAATAACGAGCGCGGATCGAATTTTTTTGGATCGATGTTTTGATCTTTTAAAATATTTTTAATAACGGACAGCTGATCCGTTGAATCTAAAATCGTAAAGTTACGATTAAAGCCAATACGATCAATATCTCTTCGTAAAATACGCACGCACATCGAGTGGAACGTTGAAATCCAGATATCTTCTGCCACTCCGCCAACGATATTTGAAACACGCTCTCTCATTTCACGAGCTGCTTTGTTTGTAAAAGTAATGGCTAAAATATTCCAAGGTGCAACTTCTTTTTCTGCCATTAAAAACGCAATTCGATGCGTTAATACACGTGTTTTCCCACTTCCTGCACCGGCCATAAGTAATAGTGGTCCGTCTGTCGTTTTAACTGCCTCTTGTTGCTGAGGGTTTAATCCTGTTAATAATTTTTCACTTAAAAAATTCACGTTTTCACCGCCTATATCGAACATATATTCTCTATTCTACTTTATTTATTTTTCACTGTGCAATATTCTTTTTTACTGCTTTTACAGTTTTTAACGCTTCCGATAAATTTGTATAAATAACATTTCCTACAATAACCGTATCGGCTAGCTCTCCCATCTCACTCGCTTGCTCTTTTGTCTCAATACCTCCGCCGTAAAATAATTTCGTCTCATTTAGTGAATTTTTCACTTCTGCCACTAATTCAGGATCTCCATACGTTCCGCTGTATTCTAGATAAAAAACGGGCAAATGAAACATGCGTTCAGCCATACGAGCATACGCTACAACGTCTTCTGCATCCAAATCTGTTTTCGCTTCCGTTAGCGCAGCTACTTTTGCTTCGGGGTTAAGTACGCAGTATCCTTCTACAAAAATTTCATCCCAGTCCATGATCTCTCCGTATTCCTTCATAGCTGCGTGATGTAAATCAACAATCCACTTTGGATCCTTGCTGTTTAAAACGGTCGGAATAAAATAAGAATCAAACCCAGGTGTTACAGAGTCAATTGTTGATACTTCAAGCGCACACGGCACCGTGTAGCGGCGAATACGCATTAACAGCTGCAGTACATTGTCTAGAGTCACTCCATCAGATCCTCCGACAAGAACCGCATCCGTGCCGGATTCGCAAATTTTCTCTAAATCTGCATCTGAAATCTCTTTATTAGGATCTAATTTAAAGACATGTCTCCACTCTTTAATATCATACATATATGTTCCTCCATTTCTTTACACTTAAAAGTTCGCGCTTGTCCATTTGTTCATTATAACAAAACTAAGGGGGTGAAATGAAAGGAAAACCGAACTTTTCATCACGTTTTTTGTTTTCAAAAAATATGTATAAAAGATATGGTTTTATCCTCAAATCCCCGAAGAAAACATCACAAAAAAAGCCCATTTTGCACAAGGTTATTGTTTCTCTGCATAGGATATGCTAATATATAGCTACTAAAATTCATATGATATACGCTGAAGGATCAATAGTACTTAAATCCTCTTCACAAAGCGAACTAGGGACGGTGGGAGCCTAGAGAATGGTTTAAGGAAAAGGCAATCTGGAGTATATACAGACGAAGGTGGATACATTTTGTATCAACCAGGGTGGAACCGCGGGAAAAACTCTCGTCCCTGGGCATATTGTTGATATGCCCAGGGACGAGAGTTTTTTTGTACCCGCTCTTTTTGTTTCGCTTGAATCACTACCATTTACAGGAGGAATTAGAATGTCAAAAACAATGGATCAAATCGTATCTCACGCTAAACACCGCGGCTTTGTATTTCAAGGATCTGAAATTTACGGCGGTCTTGCAAATACATGGGATTACGGCCCGCTTGGCGTAGAATTAAAAAACAATATTAAAAAAGCATGGTGGAAAAAATTCATTCAAGAATCTCCATACAACGTTGGTTTAGACGCTGCGATTTTAATGAATCCAAAAACATGGGAAGCTTCTGGTCACTTAGGAAACTTTAATGACCCAATGATCGACTGTAAGGATTGTAAAGCCCGTCATCGTGCCGATAAATTAATTGAAGAAAAACTTCAAGAAAAAGGCATTGAAATGATCGTAGACGGCCTTTCATTTGATGCAATGGCTGACTTAATTAAAGAACATGAAATTACATGTCCTGAGTGTGGTTCAGCTAACTTCACTGAAATTCGTCAATTTAACTTAATGTTCAAAACGCACCAAGGTGTAACTGAAACATCAACAAATGAAATTTACCTTCGTCCTGAAACAGCTCAAGGTATTTTCGTAAACTTTAAAAACGTTCAGCGCTCAATGCGTAAAAAGCTTCCGTTCGGTATCGGCCAAGTGGGTAAAAGCTTCCGTAACGAAATTACACCTGGTAACTTCACATTCCGTACGCGTGAATTTGAACAAATGGAACTTGAATTCTTCTGTAAACCAGGCACTGAATTAGAGTGGTTTAACTACTGGAAAGAAACATGTAACAAATGGCTTCTTTCTCTTGGTATGAAAGAAGAAAACGTTCGTCTTCGCGATCATGATGATGATGAACTTTCTCACTACAGTAATGCAACAACAGACTTTGAATACAAGTTCCCATTCGGCTGGGGAGAACTATGGGGCGTAGCTTCTCGTACAGACTATGACTTAAAGCAGCATATGGAACACTCTGGAGAAGACTTCCAATATGTTGATCAAGAAACAAACGAACGCTATGTACCTTACTGCATCGAGCCTTCTTTAGGCGCTGACCGTGTAACATTAGCTTATATGATTGATGCATATGAAGAAGAAACGTTAGAAGATGGCTCTTCTCGTACAGTTATGCAGCTTCACCCTGCTTTAGCACCATTTAAAGCTGCTGTATTGCCACTTTCTAAAAAGCTTTCTAACGAAGCTCGCGCTGTCTTTGAAGATTTAGCAAAATACTTTATGATTGACTATGATGATGCTGGTTCAATCGGTAAACGTTACCGTCGCCATGATGAAATCGGTACGCCGTTCTGTATTACATTCGATTTCGATTCATTAGAGGACAATCAAGTAACAATCCGTAACCGCGACACAATGGAACAAAAACGTGTAGCAATTAGCGAACTTAAAAATATCATTGAAGAAGCAACTCAATTTTAATTAAAAAATAAGCGTATGGCTGCTTCAGCCATACGCTTTACTTTTGATTTGAATCTTCTTGAAGGCGTTCTAACACCATTTGATACGCATCGCTTCCATAATTCAAGCAGCGTTTAACACGGGAAATAGTCGCTGTGCTTGCTCCAGTTTCCGTCTCAATTTTATGGTACGTGTTGCCTTCTCTCAGCATTCTTGCTACTTCTAAGCGCTGTGCTAATGATTGAATTTCATTAACTGTACATAGGTCATCAAAAAATTGATAGCATTCTTCAAGGTTTTCTAATGATAAAATCGCTTGAAATAGCTGATCTAATTCTTTTCCTCGTAGTTTGTTGATTTGCATCGTATCGAACTCCTTTATCATTGGCTTTCTTTACTGGTTGTTTCTATCTATAAAATACAGTTTCTATATTTATTTGCACATACATTCATTCTGTATGAAGACAGCCAATTTCATACAAATTTCAAATTCCTTTGATACTTTTATATTTTAACGCATTATAGACGGAAAAAGTACTTTTTTATTCATAACATCATAAATTCCTACTGGCGTGATACGAATATAGGGCAAATGTGTAGACGAAAAGAACAGCAGTGAATAGACAGGATCATCGTGCTTGTATCCTCGCTCACCCAGCACTTTTTTGAGTTCTACCTCTCGTTTACTTAATTCCTCCATCGGCAGATTCGACATGACTCCTTTTAATGGAAGATCCAGTTCGTATACTACTTTCTCATCTTCTGTAATGACAATACCGCCTCCAATTTCTTTCATACGTTTAAATGCACACATCATATCTTTTTTCGATTTTCCAATTAAAATAAAATCACCTGTATTTGAAAATGAACTTGCCAGTCCCGATACATTTGTCGCAAATCCTTTTAACAGCGTATTGATCCGCCACTTGCCTTCTCGGTCCACAAGCACTAAAAAACTTTCATCATGATCAGAGGCTAATACATCTCCGCTCACATTCAAGTGAATTGAATACGGCTCCATAATAACAGCATTTTTCATTTTTACGCCTACTGGCATTGAAAATTGAAAATCGTCCATCGTTAAATCAAAGTCCAACTTTAACGGTGAAAAACCAAACTTTTCCCAAGGAAATTCTACTGAGGCTAATGCTTGTTCTTTGCCTTCTTTTTTCATCCACTTTCCTTTTGCTAGCACAGAGACCGGAGTAGGCCGCATAGGATCTTCTAAAATATTAATATTAGCCACACAGCCTGTTGCTACATGCCCGTGCAAATGTTCCATGTTATAATAGCGAGCAATATTTACAGACACCATATTATAAGCATCTAACACGGGAACCCCTTCTGAAATAGCTAATGTAATTAACATATCTGACACGCCATTTTGGTAAAAAGAAGGCGGAGAACCGTCTGTATTCATCGTAATATGGTCAAAGTAATCTACCTGCAGCTCTTTTAACTCCTGCAGCAATTTTGGCAAATCCGGCCGAATTGAAGAGTGGCGCAAAGCAACGTCATAGCCTTGTGTTAACCGAGCAACAACATCTTCCCCCGTCATAGACTCATGATCGCTGTCTGCTCCGAGCAATTTCATTTTTGCCAAGGTAAATGCTGACGCCCCTGGAAAATGTCCTTCAATGTGCTTTCTCATCCGTTTTGTCTCTTGAACCCAGTGAAGCATTAAATCATCTCCGTCTAAAAGCTTCGGCCAACTTGTCAGTTCGCCTCCTTGTAAGACAGCTTCATTTTGTAGCCAAGAAGTAATGTTCGTATGTGAGAAGATGTCAGCCTCTTCATCAATTTCCGTCTGCGAATCAAATCTGCACCACCAATACAGCGATTGTGGTAACGTTTTCATTTCTTCAATCAATGAAAACGCCGTTTTTTGTTCGAGCTGTAAAGCGAGAATTAAATTGTCATTAAATAAAGTCGTTGTTCCGTGCTTGGCTGCATATTGGGAAAAAGTCTGGGGATTATATAACTGAAACGGGTGAACATGCGGCTCAATATACCCAGGAACCACATATTTCTCACTGCAGTCTATAATCTCTGTAGAAGCGTCTGTGTGCTTAGGCATCTCTGAGCCGACGTATACAATACGATCTTGGTAAACCCAAATATGTGCTTTTTTCCACTGCTTCATTCGAGCGTTCAAATATGTTGCATCTTTTAAGACAATAGTTGGTGCTTTTTGACCGTTTAATACTAAGAGCTGCTGTCTAATATGTTTGCTTTTCCAGCGGTATCTTTGTTCCGGCATGCTAAATTCCCCCTAATTTACTATGTATTTTTATCGTAACATATCCTTGATGTAAACGCATTCAGAAACTGTTATTAATTTTATGAATAAAGGTGATAAAACATGAAACCAAATATCGGTATTGTTAACGCATTAATTCGACTTACACTGGGCTTTACCCTTCTTTCTTGGACAACATCTCGTTTATCTCGCAGACCGTACAAAGATTCATACATCTTCTTAGGATTAATGGGAGCTTTAAAAGTGGCAGAAGGCATCACGCGTTTTTGCCCTCTTACGTACGCATATGATTCATGTCAAAAACATGATGAACATGAACACCATCCAAATGGAAATGAAGAAACGTATAATCCTTCATAAGGTAAAAAGGAGAGCCGGAGCTCTCCTTTTTTATTTTAAAGCTGCTTTTGTTAATGCACGATGGCCGATGTCTTTACGATAGAAAAAGCCTTTTTCTACATCGATATGAGCCATTTGCTTGTATACTTCTTGCTGCGCTTCTTGAAGAGTTGCTCCTTTAGCACCTACTAATAGAACACGGCCGCCGTTTGAAACGTATGTGTCGTTTTCTAAAGCTGTACCAGCGTGGAAAACAAGCGCGTCTTCACTAATCGCATCCAATCCGTTAATTGGCGCACCCTTTTGATAATCTTCTGGGTAGCCTGCTGCTGCTAATACGATTCCGATAGCTGCTTCATCATCCCATTCAATTTCTACTTTTTCTTCTTTCAAAATGCGAAGAAGCACATCGACTAAATCGCTTTTCATACGCGGCAGTACAACCTGGGTTTCCGGATCTCCAAAACGCGCATTAAATTCAATAACTTTTGGTCCTTTTTGTGTTTGAATCAGACCAGCATATAGAATTCCTGTATACTCACAGCCTTCTTCAGCTAATCCTTTAGCCATTGGAAGTAAGATGTTTTCTACAGCCTCTTGTACTTCTGCATCACTGATTTGCGGAACAGGAGAGTAAGCTCCCATGCCTCCTGTGTTTGGTCCTTGATCGCCGTCAAAAGCACGCTTATGATCTTGTGCAATTACCATTGGATATACATTTGTACCGCGTACAAATGCCATTAATGAAAATTCTTCACCATCCAAAAATTCTTCTACAACTACTTTTGCACTTGCTTCTTTAAATTTTTGGTCAACTAGAAAATCACGTAATGTATCTACAGCTTCTTCCACTGTTAAAGCAACAGTTACACCTTTACCAGCCGCTAAGCCGTCTGCTTTAATAACAATTGGAGCGCCTTGCTTTTCCACATATGCTTTTGCTTCCTCGTAAGACGTAAATGTTTCATACGCTGCGGTTGGAATATCATACTTTTTCATGAGCTCTTTTGCAAAGCTTTTGCTTCCTTCAATCATCGCTGCTTGTTTGCGCGGTCCAAAGACTGGAAGACCTTCTTGTTCAAATCGATCAACAATGCCTTCAATTAGCGGATTTTCTGGTCCAACAATTGTTAATCCAATCTTGTTTTCTTTTGCAAATAGCACAAGCTCTTCTTGGCTGCTTTCATCGATTGGTACAATCGTTGCCACATCTCTCATGCCCGGATTTCCTGGTGCTACAAACACTTCGTTAACAAGTGGACTTTTTGAAGCTTTCCATGCAATTGTATGCTCTCTTCCGCCTTTTCCAATAACTAAAACATTCACGTTCTTCACCTCATTAATGTTTAAAATGTCTTACGCCTGTAAATACCATTGCAATGCCGTATTCATCTGCTTTTGCAATTGACTCTTCATCACGAATTGATCCGCCTGGCTGAATAATCGCTGTAATTCCTGCTTTAGCTGCTGCTTCTACTGTATCGCCCATTGGGAAGAACGCATCTGAACCTAAAGCTGAACCTTGTGCTTTTTCACCAGCTTGTTCAATCGCAATTTTTGCAGCGCCTACACGATTCATTTGACCAGCCCCTACGCCAATTGTCATGTCATCTTTTGCAAGTACAATAGCATTAGACTTAACATTTTTAACAACTTTCCATGCTAATTTTAAATCTGCCCACTCTTTTTCTGTTGGCTCGCGTTTCGTTGGAACAGTAATCGTTGCATCATCAAATCCGAACACATCTTCATCCTGAACAAGAACGCCGCCTTTTACAGATGTTAAGAAAGCTTCTTTTTCTGCTTTTTCATCAAGCTCTATCGTTAGTAAACGAAGGTTTTTCTTAGCTGTTAATACATCTAATGCTTCTTGATCGAACGCAGGCGCAATGATGATTTCTAAGAAAATTTCTTTTAACTGAATAGCCGTTTCACGGTCGATAGGACGGTTAGCTGCTACGATACCGCCAAAGATAGATGTAGGATCCGCTTCGTATGCTTTTTGATAAGCTTGAGCAATTGTTTCACCCACACCTACACCGCAAGGATTCATATGTTTGATCGCTACGATAGCCGGCTCTTTGAATTCTTTTACGATTTGAAGAGCTGCATTTGCATCGTTGATATTATTGTATGATAACTCTTTTCCATGCAGCTGCGTAGCTGTTGCAATAGAACCTTTTTGTGTTAACGGCTTTTTATAGAAAGAAGCTTGTTGGTGAGGATTTTCTCCGTATCGTAAGCCTTGAACACGCTCATACGTTACTGTTAATTTCTCAGGAGTTGTTTCACCTGTAATGTTTGTTAAGTATTCAGCGATTAATGCATCATAAGCTGCCGTATGACGGAATACTTTTGCTGCTAATCGTTGATTGGTTTCAAATGAAACATTGCCATCAGCTTTTAACTCTTCTACTACGGTTGCGTAATCGCTTGGATCTACTACAACTGAGACAGAACGATAGTTTTTCGCAGCTGAACGAAGCATTGTAGGTCCACCGATGTCAATATTCTCAATCGCTTCAGCAAGCGTTACATCCTCTTTTTCAATTGTCTTTTTAAATGGATATAAGTTTACAACTACAAAGTCGATTGGCGAGATATTATGCTCTTTCATTTGTGCTTGATGCTCTTCGTTATCGCGTAACGCTAATAAAGCACCGTGAACGTTAGGATGCAATGTTTTTAAACGACCGTCTAAAATTTCTGGGAAATCAGTTACTTCAGAAATTCCGATAACGTCAATGCCGTTTTCTTCTAGTGTACGTTTTGTACCGCCAGTTGAAATAATTTCTACTCCTAAGTCCTTTAATTCTTGTGCAAATGAAACAATACCTTCTTTATCAGATACGCTAATAAGTGCGCGTTTTGCTGTCATTTTGTAAACTCCTCCTGATCCGATCTCTCATTTAAAATCTTTCTTTCACTACTACTCTACCATAGTAAAGGATTAAAACTTTTTTGACAAGGTTACATCCTATTTATTTAACTGCGGCTTGTTCAAATAATTCATTTAGTACCGCGGGATAAAATTGATGTTCAATTTCATGAATGCGGGCCTCGACTGTTTCTCTTGTATCGCCTTTTTCAATGCGAATAGCCTGCTGATCAATAATTGGTCCTGTATCCATTCCTTCATCTACAAAATGCACGGTAATTCCAATCACTTTTACTCCTGCATCAAAAGCTTGACCAATAGCATCAATCCCAGGAAATGCAGGTAAAAGCGACGGATGAATATTAACAATACGATTTTTGTATGGCTTAAGCAACGTCGAACCAACTAATCGCATATATCCTGCTAAAACAAGAAATTCTACTTTAGCTGATGTAAGCTCTGCAAGAATTGCTGCTTCATACGCTGCTTTATTTTCATAGTCTTTAGGCGAACAAACAAAGCATGGTATTCCACATGCTTTTGCTCGTTCAATTACGTATGCATCGGGTTTATTGCAAACAACAAGCGCGATATTTGCTTTTAATCGACCTGACTGAGTCGCTTCGTAGACGGATTGAAAGTTACTGCCGTTTCCAGAAGCAAACACTGCAATATTTATCATGCAAACGTCCCTCCAGCAAATTCAACACCTGTTCCTTCTTTGACACGTCCGATAACAAATGCTTTTTCGCCTTCGTTTTCAATTGCTTCAATGACTTTATTCATATCTTCAGGTTCAACAGCTAAAACAAATCCGATTCCCATGTTAAATACTTCGAACATTTCTTTACGGTCTAGCTTGCCTTGCTCTTCAAGGAAATCAAACACGTATGGAATTGGCCAAGAACCGTAATCGATTTCTACACCTAAACCTTCAGGAAGCATACGAGGGATATTTTCAACAAATCCGCCTCCAGTAATATGAGCCATACCTGCAATCTTAGCTGCATGTAATGCTTTTAGGACCGGCTTCACGTATATTTTTGTTGGTGTTAATAACTCAACTCCAAGCTTTTCGTTAAAACCAGCGTAAGTTTCTTGAAGATTTAATCCTTGATCATCAACGATTTTACGTACAAGAGAGTAGCCATTGCTGTGGATACCGCTAGATGAAATACCGATTAACAGCTGTCCAGCTTTAATCTCATCTCCAGTAATAATTTCTGACTTTTCTACTGCTCCTACTGTAAACCCTGCAAGATCATATTCATCTTCTTCGTATAAACCTGGCATTTCAGCTGTTTCTCCGCCAATTAACGCACAGTTGGATTGTTCACAGCCGTCTGCAATTCCTTTTACAATCGATTCAATTTTTTCAGGAACTGCTTTCCCGCAAGCAATATAATCTAAGAAGTAAAGAGGCTCTGCTCCTTGTGCTAAAACGTCGTTTACACACATGGCCACTGCATCCACACCGATTGTGTCATGCTTATCCATCTGAAAAGCAAGTTTCAATTTTGTTCCTACTCCATCTGTACCAGAAACAAGAACAGGCTCTTTTAAATTCAATGTAGATAAATCGAACATTCCGCCAAAGCCGCCGACTGTTCCCATAATACCTGCACGAGCAGTGCGTTCTACGTGCTTTTTAATACGTGAAACAGCTTCATATCCTGCTTCTAAGTCAACTCCAGCTTGTTTATATGAATATGACATGTTGTCACTCCTTTTTTACGTTAAAACTAACAAGTTACCTTTTCATGAGGGTGTACAGTATCTGGATAAATTTCAGTTGGATACTTTCCAGTGAAACATGCCATACACTGTCCGCCGTTGCCTTCATACTGTCTGCCGATTGCATCTACTAACCCTTCGTTGCTTAAGAAAACAAGTGAATCAGCTTCAATCAATTCACGAATTTCTTCAACAGAGCGCGTAGCAGCAATTAGCTCAGAGGATGACGACGTGTCAATTCCATAAAAACATGGATTTTTGATAGGGGGTGAACTGATGCGTACATGTACTTCAGTTGCTCCTGCTTCTCGAAGCATACGAACAATGCGACGGCTTGTTGTGCCGCGAACGATAGAATCATCTACCATGACAACACGTTTACCCTCTACAATTTTACGTACAGGAGACAGCTTCATTTTTACACCTTGTTCACGCAATTCTTGTGAAGGCTGAATGAATGTACGGCCTACGTATCGATTCTTAATTAAACCTAATTCGTATGGAATTCCTGACTGTTCTGCAAAACCGATCGCTGCTGAAATACTTGAATCAGGAACGCCTGTTACAACGTCTGCCTCAATCGGTGACTCAACTGCAAGTTGTTTCCCAAGGTTTTTACGAGCAGAGTGAACATTGATTCCATCAATATTACTATCTGGTCTTGAGAAATAAATATATTCCATACTGCAAATTGCGCGGTTTACATTTAATGTGAAACGTTCTGATTGAATACCTTCATCGTTAATAATGAGTAATTCACCCGGCTCTACATCACGCTCATGAACTGCTCCAACGATATCGAACGCACATGTTTCAGAAGCTACTACATAAGCATCACCTAATCGTCCAATTGATAACGGACGCAATCCGTGAGGGTCAAGTGCAACCATCATCGTATCTTCTGTTAAGATAACGAATGCGTATGCGCCTTTAACCATTGATAAAGCATTTTTTACTTTATCTTTCATATCTTCATAGCCGCTTCGTTTAATTAAATGAGCAAGTACTTCTGTATCCGATGTTGATTGAAAAATACTCCCTTGGTTTTCCAGCTGATGCTTTAATGCATTTGCATTAACCAAGTTTCCATTATGAGCTAACGCAAGGCTTCCGCTATGAGAGCGGAAGTGAAGGGGTTGAACATTTTCAAACCCTCCGCCTCCAGCTGTTGCATAACGAACGTGTCCAATTGCTGCTTTACCGTTTAGTTGCTCTAACTCTCCGTGGCCAAATACTTCGTTAACAAGACCGACACCTTTCATTACTGTCACTTTTTCTCCGTCTGTTACAGCAATACCAGCGCCTTCTTGTCCGCGGTGCTGCAAGCTATGCAAACCGTAATAAGCAATCTGGCTTGCATTTTCATGTCCCCATACACCGAATACGCCACATTCTTCGTTTAAGCCTTTGATTTCAGCAAGCATGGAAGCGCTCCTTTCCAAGCAGTAGTTAATTCTTCAACTGATAATTGAACAAGAACATTTTCTTGATGTTTAACAGTTAATGTTGCGTCTTCTGTTACGCGTCCTACTAATGTTACATCTTGTACAAGCATTTCGAATTTTTCTTTATTCTCTGGAGAAACCGTTACGATAAAACGCGATTGTGTTTCACTGAATAGCTCTGCTGTTGCTTCGCCGTCTACCGTTACGTCCACACCTAATCCGCTGCCGTTCATCACTTTTTCAGCTAGGGCTACCGCGAATCCTCCTTCTGCAATATCGTGAGCAGATTGAACTGCACCTTCACGAATTGCTTGAAGAAGCTGATCTTGACGTGTTTTTTCAACTGCTAAATCTAATTTAGGTGAATGCCCAAATACCGTACCGTTTTCTAGTACTTTTTGAAGCTCAGTACCTGCGAATTCTGCTTCAGCTTTACCAATCACATAGATTAAGTCATCTTTTTGCTTCGCATATTGAGTTGTAATATGGTTGAGATCGTCGATCAAACCAACCATTCCGATAACAGGAGTTGGGTAAATTGCTTCACCTTTTGTTTCATTGTAAAGAGATACGTTACCGCCGATAACCGGAGTCGATAGCTCACGGCAAGCGTCGCTCATACCGTCTGTTGCTTTTTCAATTTGCCAGAAGATTTCTGGTTTTTCAGGGTTACCGAAGTTTAAGCAGTCTGTAATTGCAAGAGGCTGGGCACCTGAACATACAAGGTTACGAGCAGCTTCTGCTACTGCAATACGGCCGCCTACTTCTGGGTCTAGGTATAAATAGCGAGAGTTACAGTCTGTTGTCATCGCTAATGCTTTATTTGTATCACGTACACGAACAACCGCCGCATCAGATCCAGGAGATACAACTGTGTTTGTACGTACTTGATAGTCATATTGGTTGTAAACCCACTCTTTGTTTGCAATAGTAGGCTGTTTTAAAAGTGTTACTAACATATCACTGTGATTTTCAACAGTAGGAGCATATGCTGACTGCTCTTGGAACTCACGATAGTATGCTGGTTCTTGAGATGGCTTGTGGTATACCGGTGCATCTTCTGCTAATGCATCTACAGGAACATCTGCTACTACTTCTCCGTTGTGAGTTAAACGAAGGCGCTTATCGTCGGTTACATGACCAACTGAAACAGCTTCTAATCCGTATTTTTCTACGATTTCTACGATTTCATTTTCACGGCCTTTTTCAACAACGATAAGCATGCGCTCTTGAGATTCTGAAAGCATCATTTCATATGGTGTCATACCTGTTTCACGCTGAGGTACAAGATCAAGGTTCATTTCAATACCAGAACCCGCTTTACTTGCCATCTCTGCTGAAGAACTTGTTAAGCCCGCAGCACCCATATCTTGAATACCGACTAAAGCGTCACACTTGATAAGTTCTAAGCAAGCTTCAAGAAGAAGTTTTTCCATAAATGGATCTCCTACTTGTACAGCAGGACGTTTTTCATCTGACTGATCAGATAGTTCTTCAGAAGCAAATGTTGCGCCGTGGATGCCGTCGCGGCCTGTTTTTGCTCCTACGTACATAACCGTGTTGCCAACGCCTTTAGCTTGACCTTTTTGAATGTCTTCGTGATTAATTAAACCCACACACATAGCGTTAACAAGCGGATTTCCTTCATATGAAGCTTCAAACTGAATTTCTCCGCCTACTGTTGGGATTCCTACACAGTTACCGTAACCTGCGATTCCCGCTACTACTTCCTCAAACAAATGACGAACCTTTGGAGATGTTAATTCACCAAAACGCAAAGAGTTTAAAAGTGCAATCGGTCTTGCTCCCATTGAAAAGACGTCACGAATGATACCACCTACACCAGTTGCTGCTCCTTGATAAGGTTCAATCGCTGATGGATGGTTATGACTTTCGATTTTAAATACAACGGCTTGGTTGTCACCAATATCAACGATACCAGCTCCTTCACCAGGACCTTGTAATACTTTTTCACCCGTGATAGGGAATTTTTTCAGTACAGGCTTAGAGTTTTTATAACTGCAGTGCTCTGACCACATAACAGAGAATAAGCCTGTTTCTGTATAATTAGGAGTACGACCAAGCAGTTGCTCTACATTCGCAAACTCTTCGTCTGTTAATCCCATGTCTCGATATAACTTTTGTTCTTTAATTTGCTCTACATTTGGTTCAAGAAGTAACGACATTTTGTTCCCTCCACTGCTTTACGATTGATTGAAATAATTTAAGTCCGTCCGCGCTTCCTAAAAGATCGCTTACCGCTCTTTCTGGGTGAGGCATCATTCCTAATACGTTGCCTGTTTCGTTCGTAATCCCTGCAATATCTTGAAGACTTCCGTTTGGATTATCACCTGCGTATTGGAAAAGAATCTGGTTGTTTTCAATCAATTTTTGTAACGTGTGTTCATCACAATAGTAGTTGCCTTCACCGTGTGCCACTGGAATAGCAATTACTTCATCTTTGCCATAAGCATTTGTAAACATTGTTTCGTTATTAGCTACTTTCAAATTCACTGTTTTACAGATGAATTTTAAGTTTTCATTACGGCGCATAGCACCTGGCAGTAATCCTGCTTCTAATAAAATTTGGAATCCATTACATACACCTAGTACTGGCTTTCCTTGGCTTGCTGCTTTTTTTACAGCGTCCATTACATTTGAGAAACGAGCGATAGCACCTGAACGAAGGTAATCTCCATATGAGAAACCACCTGGAAGCAAGATACCATCATATTGATCTAATGATTCTGTATCGTGCCAAACGTAATCTACTTCTTCACCAAGCTCATCTTTGATAGCATGATACATATCGACGTCACAGTTTGATCCTGGAAAAACAATTACAGCAAATTTCACTGTACGACAACCTCCTCAACCTCGTAACGGTAATCTTCAATTACTGTATTAACTAAAAGCTTTTCACACATTTCTTTTACGCGTTCATCTAATGAATCTGTGCTGTCGATTGTTAGCTCTAAAAATTTACCGATGCGTACTTCTTCTACTTCTTCATAAGACATACGGTGCAATGAATTTTTAACGGCTACTCCTTGAGGGTCTAATACACTTTCTCTTAATGTGACAAATACTTTTACTTTATACATGGTTGGGTTATCCTCCGATTCGCTGTAAGATTTTTTCGTATGCTTCTGTTAAACCGCCTAAATCTCTGCGGAATACATCTTTATCTAATTTTTCGTTCGTATGAACATCCCAGAAGCGGCAAGTGTCAGGTGAAATTTCATCCGCTAAAATAATGTCGCCTTGAGAAGTACGGCCGAATTCTAATTTAAAATCTACTAAGAAAATATCTTTATCTTTGAAAAATTTCGATAATATTTCGTTGATTTGAAGTGCTTGTGCCTTTAAACTATCAATCTCTTCTTGAGTTGCAGCCTTAAGGAAAATCGCATGTTCTGCAAGAATTAATGGATCACCAAGCGCATCGTCTTTGTAATAAAGTTCAACGATTGGCTGTTCAAAACGAATACCTTCTTCTACGCCAATTCGCTTCGCAAGGCTTCCTGCTGTAGCATTTCGTACAACAACTTCAAGCGGGACAATTTCTACTTTCTTAACCGCTTGTTCATGATCTGAAAGTTGCTTCACAAAGTGAGTTGTAATCCCTTGCTCATGTAACATTGAAAATAGTAAACTACTAATTTGATTGTTCAACTGTGCTTTTCCGCTAATCTCCGCTTTTTTCTGACCGTTGAATGCTGTAGCTTCATTTTTATAAGCAACCCACAATACATCTTGCTCATCAGTAGCGTAAATTTTTTTCGCTTTTCCTTCATAAAGTAACTCTTGCTTTTCCATGCTGTCACCTCTACATACAGAATATTCAGATACACTTTCTTAGATAAAGGCAAGGACGTGCCTTGCCTTTTTTATTAAAGACCTAAACGGTCAAAGATCATATCTACATTTTTTAAATGGTGCTTATGATCGAAGCAATCTTCAATCTCTTCTGGTGATAAGTGGCGAGTAATGCGCTCTTCGCCTTCAATTAAAGAACGGAAAGGAACTTGCGTTTCCCATGCTTCCATTGCTTTTGGCTGTACTAAGTCGTATGCTTCTTCGCGTACCATGCCTTTATTGATTAGTGTTAACAGTACACGCTGTGAGTAAATTAATCCTAGTGTACGATCCATGTTGCGCTTCATATTGTCAGGGAATACTGTTAAGTTTTTAACAATGTTTGCAAAACGATTTAACATGTAATTTAAAGCAATCGTTGCATCAGGTAAGATGACACGCTCTGCCGATGAATGAGAGATGTCACGCTCATGCCAAAGCGGTACATTATCATAAGCTGTAACCATATAGCCGCGAATTAAGCGAGCAAGTCCCGTTACGTTCTCAGAACCGATTGGATTACGTTTATGAGGCATTGCAGATGATCCTTTTTGACCTTTTGCAAAGTACTCTTCAACCTCACGTGTTTCACTCTTTTGAAGACCGCGAACTTCTACTGCAAATTTCTCAATAGATGTCGCAATTAACGCTAGTACTGACATATAGTGTGCATGACGGTCACGCTGTAATGTTTGCGTAGAGATTGGTGCTGGTGAAATTCCTAACTTCTCACATACGTATTTTTCAACAAAAGGATCGATGTTAGCGAACGTTCCAACTGCTCCTGACATTTTACCGAATTCCACTTCAGCTGCAGCACGTTTTAAACGCTCTAGGTTACGCTTCATTTCTTCGTACCATAATCCCATTTTCAAACCAAATGTCGTTGGCTCAGCGTGTACACCGTGCGTACGTCCCATCATAACCGTATACTTATGTTCTTGAGCTTTTTCCTTTAGTACTTCTACAAAGCGCTCTACGTCACTTAGCAAGATTTCATTAGCTTGCTTTAATAAATAAGATAGAGCTGTATCAACTACGTCAGTTGAAGTCAAACCGTAGTGTACCCACTTGCGCTCTTCACCAAGCGTTTCAGATACTGCACGAGTGAAAGCTACTACGTCATGACGCGTTTCTAGTTCAATTTCATTGATGCGGTTAATATCAAAAGATGCATTTTGACGAATTAACTTTACATCTTCTTTCGGAATATGTCCTAATTCTGACCATGCTTCGCAAGCTAGAATTTCAACTTCTAACCAAGCTTTAAATTTATTTTCTTCTGTCCAAATAGCTGCCATTTCTGGTCTTGTATAACGTTCAATCATGTTGTTACGTCCTCCGTTCTTTCCCAAATTCCTAGAGATTCGGCTTTTTCTATCGCCTCATCTATCTTATCAGCTAATACCGTGATATGTCCCATTTTTCTCTTCTCTTTTGCAACTTTTTTTCCGTACAAATGCAAGTGCATATCATCTAAACATTCGATTTTTGCCATTGTGTTCTCAATATGTTCCCCTAATAGGTTAACCATAACAGCAGGTTTTAATAAAGTCGGCTGTGCTAGGGTCCAGTTACAAATGGCTCTTACATGCTGCTGAAATTGAGAAAGATCACAAGCATTGATTGAATAATGACCTGAATTATGAGGTCTAGGTGCCATTTCATTTATATAAAGCTGACCTTCTTCAGTTAGGAACATTTCAACTGCTAATGTACCAACTAAATCTAATCCTTTTGCTATTTCTTGCGCATATTGAAGAGCTTTCGCTTCTTGATCTGCTGTAATACGTGCCGGAACAATCGTTTGGTGCAAAATATGATGCTTATGAATGTTCTCAGCTACTGGTAAACATACCGTTTCGCCTTTTGCATTGCGGTGTACAATAACTGATACTTCTTTATCTAAGTTCATCCATTGTTCTACAATGCATTCCGACTGTGCTAATAGCTCAGCTGCTTCACGAATATTATTCTCATTTTTCACTAGAACTTGCCCTTTACCGTCATATCCGCCTCGGCAAGTTTTTACAACACATGGATAACCAATTGTTTCGACAGCTTTTAAAAGTTCTTCTTCAGTCGTAACGATTGAGTAATCAGGAACGTCTAGATTAAGCTTTGTAATCATTTCTTTTTCTAAACGACGATTTTGTGTGATGGCTAGTAAATGACTGCCTTGTGGCACGTAGCATTTTGTTTCTAGCCATTTCATCATCTCAACATCAACGTTTTCAAATTCATAGGTGATGACATCTGACACTTCAGCAAGCTGTTCAACCGCTTTTCTATCATCATAGTTGCCAATGACTTTAATATCTGCTACTTGACCGCAAGGAGAATCTTCTGTTGGTTCAAGCACTGCAATGTAATAACCCATTTCTTTAGCAGATAGTGCAATCATTCTTCCTAGCTGTCCACCGCCTACGATTCCAATTGTTTTACCAGGAGGTATAAGTAAATTAGACAAGTTGATCACTACTTTCTAACACAGATGATTTAATAGACTCTCTACGATTTTCAAGTTGATCACTTAACGTTGGATCCTGTGTTGCTAAGATTTGTGCTGCTAGCAGGCCAGCGTTCGTAGAACCAGCTTTTCCAATAGCTACTGTAGCTACCGGTACGCCGCCTGGCATTTGAACAATCGATAAAAGTGAATCTAAACCGTTTAAGTTACTTGATTTAACCGGTACACCTATTACAGGTAAAATTGTTTTTGCAGCAATCATACCAGGTAAGTGAGCAGCGCCACCAGCGCCAGCAATAATAACTTTAATCCCTCGTTCTTTAGCAGTTTCAGCGTACTCAAACATATAATCCGGCGTTCGATGTGCTGATACAACTTTCTTTTCATATTCAATATTTAATTCATCTAAAATGTCACACGCATATTTCATAGTACTCCAGTCTGACTGACTGCCCATCACAACAGCAACTTTTACATTCATGAATAAAAGCTCCTTTTTCACGTTATAAAAAAACCTAGGGTAAAGTTATGGCTCACTAAAGGAAAGCCACAACTACCCTAGGTTTCATGTATCAACATTCCTTTTGAAAAGGAATCATGTTTACCTATTTAGTAATTGTACTCTCCTCATAGTCCAATGATTTACGGTCATCGGGTAGAAACTCGTGGGCCATATTCCCACTATTATATGAGGTTTCGGATATCTCAATTGACAACTTAATAATAACAGCCAAACCGGAAAAAAGTCAACCTAAAAATCGAATATTTACTATTTTTATCATTAAAATGTTCGTATTTAGAGACTTTTCCCTTCGAAAATAATCTGTTGCTTTACCGGAACATACTCTTTTTTACCATTTATTTCTTTTTCTTCAAAGATAGGCTTTTCCATGCGTCGAACGGGCATATACCCATCTTTTTTCATCCGATCTAAACAACTTGCGATTGTTTCATTTTCCTGTAATTCGTATAGTACTTTTTTTGATTTCTTACCCAAAATGCAGCCTCCAGTTTGAAAGAAGTTTCTTACAACGTCAAAAAGAACTTTTATAATAAAAAATTAAATGAATCCACTATAGTGTAACATAATTTAAAAGTTAAATTCACTCTGTAATTTTTAGAAACAAAAAAGACTAGTCATTGAATGACTAGTCTTTTTATTGGCCTGGCAACGTCCTACTCTCACAGGGACAAAGTCCCAACTACCATCGGCGCTAAAGAGCTTAACTTCCGTGTTCGGTATGGGAACGGGTGTGACCTCTTCGCTATCGCCACCAGACAAGAGATTGTTCTCTCAAAACTAGATAACTGTTTGCTGAGTAAAGCTTACGCTTTTAAAAGTTTGGTTAAGTCCTCGATCGATTAGTATCAGTCAGCTACACATGTCGCCACGCTTCCACCTCTGACCTATCAACCTGATCATCTTTCAGGGATCTTACTAGCTTGCGCTATGGGAAATCTCATCT
>NZ_JBVVNT010000007.1:0-175825 GCF_055810735.1 Priestia sp. ST2 | reverse complement strand
ATGACTCGTGATGTAATGCCTAAAGGAACACCGAAGCAAATTAAGTCATTTAAAGAGCTTCAAAAGGCATATACAGAAGGAAAACTCCACACACATGACGCTGTTCAAATGAGTGTTCCAGGTCAAGGTCTAGTCACAGCTACAGCTGGCCAACATTTATTCAACTTATCGCTACCACGCGGTTTCCAAGATTATAAAAACAACGTGGATGTTAATAAGAAGAAGATGACGAAAATCTTAACCAACATCATTAACAGCAAAAATGGTGGCACAATCAAAGCGGTTGATACCATCAACAAGCTACAAACGATGGGCTTCCAAACAGCTACACAATCCGGTTTAAGTATTGGTTTAAAAGACTTTGATACAGTTCGCGGCATTGACCAAAAAGGATTATTCCAAGCAGCCGAAAACTCATTGAAGGATAAATACAAAGACCGTCTTGCTAGCGGAATGATTGATGCACGTGATGCGTTCGAACAAGAGAAATCAGAAATCGTCCGCGATCAATTAAAAGGCATTATCGAAAGCGGTGTAATCGATAAAAGTAACTCAGTCGAAATCATGCGTAGTTCCGGTGCCCGTGGTAACGCAGGTCAGATTAATGCGATGGCTGGTGTTATCAGTGTCGGTAAAGACGTAACGAGCAGAAAAACCCGAGCGGTTAACTCTTCTCATATTGACGGCCTATCGCCTGACCAATTTTGGGATTTATCGTATGACTCTCGTAAAGGGATTTTAGATAAATCGATTGAAACAAGTAAGCCGGGTGAATTAACACGTGAGCTATGGATGACGAATAAACAAACCGTTGTTTCTGAACGTGATTGTGGCGATACAAAAGGGATTATGCTTGATATGTCTTTAGACCGCGACAAACGTTCATTGCATGGCCGTGTATTGTTAAAAGACGTTGCTCTTCAAAAAGGCGGCGTGATCAGAGCGACAGGCAAACCACTTTCTGTACATGATGAAGAGAAAATCACAACAAGAGCCATTGGTAAAGTGAATGTACGTAGTCCGCTTACTTGTAAGAGTACAAGCGGTGTATGTCAGAAGTGCTATGGAATTAAGCCAGGAGGCGTGACAGCCGACTTTGTAGAAATTGGTACACCTGTTGGTAGTGTGGCTGCACAAGCACTAGGGGAGCCGTCTACACAGGCAATCATGAAAGCCTTCCACGTTGGGGGTGCTGGTAGTTCCGTATCGGGTGCGTTTGACCGCATTCAAGAAACACTTCGTTTGCCGGAGGAATTGAGTAACAAATCTACTTCAGCTGTCATTGTAAAAGAAGACGGCGAAGTTCGCTCCATTAAAAGAGATCCTGTACTTGGGACGACGGTTATTGTCGGCAAAACGAAATACCCTCTTCATCATAAAGAGTTATCGGATATCGTAAAAGAAGGCGTCATGCTCAAACAAGGTGACTTGTTAACAAAAGAGTTTGACGGGACGAACCAACGTCTTGTTATCCGTAATCCGCATGATGTAATTAAATATCAAGGTGTGGAAGCGGCGAAGAATTATTTATCACAAAGCATCGAGGAAGCTTATAGCGCCGGGGATATCGACGATACCGATCATCGCCATTATGAGGTTGTAACAAACAACTTGATGAACCAAGCGAAAATTACTGATCCTGGTACATCACCATTCTCTATCGGTCAAACCGTATCAATGGATACCGTCAACCAATACAACAAACTTGCTGGACGTGTAGAAACCGTGGCAATGGATTATGCAAACCGCATGAATGTAATTGGAGCTGTAGCCGCTCAAGATATCAGTGACCGCAACAACATGATGAAAGTGATTGTTAAAAAAGGTGATGTCATCACAGAGGAAGCTTGGGAGAAAATCAAAGACCAGCGTAAGCATATCAAGGTACAAAAGAAACCTCTCCAATTTGAACGAAAGCTTGTAGGTGTAAGTAAACCGAACCTTTCCGAAAACAATTGGTTAGATGCTGCTTCTTATAAAGATGCTACACGTATTATAGGAGCGGGCGCTACTCTTGGTATGAAGGATAGCTTGAATACACCACTTACGCAGCAGGTAACAGGGAAGAAAGGAAATTTCGCTGACAACTACAACCCAAATGCCTTTGTTAATGGGTTTCTCTAATCAATTGCCGTTGCAAGAATATGAAAAAAAAGGTAGGATTATAGATATAAAGTAATGGAGATTGCTTCGGCTTTTGGAGAATTGCTTCTCTATCTCTTACCGATTTTTGCGTAGGGCATAAAATTGAAAAGAAGGTTGAAGCGGACAAAAGAGGGAGAATGGAGTAACAGAGCGGATAGGCTAGAGAAGTCGATCACTTCTTTTGCAACATCCCTAATGTTGTGAACTCCCTCTTTTCTCTATGTATACATCCATTCTTTTGTACAAGGGAGGGAAACTTCATGGAAAAGACCAATAAACAAATTCGTCAAATGGGTGTAGCGCGTCGCATTAAACAGCGATTAGAAGGCGGTCAAGTAAAGAATAGTCAACTATCTGATAAAGAGATTTTCGAACTAAGTGAAAAATTATCAGAGAAGGAGATACTGTTGATTATCAACTTACTATTCAATGAGATTTCAATCCTGTTACGTTTAGGGTTTCGTGTAATCTTTGAAGGATATGCCTCCTTTTATACAAAAGCCATTCAGCGTACACATACTGATATACGCACGAATGAACAATGGATCACTCGTAAACGCCGCTTGCGTTGGAAGCCAGCACCCGATATGAAGAAGGTAACAGAGATTGATATTTCTGAAGAAGAATACCTTGAAGAAGCAAAAGATCGCTAATGTAGCGTATATCTTATAAATTAACGGTTATACTATTATGGATGGCAAACGTTAATAATAGTATAGAAAAAAACTCATACCGGCACTAGGCCGGTATGAGTTTTTTTATTCTTTAATTTCGATTGACCATCCGCATTTACAAGAGCGTCTGAACACATCGTCTTCTACTTCAAGTTTTCCTTGACCCCCGCCTACTTTATCATTTCCACAATCTTTGCAAGCAGCATACTTCCTAATCAATTCTAAAGCTTTTAGTCCATTCATTTATCATTACCTACTTTCTTAATCGAAGCATCCTCTTCGATCCTCGTATTCTTTGTCAACATACTTTTTATGTTCAAGCGGCAAATGTTCAATGATATGAATAACTTCTTTGTATTCCGCTAACCGCTGAATTCGAAGATGCATTTCATCACTCGTATAAGCTACTGGTTTCGCTATAAACAAAGCATGGTAGTGCATGAATTTTCGTTCTGCTAAATGATTTAAAAAATCCTCTAAATAGATCGGCATGCTATTTCTTCTCCCTTTTCAATTTATTGATTTCATTGGCTTTTTTGGACACATTTTCACTTAACTCTTGGTTACGCTCACGCAATGTGTAAAAACGCTTCGTTAAATATTTAGTGGAATTTACAAGGTCATCGAAGTGTTGTTTTGAAATGACAATAAGCTCAGCATCATTTAATTCTGTGGTCTTGTATTCCTCTTCAATAGCTGTTAACTCTTCTCCAGTTAGCCTTTTCCCTTTCACTCTTGATCACTTCCCTTTTTCAACAGCACACGTTCTACTTCTAATAGTCCAGTTAGTTCGCTCATAGGTGACTGCAGCCCCTTTAGAGCATGTAGCGCCTTTTCCACCTGTTCTAGCTCAAATCCTTTACCTAGAAAGTCATTGGTTTCTTTCGCTACTTTTCCGGACTGTGCCATGATGATTGCTAAGATTTCTAAAATACGTGTATATGATTCTTTTTCTCGTGGGTTTTGCAAATTGCTATTCATGTTCTTCCTCGTCCCTTATCGTAATAGTTTCTATATCTAGCGCCTCTAAACAGTCATTCAGACCGTTTAGATACGCCTTGTCATATGCGTTTCGTGTAAGAGGTTTTAATAAAGCAACTAGGGCTTCTTGCTGTTGTTTTGAAATTTCCACATCATCACCACCCTACGCCCTCAATTTCGCACGTTTTTCCGTTTTGAATACTAAGACTCACAATCTATCAAACATCTGTAATATCGCCGTTTGGTAACGCTCATGCTCTTCCTTCGGGAACTTCTTTTGGAAGAACAAATCATAGTACCCAAGCATCGTAAATAAGAACTCATACAGATGGGTTAATTTAATATAATTTTGATCCAGGCGCAGATCTTGACCTGGCTCTTGTTGCCGCTCCATTTTGGTTATTAACTCTTTTCCTTTACGGAGTCGATTTGTGATGTTGACCCATTCAGCAAAAAACTGTTTCTGTTCTTCTTCCGAAAGGTCTGCACTACTTTTGATCTTGACCATTTGCGCGACACGGACTTTCATTGTTTCACGTTCTTTATCTGAAATCTGCCACGTATAAGCCAATCCTTTACTCAAGTTGTACTCACACCTTCAAGTAGTTCTTTCGCATAAAAATAGTAGTTGTCTTCATCCGCTACTGGATATTGACGCTCATCAATTAATTGCACATCGTTTGTCGCAAACGTACTTTTCAAACGAGCATCACATACGAAGCAACGAACATATTTAGAACCGACACGAGCGTAACGATTGGTATGCACATCATTGCACTCAGGGCATTCTACCTTTGTGCGGTACAGCATATGTTCTCCATTAGGTGTCATTTTTGTATAAGGAAGCTCTGGAACTATACGTTCTTGAATCTCTTCTGTTTCTTCTTGTTCACCCGTTACTTCATCCCCCGTAAAGGAAACCTGCTGAAACTTTTGTTGAATCGCTTCTCCGATAGAAAAAGAAGAACGGTTGCTTCCGATCAATGGCAGTTGCTTTGATCTAGGAGCATTGTTTGTTACGTTTAGGACCGCTTTACGTGGAGCTTCCGCTTGCGGTTGAGCTGATTTAATAGGCCTTACTTTTCCTGGCTTCACGTAGCGGTCCAGTGGTTTAGCCATAATCGCTGTAGCAATTTTCATACCTTCTTCTTCATCACTTTCGACTTGAACGTCTCCCACTTTATCCAATACAGCGATTTCCCCATCATGATCATCTGATACTTCAACATCCCCCATGTTATCTAAAATCGCCATTTCCTCATCTTGCTTTTCCGCTGGAATGTTGTAAGCTTCCACGCTGCCGTCTGTTACTTTAAACGTTTGTGTTTCTGAAATCATATCTGCTATATTTACATCAGGTTCATAAGACACAGCTTCACCTTCAAACAACGCACGTTCAACCAACCGAATGACTGCCTCTTCAGGTAGCCCCTCCAATCGTACTGTTTTCGTTTCTTGTTCACTTTTCACAATAATGGACACTTTAGACATATTACTTTTCCCCCTTTAATGTTTGAGCAATATAATCCTCTACACGGTTCCAGTCCTTCGTTGCTTGAATCTTAAAAGCAAATGAATTTAAGATTTTGTTTTTATAGCGAGCTGTTGATAATCGACCATCATAAATTGCGACAACCCCTTTGTCTTCTGATGTCCGATTCAAACGTCCAAATGCTTGCTTCATCGCGATAATCGCTTCAGGCAAACTATGTTTATGAAATCCTCTAGGTTGAGCACTTAAGTAATCGACGATTGGATCTCCAGCAATCGGAAACGGGAATTTATCTATTAACACAGCGGATAGGTTCGGTCCTTGAATATCGACTCCTGTAAAGAAGGAACGTGTCCCAATCACAACTGTATTGCTGTTCTTTTTCATAAAATCGATGATGCGTTGTTTCGGCATATGGTTTTGCGAAATGATTTGAATATGCTTAGGTAGCACTTGCTCGAAGTACTTTTCCGCTTCATCCATATTTCGATTCGATGTAAACAGGCATAGCGTTCTGCCATCGTACGCTTTGACCACTTTCTCCATTTCTTTTAAGACAAAAGGTAAATGGTTACGATCATTGCCAGCTGGTGCATTTGGCGGCAGGTACCACAATAAGTTTTCATCTAAATTAAATGGCGACGTAACCGATAACTCTTCAATCTTCTGTAATCGTGGAGATTGATTATCTGGACCTACGCCTAAATCTTCTTTCAAATGGTCAAAGGATTTATTTGTCGTTAATGTCGCACTCATGATGATTGGTACCGGTTGATTCAGACCTGCACTTTCATAGAAAAGATGTTTCGTTAATCCTTGACCTGTTGTTGGCTTAATGTGGAGCTGAACAGAATCGCGATATTGTTGAACCCAATATAATCGTTCAATCCCATCCTCTTCGATTTCTACTTGATTGAAGAACTGATGTAACATGTGGCTGAATTCTAATAGTGTTGTCCGAAAGTAGTGAACACCCATTAACCAATTCACAGAGCCTTCATCGTACTGTTCTAACAAATCAAAAATCGCTTCTGGATCAAATCCGAACTTATCTAAATATGCTTTGCACTCAGCCGCAGCATCATCTAATGCTTTGACGTGTTCCTCTGCATACTCAAAAATATTAGAACGTGTAGCCGGATGAACTTCCCAAAAGCTTCGTCCCGAATTAGGGCGTACCACGCGATGATAGCGGTCTTTTAAGCCAGCGAACATTTGAACAGATGTCACGTTTAAATTGGCAATAGCTTCACTGTCAAGCAAGTCATATACTGATTCGCCTACATCTGAAAACTCAGCTGCTTTCATTTCTTTTGATAAACGGTCAATTGGTTTTTGGAGCGAGTTAGCGGAATATGTTTGTTCTTGGAAGTCACGAGCAATCGCATTGATTTCATGACCTTCATCCATAATGACTACTCCAATTGGCGGCAGCATGTTTTCGGAACGCAACGCATTAAAGAAATAATGATAGTTACATACAATAAGCTTTGCTGTACCCATACGATTACGTTCACGATAGTAAGGGCATGCGTTGTATAGCGGACACTGTTTCCCTTTACAATCCGCACCGTCTACACATGAAATGCCAGCCCATACGTTGTATGACGGAACAAAGTCTAATTCAGCCTTATCACCACGTTTGGAGGTTGTTGCCCAATCTAATACTTCCGCGAACTGTTTTACCTGTTCAGATGTAGAAAAACCAACTTTCCCTGCTTTTGCTTCTGCTACTTTCTTGGGGCATACAAAGTTGTTTCGGCCTTTGATTAAAACAGGTTTCACCTTGAAGTTATACAGTTCTTCTAGCATAGGAATATCTTTGTTCATGTATTGTTCTTGAAGGATAATACTAGACGTAACGACAATGACTGTTTCGTCTGTTTCCATAATGTGCTCAAACGCTGGCACCAATGAAGCTAAGGACTTTCCGACTCCTGTTGGTGCTTCTGCCATCAATGGTTTCTTTTTCTTGATGCAGAATTGTATTTTCTTTGCGAGCTCTTCTTGTTGAGGTCTGACTCTATAATTTTTAATTCGTTTGGATAGATGACCACCATCCTCGAATGTTGCTGTGACTAAATCCGTTGCTGTTTCTTCCACACCATTCTCCCCCTTAAGACAAATGTGTTGTGAGCAAATGATAAAAGACGGCTAAAGAATCCGATTCATCCATTGTCATCTTTGAAAAATCAACGAGCCCAGGATAATTCGTTTCAAAATACCACTGCAGTCTTTTATAAATCTCCCATTTGGTATTAAGCGCAACTACGCCATCTTCCGCTACATTTACGTGCGCCATATCTTTTCTAATCTTGGCTCGTATTGTGGCTTCATCTTCATCGTGTAGATCCGCATTCTTGGAACCTGCATAAAAGTAAATGCCTCCAGCAATTTCAGCTAGAAGTTTTGTCGTGAGTACACCGTTGAAGGCCTTGTTACGTTCAAGAGCGACAATCGATGGATTCACTTTATATAAGAAGCGGCCACATTGTTTGCCGATATCTTTTAATAGCTCGCGATGCTTAAATACTTTGAATTCACTTAACCGCTTTGTCGCTTCTGCTTTTGAAATGCGACTCTCTCCAGGCTTTAAAAATCCTTTGAAGACATTCCCGTTTGAGTGAATTTCTTTTGGCTCTTGCGTTGTATATCCTAATGTCTTGCCTGTAGGTAGCTGTGGTATCACGGCTAATGTGCGAACAAAGATAGGTTTTTGTTTTCGTAGTTGAGCAAATGTAATTCCGATACATGTACTTGATAAGTCAAAACACATTACATTCATTACGTATCCCCCGAAAGAAAAATAGAGCCCTGCCACCCTCTCGGGATGGCAGGGCCATTGTTGGTTAGATTAAAACGCGTTGTCGTTGTCTCCGCCCTCTCCTGCTCCTACAGGATCACTCTCTGCATACTCACTTTGTTCTGTTTGAGCAAATGTAGCAGCTGATTCAAGCGCTTCTTGTTCGAACTCTAAGTAAGAGCTTAGTGCTTGAAGATTTCCTTTTAAACGCTCTTTACCAACAAGCGGCTGTTCTTTTACCACACGGAATTGCATTACAGGGAATGGACCATAATCAGTGTCTTCCATTCTCACTGTCACACGAATGTTTAGAGCACCTAGAACATTGCGTTTTAGTTTCTTCTTCGTGATACCCAAACCTTTCATCATATCAACTGACATGAATGAACGTTTGAACTCACGCACGTTGATACCAGACACAAGTAAGTGGAACAATGTACCTTCAGCATCTGTGCAAAGTAGAAGTAATTGCTCACGACATGGGCTAGAACCGCCTTCTTCTGGATACTCTGCAAACTTACATTTTTCACAAATCGTACCCGCAAACTCACCATCTTTCGCTGCCTTAATGCCATCTAATGAACGGCAGATAAACGTATTGTCTTTGCTATACTTTTCAGGGAAGTACACGCGAACTGTTTGGATTTTAAGAATACATAAACCCTCAAGTGCTTCGCCTGCTTCACCGTGGATCAGCGTACCGTCTACAAGTTCGATGTCACCTAACTTGCGATCTTTGGCAACTTTTGAATAAAGCTTTGCGTATGGTACACGGATGTCACTGGCATTAATAGAAGCAAGACCAGATAATGCATCTAACTCATCATCATCGAATCCTAGATCATTTAAATCCCAATCGTCATCATCATCCTTAACTGCTACGTCTGTATTAACAGTAGCTACAGCTGTACCTTCAGCCGCCGCTTCTGTTGCTGCTACTTTTTCTTCTACTGCCTCAACGTTCTCTTCTTTTACTACTGCTTCTTTCTTTTCAGCTTTTGCCATAATGGATTTCCTCCTAATTTTTATGCAATTATGCATATATGTTTTTATTAATTATTAAATTATGATTTTATTAATTTCATAAAAGTGCAGGGTTAGTTGTTTAGCATTCTCTTTGCTTTTTCACGTGCTGTTAAGCTCAGTTTCTTCTTAGGTAAGCCTTGCTCATTCTTATTAACCGCAGACTCATACACTCTCACGTTAAATAAGTGAGGTACTTCTAATGAATTGCCTTGCTTGAACTCAGCTTCAATTTTAGATAAAAGCTTTTGGTTCACGCTTTTGCTAATAGCCTTATCTGTTAAGTGGCGGTACTGATTAAGAGTCAGTGATAAGCTCTCAGCTAATTCCTCATCTGTTTTTCCTTTTAGTTTAGGATTCGCTTTTAATAAAGCCTCCTTGAATGCCTCAGCTGTAATTTCATTTAATAAGTCTTGTAATTTACGTTTTGTCATGATTAGTCCGCCTCCTTAAGCGTTATCGGTTTTTAAAATGCATTATGGTTTGATGGTGCTGAATCGACAGAAGCAGTAGCTGGTTGATTCTGAACGTTAAGTAAAAACATCATGTACCCGTTAAATGTCTCGAGTACACGACGGCCATTTTTGGCTCGTTGTTGTATATCCTCCATATCAGATTCCAAAACTTCGACCTCATCTTTTAAACGATTCAACTTGCTTGATAGGTCATTAAAAACCTCAGATTCTTTTTGCAGTTCTTGCTTATATGCTTTACGATCTTTCTCACTGCCTTGTCGTGGTGGAAACTTAATCATTACTTTTGCATCGAAGTCTCCGTTCAACAAAGCTAAGTGCTGCTCTGCATCCATTTTCTTTGCATACAGCGGACGAAGTTGATCACGCACTTCTAGTACTTTATCAACCTCCTTGTTGACGTAAGTAATGTTATCGTCAACTTCCAACACTTCTGCAAAATGTGCTAATACATCTTTCGGAGTCGCTTGTGGATTCATATCCATATACTCGATTACTTTCCAAGCCATCCCGAACACCCCCTTCAAAGAAATAAAAAGAAGAAACCTTTTGTTCTCCCACTATACTTGTCACACCTTTATCTAAAAGGTGCTACTTTTCATGTAGGTGCGAATTTTGAAAACTAATCCGTTTGAGTTACCTTCCATAATAGAAAACTCTTCCGTATTCAAAATCGTAAGGTCATCAAACACCAACATATGAGTAAAGGTATTGAGCACTCGTAGTACTGGCTCTGATAATCGAAACGGTAATGTTGCATATTTTTTGTTGCTATCAAACTGATGAACGCCTGTGTCAAACTCAATCACTTCGCGGTTACGAATGATTTTCATTGACAGTTGATTATGACGGTTAAACAATCCAGCTTCATATCGTGATTGTATTCCGCTTCCAAAACCCGGCTTATGTTCTTTCAATTCGGAAAGAAGCTGACATACACCACTGAACGGTATTTTATAAAAAGGTGCCTCTCGATCAAACGACGACAGAAAGTAGCGGTCTAACTTTAATTCGATATCCTTCGGTACAGCGGAATGAGCATTAGGGACTTCCATTTGAAAGTCTTCACTTCCAACAAAGCGTATCGAAGATTCTGTAAAGATGACCGTCGATAAAGGAACTCTCTTGAATGTAAATGGTGAATTCTTCAACCGCTTCTCTCCTTGCTTCATATAAAGGAACATGTTGCGAAATTGAATGGCTGACACCATGAACGATGATTCAATTAGCAAGCCTGTTTTAAAAAAGGCGTATTCTTTCGGATTGCGCCCCGTCATCAAAACGACATTGGGTGAAATGAAAAAAACCGCATGCGCTTGAAGCTGGTTTTGGATAACTTTTAAACTCTGAAAATCTCGAATACTTCCTGATACCTGCAAAAAAGAAGCACCTCTTCTTCCTTTTTTGGAATTCCCTACTAATAGTATATAATACTTTGTACCTATAATGGAATACGTGTTCTATGAAAAAAGTACTATATTTTAAAAAAGTAAAAAGCTCTACCTTTCCTTTAAGAAAAAGTAGAGCTTTTTACGATGAACCAACGATGTTACATCAACCCCATCATTTGTAGAGTCGTATGCACGAAGTTGATCTTACCTGTCGCCTTTCCAACTCCATACAAAGTTCCGAGCACTCCAGAAATAATAACGAGAAGCTTGATGATTTCAATTGTGATGTCTTTAATTGTAGCCATAACGTTGTTACTACTTGTTGTATTTGCCTCAAACATTTTTGTTTGCGTTTCCATCATGAGACGATGTTGTTCTTCGAAAGAGCGCTTTGCTTCTTGTGCCGCTAGCTTTTGCGTCTCCATCATTTTTTCATGTTGTTTCTCCATAGCGAGTTTGGTTTCCGCAGCCACTTGATTTTGTTTATCGACCATTTCTTTGATGTCGCCTTTGGTTTGGGCCCAATCGTTACGCATGGATTCAGATATAAACTCGAATTTCGCAATAGACGTATCGTGACCATTCAACCTTTTCACAACCTCTTTCATTTCTACGTTAAAGGTGCGCTGGTTATCTTCAAGTAGCCGTAAACGTTGCTCAGTGACAGAATCAGGATTCATGATACTGCACCTCCCTAAACATAAAAAGAATCTGATATTATCAACCTAGCCAATTGGTGTTTTACGAAACGGTTCTGCTCGGAACATGTTTTTTCTTCTCAAGCACCGACATGGTAGGTTGATATAGGACTATAGTACCATGTACAAGCCACACGAACCCTATTCTTATCAACGCTACGTTTAGTCGAATATTTGCACATCCCCGCAACCTTTAGTTTCACAAGTTCTAATTAATATACCCGGCTCTGCCCGTAAAGAAAACTTTGTATTATCGCATTCAGGGCACCTACCAGGCTTTACTTCAGCTGCTGGCATCGTTTCCTTACGCTTTTTTTCGTTCTCTTCCTTCTCCCGACGATAGCGCAAATATTGTCCAAATGTCATATTTTTATTTTCTGTATCAAAAGGTTTCTTACTCATGATTGCTGGCCACCTTCAGGACGCAAATGTGGTGGCAGCTGCACCCACTCCGGAACTTCTCCTTCCGTTTGTTCCATTTGTATAGCGAATTCATCACCAACTAAGAACATACGACGGAACTGTTCGTCATGATAGAACATGATATGGAAATCCATCATCATATCATGCTGTGCCTCGTGGTATCGTTTGGATTCATTCAGGGTACGGATCACGAAGTTGCGAATAGCCGTTTCTGAATAATGAACCTTACAATTTAAGCATAAACCATGATTGTACTGCAGAATCATCGGAACAAATTGATCATGGCAATGGCAGCAATACCCGATACGTACTTTGTTGTTACGCCACTTAGACACATCACTAGGTTTCTTCCATCCCATAACATAGAAGAATTTATCAACGCCAATTTCTACGATATCTTTCATCGTTAGGTTAACATGAGCCTGTAAGAAATCGCGGTATTCTCCACAAATGAACTTTTCCCACATCTTTTTTATTTTAGAAGGACTTAGTCGATCCCCCATATCTTTCGAGACAACACCAGCAAAGCGGTCTTTAAAATGAAGTGACCGTGCTTTTATTGCTTCTAAGCGTTCCTCTTCTGTTTCAGCTAAATCAACTTTTTCTTGAAGTGCTTCATTTTCTTTCAGCCACTTCTTATAGTCAGTTATGGTGTCATGAACCAATTCCAGATGATTAGAAGGAATAACAATATCAACAGCATCTCGTTCGTAACGACCACGTTCTTCTGTCACCTCGTCTACAAATACTAATTCCGCCTCTGTTCCTTTTTCTTTATCAGCAGGCTTAACTTCAGCTAACCTCATTGTGGATTCGTTATTATATTTTTTCTCCATTCTCCCACTCCTTATATAGTTCTTTATACCTATAATCGAAATAAAAAAAGTCACGCTAAGAGATTTACTTAGCGTGACAATTGCATGTCTATCGCTCTCTTTGCGCTACTTTCATTGTACATAAAGTCAAAGAGAGATGAAACTACTTTATAGTTCTTTTTACCTATAAAATGAGCACAACAAAATAATCGTTACACCACTAACTCAGGTTCTTCAGATGCAAAGATGTCATTGTATGCTTTTTCAAGATAGTCTTCATAATCACTCATCAGTCGAACAGGAATGAATTCTGGTGCAGAAAACACAATATGGTACAATCCGATTTTGTGTACTTTAGTAAAGATGTAATTACGCAGCTCAGTTAACGAGGCATAATACCCTTCTGTCTCTTTGCGCCGCTTTAATGTTTCTAGGGACAATTCAACAATACGCTGGCCAGCAATATAAACAATCAACTCACGGGAATAATGATTCTTTGTCAACCGTCTTAAATACGTTTGAGTTTTAAGGTACCGATCCACCGCAGCCTCAATCTTTTCAATGGAGCTTAAATCCAATGTCACATGTTGCTGCACAACCTCACGTAATCCATCAAAATACTTTGCCTGGGAACCTTTTTTATTCGTCATCTTGTTCATAGACCTCCTCATAGCATTTTTGGCATAACCCTTTATCGTTACAATAATCTCCGCACTTTTCACCACATAAGCGGCACACATCAACTTTTCTCATGTTCAACAGCCTTATTTAAATGATTTACCGATATAGCGCTATCTAAAAAGAAAGAGCAAATATATTCACATTTCACATTATCTAATTGATCTTCCGTTGCTTCAAAAAAATCAACAGCTGTTCGTTTTCCGAAAATAGTTGCATATTCGTCGTCTTTGGTACCGATCGTCACAATGATACTGATATGTTCATTGTAGACGTGGTATTGATGATTTTTATCCCGCATCGTTTTTAACCTCCCTGGATGTACGTCGGCTTCTTACAGCTGTGACACCTTACTATAATGTCGTTATCGTCATCTACAAGCATTTTTCCTTCAGTTCCGTCACAATGCTCGCATTTGAAGAAAAAACGCAAATTTGGATGTTCTTTTGCAGGCTCACGTTCTTCTTCTGGATCCCCGCTGTATAAGGAGCGTATATTAAAGAGCGGCTTAGATGGGCCTTCGCCCGTCACTTCAAAAATTAGTCCTTCATCATTCATCTGATCAAAAGAGACAGAAAGAGAATTAATCAAATCCTCTTTCGCTTCTTTGTAATCAAAGTGCGTAGCTGATACAATTTCTTGTTTGGTAATGACAACCGTTGTATAAAGAGCATTACGTTTCTTCACCGTTATTCCTCCCACTTAATTAAATCGTATTTCCAATCAACATCATTTGCGATGCTATCCATCTCACTACGAGCATCTTCTAACTCGTCTTCGCGATTTGCAAGCGTCTGTTGATTTGAGCTGGAGTTATATTCAATCGTTTCGCGTTCTGCAGATAGATAATCGCTATAAGCATTAGCAAACGTCACCATATTTGTTTTTAATTCTTGAACCTCTTCCGCTTCTGGCTCATAGTCATTTTCAAGAATAGTATTGATTTCAGTTAACATCTTACGTTCGATGCCATCATAGTTCGCAACGTTGGTAGAGATATTATTTTTTAAATCATTGTCGATGCTTTCTAACTCATTGTGCAGCTGCTCCAGCTTTTCAGTTTGCTCTTCATAAAAGCTGTAGTACTCTGCATCTTCTTTGGAAATTGGTAAGTCTTCGTTTCTAACATCGGACACACTCTCTTTTACAATCGTATTCTTTGTGTAAGAAAAAGCTGCAGCTAATCCTATTAAAACTACTAATCCACCAATTATCACATACATCATCTTTTTGTTTTTCATGTTGGTCCACTCCTCGATTCGTTTTCGTCTTCCTCTGTATTTCGATCATATTCACTTTTACTTATCGGCGTAATATACTGGTGATCCACACCAAATATGTCTTCGGAATCTAAAAGCGCTAAGGCTTTAAGTTGATTCTCTTTCTCAGGAGTTAGCGGCTTTTCGAAATAAAACGTGCGTTGCATATATACTTCTGTATCTTCGCCGGTTTCCGTATTAATACCTAGACCAGCTTCTTTTTCGATACGGTAATAGAAATTCAATTCTTTTGTCATAACTCCTGCCCCTTTTCCTAGATATTCTTATTCTTATATAAGATCTACCGCATATAAAAAAGCGCAGGTAGCACATACCTACGCTTTTGAATGCGGAAAATGTATTTGTGGGTTACATGGCTTTTAGACGTTCTAATACCATGAGAAGTAATTCTTCAGCATCATTTGTTGTAGTGTTTTGCAGAAACTTTGGAATTAAGCCTAAGCTATCAGAAGTGATGATATGCTGCTCTAAGCTTTTTAGTACATACTCGTACCAAGAATGTGAAATCGCTTCAGTAATTGGACTCTCTTCGAATTCCCATTCTTTAATGACATTGTTTCTATCAAGCTTGAAGATAGTTACTTTGAAAGTCTGAGAAGGTGTTAGATACCATTTTACTTTTAGACTACCGATCATTTCACTTTTTCCGTTTATTGTTTGTACACTCATTACACTCCATCCCCTTTTTTCAAAGTAAGTATTGTTTATAGTTCGCATGGACGCGCACGCTTTTTTTCTTTTACTATACATTAGATATTCCTTAATTGTAATCATTTGGTGATTTTCTTCATTATACACCAAACGTACATTCGTATTAAGCGATAAGATACAAATTATTTAAAAAAATGATTGCGCTATCAAAAAAGGGCATACTTCTCCCTTATAATATGGATAGCTTGTACATTTTTTTAGTTCGATAGTTCGAATGCTGTTAGGATTTCCACAGGTAACTTATGATTGATAGCTATTTTGTTAATAACCTCATGGTCTGATGTACCTGTCGTTACGCCAATAATTAGGGAATTGTTTGGGAGGGTCTTTTTTCTCCCTTTCCCTTTTTCTGTATATTTAATCGTCGCTTTTTCAACATTTTTACTATTTACCGCTACTAAAAACATCTTAACAGGCTTTGAAATTCTTTGCATCCCCGGTCACCTCTCCGTTTCGTTTTTCTTCTTACCAAAAGTATACAAAAAAACCATTTTCTTTTCTTCGAACGATAGGACTATTTATGCACACAAAAATGGCTATACTTTCGACATTAGATGTCGAATGCATAGCCATTTGAAATACGCTTATGTCATTTTTTATAAAAGAACGTAGTCAATACACACCATTTTGCCTACTTCTATTATACTGTTACTTGGAAGAATTATTCTTCTTTTCTACTTGATACGCTTGAAGGATTTTTTCCATAACCCCTTCAATGCCGACCTCTTTGGCTTCCTGCTCACTTACGTTTAAGCCAGCCCTTCTCATTTTTTCTAAGATGCGGTCCATTTTAATCAGCTCTTTATCCTCTGTCTCTTCTTTTTTACCACCCATTTTGCCAAAACCTCCTTCAATCGTAAGTAGTGACTTTTAGCATATCTCTTTATACCTTTTTATTGTAGAGCCATAACTCTTTTTTGTGTATGGGACAAAAGATTTATTGTGATTACCAAAACTGGAAAAAAATACGTGGTTAAGCGGTTTTACTATCCGTACTTTTAGCCTGTTTTTTGTTGAAAAGTTGTCACAATAAATAGGTATAAATAACATGTACACTATATACATTTTTTAGTATAATTCTTTTTGTTAGCTAAAAGTTCTTACTTATCACATACTGTCTAAAACCGCGTTTCTGCAACTTAAACGTGGTTTTTTTGTATCTTCAGTCTATCCATCCATAAAGCAGATCATAGTGTTCTTTACTAATTTCATCGTAAAACACTATGCGATACGTATCTTCAAAGTTAGTAATCATATCTTTTAACCACTCTAAAGGGTGAACCTTTACTACTATGTTCGATGTTTCCCATCCGCTTATTCCTGGCCGCGTCCACTTATACGAGATGAAATAATACTTTTCTGTATTCACAGTAATTCTCCTTTTTTATAAGAGTTATTCATTTTTTCTATAAATAGTGAATAAGCAGAAGTGTGTGAATTTGGAACATAAGTAAATCCATCTGTAGCATTCCACTTACTAATCATAGCATCTGTTCCGTATAGAAAAATTTCGAAAGTCCTGTAGATATCGTATTTATCCGTTTCCACCCATCCGAAATGTTTCTTTGGATGCTCCAAAAGATTTTCAATAAATCCACTGCAAATCGCATTCGTTACGCTTTTTCGACCAGGCCTATCCAAATCTAATATGTGAAGCTCCTTCTCTTCACCTTTATACAAATACTCTATTTCTGTATTATAGACAGTTGTTTGTGAACTGAATGTGTATAGTTTATTCGGCAGGAAGGTGAAGGGCTTCACTTATTTCGTTCCTCCTTTCCTTAAGATTTGCTGCTAACTCATCTGCTTGCTTCCTCACGAGATTAACAGCACAGGTCATGTGATGGTCTAACCATTCTTCTTCAGTTAGTCCATTGTCTTTCAGAATACGATATAAATATTTATTAATAATTTTCTCTGTTTCTTCATAACCGTAGAATGTTGTATTTGGTGGGAACTTTCCATAGAAGAAAGCAGGCTCCATCAAATCGTATTCATCATAAATTTGTTGAATCGATACATCCAGTACAGCATCATTAAACGTGAGAAAAGCATGCAGACCTACTTTACGTTTCGCTATCATAGAAAGAAGCGAACCTGGAATCACATCATGAATATAGAATCCTTGATGAAACTTTACTTGTTTGGGGTTAATAGAACTATATCCTGGAGTTGTTAATAATTTATAGAGTAGTACACTTGTATAGATACATAATCCACCCTTATTATTCCATTTCCTTATTTCATTCAATCCAAGCTCATAACCCTCAATTTTTTCCAACGTTTTTGTGTCATTAGCTCTTGAGGCGTACACTAGTTCTGTTAAATAGTATGAATGCCCCTCAAAAGCTGGCTCATCGACAGGATGAACGAATGGATTTTGTTTCTCTATAAAAGTAACGAAACTTTTAGGGTTATAGTTTCTGCTTGTCTTCCAATTCTTTTTAAATAATCCTATTACTTCCTTAGCAATACCTTCTTTACTTGTTTCTGTAGGCAGCATCATTTCTAAGCTTTTCTTTTTCATCCAATTCCCCTTTGCTTAATTTTATTTAATGATGTACTAGATGTTTGGATACCCAACTGCAGAATCCATTAATTTCATTAAGAGTTGTTTAATATCCTCTTGTTCATAAACAGCATATAATTGACTATCTTCTAATTTATCTTTTTCTTCACGATACAGATCTATTTCAAAGGATGTTTTATTTAATTCAGAATCTACAGCAATCTTTGCAATGTCTTCACTGGAAAAACATCCTTCTACATTATCTGTTAAATTTTCATAATTCCATTCATTAAAGAAACTTTCTTTCTTTAAATACAAACCGCTAAACACGTAAGATGCATGGAAGGTAGAATACAATACACCTGAAGGAAGTTTTAATAATTCTGCTCTTGTTAGGATTTTCATCTTTTCACTTCCTTTTTGGGAATATTGAAATCTTTCCTATGTTAATCATAGTCCAGTATTTTAAATCATTACTTACTTCTAAATATCCTTCATCAGTCTTTCTTGCATATTTAAAGCGTTTTCCTAAATCCTTACCATAAGAAGAGTTTTCGTAAATAATCCCCTTCTCCATTTGATAAGTTTTTAAGTTATTTACTTTCTGTATATTTAATTCTTCCCTTTTGCCATATCTCACGTACCTAATCCCTCAATCTATAATTCTTTAACTAATATATGAATAGAGCGCCCATCTTCTAAGATATTCGTTTGAACTAAGTTCCACCCTAATGTAGAAGCATAGTTTAACGCATCTATATAGAAAGCAAACTTTCCGATGTCTGTAACACCTTCAGATTTTTGAAGCATATAGTTTCCTTGTTTGGACCTTTCTAAATGAGCATACACTTTTCTTAATTTATTTACTTTATTTAATGGAGTTTCTGAATTAGTGAGTTTCTGAATAATGATTGAAATTTGCTCCCTAACCCATTCTTCGACTAATCTCTTTGTTTCTAATTCACTTCCACCATTAATATATCCTTCATACTCTACAAGTTTTTCTTCTCCAATCAAAATTGTAGGTTGAGCATTAAAGTCTGGCCAATACCTTACACTAACTTCGACTATAGGGAAATCAAAATCTTGTTTCCCTCCACAATCTGTTGTCCATTTAGCTTCAAACTCATAATGATCTATCTTCATTTGTCTTCATCCTCTTTGATTTCTTTATATTCTCTACTATGATATTCTCCTATAATCGTTTCCCAAAGAGTATATCTTTTCTCTTCTCTATTGAAGACAACATAAATCATTTCAGAATGAGTCTCAGGATCTCCTAAGAAGATATCCTGATTTCCACCATCAGTTTCTAAATAAACTCCATACTTTTTATATAATTGATCTAACTCATTTCGAAAGTTAATCAAATCTTGTTTAGTCAGTTTCTTATTTGCCATTATCCACCCATCCCCTTTTATCTATAGTTATAGAAAAAAGGATGTAGCAAAATAAGTATGCCACACCCTAATATGGTTTAAATGCTGAACACCTTTACATACTGCCTGTTAGGTTCAATGACATCTTTACTAGATATGTTAATTATATTGTCTATTGTTACCAACTTACCGTTACTATTGTCCACTACATTATAATGTTTTGCAACACCCGATAGGTAACCTTCGGTAATTAGAAATGTTTTTAATCTTTTATCCATCATAATGATTAACTTCTCTTTAGACAAGTTTTAAAAAAGAAACCCACTATCTTTATATACTTCTAGTGGATTCTATTGGAATCTAGTGGTTTTCAATGAATTCTCATCTAATCTAATGGATTATATGCCTAGAGCTCTCAATTTGGGGCATCAGGCGGTTTTTCTCCTACGACAAACATTGTAATGACAAAATAGAGAAAAACGCAAATCAGAGCAAATACTCCAATCATCATCCACATCGTCTTATTACTCAATTCTCCCACCCCCATAACTTGACCATATATCTTATAAAAAAAGAAATAAAAAATGCTCACCACCCATATGAGTGATGAGCCATTTACTATTTTAACGTAATCTTTTGTATCTTTGTACCATAAACTCCTTATTGTACCTTTACTAGTAAATCTTGTGTTGATACTACCTTATTTAACCCTCTTACTTTTTTTAATTACTTAAGTCTGCATAAGAGGTTACTTTATCGAAGGACTCTTTAATATTGTCATTTAACTCTTGTGTTTTTTCTCTAAAAGAAAGTAAGGAACCTTCAGGTGAAATGGCCAATCTTGAATAAGATTGATAAGAAGCATATTGCTCGAGTAAATATTGGTGTGCCTCTGCATATTTCTCAGGTGGATCACGAAGGTCTTTCATCATTTCTTTGATTTGATCTTGTTTATCTTGCACATTTTCAATGTCACCATCAACATCAAATTCATTGTATTGAAGCTCAAGAGCAGCATTGAAGTCACTTCCATTATCGATTGCATCTGCCCACTCATATTCATATTCATCTAACATTTCTTCAGATTCGACTGATGAAGCCATAATGAAACGAGCAGTATCACGAAGATTATCTCCATAATTCTCAACCATTCTATGATGAACAAACATCCATAATATAATAATGGCTGCCACGATACATACATTAATAATCCAGGCACGTTTCTCTTTTTGTTTACTTAATTGAATATGCTCAATAACTTTATCTTTCAAGGTCTTTGTTTGATCAGTTTGAGTCTCCACAATTCCATCCCCTTTATGTTTTTATGGATATTTATTTATTCAACGATTTCTCTAGCATCTACAGTGGTCACGCCACGGTCATATTCTAATGAATACTCAACCCCATTATAAGAGTACTCATAGGAATCATCTTGAACATGATCTTCACCAATATGAAGTTTCTTGAATGCAATTTGTTTTCTCTTCTTAAGTGGAATCGTAGGATCTGCAATTAAGATAAGAACTACACTGGCCATTTCTGTATTGTATCTTTCTTGTTCATCATCATGAGCATCTGTAGAGCCAATGACAGTTGCATATGCTAATCGTTTCAATGGTTTTTGATTCTTATCGATTTGCGTTGAAGCTGAAACAAAGGTTTTTCTGTCATCAGTGGTTATTTTGCCATCCCATCTTACTGTATCGAAGGGACCTGCTGATTTTTTATAAGGATGAATTGTCGCTAATTCAGAATCATAGATTTCCATTTTGTTTTTCCACTTCTTCTTAAATGTTTTCCACCCTTTATCGAATATTTTCTTTTTCTTCTTTTTCTCTTTAGCCTCGACAACCGTTGTGGCTGTAGGGATGTAGCTTGTTACGATAGTAGAAAAACCAAAGACCAACACTAAACTAATCAGCAATTTTTTCATACTTTTACTTCCTCCTATACAATATATTTACAGTAAAAAAGCGCAAAAAAAATGCGAGACGGCGGGGATGCTATCTCACACATAAAATATAAAAAACGAAATACCTAAATAGGTAAGGGATAAGTTCTTAACGGAATACGACTAATAGTGCGTTAAATTCGTTCAAAGAAACCTCTGCCTAACTTAACCTAGATAGGTGCGAGAACTTTCGTCACAAAGTTCTCTTTTCGTTTCATACTCCTTATAACACATATTGTACAAAGGGTTCAACTTACACTCGTTGTACAAATAACTCTTGGTTGCCAGTAAATATACTAATAAAATCATTGTACGTTGATTGGATCAACAATGAATCGCCTTCTGGACTTTCATTTAAATAGATTGTCTCAGGGACTCCGCTTTTATTGGTAGCGTCAACCATCCATTTACCATAACTAACTTTCACAGGTAATAGGTCTGTTTCATAACCTAAAGAAGATAAATGTTCATAGAGAGGTTGTAAAGTGCGCTTCCTAGAATCTACACGTCTAAGTCTTTCTAACTCAAATGTCTTAGAACGCCAAGAGGGATTTGCTTTTACGAGCTCAGCTAATTCTGCTTTCTTCATTTTGCTAGTAACTTCTATTCCAGATAACTTTGCAAGGGCCACAAAGTCCTCTTTAGATGTAACGAGGGTATGCAACTGATCGATTAAACTCATTATTTGAGCAGCACCGTTGAACCAGTTTATCTTAAAGATTTGAAAGTGAGAGAGTTGATTGAGTTCATAAAAGTTTTTGTACTGTTTATAAATCCAGTCATCCTTCTTTCTTGCTCGTTCAAAGGCGAAATCGATCTCTTTCATCAATTCTCTTTTATTCATATCCCTGTTCACCACCTTCAAAGATTATTTATGTCCTATACTCACACTACTTCTACTGTCTAACACTATTTTAAATCTATCTCTCTTAAAAAGAAATAGATTGTAGGTCGTAATTATCCACAGATACGTAAAATAAGCAGATATACCTATTTATTTATACTTCTTTATTGAAATTTATAGGACTTTAGTATTTAATATAAAGAGAATCCTGTTTGGTTTTCGACATTTACTCGTTATTTGGTCGTTTCCAAATACGATACTTCACAGCTGATTACTGTGTTGTCACTATTTCTATGAATTAGAAAAACACTTTGGCCCCCATCTGAAGTGTTTTTTCTGTTTATGTATATGTATTTTTCTGAATTTGAGCACCATTTTCTTTATTTGTACCCTATTTTCTGAATTTCTAAATGTTCTAAGAGGTATTTATTGTATGTATAGGAAAAATGAACTATACTAAAGAAGGTTAAGCGTTCTTCTGTTACGTGTTGGTTTTATAATTGTTTATCTTTTACTTCTGGCAAAGTAAAACATTCAGCACAGTCATAAAAGCCACTTCTTGATGTGCGGTTAAGAAGTGGCTTTTTCATTGATTTTACAAGGTTTTTACCGTATAATGAAAAGTAATTTACTACCCATTTTGGCTTTTTATACTTATCCCACACCCATAAGTATAAAAAAACCTTTCTGACGCTTCCTTATTGCAGGTAAGGAAGTTTTTTTATTTGACTAAAATAGGTACTATGACCTATAATTTACTTACTAGGGTGCTTTTTGGTTAAAAATTTCAATATAGTGCATATAGTGTCGCTCCTTTATATTTTTTGGAAAGAAATATAAAGGATACTCCCAACAACCTTGCTCATTGTTTTCGGCAAAAAACAGTGAGTTTTTTTATTGGGCGAAAAACATAAAAGAGAAGCCCACAAGGGCTCCTCTTATTTTAATGGTTCATAATTTTCAGCCGAGATATATACCCAATGATTAATATAGACAAGAAACCTCATCTTCGCATCCTCTGTACGTTGTACATCATAGATAGTGTGGACTTCACCGGTAGGTTTATGCCTCACTTTAAACATATCTATTTCACTTCCTCATAGGTATCGATATTTTCATATTTAGAAAGGAACGGGATCCGGAACCCATAGACATTAAATTTATATGTCTTCCCTTTATCTAACTCAGCATAAATGTCACTAGAGTTAAATTTCCACTTTAACGTCGAGTCGGTATTCTGCAGCACCTTTGTATGTCCATCTTTGTCTTCAGTGAAGATTAAGTATTTGCTATGCTCTTTTGAATTCTTTACTTCTTTATCTGTTACGGTTAGTGTGTATTCATTGGTATTAAACATACCTACGATCCCTAATGTGATAGCGGCTAGGATAATCACAACGATTATGACAACAAAGGAAAATAAGCAACCAATTGGTGTGTTGTTATTTTTACTCATCGCAACTCCTCCAGGAAGACAGTGATGACTTTACGTTGTCTCTCATCGCTACGCTTTTTACGATTGAAACCATCTATTGTTTGCTCCGCTAGTTCCAGGGCTTTTTCTTCACTTGATGTTTCTGGAATACGTTCATATTCGCCTTGCTCTGTTTTTTGAAGAATTTCTTCTTCCCATGTACGGTGAGTACCAACTTGCATCAACTTCATTTTCCACGCTCTTTTAATAGCCATCACTTTTCCTCCTCGTTACGTGCCGTTAGAAATTTAAATTGTTTCGCTTTACCTTCTCTAATAATTTCTTTTTCTACTTTCTTAAATTCCCTTAGTTTCTCCTGGAACTCATGCAGCTGATCTTGAATACCTTTTAGCTCATTCTTTAATTCTTCCGGTACATAATCAAGGTTGCCTAAAATGGTTGTAGCAAGAGATAAGTCACCAGAAGCGTTTCCTGTAAACGTAAGTGACTGAAATACATATTCTTTTCCTACGCCCATACTTTCAAAGTGCTTTTTTCTAAATAGACGTTCTTCTTGCTCTGCTACCCATCCATCTAAATCTTCAGCATATTCTTCTAAGATTTCTTCGTCTGTTTTCTTTTTATCACTCATTCTGATTTCTCCTTTACTTCTCGGACATCAGTAATTTCTATTTCACTGTTAGTTGGAGAGTCGGGAAAGTTCGTGCCAAGTCCAACAGTTTTAATGCCATACTTATCTTGCAGAATATAAGCGACAGATTTACCGTCATCGTATTTACATTCCGTTTCCACTTTATCAACAATGTCATCAAACCACTCTTGAGACATTCCTTCCGGTTTTTCCACTATAAACTGTGTCTCATATGACTTGGTTTCACTCACTGATATTTGAAATTTCACTATCTATTCCCCGCTTTCTGTATATTTTTAAAAAGATATGGTATACTCATCAGGTACTATTTTTAGTATGTGAGTTTTTGCTATGGAGCGTCCCTTTGCTGTAGGGGCGCTCTTTCTGTTTTTCTGATTATGCACATGCCAAAGCCCACATAATTCCTAACATGCCGAGCACATATAAAGCCACAAGCAAGAAAGTCAAAATGATGTTCAGTACCCCAAATGTTCCGATCATATAAATAAACAGCTGTTTCAATCCTTCTTTACTCAATGGTATACACCCCACATCCACACAGGCTTGATAATATATTTCATGGCTATACTCACGATGACTACCACAATTGAAAAAGACAAGATACCCACTGTCATCATGAATATAAAATTCCATACCACTTTGAACATTTCTTTATAAAACTCTTTATCCATCCCAACCACCTCGTTACTAGGACTATTTACCTATTTGAATTGTACACCATTTTGAAGCTACATGTACATTGTTTTATGAATGAGCTTCTTAAACAGCGATTGTTACGTGCTCTGAATGACGACGGCTGCTTGCAGGTGGCGTGATTCAGCTGCTGACCAATAAAAAAACGTCGTCTGCAAGTAGACGGCGTTCTCTTCGGGGGCGAGCACACTATTTATATAGAAGAATTTAGAACACTGTTCTAAATGAATAATCTTATACTTCAGCGGCGGCTTAGCGGAATTTCTTCTTTTCGCTCCTCAGATGTCCCCACTTTTACCTTCACATTGGTAACAGACCACATTCCGCGACTTGATTGCTTAATCAGCCCATTATATCTAAGAATAAAAATGGCTCGCTGGACTGTACGTGTACTCACCTTAAATTCCTCAGCAATCTTATCAGTTGAAACGGATCCGCACTCTTTAATATAGAAATAGATTTGTTTCATACGCTCTACTCGATACCCTACCACTTCTGATCTTCTAGCTCCCATCACACCATCACTCCTTGTTCCTCAAGAATTTCAGATAGTTGAATCACTAAAGCATTTATTGCGCGTAGCACATTTTCACTCACTGTATCTTGGCCACTTAGTACTCTTTGTTTAAGTAGCTGCACATCATTTAATGTTTTCTCTGTATTAAAGAGCGAATATGGCATTAAAATTTCACATAAGCGTTCTGCCTTCTCTATTTGCTGAAAAAACGAATCATTCATCGTCTTCTTCTCCCCTTGCAAGCGTAATCCACGTTGTTCGCACCGTCGTTCCGCAATTGTCGCAAATCCAGCCAATTTCATGCTTTGTCTGCAACTCGTATGGGATGAATTCGCCTCCGCACATGCATCGTCCCTTGTTGTACACTGCTTTCTCTTTTTGCTTGGTGATCATAGATGCTGAATGGCCAATTAAAAAAAGAACAATGACTCCAATGGTCATATACATAGATAAAACTCCTTTGTGATGCAGCGGTTCAGTTGCTGCATAGCTTAGCGGCTAGGTCACCTCACTTTTAAGTAAATTTAGGACTATTTGCCTATATAAACATTATCTACTATTTGGTATGTTGTGAAAAGCGGATTTAGTAGAACAGTAGTGGTTACTCTTCTTATAACAGGTGGACAATTAGGAGGAAGAATATAGGTGACGGAGAAGTGACGGAGTTCTGCCGGAGAGTGACGGAGTTTTGGGTTTTTTCGTCACCATTATTACACATTTGTGCAAATATTTAACAAGTGAGGAACAAAAATACCAGTCCGAATTTCGGAACATAGGGGTTCAGCCTTAGAGCCACAAGGCTTCAAGGTACTTTTAAGGGTAAAGTGGACAAATCAACTGGAAATTCTTGTGGAAACATATGTAAATATTTAACTGTAAAATGTCAATTAAATGTCAGAAACAGGTAAATGGAAAAATATGGTGACGAAAAAGTGAAAAACTCCGTCACACTCCGTCACTAACTCCGTCACCATGTATATACATTTAAGTAAAAATATGTAATTTAAAAAATGAGCCAAAAACTCTCATAAACCCTATTAAATAAATAATAATATATAATAATAATATATATATATTTATTATATATATATCTTTTACCTCTTTGTGACGGAGTGACGGAGTTTTTCGGCGGGGGAAGGAACGGGTGAAAAAAATTGAATTTCGAAATCTCGAATTTCCAGTTTTCTTCGTGGCGAAAGGACGATCCCGCTCCAAAAAGGCGTCGAAAATAAAATTTCTGCATAGGGGTCCTACTTTCCGGCACTTTTTTCGTCACTTTCTCGTCACTCTGCATAAATTTCTTGTAAATATACAGTCGTTTGCATAGATAAATAGCGCGTGAGCGCTGTGATTTAGCGGTGTGTGAGGAAATCACATGGTATACAATGGAGAAAATAGAAGAAATAGCATAAAATCAGAGGATTTCCGCTCATTTAATAGCAAAATGACTGAATTTTTATTCCGTCACACGTATGACGAAAACTCCGTCACTCGATGTCCGGCATTTTGGCACAGGAAACACGTCTGAGGAAACTGTACTAGTCTACGAAAATAAAAAAAGTACAAACTGTACTAGTCGAAAGACGAAAAAAATAGAGCCCGAAGGCTCCATCGTTTTAATGTAAGTTGCGATCTTTAATAATCTCTATACATCCATCAACTCGTTTCATAAAGCTGTGTACTTTTCCTGTTAACTCCATGTTCTCCATTGTGCGTTCTTTCCGCATTTTGTAATTCACTTCATCAATATCTCGTTGTAAATCTTTAATCATAAACTTCAGTTCCGCTACGTCTTTTAATAGCTTTTCTGTTTCAAAGTCTCGTTTAATTTTACTGATACCTTTTCGTTTGCTGCGACTCATTGTTGTCACCTTACGATTTGTTTCTTGATCATAAATCCCCTTTTTCTCTTCAAGTGGCTTCATTTTAAATACCTTGTTTAATACGTTGTATAGTGTTTGATTCATTATTGAACCTCTCCTTTTAATTGTTTTGTTAATGCGCGATTGTTCATTCTAATTTCAATGCTTTTAAATTCTGCTTGCTGCCGTTTTGATAACTTTGCGTTTTGGTCAATTGCTTCTGTATATGCCCAATACTTAATCTCGTCGTTCATAACGCGACCTTCTGGTGTATCCGCTTCTTTCATAATTTTCTTCATTTCCTTAGTTGCTTCTTTCATTTCTTTTCCAAATGATACTAGCTGTTTTAACTTCTTCATGCTTGTTTCACTCCTCTCATGATACGTCCGATAACTCTATATCCAGTTGCTTTCTTTGCTTCTGATTCTGTAATCATTACGTTTAATTTCATATCTGATGTTGTTTCCATTTCAAATGCATAATCCTTCATTTCGTTTTCTTTAATAATAATTTTCATTTTTTATTCCTCCCTTTTTGTTTTACACTATTCTTATCACACTTTTGTAGGTATTTTGTCCTATAAAAGAGGGAAGGAGAAGAAGAGAAAAATGGCCACAATTGGAGAGTTTGGATTGACGCTATATGTTCAGAACTTACGCAATGAAGTACGCGACGTGGGAAATACCATCTTACGTTCAGGGCAAAGTACGTTTGTACATTTCTCATTGTTGGAAGATTTAATTGTGGCGCTGAAGCTGCAGCAACAAAACAAGATACGAGTAGTGGGTTCAATCCCACCGGAGGTATTGGAATTAGTGGAGGAGTATTTGCATAGTCCAGTTACCACGCCTTCTCTCCCGACTCCACCTGCTGACAGTCGTGTATACCGAGATGAATTTAACACACTCCAAAAAGCGGTTAACTCAAAGCTAGATAATGTCGTGGATCAAGCGGTGTTTAACATTTATAAGCAAGGTGTCACAAAGGATTTATCCTATCTCACTAAAAATACTCGAAGTTGGGTAGATGTCACAGCGACTGATCTTGTTAAAGGGTTTGATCCGCTCTTTGATGATTCATTAGGTATTCAAAGTGTGATTAATCAAGCGGAAGCAGCGGGGAAAAAGAAGGTCATTATTCCAGATGGCACGTTTCATATCGGTCACACGATTATGGTACCGCGCCGTATGCAAGTAGAAATGGGGAAAGATACGTCTTTGGTTCCAATAAAGGATGTCAATATGGTTCAATTAAAACCAGAATCCCATTTAAAAGGTGGAGTGATTGATACACGCCGATTTGCAAACCGTCCGTTTCTTGATTTCACTAAAGCATGCGTGTATTTAGATGGCAACGACCTTTTCTCTCTTTATAATGAGCTGCATCGTATGGAAGATTTGTTACTAGTCGGTGAAGATCATTACTATACAGACCAGGCGTGGACGGGTACAGGAATTCACTTCTACTCAGGCAAAGGAGCAAAAGATATCGCGAAATTCATTTCCTTTGTTCAGGCCAATAACATCGGTATCTTTAACTTTAATCGTGGCTTATATTTCGATGTGGATGAAACGATTAAGAATCAAAGTGAATGGGCATGGATCACAGGATGTACATTCGATACCATTGCGATGATGAACTGCAAGCGAAGCATTGAATTAAAAGGTGAAGGTAGTGTGCCGCGTGATGTCGGTGGGAATCAGTTTAAAAACCTTCAAATTCAGATTGAGCCAACATCTGATTTCGCTATTTATTGTGAAGGTAGCTATAACACCTTTGAAGGATTGTTTTGGGATTTACATAAAAACCCGAATCCTTCTATTCGCTTTGCTAAAGGCAGTAAGTTTAATCGTGTCATTTGTGCTCATGGCTATGAACAACCGCAACACTTTGTAGACGAAGGTTATATGAATCAGATTAATAGTTTAACAAACCATGTACCCGATGTTCGTACACTGGCTCATCACCTTTCTACCCCTTTCCAACCGAACTTTTTAGGAAATCAAGATGACTATTTAGTACGTGGGGAGCTTCGCGGCTATACCATTAAGCAAACGTCATCTCATAAACTTAAAAATACGTATATTCCTTTAACGGAATTACTGACAATGGAGATGGAATCCGGTGTCACGTGGGAAGCAGCAGGTGCTACGTATGAAAATCCGATTGTACTAGAAGTGGATACCGCTTCAGACCCGATTTGGTACTGTAACTTCATGGGCTTAACAAGTGCATGGAATACCTCACCTAAAGGAGTACGAATCGAAGCGTATGATGACATTACAAAACAATGGATTTTCATACATGAAGTAGATCGAAACACGTCCTTCCCTTTTGTGGTATCAGCACCTTGGGCGGGCGTAAGTAAAGCAACCAAAATCCGCTATTCGTTCTGGGGTACTAATGACCCGAAAGGCTCTCTTATTCAAATTAGCCGCTTGTTTGCAATGAGCAGTAAACATCCAGGGAAAGCATGGTTCCCTAAATCCGGTGGAGATATCGACGGGAAAGTCTATACCAAAGGCGGTTTGGTATTAGAAAAACGTCAAAGCGATCCGGCCGATGCAGAAGAAGGGCAAGTGTGGTACCGTACAGATTCAACCGTTGCTCCTGCACGTATTATGACAGCAGCAGGTGTGCGGGCACTTCGATTAGAAACCATTCCGAATGAATACTTGTTAATTAGCAATGCGGTGAAAAACGGAAATACCGCTACGATTCAAGAAAGCACCACTGATTTCTTTAGAGTGACATCCTCTAATAACTCAGATGGCTTAATTATTCCGATTAAACCGCTGACTCTGAATAAAACATATGCGTTAACCCTTGATGTTGAGCTATTGAATACGGTGGATGATGTGTTGCAAATACGTCTTTATAATCGCACCAAAGCCGCTTATATTACAACGAATTTAGCGGTTTCCGCCGTTACGAAAAATGTGAAGCAAAACATTAAAAAGAACTTTGTCTTAGATGCTGCTACATTCACAGCTGGTGACGCAGTAGAGTTATGGATTGTGCAAAGTTGGAAGAACAATACGCACGATACATTTGAGTTCAAAGTCTATAAAGATACCTTAGCGATCAACTAAAACGGAATGAAATGTCTGTGAGGTTGTTATACAATAAAACTAGGTCTTTTGACCTAGTTTTATTACTTTTGAGGAGGAATGTGTATGGCAGATAGTACGGCTACAATCACGGTGGAAGAGTTCAACAAATACAAAGATGAGGTGGCTGGATACATAGCCACACTTGAACAAATGATTACATCGTATAATTCGAATGTGGTCCATCAACTCTTTGTAAATGCAAGTAGTGGTAGTGACAGCAATAATGGCCAAACTACTCAAACACCGTTCCGCTCATTAGATAAAGCATTGGCGGTTTTACGCTCAATGTCTGATGTAGCCGTAGATGGTACATGGGAAATCAAGGTTAGTGGTACGATTAATAAAGGACATAAAATTAATAACTTACCGCGTTTCCGCTTTCCGCTAAAAATCACAGGTGAGGTAAATCCGGATGGATCGCCTGCAGCTGTATTTGACGGGGCAACAGCAGCAACAAAGATTGGCTTATGGATTGAGCCATGTCCTGACTTACGTATCGAAGTACGCAACATTCTCTTTAAAAACTACAAAAACAATTTCAATGGCTATGGCTTATTGATGAAAAGCGGTGGTTACTTAATTACAGAAAACTGCCGTGCAGAGAATTGCGATATCGGCTTTGCCGCAATCCGTAATGTAAGCTACAGCTTCCAGCAATGTGTAGCGGTTGATTGTGAAACAAGTGGATTCCGTACACAGTATTGTTCGGGTGGTACATTCGGCAGCGGGTTCGGAGGTACATTGGATAAAGCATGTATTGCACTTAACTGTGGAGAAGGCTTTACGATTTCACGTAACTCTGTTTGTCACGTAGACTATTCGATTGCAGACGGATGTAAATTCGCCGGTATTTCAATTGACCATAACAGCCGTGCTCACGTATTAGGTACAATCCTTCGTAACAATAAATACGGAGTACGTACAGAAGGCGGCGGTGAATGGTTAAACAATATCGATGAAGTGAATACGTTCGAAAACAATGAAGTGAACTATGCTCATTTCGGAAACTCCAGGGAAACACGCTTGTATTCCCAAAACTCCAATAATGAGTTTCGTATCGGTGTTCGTACAGATACAGTGGTTCATACCGGAACAACTGCTAATACACCTGTATATGCTGGAACGGTACTTGGGAAGTTGCCAAAAGACTTCTTCTTATCGAAAAATCAGCGATTACGTTTCTTATTAACTGGCGTAATTACAGGTAGCGGCAACAAAACGTTATCGATTCGAAGTACCGATACTGCAGGCGGTAATAATGTATCCTTAAATAGTTATACCGAAACAGGATCCGGCGCCTTCCAAATCGAAATGTTAGTCTATCCGATTGACAATACAAAAGTAAGAGTCGTGATGCGTTCCTTTACTCATTTAGGTAATCCACGTATTTATTCACGTGAGTCTACAATTGATTTAACAAAAGACCGCTTGTTCCGTGCATATTGCCAACTGGAAGATGGAACAAACCAAAAGGTAGAGTTTACATCGTTTGAAACCTTCTTAATGGGTTAAGAACTGGAAATTGTAATGTTTCTGAATACGCATTGTTGTACAATTGGTATAGGTAATTAGACCTATACCAATTTTTTATGAAGGAGTGAGTTAAAGTGGCCGAAGATAAGTTATGCGAGTTGTATATTATCAACTTAATTACGAACAACCGGCGTTTAGGGAATGCTATTTTGGAGCCGAAAGAGAAACAGTTTGTGAGTTTCTATACGCTCGAAGACATTAAGTATGCAATTAAGCTCCATAACCGAAGAGAGATAAGTATTGAAACGGAACTGCCTGAAGAAGTCATGAAAATGTTAGAAGAAGATCCGCATATTCCAGATACCACGATACCGAAGCCGCCGTCGTCAATTGAAATGGTATTTCAGCCGGAGTTTAAAAAATTCAAAGAAGATATGGCTAGCGGAATTAAAGGATTAACAGATAATAAAGCAGATAAATCTGAACTAACACCTAAAACGGATAAAACATACGTTGATGTAGAGTTAAGTAAAAGATCATTAAAGACTGAATTAGAAACTGAAAAAGCACGTATTAATAATCTCGTTGCCAATGCTGGAAATACAACAGGGAATGCGGAGTTACAAGATATTCGTGTTGATCCGTTTGGTAAAACGTTCGCTACAGCTGGTGAAGCTTTACGTGCCGCTAATGGTTCTAACTTTAGGAAGATGAGTGATTATTCCGGATATGGATTTAGAGATAACATCAATAGTTACTATACGAATTGGCAACTAAACACAAATGGTTTTTATAAAACTTCATTCGATATGGCTCAAGTGAAGGAAAAATCCTCACTTAATATCGGCGCCAAAGTTGCTGGCACTTCTAGTGAATTTGGATTCGTATGGAATAATGTAGATGATATCGCTGTTTACCTTCGTGTTACAGGGGCAACCTCTCAATATATAGGTCGTTTAATTAACACTGGAAGCTCATGGGGTAATCTTCAAGCGGGCCAGGGGAAAAAATACGAAACTTACGCTCCTGGTGTTTGGTATAGAGTGCCTTTCACTCAAGCTGAATTAGATGCAGCTAAGGCAAGAAGTGACTATCAAACAGGTTCAATGTTTGCTATTTTTGATTTCGGTCAAATGGTAGGTACAGGAACAATGGAATACTTTGTTTTAGATAATCGTAAAGACGCTCGGAGCAGTAAGTTTTATGAGGCATCCGCTTTCTTTTCCGAAAATGCTAAGTTTGCAGAAAAAGCTAGTTCTTCAGAAAAGGCGGTAATAGCTGATAGAGCTCTATCAGCTGATACTACAGCAGCATTAGGAAAGTTAGCGGAAAAAGCGGTTTTACCTTCTATCGGTTCAGCTAAAGGTACATCAGCTAACAATACAGTTTCTTCAACCAAATACCTTTCGGGTACAGATCAAGTCGGTTACAAAATGGAGGCTAAAGTAGTCGATAACGTGTATGCCTATACGTATGCACGATTAACTAACTTAGGTTATAACGATTTGGAAACGAAGAAATTCAGAATTGTTATCAAAGGTGAACAAGCCGGAAAATTTAAATTAAGATTCTGTAATGGTACTTCTTGGGGGAGCACCGATAATACAGTAGCGAATATCGCGGAAACTAACGTTGAACTGAATGCGAATAACAACTATACCTTCACTTATGATGTAGATCTTAGTAGTTCGGTCTTTTCAACTTATTATGCTGCTAGTCAAAGACAAACCGAATTGTATCAAAGGTTTTATTATATCTTAACTACTAATGAAGGTTCAGGCACAGAATTGAATAAAACATACACGATTTACTCTTATGCTTATGAATTAGGACAAAATAGTTCAATAGCTGATGGTATGGAATCACGAGTAGTTAAACCTGATCTTGCAACTCTACAAGATGTGAGTAATAAGATTAAAGAGATTGGTGTAGAAATCATCGATAAGATGGTAGCTTGGGGAGATTCTTTAACTGCTGGTGGAGGATGGACCGCAACTCTAAGTACATTATCCGGCTTACCTCTTTATAACGCTGGTACAGGTGGGGAAAACTCTCAAACCATTATGGCTAGACAAGGCGGCGATGTAATGATGGTTAATAACATCAATATCCCTGCTGATACATCTGAAATTTTAATTGCCAACAAGTCAGGTATATCTACATTCTTAGGTAAAAAGGTAACTCCTTTACTTCAAGGTGGGAGCGCGCATTTTAACCCTTGTTATATTGGTGATGTTGAAGGTACATTGAGATACACCGGTACAGATTATGCTGATCCAGCTGGAACGTGGGTATTTAAACGAAATGCACCAGGGACAGCGGTTAAAGTAGAAAGACCAACTGCTTTAGTTACTAATTATGACCGAAAATACAATGACGGCATCATGATTATCTATATCGGTCAAAATGGTGGTTGGGATAATGATATCAATACGCTAATTCGTCAACATAAATTAATGATTGCTCATAGTAACGCTAAGAAAGTTGTAATCTTAGGATTATCTTCAGGTACAGCAGCTGAAAGAGCTCCATACGAAGCGGCTATGAAAGCTGAATTCGGACGCTATTTCATTTCTTTACGTGAATACTTGTCACAGTACGGTCTAGCTGATGCAGGAATTACACCGACACAAGCGGATACGGATGCAATGGCATTAGGGAAAACTCCTCCTAGTTTATTATCTGATAGCGTTCATTACAATAATCAAGGCAAAACGGTAATCGGCAATATGGTTTATAAAAAGATGAAAGAACTGAATATCTTTTAAAATCATTTCTTAACAAAACCTAATGTTTCTCCAATCGGATTGTTGTACACTTGATATAGGTCAAAAGACCTATATCATTTTCTATTTAAGGAGTGAGTGGGATGACGGTAATTCGTGACTATGAAGGTAAAATCATTCTCGATGAAACAAATGATGAGTTAATTATTAAGGACGGGAATGGGAATGTCCTGTATACATTCGGAAAACATGCTGTATCAGATGGTGACTTTGATCAATTCAAAGCATTCGTAGCGGGGCAAGTCAAAGCATTAGAGGATGGCAAGTTGAACCTTGATGCGTTTAATACGTACAAAACCGCTAATGACAAAAAGGTATCGGATGTAGAAGCTGGTGCTGTGAAAACATCAACGTTTAACTCATATAAATCTTCCAACGATGGACGCGTATCTTCTTTAGAAACCAATTCCGCTACAAAATCAGAATTAAATACTTATAAATCTACTAATGATACTCGAGTCAAAAATGTTGAAGACAACTATACGAAAACAACGGACTTCAATACGTACAAGACGAATACGGACAAGAAATTCTTCGTTCAAGCAACAGCTAACATCACAGCCAACAATACGACTGTTGATGTCACAGCGGCTAATCGTATTAAGTTAGCGCAAACCGCTGCTACTACAATTGCCACGTTAACAGGGCAAGATGGCCAGCGCTTAACTTTATTCTTCACAAATGCTAATACCACTATCGCTCATGGTGCATCGATTAAGTTAAAAGGTGGCGTGAACTATACGGGTGCAGCAGATGAAACATTAGTATTAGAAAATGTCGGCGGGGTTTGGCAAGAAGTAGCTCGTAGTGCCAACCATGCTTAATAGGAGGAGTTCCAGTGGACGGTTTAGTAAAAGTAGCGTTTGATTATTCGAATGATCCTGGTTTAAAAGCCTACAATGACCACTATGCAGAAAAGGAAAAAGCATTTGAAGAAGCGAAAGCACAGCGTAATCCTGAACTTGTTGCGAAAGAAGAACGTGCAATGAATATGGGTGCTGGTATTGGTGCGGGCACGGGTGGTTTAGGTGGAATTGTTACAGGCGGTATTATCGGAGCGGGTGAAGGAAAAACCTTAGCGGGTAAAGCGGCTTATTCTGTAGGTGGCGGTCTATTAGGTGGATTACTAGGTGCTGGCGCTGGTGCAGCTGTCGGTGGGTTAGCTTCTTTACCTGCCGTGTATCATCATCGTGGCAAAGAAGATCCGGAAGTAATGGAGAATTATTATAAAACAAATGGTGAATTATTAGATGCAGAAATGGCACGTGAACTAGCGGAAGAAGATATCCGTAAACGCTATGAACTAAGGAGGGACCGTTAATGGAAGGTTTAGTAAAACTCGCTTGGTCGCCACGATACGTTCAACAAACAGGTCAAGACTTTATGGAACGTGCTCAACAAGAGCGCTTCATGGACCCGGAGAAATATCGTCAATTTGTAGACGGTGTGCAGAAAAAGTACAACATCAATGTACCTGTGAACGAATTAGATGATGATATGTTATCGCAATCGATGTATATCCATCCTGTCGGTATGAGGCAACTAGGTATGGTACCGGATGAAGAAACGGCTGATGGCATGATTAACTCAGCTCGTCATAAAGAGATTACCCTTCACGAAATGGGGCATGCTCAAGATAAAAACATGCTGCGTGATAAGAAGTTAGCTCAAAAAGCAGCAATTGGTTCAGGTCTTTCATTTTACGGCGGGGCAGCGGCTCCTGGTATCTATGCTGCTAATTCAAAAGAGAATGATAGCGATGCGAAAAAGAAAGATGCAATCCTTGCAGGTTCGGCAGCTGTCGGCGGCGGTTTAGCTGGTTTAGCATCTGGTAAGTTAGTAGAACGTACCGAAGATCGTGCTAATGACTTTGTTAAAAAAGTCTTAACCGATGAACTAGGTAGTGCTGAAAAAGCGAAGCAAGCGTTCAATGAATCAGTCTTACCTTCTGCTCGTAAAACCTATTCCGCTATGAGTAAATTCCAAGGTATGAATGGATTGGTTACAGGCGGTGTTGGTGGTGCAATGGGACTCGCGGGTGCAGCAGCCATTCGTCATAATCGAAATAAACAAGAACAACAAAACGATCAATAACCACAGAACAGCGGAACTTTCGCTGTTCTTTTTATTTATCTGCAAAAACAATGTACAGACAGATGGTAAATGTTGTACAATAATAAATAGTTAAAAAGACCTAGTAATAGGTATAAAGAATCATAAGGGGTGGATGGTGTGGAAAAGACTATCGAAATGTTTGATTTAACCTCATTAAAAGCGGAATTTATTAGTATTCATCTTGTGATGCGAGACGATTGTATTGAAATTGGTGTGATTCACAATACAACCGCTCGTGCGATACCAAAAATGCCAGTAAAGAATTGTGACGTTACGGTTCCTACTCATGTAAAGGTCGATTCTTCTTCAAAAAGAGTATATATCTATGGTGTCAATGTTGATACAGTAGAACAATTTAATAGAGCAGCTGAATTAGCAGGTTGCGATAACCCTTATACAATCAGCCTCGATGAGTACCTTGAATTTTACACGTACTCTCTTCACCGACGAATTATCTTACACGAAGTACAACTTATTGTTAGTAAAGCGTATCGCGCTACACCGGATAGTCGCGGTGGCGTATATGGCTTTACAAAAGAATTTATTGATTTCTGCAAAGAATACAACAGCAAAATTGATGAATCAGCTGAAACGATTCGATAAAGGGGATGGAGAGAATGGAAGAAAGAGTGCATAACGGTGACGTTTTAATTATAAATGGTCCTGAATTAGTGAACGCGGAACGTAGAATCGTTTGTTCACAAGGACGCTATTACGTACTTCAAGACAACAAAAATATCATCATGGATATTTCTGATAGCGGGGGTGGTGGATTTGAAACACCTCAAGAAATCGTTGAAGCCTACAAACGAATGGGTATGAAAGTAGAGCTTAAAAACAAGAAGAAAAAAGGTCCTGCTGTTGCTTCAGGTAGTATTCAAGTACCAACATGGGATTATACAGAAACCGAAAAGAAGAAAACAGGTATTACACAAGTCGGACAAATCACTGTCCATGATTGCTGTAAGCCTTCAGGTATCATCAGTGACGATGGGTATAATGCTGCTACCCAATTAACCGGTTATATCGGTCCTTCAAAAGCTTCATATGAAGGTATACCGATAATCACAGCAAAACAAGCAAAGATTTTAAAGGAAAAGTTAGAGAAACACGGTGCGAACGGGGTCGATGAATTACAGGTGTATACCCAACTAGTGAGGATCGTGGATTACTATGAACGCCAATCGTTTTTTAAGATGCCAGAGAAAACGCCGATTATGTATTTTGGCCAGGACTGGAACAAAGGTCAAGATGCAACCATGACCGCTATCCAACACACAGTTAACGGTGATCAAGAAGGAAATGAGCCGGAGACAGCTATTACACCAAATCTTTCTGCAACTGAGAAAGCGGCTATGGGTAAATTCAAAGAAGCGACGAGAGAAAAATACATCGAAGATATTGCTCGTTTAGTCGCGAATGTAAATCATGCCTATGGTAACGTAACCCGAAACTATCAAAGGGATTGGGATCACCTATCCGATGAAAAACGAAAAAAGCTATTAAAAGATATTAAAGCATATATGGTAAGAGGAAAATCATTTGAACATATTCATTCACATTGGGTAACGGAAAGAGCACAAGAGGGTTGGAGTTTCGGTGAACTATTTGATTTACAACTAAAAAAGAGCCCTTACATCGTTCCTTATAATCAACTACCCCAAGAAAAGAGAGCAATTGATGCAATCATTGCAGCCATTTGCGATTTCTTTAAATAAGAGATTAGGAGGAATAAGTAATGATTGAAGTTGTGAAGATACCTAACTTTGAAGAACGAAAAGCAATTCACGATCAAAAGATGGAAGAAGAAGAACACTACCGCTACGCTACGGAACAACTTAGTTTCAAAAAAGGCACAAAACTGCAGTTATCCATTGAAGTAACGGATGAGTTCTTTAGTCATTCCATCATAAGCCTGCTGCACGACAAGATTAGCGGTGGTGAGTTATTAGGATTTAAAGTAACGGAAGTGTGCATGAACCCTAAAAAGAAAACAGAAGATGAAGTAAAACAAGTGTTACAGAATGTAATTAATAATCTCCAGGAGTTTATTAATCGATGATTGATGACATCTTTACTGCCCTCGCCTACTTAGGTATGGGCACGTGTTTCTTTTTAGTTATTAAATTTCTGTTTGAAAGTGAAGGAGATTGATAGATATGCCAATGTATTCTGAAATCGTCGAAGAAGGCTTAACATATGGTCAAGCTGTAGATAAATGCATTCACGAAGGATTAAAGATATCTCGTGCGCCGTGGGAAGGTTATTGGAAAGTGCCGGTCAAACCGCTCAAATTGCATCAGAAAGACGACATCATTTCTATGGATATGAATCCTATGATTGTGGCTTGTTTACGTGACAACGGAGGCTTTGTATCCGCTATCCCTTATCCGGAAGATATGTTTGCGACTGATTGGCAAGTAGTTCGATAAAAGGAGTGAATGATATGGGTGAAAACTATGTAAAAGAATTGGTTGAGCGATTCGGTGTTCCTCAAGCTTTAGCGGAAGATGCGGTAGCAAGTAGAAATGAAGAGGAAATGCAAATTGTAATTTCGTTCCTTAAACGATATGGCATGTTCATCAATCGTATAAATGCTCCGTATGTGCCAAACGAGGAGGAATAAGATGCCGAATATATTAGAGCAAATTCTTCAAAAGAAACAAGAGTATGCGGACTTTTTAAATAGTGTGGATCGTGAAGAGTTTAGACAGTTCTCACGTAAAGAATTAAAAGAGTTCGATACAGCTATGTACAATATCAAAACACCGATGTTCCGTATTCCAGCGATGATTCAAGAAAAGAAGGAAGAGGAATATCCAGAACTATTAGGTGTTCACCACTTCCCTTTTTTAAAAGAAATCGACTTCTTATCTGAAGAGACAAAAGTTAACTTGGATAGCGTACTTGCAAAATTCCGCGAAGGTAACTATATCACAACGTCTGCGTTGTATCGTGTTATTGGATATAGTCAAACTGAGTTGGTGCTGGTCGAAAAAACATTAGATTTCCTTCTGGATAAAGGCTATATTGCGAAGTACTATCACGTGTTATGTCCTTGCTGTGTTGATTATCCGATTACGCGTACTATGGATCAACAGAAAAAAGATGAATTGGATGCCATTATTAAAAAAGAAAAGATCACAGATGAAGAAGAATCGTTATTGGAACGTACATTAGGCTATTATTGCGATGAATGTCACGGTGACTTTGATCCGCTGTCGATTCAGAAGAATAAATACATTACGTACAAAACATTATATAAAGTCATGATGAATCGTGATACAAGCTTAGACCATGTGTAAGGAGCGTGATAGAATGGGAACGCCAGCCTCTCATTATTTTCAAAATAATCCAAAAGACGAACCGGTATTTGTAAAAGAACAGGTTTCCCAAAAAGACGGAACCAAAATCGAAATCTTTGCTGCAAAGCAAGGGTATTTCTTTTTAAACTTTAAAGTGCCGTATCTAATTCACTCTGGCAACTACCGTACAAATGGCGGATGGATTGCTGAACACTTACCAGATGAAGAGACAGCTAATTCAGTAGCGATTTCTTTGTTATATATGTATGAGTGTGGATTAGATGCTAAAGAGAATGAACGGAAAACAGAAGCGTTCACATCAGGATTAGTACCTGTAGCGACTGTAGAAGAAATAGCGGAACGCGCGCTAAAAAATGCAGAGTATATGAGAGGGTTTAATCCAGAACTACCTTCCTTATTCTCACAGTTAATTAGCGATTTAGTTTCGATTAACGGATTGCTTGGAAACTTTAAAAAGAAAGAAGGAGAGTAAAATGGATGTTCAGGAAAATAAATATTTGTATTTATTAAGAACTGCCAATGTTTTTGTAGGTGTCAAAAAAGAAGAATTCGGTAAGTGTTCAATTGAATTTGGTTCTATCCTTTCCTCTAAACAAGAGCCGGATTGTTTATTTAGTGGCATTACAAATTTAGAAGAAGCTAATGATTTAGCGGATAAGTTTTTTGAAGTATATAGAAATAACTATATGTTTCAGTCAATTCCAGTAAGAGAAGAACTTACTGTATTGAAGTCAAAAGATGCGGCATATCAAGTGATGATTTGTCGGGAATTGGAACAAAAAAATGAAGAGCTCTTATTAGTGTACGATTCTCCTTATCGATACGCGCGCGAAGAGTTTATTTCAGAAAAGACGTTCGGTAAAATCTTAAAAGTATTCATGACTAAGCATGATGGGAAAGAACACAAGGTTTATGAAAGCATGACTGAACGTTCTTTTTCTGATTACAGAGAAGCTTTTAAACAAGCTGAAACACTGATTGCTACTTATGAAGAAGAGAAGCGACTTAAAAGAACAAATGCCAGCGTACTAGGTCTAAGAGTAGCAGCCGGGAAATACATTAACTTGATTGAGACAAGTTATATGTTAAAGCAGTATTTAAAACAAGCAATGGATCGCTCTTTAAAAATCAATCAATTAGCGGGTATGACCAAAGCTGAAGAATTATGGCTCCTTTCACATGAAATGTTTGTGAAAAGTATTATGCAGCATAAAGCAAAAGATAATGCAGAAGCGAGCGATGTCCATACATTTTATATTGCCTCAACCGTGTTCAATGAATTCATTGAAGGTTCTAATCGTTTGTTTGACGAACTGCGGTCTAATACAAAAGATTTTTCATCAAGTCGTGAACAATCGTTATGGTACAACAGTTACTTGCCTTTTGTGATGGATGTAGAAGTACGTAACAAAGGCTTACTGAATGAATTTGGTTGGGACATAAAATAAAAAAAGAACGGCACCCACTCGGGGTACCGCCATCAAGAGATACGTATATAAATAGGGATCAATATACGTTAGTTAGTATAACATAATTATGAAAAAGCATACTTATAAAATTATGCCGTTATGTCAAAATAACCACAGCAGCCTTTCGGCCACTGTGGTTATTTGTTTTGTAATTCTTTTATATAAAGAACCTGTTGTTCCATTTCATTGTTGTTTTGTTCAATTAATTCCTTTAATACTGGTGACTCAATCACCTGTGATAACTGCTTCATTTCTTGTAAGAATAGTTCTGTTTCTTTTCTCATGTTCATTGCTCCTTTTATTGTTTTCTCACTATCCTTATCACACATAAAAGCATAATTAATAATTATGAAAATAATAATAAAACGCGGTGATTGAGTCACCGCGTTTTATTTGGTTATTGCGCTTCTTCAATTAACGAATCATCTTCATCTTCTTCAATCATCTTTTGCTTATATAGTTCTTTAAGCGCTACAAATTTCTTGCGCTTTAATAAGTCAGCATGATTACTTTTTAAGATTTCACTTAAAGCTTCATCGTCTGATACGACATAAGCGTAGTCGCGATCACCTTGCCATTGTGATCCTTCAATGATGACAAAACGACCATCTTTTAATTTTGTGATACCTTTATGGAATCCTGTACCACCATTTGAGAAATTACGACCATCCCAAAAATCTAACTCGGTATTGTACCTTACACGGGCAATAGGACTTTCACCACAACTTTTATCTTCGTGACTTTCATATACTGGAACGCGATATTCTGACATCAACAATCACTCCTATCTGGTTGTAATTATATTGTGTCCGCTATTTGTCCCAAATATACATCCTTTTGGGACAATGTTTTTATTAATTACACTTTTAATAATTAATAAAAACATAATTAATAAAAACACAACGACCCGAAGGCCGCTGTGTTTAAATTGGAAATTCAGTTAATAACGTTTCAATCGGTCTTGCGTTATCTGGAATAAAACTTGTTTCGAAATAATCACATATAAACCAATTAAAAATATAAGCCGCTTCTTCCACTACATCTTCTAGCTGTTCTTTTGTTGTAGGTGGATTATCTTTAACCATCTTTTCTACAAACATTGTTACGACTTCTCCGCATACATCCTCATCTTCAAATGCATCATTAGGTTCCATGTTTTCCGTTTGAAAAGAAAACCAAATATCATTAGCTGTTTTGAACAGAAAGGTTCTCATACTTATCCATCTCCTTTTTAAATAATTGGCTAATTCGTTTCCATAAATCATCATCTGTCGTGAACGGATCCATATACTCTTTCATGCTAATAAAAAAAGGTCTGCTGCCTTTATGTAAAGAGACATACACACCTTTATGCTTTCCGTTTGTTGGAGCAATCTCATATGGCTGCTTCCCTACATCTGTCATAGCTACTGCATTAATAAAGTTACTCATAATCACCAACGTTTTCGCTGTATTCGGAAACTGCATTACATTTGGCATTGTCATCTTAATTCCTCCCAAGCAAAAGATAAGTTTGATATAAACGATGAACTTCTTTCCATAACTGATGTATACGAATAAGAGGTATATTGTTTTCGATTAGTTGTTGTTTGAATTCGTTATGAGGAAGAAATCCAGTAGTTCTAAGCCATTGGTCAAACGTTAATTTATTCATGATTCATCCTCCTGTATATAGCCGATCACATCATAATAATCCGGTATCACAAAATACACGACGCCAAGCGGTTCTATATAGACACCATCAAAATGTTTGATGGTGTCACCATGTTCTGCGACTACAATACATGTGCCGTCAACTAACTCATTGATTGTTTTCATTTGGCTTCCTCACATTTCTGAACACGTATTTTATTCACTCCATCAATGAGCTCCAGCAATGCTTTTTCTGTTGTTGCTCCTACGCCATTAATTAATTGAAGTCGGCCTTTCTTGTTCATATAGAAAGTCATTAAATCTTTGAAGGAAAAAATGCGACCACGACATAATTTATTTTGAATACCAACTGGCAGCGGAAGAGACATTGTAGGAATGTGTAAGTCTTCTGCCCATTTCTCCGCAATTTGTTCATAAGTCAAAGTGATATCTTTTTCTTCTTTTTGTGCAGCATCTGAATCGATGTCACGAATGGAATCAAGGAACTGACGAATCTCTCTTTGTGCTATCGTGCCAAGACCGTCTATATGCTTGTATTTGAGCTGTTGATGATCGTAGAGGTATAACAGGTCTTTATAGGTTTGACACTTGCCTCCGTAGCGTAGGGTGCGCTGAGTGCGATGTGAAAGTGGCAGGGCAAATATTTCGATGTCTATTCCCTTTACAATCTTCTCTTTTACTTCTTCAATCGTAAGCAACAATGGCGACTTATCGATACGTAATTCCCAACGCTTTAAAATATCGTGGACGGTACTTAACGGAATATCGTACTTTTCAGCTGTAGCGGATTGCGTCTTTTTGTGAATCAACACATCGTTTACCACCTTCAAATGTGTTTGAGTAAAATGTATTTCTCCAATTCTTCTTCGTCTGTTTGTCACTGTAATCTCCCCCTTAAAATAAATAAAAAACACAGCAGCAATTGCTACTGTGTTTCATGTGTTATTTAATTTCTTGTTCTTCTTTGGCTGTGATGTTATTTCCACTTTCCATCATTGATTTAATCATATCGATGTATTGTTGTGCTTTCTCCTTTCCTACCATTTGTTCTAATTGTTCCTTATTTGTTTTTGTCATGATGATCTCTCCTCTAAGATGTTATTGTTTTCTCACTATTCTTATCACACAAAAAAGCACAATTATGTAAAAACATAATTGTGCTTTTAATAATTATTAATTATGATTTTATTTCTTAGGAGTTAGTATGATCGTTGGCGGCTTCGCCATAATCATTTTATGTTTCATAATCCTATTGTAATGATCTCGAGTCAATTGTTTGCTTTCTTCTGGAATAGAACGATCTTGAAGAATGCTCATTAACTGCTTTAGTGTATCGTCGAAAGAATTGTCTTCATGCGGTACAATTTTTACATCATATTTATCATAGTCGATATCGTTTAAATCAACTGAATCCAATCTAACTCCCCCTTTGGAATGCATAGCTATATTTTACAATACTTTCTTGTTCAGTATCAAAAAGATTCAAGGCCAATATTTTTGTGGCAACAAGATTGTTTGAAATGCGAATCCCGGACCATATGCTAAACGATATTCACCAATAAGGTAATTCTTTTCCTCGCTATCTTTCGCATAATCACAATGCTCATATGCTCGATCATAAGGTGTTTTAACTAAGATTTGATATTTGTATCCTTCCTGCGGATCATAAGCTAGTGGGTAAGTCATTGTGCATTCTCCTTTGGAAGAATCTTATAACCACTATATTTAAGAGCATAATCCCACGATTGACCTTGAACACGATGCAGCTTCATATAACACTCGTTTTCTGTACCCTCAAATATTACTTTTCCGTCTCTTAATAGTTGATACATATAATTCCCTCCAATTAAAATAACGGCATAATTAATAATTATGCCGTTATGTCTTTATTCTTCTTCTGTTTTCCAACGTTCAATGAGTATATCCATTTCTTCCGGATCATCGAAAGTAGCATATTCATTGTGGCCTTTATCATTCTTTGCCACTATCCAATCCTCACCACTAGCAACAATAATTTTATCGTCATAGGAATCGCGACCAAAGTAGCCGTTGCAAAAACCGTAAATTTTAATTCCTGCAAATTTGTCTTTGTAATGCATTTAACTTCACACTCCAGCAAAGATTTACGCCTCTTCTGTTTCCCCTATATGGCAATGTCCCATATACATCCAGCCATGCTCTGTACGCGATAATGTGGAATATGTGGCTCTGCCATTTACATGATCATATGGCTCACCCATTTGCGTACAACTGTTTCTCATACAAGCGGGAGGCACAGCACCAATAAAATGTTCATACATTTCTTCATCGACAAGATCACCAACTTGTAAATAATCATCTAATCTTAATCTGCTTTCTCCCCAACCATCATATGTTTTCATCATACTATCTCCTTTGTTAATCGATTTTTTAAATCAGCAAATTCTTTTTCAGATAACAATAAAGACTTTATTGGTAAGCCACTATTCATATAAGGATAAACATCGTAAACTCCGCTTTCTCTTTTTCGATATGCTGCTACTTTTACACCACTTCGATAAATGTGAGAAAGGTTTAATCGGAATGTCATAAGATACCTCCATAGAAAAAAGCATAATTATTAATTTAACAATTATGCTTTTAATAATTTAATATTTATGTCCAGGTGCATAACGTAATTCACGCATAGCTTTCCTTTCATAATGAGCCAAAAAATTCTCAATCGGAATGACAGTGGATGTAATTTCAGTAACTGAGATTTGTTGTGCGTACAAAGCATTCCCGCGTTTCCAAACCTTGCGATAATTTTCTACACCTGTATATTTGCGCCATCCTTCAGCATGCAGCGTTTTAATAATGGGTTTGATTTCTGAGTACTTCATACCTTATCTCCTTTGTGATAGCGGTATTTCTCTGCTGTTTCATCATTAATAGGGAATGTTACTCCACAATAATGACAGTAGTGAACATTTTCATTATTTTTAGTATCGTAATAACTTTTAACAAAACCGATTTTAGATGGTGTTTGATGTTCTATCATCGGTACACAAACATGTTCCATTCTATTAACTCCTTTGTTATAACGGCATAATTATATTTTTAATAATTATGCCGTTATGTTATTATTTTGGCCCATATTCACGAACTTCAAATTCGTGTCGTGCAGCTGTAATGTACGCTTCCTTCATATCGGGGCTAGCATCATACCAATCTTTAAATTCTTTTTTATGACGCTCGTTATAACGTTCTTCTGCGATTTTCTTGGCTTCTTTGGTGATGCAGCCTTTTGCTAAGCGTTCCTCTGTATACACGATACTGACTCCTGGAGCACTATAAGGTACACCTTTTTGATAAACAACATAAACGGTTTCGCCAATAATTCGTACTTCTTTCGACACACAATCTCCCCCTATTTTCCTTTTCTTTTAACTGGATACTTTTCGTAATCGTAATCTGAATGAGGCTCTTTATTTTCTTTGATATAATCGATTGCATCACTTTCTTCTTCACATACCAGCACAACGCTTTTATGATCCATAACACCATCAAACTCTTCTTTAGTAACAACAAACACGTAATCTTGCACGTAATTTCCTCCTATTCTTGTAGCAATCGTCTTGCAGCGTTATTAGCAGCTTTATGATATGGATTGTACCGCTGTTTAGATGGTGGTAAGAACTGAATAGAAATATCCATATCTTTATATTCGTTACATACAGACCGATATACCTGCATCAATTCATTTTGCACTTTCATCATAACGGGTTTATCCGTAGCAACTTCATTGTTGGCCATCTTTTCAATATCCTCGATGTCCGAATAGATAATCACTTTTTTGTTTCGGCCGATGTGGTTGTGGAAGTTCTTGAGGGCAAAGATAACCGCTTTTACTTCTCCGTACACATTCTGATGTAGTAATCGTTTAGGAGGCTCAAATAGTTGTTTCTTAACTTTGATGTAGCCGTTATTAAGATAAGAGCAGGCTAATGACATAACCTGCTTCTCAACAGAAAGAGACATATCGCAATAGACATATAAGGTATCGCGATTTAAGTATTGCTCATAGATCCAATCTTTTGCTTCTTGAGGAATTGTCTTTTCATATTTAAACCAAAAATTCGGGAGTGTTGCGCTGCCACCGTTTGCTCTACTTTTCGTGTTCATACAAAGCACCCCTTAGATTAATAGATTAACTTTCGACTAAATCCTTTTTGAATTTTGCGTTCCATCGGAATTCAATTTCCTTACGAGCTTCCTTGCTTAATGTTTCAAGAAACCATTCAGTAGACACCATAAGTGTAGTCATTAATCCGTTTTGATACTTATATGAGTCTTTCACAAGAAATCCTTTGGGACGTTTAGGAGAAGATTGATCCCATAACGTTTGATTTACTTCACGTAAACCATCGCTAATTGTTTCGCCTGGAAGTGCTGTATGAACAAATGTAGCGGTGAAAGCCACAACGTTACCGTCCTTATCTTTTTCAATAACTTCAATAGCCATATGTTTGAAATTGTACTTTTTACCCTTTAACGTTTTTTCTTTAATCATTAGTACCTCTCCTTTGTCGGCATAGCTGAATAGACATCACTTGTAATGTCTTTCGCATATTGAGCAAATGCATTTAACCACTGACCTTCTGTTTCCGTTATGCATGCGTGTTTCTGATGCTTATAGTCGATTTCTTCATATAGTTGCAAAGACAATCTCATGAGCTCATTGAACTTCGAATTATCTGCTGTTATTTTTGCAGGAGTGTATACATAACTACTCATTCTATCAATCTCCTTTACTAGCACCGCATTTCTTACACATATCAAATTTATCTGAGCAAGCTGGACAATACTTTGGTACGTTAGTGTTTGGATGATGATGTTCTTCTCCGCAATGCTGGCAATTGTATTTAGTGAATGCCTGACCTGCCATAGAAGATTTTAAATAGTGGCACGTCTTGCATAATTGTTGATTTAATCTACTTTCTTTTTCTAAATCAATATCGTAGTCTTCGAGTTGTCTTTTCATACGATGAGCAGTTTTTAAAGAATAATAAGTGGCTATTTTTTTCTTTTCTTCCATTTTTCCTTCTTCAGATAGCTCCTTCATTTCACTTCACCCTTTTATTTAGACTTAAACTGCTCCATTGTTTGAAAGTGCTCAATCAGTTCTGTTGCTACTTCTTTTACAACTTCACCAATTGGCGAGTCTGCATTTACAACACAAAAACGGTTATTATTGTTGTAGCATTGCACCAATTCGAAATAGCCTTCTCTTACTTTTTTATGGAAATCTAACGTTTCCATATCTAACCGATTCACTTCACCGGATCTATTCTTTTGAATACGTTCTAATCCAATTTCAGGCTTTAAATCTAATAGGAATGTTATGAGAGGTTGAAGGTTCATAACAGCAAACTCATTAATCTCCAGTACATTGTTAATCCCTAACCCACGAGCATATCCTTGATAAGCAAGAGAACTATCAATGAAGCGGTCGCATAACACAACCTTATTTTCATCTAATGCAGGAAGTACTTTCTCTACAAGATGTTGTCTTCGAGCTGCAGCATACAATAATGCTTCTGTTCGCGCATCCATCTTTGTATTAGCAGGATTTAAAATAACTTCGCGTATCTGTTCTGCAATATCAATTCCACCCGGCTCTCGAGTCGTTAATACATCATAACCATGCTCTCTTAAAATAGCTGCTGTTCGTTCCATGACGGTTGTTTTGCCTGCACCTTCGGGACCTTCAAATGTAATAAATCGTTTAATCATATCGTTGCTCCTTTATGAAAGAGCATAAAAGCATAAATATGAAATTATGCTTTTATGCGTTTATTTTAGTACCAAGCTGGCTTCTGATCTGAGTAAATAATCGTAATGCTTTTCTCTCTTTTTAAGCATGTAGAACAGAAGTAAAAACGTATCATGCGATACCGAGTCAATCCGGTTTCATTGTTGTGACGGTGGGATTTCACCTCATTAAATTGAACATACGTATGTTTTGTTTCGCAAGGTGCTTTTTCGATTATCGGCTTCATAGACTCCATATCATTTCCCCCAATTAATAAAAGTGATTTTATGTTTTTATTAATTATGATCTTATGTTTTTATGTCTGGGGTGCATAACTAATCGAGCATCTTCTTTCATCCGATAATGATTTTTGCGGCCAATCTTTTTGACCTCACACCAATCATTTTCGAAGTTAATAAGTGCTTGAGCAAGTGACGGTTTCGGGCTTGCATAATGCGTTTCACAATGAGTCAAAATGTCATTAATGGATACCCAATCTTTTTGTCTACGTAAGTAATCTTTGACGGATTGAATTGTAATTTTATAATCTGTTACGTATCCACCGCCTGCTGATCCACCAGGAAGCCACGTTTTATGTTCTTCCTTGAGTATGTTATTCCAGTTATAACGTTTACTTCCGCTAGTCCAGTCCAACATAGAAGGGCGATTAAAATGAGCTTTATGATAATCACTCACCCAATTTCTACTGCTCACTTCAAGGATGCCGATTCGATGCTGCCGTAATAACTGTTGAATGAAATGACGGATAGGCGCTTTTCGTTTTGGGATAGCAATGTAAATATAATGAGCATAAGGTTTCCAGCTAATCGCTTGCTCAATAACATCCATTGATAGCGATGTTTTCATTTCTACGATGCAGATGCATTTACCAATACGTCCTACCACATCTGCCCGTTTACCGCCCCACCCATGTTGAACTTCCGAAAATACTTCATAGCCTTTTTCTTCTAGCCACTCTTTGACAGGAACGAATAAATCACTTTCTTTCATATGCTACGTCTCTTTCAAGATCTACTAAACTAAACACGACACTTTGAGTAGCGGGATCATTGATGCGGTTAATTGCATATTTGTTCCGGTCAATAAATACTGCTGATTGTTCTGGAATTTCTATCTTTTTATTTGGCAATTCATTTAAAATCATACCGACTAAAAGAATTAAATCTCGTCGATCTCTACGTAATTCTTCTGTAGTCATTTCTTCTTCTAATGTGTGATCTGTTAGTGATGCCATTGTTATCACTCCGTTTTTATTTTTTCTAATTCATATTCAGAGTACCAAGTGCCAGGTTTTTCAATAATGTTGTATTGATAAATAGCGTTAGCTGGTCCTCGATTGTTTGTTTGCCACCAATAATCAACAGTCACAATTTCGCCTGTTTCTTTGATTCGAACGGATTCTTTATCGTTGAATTCATTCAAGTTCATTCGCTATCATCCTTTACACAAATTCATTTAATAGAAGATACTTGTGTTGGATATCCATCTTTCTTCTATATAAATCTTTTCTAAAATAAGAAGGCTTATATGTGGTAATCTCGGGAGTAAGTTCTTTTCGTTTGGATGACACATATTCATAAGCGGTAAAACGTTTTAGATAATCAGTCATAGATAAATCTGCTTCTGAAGAAAAGTTCGCTAGAATCATTTTCTCCAAATCCGCTTTACCTACTTGACCAGCTGCTACATATGCATTTTTAGTAACTGAATCCGTCAGTACATACAAAGGTTTCATGCCGCGTACATAATGTTTTAACAAACGTTGTGATTGAAACAGCGCATCGTACAAACTGGTGTAATCGAATATCATTTTTTATCCTCCTTTTTATAAGGTGAATAATGATCTCTTTCGAAGTATTTCTCCGGAACACCCATTGAAGAAAAGAGTAATTGTTCTAAATCTCTTGCTGTAAAACGGCTGCCACGTCCTCGAATCATCGCAGTACGTGCAGGATTTAAAGATATAGAGCTACCATTATCGAATTTAATTTCTTGAGGAAAAACTTCATTTTCCTTTTGAGCTTTTTCTAATTGAATTTTTGCTAACGTAATAATTTCTTGTTGCCGCTCAATATATTCAGGTGTAACATAGCCACGTTGATGAGTAATGATACGGTTTTCAGCATCTTTTATAATCATTTGTAAATGTTCAGCTGTCAGCTTAGGTAAAGAAGATTTAATAAAATCACTCATAGGAACCTCCAGCTATACTAATTATAGATTTTGTTAACATATTTAAAGCTACTTTTGCCTCTTCTAATGTTTCAATTTCCTTATCATTCACCATGAAAGAATGCATATCTTTTCCAGCTTTCAATCTGTACTCATCACCTTTTGCATCCATTATCAAGATTGAGTTTTTGTATTCTTCACGTAGGTTTCTCATTTCCATTGCTTCCAGCTCCTTTATTAATGAGTGAGTTCCATGTTTTTATATTCTTCGAACTTTCCAAGACGACGCAAACGACAAACTAATTCACGAATAGACGTTTCTGTTCTTCCAACATCCAGCGATAATGTCTTCACATGCCCCGGTTTATAATACTTGCAGATGTAAGAAAGCTCCTTGATCGTGTAGTCTTTTCCGTGATTCACATGGTAATCCGGATGATATTTCATACGTCCAAAGCGGTCATAAGTGATAGGCATTTGAGTCTCTTCCACAACCATTCCCCCTAAGAAAAAAATAGTATATTGCCCACTATCCTTATAACAAGTACAAGGGATAGTGGACGTTTTTGTTATTCAGTTTGGTCTTCCATTCGTACCTTGTGATCGACAGCAATTTTTAAGATTGTATAGATATTTTTGTACTGCTCCGGCTCGTTTGCAGAAACAAACACTGAGGTATGCGGAATATGTTCCAAGAAAGAAACAGTCTTTTTATTAGGTAGGGCAAGAACGACAATGTTTGTACCTTTTTGATTCATAATTTTATGTGTCGGAAATGCATCATCATCATGTGGACTGCCTAGTTGTAACGGATTTCCTTGTAATCGATTAATTTTAAACAACTCATTTTGATATTGAACCACCGCATATTGAATTTCACATAGATCTACTAAGTTCATGATTTAACACCCTCCGTTATTTTTTGGATAATCGTTTGAACCCACTTCTTTATATCTTTGCGTAATTCATCATTAGGTGTATTTTCAGCGTACGCGTTCAACGCTATAAGTGAAGCCATTCCTTGTTCTGGACTTAAGACAAATTTAGCATTATTAATTGGTGAACCATCAAATTTCCGTACTCGAAAAGTCTCTGAATTCTCTTCCATAACACCAATTGTATTGCCTGATTCACCCATCATTTTGCAATAGATAATTAAAGCTTTCATAGCTGCATCATCTTTATAAGGGCTAAGCACAAATTTAAAATCAGTAATCGGTTGACCATCCCAACGCTCTATTTGGTACTTCGGAAATAAACCTTCCATTACTTTTTAGCCTCCTTTATTAATGCCTCTACTTCTTCGAACGTATGGTTAAGATTGAAAAGGATTCCAGTTTCCAAAACAATCTGATTTTTTATATGATAAATAATTTTATCTACATTTACATTCATAGAAACGCCATCAGCACGTTGGAAAGTAACGATGTTCATCCGTGGCGAACCTCACTTTTGAAAGGCTGCAAAGCATTCAATGCAATTTTAATCGCTTCAAAATAAGCGCTATCATTATTTTCAAGCTGAGAAATATTTCTCAATGCTGCTCGTAAACTATCATTTTCTTCACGTAGCATCGCTTCTTTAATAGAAGGAAGACGTTCTTTATTAATATGGGATGCTAATTTCGCAGCATCCCATCTATCCGTAATTTCATATAACTCTTCAAACATCCAAGGAAAACCCGTGCCTAATCCTGGGCCGACTTTCTCAACAAGCCTCTCGTATTCTGTAATGTCCATAATACCTTTCTTATATAAAAGACCTACTAAATTGGTATACGAATTGAATGTTGTCAACTCTATTCCCCCTAATTGGTTAAGTTTGTGATCAACTCGACTGCTGTTTTTCTTTATTACGTTTGTCGATGTAATTGTAAAGCGAACCTTTTGACATTCCGGTTGCATCTAATATTTCAGCAATTGAGTACATTTTGCTTTCGTACATTTTGAGAGCTAAGTCAACTTTCTTTTTATCAACTTTTGGTCTTCCACCTTTTCGTCCTCTGGCACGTGCTGCAGCTAACCCTGCATTTGTTCTGTCACGAATTAAATTCCGTTCGAACTGAGCGATAGATGCGAAAATGTGAAAGATCAATTCTCCACCTGCACTTGTTGTATCTATTTTTTCATTTAGAGAAACTAAATTGATTCCTTGCTTTTTGAAATCTTCTACCATCCGAATTAAATGTTGAAGACTACGCCCTAGACGATCCAACTTCCAAATAACGATAGTGTCACCTTCTCGGACGTTATCTAGCATTCTCGCTAATTCGGGACGATCCGCTTTAGCACCCGATACAACCTCTTTGTAAATTCTGTCAACGCCTTCTTTTTCAAGAGCATCGATTTGTAAATCTAAGTTTTGTTCTTTTGTACTGACACGTGCATATCCAAATTTCATCTATACCACTCCATTTTTAGCTATTCGTTTTATACAGTCTAAGAACATCGTACAAAAAAGGTCAAATGTACGCAAGTAAATGGACTTTGATTTTGTACTGAGTTTTTGGACTGCATTTTAGCCAAAAACAGCTCATAATCTACTGTTCTATCGAAAGTCCAATAAACATCCGTTTTTTGGACTAAAAAACCGCAATAAAATGCAATATTTTTTAGAAGGCTTCGTCCTTACAGCCCCAAGGGATAGAAAGCGAAAAAGGGGCATTTCGAAGTGAGCTGTGTTGAAATTAGAATACGTCCCCCTTTACCTTCTATCATTCATTGCGAAATTAGCGCGTCCTGCTCGCTATTTTTAAAACACCTTCTTTTTATGTTCGTAAATCTTCTAACAAATTTAACCTTTTTGAAACCTCTTCTAAATTTTCTTCGGTGCAATCTTTTGGCGTACTCAAATATTCAGATAATATGGTTGCCTGTTCAGATGTGATCGCACCATTTGTTTTAAGCATTTTGATAAACGTATCGTTTTTACGTTCGGCGCTGATCAGTAGTGTTTGGGTTTTCAAAAGATGATTTCTGATTTTTTTAATTTCATTGATATAAACTAGCTCACGAGAAATGAAGAGAGGAATTTCTTTGAATAACTTTTTAGCTAGTTCGACATCAAATTCTTTCTTGCTCTCCAATTCCCTCATCTGCCTATCAATGGTATTTAATTTATCTCTAATCGCTTTTTCATATACCGGCTCCATTTTTCCCCCTCCATTCAAAATATAAGGAAGGAAGCCTTGTTTTTCAAAACACTACTTCCTACCTACTACTTTATACCTATTTTTTGAATATAACAAGTCCTATATGGAAATCTTTTTAAGTTTGTTGTAAATTATCCTTTTTTGCGGTTGGTTGGTAAAAATCGAATACCGAAACCTTTTCTCCATCTGGTGTGATAATGGTACGCCCTTTGCCCATCGTGCCAAAAAGTCCATATGCTGACCAATTGCAATCATGCTCTTTGTAGTGTCTACCGATGCATATCTGATAGGCTGCACTCAACGCTTCTTCTTGACCCATATCAGTTTTATCTACAAAATCTTGTGGACTCTGAACGTTTTCGCACCGAGGACAAACAAACTTCCAATTACGTCCCTGCTTACCAAAAAGACGTTTACCTTCTTCACGCCATGCTTCTAATGTTTGTTCCATAACCCGTTTCCCCTTTTCTATATAATTAATACGTTTAGACTGTGACTTTGGATGTGTTCTTTAATTCATCATTTTTAATATCCATTCTAACTAACAGGTACAGACGATAAAGATTTTGGTTTACAGGATTTTTCAAGTCAAATGTATGCCACATGGTTTCTGCTAGTTCTTTCTTTCGATGCAGCTCACCAGCTTGAATCTTATCAAGTAAATCATGGATGCATTGATAATTAAACCGCTGCCGGATTTTTTTATATACGTAGGAATCTACCTGTTCAGTCTTTTTCTCCATCGAATCTTCTCCCCTTTACTTGATTCATATAGTCAGCCAATTGTCCTATTGCAAGTGCTGCTTCTTCAGGTGTAGTTATTGCTTCAACATCAACATCAGTCCCTTCTTGATGCGGATCACCCCAAGAAACCGGACGTTCGTTATTCTTCAATAGCCTAGACCATGCGTAAGCTTTCAACACATTGTATTCACCTTTACTATATTCAGCCATTTTGATAGTTAATGTAGCGATACGTACGTTCTTGTGGCCAACCGTCTTATTTACTTCACTCATCATTAACACTCCCCTATTCGAATTAAAGTGAGCTTATTCTTCGTTGGCAGATAGTTCACGTTCTTTAACTAAACGTCTTTGACGCATTTTTACCTTGCCTACATAAATAGAAGGAACACCTTTCTCATTTTGTTCATTAATGTCATCCAGAGATTCGATGAGTTCTTCTAAGATTGAACGCATGTATGCAGGAAAAGGCGTTAAATGGCCACACTCTGTTGTAAGACAATAGAAGCCTTTCACTCTCACGCCACCTAAGTAATCTTGAATAATCTTTTTATCAACTACTCTCGGCGTCGTGCATTTCTCACAAAAAGCCACATAACTAATTTGCTCGTTTCTCATCATTCTCTCCCCTTTGTCACTATTAATTTTATTCGTATGTGATCGCCAGGTGCTGATTACAAATAGAGCACCACCCCCTTTATTTAACGCCTTCAAGCACATAAGATAAGCCTACTTTTTTAGCTAACTTAACACCGCGACGTTTTTCTTTTTTAGATTGAAATTCAAAGCCATTACGGGACACAGTGTATTTAATTTGTCGCTGTTCAAAAAGAGTTGCTAAATCTTTGACACTATGACGAACGCTGCCAGCTATCCATCTTTCAAATAAAACCAACACATCACCATCTTCATTCTTAAAGTATTTAATCAGTTTATTATCTTTAAAAATATTCAGACGTTTAAAACGAAATGTTTTTTCTTGAGGGAATTCATTAAGTTGATGATAGATTTCTTGCATAAAATCACCTTCTTGTTCACAAAAGATAGCGCAAACTTGTGGAGAACGATTTACTTCGTAACACAGTTCAGCATAGTATGCCATCATAATCCCTCCGTAGATTTATTGGCTCTTTATACAACTCTTCTGCTCTTTTCGTATCTTTTTCAATGACCTTTTGGATTGTATAACCTTCGCGCTTTAGCTTGCATTTAATAATTAATGTGGAAATATCTAGCTTTTCCCCTATTTCTTCAACCGAATGATGATTCATAAACATATTCAACATGGTTTGAACCTCTTCTTCTGACAAATGTTTTAGCATTCTGTGAGAATAAGGTAGACGAGTTTTCTTATATACAACCTCTGACCTAGTGATTACAGATTTTTCTGTACGTTGTAATCTTCTTGCCATTTCTCTATACGAATAACAACCAGCTTTACACATACCAACTAACAATTTATCTTCTTCATTTGACCATTCAGATGAAGTATTCTTTATAAGGAAATGCTTGCGCTGATCCTTCCGTCTTTTAACATCCACCCAATCCGGCTCAACACCTAACGCATGTGGCTCTAGCATAGCGAAATCAATAAGGATTTGATGTTTTTCAGCCCAAGTCCAAAACCATTCTGTTTTGACCACTCTATTCTTTTTAGAGCGATGTGTTGGATCTTTCTTTACAGGCAACCCATATTGATTAATCCATTTTTCAGTTGTAGCATGACGAACTTTTAATTCATTAATAATGCGTTCAATAGGGAAACCATCGAAATTATCTAAAGCACTCCCTAATCCCCGCTTAAAAGCTTTAACACGAACAGCATGTTCAGTACGACCAATTATTTTCCCAATACCTTGAGCAGAACGTGTGCCCCAATAACGCTCTAATATATCAATCTCTTTTTGAGTCCAGTTTTTTTGTCCCATGATTATACCTCCTGTAATTCAGCGATTTGATTCGCTTCTTTCATATAACGAATTTTCGAGTGAATAGCCATTTGACCTTTATCTAATTCAACAGCAATAGTAGACACACTATAACCTTGTTCTACCATTTCTTTAATTTTTTGTTCTTCTTCTAAGGTATAACCTAAATATGGTGGAGGCGTTTTTAATTTACGATTTCGTATTTGAGTTTGGAGAGCTTTAATCGTTCGATCTAATTCACGTGATATATCAACTAGCGTATATTTTTGGCTTTCAGTCATATCCACTAGTTTCTGTTTATCCTCTTCTGTCCAAGCTCGTTGTGGTCTTGGTGACATTGTATCTTCTGGATAGTGAGGGTAAGCGGAAACAGGTCTAAACTGAACACCTAATTTTTCAAGACGCGTTTTAATAGCAGTTTCAGGTCGTAACAAACGTTTTTGTATATCTATATATGTGTAGCAGTATGCTTTCACCATGCTAATTAAAAGCTTATCCTCTTCTTCTGTCCAAGGAGTGTTCCTATTTTTGAATCGAACACGATAACGTTGATCATACTTTCTTGCTTCAGCCACCCAATCCGGTTCAGGTCCTAGTGCTCCCTTGTCAAATCTTGAAAAATCAATACGCTTTCGATTGGTGTGTGCCCACTTCCAAAAGTCCGCCACTCTAATCATCGATTTAGGTTTTTGAGATACTAAGCGTTTCTTCATGCTAGGGAGGCCGTGGTGACGTTCCCATTCCATAACAGATCTATAATTGTAATTTATAACTTGAGCTAATTGATAGAGCGATAATCCATCAAAATTTGAAGTAGCTGCACCAAGTTCTAATCTGAAAACCTGCATCTTAATCGATCTTTCTGAACGATTTAACTTTTCACATATTGTTTTCATAGTGGCAAAGCCCCAATATTTTTCTAATAATCTATTCTCTTCATCCGTCCATCTTCTTCCGCCCATCATATTTCCCCCTAACAACAATATTTTTCTAACTCATTTGAATTGGACAACATAAATAATGCTAATTTCTCTTTACCTACAGCGAACGCATCTTTCTCTGTCACACGTTCTTCATAGGGCAATAATTTATCTGTAATAAAACATTCTTTTAATCCATCAATCGATTCTTGTTCTAGGTGTCGTAATTCGTGAAAGAGGGTTTCAACTAACGTAGATAAGTCTTCAAATGCGAAGATGAAAATGATGTTTACTTCTCTCCAATAGATGCCAGCAGCAAATTGTAGCCATTCGCATTCTTCCTCTCCAAGGTCTGATACTAATTTATTCGCATCGCAAGAGTCACAAAAAACAATTGGTATTGAAGATGAAGGAGCAAACCGCTCAATCTCAGACTTCAACCGTGCTAAGTCGAAGGAGAAATCTTCATCTAATACATACCAATTGCCAACTTGTTGATATACAGTTCTCTCTGCTCCATAGATAAACGCTTTCATAATTATCCCCTTTCATAACAGCATAAATATGAAATTATGTCTTTATGAAATTATGTCTATTTAACGCGATACAAATGAGCTGCTTTCGTATAAGAATCAAACGGAATCCATCCGAAACCAAACTCACCCTCGTCCACTAATTCAACAAAAAGCATATAAGGTAGGTGCGGTTTATCATATTCCTTTATGAGTAGAACGTGGGCGCGCTTACCAATATGTTCTTTCCACCAATAGCAACGCTCACCTTCTAATCTTGGATTTGGCAATAATCTTACGTGGTCATCAACCTTTACTGTTGGCTTCATACAAGACACTCCTTTCATTTAAGTGAATTTCTCATCAGTTCATCATATAGATCATTCTTTATGCAGAAGTCTCTACGGAGCTGTTTAACTACATTGCGGATCGCCTCGACTTCTATCTCTTTATGTCTAGCTAAATCGTTATCTCCTGTTCGTTTCAAGTACTCACTCATACGTGTTTTTTCATATGCTTCTGAATCAATTAAATCTAAAACAGTCGTTAATCTCTTCGTTCTAAAAGTAGCGGGTGTCTCATTCATAGTTAATTCCTCCTAGTTCTATAGTCCTATTTATTCCATTGTATCAAGATGTTACCGCTGTAACAAGTTGTTACAAAAAAAGAAAAAAGAAAAACCAAACCCGCAAGGGGAATGGTTATTGTAAGATTTCTTCTGGTTGTGGTTGTTGAAGCTCTTTAAGTTGATTCATCATTTGTTCTAATTCAAATACTTCAGATACGTGAACATACGTGACATAACCCTTCGTCATATCTTGAATCTTCTTTTGGATAGCCTCTACTTGTTGCTCTAAAGTTGTTTTCATCTTACATATCCCCTTTTTATTAGTTATTATTTTCATAAAAACATAATTATTAATTATGCGTTTGCAACTTTACTTTTCTTGAATCCGTAATTTGCTACACATTCATAAATACGTTCCTGCAGCATTGCCATGTCCTCATTGACATCAAAAGAAAATAAGCGCTCATTCACTGCTGTTGCGCCTTCAATTCCTTTTTCAATAATCACCAAACCTGAGTTATTCTTTTTGTGCCAATCTAATGCTTCCGTGAAAATCTCTACAATGTCTTCTTTAATCATTGTGTCACCGATCATCCCGTGCTGAACCATTATCATTACAAAAAGATCCTTTTTCAATTTCGTCACTCCCTTAATAAAAATTAAAAGATAAAAACAATCTGAAGGATTCGAACCTTCTACCTCTCGTTTCATTAGTGAGCGCTCTACCATTGAGCTATAGATTTTTTTATCTTTTTGTTTCACTATTCTTATAACACCTTTTTTATTTTTTTGGATTTTTACGCTAAAGCATAATTAATAAAAACATAATTAATAAAAGCACAATTATACATCGTCGAATTTCTTTATGGCTGTAATGCCACTATGTCGTTTGATATGCCTCACTACTTCTAGCACCTTTTCTTGAGAGGTTAAATCCGTCCAGGTCGTGTTACCGAATAATGAATTCGTTTGTTTGAGACAGATGTGTACAGAATATGAATCAGCTCCATATGTACCCCATTCAATATATAAATTATCTCGTTCTGCCATATCTCCATTAAGTAAAACAAATTCTCCGCTGTTATATATGGTCGGATGTCTCATGGTTATTTTCTCCGATTCTCTATTTTAATTTTTCCATAGGGAACATCTTCTTTTCCTTTTGGTCCAACATTCATAAAGAGTAGGGCGCCTCCAGGTTCAAGTTCGGCTAATTGATCTGCAACTTCAATCCATTGCTTTTTATTAATCGTATACTGGCGCGGATCTAATTCTTCCTTTCGCTTCCAACCTAACTGTTCATACATATGAAGTAATGTTTCTTCTACAGTATCTAACATTTCAAGCTCGAACTTTTGTATGGGCATACTTAACATTCCTTTCTATATAAAATAAAGAAACCGCACAAAGCCCCTTGTGCGGTTAAATAAAAATTACATTCCCATCGAATGATTATAAACAGCTGCGTATCCTCTAGCTAAATGATTCATGTAATGCATGACATCACCATTCTTAAAGTCAATCATACTAAGCGTGTGAATGATTTTTTGTTTCATATCTTTATCTGAAATGTTTTCAATGAATTCAACTAAAGCAGGCATTTCAATAATGTGCTGCATACCACCTTCTACTACCTCAATCGTTTCATCCATTAACCCTTTTTCCTCAATCATTCTTCTCACAAATTTGTTATCCATGCTGATCATCCTTTCTTATGGTTTAGGTCGATTTTTTAAGTACTCCGATAAACGGAATAAAGAAAACTCTAAGAATGAAACAAAAAAGTGTTTCGTCACATTGGCAAACCGATCCTTAAAAATAGGGGAATTCGGATTACCATGTGCGAATAAACGTAACTCATCATCACGATCATTAAAGCGAAGTTCAGCAAACCGCTCATTCTCTTTTTTATTAGGGATCCGCTGATCTATCGCAATGTAACTTTTTTCATAATCTACAATGCCGCTCCTTTCCTTATATTCTTGATACCAATCCTGAGCTGTGTTAACTGCATCATCTGCATTTCCTCGGATGGCGGTTTTATCTAATGTTCCGTCCAATATGATTGATATTACAAACATACGTTGCCTCCCTTGTGCGAAATAAAAAAGACGACAAAATCTCCCCGCCGTCTCACATTTCTTATAACATTCCTTTTTATAGGAAGCTTTTTATTTTTATTCAACCTTTTTTCGACTGTACGTGCATAATATCAAGGTTTCTTCCGTACTCATTAAACAAACTTGATGCATGTTGAAGCACATCGATGTGCATCGAAGCACCTTAACATTTTTTCAAGTTCAGAGGACGAACTTCAATATTTTTCGTCTGTGATAAGCAAACCGGAGAAGGGGAGGTGTATCAAAGTGGACGCGTACTTCGAGAATATTACGAAGAAGATGACGATTGAAGAAATGGACGTATTGGCATTCCTGTATGAGAAGGATGCTAATGCTTCTTTTAAAGCAGTCAAACGGCAACAGATTCAAGAAACAACAGGAATGACGCCAACTGAATTTCGCAAGGTCATCGAGAAACTGACCGCTACGCAATTCATTGACATTGTTTATGGAAAGAAAGAGCATCGCGTTTTCTTAACTGTATTTGGTAAAGAGGCATTAGAGCAGTCAATTGAAGAGGAGGAAGAAGAATGATTGGATTTATTGGTTTAGGTGCAGCTGGCAGTAATGTAGCGGATGAAGCAGCAAGTCGAGATTATCCAGCTATTGCGATTAACTATTCTCAAAGAGATTTGGATTCACTGGAGTATATAGAAGAAAGGTTGAAACTCGTAGGTTCAGAAGGCGTTGGAAAGAACAGAGAAGCAGCTAGTCGGCTTATGTCTAAGAATTGGGAAAGTGCAGTTTCGTTCGTACAAGAGAATTTTTCAAGTCCTTCTATAGAAATTATTTTTGTTTGTTTTTCAACAGGCGGTGGATCGGGTAGCGGTATAGCTCCTGTTTTATTAGAGATATTGCATGGAGAGCTTCCAGATAAGGTATTTGTAGCCGTTCCTATTTTGCCGGACTTATCAGAGGTTCTTCCGAATCAGATTAACAGCATTCAAAGTGGTGAAGAACTATGTGGCTTAGACATGTGTGTTTTACCCTTAGATAATGAGCAAGTACGTAAGCAATACGCTACTTTAAACCTTCCTAAAAATAAACTCTTCCACAAAACAAACACCTTGTTTATTGATTCAATTGAACGCGTCCTTTCCTTTACAACTAAAGAATCCAAAAACGGTGTTTTAGATGAAAAAGATTTATTAACAATCTTCTCTACAAAAGGCGTGGCTTCCATTGGGATTGCTACTATTACAGATGTAAATGAACACAGTGAAGAAGCGGCACCACAATTTATTGCAGATAAGATTACTGCGGCCTGGAAAGAAAGCATATTTTCTCCTATTGAAATGAATCAAGTCTTCAGAGCTGGTGTAGTGTTAAATGCTCCTGAGTCGTTTATTGACTACATTAATATGAAAACGATCTTTGGAGGCTTTAGGAATGGGATGCCGGTAGATTTATTTGAAGGCTATTACCACAACGATGAATATACGTTATGTGTCATTTTAAGTGGATTAAGCTGGTACCGTACTAGGTTAGGAGAAACGGAAGAAGTCGTGGAGTCCATGAAGAAAAATGCAGAACAACTCTTAACAAAGAATGAGGTCTACAAATCTAAGACCAATACATCAATCGGTTTACGTGCTCAAGAGAAGAAAGCGACGAAAAAGAAGAACATTCAAGACATTTTAAAGAAATATAAGTGATTTTATCGTGCGCTTCATTATGCATTGAAGAACGTTAAAAAACATCAAAAAACTTTGAAGCGCATTGATGCACAAATGAAGGAGGAACGCTGATGGATCTATTGATGAAGCACGATACGGCAAAGGAATATGTAAGAGTGTTTGGGATAGAGAAGTTTGTCTCTATGTTTGAAAGTGAGTATGAAGGTCGTTTTTATTCCTGCAGCGATTACTGGATAGATAATCCGAAGTATATTTGCAAGCTAAAAGGAGCAAATCGCGACTTAGTTATCGGATGGTATGGCGTTCACGACAGATAAAAAAGATATATTTGTATAGCGAAATTAGATTACCCGCTATATTACCCGTTCATTACCCGCTATCCAAAATTAGATTACCCGTTATATTACCAACCCATATTTCATGCGTGGGTAATTACCGGGGGTAGCGGTAAGCTGTTTTTAAGGGTGTTGTGAAGAACGGTAATAAAGAACAGATTTTATTTTTGTAGAAAACAATAAGTGAGGAGTAAGGATATAAATGTATGAAATCACATCACGATATTTAGAGAGAGAATCTTTCAGAAAAAAAGGCCATTCGGGAATCGATTTTGCGATGGAAGATGGCACTCCACTTCGGACGATTAAAGATGGAATTGTAGAGAAGGTTATTGATTACGGAAATACGAATGCAGGATTGACTGTGAAAATAAGATGGAATGATGGGAAGGAAGCAATCTACGGGCATATGTCAGATTCAACTGTTCATACAGGGGAGCATGTAAATGCAGGAGATTTAATTGGGCATTCGGGACACTCGGGGCATGTAGTCAGTGATCATGGGAATGGAGCTCACTTACATTTTGGATTAAAAGAAGATGGACACTTTGTTGATCCATCTCCGTATACCGAACAAATCCAACATATGAACACGCCAGGCTTTTTCCAAAAAGCAGCTGACAAAATAGAAGTAGCTCAAAAGAAATATACGATTACGGATTTATGGAATGAGCAGGCAAGTGTGTATCAAGACTTCTTCCAGTCCTTGAAAATGAACCTTGCTCACTTTTTAGTATCAGTTGATTATTCGATGCTCATGGAGCACGTCAAGGGTCTTCTTCAGCTCTTTACGTGTTAAGCCTGTTTTACGGATAACTGATTCTGGTGCATCTTCTAGGTAGGTTTGCCATTGTGGTTTGCGTACATCGAACCATGTACCGAAGCCGAATGAACTCATCGTTGTTGTCTCCTTTTATCTGAGTAGTCAAAAATGCTGTCTATATAATCGATGACATCTTGATCGTTTGGATCGCAAGAAAATAGAATCATTTAAGGTACCTCCTGATGTGATTTCATTATCATCTTGTCCTGAAAGGAGTGAGACTATACATGGCAGATAGTAAAGAGATTTCCATTCATTTATCTAAGGAGGTGGTTGACCAAATAAATAACATTCTGCAGCTAGAAAATTCATTAAATCATGTGATTAAATCACGCAACCATAAACCTACTTATGATATAGAAGATTTTATCATAGGCTGTATTCATAAACAGCTAGCACATATTGACATGATTAGGGATTTAGAGGCGTATGAGCATTTAGGAGAACCGCGTCAACTGAAGAACCGAATTAAAGAAGTGGCTGAAAGTAAAGGGTGGAATCAGAAGCGAATAACCGAAGTCACAGGAATTAATAAAGGAACCGCTAGTACGATTTTTTCTAATAATCACCAGCCTTCCATTGATTACTTCTTGCGTATTTGGATTGCATTAGGGTGTCCACCTATAGAGGAGCTATTCTATCGAGAGTAGTCCTTTTTTTATGCCTAAAAAGTTTAAAGTATTAGAAAAAAGTTTGATAAAGACAACTAGCAAGCGAATATAGTTGAGTATGCTTACAAAAACAACTGGAGGTTTTATAGATGATTACAGTGTTTATCGGTGTTCAAACGGTATGTGTGGGAATGACAACAGTAATGGCTGTTCGAGCTTTACGGGCAAAAAGAGCAAGACGACAAGTACATCTAAAATTAGTCAGTAAAGAAAAAAGCGGCTTGAAAGTATATAGACCAAAAACAAATGTAGGAGGGTTTTAATATGGATGGCGGCGTATCAGCAATGGTGGTAGCGATTGGGATTATTAAGTTAGGTGCAGCACTTGCAAGCATCACAGGCATTATTACAGGTGTACGGTATTTCCATACGTTCGAATACAAACCGAAAAAGAAAGGTGGTCGTCAATATGACAACGATAAAACTGAATATTACAACGAAAAATTTGGAATCAAACACTAAATATCATAATGCTACGCGTTCATACTTACTAGGTCAAGAAGCACCAATGACAGAAGCACAAGAACTTTTTCATCTACAAAATTTAGATCGGGAGGTGAAGCGTCTCAAGAAGCCAACAAAAAAGCAAATACTCAAGATATGCAAAATCACACTAGCGACATCGACATCCGTTTTAATGCTCGTGAATCCAAAGCTAGCACTAGCCGCGACAATCGTTCAACAAACAACCGGACCACTTTCACCGGAAGCGAGTCTGTTGCTTCCAGAGGACATCGTAAAAGCAGGAATGTATCTAATCGGAATTTGTGCAGTAGCTTCAACCATCCTAGCCATCATCCTGACACAGCTGGCCGGAAACTACAGGATGTTCCGAAAAGGGAAAGAAGCAAGCGAATGGATGACGGATATTCTAAAAGGTTACACGCAAGTCATTCTAGCACCGGTACTGATTCTTCTCATCGCGTTCGTGTGCTACATCTTTTTCGGAGACTTGAAGTGGTTTGTAAAGCCATTCTAAAAAAGATGAAGAAACCATTAGTTCCCTTTGCTGCTGTGACGACTCTTTCTTTATTTACAACGATGAAATCAGCAGAAGCATCTACCTGGGGAACATTGCTTGAACGTGGATCAGTAAAGGATTCACCATTTAATAAAAAATCTATTGTAGAGAGAGGTGGTTCAATTCAAGAATTCCAAAGTTTCTTCGATAAATTAGAAAAGGTAATTGATTGGCTCGTATCTGCTGGAATGTGGGTGAACAATTTACCTGAAAATGTAGCCAAAATGTCTGTCGATTTATTAGCAAACCTTTATCAGTTATTGCTGTATGTATTAGAGACTCCTCTTTTTATCTTCCAAAACTCCTACATCAAAGACGCTTCTCTTATGTTCTCAATCACATCCATTCTCGTCGTATCCTTTTTATCCATGATTCAAGGTGTTAAGCGTATGTTCCAAAAGAAACATACGGATATGGGCACAATCGGCAGAAGATATGCAGGCGCTGTGACAGTTTCGGGCGTAGCGCCTTTTGCCTTTGAGCAGGCATTTACATTCATCAACATGGTGACAAGAGCTATTACCAAAATAGGAGGTCTTGATGTAAAGCTAGGAGCTACCGCAAATCTAAGTGCTCATACGTTTACAGCGTTTAATACGTTTGCGTTACTGGCATTTGATCTAGTCATTATCGCATTGATGATACCGATTATTATGCAAAGTGGAAGACGATTTTTTGACTTAATGGTGCTCTCCGCCATCACGCCGCTGGCTTTGAGTGCATGGGTCTTCGATGATTATCGGTACCTGTTTGATAAATGGTGGGAAAGCGTAAAGACACTAGGATTCTCACCGCTTGTATATGCTGTATTCATTGCGCTGATGGGTATCTTCATATTTGGTACCAAGAACATTTTAACGCCTGGAGGAATGTTTCTGAAAAGCATCATCGTAATAGGTGGATTGGCGCGCATGGCAAACCCACCGAACTTTGTGAAGAAGCATGTGGATCAAGGACCGAATATGGAAGACTCCATGGTTAACACATTCAATGTATTCCGTGATGCATACAACACATTAACACTCAAGAAGTTACGTACACGTCGTCTTGTCGGTAAAGCCATTAATACCAGAAAAGCATTGAAAGCAGCGGTACCAACACCGGATAAAGATTCTGGTTCTTCTCTATGGAAAACATTCAAAGGTAAAAAATAAACCTCAAAGGGAGATTGATGAAAATGACAGGTCTTGAATTGATTGTAGTATTTAACAGCGTGGCAATTGTAGCGAATACGGTGATTATCTATATTAACAACAAGACATTATGGAAAGTGATGGCTGACCATGCTTAAACGCACGATGAATGAATCTCTTCATAAGATGCCAGCTGTCTCAAAGCGATTAGAGAAAATTGATGAAACGATTGTGGATGCCATCCTATCTTCCCCCCATGTTGGGGAAGGTGTTTTTGGATTTGAAGTATCATTTGACGGGCAGGAGAAGGACTATTCCTTCTTCTCTCCACCGTTTTTTAGGACAGAGCATGGTAAACCCTATGAACGATACTACGGGCACTTACAGAACGATATGGAGCATTTGCATTGCTATCAAATTGCATTAGGTAACTCATCGTTCCTTCCGCTTTATGTAGAAGAACCTTTTTCAATTATTGACCATTTAGCTTCACTGTCTATTCAAGGGAGGCCGATGTTTTTTCAATTCCTGTTTCAGAAGAAGCATCCTGACTATAAGAAAGTATTTGTGCAGCAATACATCGAGTTTTTAAAAGGCAACAATAGCCCTGCTGTTAGCCATGTTGGACGTAAGTTTCAAGATAAGCTATTGAAAGTTCTGAATAAGATTAGCGGCTTTGAAACGGAACGTGAGGAAGTAGAAGATATTGAATATAAGATTATGGATGTGCCGTACCGCTTTGAGATTCGGTTAATGGTGTACAGCGAAGATGTGACATCATTTGAAAAAGAAGTAGATGCCATATTGAGTGAACTGAACTATTACAATGAACTGAAGCTTTTTGAAATCAAGAAAGCGAAACAAAAAACAGAATATGTGAATCGTTTTATTGAGCATTCTTTCTGGAAAGAGTCAAAAGATCAAGTCATTAGTGAAACAGAACTCATGGTATTAGCAGTAGGAAATGCAGAAGAAAAGAAACAAGAGATCCGCACCATTGTTCAGAAAGTAGAAGAAGTAAAGAAAGAAGTCGTGAAGATCCCTCACTTCCAATCGCTTGTTACATTGCTTCCTTCTGCATCTGAATCATTAAAGCGTGAGATAGATACTCGTTTTGAAAGAGATATCCCGAAAGCCTTAAAGAAAACGAAGGTTATTAAAGATCAAAATATCAAACTAGTGGAGACGGCACTAGGAGCAGTTATGCAGCGGCTTACATTTGAAATGCCTGAAGATACTATGTTCACAGATTTTAAAAAGAAGTGTGAGGATATCAGCGTGAACTTAGGTGAGCATGCATTGAGTGTTGTTCCAGGAGAAAAGCCGAATACGGTCACTTTCTTAATTCCCTGTAGTCAACGTGAAGTCATTTATTTACGAAGCATTTTAGAAAACCCTGCCTTTATCGAATTTGCCAAAAACAACCCGCTGCCTTTTGTGTGTGGGCAAAGTGTGTTTGATCAGCTTATATTTAAATGTTTGACGAAAGCACCTCATATTCTTATTGCAGGCGGCACCAATAGCGGTAAAAGTGTATTTATGAATGCCATGATTATCACGCTCATGTTGCGACGGAAACCCGAAGAACTACGTTTCTATATGGTTGATCCTAAATTTGTAGAATTGGCTCATTATAAAGGCATGGCACACGTAGAAGAAGTCGTAACAGATATGCAAAGAGCCAGCATGACTTTAACGCATATTGCGGACTTAGCGGATCAACGTTATCAAGAATTCTCCACCTACAAGAATGTTCGGAACATCATCCAATATAACGAAGTAGCTGAAAAAAAGATGCCATATGTGATTTGTGTTGTTGATGAATACTACGATTTAAAAATGTTCGATGGCGATGTGGATGAACCGATTAAACGACTAACCCAAAAAGGAAGAGCTGCAGGTATCCATCTAGTTATTGCTACTCAACGCCCTGACCGAAAAGTAATGGAAGGTGTAATTAAAGCCAACATTCCCTCAAAGATAAGTTTTAGATTAAGTACGCAAAGTGATTATCAAACCGTATTTGGCACAGGTATTCCGTACAGTAACTTGTTAGGTTTTGGGGATGGTGTTATACAATTCGTAGGTCAAACACAAGACTTTATTCGTTTTCAAGGTCCTGTTATTACGTTGGATCGGGATGAGGATGAAGAGTTAACAGATAAACTTATGCAGGCATTTAAAGGCGAAAAAGTAGTAGGCCTTGAAATGGAAGTGCCTGAGATAGAAGCCATTGAAGAAGTAGTAGAAGAGGAACCGCTTATTAATAAAGTAAAACGGTATATTGCCCAAACAGGAGAAACTAGAACAGAGCCGATTCGAAATGAAGTTGGCGGCCGGATTAATCTGATTAGTGATATTTTAAAACAATTAACGGAGGAAGAAGGCTGGTTAAAGAAAGAAGGTCGCAAGAGGATTGTGATTGCACCTGAAGAAGAATTGAATAAATGGCGAAATGGCGAAGAGAGCATGAGTGATGAAGATGAAGCAGCTGGTGAAGATGAAGCAGCTGGTGAAGATGAATTGCTGGAAGAAGCGATTAAGTTAGTTAAAGAAATGGATACTGCTTCTGTATCAATGCTTCAAAGAAGGTTTCGTATAGGCTACAATCGCGCGGCGAGAATGATTGATGCGATGGAAGAACAAGGATTAATATCAGAATATAATGGCGATCAGCCACGTAAAGTAATCAAGAGAGACGACACATAACTTGGGCCCTGTGGGGCTCAAGTTATTTTTGTTTAAAAAGTAATGCAGGACAATCGAAAACCTTGCATAATATAATTAGTGCTTTTTACCTACAAAGGAAGGGGAATGCAAATGTACGGATTAGTTAAAGTGGCAGCGGATCAAGTGGAGGCAAAAGGAATGCAGACGAAAGTATACAACTATTTAAAAAAGAATTATCCAGCGGATTGTTTGCAGTGGGTGAAGGATGTCGAGTGGAAGCTTTCTGATAACGTTCCTTTACGTGACATTAAAATGGCTCGTAGACCTGGAGGCGCACGTGAACAAGATAAGGTGAAAGGTATTGCTCAAGCTATTCGTGATGGGCAGGAAATGGAGCCTGTTGTGCTAGTTCGCTTACCTAATGGCGATATTAAAATTGCGGATGGATATCATCGAACAAAAGGTTATGAAAAAGCTGAAAAGAAAAACGTCAAATCTTACATTGCGGATGTAAAGGATGCTAAAGGTCCTTGGGATAAAGAAATGCATGAAAAGAAATTGAACGTGGGTAAAGCAGCTTCTTTTGACGGTGGCTTAGCTAAAATTGCTTTCCTTCATAAATAAAAAACAGAGGTGGGACTATATCCCGCCTCTTGTTAATAATAAGAAAAGAAAAACTGCAAGAATCAGCATTAATAATACGGCGATTGGTCCCTGGATAATTGCGGAAGTAAATAAGTAGACAATAGCAATGACGGCTAATAAAAAGATAAGTATCGTTAACAGCCTCATGGTTAACCTCCTTTTTTATCCGTTTCTATACTATTTCTTTTTTTATGCTTTTATAAACCTATGCCGTTTCATAAAAACATAAAAGCATAATTAATAATTGTCATTTCTCCCATTCATCTACCTTTGATTCGCACATTCGAAAAGTGTTATTCTAAATGTGCAAGAGGGAAACAACCTCTTAGCAACTAACCTAGAGGAGTTGTTGTCATATGACAAAACGTAACCGCTTAGTAGTTCCACAATCAGAAGGTATCTTAGCTAACATGAGAAATGAAATTGCTGAAGAGATGGGGATTACGTTAGGTGCAGATGCAACAGCTAGACAGAACGGAGCAGTCGGTGGAGAAATGACAAAACGATTAATCCATTTAGCTCAACAATCATTAGCAGAACAAAATCAATCACAACGTTAATATAAAAAGAAGGCAGCAGGGAAACTCCTGCTGCCTTTATTAATTACATAATTATTAATTATTAATTACGCAATTACCATACGGCATAAATAGTAAAATATGCTCATTCGTAATTATGTGCTTATATGATTTAATAAAAAGACCAAAACTAATAAAGATTGAAGAGGTGTTCATATGCCCGCTATCGTTATAGCATCTGCAAGTACAAAAGGTGGAACCGGGAAAACATCATTGGCTAAATTCTATGGGATCACAAAAGTACAAGAAGGTAAACGCGTGCTTATTATTGATTTGTGCCAAAACTCGGATGTGGCCACAAGACTAGGGTATGACCGCACATCATTTAAATATGATGCATATGATTGGGCTTCTGGAGAAGTGACATTTAAAAACGCTCTGCAGCACGATGAGGAAACAGGAATTGATTTTATTCCAGGTAGTAACAATGTGCCTAAAATTAGAGAGCTAGCCGAAAAGAAACGTGTAATCAAACAAGAGTGGTTTCTCGAAGATTTAATCGAGCCGATCCGCGCTTATTACGATTACATAATTATAGATACACATCCAACTGAATCGGATCGAATGTTGGTTATGAGCTTAATCGCGAGTAGTTTGGCACTCTTACCTACAATCATGGATAAAAGTAGTGTCGTAGCAACTGCACGAACAATCGAAATCATTACAGATTTAATTAATAGCGGAATTGAATTAGATTATCAAATCGTCCCTATGGCTGTAGATTTTTCTCGTGGATTTAAAAAAGAATTGGATGGATTCTATGCTGCGTTTCAAGAAGTAGATATCAACCAATTTACACCACCAATTCGGTATTCGTCAGTTATTAACCGCGCTAGCATGAATGATCAAGTCGTAGATTTAAGTAATAAGTACATGAAAAAGGTTTTAGGTGACTATCAAGAATTATCAGCATACCTTGATACAATTGCAAAGCCTAAAAAAATCAGTACAGCCAGTTTTGAGTAATTCAATGAAGGGGTGTTTCTTATGGTAAAGCTAGGTGGAGGTAAATCAGCAAATCAAGGTGAAGATAAAGATAACGAAAAGTATGGTCCTGTTACGTTGAGTGCGGTGAAAGAAGTAGAGACAGACCGTTACATTCTAAATCTTCCTGTTGATTTAATTCGTCAATTAGAAAAGCACATTTTTGAAATGAAACAAAATGACGTGATGCTACCAGATACGAAAACAGGTAAAGATAAATTAATCAATCGTTCTACATGGGCACGTGAAGTATTCACAAAAGTATTGAACGGTAAATTTGACATATAAAAAGGATGCAGTTTTTCACTGTATCCTTTTTATGTTATTCGCTTCATTCTTCTTTTTTTCTTCGGTTGAGTCGGCATAGCTACTATTTTGTCGCGCGAAAAAATAACCCCTAAATTTTTTAATTGGTGTCTTACCTTTGCTTTATTTTTAAACTCAAATGGATCCTTATCATAATTCATTTCTGATATAATTAAGCTCAATGTATCACCTTCTCTTAAGCGCGCAATAACAACATCTAATTCTTCATCAGTACAGATTGATGCGCCGGTAGATGGTAAAGGTCGATATTTTGTATTCATTTTTGTTAGCTGTGTGCGAATGGCGTATTCAGAACGCTTGAGGATTACTGACAACTCTGAGTATGTGTACTTATGTTCTTTTACCAGACAAAGCAATGTGTTTCGTTCTTCCACCGTCCACGGTTGACGAGACTTTGCTTGTATTCGCGATATCTTCCGCTGCTGTTCTACCCATTCAGGTTCTTTCCCTAAACTAAGAGGTTCGAAATTATTGAAATTAATAACATCACGATGGTAAAATGCCCAATCCCAAAAGTCATCTAATGTGACAACGTACACACGTTGCTTGCATGTAAATACTTTTTTCTTCGCTGGAAAATCGAATAATTCAATCCAAGATCGAATAGTAGGAAACCAAACATTTAATGTTTTGGCTAGTTCTCTAAGTGTAATCCCGTCATAACCCGATGAAGGCTTTCGAAGGTTTAAAAGGTGGGCTTTCTCGCGTACAGATTTTACGGATCGATTAAGATTTGTCGCAATGACCTTTAAACTCTTTACGCCCCAATACTCTTCTAAATATGTTTGTTCTTCCTTCGTCCATCTAGGAGGAGGATTCGTCATCACAAGAACAACCCCTTTTTCCTGTTTATTGTTGCACATTCATTTGCTTTTCGATGAGCTCTTTAATCCGCTCGGCATAGTAAAACATGATAAGTTCCTTATTCTTAGGCCCTATCCCCTTCACGTGTTTATCTATTTCATTTGTCCAAACTTGCATTGAAATCATTAGTTCAGACATACCTTGTATTTTGCTTTGGAGAGCAGCTTGTTTCTTTCCTTCTTCGTAACCCATCTTTCTTGCTGCCTCCATCATCTTCATTAATTGAGGTTGTATATGCTCTTTTTGGACAATTTGTAAAGCAGAATTATTATTTTTACGTTTACTTTTTGCCATAAGAATCCAATCCTCCTCTAATATTTTCAAAAAAATTGTGACTTTTTTACTATATTTTCTTTCCAAACTATTCCCTTTCAGTTATACTGAAAGCAAGAACAATCACGTTTCTATCTAAAATTATACCATTTATTATAAGAAAATATATACATTATATAGGTATAAAGTATTATTTTTTATTTAAGGGGGAAATTGTATGTCAGTGGATTACGCCGAATTGGAAGCTAAAATGTTTCGCTTTATCGAATTATCCGATGAATTGAGTAAGAAGAAGTTTGAAAAGCAAGCTTTAAAAAACGATATTGCAAAGATGATTAAAGAAGCTGGTGGATTTGAACACGTTGCTAAAATGGACGAGAACTTCCAAATTGTCGCAACAGTGAAAGACACACATAAAAATGTCTTTCAAGGCGAACAGATGGCTAGAGATTTGAAGGTTGATAAATCCGCTACTGTACGAAAAGATTTCCTCATCAATATGACTCAACAAGGACGACTAACCTTAGATAAATACAAGACATATATCCATCGAGAGCCCGATGAATCTATAAATATTCGACGCACGAAAATCAAAAAGCGCAAAAAGAAAAAGTGAGTATACATAAGGACAATGAACATTGTCCTTATCTTTATTGTGTCTAACAAAAATAAGAAAGAAGGTTGAGTATGGACTACAGAACATTGTTTCAAGAACAAGCCCAATTCGATGCGAAATTTAAAGATATTCCTAAGAAGGAACGTATCGAAAAAAAGTTTTTAGGTCTAATCGTCGAATTGGGTGAAGCTGCAAATGAAACACCTAAAGACTTTAAATACTGGAGCACAACGCAAACGCCGTCCTCTATTAAAAAAGCTCGTCATTATGCAGAGCTATATAATCAAAAACTCGAAGAACCAATGGAAGATGAGTTGTTAGAAGAACTAAGTGACAAATTCCATTTCATCTTATCTCTTGGTCTTGAGTTAAATGTGGTGGATCAAGCGATGCCATTTATAGAAATGTACGGCCCGACTGAAACGGATAAGCCGGTTGCTGATCTGTTTATGGATCTTGTAGCAAACATCACTTATCTGCATCAAGGATGGCGTTTGCAAGAACGGATTAAGAAAGAACTGGATATCGATACACAAGATTCTTCTATGGTAACGGACTATGTAAGTGTGATGTATACGTTCTTTCAACTTGTGGGGCAACTCGGTTATAGTAAGCAACTTGAAGAAGCGTATCATGTTAAACATAAAAAGAACCAAGTAAGACAGGCACAAGGGTATTAAAAATTAAATAAAGGGAGATGGAGAGAATGGAACGCACAGATTTAGAAAAGATTGAGAATTGGTTCAGTAAATTCAGTACCAAGTTAGAGGATGCTCTTCCGAATATGGAGGGTTATATCGCGAAGAACAATATCCAGTGGATGATTAACGAATTGAAAAAACAAGAAAAAGATGCAGCTGTGAGGTAACGATTATGAGCAGACCAAGTTTGGATGAAAGTTACTTAGCGGTTGCGAAAATATGGGCTGAGCGTTCCACATGCCGCCGTAAAAAAGTAGGTTGCGTCATCGTTGATCAAAATGGTGAGCAACTTTCTTTTGGATATAACGGTGCGAATCATGGGGAAGAACACTGTTTGGATGAAGGATGCTTAATTAATAACGAAGGGCGTTGTATTCGCTGCAACCATGCAGAAATCAACGCTTTATTAAAAGAGAAAAAAGATGTATTCAAAGGTGCTACTGTTTACGCAACAGTGGAACCTTGTGAAAATTGCACACGTACGCTTGCTCAAGTAGGTATACGCCGTGTGGTCTATATTGAATCTTATCCTAATCCATATAACCATCATTTCAATAAGAACATGGAATGGCAGCAATGGGTAGAACCGAAAGAGGTAAAAGACGATGGCGCGTTTTAATTTTGACTTTCCTACTCGCATTTCTTTAACAACGCGAAATTCATCCCTACTTCCCGAAATGGTCTTTCCATATCCTCCTATGTTTTATTCAATGGATAAAAGCAAAAATGAGATTCGTGTTTTACGAGAAGTAGAAGACGAAGTAAAAGATTTAATTAGAAGGTATGCGCTCTTATATCCCGAAAGTGTAGAAGGACGTGAAACAGGAGCTTACATATCGTATCGATGTTTGATTCATGATGAAGATTCAAACGTCACAAGAGGAATTCTGGAACGTCTAGGCTATACAATCTATGAGTCTAACTTTACGGCTTATAGTATTTATTGGATTGAGTTAAAAACTCGCGGGGAAATGAGGAAAAAGCGATGAAGATATTTGTATTATTAGAGCACTCTCATCATGAGATTATGAATGCGGACAAAGCTTTTGTAAGAGCTGACCAAGTTCAAGAGTATTTGAAGACCGCTCCTGGAACGTATTGCGAAGATGAAATTGAGCTTGTTTTGCCAGAAGAAAATATCCTTACCGTGCATGATTTAATTAAACTCCATACGCAATATGAAAATGACCTTGAAGAATTGGAATTGTCGTTTGATGGAATCCCTGAAACGGATGAACTTTATAAAAATCGGGTAGCGGAAAAGAAAGAATTAAAAGAGAAGTTTGAAGAATTCAAGCGTCGAAAAGTGCATGTTTTAGAAGGAGGTGGATTTATAATGATGGAGAAATACGGTGCTCAAGTCGATACGTACGAAGTTTATAATGTTGAGGAAAATTGGGTTGTGGCAAGCGGCTTATCATTAACAGCTGCTGAAGCAATGGCCAACAGTAAGAAAGAGTTAGTTGTCCGTCCTGAATAGAAAGAAAAAACAATCATAGCCCCTTATCTCCCATAAAGGAGATAAGGGGCTATTTGTGTAATTATGATTTTATTAATTATGTTTTTAATAATTGTGCTATTATGCTTTTTATTGCAGGTACACTTTCTTATTGGAGAAATAAGCTTGCTCTGCATAGTGAATGTCCTCTCCTTCGCTATCAATAAAGTTTTCGTTCTTGTATGGATTATAACTTACCGCTTCGGTAAACCCTTCTCCTTCTAAATCCGCTCCTTTAAAAATACCTCTTACCCATGCATGAACCATTTTATGTTTGGTCTTGCGTACCTTCTCTCTTCCGCTAGGACTGACAAAGAAGTGAGCATCCTCCAATAAACAAGAAGAAGCGTAGCCACATACGAGCCCGCTTCTTGTATCAACTATTGAGAATCTGCCTTGCTTATGCAAATTTACATATACCCTTACCTTCTGACCAATCTCTAATGTACGGCCATCTAACATTTCCATTTGGATAATCCTCCTGTTAATTTGGATTATTTCGTTGGGCAATCACTGCATGAACCTTCACGATCAATACTTGTAGCAAACTCGCCGCAATGTTTGCAATGCAAGTTTCGGCTTCCTGGCCATACCGTTAACAATAAGTCATCAATAGTTAATTCTTCTGCTGGAACGTTACAATCTAAATCTGCCGAGAAACCATGACGTACCATTATTACACGATCACCTTTTTTGCGTCTGATCACGCCAACATAGATATGATCTTTGGGACATTTTTTCCAATGTGGCAATTGGTCTTTTCGTCTAATTTCTTTACATACCACCGTAGCAGGCATCCCTACCCATCCTTGTTGAATAAAATTAAATAATTCTTCGGTTGTTTCAAACTTTTGTTTTAACACAGAAACATCCCCTTCTTGATTAATTTTACTATCCGTACCTGCTAATACTTCACGAACCATCACTTCTTTTGCGCTTGCTAGTAATCTTTGAATATCTTTAAGATCCGCTTTTTCAAGTAAGGAATCTAATGAAATTGGCACAATTGTTTCTGTTGATTTAATTGTCATAGTCTACCCGCCTCTCGTAAGAACGAGCGTAATGCACTAACCAATGCATCTTCTGTTTCTACTTTTTTACCGTTCCAAAGTAGATCGCCATCACTAGTTATTTTGATCACTTCTTTACCGTCTGCTACCTGTAATGTGTAACTTGTATATTGATGCGGATCAATAGCAGCAAGTCTCTTAGAATCAATATGAGAAGCGGTTATTGCGTTTCCGTCCAATTCGAAATTCCCTTTATGCAAATCCATCGGTACTTTTTTGTTATCCATGTTAATCCGCTCCTTTTAATAATTTTTCCGTGCATGCTTTTTGCAGTAATGCATCATCTAGTGCATTGTGTAATTTGAGGTTTTTACCTGCAAATTCTTTTCGGCTTATATCTGGATCGACTCCTTTTGCTAAAAACAATGTACACAAATCAAAAGGAATATAATAAATATGTTTCGGTATCAGCATTGCTCCACCGAACAGCTGACAGAATAGCACCCAATCATATGCTAAACAATCAGACCACATTTCAATTTGTTTATATTGATTCAACCATTGACGGAGCTCTTTGGTGATGGTTGCTGTGTCACCAATTACTTCTCGCTTGGTTGAAGGTGTAACGTTTATATGCGTAAACCCTCTCATGTGCTGCAGTCGTAAATTAAATAAGACGTTTGTTTCTAACCAGGGCGTAATTTGTTTCTTGTCATAATCCGTAAACTCTGCGTAAAATGTATGGCCTTCTTCGCTTACTAGTCCGATGCTAATCAATGTAGTGTTCTTATGCAATCCTGTAAATTCTGTATCGAACCATACTTTTGTACGTTTCAATTTAATATTCCTCCTTTAAACCAACGTCTTTTTGTTTTATCTGCGTTCGGATGTGACTCCGGTAAAATCGTATCTTGCTCGGTTAAGTATGATAGTGCAGCTTGCGGATCTCCTTCTTTTAATTGTTGGTAGTATGATAGATTACTTAGGCTTCTCCATATTCCACCGCTAAAAAAAGAAGAAAACGAATTGTCCGTTTGTTGCCAGCGGACACAATCATAAGACATTAATAACTGATGATTCTCTTTTCGTAAGAAAAATTGTTGCTCAATATTTTCAATAATATCGCCATCGAGTAGGCGTTTGAATGCTTCTTCTGTTTGACAGAATGTATCCAATTTAAGCCCTCCTTTCTATTTTAATACAAAACAACCAAAAATAGAAAATACAAAACAATGTATTTCTATTCCAATGTGCTTATAACACTTCCTTATTTTGTGTGGACAATATACTATATATAGAAAATTATTGTATCTTTATACCTATATTTTGTGGTAATATTTAGGTACACGGATGTTCGCTTTTTTCGTTGCTTTTGACTCCGTTTCCCCTAATTGGACATGTTTTTGAGTAAGTACTTTATGTACTTACTCCTTTTTTTGTTTTCAAGAAATATCCTTTTAAAACCTTGTGTTTTATAGAGGGGACACTTAGAATTGAAGGAGGAGAGTTCGACGTTTCTGATAATCGTTGAAGAGCGAGGGGAGAACATGCCGAAATTTGGAGATTGGATTAAAGGACCTTTTAAAAGCGCAACCATTGAAGCTTTTGTCATTGAGGAAATTGCAGATCACTTGAAAATTGTTGTGAAAAAAATAGAACGTTTCGATGCATCGCCAATTCCAGGGTTAGAATACGGCTCTGTGCATATATTGCCAAAAGAAATGATTCAGAAATTTTATGTCATGTTTAGTGAAGAGCAACAAAAATCATTGGTGGAATTAGCCTTATCGTTAAATGAAGTTGATTGGCACCATGAATTGTTGCAGCAGTTTGTAAACCCATTTGAAAAAGTCATTCAAGCTAATCGGACGGTTGTAAAAGAAAGAACAGATGTAGACCTTGTTTATTCCCAGACACTTTCAACCATATTCGAATTAGGTCAAGAATCAAAAGAGAAGTTATACAGTTATTATAAAGAAGCGCTTGCAAAAGGCATTTCGCCTTATGTAACCTGTGCTTCTGATATTAACAACACTGCAGCTTTAGATAACACAATTGCTTCTATTGTTTTTGTCAGTAAGAATCAAGAAGGAATTAATTATATCCGCACATTAATTAAAAACAATTAGTCCTTTTGTTCTCTAAGGATAATGAACCGATCTATCAGAAGAAGACTAACCACTAAGCCTGCCGCCTTGTTGCGGTGGGCTTTTTTCTGTTTAAAAAATGCTTTGTTGACCCTAAAAAAGAGAGTAAAAGGTAAAGGGCTCATGATATAGTAATAATAGGTATTTTGTCATAGTTCGAAAGGAGGATTTACCATGTCATTCGATAAATTAATTCCGTCCAGAATAACGGAATACAAAATCTTTGATGTGTCGTCAGAAGACGAATTAGTAAAAGAAGCAAGTGATGTAGATTTCCCCGAAGGATTTGTCTACGACCCGGACTTCCTTTATATGTGGGTTCGTATCGTGTCGTCCGGTGAATTTTACGGTCCAAATAAAAACGGAGATTACTTTCCGAACGATCAATTAGAAGCTTATTTCAGCACATTTAATGATGGTCATCCTTTCAAAAACCACGAAAATAAAAAAGTGGAAAATGCGATTGGAAAGATTATCAGTGTCCGCTGGAATCCAGTTATGCGATGCGTTGAGATTCTAAAAGGAATTGACAAAAAACGCTCACCTGAAACAGCACGTGGTTATCTAAAAGGATACCTAACGGATGTATCGATGGGTTGTAAAGTTCCTTATACAGAGTGCAGTATCTGTGGAAATAAAGCTCGTAAGAAATCAGAGTTTTGTGACCACGTAAGAAAGTACCGCCTTCAGTTCTTAGGGAATGGTGAACGTGTATTTGAGATTAACTACAAACCGCGTTTTCACGATTCAAGTACGGTACTTAACGGAGCTGAACGTGTAGCCAAAGCATTCTTTATTGTAGACACACCGCCTAAAGGTACTGCTACAACATCTTTCCGCAAAGTCGCTTCTGATTCTTCTACGCTTCACTATGTATACGATGAAGCAATGGAGAAGGTAGCTCATGAGGAAGAAAGCGTTCATCCATTATTTAAAGTGGCTGCTACTAAGCAAGCGAATATGGACAATGAAATGATGCGTAAAATCGCTGAGTTCGAAAAGCAAGTCACTGGAAAGCTTATCAATATCATCAGCGGAAAAAAACAATCGGATTTACCACATGCAGCTGAAATGCTACAAGTGATTAAATTCTTAACAGAAAAACGATTAGATGATGCTTCCTTAATCACAGTTGCTAATAGCGTAAAGTCTGTTGCGAAAGCAAACAACATTCCAATCACACGTGCCTTCTCTACCCTTTTAGGTGTAGCAGAGTTAATGGGAATTACCTTCTTCCCTGGTGAATTGGATACGCTTCTTAAACATATGACGGATGCTCATTTAAATAGAGATTTAGATGTCGCTTCTGAAGAGGAAGGAAACGTATATCCTAGTGAGTTTGCGACAGGAATGACAAAAGCTGTACAGGACATTGAAGATGCGCCTGACTTCCATGATCCATCTTCTCTATTTGATTTATACCAACGTGCAACGTTTGATACAGATGGCTTCAATCGTAACCGCGACAGCTTCTTATCAAATGTTGATATAGGTTCTGAGTTAAATCAAGATGCACCTGTTCGTGTGATCCGTATCATCCGCTCTACATTAGAGCCAATGATGAAAATGCGTAGTTCGCACCCGGATCATCTGTATCCGCGTTTGTCGGTTGTGCTTAATGGACATCGAGCAGTTATTGGAAACGAAGATGTGCGCCGTGATTTAAATATGATTGCACACCCTTCATCCATTGGAGAAGCACTAGGCGGTTTAGCTTATGGCTTATATGAAAGAATGCGTCCTAGCTTCGGTCAAACCAAAATTATTAAATTAGCTGCAGATACATTTGATGGCATGGATAAAACAGCTGCACCTGACTTTGAATCTCGTGATGAGCGTCGAGAATACAAGGAACAAAAACGTCAGAAATATCAACCGCGTGAAAAGATCGGTTTGAATCCTGATTATAAAAAGAAGTCGGGTATTGGCAAAACGAAATTAATGATGGCTACGGTGCCTATCGCTTACGGTGCAAGTGCTTATCAAAAGAGTCGTGAGAATAACGGCCGATATTTAACGGATGGCCAAAACTTTATGAAAGAACATCCGTTTATTGTTGGTGCTGGTGCTGCCTTAGCAGGTGCTCCTTTAACAAGAGCAGTTGCGACAGGTGCAAGAAAAGCGAAGAGTGTTGGAGGCAACGTCTTCCAAGCACTTAAAAAACCTTTCACAAAAGAAGCGGATTATGACCAATTCGAAAGCCTTGTGAAAGTAGCGGATGATTTAACATCTGGTGATTATAACGTATTTGATAATAAAAAAGTTTTAACGGATTACATGGATCAGACAGGTGCAAATGAGGAACAAACAAGCGCTGTCAAAATGGCTACCATCCTTTCACTAGGAGGAATGGATAAAGAAGCCTTTGCGATTCTTGACCATTACAATATTCCGTCTGGTGAAAAAGGAAGAATGCTAAAGATTGCATCCGATCATGTAGAGGGAGAACTAGATAAGGTTGCTGAAGAGTTTACAAACAACATGTTGTTAAGTGCTATTGGTGACGTATCTCCTCTATCTCGTACATTGCCAGGGCGCGCTGTGGATGCCTTAGTATTCAAGAAATTATCTGATATGGGCAAACCGAAAGAACAAACAGCGCCGAAGCCGAACGAAGGAGGAAATCCGAATGTTTGAGAACCTACAATATCGTAGTCAAGGAATGAAAAAGATTGCGAGCGTTTATGATGAGCAATCTATCTCTAATCGAAAGCAAGAAGAAAAGGCACTCTCCTTTTCTTCCCTTTCTCCAATGGAGTCAGAAGCTATCTTTTCAAAAATGGCTAGTGACGTAACCGAACTACGTAAAGATTCAATGGAGAAAAGAGCAAATACAGTATCAAACCCGTTCGAGTTATTTTCTCAAACGAAACAATACATTTCCAAAAAGTTAGGCATTAGTGGAGAATCTGCACATGATTTTGCTTCAACCGTTGTACAACGAGCTGAAGATTTACAACAAACGCATGGTGGCGAACTTCCCAATGTTATTACTGGCATCATCGATAACATGGATCGCAACGTTATCCAGCAACAAATCGGTGCTTTGCCAATGCGACGTTTAACGCAAAAACAGGTAGAAGAAATGATTGAGCATCGCTTATTAAAAGAAGCTGGTATGGACAGCTACCGCGCCGAATACTACAAGCGCATGATTGTGCAGCAGGCACGTAACTTCCTTACGACATATCGAAACAAAGAATTAGCGGATATTGCAAACGCCGTATTCGATGTATTGATGGAGAACCACGATTTCGATTTAGTGAAAAACTTCTCTACATCAGACCGTTTGAAAAACGAGCTTACTCATTTCTTAAATCAATAAGGGGGTGGAACGTATGGATAAGACTTCATTTGAGCAAACATCTTTCTTGGAGAAGAAGGCGGCTTTCAATCCTAAGAAGCTGCTTGCTCTTCCCTTTATGCGAAAAGGTGTGAAAGAAGCTAAGCCACTCACTAGTTCATTTACTCATCAAGTGAAAGATTCAAAGGTAGATCCATCAAGCCTCAATCTTTTTAATGAGGAACAAGTGATAGCAAAACACAACGATGTTCTTAAAGGTGAAGGTACAGGGAGCTTCTTATTAGATGGTGCATTGGGATTAACAAAACGAATCGTACCTAAAACAAAAGATGCCATTGAAAAAGGTGTTGTTGGTACAAAAAACGTTTTAGAAAAAGCGGATACAAAAGCAGGTACTTTCTTAGCTGGTAAAAATCCGGATTCAATGAGAGGGAAAGCATTCTCGACAAAAGTGAACCGTCAAATTGGTGAAGAAGTGGCCGAAGACGGTACCGTGTCTAAAGTCAATAAAGAAGTATTTAGACCGTCTGCTGTTGCAGTAGTCGAAAAGCCAATTAAGTTTGCCACTCCCCTTCTTGCTACAGGGTACGTAGCGGATAAATTATATCCACGCGAGGGGCAAAAAGAGAATGAAACCACCACTCAAGAAAATATGCAAAAAGAATCTTCCGTGTATGACAATCACACTTTTCTTCAAAAAGACGAAATGGAGCAAATGGATAAAGTAGCTTCCATGCAAAAAATCGCTGAGTTAGAAGAAAGCCTAGAAAAGCATGCAAAAGATTATGAAATACTCTATATGGAAAAAACCGCTACTGAGCAAAAATTAGAGCAAGCAATTATGGAAAAAGACTTAATGGAAAAGACAGCTGCTGAAAGACAGGAGCAGTTATTTGAAAAAGAAGCAGAGTTTGAAGAGTTACGTCTTAGAACCATTGCACAAAAGCGTTCTAAAATTGCCGTCGATCTTGCAGAAGAAATGTTGGAGAATGGATTGATCAAACAGGCAGAGGTAGAGGGCATGGTTGACGAGCTTATGATATGCGACGAAAGTACTATAAAAAGATATGAAAATATGAATAAAATGGCAGGAATGCAGGAAGAAAGTCTTGAAAGTTTAGCAATTATAGGAGAATATAAAGATAATAAGAAACTAGCATCGACTCATACGAATGCGAACGCGAATCTTGGTCTGTCAAAAAGAGGACAAAGTATCGGTGAAGCGGCTAGTGATCTCAATAGAAGGTAAACAAAGGAGGAGAATGATACATGTTAGCTCAAACTAATTACTATCAAAATGCCCATCGTTTAGACTTGCCGATTTCTGACAACGTTACAGACGTTTATCCTGGTCAGTTATTCCACATTAACGATGAAGGTGAGTTTGACTATGCTGATGGCACTCGCAAAGCATATCCAACTTTAAACAGCCGCTACAATGGTCAAGGTCTTGGATTGCAAAGAGAGCGCTTAGAAGGTCGTGACAACGTATCACGTTTAGGTGCGATCACTTGCTTAATGAACAACTACATGATCGGTACAGACATGTACGATAAAGAAGCTTCTTATACACATGGGAAACCTGTTGTTGCTTCTAAAACAAAAGAAGGCGTTGTGGAGCCATTCACTGAAGGCACTCACAAAGCTCAAGACATTGTTGGTTACGTAACAATCGTTCCTAGTGATGATTCTGAATTTTTACATTATCAATCTTAATCATTGATTAAGAGCTGAGGAGGAGAAAAACTATGGCTAGAGGTCGTATTTCAGCACCCCGTATGAATGGGGAATTCCATGAAGAAGAATTAGAATTACGCGAATTGTTAGCAAGCGGCAATGGCTTCGAGCGTTATGCATCGGAAAAAATGCCAGAATTTATTCAAGTGCAGCGCGATTATGAGGGCTTTGTGCGTGACATAATCACGATTACAAATGTTTCTTCTGAAGACTTAACGCGTGTAAATGAAGAAGTATTCGTTACTTATTCAAAAGACGTTGAAGCTACTGCTGCTGTTGTAGCGCGTTTTGCAGAGGTTCCAACTTTAACTGTTGAAGGTACAACTGTTAAAGTAAACTTCTTTGAAGTAGCTACTCCACGTTTAACGATTACACAGTGGGAGTTAGATACTCAACCGTACGATTTACTCCGTCGTACACAGGAAAAAGCAGGTCAAGAGATTAGTAAACTTGAAGACCGCTCTTTCTTAGATGCTGCTAACATGTTAGTAGAATCTGACGAAGGTAAGAAAACTCAAATTGCTACTCAATCTGAACGTGAAATCACGAAGCCAGGTTTACTAGCAGTTAAAAATATCTTCTCTCGTAACGATGTAGCATTTGCTGCTTACTTAATGAATCCTGTAACATACGACGGCTTCCTATTATGGGGAGAAAATGAGTTAGATGATACGACTCAACGTAGCGTATTAGAAACAGGTCAAATGCCTACAATTTGGGGCGGTATCAAGATGATCACAGGTATCATGGTTGACGAAAAGTATGTATACGGACTAGCTCCGAAGGAAGTACTTGGTCGTATGCCGATTCTACGTGACATCACTGTTGATGTTAACCGTATCCCTGAGAAGCGCGATAAAGAGGTAATGGCTTATGAGTATATCGGTATGTTTATTCACAGTCACCTTGCAATCGCTCGTTTAGAGTTAGGTAAAGCTGCTTGATTTTAAAATAACGCCGTCGCTCGTCGTAATCGGTGCAGATTCGAGAAGCGGCGGTTAGACAAAAAGCGAGGCGGGTAACCGTTTCGCTTTTTTTACTTTTAAAAATGAGAGGGGAAATTCAAATGTTTTCAAATAAACATGTTTGCTCACTATATATCGAAAACTTACAATCTGTCGTTCGTCCTTTAGGGAAATCTATGCTTCAGCCGAATACAGGTGGCTTGGTTCATTTCCGTACACTGGAGCAAGTAAACTACGCATTACGATTACAAGAAAATAACGAAATTCACATCCATGATGAAGTACCTCAAGCCATTCTATATGCGCTTAATGGTGGAGACGTGGATAAGTTGGTGGAAGACAATGATAAACAAGAGGAAGAACCTGTTCGAACTCCTGCAGTAGAAGCCGATGCAAAACCGGATTGGTACTTAACACCTGAAGAAGTTGAAGAGAAGAATAAAACGGAATTAATTGATTGGTCGAAGGACGTTCCGAATTTAACTCTTTCTAAAAGTAAGAATGCTGGACAAATTACGGAAGCTGTTCACAAATTTATGTCTGAGCAATTTGACGAGTACGAAGCACCACAAAAAGAAGATGAAAAAGATGAAGAACAGACTGAGGATAAAGCTGAATAAGGAGGTTTTTGTATGGCTGAGTTAACTGAACCTATGAAAACCTATGTGAAACGTTTTAGAGGGAATGTACTTGATACAGACCCTCTAAAAAATATTTTAAATGGGCAAGAGCAAGAGTTTAGCGATGAAGAAATTGCCCACTGGATCACTGAGTCATGGTACATGATTAATGAGACAGAACCACGCACAAGTTACAGTTTAAGTAAGTTTCCAAAAACCGTACTCCTGCTAGACGGGGCTATGATGAAAATGCTTGAAGCGAAGGGTTTGCTTCACTTGCGGAATCAACTTAGCTACAGCGATGCAGGCTTCAATGTAAATTTGGATGATAAATCTGGCCATTATGCTCAATGGTTAAATAGCAAGGCGACACTTTTCTATCAAGAATTGAAAATGTTTAAGCGTTCGCGATTACCGAAGTTTCGCGGTGTCGGCAGCCCTATGAGGTATTTCTAATGATGAAGGTAACACCGACTTCTATGCGGGAGCTGTATGTGGAATGGACATTGGATGGAGAGAACTTCACGCTTTATCGCTCTACTTCTCCTACTGATGATTTTGAAATCATTGCTGAAAACATCACGCAGCCATTCCAACTAGATCCAACGGTGAATCTATACGATTACAATATCCGCTACTATTACAGAGTCGAAGGATTTCGTAATGGAGTGAAAGTCGCTGAGGATGGTCCTGTTAGCTTAACGTATAACATGCCGAATAACATCGCGAATAAAGTCATCTATGAAAGCCGCGTGGTATTACGTGTTATGAATAATCCACCGGTACATTTTTTGCTTAAAAAGCGCGTTGAAGAAAAGTGTCCGAATTGCTGGAACTCAATTACTAATCAGCCTAAGTTTGCGAATTGTAAAGTGTGCGGGGGTACCGGAAAGTTATCTGGCTATCACCCACCTATTAAAACAAAAATCTCACAAGATATGAGTCAGTACGTAATGACATCTGGTGAACATGATGCAGATGAAACAACGTTAACTCCGATTCAAGCGTGGATCAGCAACACTCCTATTGTGTATCCAGAAGATGTAATGGTCGATTATTTGAATCAGCGTTTTAAAGTTGTAAGTGTCGCACCTCGTACCGTATCGCAATTTTTAATTAGGCAGGTTTTGCAACTGGCTCCATTGAAAAAGGGGCATCCTGCTTATTCGATACCGGTAGAAAGTGAGTGATAAATTTGTCTGAAGAACAACGTGCTTTATTTCCACAAGTTAATTTATTTAAGAAAACGGTACGCGAACGTTTTTTGGTTGCTTTAAGGGAAATTTATAAACGACATCCCGCTTATAAATTCGAGGATGATATGGCTGCAACAGGTATTCATATTCAACCTTCCTATGCCAATATCTCTCATGAATATAAAGTGCCGCGTTTTCTTATTAAAATCGGTCAATACAATTTCGGTTTACAGGATGGCTTCTTTAAAAATATGACAGAAGAAATCCGGAATAATGAAGGCGTAGTGGCTGGCTATAAATCGTTTAAAGTCATACCTACAACGATCAGTGTGAGTGTCAGAGCTTTCGTAGAAGAAGAATCGTCTGATTTAGCGGATGAATTAAATATGCTTGGTGTGTTCGCGCTTCATGGCATGTTTACGCAAGTCGGCATAAACATTCAAGATGCGACGATTGGCGAGACACAAGAAGTGGAACGAGAAAATGATTTGTTTGAAACACAAGTTATTTTTCGAGTCGAAGTTCCGTGGGAATATCAACATGGAACCGGAAGAGGTTCTGATGATCCGAATATTGATATTGATATTCCAGATCCGTTCGGTGGAGAATATCGAGCACCTGGCGTTTATACCGTTACCCATAACCGAAGTGCGCCTAAAAACTAGTAAAATAGTACTATTTAAAACCTAAAATATGTGGCTAAAGACCTATAAAACCTTTAGAATTATAGATAGCTGAAATAACAAAAGGAGGGAAATCCTTATGCCTTACAGTAACTATCGAGGTCCTGGTGTAGACGTAAGCATCGAAAGACGGCAAGTGGAGCAAAAAAGCCCAGAGACACAATTTTATCCGGTGTTTATCGGTACAGGCGTTACGTCTCGTAACCGTAATATTCAAAAGAAAAACATTCGTGCTAATACGGAAAAGTTTCCTCAAGTTACCTTGACGTTCGATTTAATTGGGGATATGAACTTTGATTTATTTGATGTAACGAAGTTTCAAATTGGTCAAGTTGTTGTCACTCGTGCTTCTGCTCCGCAAGGGGAACCTGCGACGGTAGCATTAGAGCCAAACACTGACTTCACAGTCGTTAAGAACGTAACGTTTAATTCGAACGATTCAACTGTAACAGTCGTGATAAACGTTACATCAAGCAAAGTGGTAGCCAATGACGCTGTATACGAGTTGAATATCACTGCTTCCAATGCAGACAAAGATTTCGACTTACGTTTAATGGGCACAGAAAACCGCTTCTATTCCAAAGATATTTTTGGTCATCCGATTTTAAAAGAAGATGACAATGAGTTTTATAACGATATCGCCATTGCAGCTGAAATTGCGTTCCGTATGCAAGTGCCTCGTTTCTACTACCTTGAGGTGCCACGTGATTACGGTAAAGAACCTTCACTAGCTGACTTTAAAGCAGCGGTAGAAAAGGTTTATTTCTTTGAGGATGCTTATCGAATCGTACCTTTAACATCTAAGCCGGAAATTGCGAACTTACTTAACAACTTTGTATCTGGTGTATCTAACCCTAAAGATCGCCGTGAAACGGTAAGTTTTGTTTCATACGACACAACAAAAATTGAAAACTTAAACAGCATTGACGAGTTAGTCACAAAAGTTGGCGGCTATTCAGAATCTTTAAACAGCAAGCGTGTATGTAACGTTTTCTGTGGTGATTCTGTTGAGCTACGAATGGAAGACCAACTGTATGTGCTTCCTCCTTTCTATATGTCTGTTGCTGTAGCATGTTTAGATGCTGTCATTGGAAAAGTAGATCCGTTATCTCTACGTGAGATTACAGTATTCGAAAAAATCAATGCTCCGCGTTTCCGTCCTGTGCAGTGGGATATGTTGGCTAAGCGCGGCGTGTTCATTGTTGTAAAAGATAATGATCGTGTCAATGCGAAAATTCGCCATCAGTTAACTACAGCACAAACAAACATCGCTTCCGATCAAGAGTACAGCGTTGTGAAAAACCTAGACGTAGTAACAAAGAAATTCCGTGATCGACTAAGCGTATACGCAGGTCAGTACAACGTGGATTCTGGTTACTTAGAACGTTTAGAAGGAACAACTGCTACTGTTCGTCAGGAAGTATTAGAGGAACGTTTGGCTAAGAGTCTCACTATCATCACCGCTTGGCAAATCAATGATACAGGCGATGGTCGTGATCTTGTAACAAGAATGCAAATGGATCCGGTTTATCCGGCTAACCATTTAGATGTTTATCTAGTAATCTAGGAGGTGGATAGAGAATGGCTGAAACTATTACAGTCCCTAAGTGGACCTATCATGATACCAATATTCAAGGTTCCATTTCTCAAAATGACTTTTCGAGAGCAGACCGTATTATTCTTTTTACGGCTCCTACTCCGAACGCAACAACAAAGTCCACTGCAATGAAACCCATTGGATTAATTCAAGGGTTATCGCACAGTGAACAGAAGCAGCTACAACAATTCTTCGAATTAGGTAGTGATGCGCCGATGATTATTCCAGGGCTCACACAAGGGCAGTTCCAAATCTCTCGTGTGTTGCTAAATGGATTAAACTTACTGAATGCTATCTATCACGGGGTTGATAAGAAAAACTTACGTGATGATCAAATCTTGCGTTCTATCCGCGACATTAACATGCCGTTTGATATGTTAGTAGCGAAATATCCAGTAAACGATGCGAATACAGTAACCGAAGCGGTAGAGTCTACTCTATTCCGTGGTTGCCAAATCTCCGCTCGTAGTGAACAAATCACAGCTGGTGGAACGGTTGTAATGGAGAATTTAAGTGTCATGTACACGACAATTCCGAAGGTTACATTCCGTCTTAAATAAGCGAAAGATTCTACAAGTAGGAGGGATAACTTATTGGTTATCCCTCCTTTTTAGATTATAATATTTATAGGTATAAAGTATTAGGTAAATATAACTAATAAAGGAGAGGTTTTCATGAGTTTACTAGCAGGCACACTTAAGGGATTAGCTGAAAAAGGCGAAATTTTACATGACTTCACATTAGCAGATAAAAAGTGGGTTTATAAAGGATTAACTTCTGAAGAGCAAGCAACAGCACTTTCAATGGTAGATCCGGATTACTTAAAAACAAAATACAATTCAGACAAATTAATTCCATACAACGATGTAATGAATCAGTTACGTACAACGGCTTTAATTACGATGGCTCTAAAATCCATCGACGGTCAATCTCCAGTAGATACAGAGAAGACAGCGGAAGAACAATTTAAACAACGTCGTGAATTGTACAGTGAGCTTCTAGCTTTAGACAGCGGGATGAAAGAAGAATTACGCAAAGAGTACAACAAGCTAATCAAAAAGCAAAACGAATTTTGGCAAGACCTTGCTGACAACGTGGAAAAGTAATTGACGATCCTGTCTTTAAAATGAGAGCAAAAGTGGCTTCAAGGGCGCACGGTCATGCTTTTGAAGAACGCTTTACTCAACTGACAGATATCCAACTTATGATCGCTTATCGGCAAGCGCTGAAAGAGGAAGAGCAGGAATGGGATGACAAGAATACGATCAATCGAAATTGGGCAGAAAAACTCGATGACTTGTTTGAAGTACTCTATATCTTTGTTGATGCAAAGCGCTATAACCTTGTTCAACAAATGAAAGAGCTTGAAGATCATCGCTCTGAAGTTACGCCTGAAGAATTCCCTGAAATGTGGGATCAGTTAATGCAATCTTTACCTGAAGAAATTATCGTGGATGAACCAGACGTTGATCCTCTTGCTGGTTTACCACGAATTTCAAAAGCAGACGAAGAATTTTTAGTAGGTATCAAGCGTTATCAAATGCCTGCTAGGGAGGAAGGTGAGCAGTAATGGCTATGGAAATGGAAAACCCGGCTTTACAACACACAATGGATATTCAAACGCAACTTATGCAACAAATTATCAAAATGCAACAACAGCAAGAAATGGACCGAATGAAAGACAATTCATCACAAGTTGTTGCTCCTCCTTCTAACCCTGCAGCTGCAGAGTCGGGGAATTTTGGCACACCGCTACCTCCCAATATCGCTAGTCCTACTTCTATGCCTTCTGATGGTGAAGCTGGATACATGGAACCAATACCGATTGCGTCAACGGACATTCCTGTTTCTATTCCTGATGTAAAGAGCAGCATAGCGGAAGCGCCTTCTACTGAAAAAATGGCTTTACCTTCTAGTGACAGTGTAGCGAAACCTTCTAGCGATGCTAAAGCTCCGCCTCTTGATCCTAAAGCGCTACCTTTATTCGATCCCACTAAATACGATTCTTATGCTTCGGGTTCTGTATTTGGAGGTCGTCAAACAGAAGCACCTTCTCCATTCGCGCCTGCTACTGGATTCTTAAGTGGCACGATACGCGAAATGAGAGATTTTGATGCAACTAAACATTCAAAAGAAGCAACATCCGCATTCTTTGAAGATCAATCACGTGATATTCAAGAAAAAGCTGTTGGGGTGACAGCTGGTGTTATGACAGGTGCTACCGCTGCCGCGTCTTTATTTATTCCGGGTGGAATCATTCCAGCGTTAGCTGTAGGTACTGCTGCATCACTTGGAGTAAAAGGCGTGTCAGATACATTTGTAGGCGAAGCGAAAGAAGCACTTAACTATCAAGAAATCTTGCAGGATACAGACCACAAATTTATCAATGCCTTTGAATCAACGAATGAGCTAGGCGGTATCGGAATGGGGTTAAAAGACCGTCAAGAAATTTCACGTTATTTACGTGAGCTAGCTCCAGAAGAATATTTAGACGAAGGTGAAATGTCTCAAATCTTAGAAGGTGCTGCAAATAATAACCTTCTTAAAAGCGTTTCGGATGTAAAGAGCTTTAAAGAAAAATTCAGTGAGATTGTAGGCGCAGTAAAAGAAATCACTGTAACAATGAACCAAACGATTGAAGAAGCGACAGCCTTCATGGGTGAAATGGAAGCGCGCGGTATATCAACAAAAGATATGCCATTTATTGCGGCTCAAACTCGTGTTATGGGTTCTATGTTAGGAATGGACCCAACACAGGCAAGCAACTTGCTACTCGGTCAAGTGGATCAGATTACGCAAGGCACTTCTTTAAATGCAACGGATATCGCTCAAAGCTCATCTAAAACATTAGCCATTGCTCAACAAGTGCAAGATGATGCAAAAGCAGCTGGTGATCCGATTTATAACTACAGTAAAAACCTTGGCGGTCCTCAACAGGCGGGTGCCGAGTTTGATTTAACGGCTCGTAAATTTGCGGAAACAGAATTTGGTCAAACGAGTTTACTAGGATTCTATGCTCCTGCATTTGACTTAAACGAACAAACCGGAGAGTTCGAGTTAAATCAAGAGAAGATGGATATGTTGGTGTCCGGTGATTTTTCAGCGGACGAAATGGAGAAAGCGTCTAGGCAATATGTTAACTCCTTAAGTGAAGTTGAAAAATTAAAGCTGAGCGATACCATTTCCGCTCGTTTCAGTGAAGGTTCTTCGCAAGAAGATTTAGCTGAGTTCGCGGATCGTACCGCTAAATTGGTACAAGAACGTGCTGCTGAAGGTGGTAACGAGATTGATTACAAGCAGGCCTTGCAACAAATTGGTTTTGCAAAAGACCCTGAGCAAGCCGCTTATTTTGAAGAAATGCTACAAGCTTCTACAGATGATAGTTTCACAAAGATGTATGAATCAAAAGTTCTGAAAGAAGAGCAAGATGCCAATGCGATTTCAAATAGTCCGGGCTTCTTTAAACAAATGAAGTTTGGATGGGAACGAACATTTGGAAATTACTTTGGTGACAAGGCTCAAGACATCACTGATGCCACCGGTCAAGTCATGATGGACTATCAAAAGTTTGTCACAGGCGTTGATGATCGAAGCATGGTTGGTGGCGAACCTTTAAATGATTTCACTTATGAAGGCGTCGATCAGATGGCAGAGGATTTAGCTGTTATCAATAAAAACAACGAGGCAATTAATGACTACGAAAAAGAGCGCGGAGTAGATGAAATTAAGCAAGGTAAAGGGTTCAGAGGTACAGCTCGTGTTGCAAAGGCTACAGTAACACCAGATGAAGTAGCAGATGCAGAAAAACAAGTGAAGAAGATGGCGAAAGATCGAGACAAAATTGAGGAAGTCAATACAGGTCGTTACCGTCGTGATCTAGCTCGCATAAGAGAAGGTGAAATGACTGCTGCCGAAGTTGCTCAAATGAAGAAGAAGCAAGAAAAAGGTGAATACGGCATTGTCGAAGGTATGCGTGCAGATGTCATTGAGAACAAAGCACAAGGCGAATACGAAGGCTTTTGGGGTACCGTGGATTACGGTTTAGATCGTTTTAACGTCGGCTTTGCTTCTAGCTTAAAAACCGGTTGGGATTGGTCATCTGAAAAAGCAACAGATTGGCTCGGTGAACCAAAAGACGAAAAGGCAAAGACGTTATCCGCTGAAACTCTTGAAGAACAACGCGACAAAATGATTAAAGATAAAAAAACATTCAAGAAAGAAACGACAAAGCTCCTCACTTCTAATGACAAAGACATTAAGGGATTGAGTGAAAAAGAACTTGAAAAATTAGAAGCAGCGATTGAATCCGGCAGTAAAAAGAAAGTAAAAGCTATTACAGATAATGAAACAGCGCTCGAAATAGCTGGTAAATATGCTGATTTAAAAGATACGGATGAAGACCTTGCGAAAAACGCTGAAATCTATAAAAACTATTCTCGCCAAACAAAAGGAATGGCTACAGCTCCTACACAAATCGCTGATTTACTTGCTGCTAGTGATGTTATGGGTGAAGCAGAAATTAATGACCTTTTAGGTGACGCAAGGAAAGAAGGCAAGAAAACGAACAAGAAATTGAAAAAAGGTAAGCTCAACGTTCTGGATATGTTAGATGCGAATAACCGAATGGCTGGAGAAATTGATGCAGCCTTAGACGGTTTAAGTAAAAAAGAAATGACAGAGTTTGCTAAGTACCTTGATTCAAAAGACAGTCAAGTGACCTTTAAGGATTTCACCGATAAATCCGGTGATGTAAACGATGAAAAACTAAAGGACTATGTATTAAAAACTGTTCAAGCACAGCATGTGTCTAATCCGGATGGCAAGGATAAGCCGGGTAAGAAAGCTTCCAGTAAAGAGATTAAAGAAACAGCTAAAGAACATGAAGAAAGTATGGCAGCGTTCCTTAGCATGATGCAAAGTGAACGACAAATGATGGAAGATGCAATAAATGGCATGCCGGTAAATGGTTCGAATTCAACAAGTGTGAGCACGAAGCGGAGTAACTAACTCCGTTTCTGCTTGATTTGTTTGTAGAAATGAGGTGACGGTTTGGACCGCAAATCATATCAAAAATTAAGGCTCGGTGAGTTTAATGCTTTCGATACTGAGCGTACATTACGTGAAAATATTTACGATTTAGAAGAAGAAAACTTACGCATTAAACAAATGATTCTTGACATGGTGGAACAAAAAATACCCGTGCCGATCATTCTAGGTTGGATGCGTCAAATGGAAGACAATGCAGCTGAAATCGTGTTTATCACTTCGCTTGCTCAACATGATTTAAATACGTACAACTTTTCCAGCAGTACCTTTTACCGTAAAGGACGTGAAGAGGAATGAACATTTATACAGTTAAACCGGGCGATGTTATTGGTGTATTAGCAGTTAAATTCCGTACAACTATACGGATTCTAATGGCAGATAATCCTTTCATTCCTGCTAACCAAGAACTAAAAGTAGGCTGGAAGCTAAAGGTTTATACGCCTGAAGAGAATGCGATTCGTAATACGACAACCGCTTATGACCAAATTGAATTTGCTCACTCTCTCCGTGATCAACTTGAAACAACAGATTACATCTTAGCTACGCCTACAAAAGATGTGACGTATAAAGAGCGGAAAGTATTAGACGGTCAAATCGGTTTTGTACGAATTAAAAAGAAAACCGCACTAATCGAGGTACAGGCGAATGGATACGAGAAACGAGTTCGATGGCTAGCGGACGGTGAGATTTTACGAGTTTATGAGATTGCCGTTTTAAAAGGACGCAGTATGTATTTAGTGGATGAGTACCGCTGGATAACAAGTGATCCGGAGTATGTGCTTTATGACGAAATTCCTTTAGAAGACTTAGATGGAAAAATCCGTTTGAACAAAAAGTCGAATATGACTGTTCAATCCTTTATGGCCAAATCATTAGTGGCACCTAACACATCGATTGGATTAGGACCTAAACAAACGCCTGTAGCAGCTAAAGTCAAACCATCTACCTTCATAGGAGCCGGACAACCAATGTCTAAAGATACGACACTTGGTAAACCTGTTCTGTTTGAACGTCCTGGTTATAAACGTCCTATCATGAATTTAGAAAATGCTGCAGGTGAAAAGGCCGTTATCGAATTACGTACAACAGGCTTTAGTGCTACTTACGGAAATACAGTACAGCAATCCGCAACAAATGGTGGCTGGATGATAAATGTACGTGCTAGTAATTTACCTGTTTTAAATATTACAGGCTTTTTAATCGAGACAAAAGCAAGTAATGAATTCAATGACTTTATGAGCCGCTATCACAAATACATGGCTGCTAAGAAGACGAACGATTACTACGGATTAGGTATCTCTAAATTGTTTTATAAACAAACAGAATACAAAGGCATTGTGGTCGGCTTTTCTTATACAGACAGAGAAGATGAATCTTTCCATCGTAAGTACAACATGCAATTCCTTGTGCTAAACGAGAAGTTGTTATCGACATCTGAGTATAACAAAGTTGCACCGCTTATTAACCGCAATGGTCAAAGTGAAGCGGCGTTCCGAAGTGACATTATGAATCAACTGATTAATACGGTTACCGGCAATTCGTATGCTGGATTCTATGATTAAAGGAGGGGAAACCATTGAAGATACTTCAATCAAGTGATTATCGAATTTATTTTGATGATGTGCGAATGGATCCGTACATCAAAATATGGAATGCGGAATGCGGTTTACGTCTATCTGATGCTACTGCTTCTCTTACCATGTATCGCACAAAAGAGCTGGAAGAATGGAAAGGATATTTAACACAAGTTCGTATCTTTGCTCGTAACGTATTCAGCGGAAAATTCGCCATTGTATTTGAAGGAGAAATTATGAATCGTTCGTGGGGAGACGCACGAACAGATACAGGTGAAATCACGTTCCAATGCAAAGGATTCTATCACTGGCTAGACATCCCTATCCCCTTCTTAATCGGACAAGAAGAAAGTTTTGATTACATCCAACGTTTCCGCTACGAAGCGCAAAATATTGATGTAGAAGGCATGGCTTCTATGCAGAGTACGAAAGCTGAGCTCATGATGAAAGATAAAGCCATTGAAGAATTAATCAAATCTTTATTTGAAATCATGAGCAAAGGTTACCACATGAGTAGTGATTCTACGTATACATGGGCAAAGCTTGAAGACCGCTTCAAAGTTATGTCTGAAGTGATTAAAGAGTTCCGTGATGCCGGTTATTTAGATTCCTTCACATTTGTACGTTCAACTCAAATTGAATCGTTTTATGTGTATCTGAATCAGGTTCTTCAGCAAATGATGTTTGAATTCTATCAAGATCGTGACGGTGCTTTCCGCATTAAGACGCCTTCTTGGAGCGATCAAATCATGAAAGCTCATATCCTTGATGAAGCGGTTGTCGCTGAAGCAACAGGTTTTAATGATTGGGAAAATGAGCCGACACGTGTTCTTGCAATTGGTGGCCAACAAGATATCGCTAGACGTGGACACCCTTCTCTTGGAGCAGGCAACATCATGAAAATTCCCATGGGCTTATACATCGGGTTGCCAGGCGAAGGCGAATACTTCTCAGAAGTTATCGAAATCGCGATGGCACAAGCAGACCCGACAGGTGGAGCTGCTGCTGGTGGAGATAGCGGCGGTGGAGAAGGTATTTTCGGTAGTGACGGCATGTTCCAATCTACAGGTGTAGCTGATGGTCCTGCAGGCGGGGTTAAATGGCCGAAGCTATCTCATCCTTTAATTTCGGGACAAACCAACATTCATCCGATTCTAATGGAACGTCTTGTTAAGCTATCTCAAGCAAATGGAAATAAACCGATTTCCATTACAGACGGTGGGCGTACATATGCTCAACAAGTAGATGTAAAAAGACGTAAACCAAACTTAGCCGCTACGCCAGGGAAATCCAATCACGAAATTGGTACGGCTGTAGACGTTGGCCCCGGTTGGTTAAGACCTTTACGTGACGGCGATCTTGCTAAATACGGATTGTATAAATCTGCCATCGGCAAGGGTGAGGACTGGCACATCGATTTAATTGAAAATAAAGGAAGAAGCAATACTGACACGATTAAAGTGCTTGGTGGTCTAAGTCCTAGAGGGCAAGCTCCTGCTAGTGGCGGTAGTAGCGGTGGCGATATGAGCAATAGTAGCAATACCGGAAGTTCATTACCTTCAGGCAGTGGTTCTACGCAAGAATATGTAAACCAAAACTTACGTAACCAAAGTAACTGGAGTGCCGCACAATTAAACCAATGGATTAACAGCAGAGCTCCTAAAGATGGCGTTATGTATAATCGTGGAGCGGCTTTTGCTGAAGCTGCTAAACAATCAGGCTTAGATCCTATTTATATCGTAGCTCATGCTGCTCACGAAACTGGATGGGGAAGATCAAACATCGCAAAGAAAAAATACAACTTCTTCGGGATTGCTGCATTTGATTCCTCTCCTTTTAGTAGTGCAAGTACATGGTCGGGACCGGACGCAGGTATTATTCAAGGAGCTGTTTGGATTCGCAAAAATTATTACGATAAGGGACAACAAACCCTTTACACGATGCGTTTTTCTCCAAGCGGCAAACATAACTATGCAACTGATCCAGGTTGGCACACAAAAATTGCGGACATTATGAAAGGTTCGGGTACAGCTGCAGGTGCTCAAGGTGGCTCGGCTGGCGCTATCCAAGGAGGTTCTGGTGGTGGTGGCGGTGGCAACATTTACATCGGTACCCCTTATGCAGCAACAGGTGGATATACCTTCACAACACGATACGTATCAAGTGATTTAAAAGTATCTACTTCTTTAAAAGATTATTTAAAAGACTTAAATACTCCGAAACCTGTAGATGTACATTCCTTTGCTAATTCGAAACTCACATACGGGTTGCCGAAATACGGAAAGGATTACAAGCCGCTCATTTCTTCAAGACCTAATGGCATTAATGCGAACTTGCTTTGTGTGGTTATTGAAGAAACATCAAGCTGGAAAGAGAAATATAAATCCGGTGATCATTACGGGCTAATGGGCGTTCCTAAAAACTACATTGTCGCAACGTCAGGCATTGGGAAAAACAACTGCTATGACGCGGAAGTAAACGTAAAACATGGAACACTCTTGATGTCTAAAGGATTAAGTAAGTTCTCGAAAAAATACACATTCGCCATTGCGACATTATATTTAGGAGAAACGAAGCCGCTTGAAGATGCTGTTAAGAAAGCTGGCTCCACTGATTTTTCAGTCGTACGTAATCATCTTGATAAGGGTGTCGGCAATTATGTAGATAAAATCATCAACAAATATACAAGTAGTGCAAACGGAAATATGTTGAAGGATGATCCGCACCGTACATTTGTTCAAAACGCCGATACAACAGCTGCACAAGCAGGCGGTTTAGGTGGTGGTAGTGGTGAGTACCAGTCTTCATATAAACCGATTATGTCTGATGAAGAACGTTTATATAAAGTGAATTTAAAAGTATCAGAGCAATTGTTGATTCGTTACGATATCCAAAACCCAACTGCAGCTCCAACAGACCAAACCAATACAGATAATGCAGATAGCGGCAATACGGATAATGGCAATACAGATGACTCACAGCAAGCACAAGCGCAAAGATCATTCACCATAGCATCTAAAGATAATCCTATCTCGTTCCCTGGCGGCTTTGAGGATCAGTTAAAAAACCCTATAAAGGTTACTGACCCAACAAAACCTACACCATTACCAGGGCTAGAAGATAAACCGAAAGATGGCCCACCTTATAAGAAGCCGGATAGTGACAAAACCAATCCGGGTGAAGATGCAGGTGCAGATAAACCAGATGACGGAGGTAGCGGCGGTGGTGCAGTCACTCCACCTGCTGATGAGAAAAAAGAAGATTCAAACTCTACGTTAAATGCTGATGTATTAATCGAACTGTACGCAAAATACATTATGCAATTGTATCGTGCTGAATCTCATAGTTTAAGTGTTGCTTTATCAACGTGCATGCCATTTTTAAGACCGGGATACAATGCATGGCTTGAGCCTACTAGACGCGATATGGTCTTTTATATAACTAAGGTATCTCATAACGGTTCGTTCCAACAGGGAGCGTTCTCAACTGTCTCAGGAGGGTTCGTTCGTTCCGCTAAAGACTATGACGATATTGAGGATAATATTTTCGTAGGAAAGTCGAATGCGAAAGCTTCTGACTTTGGAGAAGTAATCGAAAAGAAAAATATGGACGCTATGCGAAAAGAGCTAAAGGCGCTTCATGACAAGAGTGATGAAGTGATTGAAGATGCTCGTCGTTTACCTACACTTAGCCGTCTTTATTCTTCTGCAGTCGGGAAGGAAAACGATTATACAACATCATGGAATAGCGAATTTTCATCAAACGATTTACATGACAAAATTGTTAATTTGTATGATGGTGCGCCTCCAATTGTAAAAGATCGTAAAAAGAAATTAAAAGGCATTGTCGATAAGTCTGCTGACTTCTTCGTGAAGATGCTATTAAAAACAAACTTTTAAGGGGTGATACGTATGTCTGATCGTCAAAAGAGAAATAGCTACTATACACAAATGCTTGATGAATTACATGCAGATAAAGATTCTATTTTCGAAATGGCCAAAATTATTAGTTATGACCGTGAACGTTTAGTGGCACGCGTATTCACACTTACTTCGAAACAATACCGTGACGATGTGCCGGTATTGTTTCCTTCTATGTACTTTAACACGGGGATTATCTCCCCTCCTATGAATGAGACAACAGCAATACTATTTTGGGGACCCGAACGCCAAGCTTACTTACTCCCTATTCAATTAACGCTTCCGAAAATCTATAGCGAAAACGGAGAAATGAGATTGACCGCTTCTCCAGGCGTTATCGATGAAGTGTTATCTTTACGGAATATTCAAGGCGGGGAACATTTAATTCGTTCTGCTGGCGGTGCTTATGCCTTCTTTAAAAATGCAGGTGATGTCGAAATCGGTACCTCCCTTCTCCATCGCTTCGGTCTTTCCCAACAAACAGGTGAGTTTGAATTAATGGCTGATCGTATTCGTGAAGAAATTAGTAACGGGCGCCGCTATTTTGGTCCCGCTTCTATGGATTCGCATGATGATAAACGTACCTTCTATTACTTTGAGTTTGAGGAACGTACTGATACAACGGAACAAATTGTAGCAGCTGATGAAGAAGAATTCTTAGAAAAAATCCTAAAGAAAGACACTGGCTCTATTCAGTTTACTCCTAAGCCACGGATCTACATTCAACAGATGGGCCATGTATTTAACGAAACAGGTGAAACACTTTCAGATGAAGTGGACGGAGCGGAATTGTTTTCAAAAGAAGAGTTTGCAAAAGACGGTGTAAAGCAAACAAAAACTCTATCGAAAGCTGGACGTAAAACCATCTTGACTCAAACATCTGAATCACAGACAACCCTATCTGTATCACCGGAAGAAGTGTCGGTGACACTTGAAAGAATAGTAGGCGAAGACGTGAAAAAGACCGAAATCGCTCTCACAAAAGATGGTAAAATTGTATGTGGAGAAGATGACAAAAAATATGACCTTTTACCTATGTTGAAATGGTTTTATGAAGAAAGAACAAAGTAGGTGATTACGAATGGATATCACACTTGATATGTTCAAACAAGCAATTCTCGTATTAAAAGAAAACGATAAGGACTTTGTGAATAATTCATTAGAATCGATTCGTGTGCATAGGGATTTGGCTCAAACAGAATACGACGATAAGGTTTATTCTCTCAAGGTTATGTTTGTGAGATTCCGGAAGTATCAGAACCAAAATTCTCATAAGAAAGCTGAACTTTGGTACAAACGAACAGAGCCATGGATTCCTTTATACAAAGTCCATCAAGATAGTACGGTCTTTCCAGAAGTCAGAACAGAGTCTGTTAAACAAATTACAGATTCTAAAAAATCTATCGAAGACATTGACCGCTCCATCGCTGAACTGCAGCTTCGTTTAATCGAGAAAGCAAAGGAAGCAAAGGTATGGTCAAACAAACTAAAAATAACAGATACACGAATTAAGATATTAGAAACAGCGGTTTATGTACAAGACTTCTTCACCATTCACCAATACTCACCTGATGACATCGCTGATTTTGAAATGGGTAAATACTATGAGCAATTTGTTAAGGAGCGTGAACCTATTGGATAAGTTTTCTTATTTTCATATATGCGATCATCGGATAAAGCGCTCATCACGTGCTGGAGAAGTAGTCACATTAGATGTAGAAAATAGCGGCGATTTAATTGACATCATCATTAACGGTGGTGTCGTTTTAAAAATCTTTGAAGTGCGTGTCTTAAATTATGATAAAGATGATGCGGAGATTATCGACTTTTATTATGACAACTACATGCGTACACAAACATACGATTCTACCAATCCAGGAGAGTCGTATTACGATGAGAAGGAAGCTTTTATCATCAACTACGGAAAGTTCTTTAAAGTTGGTAAAAACGAGTCTGAACCGCTGCCTCCCGGTTATTACGAGCCAACGTTACATAACCGGATTAAATGGTCTATCAAGCCTCCAATCAAGTATCGTGTCAAAGCAGAAGTTAAATACAATGCGGTTGAGTACGATTACTATGCGTTAGCAGACTGTCCTGTATGCGGAGGAAAAGGATGGTTCATTGACATCTTTAATCAAAGTGGTGAGTTCAAAACCATGAAAGGTGTTTTGCAAATTGCCCAACGTGTCATTAAAGATTTTTTAACAGAAGAAGGCAGCCACATTTTAGATAAAGATTATGGTACAAAGGTAAAAAGAAGATTAATTGAAAACTCGAATGACGATGAGCAATTATTTAATACGATTCGGATGGAAGTCTCAACAATTGAAGATGCTTATCTCACTCAGCAGCAAGACCGCATTATGGAATTGTCGGATGAAGAAGTTCTTCAAAACTTGCTGGTAGAGGACGTATCACGCTCAACGAAAAATCCACTCATCGTGATTGTGAAGTTGCGGATCATCACACCTTTAGAAGACGAAATCTTTCACTTTACCATTTAATCAAAGGGAGGGAATACCATGGCTACGAACGATTTATCCAATAAAGAAGAAATTGTTCAAACCTATATGAAAGAGCTGTTACGAAGTGAGTTTCCTAATTTAGATATCAGTGATTACGGTGCGTTTATGGAAATGTTCGGCTTGCCTCATATCAAACTACTTACACCATTGATTGAGCAAGCGGATCGTATCAAGCTAACGCAAAGTTTAGATAATGCGTCACTAATGACAGAAGAAGAAATGGATAGCTTGGCTTCGAGGTTCTTTATGTACCGGGAGCCCGGTGAATACTCAACTGGCTATGTCACATTGAAATTCGATGACGTTCCCGCTAATGGTGTTATTCAAGTTCGAGCAGGCACACAAGCTGAATCTAAACAAGGGTACCGCTTCCGAAGTACCGAAACTGTTATTTTAGATGAAAATGATTTAGCAGCTTATTATGATCCAGACACGTTTCGTTTTCTTGTACCTGTTAAGTTTGAATCAGAAAATACAGGTGCAAAATACAACGTTAATGAAAATGATATTACAAGCTTAGTCACTCCTCTTCCTCACTTAGCGGAAGTATCGAATGAGATTGCATTTAAAGATGGAAAAGACAAAGAGACAAATGAAGACTTCGCTAACCGAATTAAGGAACGTGGAGGCACACCAAACCTCGGCGTTGAGCGTGGCTGGATTACATTTGCTAAAAGCTTTCCTGAAGTAAAAGATATAACAGTAGCGGGTATGGGACACCCTTTAATGCAACGTGACATTATTGGTGTAACGCCTCCAGGACGTTTTAGTTCTGCAGCTGACCCTAATGTACATTGGGGAGGCAAAATTGACCTTCATATTCGTGGATTCCAGTTAGAAGAATTTGCAGATACGAAGCAGCTTACCAAAACAAAAGATAACGAATTAATTGTTCCGCTATCTAAGCACCCAACGTATGACATTGTGGAAATCACGTTTTCATCCCCACGATACACAGATCCGGATTTAGATGAAACGTTTTTCGTTGTTCGAGACTTCTTACTTCTTAAACATGAAGATCCCGAAACGATTGGTACATTAAGTGAAGATTCATGGGTAGTCGTGAAAGATAGTCGTTTAAATGAAGAGGACACAGTGACGGTAAGATACCGTTATAATAAGCTATTTGAAACAATTAATGATGCTCTTTACACAGCAGATAACCGCCCTCCTGCTAGTGATGTTCTTTTAAAAGAAGCACGTAAAAAATATGTCCATGCTTCTATGATTATGAAATTACAAAATGTCACAGGTATTCAATTAAAAGATAAAAGTGTCATTCGCCAACGTTTATTCCGTTGGATCAATGACCTTCAAACAGGAGAAGAAATTCAGTTTTCCGATTTAGCAGAACCAATCTATCAGTTTGGTGACGATTCTGTTGATACAAAAGTTGATTATATTTCTCTTCCTTCCCAATTCCTTGTGACAGATTATGATAACCGCTTCCTCTACTACTGCTTAAACGAAGAGAAACGGAATTTTATTAAAGCAATCCAAGAAGAATCTGTTTACTTTAAGAAATGGATTCCCTATTACAGAGACAACGTAACCATTTACGATTTCTTTGACGCGATGCATTTATTAACCTATCAAAATATCGAAAAAGGTGTATGGCAAAACATATCGTTCCGTGACCATACATGGGGAAAGAAAGTGCAGTACTTCAATATTGCCAAGCGGATGCTAGCATATGTTAACTCAATTCAGCGCCTCTCCCCTGCTCGATGGACAACGCCTGCTAACCAATATTTTGAGCTAGGAAACTTTACAATTAACGAAGATATTACCTATACAGAAAAAGAAGTAGAGGATTTAATTGATCTTTATGAGAACATTGCGAATCCTGGAGAAGAAGAAACAAACGTTGAAAACATTCTCCATTTCCTTGTGTATGTATCGGTCATGCTGTACATCACAAATACAGACAATCTAGGCGGTTTAAAGCCAAAAGACTTATTCGACTGGCTTATTGATTTAACGAAAAGTACACCGATTGACTATCAAGTACATCACTAAGAAACGGAGGGAATGCCATGTTCAGCAAAGATCAGTACGATCAAATACTTTATTCGCTGCCTAGCTTTTATCAAGACTTCCTTCCGGTGGACAATAATTTATTAAAGCTAGTTCAGGTGTACGCTAAAACCATTAATTATGTATGGGAATTGATGAATGAAGCAGAAGATTCAAGTCACATTACCACAACAAGAACATTGAGCACCATTCCCTATTTTAAGATAAACATCGATGACGGTATGTATGACTTAACGACAGCGCGTGTGCTCTCGCGTATGAGCTTTGAACAACAAATACAGTACATGGATAAAGAGCAAAAGTTTGTGTCGCTCGTTTTTAATTATAAAGACAATGCGCCGGAACCTATGGTGTATGCAATGCGACTGTTTGTAAACTTTAGCGATAAGCAGCCGCTCCGTTTATATGAAGATTACTTCTTACGTTCAAACCGACTGTACCTACTACCTAATTACGTGCAGAAGCGAAAACAATCAGTTCATTATCTTCATGCTTTTGATATCAAATACAACGAAAATACGTTGGAGAAAAACTTTGGTACACGCTTCTCTATTCAAGCAGGGCCGCTCTTACCACGTTTTGAATATCGGGATGTATTAGAAGCTTTCATGCGTGTGTTTCAAGGTGACATGACGATTAAATCCATACGAGAAGGCATTCAATTAGCAACAAAGTGGGAGCAATTTAAGTTAGAGGATCATAAGAGTCCGACGATTTCTGGACGGAAGAAGCAGCTCTATAAAGAGTGGGTAATCTCCCCTTTTAAATTCATTGTGAGTTTACCAGAGGAACTAATACCCGACAAAATCAAAGTCAATATTGTGCGGACGTTGTTGAATGAGGTAAAAGAATCGCAAACAGATTTTATGATTTTTTACGATATCATCCGTCACGATCCTTATCCGGTTCCAATGTGGCGCTTCCCTACAATTTATTATAATCGTGGTGATCAGCTACAACCGGAAATGAGAGCTAACGTTTCAAAGGTAACCATGAAGTTTAAAGAATTTCCGCTCGACTTATACGGGCGTTACGATACAGCATTCTTTTATAACCTAAACTTGCAGTACGATGACCCTCCTGCTAATGAGATTATCAGTATCAAAACCTATCCTAAAAACGTAAAGGATGGTGCGAAGACTGGAGAGAGAGTATACATCAAGCATTACAAATTGGTGATACCAAGACAGTTCAAAGCGACAAAGGTTCCAGATACAGGAGCCATCCGCTTTAGTGCAGCTCCTAACAAAGATACAGCGACTCATTTTGAGCTTTATGGCTCAGCTACTATTGATGGACCCTATGAGTTAGTTGAGACGATAGCAAACAATCCAAATGCTCCAATTATTTCGTTTACACATAATGCAAACGGAAGCGGTAAGCTGTATTATAAGAGTAGGTCAAAAGTCCTAAATACGTACTCACTTTTCACTTTGCCAATAGATACTACTGCACTTTAAGGAGGAAAGCATATGAATGGGCAATTGCAAACACAAGAATTCAATGATGGTTTTTCAGGTATCGGTACAGTTACCGTTCGCCCCTTTAAGATAGGGGAGAACGGTGAACGCGAATACATTTCTTTCACTAAAAACAATTTGATTGTAGAAGACGGACGCGGTTCGTTAATTGATTTGCTAATTGGTGCAAAGAAGAAAAAATTAAAGTATATCCGTTGGGGAAAAGGTGGAGCTAAATCTTTTCCAGACGGTGATCCATTAAACCCTCTTACTGTAAACGATAAGGATATGGATATTGCTGTGAAGCTTTTAGATAAGCCATTAAATGCGTATAAGCGCTTATCTCGTACAGAAGTTGAATATGTAGAAACATTGATTTGTGATGAGGTCAATGATGATGTGAACGAAGCGGTTATGTTGTTTGAAGAAGAAGGCACATTAAACCGCACAATCTTTGCTCGTATCACATTCCCGACAGTACGTTTAAAGATTGAACAAGGTACGGGAATTGAAATTCGTTGGGTATTCAGCTTTACAAAAGCCGCTGAAATTCCAGTTTCTTATGAAGAGATTCCTCTTAATACAGATCCGCAAGCTTAATGAAAAGGAGTTGAGCATAGATGGCACAACATATCGATATTGAATTTCGTGAACGAGCGACCTCGGAAGCTCTTAATAAGCGATTCCGCGACATTACAGGTCCATGTGTTTTAGCTGGTTATCGCCTGCAATTAGGGAGCGAGGATTTTACAGTTACACTTTCTAAAGGTGGCTATACATCAAGTGTTGCTGTATCTCCTTCTGGTGCGAAGATTGAGGAAGATCAAGATGTAATGGATGTTGTAAACATTGAGCCGAACGATTTGAATGAAGGAAACCCACGTGTTGACAGCATTTATTTGGTTTATCAGTTTGGCCAAGAAGGTATTCCAGCAACTTATGTGGTTGTTCCTGGTACGGGCGGCAGCACAACGCCAGCACCAAACCCTAACCGAAACACACATTTGTTACTAGGCTACGTAAATGTACCGCCGATGGGTGTACCTTTTAAACAAACAGATTTAACGTCTCGTAATTTAGGTATCAACACACTCGAAGTAGCCAATAGCGCTATCTTTAGAGGAAAGGCAACATTTAAAGAAGAGGTTATCTTTGAGAAACAAGTGCGTTTCTTGGATGGTACAACTGGAGCTGAAGACCCTAACTCTTCTTTTATAGAAAAGCTATCGTATCCTATTATTGCGAAGCCAGGGCAACAAATATTTAAAGTGCCGACTCCTTATACACCTAAAAAGAAAACCTTATTCGTTCATAAAGATTGGTTGCCACAGCCAGAGAGTGAATATGCAGAAGTGGATTCAACAACCTTTAAATTCCACGATCCGCTTAAAGGTGGAGAGAAGATTTGGTTTTATTGGTTCCGAAACATTTCACTCTATACACCAGAAGAACATCAGCATGATGAGTTTTATTATCGTAAATCCGAAGTAAATAACCGAAGCCTTCACCATTCGGAAGATTACTTTGGTGGTCCGTCAGGACGCGTCATTTCTCACTACTTAGGAACAACGAATTATGTGGTTATTCCTCCCGTGCCAACAGATAAGGCGGCTGATGTCGGTGAAATATCTGTTGAGAAACGAGCAAATGAAATCGTCGTATTTAATACAGGAACATATCGCGGAAAATTCGATATTGCGTATTATGTAAAACAATCGTATCAGTATGTACCGAATGATGAGGATATCGGCTTTTTCGATATTTACTCTTCTGATATGGATATGCCAACGTATACGTGGAAAAAAGTTCAGTACAAGCGGAAGAACGGCACATTGTACATGGAAACGAATTTAGAAAACTATGATGCTCGTGGCTATTTCCGACGTATGCGAATTGACTTCTACAATACGGCGGGTACAGAGATTATAAAAACAGAACGCTATGCACTTGACTACGATCCAACAACGGGATTAATTTCATCCAAAGTATTAATTCCGCAACCATAAAATAAAAAACGAATTCCTCCCTAAAAAGATAGAGAAGGAATTCGTTTTTTATTTTATAATATACATAGGTCTAAAGAACCATTACTATATTACTAGAAAGGAGTGGGTTGCATATGGCTCAAAACTTACCAGAGTTAGCAGTAGACGATGATTTCAATTCCGAAGCACTAGAGCCCGATGAAGAAGGCATCTATACAGTCGTTGAATATTATCGAAAAGACCGCACGCTTTATATGCGTTCTCAGCTGTTAAACAAAATAGGTAAAGGTTTGTACGCTTATGTCCTTCTTTCTTATTTCGATGAGACTGGAAAAGTTTTGTTACACACTCGCACCTGGCAACTAGGCTACGACGTGAATATGAAAATCGTTTCTAAAAGGATAGATTGATATGGATATTCGCTCAATACTCGTAGACCACGGGATAGAAATCAGACCTAATGGTGCGATTGAAGGTAACTTTGATTCACTTAATCAACGGATCACAGACCTAGATCAGTATATAAGTGGTGCTTTTTCAGATGGCGTAATCGAACAAATGGAAGCGCGTAAAATCCAAGCAAGCATTAACTTACTAGAAGAAGCAAACAAGAAAACTAAAGAGCGGTACGACTTGCTTATTGACAATAAAGAGCTATCAGACAGCTATACACGCGATGAACTTATTGCCGCTAAGCTCAACTACGATGAACGCTATCGTACATTACTTGCGACAATAAGCCTTGCTATCGCAGATATGAAATCTACAAAAGAAGAAGCAAACGCTGTTGATGAAGCTTTCTTAAATCTAAATGAAGCTTCAGCTCGTTTAGAAAAAGCAATGCAATTGGCTACTGATTACATCATTGGGAAACGCACAAACAAAGCGGAAAACAATGCAAAAGAGTATGCCAATGCAATTAAAACAGAGGTACTTAATACAACCGATGATTTAGAAAAGCGAATTCATGCTGCTGAAGGATATGTAGACGGCTCTTTCCGTGATGGAATCATAACGGAATTTGAAGCTAAAAACATCCGCTCTTACTTAGATTCATTAACTCTTCAAAAGACGCAGCTCGATGAACGATACAACGAGATTTACACAAGTCAGTTTTTATCTGGCACTCCAAAATTTAATTTGCAAGATGCCAAAACGAAATATGACAAGAAACACAAAGAGCTAGTAGATGCTATCTATCAAGCTATCGAAGATTGGAAAGCTACACCTGAAGAAGCTGCAGCTGTAAGGCAAGGCTTTGTGGAATTAGATACAGCTCTTTCGTTATTAGTTCAATGTTTTGAGAAGGCCATTGAATCTTTATCACAAGTTCGTGCCGATCAATCAGAAAACAATGCGAAGGATCATGCAGATGAAAAAGTAGATGAGATTAAAAACGATCTTGTTTACAAAGTGGAGATTACATCCAGTGAAGGATTGGCTTTTAAAAATGGCCAGTTTTTAACGAAGCTTGAAGCAAAGGTTTACCACGGCGCTACTGATGTAACAGCAGACTTTGATGCATCTCGTTTTCGCTGGAAACGTGTATCAGATGACAAAGAGGGCGATGAGCGTTGGAACATTTCTCATTCTGGTGGAACAAAAACCATTGATATAACGCCAGGAGATATAAAAGTGAGAGCTACATTTAACTGCTTAGTGTATGAGGATAGTTCAACGGATATCACGCCTCCAGCTCTTGTTACGAACCTACGGGTGAAAAACCTTAGTCGTACAAGTATTGAAATGCAATGGAATGAAAGTACTTCAGACGATGTGGCTGCCTATGATATCAAAGTCGGCTCGACTACTGTAGGTTCCACTGTCGGATTGAGTTTTACAATCACAGACTTATTGCCATCTACGGAATACACCATCTTAGTATTCACGCGGGATATGGCTGGAAATTTATCAACGTCCGGTGTTTCAAAAATTGTAACCACATTAACTTAATTCGGGAGAGTGAAAGAATATGGCAGTATTAGCTACTGGTCAAATTACAATTGTCGATTACAATGACGCCCTATCGCTACAAGGTTTTATTGGTGCCAACTTAGCGAAAACACAAATTTATAATCCGGATAACAACACGTATACACCAAACTGGGCTGTATCTCCATACATGGTATTAACGCCGTCATTATTTATCTTAGGGAAATCAGAAGACATTATTACGTCTCCACAAGTGCAAAGCATCAAATGGTATGACGCTGCTAACCCAAATACAGAACTAACAAGTGGTTCTACGTATGATATTCCTGCATCCGGATTAAAAAAATTAACCATTAAACAGAATGTGCTTGTCGGTAACATCAATGCAAAAGATTATATCTGTGAAGTTGTTTATCGCGATCCGACTACAGGATTAGATATCGCTACAAAGTTATCAATCTCATTAAGCCGTGTATCTAGTGGTGGCGGTATCGTAACAGCGATTGCAATGACGCCTCTAGGAAATGTCTTTAAGAATGGTGCAACAACTTCTTTAAAAGCAAATGTTGATTTATGGCGCGGATCTACTATCGATAACACACTAGTATCGTACCAATGGTATATCCAAGATCCACAAATTACAGCAGACCAAGGCGCAGGTGCAGGTTGGGAAAAGCTAACTTCTACCACTAACTACGGAATTACTGGATATACAACGCGTGAAATTACCGTTCCTGCTTCAGCAGTACCGTCACTAGAAGTGTTTAAAGTAGCGGTAAAAGATATTGATTCAGCAAGCCCTACGTACAATCAAACGTTTTGGGAAACTGTTACGTTCATTGATACATCTGACCCAATCCAAGTATCGGTTACGTCTTCAGGAGGAACAATCTTTAAAAACGGTCAGGGCTCATCAGTTTTAACCGCTAAATTATTTAGAGGCGGGGAAGAAATCGATACAACTTCTCCTTATAAATATGTGTACAAATGGTACAAGTACGACAAAGCTGGTGTATTGGTAACAGATTTTGGTGGAACGGGTGTCGCATTCAAAACAGGAAAAACCTTAACCATTGGCGATGCGGATGTTCGAGTGAAGGCAACATTTAACGTAGATATCGAAGGATAAAAAAGGAGGACATTTTATGGCTACCACACTGGCTACAGGACAAATAACGATTATTGATGTAAATGATGCAATCATTTCAGGTACGGCCCCTACTGATCCGTCCGTTGGTACCCTGTGGTTAAAAGAAATCGAAAACGGCCCGGATGAACTCTATTCATGGAACGGAAGAGAATGGATACTGCAACAAATCTCACTAGGCGGTCTTGATCCAGGTGCTAACCAAAAGATTGAAACAGCTATCGATAAGTTAACCAATATCAGTAAAGACAGTATTATCACTGTTTCAGAACGACTTGAAGTGTTAGATCAAGTTATGTTTATTGTTGGTAAGACCTTAGCGGAAACAGCGGATATGCCAACGATTACTGATATTGATGTCAACATTCGAAAAGGTGAAATGTTTTCAGTACGTAGAGAAGCAGCAAATGCAGGTGTGGCTACTAGTCACACCGCTTATGTTGCTGTTGAAACAGCATACAACAATCTACGTACATATTTAAATCCGATGTCTCCTAAGCCATGGAACGTAACGTTGGATTCGAATATTACGGTTGTTCCCGATACATGGCGTACAAAATGGCTGGACTATTATAATGCCGTTTCATCATTACGTGAAATCGTAGCGGCTAAACAAAAAGAAAATACCGATAATGCTCACACCAAGATTGATGATATGGCTAACGATAACAAGTTAACGCCTAACGAAAAGCAGGATGCTAAAAAAGAATGGGATATCATCCAATCTGAAAAAACGATGATTGAGCAGCAAGCTACGACTTTCGGTATTACGACAGAAAAAGAGAGCTATCTTCTTGCGTTCAACAATTTATCTACTTATATCACGCCTTTATTATCGAACCTAACCGTCACAACAACTATTGATGGTCCGACGTTCCGCGCCAAATTCAAAGATTATTATGATAAGAAAACAGCGGTGCTCAAGAAGATTTCGGATTTAACATTCAATAAGTTTGATGATTTAGCGAACGATAATAAATTAACTCCTTCTGAAAAGAAAACCGTACAGCGTGAATGGGAAATTATCCAAACAGAAAAACCGATTTTAGAAACACAAGGTTCAGCTCTTGCGATCACAACTGAATTAAATACGTACATTACATCGTTCAATAGTTTGAAAGATTACTTGCTTCCTCTTTTAACTGTATTAACAGTAGAAAGCACGATTAATGGCGTTGAATTCAGAACGAAGTTCACAAATTATTTCACAGCCAAAACCGCTTTGCTTAAAAAGATTAATGACATTGCTCATGATCAACTAGATGATATCGCCAGCGATGACAAAGTAACACCTAATGAAAAATACGCATTAAAAAAAGAGTGGGATACAATCAAAGATGAGAAGCCAGGTCTTGATGTTCAGGCAACAGGCTTAAAAATCACGACAGAATTAACTGCTTATCGTAACTCTTATACGGCTCTTGAAACATATGTCACGCCTCTATTTAATGTCATGAATTCTACAAGCGATGTGGATGGCCAGTTATTGCGTACACGATTCACTGACTACTATGCTGCTCGTAACAACCTTGTTCGTGTGATTAATGATTTAAAAGTAGATTTAGATGATTTTAACGGCAATAACATTGTCACTCTTTTGAACGATCCAACCACAACATTTAAGATTCGTATGAAGCAATTAGATATCGAAGGCGGCATTACGATTTCAGAGCTAAGTCAAGAAGCAAAAGACATGATTACAAACGGAAGCCAAGACCTAATCAATAGTAACCCTGCTTTCTTTGATTGGACTGGAACTTATCCGAATGGATATGTAGCAGCTGCAGGAGCGGCACCAACAAAAACAACTTCTGATAACGGAAGTGGTTTTGTTGCTCGTTATGTATCGCCAGCTTCTAACCAATACATGTCTCAAACTGTTGCGAATAAACCTTTTTATCAGTATGTCTATGTGGAAATCACATTTAAATTAGAGAGCGGTACGTTAGATGCTGCAGGTGTATTGTTCCGTTATCTAAAAGCAGACGGTACTTCTATCCTTTATGACCAAGGAGTTAAATTAAAGGATCTTGTTCCAAGTGTGCAGCTGAATAAATGGTATACCGTTTCAAAAGTAGTGAAGGTAAACGTATCTTCTGACTTTAGTAAATATCAGATATTCGTTATGCCTAACTTCGCAACATTTGCTACCGTAACAGCAAAAACCATTCAGTTCAGTTCTGTGAAGACGCGATCCGCTACGGAACAAGAGGTTAAAGCTTTTGAAGCCAATGCTACGTTAACTTCTAAAGCAAGTACGTGGGATGCAAAAGAAAGTACAACTGGCGCTCAAGCAAAAGCGGATGCGGCAAAGAATGCGGCTATTTCAACTGCTGCTACTGATGCAACAAATAAGGCTAACTCAGCTCAAACTGCAGCGATTGAAGCAGCTCAAGCAGATGCTAAGAACAAAGCGGATGCGGCTCAAGCAGCGGCTATTGCAGAAGCACAGGCGAAAGCTGTTCTTGCGGAAACAAATGCAAAAGCTCATGCTGATGGCATCGTCACAGCAGAAGAACAAGCTCGTATTAAACAAGCGCAGGATAATCTTGCGGCAGCTAAGGCAGACGCAGAAGCTAAAGCAAACGCAGCTGAAACAGCCGCTAAAACGGCAGCGGCGGCAGATGCAACAAGCAAAGCAAATCAAGCAAAGACTGACGCTATCTCTAGTGCTGCAAGTGACGCAACAAGCAAAGCGAACCAAGCTAAGACCGACGCTATCTCTACTGCCGCTACGGATGCAACGAATAAAGCAAACAAAGCAGAAGCCAATGCCAAAAATCTAATTGCAGGTTCTATCATAAAGAATCCGCTCTTTCTCGATTGGACTAGCACAACGCCAACTAATACTGCCTTATGGAGTACGACACCTTCTTCTATCTTGAAGAAAGAAACGTCGCTTACGAGGTCATCTAGCAATGCTGTTCGATTATCGCCAGTAGGTACAGAGGATGCAGGCTTACAATTAAACGGAAGTTTCTTTATTACCAATGTATCTAACTCTAAATATTTAGTTGTAGAAATTGATTTCTTGCTAGTTAGCGGATCATTAAGCGGTGCAGGCTTACTTGTTGATTGGGCGGGAATGGCTGCTAATAACCGTGTTTCACTTCAATTAAGTTCAGAGGTTCCTAGTCCTGTATTAAATAAGTGGTACACTGTCCGTAAATTGATTGTTAGACCGCACGACAATGTTACTGGATGGACAGGAATGAGCGGTTATTTAATGGCTAACTATGATGCTTTAGGTAGCAAAGCGGCTAAAAGCATTGTCTATGACCGCCTTCATATTCGAGAAGCAACAGCAGAAGAAATTAAAGCATACGATTCAGATGTCATGATTGCCAATATGTCTTCTGACAATAAAATCACGCCTATTGAAAAGGTTCAATTAAAGAAGGAATGGGCAGCGATTTCTGCAGAGAAACCACAGTATGAGTCGGTTGCGACAACTTACGGAATCACAACAGAGAAAACCAATTACGTCAACGCATATACGACGTTAAATACAACTGTTTCATCTGTTCTTTCAAATATGCAGACAACATCTGATATTAACGGGGCAACCTTCCGCGCTACTTTTGATGATTACTATGACAAGAAAGCGCAGTTAACCCGGAAAATCAATGAACTATCCCGCACGTTAGCAAACAATGCTCAATCAACTGCTACGAATGCATTAAATGGCGTTAATGATATGACATCTGATATGAAGATTACACCATTAGAAAAGAGTGCTCTTAAGACAACGTGGGATCAAATTAAAGCAGAGTATGGTCAAGTGTTTGCTCAGGCTAGTTCGTTAAATGTATCAAGCGCTGACTTTGTGAATGCTTACAATGCGCTAAACGGAACAACTCCTAAGATTGAAGCGGACATTTTAAGCAGCATGAACACGACGTATACCTTCTCTTCTACTACTGTAAGAGATACGTTCCGTACGCAAATTGCTACTTATTTTAACGAAGCGGAAAAGGTGCGTAAAGCTATTAATGATAGCATCAACAATCTTGCTGGAGCGGCAAACACGGCAGCGGGCAACGCACAAACAAGTGCTGACAACGCAAACACTGCTGCTAGTAATGCACAGACAAGTGCAAATACCGCAAACCAAGCTATTACAGATATGTCTTCTGACAGCAAAATTACACCTTTAGAAAAAGTTCAACTAAAGAAAGAATGGGCGGTTATTGCAGGAGAAAAGCCACAGTTTGAATCTGTCGCTACAACTTATGCGATTACGACGGAAAAAACGAACTATGTAAATGCCTACAATGCTTTGAACACAACGGTTTCATCCATTCTCTCTAATATGTCTTCGACAACTGATGTGAACGGGGCAACGTTTAGAAATACATTTGATGATTACTATACAACGAAATCTGTATTAGTAAAAAAGATTAACGAGTTGGCTCGGTCGATTGGAACAGCTGCTCAAACGACAGCTAATACAGCAAACGATAAAGTCACACTTAGTTTAGATGCAAACAACCTTAATCCTAACCCTTCGTTTGAAGGAAAGAAAAATACATTCTATACAGCTGCTACAGCTTTTGCCGCTACGGATGCTGGAGTGCCTGCCGGATCACCTAAGAGTTTCGTAGGTAGACAGACAGGAAGAGATAACTACATCACTGATTTCTTTTCTGTTAAAGCAGGCGATAAGTTTCTAGTAGAAGGATGGATTGCTAGTACGGATAGTGCTCAGACGTTTGGTTTAGGTCTGAACACGCAAATGAATGATGGCACAAATAACTGGCTAGTTAGTGGCCATAAACCAAAGGGAACGGGTGCATGGCAATATTTCTCTAACATTTACACAGTGACAGCTAATCATACAAAGGCGCGTTTCTTCTCACAGATCAATGCCAGCGCTAGTTATGGGAACTGGTTCTTTACAGATGTACGTGTTACCAAAATTCTTAACGATGACATCATTGCATCTTCTGGTGATTGGAATGGAACAAAAAACATGGTTGATGATATGTCGAAAGACAGTAAGGTCACACCATTAGAAAAAGTACAGCTGAAGAAAGAATGGGCAGCCATTTCTGCAGAGAAGCCACAGTATGAATCATTAGCGACTACGTATGAAGTGGGAACGGAAAAGACCAACTTTATAAATTCATTCAATGCATTGAATACGCTCATTAGCTCTATTCTTTCTAATATGTCGGTGACATCAGATGTTAACGGAGCAACGTTCCGCGCAACATTCGATGATTACTACGATAAGAAAGCCCAACTTATTAAAAAGATCAATGAGTTATCACGTGACATCGCAACAGGCGCTAAACAAATGGCCGATACTGTAAATGGCATTGTGACTAGCAACAAAAACGCTTGGGATGATGCGAAAGTAAAAGTTGATTTATGGAAGTATTCCGGTGATCAATTAAAAATCAATGGTGGTGCCATTGCTTTAAAGACGATTTTCGCTCAACAAATCGCCCTAGCTGATTTTACGAACCTTTCTCAGATTAATGAAGTATCAAATCCACTAGGCTATACCATTGTGACAATAGCAAACGATAAGCATTTCCGAATTGGAACAGCTGGCTATGCTACTATCCAATTTGCTGATTCTCCACAAGTGGAATTTAAAGTAAACGATGAGTACTATTACGGGTTTATCGGATATAAAGAAGCAGCTGTAACGAATGTCAATTTCATTATTCGCTATCACTATACAGATGGAACTTGGAGTAATGCTGGTTCTAGTGTAGTTCCTATTCAAACAAGCGGTGGATTTGTTGAAGGGACAGTCAAAGTCACTACAGCTCCGACATCAGGAAAAACCATTAAGCGTGTTCAATACTTTATGGAAAAAGACAGCGGCACAAGTGGTTATTACTACTTGCGTAATTTAGAACTACGCAAACGTAACGGTGCGGAATTGATTGTAGATGGAGCCATCAGAGGAAGACATATCTTAGCTGACGAGGTTGATACCCAACATTTAAAAGCAAACATTGTTAAGGCAAAGCATTTAGATGTTAACTCAATCACCTGGAGTGACGTTGCTCGCGGAGGTCAATTGATACTAGGTGGAGTCAACAATGTTAATGGTGAATTGGTTGTTTATGGACAAGACGAAGAAGACATTCGTGTTCAATTAAATACGTTAATGGATGACGGATCTTACTCTTCTGGTTTCCAAAAGTTAGCTGCACAAGAACTATATGTAGCAGAGTCAATCACCGCACCAAATATCGTAACGAAAACAACTTCATCCTTTAACTTAAATGTTAACCCTATAGACGGTGATGATGAAAATGACGGATTAGGATGGGGAACACCTTTAGCTACGATACAAGAAGCCATTAACCGCTTGCCTAAATTTTTAGCGCACAACGTTGAGATAGGGATTCACTACGACAAAGGTACTGAAATGTATGAGAATATAGTGGTTGAAGGTTTTACAGGGCCCGGAAGTTTGCTTATCAATTTCCAAAACACGACCAACACCTTGTACGGAGATATTACATTTAGTTATGTGAACTGCTCCGTCAAAATTAATAGAGGGCGAATTATTTCTACAAGGGATGCCGCACCTGTTTATGTATTAGGATGTAGCGGTTTTACCGCTCAAGGGACGATTGTAGATTCTAAGAACTTAACAGGTTATGGATTCTATATCTCAAATGCGCGTGGGGATTTACGAGATTGTGAAACTTATAATGCGAACACTGCAGCAATCATTGCAGCATACGGTTCACAGGTGGATGTTATCAACTGTAAAGGATCTGCTAAAAGTGGTGTTGGTATTCGTTCATACCGTGCATCTATTATCGCAGTAGTTGGTACGTATCCCGCTGGAACACGTTCAGAATATGATGGTGGAATCATTCGAGGAACATTCCCTACTGATCCGCCACCTGTGCCACCAACGCCGACATCACCGACACCTACTGTTTACAAAACGGTTACGGTGACAAGTACTGCTCAAAAATCATGGAGGCCTGGCTTTGGAGGACAATGGTATCGAAATGAAGTGTGTCAAGGCTTATATAGTAGTGCTTATGGTCGCTATAAAGGATTTTGGTTCTTTGGCACTCAGTTCGATCAGTTTAACGGAAAGGTCATTACAAAAATTCGAATTTACACAAAACGTTATAACGGTGGAGGGACTGCAGCTGCACAAACTGCACGTTTCATTTTACACGGCCATACATCGCAACCTTCATCTACCGCTTCACCTGCTATCTATGGTGGTGATGGTACTTCGGTTGCTGCTACAAGCGGATTTAAATGGGGAGAAGAGAAATGGGTGGATGTAACAAACGCATTTAAATCCTACTTAAATCAATCTGCTGTTAAAGGTATTGGACTATGGATAAATGCCAACAGTCCTTACATGTTGTTCTCAGGCTCGTTAAAAGTTGAAGTCACTTACAAGGTGTAATCATGCACCTTGTAAGTAAAGGAGGGACTTAAATTGGATGAAATAAACAATACAGCTACACATAAATTACTGCTATTCGATGAAGATATGACAACGATTAAACAAGAATTTTTAGTCAGTCAACCTTTCGATTTTAAACGAACTGATGCAGCATGGTTAGGTGGAAGCGCTAAAGGTTTGAGTTATCCTTATATAGTTGTTGAAAAAGACGTTCCTAATGAATCCGTTACGTCAGAACAAGTATTAGAGTTTTTTAAAGAGTTAGTCATAAAAGATTTATCTGAACAATGCAACGAATCTATCTATAGTGGCTTCGGATGCGGTGTTGATTTTTTTGACTTTGAATTAAAAGATCAAAATAATTTCAGTCAGCAATTATCATTCATCATTTTAGATCCTACAATTTCAGAAATTTATTGGAAGACCATGAATAACGGGATTAAAAGATTTACTCGTGAACAATTCATTGATGTTTGTAAAGCTGGAGAAAAACATAAGCGACAACGCATCAATGGTTTTTGGCAAATCAAAGGAAAGGTTGCGGCCTGCACTACGTACGAAGAGTTATGTGAGATTACTAGTTACGAAACAGAATTTGAAATACTCTTAGAAGCGAATAAGATTAGCGGTTAAAGGAGATGCGGTATCTATGAAAGCAGGAGATATAGTTTTTGTTAAAGGAGATACATTTATTTCAAAGGCTGTTCGTTTGTTTGATAAAGGTGATTTCTCACACGTAGCTATGGCGTTATCTTCTAGTCATATCATTGAAGCACAATATAATAGCCGAGTACGGATCAAGCCGCTCGACTATGAAAATGTTGAAGTGTTTGAAATGAATATGAATATTGGCCAACGAAATACACTGTTGCAGAACGCGGTTAACTCAACCGGTAAATGGTATGACTATTTGCAAATCATTGGATTCATACTTGCACCTAATCGCCGCATTGGTAGCCCAAAACAATTTATCTGTTCAGAACTAGTTCATGCCCTTCTTGAAGGCGTAGGGATTGAAGTAGGAGACGAATTTACAACTCCCAATCAATTATATCGACTCCTTCATGAAAGACGCTCATACACGCTATAAACAACTTTAAAAGACGCTCTTAAAAAGAGTGTCTTTTTTTTGAAAAACAAATAGAACTAAAGACCTATAAGTTTTATAATTGGTATAGTAATAATTACCTATAAAAAGGAGGTTCTTACATGGCAGCTCCATTAACAATCGAACAGCTCATCGCCAATCACAATATCGGCGTTAACATTTCAGATGCAGAAACATTAGATGGACATCCAATTGACGACTTCTCTTTAAAAGGACATAAACATGCCGCTTCTGATATTACATCTGGCATCGTTTCTCCTGAACGTTTACCGACAGGAACAACTGGCGCTAAAGGGATTGTGCAATTGAACTCTTCTACAGATAGTGATTCGCAGGGAACGGCAGCTACTTCCTATGCTGTAAAAGCAGTTAAGAATATGGTCGGTAGCAAAGCGGATAAAGTCCACAAACATGTTCCTGAAGATTTAAATACAGGTACATTCTCCGTTCCGATTACAGCAAATAGCAACAAAGAATACACCAAAAGACAAATCCGCAATGTAATCCTTTCAACAGCTACTCCTACTTCTACTGTCGGACAGGATGGAGATTTGTATTTTAAATACGAATAAACAGCCAGGACGAGAAAGGAGGTTAGCATATGGGTTACGTCAACATCGACGGGAAGAACAGAAAGATTGTGGATGCCTACGCAAAGATTGATGGCGTATGGCGCAAGATCACAAATGGTTACGACAAAGTAGATGGTAGCTGGAAAGATATGTGGAAAAACAATTTCCCTAAACCTGCTTTCTTAGGTTACCCGGCTACAATTGTGCGCGGTGACACAATCACCTGGACAACAGAAGATATTCCTGGAGCGGCTTACGAACTTCAAGTTCGTTATAACGGTGGAGTTTGGGGGCCAGCTAGTAAATTCTTTGCGAAGAATACGGATGTGTGGGGCGTATCGTCTGACACTAGCTACAATTCGATTCAATTCCGTATTCGCGCGGTTGCTCCTACTGTTCATGATAAAGAAAGTGGATGGACGGAAGGACCGGTTCGCTCGTTGACTCCAGAAACGTTAGCTGTACCGACTGGATTAACTTATCCTGCTGTCATTACGAAAGGCCAACGTGTTCGTGTTAGTTGGAAAAACCTATCGAATGATATCACGTATGAAGTTCGTGCTCTATATGGACGTGCTGACGGAACTGGATCAAGCGCAGATGTATTTAAAGGAACCGGAAAAAGTTATGTCGATTACGATGTTCAATCACGCTTTGAATGGACAACGGTTGCTTTCTCTATTAAAGCTATTCGCAGCGGTTATTACGATAGTGATCGAGCAAGAGGAAACGATGTGACGCTTCTTAAAGAAAAACTTGATACTGTACCTAAATTATCTGCACCTACTCCTTCGTATGGTCAGCAAATTACAGTTTCTTGGGATGCCGTTTCGGGTGCAGCGCAATACATTTTGGAACGTCGATACAACACTGGATCATGGGGCCAAATGTATAAAGGAGCAAATCGTACCTTTACGTACACAACTACGGAAAAACGTGAGCATTTGACAATCACATGGCGTGTTCGTGCTGTTTCTCCTAATTACCTCGATGGAGATTGGAAGACCGGACCAGATCAGAAGTTAAGCCTCCCACCTTTAAAAGTCACAACATGGAAGCCAACGTTAACTGCTTCATGGCGTAGTAAGAGCGATTGGGGATGGCGTGAAGATAACAACCGAGTCTATCAAGGAAGCTGGAATGAGCCGCCTTGGTGGGGAAATCACATCGGCTGTGTGTGGTTCGATTTTAATAGCATTCGTCGCACCTTAGCAGATAAGAACATTGAAAAAGTCCGAATCTATTTCTACCGAATGAATACGTCTCATGGTTATGCAAGTGGTCAAGCGATTAAATTACACACACATAATCATCCGACAAAGCCTGCTGGTGAAACAAAACCGACTATTAAATATGTTCAAGGACCTTTCAGTTCATTCGCTCGCGGTGAAGGTAAATGGATTACCGTTTCAAATGAAATAGCTGAACGTATTCGAGACGGTTTAGCTTGTGGTATCGCGCTTTTCCGTGAAGACGAACAAGGCTACTTATATATGTCAACAAACGTGCAGTTAGAAGTCACGTATCGATAAAGGAGGAAGAAAACTCATGGCAACGATTAATAATTATTTACCGAAGTCTGCTCAAACAGGTATTGCATTAGGTCGTGTACGAGCCATTATTGTTCATTGGGTAGCAAACCCAAATACAACAGCTGCAGCAAACATTAGCTATTGGAGAAATCAATCAAACGGTATTCAAGCTCATGACGTTATTAACTTAAATGGTGATTTGTATCATGCGGTTCCTTATAACGTGATGTGCTATCACATCGGTTCAAAAGTTTATACAAAAGATTGCCTTAAACGTATAGGTTCTTATCCAAACAACGCGACTATCGGCGTAGAGTGTACACACGTGGATTGGGACGGGAAGATGACCGATGCTACGTATCAAACGCTTGTTACGCACGTAGCAAATCTTTGTAAGAAATTCGGCTTAACAGCTGATGATGTGTGGTTGCACTATGAAACAAATGGATGGAAAGATTGCCACCGCTACTTCGTGAAAAGCTTAAATGGACGCTGGAAAACATTCTTACGTCAAGTGGCCGACAAGATTGCTGGAAGCACAGGTATTGTGTCTGCTCCTTCTCGTCCTTCTACTGCTAATGACGATGTTCATTTAGTTGAGGATTTAGGTATTGGTGATAGCGGTACCGCGGTTAAAAACTTACAAAAAGATTTAACAGCACTTGGCTACGACACGCAAGGTACAGACGGCAAGTTCGGTAAAAATACGCAAGCTGCTGTTCTTAAGTTTCAGAAAGACCATGGCTTAGTTGCTGATGGTATCGCTGGCTTAAATACAAAAGCTGAAATTGAAAAAGCGCTAAACAAAAAAGAAGGCAAAACCATTTGGTATCGTGTTCGCCGTGATCCAAACGATGCGAAGACACAATTAACCGCTGTTCGCGATAAAGATTCTGCTTTGGAATTTGCTAAAAAAGAGAAGGCTTATGTTTTAGAAGATACAAAGGTGATCTATACGCCTAGTAATGCACCGACACCACCAGCGCCAAAACCGACGCCTACTCCTAGCAAACCAACAACGTTCGTTCTTCCTAATGTTGTGATGACGCGTACAACGAAGAATGACAAAGAGCAGGTGAAACAAGTACAACGTGCGTTAAATGCATTGCACTTCAAGTGTGGAGCGGTTGATGGTATTTACGGTGCGGGTACAGCGGATGCTGTTTTACGTTACCAATCTATGTACGGAAATTTAAAAGACGATGGAAAGTATGGTCCGGCTACACGTGCTCAAATGCTTGTTGATTTAGCTGGCAAATAAGGAGGTTAAACAAATGACTAAATTAAAACGCTACTTTAAAAGACGACGCAATGCCACCTTTTACATTACGTCATTAGCTCAGCTCTTAATTGCCATTCAATTAATCTTAGCAATCTTCAATGCGGATTACTTATTGGATACAGTACTCCAAAACAAAATCTTATCTGCAGCTAACGGACTTTGTGTTGTACTAGGTACATTCGGTGTCTTAAATGATCCGAAAGAGCCGGGTGTTGGTGATAAAGAAGAATAAAAAAGTAGGCAGAGGAGAATTGTTCCCTCTGCCTATGATTTTTACTCGTACAAAAAATTGTGGTATTATAAAAACGTTATCGAATAATGACGAACAAAAAAGACCCTAACTTGTCGCCACAACAAGTTAGAGCCTTAATTGGAAAAACATATTACTACAAATCACAAATTGATTTCTTTTGTTTTAGTTTTATGCAATTAGTATAATATGTTTTCCTTTCGTTTGTCAAAACAGAAAGGGAGTTTTTTTGAAATGCAAGAACCAAAACTGAATATGAAAGGTCGAATTGGTGAGATAAGTTACTACCGACGAATTCATACAGGTGAAGTCAAACCAGTACATAGAACACGTATCGACGAGAAGACAGGAGAAAAAGTAAAACAAGAATATCTCCGAAAGACTGAATCTTATGTGTTCTTCAAAGAAGATGAAGTCATCGATTTCTCGCTCGATCAATACGGCCATGCGCTTCCTGATTTTGATCGTGACTACACACGTATCAAAAATTACTTACTGTATTTCTGGATGCCATTTCTAGGTAGAAATGAGACAATGCTTTATATTACATTGTTGTCTTATTGTTATGGAAAAGAAAAAGATTATTGCTTTCCATCCATAAAGAAGCTAGAAATGATTTTAGGCGCATCAAGACCTTCGCTTATTAAGTATATGGAGAAGTTAGAGGACTACGGATTTATTTTTCGCTTTTGGACGTTAATCCCTGGAAACGAAAATAAAGAGGATACGCCGATTATTAAAGTGAGAAAACAAACTCCGTATTTGCCAAATGAATTATACGAAAAGCTTCCAGATGAATTAAAAGAAGAGCATGACAAAATGGTTATGGACTATGCGAAGAAATTTAACACGACGCTCGTTCCTTATAGCAAACCTGATTTCTCTGAAATTCATGATGAGTATATACGTATGAATGGGCATGCTCCGGAGCACATCTTAAATGATCAGCGTGAGAAGATAAACAGCTATCATCGATTAAGAAGTCAAATTTCTGAAAAGATGCTTGAGAATACCGAGATCATTTTCAACAAATTAAATAATGACTTGATTAGCAAACCTGCATTCGAAACATATTTCACTCATGCTTTATTAGATGTAGAAGATGGAGAAATAATTGTATATGTAAGTTCGCTTTTCCAAAAAGAAGGAATCGAACAAAAATATAAATCGATAATTATTGCAGCTTATCAAGAATTAATTAACGAAAATGTAACTGAACTTAAAGTTATCAATTACAAATAATGAGAGAGCCAACCGGCTCTCTTTTTTTATTTATTTATATATAAGTTCTTAAGATTGTACTTATTTGGTTTAATTTTTTTAAACCCCCTATTTAAAAATTTTAAAGGTATACCCCCCGTTTAAATTTTTTAAAGGTATAGGTTTAAGTTTTTTAAAGGTACTTTATCCACAAAAACATAGGTTTAAATTTTTTAAAGGTATACCTTTAAATTTCTTAAAGGGTACGTTTAAATTTTTTAAACCTAGTATTTAAGTTTTTTAAAGGTATAAGTTATCCACAGTTTTTTTTGCTCCAATACCCCGTGTCAAAATGACAGGGGTACTATTTCATATCTAATCCATCTAAAACCATTTGTAAATCTGGCTCTAAATCATTAAGATTATATTCCTCTTCCGGTTCTTCGAATTCCTCATCACCACGTTGTAAAAAGGCTAAGATTTCTTCTCCTTTTAAACGATCTGTTTCATCCGGAATATTACTAACCACTTCTTGAATACCGACCACATTTAATTCACCTTCTATAGTTTGCTTCGCCAACATGACACGATGCTCACCAAATTCTTCCTTCAAGACGGTATACCGTTTCCATCCTTGTGATTCAAAGTAAGGAACATTGATATCTAAAATGTCATAGGATTCTCCGCGTGAGCCATCGTCTCTCATTCGTACTGTACGTCCTGCTCGTTGTGGCTCTCTTACCTCACTTGAACCAGCGTTGAATCGTACAATTTTAGAGGCGTTCTTCGCATTGAAGCCGACATCGAAAATACTTGTGCCAATCAACACAGGGAATTCCGAATTTCGGAACGCTTCAATTGTATTTTTACGAAGCTTTTTAGCCGTACCGCCATGAACGAAATGAACTTGTTCTTCTCTCATTCCTAAATCAATAAGCATATTTCTAACGATTTCTCCGTGTTCTAATCGACTCACAAGTGCAAGTACGCTATTGTTAACAGCCCATTCTTTTACTTTTAAACACAGGTGTTCGTTCCGTTTAGGATTATTCACGATGAATAAATCGTATGCTTGATGATGATCCATCTTTAATTCTCTTGCTACTTTCTTATCAACCTTGTGGTCAAACTTGGTGAAGTGTCCTAGAAACTCCGATAATCGTCCTTTTTGTATCTGATCAGAAGCGGATGATTGATAACGAAACTCCCCTGTGGCTGCTATGATTTGAACGCCACCTCCATCTGTTCGCGTTGGCGTAGCGGATAGTGTGTATCTATATGGTGCAGGGCAAGCACGTAAAAACTTATTCCACTGATCCGTTCCGAGCACTTGCGCCTCGTCAACAATAAACAACCCTACAGTTTTTAAAAACGGAATGATTTCATGATGTCTTTTCAGCTTTCGAGCAAGGCTATTCACACGCGTTTGGCACTTCAAAAACTCTTTTAAAGTTGATTCATACAATTCATCTTCAGGCGTTAACTTTTCTGATCGTCGTTTAACTAGGCTAAGTTCATATTGTGCAACCTCGATTTCTTTCGCTGTAGGAGGTTTTAAAGCACTTGCGATACTTTGTATACTAGCTACGGTAATATCGCCAGGATCAAACTCTCCGTCCGCGATAACGCCTATCTTAATATCATCATTACGGAAGACAGAATCGAAGTCGTCTTTTGCATCACTTGTTAAGACTCGTTGGTTTGCTAGGAACATAGCTTTTACACCTTTTTTGGCAATGAGATCCGCTGCCACAAATGATGTCTTACCGAAACCTGTAGGAAGCTTTGCAATACCATGATTCGCTTTATCAAGCGCTGTTACTGAATCCACTTGGTCTTGTGTAGGTGTGAATGAAAACACTGGATTCAAATGAAATTCTTTCTCTGGATAGCTAAATCGCTGATGCACTTGAAAAGGAATACCATGTGTTTGAAGAACGTTAACAATCCGCTCCAATAAGCCAGACGGAAACTCACCCTTAACTGGATCAACTAAATGCGTATATCCGCTCCACGTTTTTCCGTACTGCTTAGAGTTTTTAGCTCCTTGGTTAAAGTAGCTGGTAATCGGAATAATCTCTTTCCATGGCATACCTCTACCGCTCACTTTGCACATCATCGGTTCCCATTCAATTACAATAGGATTTTTATTAAGCACAAATTTATCCTGGAACGTTTGGTAGCTTTGCGTCTTACGAATAGACCCTTTAAATCGCATAAGCACCTTTTGTAAATCTGTTAAGTGTTTAAGTGACATATAGTAGCGGCCTTTGTATTCGCGGTGTTTCAATTTATCTATTTTCTTAATATCGTTAAGAAACAATGTCGGATTCGGAATTTGAGAAAAGATCAGTTCATTATTCTTTAAATCTAAAAGCATAATGTTCCCCTTTCATAATTAATAATTATTAATTTAATAATAGCATAATTAATAATTATGCTATTAGACAAAAAGACACTACACCTTACCCCAACGGGGCAGGCATAGTGTCTTTTATTAACTGATATAAATCTGTTCAACAAAGATTGTTGTTTATCTTTTTTCAAGCTTTAAGATTAAACCAACATACTCTTGTTTCTCTGCATATTTTCTAGCTGCTTCTTCACTTTTTTCTTCAATGAATTCCTGGCAAACTTGCTGGCCAGGAAAAGAACTATGAATAAACTCCAAATAATACGTGTTCATTTGAGCCTCCAATCTTACAAGAACGACATACGACGTGGATCGTAACCTTCAGACATAATCTCACGACTGATATAGAAGATACCTAACATCATGCCTAAGAACGCAACAAGTTGACCTGTATTGTCAAACTCATACTTCTTCGTAATGATAGCTAAAGACAATTCTAAACACATCATCGTACCGACTTTGCAAAGTAATGCAGCATCTTCAGAACGGAACCATTGTTTAGCTGAAGCAACCATTCCTTTAAATGACCATTTCTTTTTGCCGAAACGAGATACTTCTTTCTTTTTCTTTTGCTTCTTCGGGCCGCTGCCAACAAAGTGACGAACTGTATCCGCAGCATGAGCATACTGTGATTGCTTACGTTTAATTGCATCAGGATCATCTGCTTTAGATGGCTTCGAGAAACTTTCTACAGGCTTAGAAGTTGATGATGTATGCGTTGACTGATTTGCCCATGAATTTGACTGTTTATATCTCTTAGCATATGGATCTTCCTCATCATCTTTCTTAAGGAAATTCCCGTGCTCATCTTTATCAGAACCAATAAATATTTGTTTGGCGGCTTTGTCATCTTGTTTTATTTTCTTTATGAGGCTTTCGCTTTTCTTGCTGTACTCATTCGAGAGATCGACATCCTCATTAACGGTGTATTTATCTTCTTGATAGTGTGACATCTTTTCATTTTCATCTTCTTCTTCAATGACTGTACGTTGTTCTTCTGCTTTTGTGAACACTTCGTCTGAACTATCCATCATAATATTCGTTAAACTGGATAGCGCTTCATCTGGTGCTTCTTCTGTAATGACGACTTCACCTTCTAAATCAAAGAAGTCTGTGAAGCTAGCAGCTGATACTAAATCTTCAGCAGATTGTGACTCAGCTGGATCAAACGGCTTTGTATCTAATTTGCCGTCTTCAACATCGCGCATATACTTCTTTTTTAATTCATCAATGTTTACACTATCGCGAACAGCTAAACCGCGATTTGGCTCCCTACGTGTTTCGTTATTACTTGAAACTACTCTCATTGTCCAAACATTCCTCTCTGTCTATTATCGTCACTCAGCAACGTACGGATGGTGCTGTTTAATTCTGTGCTGCCATAAATCTCAAAGATGATACTGAAGCTTCCAGCTAACACGCCGAGCGTTTTAAATTTCCATCCGCTCTTTTCAGATAACATTCGTTTCGTAGCGGATAAGATAATACTTGTAAGATACGTTGAAAAACCTGTAGCTAATTTCTTACGCACACCTTTTTTCTTTAACTTATCTTTAAGCGTTTGTTTTGCTTCGTTTGATGTGCTTGCGACATGATCTCTGAAATATTCGTTGTAGCCATCTTCTAGTTCCTTACGAGACTGACGATAATCCATAAAGCCTTGCACGACACTTAACTCATCTAATGCATCCAGCGCAATCTTAAACTCACGTTGCGGCAACATCACAGCATCTTCAATCGTTTTGCCTTGATACACAATACTGACATCGTGACTAATGAAATTGTTTGTTTCAAATAAATTGTGCAGCTCTTCGATTTGCTTACTTGTAAAGAAACAAGAAACAGATCCGTCATGGAAATGTTTCTTGATACGATCTTTTGATTTATTCGGAAATACTTCTTGCATAAAAAGACCTTCAGCAGCTATATCACTTGCATACTCAATGCCTTCAATATCTAATACAACACTACTAATCTTAAAATCACGTTCGCCTGTTACAATGCCTCGAAGTATAAGAGATAAATCATCTGTTAAATGATACTCAACTCCATCTGCATCTACTGGAGATACCTGCATCCAATTTAATTGAAATGGTCTATTAATAAATAACGTTTTATCGATTCTCATTACTTAACGCCTCCTATTGGTTTTTCTACTCGTTTCACTTCGCCTATTACAGCACGTGGAAAATTACTCTTTGCAATACGTCTTGCTTGCTGTTCATCTTTTGCTTTAATTTCTAACTCAACAGGACGTATTGAATGGCCACCATCAACCCATACAGAAAACGTATCTTTGGAAACAACACGCACTTCAGCTATCCATACTAAACGTCTGCCATCTTTTTCAAAGCCATAGTCTATTAGCATTTGTGAATCGACATTCGATACAAGCGGACCTTTTAATCTAGCAACAATCCAATTTAATACAAAGAGTAAGCCTTCCTCTTCTCCGCTCATTTCACGAATGACAGGTACGATTGAATAATTCTTATACTTACCGTCACTGATTGCAATACACGCTTGACGATCACCATTTGTTGACACCGCATAATAATGAATGAAGCCTTTACCGTATGAAGATTCCATGATGTACATAATTCTCGTCCTCCTTGAGTTTTAAAATAAAATAAAAAAAGAACAGCTGAATGCTGTTCTTAGTCTTTCTTGATTAATTTCAATTTGTGTGCGCCATGTTCTACGCCTTGCTCCACCTGTCTGATAAACTGTGATGTGCTGTTTCTGTATTGTGTTTGTGTGTACTGATTTAATGTACCCCATGCACCTGTCTTTAATAATTGTACGCCTGTTCGTAAACCTACTGTTCCAACTGTTTTTGCTATTGTAATAATATTCATTTTTCATTTCCCCTTTTCCATAATTTTATTGTTGTTTCCTCACTATACTTATCACACTTTTTATAAAATTATGGACAAAACAAAGGGTTAGTTACGCACGTAATTAATAAGCTTATCTAGGAATTTACCACCAACTACTTTTGCAACAGCTGCAAGCGGCTGAACCATTTCGTCAATACGTCCATTGCTTGTTTGGATAATCATTTCACCTTTGAATGCATCGTTAACTGCATGGAACTGTTCGAGTGCAGATAAAGCAGCTCTTGAAGTTAAGTAGTTGATATCAAATTCATACGTATGCTCAAACTGTTCAACAGACATTAAATGCTTTAAACGTTCAAAGCTAGGTTCCTTCGTTTCTAATTCAAGTGCACGGTCAGCTAAATATTCATGACGCATTCTTGCTGTAACTACTTTCGGGCCGTATACATTAAAGGATACTGGATAGCCATCTGTATGCGTTTTTTGAATAAAAGCACCTGTGTAATAGCTACCTTTTAAAATCGTGTTAATAATAAAGTCTTGTTCAGCTTCACTATTCTTATCGATATCTTCAAAAATAAACGTGCCACCGTACCCCGAAATGAGCGCATATAAGCTCGCTGCTGATGTTGAATATAAATAAGTCGAGTTAAAAGCAAAACGGTCTATCACGCCATTTAACGTTGATTTCCCGCTACCTGCTTTTCCGTATACAGATAACATAGGAAATTTATCAAACAGTGTATAAAAGTACGTAGCGTAAACCCATAGTGCCAGCACTGGATACTCTTCTTCTTCTGCATGGAATACTGCACGGATCGCACTCTCAATTTCATTTACAATATATTTAGGATGTAATTTTGCTTCTGGTATCTTTCCGAATTGCCAATCTTTTACCCATTTTGCTTGAAGAGTACTTTCCGCTAGGTTAGACGGGATGTAATGTTGAAAGCCTGATGGCAGCATGTATTTGTTTTCAATAAGTGTTGTGAATCCACCGAATGAATCTTCTTTCACATCTAGCTGGTCTAAACGAATTAACTGTTTATGATTTGATACAAGGTATGGAACCTTTTTAATTGAATCGTTTTCATTTTCTAATTTTACAAAATGCATATAAGCATCATTGTTTTCAGGATAGATAAATTGAGATAAACGCATTTTTGGATAAAGGGTTTCTGTTGATACATTTGTCATAGATAAACACTCCTTAGTTTTAATATAAATAAAAGAGCCGCTTAGAACGGCGACTCTTGTTGCGTTTCTTCTTTAATTTTTTGTTCTTCCGCTTTTGTAATAAAACGTCTCGCACTAAACGTCCATTTATAGCCACGGAACTTTTTCGTTTTTAATTCAAGACGTTTAAGAAGGTCCTCATTGTTAATCGTAATACGTTTCTCTTGTCGAACCTCTCTGGAAGTAGCGTCTTTCCCTACAGCATTTTTGACAGCACTATTAATGTCTCTGAAATTATACGAGTCACTAGTGGTAGATAATTGTTCTGCTAATATCTTTAAGTGCAAACTGTTAACTGTAAAGGATTCTTCATACACTTCGATAGGGCTATCAAATTCATTGTCGTTGTTGTTCTCTAAAATCCAAGGAGCTTCTGAAATGCCGAGGATTTCTTTTGAAAGCGATACGAAAATATGTTGAATCTTTCCTTCCAGTGTATCCAGTGTGATTTCGTTTTTCTGTCTTGCGATATCTGTTTGATAGAAGCGGATAAGGTGATTCAAATAATCATCACCCACAAGCTTCGCTATCGTCACAAGCGGCTGTAAGATTTGCGTTAAACGTAAATTTCCTGTATCAAGACGTGTATCTGTCTTCTTGATTTCATGAACAGATTTAAAATGCACAAGTGCAGAAATAGCAGCTCTTGATGTAAGCGAATGTAATTCTGTTCGTCCTTCATTAAGAAAAGCTGTTGGTGGCACTAACTCTCTTACTTTTTCTTCTGTGGCACCAAAGGTTTCAATGATTAAACATCGATCCGCAATGATTGGTTCTACGCCCGAAATATTACTGATTACTTTAGGGCCGAAGATATTAAAGTATTCAGGTAGGTTTGTATTTTGGTTTGTACGTGAAACGATTCCTTGTGACGAGTACCCACCTTTTAAAACTGCTCCGATATCACTGTCCATCATTTTCTTTGCATCTGATAGATATTCAGCTTCATCTAAGATGTATGTACCACCAAAGTTGTGCAAATGACGGAACATCGCTGATCCCGACGTATTAACCGTAAACAATGGATTGAAAGCAACTAAATTAATAATTGCATCAATCGTTGATTTACCTGTCCCTTTTCCACCGTTAAGTAATAGATAAGGGAAGCCATCACCAAACAACGTATAAAAGTACGTTGAGTAAATCCATAACGCTAATACTTTCGTAACTTCATCCGAAGCATAATACACTTGACGGATAAAAGCTTCGATTTCTTGAATGATACTAACTGGATCAATTTCATCTGGAGTAATCTCGTTGTTTTGCCATTTCTTGACCCATCGATATTGAAGCGAAAGGTTTTCTACATCTTCCCGTAAGTTCACAGGTATTTCACCAGGAAGTTGATACTTGTTATCGACTAATAAAATACTTTGAGGATCAGGCTTCTTAAATAAATCTAAGCGGATCTCATCTTTTCTGTTATTGAGCAAACAAGGAACATACTTTGGCGCCTCTGTATCTTTGATGTGTTTTACATAATACATGTAGCCGTCACCGTTTTCACCGCTATTAGGAAATAGCGCTTGGGACACTTGAATACGAGGGTAGTTCCCTACATCTTCTGCATCATAGTTGTCAATAGCGGTTACTTCTTTAAAAATCAAATCAATCCGATCTTGATTTTTTACCGCCTTCTCAACTATTCGCGTTAATTTATCATACTCCACAGCATTTGTTTGACGCGCTTTATGGAGATACCACGCAAGTTGTTTTGCAACTTCATTTTCTTCTTTAGCAAAACGGTACATATCCAACAATTGATTAAACTTACGCGCTGGTTTCCCATCTAAATCTTTGAACCCTAAGTCATGGTAGTATTTGTGGATTGCATCACTTAACTGGAATTTGTAGTTTTGGATTACATTTTCCAGTCGAACAGTTTGAATATCTCCGTTCTTTTTCTCAGTGATTTGACCATTTTTTATAACTTCAATCGTACCCTCAAATTTATGATTACGCCTATTAAAACCTTTAATCGAATAGTTAATCTGATAGTTGCGGTTTTTAACTGTCCAATCATGCTTAGGGAAATGCCTGTAAACAAGCGCATTATTGGTTGGAACCATTTTCGCATTGTCAATGACTTCTTTTAAACTATCAATCGGATTCTCCGCAAAGCGCACAAAATCATCAGGATCATTATAATCCTTTGGGTATTCAATTCGTTTAAGTGGAACGTCAGGCATTTCTTCATCTAACTGCCTTCTATATTTGTCACCCGCTACATCGTTATCAAATGCTTCGTAGACGGTTTCAAATTTACGTAAGTACTTAGATGAAAAAGCGCCTTTCCCAAAGTTACCACCAAGCGCCGCTACAGTGAATCGACTGCTGTAGTCTGCTATTTGAGCTAACGCTTCTTCCATTGAGATTTTATCGTTCTCACCTTCTACTAAAATGAGAGCTTGTTTCGGTTTCTTTTTAATTTCATCTAACGAAACCATGAGAACTTTTTCTCCAGTAGAATAATTCGCATCTTTCAATTGATGTGTAGGATGCATTTTTATATGCGGATGATCTTCGGATTTAATCTTGGTATCAAATGTAGCGTAACCACAAAATTCTTTTGTGCCATCTGCTTTCTTTTCACCGTGACATTGACGAAGGAAAGCTCTGCAGTTTACACGAACGACATTGCCTTTTTCGTCATAATACGGATAAACAAAGTAGTGAGCTGGAGCTCCTATCACTTTATAAGCATCTTTTATTTCTTCATCAGAATAACCTTTTTTAGCAAGCATTTGCGCTAAGACTTTATAACCTGGAGAATAACCAACTTTGTTTTTCTCTAAGCCTTCCTTTGTGTGACCGCGAGCTTGCAGCTGGTAATCAAGAGGATACTTTTCTTCTCCTTCAGAATCCATCGGTTTTAAATCATAATTCATTAACAGTAATTGATAAATGTCTACCGCTTCATGATAAAGTGTTTGAATCCGCTTTTGTTTTTCTTTCGCTGCTGCTTTTTCAGGATCTATAACCAGATCTGCTTTTGATATACCGGACCAATCGGCTAACATCTGTAGTCCTTCTTCTTCACCATTCATTTTCTGTACAATGGTGATAAGAGATCCACTTTCATTACACTCACTGTGGAAGCAATGCCCCGCGCCGGTACTGCCTTTATCTCGTGTTACATAGAATTTTTCTTCGCGCTGACAAAAAGGACACGGATTAATTAAATAATAACCGTCTCTCTTCTTCCTTGCTCCTGCACCGTAAAAGTGACTGATGTAGTCGTCGAAATGGGTTCGGATGTACTTCGATACGTCATCAAACCAACTCAATTGTTTCCCCGCCTTTCCGTAGAGCTACATCATTCTTTCCGAAATTTTATTTTAATCTCTCTCTCTATTGTTTCCTTCGGTAAAGAAATGACTGCCCCAAGTCGTGACTGTGACGTGTCACGTGTAAGTTTAATTTTATCATGAGATTTCATAATTGAAATAGTACGAGCAAAAGAAATTACATTTAATGCGTGATACAAATTGTTAGCATTTACCATAAACGACATATTTACATCCCCTTTGCACTCATTTAAAACAGGTAGTTTAATAGCGGTTTCATTGTCTTTATGAAACAAGGAAGCCGTTATTTCATCACCCTTCGCTTCAAACATAAACCATGAGCGGTCACGTTCTCGTTTCTTTGGTACGGTCTTTAATAAATCAAGAAGCGGCTGAATCTCAACTTCAACCGCTTCCCCCTCTACTTCAAATAATTGATTCAATTCTTCCTGGAGCAATGACGATCCCTTAAACAACAGCTGAAACTTATTCGGTTTCTTTGTCATGTTGTCATAAGGGTACGTCACCAAGACTTCATCTTCTTCAGTTTCACTTGCTTCTGCCGGAACATAAAAAAGTGAAGCAGCAGGTTCGCTATGTTCCATTCTCATAGCATACGTGCGCTCCACTAGGTAAGCATAATTCTCGTAGAAGTAAATTCCGTTCGTGTGATCGTCTCCTTTCCAGTTTAATAGGCTCCAATATTCTTTTAACATCTTTGCGATTTCGAAGCGAGTATTGTCCATCACCATACACTCACCACCGGTGCATAGCTAATAGCTGCTTTTGAAATCGTTCCGTACTCGTCTTCTCTTGTTAAAAATGACATACGGTTTGTGCTCAGATATTTATATACGTCACTTAAAATGAATGGATATTGAGAACCGTACGCAGCTTCTAGCACTTGTATTTGTGTATCTTCATTTTGTTCAACTACTTCTTTATACCAATGATCCCACTCCGTTTTTTCCATCACATGACATAACTTTTCATTAAGTGCTAATATCGCCTCCATCCCCATGACTTCAATAAAGATATCTTCAAGGAACGGCGGCCGCTTCAAACTATTTGCACCAATGTATGCGTCGTAAACTCGCTGTTCAAATTTAGTACCAAGTACATACTCTATGTGAATGTATTGATTTATTAATAGTTCTGACATATTTTTACCTCACCATACTTGCACAGATGGCAGATTCACAAAGTAGAATCCATCATCTGTGCGGATTTGATTTGACGTATCTAAGATATCGATGAACGACATATTGTAAAACTGCAGCACCGTTTTAATATCATGATAAAAAGCGGTGTCATACTCATAGTCTTGTTGCATGTCATACAGTTTTGCTTCTCTCATCATGAATGCATGCCGATCTTGTTCTGTCATCATAGACGTTTCATGATGGAAGTAATTCGTATTCTCTTTCTTTGCACATAAAAAAGCAGCTACAAACGCTTCCGAATCTTCATGCATGACATACATAAAAAGATTGTCTGAAATGTTCGGAATTGTATCTAGCCGCTTTGCTGTATATTGGTATGTTTCAATAACACGCTTTACAAAATTCTCTCGATGTTCTTCTAAGATAAAACCCAATTCAGGAAATGTTGGTTTTAATTGTAATTGATTCATTAATTATTCTCCCCTTTACCATACTTGTATAATTGGTGGATTCTCTACAGTGAAAATCGTTTGTTGTCTAAATACAAAACAAACAGCATCCATGTAACACAAGTTATAATGTTGAAGTACTTGTTGCACATCATAATGATACATTTCGTGATATTCTCGAATGCCGTATTCGTCTGTTATGTCCCATAGATACTCATTGCAATCCGCTTCATCCAAACCGTCTAAATAAGCTAATAGTGATTCAGAGCTACCGAGCTGTTGATCTTCTAAAATCATCCCGACGAAGTATCGTAAATCTAAACTATCTGAAAAACCTGCAGTGAAGAAAGGAATGTTCGTATCTGTTTCATTGTGAGCTGTATTTAAGAAGCTACATTGTTTAAAATACGTATCCAGTACTTCCTTCTCAAAATCCTGTTGCATAAGCCTTGGTACATAATCTAATTCCAGCTGCTTTCTTATGATTTGATTTTGCATACGCCAACCCTCTTTTTAGCCGCTTCGCGTTCTTTTTGTAAATAATGAAGTTCCACCGCTTGCTTTGCTTTTCGTTCTACATCTTTAATCATACGACTTACATAACTTTGAGAAATACCAAACTCTTCACCGAGTTCATATTGCATTTTAGGTGTTTCAGCAATGATGATGTCTGTAAATATTTTTAAGTCCCGTGGATTTAAAGCACGTTTAATAACCCGATACAATTCTCTTGCTTCTGGTACATCAAAGATATCTTCAAATTTATTACTCTCATTTTCATCCCATAGAATATCGTTTAATTTCAATTCGTTATCACTACTGTCATCTGTGGATAATACAAATTCAAAACTGAATGTTCTCTTTCTGTAATTACGTATCTTACGTAGTTCCATCTTAATTTGATTGTGAATACAAGTACCGGCATACGTTATAAATTTTGCTCCATTGGACGGATTAAAACTATAAAATGCTTTTAACATACCTTCGGCAGCATACGTGCATAATTCATCATAATCAACTCGCACATTGTTATAGCTCAAAGCGATGTAATAAGCAAAACGAATATTCTTGTTAAAAAATTCTTCTTTTATTTCCTCTTTCTTTACTTCGTCTTTCTCTGCCAAATACTGCACCAATAAGTCCTCGTTCGTAATTTCGGTTTGATATGCAACCATTTTACATTCCCCTTTGTAATAGAATTTTTACCAAACTTGAATACTTGGATAGTTGATACACGTCATTTTGTGCAATTCATTTAATGGGCACATTTGAAGGTTTTCTATGGTGAAAAATAAGTTGTGATGACCGAGTACCATTTCTACGTCTTCCATAATTTCTGAATAACTAGCTTCTAAAATATCGACTCGTTCTTCAGCTGATAAGATTTTGTTGTGAAACACAAAAAACGGATCACCGAATTCACCATCGGAATACATATAAATCCCGAAAATGTCTACGTGACCCGTTAAGGTATACAAATCATAATGACCATGATCAAAATACGTCGTGAGTATCATTGACTCAAATTCATCTTTCAATTTATCTGGTATGTTCCATAAGCTTAGTTCTTTCTTGATTAATGCATTCACCTTTACCACACTCCAATAAGCGGAGGATTAATCCATTTTTCTAACATAATCTTCTCGTGGCTAAAAATATTATCTCCACGATTACAAAGAAAGAATGAGATATTAAACAGCTGCAGAGCATTATTTATATCCTTCAACAATTCTTTCTCTAAGCTCTCATGTGTATAAAACACACCATAACTCGCATTGTGGTATTTCATTTCGCGCCAACCTTCTACAACATCTTCTTCCGTTAAACCGTTTTCAAAATCATATTTGAGGTCAGCTAATAAATTAGGATCATGGCCAGCTAAGATATAGTCCATATAGTAGTCTTCAAATATATCCCAACCTGTACTTAAAACCATAGCTTGTGATGGAACAAGCACTTCATCTTCCCACTCATCGCTATAACTAAAATCATCCATTGCTTTTAAATAGATATCCGTCACTTCTTCTTTTAACCTTCTAAGGTCATAAGATGCTATTGCCTTCGGTAAAAACGTAAACTGTTTGGACATATCCAATAATTGATTCATCACCATACCTCCTTGATGGGTACATTCATAAATGTTGATGTATGATTCGTATATAAAAAAACATGCTCACGCTTTGCATAGCGGAACATATCAGCCCAAAATCGAAAATGATATTCTTCAGTAGTTAATGAATAAAACATTTCTAATTCACGAGGAGTTAAATCTAAATAACTGAAGGGATCTTCGTCGAATTCACAATAAGAAGTAACTTCCATTAGCGTACGAGACATATAATCAATGAGCTCCAAATCAGCAGGGACAATCACTGGCTTTGAATTTACATAAGCCCGAGTACTAATAGATGTGTACATTTCCCAAAAGCGGTCTATAAAGCATTCCTGCATGTCTGGTGGAATAAGACGAAACAATTCCTCAAGCGTTTGTAACTGCATCACCATACCTCCTTTGTATACATGTTGTGAAGGACGCCATATGTGTCATGATAAAAACAAAGATTGTGATTATCTAATGTCACAATGATGTCGGAAATCACTTGATCCGTGTAGTCCTCCACTATCTCTTCTAACATATAAAATAGCTTTGATTGTTTTTTTATATGATTTAAGAAAACATTATCTTCAAAAATCTCATAAGTGACGCCATCATCCGCTGCACTCTCCATCAATATTTCGAGGACATCCATTTCAGTCACCATGAGCGCTCCTTGTGTAAGTTCATAGTTTTCGTAGCTAGCTAGAACAGCGTTGACAAACATCGGTTCAACCGCTACTGGAATAATATCTAAAGATTGCTTTCGTGCCTGGAGCATTTACCACACCTCGCATATTGGCATGTTGTGAATATGACTAAACATATTAGAGTCAAATACACACATATTGTAAAACATGAATGTGTTGAACATATCTTTCATAAATAAATCAAAGCCATCGCCAAAGTGTTGATAGAACTCATCCATAGCTGCTGTCATCATTCCTGTATCTTCATAGTCTGATTCTATAGAGAGGTATTCGTCTTCATTGTCATAAAGGCCATAAGAGACGATTCTTTTTACAAATTCATCTAAGTCTTCAAAGCCTTCATAAAACTCATTCATACATGGAATAATTTGATCGTGACGTATTTCTCTGTAGAATAGTTCATTTAAAAACGTAGCTTCGTCTTCATAAGCTTGTAAAATTAAAGGGATAAATTCCTCACGATATTCTTCCGGCACAAAATGAAAGGGAATCTGACGCAGCTGTAATTCATTTACCATACCGAACACACTGGAATGTTCATAATGTCATTGCTGTACTCAGTAAAGCGAAAACAAATGTTGTTCCGCTTATAGGTTTCAGTTACATCATGCATGAATAGCGGAAAGCACTCTTCAACCATTGAATTAAAGTAGGCCACATTGTCGTCAACTTCTACAGACATATAACGCCACGGATCACCATAAAGCTGTTCTGATACCGATTCTTTCACGTAATCTGCAAAACTACCATGTTTCTCATTCGCTAAATCTATAACCGATGGAATAGGAGAGAAACCGTAGCGACTGTTTCCAACGCAGATCGCATGAGCTCTGTATATATTAAATGCGTAATCAAGAAACATATCTTGATTATGAGACTTTACAAATAAATACTTTTGTTCTTGTTTTAATAAATGATTCATATCACCAAACCTCCACAGCATGAGTTAATACAAACTCACGAATATATTCAGGCTCTGTCGTATGACAATGAGCGATTTGATAATGCGTTAAGAAGAGATTAATTCCTTTAAACAATTCATCATCGAACTGATCTTGTAACTCGTATAAAGCTTCTTTGCGGTCACTGATTGGAAAGCTAGCAATATACTTATCGAAGTATTCCGTGTCTTGGCCATCTGTATTGTTATAAGAGGCAATCTGTAAAAGCAGCGTATTGCTGAAGTACTCCATAACGTCAACAACACTTGGAATGATGTCATCGTGGTTTGCTACATGAAAATAGTTCTCCATCACTTCTTCATAAAATAAATCAAAGAAACACTCAGGCAGCCATTCAATTTTTGGTTTTGCTAGGACAATAATTTCGTTCATTACTACCACACCTTTACGATTGGATTAGCGGATATAAGCGATTCTACAAGTAAATCATTTCCTATTGGCACTTCTTTATGCCGAAGCATTCTTAATGTTCCATAAGGATGCGGACCTTGTACGTGAGAAATACGATATAAAGACAAGATTTTTTCAACATCTGTACGGTACAAATACATTAAACGTTCATCATCTGGAAATGTACAAGACAAGTCACGTATTTCATCTAGTACAATTTCTATATCTCTGTCATGATGCATATACAAGTCGCGAATTAAATCATTGTACTCGAAAGGGAAAAAGAGGTTTTCAGGAAAGTCCTCTTGTAATCTGCATATACGAGCAACCACGCCCTCTTCATATAAATATCTTGCTCGCCTTGCAACAGAAGAAGAGGCCACAATCGGTTCGCGGCCTCCTTCATCTAACGCTTGATAGCATCCAATTATATTTTCAAGCAGATACTCATGTTCAAAGTGCTCCGGTAAAAAGAAATCAAACTGCAGCTGATCTTCTAGCCGTATTAATTTATTTACCATACTGACACCACCGGACTGTTATGGATGCCATTCAAATTCCCATCTACTCGTTTCCAGTTAAGTTCATCACGATAGCAAATATGATGAAAATCCATAAAGCGTTTGATATCTAATACAAAAGCAACTTCTAATTGATCTGCTGTTTCTAAATAAGCTTGTTGACAATTTTCCCATACAAGATCAGGCCAATGAGATTTTTCTACTGGAAAGACGCCGCTATCTTGTTCTCGTGGAGTTTCATGAACATAGTTATAATCCGTCACATCTGTAAAGAAATCTAATAGATATTGTTTAGCTAGTGGATCTGCAAAAATCATATCTTCATTCACTACTGGAATTTGATCATAGAACACTGTATCGTCATACCAATTCATAAAGTACGTATAAAATTCCGCTTGTGCTGGTTTAGGAATAAAATTAAAATTAACGTTTCTTAAAATAAGTTCGTTCATCACCATACCTCCGTTGTATAAGGATTATAATATTCACTTGAATCATGAGCATCATCTTGATAACAATAAAACATCCGATACACATTCAATACTTCTTTCACATCAAATTGCATTCTAAAACGAGTAACCGCATCATCATCGTTAATTAAACGCATCGCTGCATCTTTTGCTACTGGATAACTCTCATTAAAATTATCCATTCGATTTTGTGTTTCGCTATCTAAAAACATGAAATAGATTTGTTCGCCTATCACGCCTGGATATTCGAACAGACTAAAAACATTTGGGATATAGTCGTGATTAATAAATTCTTCTGAATTGTTATTGTCATGTGCTGCTGTTGATACTTGATACCAGGACAATACTTTTGCTACAAATAGATCGAAGTGAGAAGGATGTATAATCTCCATCCGCTTTTTCACAATCTCCAAGCTACTTGCTTTCATAATCTGGTTCATCACCATACCTCCTTAACAGGTGCAAACATTAACTTTCCTTCATAATCGATATAACAAATATGTTTAGCATGAAAGTATTCGATGACATCTACAAACAGGTCATCTTTTGAAACAACCGGATATTCAAATCCTTGTAGCGAACCACGCAATGCCAAAATGTAATAGTCTTGCTGATCGATACCATAAATCTCAATGTGGTCATTCCGCTCAATACCTTGATTTGCTAAATCTTCTACCATATTCATAAAAACCACTTCTTCTAATTCGCATAAGAGTCGCCCAATATGAGGGACTTGACTATATGCTTTACCGTAAAAATGACGCGAAACCATACTTTCATATTCACTTTGAATTAAATCTTGATGACGAAAAAATTCTCGTTGCTGAAGATACATCACCACACCTCCACAATCGGAACATTACGAAAACCATCAGGCATATTAAAGAAAATATAATGCTGTGAAGCTAACGCTCCCACAGATAGTAGTATGTTGTCATAAGAAGAATCCTGCAGCGCATTGACGACATCAAAAAAGCTAGGTATATACACCGGTACATACTCTAGCCTATACATATCTTGAAGCATCATTGTGTCACAGGTATCAAGGTATTCTTTCATAACCGCATCTAATAAAGCTTTATCAAACGTTTGTAACTCCTGCATGCTTACCACACTCCTTTCACTGGTTTATTGACTAGCTCCCCGTAATCATCTTGATAAAAGAAATGATAACAATCGAGCACATCTAATAATTCTTGAATTTCTAATCGCGGCTTCATACCAATAACCGTATCTAATAAATCAGATTGTGAATGATGATACCCATCATACAAGCGCTCAATGGTTCGATGACTTACCACGGCATCATAATAAGTAATCAAACTCTCAACGCTTGGACATTGTTCTCGTTTACTAATATGTGTATAAACAGAAAAAATCGGCTCCACCGCGAAGTGGAACCGTTGAGAAAGATAAAGTGCATCCATGTTACCACAACCTTACTACAGGAGAATTGAATACTTCTTTCTTGCCGGATTGGGTTATGCTGATGAATGATAAATTCTCTTGTAATAGATGATCGAACACTACGAGTTGATGTTGTATACCAATTTCAATTAGCTCTGGAGGCTCCATGTCTTGTAAATCCCATGCATCATGATTAACCATCTGAATTAATTGTTGTGTATGTGAAGTTGTTGCAGGGTAATCGTGTTCCATTACGCTTGTTACATATTGGTTATAAATCATATCAATTTCCGGAAGTCCTTTACCGAAGAGAGAGGATCGATAAGAAGGAAAGATATCGATCCCTAATTTATTTTGCTTAATTTGCAACATATGTTTAACCTCCTACCCTATTAAGGTAAATATGTTCTACCACGAACATGAAGAATTGTTGGTCCAATGATTGCTTCAGCATGTGGTTGATACTCACTACGGCTCTCAGCTGTGAAGTATACACCTGTTGAAGAATCTTTGAATTTCATTGTGACAATTGGATACCCGCTCAATGTTTTCATTAAAGAATAGAACATATCTAAGTCAAATGATAACATCGGTGCATTCATAATCATTTTCATATTTTGAGTGCTTGTGAAAGCCATTGTTGCAATCGTACGTTCTTTTACACCATACTCATGATTTGGCGTTAGGATGTAGCCAGGATCGTTCGGTGTAATGATACCGTTATTTAAATGTTGAATCGCCATACGAATACCACGGTAATACTGCTGCATCACATTTACATAGCGGACATTATTCTTTTTATCAAAGAAGACCGGTTTGACTAAATACACACGTCCTAGCTGTACTTTCTTTTCAGTTGTTTGTGAATTGTTTGCTACATAGCAATAGTAGTAACGTAAACCTTTCATTGGCGTATCAAGTCTAATCTTGATTACTGTGCGTCCCTCTTGATCACGTTCAGCAATTCCGACAGCTGTGCCTTGTGGTAAACCAGCTGTGAAACCAAAGTTGATTTTCTTATCTTTATGACCGCCTTTTAAATCCCGCTCACGACTATCAATAAATTTCATAATTGTATTAGGATTTAATTCTACTTCGTAACGTAAAGCAGACCGCTCTTTGATGGTATCGATATAATTTTGCGCTACATCTACATCTACTCGTTCTCTGTAATCTTCACGAACCTCAGTACCTAAAAGACCAACATTCGTTTCAATATATTCATCATCCATGTAATCATACAAGCCGTTCACTTTTCTATAATCACGTTCACCTAATTTGATTTCATTGTTCGGTCCATAATGAAGAGCTGTTAACAACACACCGAAGTTTGCTACTTGACGACGGAAACCAGCTAAAGCAACTCCACGCTCTGCATCAATAAATGTACGTCTTAATTGAGCATCTTTGTTTAAAAGAGCAATCGGATGTAATTGAGTAATTGCACTTGTCATACTTTTATCTACCGTATCAAATTTAGTGATTTCGAATTTAGTTGTCATTATAATAATCTCCCTTTTTAATTAACGTATTTTTTAAATAAAAATAAAAAAGGAACAACACATTATGTGTTGTTCCGTGCATTACTTATTGCTCGTCAATAATTTTTGTTGTATTGATTGTTTGATTTTGTTGCTTTTGTGCTTCTTCTAAGATTTTTACTGTTTCTTCTTTCACTTCACTTTGTGCTAATGCTACGATGTTTGTCATTTCATCCATCCATTGTTGCTTTTCGTTCTTGTTCATTTTCACACTGTTAACTTGCTCACGGATTTCCTCCATTAAGTTGAACTTGTTGTTGCTCTCTGCTAATTTCTTAGCTAAATCAATTTCTTGTTTTTCAAATTGTACTGTTGTTTCACCTTTGTTAATTGCATTTGCAATTGCTGTTGTACGTTGAATTGTTTTTAATAATGCTAATCGTTTTTTCTTTTCTTTAAATACTGCTGCATATCCACCTGCTGCACCTGTTAATAATCCTAATAAGAATGCGCCGACTCCTACTTGTACTACTACTTTCTTGTTTTCTGCTAATGTAATTTCTCTCATTGCTTCTCCTCCTTCGAATGCTCCTACTACGAATGCTTTTGCTTCTGCTTCTCGTAATTCTTCTGCTCTTTCAAATTCCTCTGATGTTACTGCTTCTGTTAACTCTTGGTTTTCTACTACTTCCTCGATGTTGTTCATTTCCATTGTTTCGTTTGTCATTTTTAAACACTCCATTTCATTTTTTTATAGTTTCTTCACTGTTCTTATCACACATTTTTTTCGTTTTTGGATTTTTACGGACACATAAAAAAAGCCGCTCAACCTATAGAGGGAGCGGCTTTCAATCAATGAAACTCAATATCTTCTTTTATCTCTTCTCCGAAAACAGTCACAAGTTTTTCCATCATAATCAACGTCCACGGATCCACTTCAATTGTTTCTGTATTCATGACATCTGTATCTTTTACAAATTGCCCGCTCGTATCCATCAAGACATCCTTTTTCGTTAAGAGCTGCTGATGAATAATTGTCGTGGTTTCCATATGCTGAAATACTTGCCCGGCGTAATCTAACCACAATTCCAAATGTTTCGTAGCGGTTAGAATATCTCCTTTACGAACAGCATCTTGGATCATTTTCTTTCCTTTTGCTAAACGAGCTAGTTTTTCTTTACTAGACCGTATGTTTTTTTCATAGTCACGAATTTGCCCTGGCGCTGGTACTCTCATATGCTACCCCCTATAAACTTCGCCATTAATTGCTTTAATCTTCGTTACACCACCACGCTTTTCAAATTGGATAGCATTATCTACAGTATCCATAAGCGCTAAGTGATGCGTAACAATAATGTTTTGCTTCTTAAACATCGTATTTAATTCTTGTAATAAAGAACCGATGAGCTCAATTAAGTCAGCGGATACCATCTTAGCAGGCTCATCAAGAAAGATAGGCCCAACAGGTCTAGGATCTAAAATCATCAATAAACCAAAACGTAGACCGATAGCGACAGTATCAACGACACCGCCGCCCATTGAGTTCTCAGGGGAGAAGCGTACAATGCTATCCCCGTCTTGACTCAATACAAAAAAGTCTACAACTGTATTATTTCGTGAAGTATCAATTTCAATTTCAAAACTCATACTCTCACCAAATACGGATTGTAAGCATAATGTTACAACTTTTTCTAAACCGGACGCAACCGTTGCACGAGCCATTTCCGCTAACTCTTGAAGGAAGATACGCGCTTCTTCAAACAATTCGATTTGGTTAAGTAAATCATCATATACAGAAGCGTTGCGTTCGAGATTACGTTCTAGTGCCTGTAAGTCCCGTAAGGATTGTTCGTATTCATCAATGACACGATCTGTTGCCTCCATCAATTGTTCAACCTGCATTAAATCTCAATCCCTTCAGCTTTTAAGACTTCAGCCATTTTATCAATATCGCTTGTGATGTCTTCTTTCATCTGTGTGCAAAATGCCTCCATTTCTTCTACCGTTTTGATTTCCTTGCCTGCTTCTTCTTTGATTTGCTCATAGATACGTTGTTCCTCTTCTTTTAAATGAGCACGACGCGCTTCATTACGAACCTTCTTTGTTTTCTCTTCTTCTACTACACGTTTGATTTTTTCGAATTTGCTAGCCATATTGGTTATCTCTCCCTTATTTTTAATTAAACAATTGTCTCTAAAGTTTTCGTGCATACTTCATGTGTTTCTTGACCGCAAGTAGGGCATATCTCTGCTTCTTGTAAAGCTTCTACAAATTGGTTAAGTGCTGCATCAATAGATTCATTAGCATTCTCAATCAATGAATCAGTCTCCTTAATTTGTGAACCAACATTCTGCAGGCGATCTAGGTGATTAAACAAGATTTTATACTTGCTGACATCTACATCTAATTGCGAATAATTTATAGCAGCTACTCGCTCAGAATAATCGTTGGCTGCATTCTCTTGTGATTCTTGATTGCGTTTTAAAGCTTCTAGTTTGTCAGATAAAGAGCGGAAGTTTTTAACACGCTGTTCAATATCATTTTTTGATTCTTCAAGAGTAGCTAAGATATCATCCTTCATATCTTGAATCTCCGCTATTTCTCCTTTGATATCAACGAGCCGCTGCATACGCTTCTGAATGTATTCAAACTGACGATTGCGTTCTTCGAGGTCTTCTGGCCAGTGATGGATAATCGTATCGGCTTGCAAAATAGTTTCATTCAATTCCCCAATAATTTCACGAATTTCTTTCAAGCGGTTCAGCTGCTTATGGAGAAAGGTTTGTAAGTTCGTTTTGGTTTCAATCCCTGTTTTTAATTTCTTGAGGACTGTCACCTTTTCAGCGAGACGTTCTACAACTGCTTCTGTACTTTTCTTTTCAAGCTCAATTTGCTTTCCTTCCTGTTCTAATCGCTTTTTCTCTTTTGCATTAAGGCGTAAATCCTCATTGACTGACGTTAATCCCTTATCAATCTTCCCAAGCTCTTCAAGGTTTCCTAACACTTCAGCTCGCTTAGAAGGTTTTAACGAAAGGAGAAACGGTGCTTCAAGTTGATCCGCAAACTGAAAATAAATATCTCCTGCAATTGGTTTAATACCGTGAGCTTCCTCGATGTCAGGAGGAACGTTGGAACCAAAGCCTGTGTATTCTTCTTTTAGCTCCCCGTCTACATACAAACGATAAAAGTTCACGCTACCTTTCCCTCTTACACGTTCAATCGATTTGCCATTAGATAAATGAGTCTTTACGCTTGCTTCCTTTTGTCCCGCTCGAATGAAGTCTGTACCTTTAGGGTAATTTCGCAAGCACCACTTGATAGCTCGAAGAACAGCAGTTTTTCCGCTGTTACTCGAACCAACCAAGGCATTCGTACCACTTGTGAATTTCAAAGATGTATTGCTATGAGATTGAAAGTTTTTAATATCTACACCTGTAATCCAAATATCCTCTTGTTTACTCATATACTAGCCTCCTATTGTAAGATACTTACGATTTGCTTTACTTTATCTGGAGAAACGTCAGGAACAATAATGTTGACTGTGGCATAAAGATCGCCGTACTTCTGTGTCGATGGCATATACAATCCCTCTCCTGGCACAATCACTTTATGGCCACTTTGCGTACCTTTCACAATCGGCACTTTCGCTACTTCTCCAGTAGGCAATAGCATAGGATGATCCCCGCCGGTAAGTGTTGTTACAAAAGGTACATTGATTTTTGTTTGTAAATCATACTCATGCACAATTTCGTAATCTTCATCTTTTAAAACAAAGACCAAATGCAAATCACCATGAGCTCCACCATTTACGCCTTCATCGCCTTTTCCAGCTACACGCATTCGATGACCATCTGTGACATCATCACCGACCGCTACTTTAAATTGATACGTAACAGGGTGTTTACCTTCTTTGCAGTCAGGGCATTTTTGAGCATCACTGTAACCCGCACCGCTACATTCAGGACATTGAATTTCTCGTTTGATTTTTCCAAAAGGAGTCTGAACGTTTTCAAACTTAAAACCTTTACCGGAACAATCTTCACAACCTGTATCTAATGCCTGTAGAATATTGGCTCCTTCACATGTACGGCAGTTAATAAAACGCTCAACAGATACGGTTAACGTTCGTTGTTGCTTAATATCTTCAATACAAAATGGCACTTCTAACTCGATATCTTCACCGCGAATGGGAAGGTGCGGTTTGACAACATGAGTATGGAAAGCGCTGAAAATGTGCTCGAATGTATATTCTTCATTCTTTTTAGATTCTTCTTCATAAAAATCATCGTATTGCTTTCGAGTTTCAGGATTACTTAATTCAACGTATGCTTCATGAATCTCTTGAAAAATCTCATGAGCGTTCTCTTCTTGTGATACGTCTGGATGATGTGTTTTTGATAAAGCACGATATGCTTTACTTATCTCTTTTGTTGTTGCATCACTCTCGACCCCTAAAATTTCATATAAGTTGACTACTTTCTTCGCCACTATTTTCACCCCATCTATATTTAAATGTGCAGCCGACGCTTCACTTCTTTCACTACTTCAGGTTTTGTTTGTTTTTGCTGTTGATACTGATCTAAGATTTTTAACAGATCGACGCCTTCAATATCAATCTCTTCAAACAGCTCACGCATTGTTTTCCTACCTTCTGCAAGCAACGCCTCTTTGCGCTTCTTTTCATCTAGCAAACTACGATCCATAACTTCCATGCCATCTTTTGCGACTTCACAAGGAACTGGCTCAATGGCAGATGTTCCGTCTTCAAAAATGGTGACAAGCGCAAACTTCGGCATACGATTCATTTCTGAATGTGATGCAAAGACACGACCTAATCCACCAGGATTATAGACGTAACCATTACGTAAACGAATAACCGGAAACCCTTTGTGGTCATGACCTGTTAACGTAACGACTGCTTTCGTCTCATAAATCTCGTCAATCACGGTATGTGGAATATCTTCTAAAATTGGTTTCTCAGATAAGAAGCCATGGACAATACGAATCTCAGGAATACCGTCAAACTCATCCACAATGTAATCACGGGAGCGGTGATAAAGAATGTTTCCTTCTTCATCGTAAATATTCCGATCTAATTGAGCATAGGAGCTCACACCGCTCAGTTTCACCTGCTGCCCATTGGCTCCTGTTATAATCGTTGGCTCCTTCGTTAACACATGAAAGAAATCATTAAATTCTTTAAATACGCCAAACGGAGTTCGCTTAACCGTGTCAGGGTTCCATCCAATCATTTCGTGATTTCCTAAAACGCCCCACATGTGTTTACCTTTTAATTCTTCTTTAAATAACTTACCTATACGTGTTACATACTCAGCTGTTGTATAAGGTGAATCAAATGTATCTCCACCGCTTAAAAAGCCATCTACACCTAATTCATGCCCTTTGCGAAAGAAGTGTCTTAGCTTCATTTCAATCGTAGAAGGATAGTCATCTGTTCGAGTAGATGGACTTCTTCCGGTAGTGTGCGGATCTGTATGATATAAAAATTTAAGTGGCATCGTCGTCACTCTCCATTGGATATATTTTTTCGACTCGCTCTTTATTTAATTGTTTTGCTACGTCAGGATCAAACTCATACTCAATAATCTGATCGCCTTCTAAATTATCAAAATTAGATAAGACATCATCATCCACTTGATTTGTTTCTTCATCTTCTTTTGTTTTATTTTCAATTGTGATAACCTCAGCATTGTGCATAGCCAACATCACCTCATTGATTAACGAATTGACTTCTTCATACGTCAAATAATTAATGTTGTATGTGAGTGTTGTTAATTGATATTGTGGATGTGAAGCGGATGATACACTTATTGGTAACGCCGTTTTTCCTGCAATGTAATGTACAATGGTTTTAAACATCAACTGCATATAGGTGTTTGGAATATGCACCGCTTTCACACGTAAATATTGTTTGATATCAAAAGGTAATTCCGTTTCATCTTCAACACGGTATGCAATGTCACGTAAGAAAACGTCCGGATTATCTTCTTCTAATAAATCAGTTCCATCATAACCGAGACATTTAAATTCAACAGATGTTGATATCAGCTGTTCATCTTTTTTAAAGACAAATGTATACTGATTCTTTTCTTTTTTCGCTTCAATTAATCCCAAAATAACCCCTCCTAAAAAAAGACAAAAAGATAGGACAAAAGAACCATAAGGCTCTCTTGTCCATTTTATCACTTAAAACTCATCTTGTTTAACTTTTTCCATCTGTAATTGCATTTGTGTAATCCAAATTGCTGTGATTGCTGCTAATGCTGTAATCCATGCTGTTGTTGATCCAACTTGCTCAATAACTTTTGTTTTTACTTCTGTATCTAATTTGCGTAATTCTACACGCTCATTGACTTCTAGCTTTGTTACCTCGATGTCTTTCTTCATTTGCTCGATTGCTTGTTGTAACGTGATTTCTTTCTCCTTGATTTGTACGTCTAACTCTTTCGTTTTGATTGCTGCTTCCTGTGTTGCTTGTGCTACCTTTACGTCCTGCTCGTTTGTTTGTACTCCATTGTTTTGATTTGTCATTTTGTTTCATCCTCCTAAATTTTTAATGTGTTACTTTCACAATCCTTATAACAGTTTTTTCCTCCCTTTTAGCAGATTTGAGGGATATCAACAGAAAAAGACGGATACCTCATCTTGTGAAGAGATAACCCGTCTTTTGCTTGGCTCACTGTTCTTATAACCTTGTTGGGTGTTAATGGACAAAACTTCATCAAAGCCTCACACATCGCACTTTCGTTGTAATAAGTGCCTGTAGCAAATAAAAAGTCGGAGCTAATTAAAATCATGAAGAAAGGTTTGTTTGCTTCTTCAATCTCATAGATGTAGGAAACGACTGATTTCTTATTTAAGCGGCATTCCGTTTTGGGAATCTCAATTTTCTTTACAACTTCGCAACCTTGTTTAAATAGCTCCATTGTTAACGCATAAGCACCACGCGCTTCTAGTTTAGATAAAGGCCTATGAGACGTTTCAAATGTCTTCAGCTGTAACGTCCCTTGTTCTTCTGTAAACACAAGTGCCGCTTTAATATGTTGAAACGTCACAAGATTGATTAGTGAACGTCTGATACATTCTTGCTGTCTTTCTTCATTCTGAACAACATTCCGATAAAGCGGCAGCTGCACATCACGAATTTTAGTTGTCATTGACTGAACGAATGGTAAATCAATATGGGCTAATACATTATAAGGAATCATCGTACCACCTCTTCTGAATTTTTATTGTCACTCCACAATTGCTACACTGAACGTATTTCGCTTCTTCTTGATGAGGACGTACATAGCGTTGGTTGCACTCCCCACACTTGGTATATCTCATTTCCTTACTTGCAGAACACACGACTACAGAAGCGCCAACCTCACTCAATGAGTTCATTTGGTTAGCACCTCCACGACTTGTTGAAACCTTTTCAACCATTTGACACCTCTTTCCGCTTTATCAGCTAATTGTTTATTTTGTTCAATCATTTGGTCAGCTCTCCACAATACGTAAGCTAATCGTTTATCATCTTCTGTTAACGTAACAACCGGCGTATCGTTAAATGTGCGAATGCCGCAGAACATCATTAAATGCGTTAACTCTAAATCTGTCATTTCTTTTACCTGCAGCAACTCTTCTGGATCAAAGGGTGTTCGTTGACATTCAAAGCGGTCTTTCCAGGTAAATGTATGGGTACCGCCTAGTGCTGCATACCGTTTTAAATTCATATCATCCACTCCTCACTCATACTCAAATAACTCAAACAATAATGGAAAATGATTCGTTTCAAATAAATCCATTAAAAAACTTTCGTTTGGCATAAAGACACTAACCTGTAAGTATCGATGCATTTCTTGAAGATCCCTTTCTGCTAAGGTGTCTGTTAACAATTTGCAAAGCTCATCATAAATGTGTCTGTATGTGCCTCGTTCTTTCTCTCCAAATAAATCTCCCCTCTTCAATAAAATTGTTTGCTGCTGTGTCAGCTCATTAATACTCTGCTGGATCAGCACCATCCACTGTTTTCGATTTAGTCCATTGTTTCTCTTCACTAGGAATCCTCCTTTATACAAAATAAAAAAACGAGCACATCAAATGTCTCGTTGTTTTTCCACTATTCTTATCACACCTTTTTACGTACAAGTAGTTTCTGAATCCCCTTAAAAAACACTGTAAGGGAAAAGTTGACATGGTATACTTCAAATAGGACTATTTTACTATTAAAGGCGGTGTTAGGGGTCATGACCAAATCGTATTCTCTCATCGGCCCTGATGTATTTATTGATGCTAAGGGTAAGCTCTTCGAGAAAACCGCTTCGAATGAGTACGTCCCTATTCAAAATAAATATATTGAAGCCGAAGACCGTTTTGTTCAAAAACATTTAAAACGAAAGGCAGGGAAATCCTCATGAAAAAAAGAGCTTCTGGAACTGTTCTGCACAATTCTTCACCTCAAGCGATTGAACAGACTTTAGAAAATGAAATTAAGGATGCGTTAGGAGATTTCCAATCAGCGGTTCAAACGAAAGTGTTCTTAGAGATTCAAGACGAGGATAACGATTTATCTACCAACGTCACGAATGCATATGGTGCCATTCGTTTAACTGTATACGGTGCAAATCTATATATCCCATTCTTAATTGTAGATAAAACCTTGTTGCCATTTGACGTGATCCGCATGGGTGATGAAGAAGTAGCCTATGATTATAGCAAACTACGCAAAATTGTTAATTCAATTGAACATAAAGCAAAGTCTGCTCAAGAAGGTGTAGAAAACAGTGACGGCTTTGACACAATGGAAGTCGCGCAGTTTGATGACATCCAGCCAAACAACGGCTTCTTAGGAACAATCATGGCGGTACGTGATAATCATCGTCAAAAAGATTTGCGTGGTGATACGCCCTGGGATGGACCGGGATTCGGAACCATGGATGACGAACGATTATTACGCATGGCTCAAGTCGATGTACTCAACGAGTTCAATGAGGCTATGGAAAAAATCGCGCAAGTAAAAGTATATACGCCTGCTCAGTTAGAATCATTTGAACAACATATTACAAAACAAGCACAGGAAGAATTAGAAGCAGAGTTTGAGAAGACGGCTGCCGTTCATTCTGATGAAAATACATTGGAGATCGCCAAGTTAAAGAACGATATGATTAAGCTTTCTGAAGCAAAGTTATTCAATGTTCATCGTGCAGCAAGCGGAAACAATATCATGTTCCCTACATTTACAGAAGGTAGCTTCACGTTTAATCTAGGGCGCGTGTACCGCAAGTTTGATGGATGGGTACAAAACTCAACACGCTACACGTCTCCTAAACTAGACGCGATGGTCATTGATAAAGATGGCGGCTTTGTCACGTTAGAGTCTAATCAACCATTTATGGCTAGTACGGAAAAGCCAATGTCCTTTGATCTTCCTTCTACTGAAGCTCGTGCTTTAAAAGAGCATTACATCTACACGACTGAAAAAGGCATTGAGACATTGATGAATCCTTTTAAGGTAGAACACAGCTACAACGAAGGCCAACGTTCTGAAATGATGGTCATTAACCGTAACAAAAAATCAAATGTGATGGGCAACCCGTTGTTTGAAGACTATTTCCACTGTCGAGAAGTTAATCCAGGTAAATTTAAAGATGGTAACGACTTCGGAGATCGTAATCAAGCGTTTGGTATTTTAGTATCGAAGCACCCTTCTATTCAAGAACCTACGTGGATGTCGTTTAAAGAAGTGAAAGAATATGTGAATCAATATGTAGAAGAATTAGATAATGTCAAACTGACATTGGATATGGTATCGAGCGGCAGCTACGATTTCTTTAGAACAGAGGATGAAAAAGTATTTGTCCTTTTCCCTGAAGATCATCCTTTCTTCCGTTTAGAAAAACACATCACGAACTATTACACACGACCAGACAGCTTATTTAAAGAAGGTCCATTAAGTAAGCAAGCGGCTTATAACGATCAAAACAAAGCAACACTTGTTGTGCTATCGGATCGTCAACCTAAGAAATATCGTGTGGAGTGGCAATTTACTGAACATGGTAAAGGTAGTGAGTCTCAAGGCGTGAAGTTAGAAAAACGTTCGCAAGGTGATTTAAGTGAAGGTGAAGCTAAAACACTTTTAAATAAGCTAGGCTTTGACTTCCGCAAACAGACCTTGTTCTTTGAAATCACAAAGCGTAACGGGCGTAGCGCTACTTTTAATCTACCAAAAGACCATAATGGGGCAACAACTGCTCTTACGGATCAAACCAATTCTAAAGTGAAGCAAAAGATGAAAGGTATTGCCGATGCGATGCTTCATTCTAAAAACTTCATGCCAGCACTTGAGGATAGTGTATCAAGCGGAATTGCGAATGTTCTAGCATCTACTATTCCTAGTAGTGTATCAGCTGCACAAAGAGCAGATAGCCTCTTCTCTTTCTCGAAAGAATCAGAAGAAGTCGCAACGGAAATGGAAAAGACCGCTTCAAAATTAAACGGTAAAACGTGGCATGAAATTTCAGCGATGATTAACCTGAAGCACCGTTTAGATAAGGTTGCTGGTGAGATCTATCAAGGAAACTATGTTCATAACGGACATGAGGTATTTGAAAAGGTTGCTGGTCTGAAGGAAGTAATCGAAAAGCAAGCATCAGAGCTTATTGATTTCAACCGCAAACAGCGTATTCGTACAAATAACTACTTAGTTAACCCAACGCTCATTAAAAGCGCTGTAGCTCAATTAGATGGCCTATATCGCTATGCTTCATTCGTAAAAAAAAACGAGTTAACTAAGCAGGCAGGTATTTTCAGAACAAATCCATTGTTAAAGCAGGGTGAGCAATACATTGGGAATGCTGAAAAGAACGTACAAAGATTACAACAAATATACGAAAATGCAAATGCGAAGTTACGAGCGGTCATGCATGAGGGTTCCGAATCACCAAACGTTCAACAGGCATTGCAAAATGCCAAACAAGCAGAAGCAGAGCTAACAAAAGGTGTGCAAGAACTACGCAGCCTGCATGAAAGTCAAGGCGATGTGCGTCAAAAAGAAGCGGTTAAGAATGTAGGTGCCGCTACTGCTGTAGGTGTGCCGGGTTTAGCAGGGTTAGCGTATGCTAGAGAATCTGCACATGATTCACAATAAGAAAGGTGGATGAGTATGGGGAGGTTTTCTTTTTTAAAGGTTGCGCTAGCTCAACCTACTCGGCTATCCGAACAAGATGAGTTAGAGCTTGTTGAAAAATATAAGGCTGGAGACGAAATGGCGTACAAAAAGCTACGCCTCTCTCTCCGTCCTTTAATTGAAAAAGCCATTGCGGATGTTATTCCATCGGGGAATGAGGTATCCGCTTCTAACTTGCGAATGAGAGCTGAAACAAAGCTACCGGATATTATTAAAAGCTTTGATGCAAGCAGAGGATATAAACTAAAAACCTACATCATTCGGCAACTAAACGGTAATTTACGAAATGCAACTTCCGAAAACAAAATAGGTCCTTATGTACCGCGTAATCAACATCCGGATCTTGATCGATACAAACAAGCGATTCGTACAGCTGAAATGGAGCATGGTAAAAATCCGACTGAAGACCAAGTACGCTCTTATTATCCACAAGATGCTGCCACTGACTTCGATAAGATTAAAACGTATCATGTCAAAAGTTATTTAGGCGACGCTGTGTTTGGTGAAGATGAAGAAAGTGATGGCTTAACCTTTAAAGACCAATTCACTGAAGGAACAACCATTGGCGATAATGATGTGTTTGGTTCGATGAAAGAAGAAGAACTAGACCGGAAAATCAAGCAAGTGTTTACGCCTGGAGAGCAACAGGTGATTCAAATGATTGTGAAAGATGGCAAACCGTTTGTTGAAACGTCTCTTACATTAGGTGTAAGTACAGGAGATATCCGTAAAATTATTAGACGCTGGCATGAATTGTCCCAACAAAACTAAAAAAAGGTGTGGTTACGATGAGTCACCTTCCAAACGAGTATCAACCAATCCATCAAGAAGTATGGAATAAACTTGATCAGTTAAACCGCCGTTTGCATTTTCTTGAGAAAGAAAACAAGGAATTGAAAAAGGAAAACAATGCTTTAAAGCGAACCAAACGGCGCGGGAAGAAGAAACGACTTAAATATAACCGCAGAGAAAGTGGTGAGTAAATGCCTTTGTCTTTATTTGGTGATAAAACAGAAGAAGAAAAGCAGAAGGAATTAAAGTTAGGACTCGCCGCATTAGCAGGTTCGGGCATTGGCTGGCAAGCAGGCTCTTTAGCTTCCTTGCCGCTTGATGCTCGCCATCAAAACAAACTAACAGAAGATGCCTTGCAATTAACCAAGGATAAAGAAGATGCCCTAGAACATTGGCGAACGCTAATTAAAATTGAACGTGGCCAATTAAGTTTTGATGACTTACCTGAAGCGGATCGTGACTTTTATCGCAAACAATACGCAGAGCTCAAAGACGATATAAAAGCCCTGGCACGTAATCCATATGAATTAAAACGTTCAATGGATGATTTAAAGAAAGGTACGGTCAAACCTCTTTTCGGCAACCTTCCCAAAGCAACCATGCGCGGGGATTTCCCTGAAAAAGTACGTCATCCATATTCCAGAATGCTTCCGGGCATCGGTGGGATTTTGGGAGGCATTGGTGCGGAAGTAGCGATGAATCAATTTCTTGAGAAAGAAGACGAAGAATAAGTACACGTCTTCTCTTTTTATGATAAATTTATAGGTAATAAGACCTATTGGAAGGAGTGGAATGAATGGAAAAAGAAGCTGGCATTGGTACCGCTCTTCTTAAAGGTACTCCTAAATTTTTAAAGAATGTCACTGGCTTAAATGTGCGGAAAGCACAAAAAGCACTTGATAATGCAAATCCAGCGGAAGTATCCCGTCAACAAATGAAGGGTATGAAAAAGGATTTATCAAATGCCAAAGTGGACCGCAACATCGCTCGCGCTGGTACAGCTGGTGTTACAACTGTAGGCGGAGCTGGTCTAGGTGGATACAAAGCGTATCAAGAATCAAATCAACCAACGACAGGAGGGAATGTTATGGAGCAAAATCAAATATCTAATCAACTTCAACAACAGCAACAACCGTTTCAACAAGTTGCGAGTGAAGATATTATGGCTCACTTAGAAAAAGTTGCACAAGATGAACATTTAAGTGCTGGAGATTATGGTGCCGCTTTAGGAGCTGGCGTAACAGGTTCTCTTGGAGCCGCTGCAGGTGCAATGTCAGCTTTACCGGGTTTAACGTCTCCTGGTATTAAAAATAAACTAGGCGGCATCGGTACGGGTTTACTAGGAGCTGGCGTTGGTGCAGTTACTGGAGCCATTCCGGGTGCGATGGTGGGTCATGGTGCAGGCTCTTTAGTGGACTATGGACGCTTAGTGCAGAATGAAAAATCTCAGTCTGATGAAGACATTAAAGAAGCCATCAAGGAAGAGTTACGTGCTGAACAAGCCAAAGAAGCAAGTGAGCTTATGGAGCATTTAGAAAAGGTAGCGGGTATTCGTGAAGGCGTTAAAGAGTATTCTCGTAATCTTTTAGGTAAAAACCATAAGGAAGCTTTAGAAGGCGTTCGTAAAGCAAAAGGTAACGATGAGTTAAAAATGGTTTCCGAAGACATCTATAACATGAGTGTAGATAGCGCACAACGTAAAGCAGATGTTGCAAAGAAAAAACAAAAGGATGCGATCACTCAACTAGGCGTAACGTCTGGTAGTGCCGGTCTTGTAGGAGGAGCTGTGGCATCGAATATGAAAGCGAATAAAGAGAAAAAGCAGAAGAAAGAAGCAAATGAACTATTTGAGCATTTGGAAGAAAAAGTAGCAAGTGTCTTCAAAACCCTAGCGGATGCGACAGGAGCAGGCGCACGTAAAGCGCAAAAAGCATATGAAGAGATAGCTACTCCACAAGCTTTCTTAGAGCGTGAGCCACAAATGGGTGCTATGCAACATTTTTCAGAAGTGGATCAGGCGAAATCGCTTATGGATCGTCAAATCGCTAATCGTGATGAAGCGCGTAGCAATCTAGTTATGCCTGGTGTTGTTGCAGGTGGATTAGGTATTGGTGCTGCTGGTGCTGCTTCTGAAATGAAAAAATATGAAGCTTTAAAACAGCAAGCGATGGCTGAATTAGCAGCTGAGCAAGGTGAAAATAACGAAGATGTTGAATCTTCACGTCAAGGAGCTGGTTCTGTGTCTAACAATCCTGCTGGAGTCGATAAGTCAGCAAATGAATTATTAAACCACCTCGAAAAAGTTGCGGAAGAAACTCACGGGGAAAAAGGCCGTCAAGATCGTCACTTCCTTACAGAAACGTTTCTTGGTTCGGGGCCACACGGTTATCTAATGAAAAAGAATAACATTCTAGGTGTAAATGAAGAAGATAGTCACGCTATGGCTAACGCTAAAATAAGCGGTATGACTGGTGCTCTTCTTGGTGCAGCGTCAGGTGGTATGCAAGCCGGACCCGCAGGAGCTGCAGCAGGGGCGGTCACGAACGGACTTATTGGTGGAGCAGGTGGTGCGCTTGTCGGAGGACTTCACGATATGTGGGACGATGCACATCCGCAGGCAAAAGAAGCCAATGAATTAATGGATCACTTAGAAGAAAAAGTAGCGGGTATTTTCGGTACGCTTGGTTCAAAAGCATCTTCTGGTATTAAAAATTTAACGAATAGCATGAACAGTTTAGGTGGAGCTTCTGCACCAAAGCCTGCTGCTCCTACACCAACGCCATCATCGAACGGTATTCACTTGAAGAATCCAGGTGGCGATGCACCAAAACCAACGCCAACACCGGCTCCAACACCGAAAGTACCAATGCAACAACCGGGTGCAGGTATGTTGCAACCTAAACCTACAATGATGCAACAACAAAAAATCGCCAAGGAGCAAGATGAATTAATGGATCATCTAGCTAAGATTGCCGCTCCTTCTCTTGGTGGACTTGGTGGGAAGATTAAAAACGGTGTCAATACAGTTACAGGTAAAAACTATAACGATGCTAAAAAATCTTACGAATCATTCAGTACACCGGAAGCTTTCAAACTGCAAGCTAGACAACATGGTGTGTCAAACACTCGTCAACACTTAGAAAAAATGGAAGCTGGCGTAAATAAAGAAAAAGAAAAAATGGATAAAGCTCGCGGTGCTGTCAAAGGTGCAGCTGGAGGCGTAGCGGCTGGTGGTGCTGTAACGGGTGCTGGTGTAGGTGTCGCTTCTCTTGCGAAGTCTAAGCAACCAGAAACACCACAAGTTGAAGAGGAAAAAACAGCTACTGAACAAGATACAAACTGGAATTCATTGTACAAAGAAGCGGCAGACGCACTAGTTGATGAAAACTTCCCTGCTGTGAAAGAGTACACGGATCCATTAGATAGAATTACATTCTCTTATTAAGAAAGAGCTCTCTTCGGAGGGCTTTTTTTATTTGTAGTTTTTTAAGGGAAATGTAGAATAAAGCAATGAATATAGGACTATTTTCCTATAAAATGAATCTTATAGAATGCAACAACGGAAAGGAGGGTGAATCAATGATTGTTCAATACAACAAAATCACTCCTGAACACCGTTCGCTAGTCCGAAGCATCGAAAGCAAATCTTATGTGAATTACATTCGATACTTATTATTAAAGCGCTGGCCATTTGAACGGATTAAACAAGAGCTCATGAGATTAGGCTTAGCGTGGGACGACAAGGAAAGTTATGATATCTACTTTTCAGAAGTGTTGTATCCCCGTTTAAAGAAGACACAGCTCTCAAAATACTATAAAAGTTATCATTTAAAACTACCGTGTGACACGTTAACGATTACGTCTACATTTGTAGAATCAGAGAGTGATCGGATAGCGTTTATTGATTTATTAAAGAGCTTAGGTCTTGAGCAATTTTTCGCAGAAGAAATCGTTGATCATTATCAAGGGCTATCAAATATCCCTACGCATCCAAGTACAGGTGAATTGCTTATAGAAGAAAAGCCTGTTGATTTAGTAGAGGTGCTACAAAATCCGAAACGTCATGTTATTGAAAGATCGTTAATTGATGGCTATTCTCCTGAACAAATTTCGGATTATTTGTATCAAATGTATGAACTTGAAGTCACACCTCAAGAAATCAAAATGTATGCAAAGTCATTTTTTAATGTGACGCGTCAAGATATTCATCGGCTAGTGGAGAATCTTCAAAGCGAGAAAGCAGACCTTGAAAAGAGATTAACAGAAATGAGGCACATGCCTGCTGCTGAATTTAGTTTCGGGGAGCGTTATGAAGTGCTCTCTACGATGAAAAATAAAATCACACAGCTTGGCGATATGATTAAGCGTCTTAGCAGTATGCATACCAATACATCATTTAATGCCGCTGTTTTAGAAACAACTGATATGCGTGATGCTTTCAAAGATGTATTCACCCGAACGTATAGACGTTACCGTGATCTGGATGAACGTACAGAAGATGAAGTGGTGAAATCACTCAATACGGTTGTTAACATGATGACGAAGGTAACAGATAAGATTATTAGCATTGATGATGTGCTTAGTCAGAAAGTATCTAAAAGTGTTAATGAACAAATTATTGAGGCAGTTATGCCAACACTTGAGCGTATTGAAGAAGAAGAACGTGAAGCAATGTATGCCTTTAAACAAGCAAACTTGCAGGCACAGAATGATTCAGAAGACGATTCCGACGACATTTCCTATGAGGATGATGGCGGTATCCTCGGATTCGACTAAGGGAGGCGGTAACTTATGGGCGCAATAGATTTAAACCTGTTACCAATGGCCTTCGCTGAATCGATGTATCAGTTAAATGGGCAAGCTTTACGATTTACGCAAGGGCGTAACTATTTAAAACCGATCCACAACGCAGAAATTGAAGAAATCTTAATGATGACGGGACGACAAGTTGAGAAGTCCACCACTGAATCAATTAAAATCGCCAATAACGTATTATTGCGGTCTTTCTCACGTTCCCTATATGTAGCACCAATGAATGAACAGGTAAAAACATTCAGTCGCTCTCGTTTAGATAAATTGTTCCGCTACAGTCAAGACGATATTATTCGAAAACGTTACATGAGCGCTGATTTAGTTAACCAAGTGTTCCATAAAGAGTTTACGAATGGGGCCGAGATTTATCTTCGAAACTGTTTTGAAGAAGCCGATAACATCCGTGGTCTTTCTATCGATGATATTTTCATAGATGAAATTCAAGATATCGTCGTAGATGCTTTACCGGTCATTATGGAAACCCAAACACGTTCTAAAAACAAACATCGAATCTATACAGGGACACCAAAAACGTTTAGCAACACGATTCAACAACAATGGGATAAATCGTCTCAAGCGGATTGGGTTATTCGTTGTTTAGCATGTGGCAAACATCAAGTGATGGGTGTAGAGAGTGTTGAACCTCATGCCTATGTTTGTAGAAATCCACGATGCAAAAAGCCTATACCGGACATTGTACGTGCGATGGGACGTTGGGAACATCGCCATCCTAATCGTAAGTTAAAAGGTTTCCGTATCACTCAGATGATGGTACCGGATATTGCAGCGAAAGAGATTTACGAGAAGATTGAGAACTACCCTCTTATTCGTTTGAAGAATGAGGTACTAGGTGAATCTTATGAAAAAGCGGATAAGCCATTTACAAAAAGCTTCATGCTTGACATAACCGATACAGCTTTCAGTATGCTCACTCGTGTAACCAATACGGCTTTTGCTAATACTCCTACCTTCTTAGGTGTCGATTGGGGTGAAGGTGAGAAAAATGGTGAAGCTGGAACAGGTTATACCATTATGGTTGTAGGTGCTTATAATGCAGAAGGTAAATTTCAAATCCTTTATTCGAAGCGATTTGAAAAAGGAAAAGATTTAGATCCTGATTATCAAATCAACCAGCTCTATCGCATTGCGGATGCTTTCCGCTGCAAATTTATCGTAGCTGACTATGGTGCCGGTGTGAAAGAAAACAAACGTATTTTCAAACGTTTCGGTGCTACTCGCTTCGCTCAATGTCAATATGTCGGCCAGCAAAAAGTGAAGGTAAACTACAATCCACTCGAATTCAAGTTCTTGATTGAACGTTCTGATTGGATGACAGACTTCATTGACTTCTGTAACGATGGCAACTTGCGTCTATTCGGTAAAGACGATGAAGGCATGCTCGATGTCTTTTACGATAACTTTACCGCTATCTATTCTGAATACCGAAAAGCAAGCAATGGCTTAGCGGAACGATTATTCTATGGTCATGATATTACTCAACCTGATGATGCCTTCCATGCCACACTGTACGCATGGTTTGCTTCTAAAATGTACAGAAATGGTGCATTTGTTCCGAAGGCTGCAGGAGGAAATAAAGGCAAAGAAAGTATCTTTAAATCTGTTAAAGCGAATGCATATTAAAAGGAGGAATAAGCATGATTCCAATTCGTAATAAAAACACTGATATTTCTTCAGAGGTAGCGCAAGGACGTAGATTCCAAGAGAAAGTGAAACGTTTATCGCAACAAGCTGCTGAAAAGAGCGTCAATCAAAATATTGATTTAAGTAAAGTCTTAGCGGATGTGAGCAAGAAAGAAAGTTTCAACCGCGTACAGATCCAGCGCTTAGTTGAAGAATCAAATACGCTTGCTTATAACTTACGCTATGACAAGAAGCGTAGCTCGAATGACCGCCGTATTTCATTCCAGTTAGCTTCCCTAGCTGATGTTGTGGAAGAAATGGGTACTGATGCTCCACCTGAAATGAACAACCCTAACCTATCTTCTGGTAAGGCTGGAGAAGGTTCAATGGATAAAGCCGCTTCAGTAGAGCCTAGCTATTTCCATAACTTAAATGCGGATGTCGATGGCATGCGTCAACGCCAAATGGAAAAGCGCGCTGCTTATGAGAAACAGGAGAATGAAAAGGAATTAAATCGTTTGAAACGAGAGTCTGAAAGCTGCATCTTTAAGATTGCTAATAGCTTAGTCATGACAGAAAAACAATACAAGTCCGGCAATGAGGTGTTCAATACACTACTTAACGATGTTCCCTTGACGGAAGATGCTATCGAAGGCATTACGAAGAAGGCATCCTTTATTGGTCAAGAATTGGTGAAAAGACGACGTGCCCGCCCTGATTTTGTGGTAACATTAACGGAGGAACATAGTACTAAAGTCGCAGATCACGTGTTAGGAGAATACAGTCTCTTGAAACAAGCGGATGATTCCACCAAAGTAAAAGAGATTAAGATTCAACCTACATCGCAAGTCAATGATTATCAGCAATTAATTGCGCTTGCGAGACAATTAGAACGCCAACAAGAAGCGATGGTACAAAAAACAGCTCCGGCTGACAGTGAGGTGAAAGTAAATGGCACACAACAATAATTATCTTGATGAGTTAGAAAAAATTGCAAATGAGATTGTTCCGGAAGATGAATCGGCTGAAGCGATGAATCCTGATCCGATGCCAGGTCTTTCGGAAGAAGAAGTTGAAGCAATTCAAGCTCAAAATGCTGACGCTGTGCAAGAAGTAGAAGATCAACTTCCTGCTTCTCCGCAAGATCAAGCAGAACTTGAAGCCGCTCTATCAGAAGCGGAACAAAACCTAGAAGTAGCGAAACAAGCACATACACAAGCGGATGAAAGCTATCAAGATTTTGAAAAGACAGCGGCTCCTGCTTTAATGAATCAACTTCCGTACATGGGTGCTTTTGCTAACTTACTAGCTATTTCTACAGACGAATCAGATGGCCGTCAAAAGGTAGCTTCTGAACGTTTAGAAAAGTTATTAGCTAGTGAAGAAGGTTACGAAGAAGTGTTGAATAAAACAGCTCAAGAGCTATTCTTCGAGAACGAATCAAACATGCAACAGCTTTTCACACAAGAAGGCATGGAGTATGTAGTTGAGCAATTAGCTTCTTTTGCAGAAGATGAAGAATTAAATAAAGTAGCAGCTGACTTAGGACCTGTATTCACGAAAGCTGTTGATACCGTTCAAGAATATAAGGATGCTACTCAAAAGTTCTGGAAGCTACGAAGTGAACTTGATGCAGCAAAAGCGCATGTGGATGAAATGAATCAACTTGTTTCTGAAAAGGCTCAAGCTGTACGTGCAGCACAAGAAGCTGGCGATGCACCTTTGCAGATGCAAATGATGAATGAGCATGAGAAAGCAAATGTTGACTGGATCAATGCTCAAAAACAACAAGGTGAAATTGAAGATCAACGTCGTAAAGGCGCACAGGTGTTAGGTACTGGAGCAGCCGGGTTGGTTGGTGCTGGACTTCTTGCAGGTAAAAAGACCTACGATGCAAGACAAAATAGTTCAGAAGACTCAGAAGAAGTATTGTCCGACAAAACAGCAGGTGTTAGAATTAATGAAGAAGATTCCCAATATGAAGGAGGAAATATTAGCATGAATACAGAGCAAAAGTTAGTTCAAGACTTTTTAAAAGTAGCGGGTGCTGCACTATTAATCGATACGGCAAATGATGAGAATGTGGAAGAAGGCATTCGCAAACAAGCTTCTGACATGTTCAATCAAATCGCACGTTTAAAACGTTCTGATATGGAAAGCGAATTCGTGAAGGTTGCTCAAAGTAACTATTCAAGAGAGCAATTAGAAGATATCGTTCAAGGTAACCATAACGACCTTTTATTCGATAAGATTGCTTATTTTATTGATGTTAATGAAATGTCTGCTGATGAATTAGAGAAAACGGCTGGTGCTGACGGCGTTGCTGCTAAAGGTGTAGCAGGTGCTCTAACTGATGCTAAGAGCAATATCGAAGAAAAAGTAAACCAATCTAAAAAGAAAACTGAAACTGTTGCTAATGGCGAGATCGGCAACAAAAAAGCTGATGATATGCGCGGGTATAACGTAATCAACAACCCTGGCGAATACAAAGTTGAAAAAACAGCAGCTCCACAAGATATTTTACAAGAAGCGCAAATGCGTAAAGAAGCAGCATACAAAGAGTATGTTGAAGCCGATACATTTATCCGCAACAACTCTTAATGCATGCTCTTAATTGAATAGGTTTAAAAAACGTCCTGTCTTCGGGGCGTTTTTTTATGTTGTCTAGGACTTATTATCTAGTACAATAGAACTATACAATAAATAAAGAAGGTGAGCGTATGGAGCGTACTTTTCAACAAGCATTACAAAAACATGCACGGATGATGCTTAAAGAAGCGGGAAGCCTGAAGGGTGCCATTGATACAAGTGTCAAAAGCTTAGAACAAGTGAGTAAGCCGCCTACCCTTACACCTCAATCACAACCTAAACCAGATATTAACGAAACGCAAAAGCTGAAATTGCCTAAAGCGAAAGTGGAAGGTGTTCAGCCTTTATTTAAGCCAGCGATAAAAGATAACAATCCTTATCGACCAAAATAAAGAAAGTTGGTGACAACGTGAGTAAAAATTTAAATGGATCACAAGAGGATTCCCTAAACTTTAAGGATTCATGGTCACAAAACACCGTTGAATTAGCTGCACTTGGCGCTATTTTAACAGGCGCCGGTACATTAGCAATCCGTGGAGATTTGAACAATATTTCTGTAGGTGGAAAAAGAGCGCTAGGTGCTATGGGGAAAGGCTTTGAAAATTATATCCGTCGCAAAGGTTCTCCAGGCTCAAAGTTTGGGATGCAAGTCGGCAAGAAAACATTCTTCAAACTAAAGAAGATGGAGAAACCTACACCGATTGATGGAAGCAGGCACCTCAATGACTTACTAAGCGATTCTTTAGATAAAGTGGAGAACGATCCGCAAATGCAAGAGCGGATTCGTCGTGAAGTAGCTCGTCGCTTAACCAATGAAACGACAAGAGAAACAGTCGATAACGTCTTAAACGGAAATACCAATGCTTCACGGGACGTTGAACAGCGCGTACGTGAGATTTATCAAAAGGTTGTAAGCGAAACCGTCAAACGCGACACAAACGTTACACCACCACCTAAAAAGCCGAAAACAAAGCTTTTTGGCTCAAATAACGATGGTAAACCGCTGTTCGATAAGAAAGAGTTGGCACGTGATGCAGTCGGTTCTGGCTTAGCTGGTTTGGCATTCGGAGGAGGATTATCCGGTTTTCACGCCATAGATCGGTTAGCAACAGAAAGAGACAATAAACAAAAACTTGAAGACTCATTCGGATATGCCGGAAGTTTCTTGCCAAATAAGGAGGAAAAGCCCGTGATGGATAAAGCTGCAGGTTCATTAGAATTTTACAATCGGATGCGTGAGATTGGACGAAAAACACCGGAAGCGATGGCAACAGGTTTAGGGTTCACTGGTGTATCGCTTGGTGCTGCTAAAGTGATGAATGACCAAAAACAGAAGAACGGTGAAGGAAAAGATGATAAACCAAAAGGCAGCCGCGTCATTATTGAGCTTGGTTCTACAGATGCAAGTGATGATCACAACTTAGGTAATCATCCAACGAATATGATGGGCTCTCTTCCTAAACTTTCATCTGAACAATCGGATGACTTATTTAGCAAAGTGGCATTCACACCACCGGGTAATGCTCACAAATTAGGCTTAGGTCAATTCGTCAATGATTTACTAGGTCATAAAAAACAAATCAATGCGATTAAAGATTTAGATCCAGCTGACTTAGCAGCTAGTGAACTGAAGCACCAAAATGTATCAGATATTGTGAAACAACGATATGGCAACCTTGTGAACGACAAAACAGAAAGCCATTTCACGCAGCGTCTTTTTGATTCAAAGACAAACGAAGTGAAGAAATCACTCGATGATCAAGTCAAAGGATTAGAGACACGTACAGCGGATGCACGTTTGAAAGCTGGTGCTGGCACTCTTGCTGTTGGCGGTCTTGCAGGCGTTGGAGGCAAATACTTAAAGGAGCGAAACCAAAATGGCGAAACTACCGACAGTTCAAACTAATCAAGCAACGGCTCAAGCGATTCGTGACGGTGCTGTTGAAAATAAGGAAGTGCGGATTCGTTATCGAGACGATAAAGATAAAATTTCAGAGCGCTCCATTGAGCCTTACGAAATGAAGAATGGAAAATTATTCGGATACTGCATCACCAAAGGCGGTATCCGTGCTTTTAAAACAACAGGAATTGAAGTGGCTGTTGTGACAGACAAACCTTTTAAACCTCGCTTCCCTGTTCAGATAACGGAACAAACCTACATTAAATAAAGAGGTGAATGATTGAATGATTACAATTCCAGAATATAAGGTCACACAAGCCAGTCGTGTTTACGGAGATTTCACCGAGAAAGTAGCCTTCAATGTCAGTATTGATCCTACTTCTGTATTGAGTTCAATTGCTGGCGGGTATGCAGCTACTCACGTGTATAACAAAAAGCGTGGCCAATACTTAGATAAAAAACAAGCTCAAGCACAGCAAGAACAGAAACAAAACACCATTGAAAATAATCCGTACTCACAAGTAGAAGATGTGCTGAAGAATCTTAAAATCGTCTTCACTCCTATCAATGTGCTTTACACCTTAAACGGGCAAGCATTCGATATTATTCAAGCAGATGAAATGACACCTCAAATGAAGCAGGCATTCGTAAAGCAAGACGGTGACTATTTCCGCAACCTGCTTGTGAACAAAATGAATATGGAAATCCAGTTAGCGGAAAAAGCATTGATGCAGCGGTTAATAGCCGCTAATGGATACGGTGAATATAAAGAGGCAACATTTTCTGCTAAGCAAGATTTACTAACAAAAGTAGCGGAAGAAGAGTTTGAGCCAATGGTTAAAACTGCTTCTGAAGGATTAGAAGGCAGGAAATTAAACATCCCTGTTAACTTCAATGATCTACGCCCTTTCAATAAATCGGCCGTACTCTTAGACCCTAGACAAGTTGAAAAAGTTGCAGGGGTTTTTGATTTGTTCCAGGGTGATGATGAACAACAAATTAGCGTAGACCGTTTGAATAATGAAATTAACGTAGGTTTTTTACCGGACCGTGTGGTGTACCTATGGAACGGGCAATTAATTGAACAACTTACTCTCCTTCACATGAATGAAGAAGGATACGAAGCGTTCAAAAATCAAGATAAAGAATTCTTTATTGATTTCTTCCGAAAACATACAAACGAATTGTCTGCAAAATTGCAGAACGAAGAAGAATCATTTGAACAGCAAGCTTCTTTTAAAAATACAGAGCCGGGTAACCTTTTGATAGCTGGTACGAGTGATAGTCACGGCGAAATGCAAGTCGAAGATGTGGAAGAAGATGAAGTGGATAAAGAAGCCGCTGCTCTTGAAGATATTGTAGATGACATTGTGGAAGATGAATTTCCTGTAATCGAGCGGGATGACATCAATGTGTTTGAAGATGCGGACATCCACCCTCTCGTCTATGATCGCCTGCTTTCAAGTCGTTACGGTAAGAAATGGTCTAACTATGAAACAGAAGCCTTGTTAAAACAACTGGAGCTGGACTTCGATTTAAAAGAAGGCCTTACAGATAATCCATTAAACAAGATTAGTATTTTACGAGCGATTAGCTCACCAGAACATGCGATGTACCAAACGCCGCTTACGTTTGAAAAGTTTATGCGTGGCATGAATTCAAAGAGTGTCTTGTTTGATACCTTCCAGGGCAACCTTGCTTTTGAAGAGATCGTGTTTGGTTTAGAAGTGGCCAAAGCATATGACGGTGATGAAGTGTTCCTAGAATTCCATGATAAGATTGCGCCTTATGTATCAGAGGAATTAATGAATGCCAATGTCCGCTTTGTATCACAGCAGCTCTTTGATGAAGATAATCCTTCTGAAAAAGAATTTTATGACCGCGTTAACTCTTTTCTTATGCGTAAATGGAAAGAACGTGATGCTAGCGGATTGACGGATGATAAGCAAATCGAGACGCAGCATATCATGACTGAACAAATCACAGAAATTGTAGATGACATTATTTCAAACTATGCCGAGCAGCTGGAACCAGATAACCCATACGTAACAACGGAAAATATCATCAATAAATACAACCTAACGTCCATGATCCCTGAAGATAATGTCAAAGGCGTTATCAATATGGTGAAAGAAACGGTTGTTGCTCATTTAATGACCGCTATCTTTGTTGAATATAAGCATCAAGAATTCCACTACCTTACTGACAAACTGGAGAAAGAAGGTGTGATCCGTGAGTCAAAATAATAGCGTAGATCCTCATGAAAAGATGATGCAATATGTAGACAAATTAATGGGGCGCTCAAGTGGAATGGTGAAAACCGCTTCACCTAGCGCCTCGCGAAGCAACGACTCGTATAAAGCGTATCGCTCTTCTTTCTTAACATTAAGTGACATGGAGATTCCTAGTGACTACCGCGAAATCTTTCGCTGGTGTCGCTACTTCTTTAAATTCGATCCGCTTGTTGGTGCAGCGATTCGTTCACTGGCTACCTTCCCTATTACGGATTGGATTTTAAATGATACGGAAGCTGCCGATGAACATGATATTGAAACAGATGCAAAAGACAGTGAAGAAGCAAGTAAGACGTATACATTTTACGAGAACGTTTTAAACGATATCGGTCTTTATCAACATTTAATCGAAGTGGGCTACGATTACTTTTTAAATGCCAACTGCATCATCTTTGCAGAGCCGGGTATCAAAAAAGTTAAACGCCGTAATAAAGAAACAAATGAAATTTACACAGAAAAAGAAGTCGTATGGAAATCAGTTCAGCGCCTAGACGTTACACGCGTTCGAATTGATAAAGACCCTGCAACGAATGAAAAGGTTTATTACTATGATATCCCTACTGCTCTTAAGCGTGTAATTCAAACAAAGCATCCAGAAGAAAAATATAAACGTATTCCTGAAGTTTTTAAAAAGGCTGTAGCTAAAGGCGGCCTCGTTAAATTGAAATCAGATTACGTCTATCATATTCAGATGCCTTCTGAAAGTGGTGACGATGGCACATGGGCGACTCCACGTGTTCTCCATGTTATGAAGCTTATTCTTTATACAAACGTCCTACGCCAAGCTCAAGAGGCGATTGCGCGGGAACACATCATCCCGAAACGTGTCTACTATTTCCAAGAAACAAATGAGCTTTCACCAAACTTAGATTTCGCTCAAGCCGCTACTGATTTCGCGGTTGAGTTAAAGAAGCAGCTCGATGATCCGAACTACCAGATCGTCTCCCCTATTCCGATTAATCAGATTCAGCATAGCGGTCAAGGAAAAACGTTATTGCTTGTTCCTGAAATTGAGCAGCTAAACGAAACGATTCTAGCCGGACTAGGTGCGCCGCGTGAATTCGTACTAGGCGGTGTTTCGTACAGTGGGAGCACAACGTCCCTACGAATTTTAGAAAATCATTTCATTACGTATCGTACAAGTTTGCTAGATTACATTAATAATTTCTTAATCAAGAGATTAGCGGAAATTCGCGGCGAATGGGAAACCATCGATGATGACGATAAATTAGTAAAAGTAAGTTTCAGTGAGTTAAAAATGCAAGATGATATTCAGCAAAAGCAGTTAATGATTTCCTTGAATCAACAAGGCAAATTACCGGATGAAGTACTGTTTGAAGATGTGCTAGGTCTTGACTCAACGAAAGTTAATAAACAGCTTCAAGCGGAACGTATTCGTAAGATGCAAGAACAAGTCGAGCTTCAAGAGAAACAAATGGAGCTTCAAGCGAAAATGGAACAAAAAGCGCAAGAAATGGGGCAAGTCCCTCAAATGCCTCCTAATGCACCTGTTGTACCGGAACCGGCTCCTGGAACAACAGATACAGGAATGGAAGAAGATCCGAATACTCAAGCTGCAGAAGCACAAGCTCAAGGCGCGGAAGCACCTGCTGGTCAAGGTGAGCAATCGTCTCAAAACAGAGAACAAGAAGCGATTGAAGTTGCTCAAAAAATGGTTTCAATGGGTGAAGCGGAACGTTCATATTTGGTTCAGAAGCTCCCTAAAGAAACCGCGCAACGAGCGCTTTTATACTATAATCAACTTATGGCAGAACAAGACGATGTAGATATGCGACCGTATCCTGATCAAAAGCCTCCACGTAGGCAGGTAGGTGGTGTGTAATGTTTCGTAGCGTTAGTTTAAATCTTGATGAAGATTATTTAAATGATGTATTAAACGACGAGGAATTAGACTTAATTTCCATGACGATTTCATGTTCAGAGGAAACAGCTTATACAACAGCGACCATTCGAATGAAACCATGTGAGCCGCGTGAACGAAAATTCAAACGATGTGTGCGTAGGTTTATGGCGAATGAAGGGTATCGACCGATTGATGATATTTTAAATGATCCGAGAACACGATTAATCAAATTGTACAACTTCCCTACTGCTGAAGGTATTGTAGTTGTCCTTGATTATCAATTGAAAATGAAAGGTAGGTTGATGTAATAGATGGAACGGTTTGATCATAAAAGAGCGGTAGATAAATTAATCTCAAACATCAAAAATGAATTTGCTGACATGTTCCCTTATGAACGCGGTGATTATAAATTTGATGTGAAAGATATTCAAGTAGAAGAACCATCTGTTACGTATGAAGCGCAACAAAAAGCGTTTTTGGATGATGATAACATTGAAGCGAAAGTGACGGGTACCATTGAGGTGTATTATAAAGGCGAACTAATCAAAACGCATAAAAACGTTGCGATGATTCGTGTTCCCTACCCTACAGAACGTGGTACGTATGTAACGAACGGAAATGAAATTGTTGTCTTAAACCGTATGCAAATGCGTAACGGGATTTATGTTCACCCTATCCGTAACGTAGATCATACACAAATGATTACAGGTGAAGTTCGTGCTGGAAAGCAACGTTTCCAATTAAACTTCGACACTCTTAAAATGAGAATCCAGTTAAAAGGATTGTCGATGGATTTTCATAAAAAGAATCCGGGTAATGTTGATGTCATTTCCCTTTTACGTGTGCTAGGTGTGACAGACGATCAGATTAAAGGAGCTATTGAAGATAAAGAATTGGCAGATTCTTTACTCAAACACGCTTCTAATATGTCTGACCAAAAAGTATATGCCGCTTTCTTTGCTAAACCTTTCCCTGGCAGCGAAGAAGCAAAACAAGAAATCCTTGCGTTCCTTAGCGATAAACTAACGTTCAGCGAAGATTCTCAAAAGATTAATAAACAAACAATTGGCGAAAAGGCTAGTACTTTCCAACCTACCACTATTCTACAAACAATTGCACAGCTGGCGAAAGAGTACAAAGTCCCAAATTCGTCTCCTCTTCCGGATGATTTACGTTTTAAAGATATTAAATCACCAGAAGATACGGTAGCGGAATATGTACGTAAAGGGATTCGTGAATGGCAGAATACACGTTTACAACGCATGACGTATTCTGAAATGACACCAGAGAAGCAACAAAAGCTTAGTGCGAAGCCGGATCAGTATATCCAAAAAGGCATTAAAGAATTATACAGCAGTGACATTGCGGAGCTTGTAGATTCATCTAACCCGCTTGATATTCACCAAAAGCTCTATAAGGTGACTTCACTAGGTATAGGCAGCTTAAATGATAAATCAGCTAGTAATGCCAATCGTAACTTGCAGGACACAGCGTTCGCAAAAATCGATCCTGTTGAGACACCGCAAAGTAGCCGTATGGGACTTGTTCAGCACTTTGCTTCTGGCGCCACAATTAAGAATGGCCGTTTGTACTCTAAATTCTACCGAGTAAAAAATGGTGATGTGGACCGCAGCAAGTTAATAGATGATATCGATCCGCTAGATGAGTTCGATGAATACATTGCATTTAATATTCCAAAAGATATGAATCGTGATGATGAAGGACGTATTACTTCCTTCAAGACTGATAAGGTTCGTGTACGTCATAAAGGTCAATTCACAGAGGTACCAAAAAGCAAGGTAACGCTGATTGACTACAGCCCTTCTTCTCATATGAGTCATGCGACTAGCTTGATTCCATTCGGCGGCCACAATGACGGAGCACGTATGTTGATGGGTGCAGGGATGCAGAAGCAGTCTTTAAGTCTCGAAAACCCGGAAGCACCTCTTGTGCAGAGTATTTCCGATCCCGAAACCAAAAAGACTGTAGAAGAAGATATGGCTGAACGTGCTTCTTACATCTTGAAAGCTCCTGTAGCTGGTACCGTTAAAAGTATTGGTGATGATTTCATCGAAATTGATACAGGTAACGGTGTTGAGAAAGTTCGTAAATTAAATTATTTCACTACAGGAAAAACAGGTGGCTATATTCATCATAAGCCTGTTGTTCGAGTAGGAGACAAAGTAAAAGCTGGTCAATTACTTGCGGATGGCTGGCAATCTAAGAACGGAAAACTAGCATTAGGACGCAATATCCGCGTCGCTTATATGCCTTTCAAGGGCTACAATTTCGAGGATGGCGTAGTCGTGAGTGAGACGTTCGCAAAGAAGATGGCATCTGAAGAGGTCAAGACGATTTCGGTTGAAATGGAGAATAAAGAAGGTCAAGTAGCCTTCAATTCCAAAACAGCCATTGACCGCTTAAAAGAATTACATGTTTCTCCTGGTCTGTTATCAAAGCTTGATGCAAATGGAATTATTAAAAAAGGAGAAGACATCAATGCTGGTGATATCTTAGTCGCAGCGGTTCGCGAAAAAGAAAAAGAAGATTTGTCTGCTGGACAGAAAGATATTCGCCGCTTGCTACGAAACAAAATTGTAGAGCTTCCTTCTGATATCTACAAAGATGTAAGTAAACGTGCGGTGGGTTATCAAAAAGGTAAAGTTATCGATGTCATGGTAAGTGAGCCAAGTGAAGGCAAACTGAAAGTGGCGATTAAAATTCTTTCCTTTAAGCCAATGGAAAAAGGAGATAAATTGTCGGGCCGCCACGGAAACAAAGGAACGATTACTAAAATCCTTCCTGATAAAGAAATGCCTCATACAGTTGATGGCAAAGCAGTTGAGTTGATCTTTTCCCCTCTTGCGGTACCGTCGCGTAAGAATCCGGGACAGTTATTTGAAATCAATGCTGGCTTAATTGCAGAGAAGAAAGGTTTAGATTCCTATAAAGTCTTAAACTTTGATTCTAGTGAAGGAAAACGTCTACAGGATGAATTAGCTTCTATCGGAATGCCTGACGGTAAGCAAACACTTATTAATCCTGATACTGGTAAACCTTATGAGAACAAGGTTACTGTAGGTCCGATGTACATTCTGAAGCTAAAGCATAAAGTAGAGAGTAAAATCACTGCTCGTAACATCAAAGGTAGTATTGATGAGATAAACCAATCGCCACGAAAAACATCTGGCAGCATTGATGGGGATCGTCACAACCCTCAAGCGACAGGTGCGATGGAGTTTTGGTCACTCACTTCAGCGGGTGCTGTTCATAACATTCACGAAATGACAACGTTAAAAAGTGATGGAGCTGGCGATAAAAAGAATCGTAATGAAATCTTTGCCGCTATCCGTCGTGGTGTAGCCATTCCGGAACCTATGACTCCACAAACGTTGAAGACATTGCAGGATAAGCTTTATGCTGCAGGTGTTCAGATGACACCGCTTCGTGATGATAAAGAAGTAACATTGGATGAAAAGTTTACAGAGCTTATGTTAAATCCATTGAAGCAAAAGGATTTAGAGCACCTTGCTCAAACGCCTGTGACTTCTTCTAAGGGCTTAAAAGCAAGAACAAATACTTTTAGTCCTGGTGGTGTGTATGACCCTGAAATCTTCGGAGAAGATGGCTCTCAATGGAGTCGTGTAGACTTGATTGAACCTATGCCGAATCCATTGTTCCTTGATGATAATAATGGTCCGCGTCCATATGAAGCGATGCTTGCTTCAAAAGGAATTAGCCAATCCAATATCAAGGATATCGTAAAAGGTAAAAAGTTCGTTGTTCTTGATCCAAAAGATTCCGGTCTTGAAAAAGGAGAGCTTGTTGATTTAGAAACACTTGATGAACTGCAAATGCAGGATAAAGATGTTGTCGCAGATACAGGTGGTTCGGCTCTTACTACCCTTCTAAAAGATGTGAACTTGAAAGATGAGTTAAAGAAAGCTGAAACTCGTCTAAAAGATGCAAAGACCTTACCGCAGCGTTCGACTGCAGAACGTCAAGTGATGATGCTAGCTAAAGCATTAGACCGAGGACTTGAGCCAGAAGACTACATGATGAAGTCACTTCCAGTCTTACCTGTTAAGTATCGTAAGCCGCTAAAAATGGGCGATAACAATGCTTTTGCAGAAGATGGTATCTCTATGCTGTATCAATCATTGCTTAAAAAGAATGATGAATACAAAAACTTCATCGAAGCCAATGGCAACAAGCCACTAGAAGCGGACCGCTACCTATATAGCAACTTGAAGCAAGATTACTATAAAAACATGCAAAACATTGTGGGTACCGGAGAGCCGTTAAAAGATCCGAAACGTGGCCAAGAGATTAAAGGGATTATGCATACCCTTAAATCGAAGCAAGGTTTCTTGCGTTCGAAGATGCAGTTTAAAATGCAGGACTACTCTGGACGTTCTGTTATCACAGTAGATCCTACACTAAAACTGGATGAAGTTGCATTACCGGAGGATTTAGCAGCAGAAATGTTTGCACCGAAAATCATGAATGAGTTACAAAAACGTCAATACACAAGCGACGAGATTGATTCTTTCATGAAGCATCGCACACCTGAATTCCGTGATGCCTTAACGAAAGTTGCAGAGAAGCAGCCGGTTATTCTTAACCGTCAACCTTCCCTTCACCGTCACTCTATCCAAGCCTTCTATCCGAAAATTAACTGGAATGGTGATGGCTCGAAGGAACGTGCAATTGGCTTGAATCCTGTTGTTACAACAGCATTTAATGCTGACTTCGACGGGGATCAAATGGCGGTGCATTTACCGATTACAGCTGCAGCAACCAAAGAAGCAGAAGATAAATTACTTCCTTCTAAAAATCTATTAAATCCTACGAACAACGGATTAATCACAGATTTGAAACATGAGATGCAACTAGGAATTTACTACATGACTCGTGATGTAATGCCTAAAGGAACACCGAAGCAAATTAAGTCATTTAAAGAGCTTCAAAAGGCATATACAGAAGGAAAACTCCACACACATGACGCTGTTCAAATGAGTGTTCCAGGTCA
>NZ_JBVVNT010000006.1:0-211377 GCF_055810735.1 Priestia sp. ST2 | reverse complement strand
GGTTTCCATCATGTACATCACTTGGCTCCAAGAGTTCCAAACTATAATTTAGAAAAGGCGCATGAGTCTACGCCACCATTACAGAAAGCAACAACAATTACACTAAGCACAAGCTTGAAGTCCCTGCGTTTTCGACTTTTAGATCAACAAAATAAAAGTTTTGTAAGCTTCAAAGAAATTAAGCATCTAATAGACAATAAAAAATCTCGTATGAATTTGAATAACAAAAGGCCAAATCTAGATAAAAATTGAATATTCACACGATAAAACTATTCATTTCCTAATAAAAAATACCTGGAAGAGTTGAATTATAATCCGAATAAGGGCCACTACATAAAAAGTGTCCCTTATTCGCTATTTGTCTACATTGTGTATAAATCTTAAAACCTTTTATTTAATACACTTTCACTTAAACTATCCTCTTGACGACAGTTAACAACCCATTCGTGAAAATGTATCTTTTCTAACCCTTAAAACTAAATTTATAAGTACTTAAAAAACATCGGATTAGAAAAAAACGATGTTTTTAGCACTTTAAACTCAGAAACTGATACTAATTTAACTTTTCCTAATGAATCTTGTTCCTTAATTTCACAAGTACCATTGTTATATAACCACAAAGCAGTATAATTTTTGCTTTAAATATGACATTACAATCAACCTTCACTAATTATCCTTAACCCTCCTTAATACTTGCTAATTTTCGACATAAAAAGAGGGATCCCTTTAGAATAACTCCCAGAGAGTATTGCACATGAATATCTCCTATCGATCGTTTGATCACTAATTATCTCTTTACATTGAAGAATATTTTTATTTACCCAGGGTATTTTACGCTCTTAAAATCTACGTATATTTCAAAAAGTCCATAAAAATAATATAATCACTTTTTATAATTACAGATATAACTATTTATAATGTAAACGTTTTCTTTTATAATGAAATCAGGTGGATAGCATGCGTGGCTATCGTTTTATTTGGCGCAGGTGGAGCCCATACAAAAAGAAAGAATGAACTTTTTTTAACTTTGTGTTGTGTTACATACAACTTCGTACATACAAGTTAATACAATCAATAAGTACATTATTAATTTGGATGTATAAGAGATTACTAGATAGGTAATGATAGAAGTAAGAAACATAAATAAAGGAGGAAAAGATGTTGAAAGAATATAAACAGGTGTTTTCTAATTTTATTGATGAAGACCGATTCGAACTACATTCATACCTTACTTATTTATTCAATCAATCTCAGGATAACGATGTAATTCAGTTAGAAGATTAACATATAACATGATAAATGTACACATATTGTAAAGTGGAAGGGTAAATATATGAATGAAAAATAGGATAAGCGACCTTACTGTTCGAATTAGGATAGATAAGTCGCTTTTTATTGTTCTCATGTAAAGTCTTCCTGTTAGTGGGTTAATTCTATTACAGAGGGTATTCTATGAGATACTTCGAAGCTGTTTAGTTAATCGTAAGAGGGTTTCTTTATCTTTATTTTTTGAAGCTTGTTCCATTTGCACTAAAATTTCTGTTTTTTTAACGTCACGTAGATTTTTCATTGATAAAAGTTGATTAAATGTAGCATTCATGTCTTTTATCTCTCCTATCTTTGTGCAACCGTTTTTCTTTGTATTCCACACCCATCATTCTTTTTCCTTTAAAAGCTTTCTATATATAATAAGCAGAAACTCAGTCAAAAAAGACTGAGTTTCTGCTTATTATATGCCATTTACACCACTTTCTACCATAGCATGTTCCCAGCTAGGGAAAAAATAAAGTGCATTTTTCATTAGTTTTGGATGTGTTTGCTTTACTTTTTTCTTTTTTAGAGATTGTCCATTTGTTCCTAAGTACTGGATTTGGGCTTTGACTTCTTCGACCGTCATATCGGCTTGCATAAGATCACTCCCTTTATCAAGTTGACCCTATTATTCCCTTCTTTTAGATAAGTAAAACATATACTTCTAGAATTAGCTTATATTTATTTATATTTAATACAAATTATGAAGAATAACTACAACAAAGACTGCCGATTATGTATAAGCCTTCTACCAAGGATTCTTTCTCCGGAGTATGCAGCTTTTTATACATATGCTTGTCTCAGAAAATAGTCTTTATGAAGAAAAAATATATGTTATTATTTAACTCCATTTATAGACTCCTTTAAAAAGTTACCATTTCAAATGCTTTTAGAATAAGGGTGTTTTTTTTATTTAACTACTAAAGAAACTTCCACTCTTTCTTTTTCTCTTATAATGATGATGTCCATAACTTCCATGATGATCACGGCCTTTTCTATAATCGTCACTACTGCTATAACTCTTAAAAGGTTTTGATTTTCCTCTCTTGTAATCACTACTACTGTAATGCTTATGTTTATTATTCATTAGTGAATCAAACAGTTTCTTGAACATGATTTAACCACTCCTCATAATTAGTTTAAATCTATAAAAAACAAAAAGCGCTTTTATCTTTTTAGTAGATAAAAGCGCTTGATGTATAAACACAGACTTTACCTAACTAAAAATGTAGGCAAAGGTCTTGCTAACAATTAAGATTGCCAACAAAGCCGAAACAAAATGTTTCGTAGTGACGACTTTTGTTGTACAGCTACTCCCCTTTGGAGTATTAAGTTTGTTCAATGTTAGCGTAAATCGATTCTACAAGTCAATTAATAACTAATAGCGTCCAAAAAGGAACATCCTTTTAGACAAATGTACGTCGAAGTATAGGCTAAATTATAATGGACTTTCTGTAGTTTAGAAAAGTAATACCTAAGTACTTTATAGCTTTATAAAGAGAAATTTATATTTATTTCTCCATGTGAAAATATGATATATTATATACATACCGATAATACGCCATACTATAACTAATTTAGGTAATCATAAATAAAAGCACTACTAATCCATAAATATAAATATCATCAAAGGCGTTAGTACAGACCACTAACGTCCTTTTTACTGTCTTCTTCACTTTAAGATTTCTACACGCACTGGAGGGAGATAACATTGAGTAAAAATCAAAAGCTATGGACAACGGAGGAAGATTTATTCCTTAAAAAACAATATGGACAGATGACGTTCCAAAGAATGGGTGAACACTTAAATCGTAGCAAAGAATCTGTTAATAAACGGATTGTACGATTAAACCTTCGAAATGAAGAGAATTGCTTACATAAAAAATGGACAACGGAACAAGATACTTTCTTAAAAGAAAACATTAATATCATGAATAACCGGGAAATAGGAAATCATTTAGGTAAGACACCTTCTTCTATTGCTACTCGTATTAAAATATTAAAACTAACACGACGAGAAACACTGCGGAGATGGACGAATCAAGAGGATGAATACCTATTAAAGTATTATGGATCCAAATCTCTTAAACACATATCTAAACGACTGCAGCGAAGTATACCAGCATTAGAGTCTAGATTAAATCGCTTAGGCGTATATGGAGTAAGAGCTTATACAGGAAGTATTACAGTATATGAACTAGCAAGTTTTCTTCAAATTGATGTTCATACTATCTATAAATGGATTCAAAAAAAGAAATTTCCTCATAAAATCACGAGGGCAAAAACACGAAAATTTGTAGGAATTGAAGTATCAGCCTTTTGGAAATGGGCTGAGCAAAATAAAAAGCTCCTTAATTTTTCTAAAATACCTACAAATACTCTTTTGCCAGAGCCGGATTGGGTAAGGAAACAACGGAAATATGATTATTATAATCGTCCGAAATATGAAAAGAAACAGTGGACTGAAGAAGAAGATGCCCGTCTATGGTATATGTTCTACGAGGAAGGTCGTACTCAACAAGAAATCGGTCAACTTATAGGACGATCAAGGTATGGGGTTCAACGAAGGTTAAACCGATTGCGAAAAAAGAAATTGACCACTTAATGGCTGTATCCTGTACTTATTTTAAGCAATAGATCTATTCACTCGATATTAAAATAAATCTTTTTTAAAAAAAGCACAGACCACTATATATGGTTTGTACTTTGGGCTAAGGAATAACACTAAAAGAAAGATTGTCTAATAACAGATTAACAATTTAACGCTTTAAAGTAAAACGTTAAATTGTTCCATATTATATCCCTCGTTATTTAAGTAAATAGTAAATTATTTCATAAAAAATATAAGTGTTAATACCTGCTCTTACTGACGAATACAGAGCATAAGATCGTATACCTTGCTTTAAACAGATTAATGAGTGAGTTAATCTCCAGACATTAAATATCTTTATTTGAAAATGCATTCAAAAAACAAAAAAACCTATCTCTTCCCAGTCAAAAGAGGTAGGTTTTTTCTGTTGCAGAATTTAGTTGTATACGTCAATGTTTGGCGACATCTTGTGTAGTTTGCTCAATTTACTGTTTATTATTTATTCTATAATTACCAAAAAAAAAGAAACAAACTTAAAAAAGAATGTTTCTTGAAAATTCAATCCAGCTTAATACTCTACCCTTATCATAGAAATCAAAACATATTTTATAAAAAATGTTTTGGTGCTTATAATGAACAGGATCACAACTAAAGATTTATATGAAATAAATCTTTAAAATAGAAAGAATTCATGTGAGGAAAAAATTTGCTTTTTTCTACATTAAATCTTAATTAATTATATAAAAAGACTTATGTTGCAGGACATTAAAAGAAATATGTTGAATAAATAGTATCGATTTCTAATATATTGTTGTTGAATGTTAGAATTTAATTAATTCCGATTAGGAAGGTTGGAGGAATTGTGGGTGTTAAAAGAAGAAGATGGTGGGCTTGATCAGGAGTGGATAAGTCTTATGAAGGAAGCTTATCAATTAGGCCTCTCTTTTGTGGAAGTAAAAGAATTTATATATTCAAACCAAAAGGAAGTTCTTTCTAAATAATTCAGGCTCTTTTTGCTTCTTATAATCTGATTATGTAAACTTTAAAAATGATTTATTACTCAGTGACTTCTTTTTCCACAGTACTTATTATTCTATACAAAGCTAAAGAGGTAGCCTCCACATCTGGAAAATATTCAATATGACCCGTTTCAATATTCTTTACTTGAAAATTCTTTAGTTCCTTAGAATAACTGAGAGAAAAGGTATTATTTTTACTACAAATGGTATGAGTAATTTCACTGTCTTCATACTGTAATAAAGTTTCTAACATTTCTTTAATTTTAATTATTGTCATTTATCATCAACCCATTTCTCGCAATTTAAAGTTTAATCTATTTTACCATAGGGTATATATATAAGTTATTAGCTCCAAATAATTGAAATAAATATTTTAAAAATGAAATAAATTTGTAAAAAAGTGTAATTCCACCTTAAGGTTAGAAACTATATAACAAATGTATCATGGTTGGGAACCACGGATATATATGATATAAAAGATGTACTTGAAATATATATTTAAATGTGGGAAATAAAGGATATTATTTAAAAACATATTTAGTATGGGTAGTATAGGGCATAAAAATAAATAATAATTCATTTGGCGATATTTATTAATTAAGGATAATAATAATCAATAAACAATAAGGGGTGTATTCAAAATGGAGATTATTTATAATCCGAGGGAGAAAATGACGGATTTTATTAAAGATAACAAACAAAATTTCCAGGACAAACTCTTATCAGAGGCGGTTAACGTAGCCTCTAATATTAATGATATTTTAGAAACAGGAAATATTGATCTTTTAAAAAATGCTCAAAAGTTATCTCTATATGTCGTAGAACAAAAAGAAGATCAACTCATTGCTTTCGCTCAGCAAGAAGGCGTAGCATGGGCGGAGCACGCCTTAACTCTTGCCTTCAAACTAGAATGGGTACAGGCCATTAGGCGAACATTATGGCATTTTCTCTATCAATATGATCGAATAAATAACCATTTTAATGACCTTGAAGAATTCTATGCCTTAGAAAAGCGAATTAATGATAGAATTGATCAATTTCTTAACACTTTTGTTATTAGTTACTCCAAGTATAAAGATGAATTAATTGCCTCCCAAAGGGACTTGGTTGAAAATTTATCGGTACCCATTATACCACTTAGCCAATCTGTAGCTGTACTACCGTTGATCGGAATGATTGACATTAATCGTATCCAAACGATTGAGGAGAAAGTACTGATGGGCATCTCAGATTTAAAGATTCAAACATTAATTATAGACCTGTCTGGAATTGCTAACATGGAGATGTATGTCATTGATCATTTCCAAAAAATATTAACTGGAATTTCAATGATGGGATGTAAGGCTGTTCTTACAGGTTTACGTGCGGACCTGGTGCGGGCAATGATTCACTCAGGAATCTCCTTTGAAGAAAAAGCAGAAACAAAAGGGACGTTACAGCAAACATTAAAAGAATATTTAGAACTCCACCAAATGTAGGAGGAATAAGGAAGTTTACTCTACACACAGAAATGAATTTATGAAATTAGAATCATTTTGATGCTTAGAAAATCCATTATTATATAATCTTCTCATGGTTCCTTTAATTCGTTTTATGTTAACTAAGGATGTATACCATATACATCTAAAAAAGAAAAACCCACCTGATTTGTCAGAGGTGGGCTTTTCTTTTAGCTAAATATTAAGGGTGTAATTGCTTGTTACTTACATATCATTTAATATTTTTGTAGATATTTATTATAACCTATCAAATCATTTTGAGAAAGCAGAAAATGAAAACGGTTACTTAACATTAAAACTAAAAGGTATCTTTTCTATTTCATACCGATAAAATCCATTACGTTAAGTAAATAGTAAAGTATTTCGTAAAAATAATTAGTTTCACTATTTACTGTAACTGATGACAAATAGATCATTCATTATAATAGATAAAGACAACAAACTGGTGAGTTTGTTGTCTTTAGATTTCAGTCTATCCTATAATTTTTGTACAGCGTACAATAGCAATTCTTCTACATTCTTTTTGCCTAATTCCTTGGCTTTTTGCTGCAATTCTTGCTTTAAATCACTTGATATCTTTACGCGTACAACTTCCAGATCGCTATCAATATAAATCCCACGGCTGCGTTTATTAATCTTCCCTGAGACAAGAACCGACTCTAATAACTCAACGATTTCTTGTGCTGATTCCGTCAATAATACAGGTTTGATTTCAACGATAAATTGCTCTTTCTCTTCTTGTGGCGTAATTCTCATGTTGGTCGGGCTTAGGTACTGATAGAACAAATCCATGAGCTTATAAAGCTGTGATTTCGCATAGGCTGTTTGCTTAAAGGCAAATGTGGCATAGCCTTCTTTGGTAACAGTTTTTTTTGATTCAATCTCGTAGGCTGCTTCAAAGCCTCGGTGAAGTAACTCCTCTAATGTTATCTCTTCATGTTGTTCTGTAACAGCCATAATTGGATCTTCTACAGAGATGATACGGGCAAACTGCTCTTTTTCTTCATTTTTCTTCACAAAAAGCTGAAATAGCGCAATATTTTGTTCGGCATGATAAAAATGACGCTTACTCGGTTTGCGCCCTACTTCATGCGTGAGCTTAAACGCTTCTAGATCTTCTTCATTCACAAAATAACAATTAATGCCCCGGTATTCTTCTTGAAACGCAGGTAACAGTTCTTGCTTAATATACTTATTCACCGTTGTGACCGAGATATCCAGTTGATGCGCGACTTCTTTTGTCGTAAGTCCTGGCTTTTTTAACTCTTCTTGTAAACGAACAACATCCTCGATATCAAATTCATAACGTCCTTCGATATGCCAGTCATCTTTATTAATAGGGTTTAATTTTCCTTGTTGAATATATGTATAAATGGTTTTCTTTGATGAAATAGTTAACATCTCCATCACATCTTCAATCGTAATAATTTTAACAGGATTATCAATCATGACATACACTCCTATTCTTTTTCTTATATTCAATACTTAATTATATCATATTTATGTATAGTTATAAGTTGAAAGTTTTTTTAACTTATATGTAAATAGTGAAACTAACTTATATAATATTATGTTTTACCATTTACTTCAACTGATGACAAATAGGAGATTTTTCTACAAACTATATAAATAGTAAACTATATTTATAGAAAATAAGTTTATACTTTAACTTTTAAATCAGTTACAATTAATAAGTAATAACTATAATAAATAACTTTAAACAAACATTTAATTAAAAAATCATTAGATATTTAATTAAGATAATTAGTATTTTAAATATTGGTAGTAATATTATTATTACGTTTTAAAGGTTTTTTATCGTTTATATACATATAAATACAAACTTAACCTTTAAATAGAATAAAAATTATCTTAACACAAGGGAGATCTATAAATAAGAAGACATATTTTACGAAAGGAGAGGTTTTATGCGAAATTTCTCATTAGTACATATAGGAACAGAAGTAAGAGAAAGAAAAGGGGATACTAATAAAATTGTTTCATTGATGCTAGATAATAAATATTATGATGCATTAGAAGAAAGAAATGAGCATCACCAGCGAAAAAGCGAAGATATGTTCAGTGATTTTACGGATGAAGAAATGATGTACTACTATGTCCATCAGCGAAAGCACATTCGAAAGGACAGAGAACGAAAAGAAAATACAAAGACCGAATACTTACGAACTTTGTTGCAGTTTTATCAGTATGCTGTAGAAAGTGAATCGTTCCTACGCCAAGATGTAGATAATTATATAGAAGAAACTATTTTTAAAAACCTACGTCCTTGGCATATGCGGAACTACCAGGGTTATTTAAGCACCGCATTGCTAGGAAAGGGAGGTAAACCTTATTCACCTGCAACTTTAGACGCTAAAATGACAATTTTAAAAAGTTTTATGAAATGGCTACATGAAACGAAGTATATTCAGCATCCATTACACAAAGAAATCTTAAGCACGTCATTATCTGAGCAAGAAATTCCTAATCGAGATTTGTATTACCATGAAGTCAAACAGCTTCTAGACCACTACAAAGACCATCCTATTAATTATGGATTGTTAACGATGTTGGCGATGACAGGATTGCGTGTACAGGAAATAGCTAAAGCTTCGTGGGGAGATGTATATCTAGACAGTTTAAGTGGTCATTATCGACTAAGAGGAGTAGGGAAGGGTGGAAAGAAATTTGATAAGTTACTTCATCCATCGCTATATGAACGCATTCTTGCTTTTCGAGAACGACGACACGTCAGCACAGCATTAAATTCAAGTGATCAAGGGCCACTATTCCCAACCAAAGATGGAGGATATTATCAATATAAAAATTTAAGTAATTATATTGTACGTATTATTGAACGAACAGAGTTACCTTTTGTAAAAGAACGGACTGACAGGATTACACCTCATTACTTTCGTCATTTTTATGCGATTTATAGTAGGCAGCAGGGAGCAGATATTTTTTTAATCCAGAAAGAACTAGGGCATAGTGATCGTAAGACAACTGAGCGCTATTTGGAAAAGGTTTTGCAACGAGAGCAAGAAATTGGACTCATGTGGAAGGAGCAAGATTTCTAATTAAAATACATGTGAAAGTCTCTTCATTTAAGTATGCTCATTCTCTGTAATTACACGTTCTGTAATGTTCTTATATATGTTAACCTAATCCGGTTATCCATTAGATCCGGTGGATGTTTCTACATTCGGCCCTATTACTACTGGCTTGTCTACAATTTCATAAGAATTATAAAAAGGAGGGACTTAAATGCAATTTGATGTATCTGAATTAGTTGAAGCAAAACGTCAAATTGATTCAACTTTACACAAACTTAAACAGACAGTAAAGACTTTTGAAGCTAAAGAAAATTCTAATAGATATAAATCTCAAATTACCTTAGCTAAAAGACGGATACAAGCATTTGAAATTTCAGTATCTCTTATTGAAAGAGAAATAAATGACGCTGATAAAAAAAGCTAGTTATGAGCTTTTACAAAGTTCATATTTATCGTCATCTAGAGTAATTTGTAAAACTATTATTTTTTATAAGTAGTTGTATTCATTTATCGGATGGGAGAGGATATTTAATGCTAAGCAAAACAGATGAACGGTTTACGACCGCGATTAATTATTCGTACAAAATTTATAACAGTGAGGTGAAAGTATGAAAGAAAACAATATAAAGAACCCAAAAAACGAAATTATAAAAAAGCATGAGAAATTATTTGTGAAAAAATTAGACCTTGAGAGTGAAGCAAATCGCTTAATGTTAGAAATTAATTTATTAGATGCACGGCATACTCTTGATAAAGTAAATCAGTTAAATCGACAGATAGACGATATAATCTCTGAAATGGATTATTTGAAACAGGCGCTTGAAGCTATTAAGTAAGTCTATATCAAAGTATGCTAAATTCTACTATCGTAATCGATTTTAAAAGGAATTTAACTTGTTTTTCCTAATAGATTATCAGGAAAAACAAGTGGCTGTTTATTTGAAATAAAGTTTGATCGATTATATAAAAAATAAGGCAAGGACTTAACCAATACAACGCTAAGTTAAGGAAAGTAAAGCGTGCCATAAGTGCCTCTTTTTCTTAAAACAAATTGGTTCCTATAATCTATCTTATGTAAACTAGAAAAAGAAATAAGGCAAACCCTACTCATTTCTGAGTTAGGTTTGTAATTTTTATTTATACATGTAACTGCTGATTAACCAATCTCTTTACTCTCTCATAAGCTTTGACCTCACCTTGGTAAAAACAAGCACTGTTCCAGTCTTCTCTTTTCTCCGCATCCTTTCTCCACGCATCAGATTGTTCTAGTAACTTATCAATGTATTCAATAAATTTCTTTCGCTCCATTCAATCACCTTCTTTTATCAAATTTGGAAATATTTTTAAGTTATTTGATAAGTAATATTTCTAGAATTTAGTGAGAATACCTGTTGAAATTTGATATAATCTCCAGGACTTTTAGGAATAAAAGAAATGACCTCCAGTAATGAAAGTCATTTCTTTTATTCTATTACCTGTTTATGCTCATTTTGATGGGTTATTTTAATTCTTTTTGATTTTAAAAACATTACTTATGTTAATTTAAAGAAAAATAAAAAAAGCTGCCAATACAGCTAGGCAGCCCTTCCTTAAATATCCCTAATTATTCTCTTTGCTATAAACCATAGAGGAGATATACTTATTTCTTTTGCTTGTTTGTTGATTTCTCATTATTCTTCCCTTTTTCAGAAGTAGTAATACCCGTATCTTCAACATGACTTTCTGGTTTCTGATTGTTTACTGAGGCTGTGACCTCTTCAATCTCTTTGATAACAGGAGAAGTTGTCACTTTAAGTTGAGCTTCTTGTTTCTTATCGGCTGAAAGTTTAACTTTTTCCTCCTTTGAAGCATCAGAAGCAATTGCAGCTGCAACTTCTTGGTAACTTTGATCTACGTGATTATCCATGTTTTGATAGATTTCAGAGTCAGCAAGTTCAGGAATCGCGGGGAGTTCTGACTGTTCAATTTTTGCTTCTTCCTTTAGAACAGTATCCTTCATCTCTTTAATCTCTTGAATTTTACGCTTACCAATGATGACTTCTTCCACAACTACAGGCCTCTTGGTTACTTCAACTCGCTCCTCCATAATAGGAATACGAATGATCTCGTTCTCTGTCAATGGGCTACCATCATACTGACCGTCTATGACCGGGCGGCGTTCTACGTAGACTTCCTCACGCATAACTGGAACCTGGATAGTTCGTAGTTCTTCTACAATTTCCTTACGAAGTTGTATTTCCCCAGTCTGAACTCGCTCTTTCCTTACATTAAGTTGCTCTTCACGAAGTAGCACTGACCTATGCCCCTTTGTCTCGTATGGAGACTCCCTAACCGTAGTATATGAAGGAATTGTTTGAGTTTCATCCACATCAATTAGGACAAGGATTTTCCCTTCCTTTACATCCATTTCACACTGTTTTGCAGTAAAGTTTTGAATCCCCATTCTAACAAGTTTTGAAGTTAGGCCACCAGCTTGGGTAGTAGAAATCATTCCACCTGTCATCATGGTAAGAAAGCTGTCCATCATCACACCTGCCAACGAACTTACAGCTGGTGTTCCAGCTTCTATCATTACATTCGTCTCAGTCCCTAACTGTAAAGTATTATTGCTATCCTTTGCTACTACTAATATGTCTGTTTCACGATAACCCTGATGTTTTAACCCCTTAATTGCATGTATCGCTTCTTGCTCCGAATAAAAAGTCCCTGCAACTCGTTTTCTTGTTCCCATTTTCCCATCCCCTTAAATTTTAATTAAACGAAAACTTCTTTTCACATTTAATTCCATCCTTATTGTGTATATCATGTACCCAGTGGGTTTCTATTTAAAACTTAATACGGATGACTATGTAAATGACCCCTAAATTATAAAATGTAGAAAGATGAAGTAGAGGCAATATCCATATTCGGGAAAACTTTAGAGTTTTTATTGAAAAAGAACGTTTGTTCGTATATAATATGAAAAAGGAAAAACCTCATATTTTTCCTTAATTGAAACATATAGGATATTTAATACAGAGATAATTTACAATTAGTTTTCATGGGGGAGAAAAAGCGATGAATTCTACATACCATCATTTAAAAGATACAAAAAAAGAAGAAGGGCAAAAAGAATTACTTGAGAGAAACCTAGAAGCTCATAGAAGTAGAAGATGGGTAACCAACTCTATTTACGCTATGTCACTACTTGGAGTCGTACTTTGTTTCTATTTTCATGTACCAAAGGCTGCAATTATTACTCTAATCCTATTTTTAATATGTGCAACTAGCGAAATACTGTATAGAGCGTTAGATAAAAAGATAGAATTACGGTTAAAACGGATTAAACAGGAGAAAAGAAAGATCATATTTAAAGGAAATAAATCCTAACAGCTTTTCTATAAATTCCTTTCTGCTATACAGATTTGAAATTATTTTTCACATGTGAACGAAGAAGAAAGAGTTAGCTTCATTATAGAATGAAGTAAAAAAGCAGTCCTTTAACTATTCAAAGACTGCTTTCTTACTATATAGAAGAGAAAGAGTAGCAAAAAATCATCCTTGATAAAGTTTACGACTATGCTGAATTTCCGAATAAAGTTAGTGTCCAATGCGATAACTGCAGTTCCTCTTACTTCAAAAGTTCTATAAAAGGTGGCATTTTTCTACGTGAATGTCGAGAGTGTGGCATGAAGAAAAGCATTTAGGTGGTATTTAGACTATAAAAAATAGCATGGTTTGAAGGGTAGTTGGTATATTTTTATGTGTATATAGAAAATAAGCCACCCAAGGATATCCAAAGTAGGTGGCTTATACGATAAACTTAATATGGAGCACGCTTTAAAAATTAATTTCTGTCAAAAAGAGAGCTGCCAGATATACCTGGGTTCGTCATTTCATAGGGATTTAAAATTAACTCAAGCTCCTCCTCAGTCAATACGTCATATTGCAAACATAGTTCTCGTACCGACTTTCCATTTAAAATAGCCTCTCTAGCAATTCGTGCTGCTACTTCATATCCGATATGTGGATTTACGGCTGTAATAATCCCTACACTTTTTTCTACATACTCTTTTAAACGTCCCTCATTTGCTTCAATGCCTCTTAGACAATGGTCTGTGAAGACGTGGAATGCGTTATTCATAATACTGATTGACTGAAGCAAGTTAAATACAAGAACAGGCTCCATCACATTTAGTTCAAGTTGACCTGCTTCCGATGCCAGGCAAATTGTATGATCATTACCTATAACTTGAAAAGCTACTTGATTAATCATTTCAGGCATGACAGGATTGACCTTTCCAGGCATAATAGATGAACCAGGTTGACGAGATGGTAGTATAAGTTCAGCTAATCCTGCACGAGGACCAGACGCCATTAATCGGATATCATTTGCAATTTTAGACATATTAATCATGCACACTTTTAAGCTAGCAGAGACTTCTGTATAAGCATCTGTATTTTGAGTCGCGTCTACAAGATGATTGGCCTTCTTAAGTGGTAAACCACTGATATTTGCTAGATATCTTACAACATTTTCGATATAACGTGGATCTGCATTTAAACCCGTTCCAACTGCAGTTGCTCCCATATTAACCTCATATAAATGTCCATAGGATTGCTTAATACGTTTCATATCGCGCTCAAGAACACGACTATATGATTCAAATTCTTGACCAAGACGGATTGGAACCGCATCCTGTAGGTGAGTACGTCCCATCTTTATAATAGAATCAAATTGTTCTGCTTTTTTCTGAAATACACTGTGCATATAATTCATTGTTTTCAGTAACTTATTTAACAGATTAAGCGTTGCAATATGGATAGCAGTTGGGAATACGTCATTTGTTGACTGTGACATGTTTACATGACTATTAGGGCTTAAATCGGAATAAGAACCTTTCTTATGACCAAGTAACTCTAAAGCTCTATTTGCAATAACCTCATTTGCATTCATATTCATTGAGGTCCCCGCGCCACCCTGTATTGGATCAACAATAAATTGATTATTTCTTTTTCCTTCAATAACCTCGTCTGCTGCTTCAATAATTGCATTACCCAACCCATCATATAACCTTTTTGTTTCCATATTAGCAAGAGCAGCAGCTTTTTTAACAATTCCTAATGCTTTAATGAGTTCCGGGTGAATCTGGTAACCTGTTATTGGAAAATTCTCAACTGCACGTAATGTTTGAATTCCATAATAAGCGCTGACAGGCACTTCTTTCGTTCCTAAGAAATCTTTTTCAATTCTTACATCTTGTTTTTCAATCGTTCCCATATCTGTCATAATATTAATCTCCTTCTTTATAAACAAATAAATTATTTTAAGCTACATCTGATTTTTTAATAGAATCTGTATAATGCTTTGCTTTTTCTTTATCGAATCCGCCTTCCCACTTAGACATCACAATAGCAGCTAATGCGTTACCTACTACGTTGACAGATGTACGAAGCATATCTAAGATGCGATCAATGCCAGCAATGAATGCCATACCTTCTAAAGGTAATCCCATTGAGCCCAATGTTGTTAATACAACAACAAATGATGCTCCTGCAACTCCTGCCATTCCCTTAGAAGTCAACATCAATACAAGTAAAAGTGTAATTTGTTCTATGAAAGATAAATGAATGCCATACATTTGTGCAATAAAAAGGGCAGCAATGGCTTGGTAAATGGATGATCCATCAAGGTTAAAGGTATATCCTGTCGGAATAACAAATGATGTAACAGCTTTCGGACAACCAAAGTTCTCCATTTTAGTCATTAACCTTGGCAATACTGCTTCAGAGCTTGCGGTTGTAAACGCTAAAATTAACTCATCTTTTAAGATTTTTATAAGGACTAAAACATTAGTTCCAGCCATTTTTGCAATAATACCTAATACTACAAAAACAAAGAAAATCATGGTCAGATATATAACGAGTACTAACTTTCCTAAAGGGATTAATGAACCAATTCCAAACTTCGCCACATTCAAACCAATTAAAGCAAATACGCCAAATGGAGCAAATTTCATAACTAAGTTTGTCATCCAAAACATGGATTCTAGTACACCTTCAAAAAAGTTTAAAACTGGTTTGCCTTTTTCTCCAATTGCTGCAACTCCTAGACCAAATAAGACTGAGAAAAAGATAATCGCTAATAAATTTCCTTCAGTCAATGATTGGAATATATTAGTTGGGATGATATGAACGATTTGAGCTGCTACACCTGCACTCTCAGTCGTTTTAGATGTTTCTTCATATTTGGATATATCACCTTTCTCAAGGTTTCCCATATCTATACCAGTACCTGGATGGAATAAATTTGCGGCCAATAAGCCCACTGCTAATGCAATTGTAGTCACAATTTCAAAATAAAGAATGGTTTTTCCACCTAGTCTTCCTAACTTTTTAATATCACCTACACCAGCTATAGATACGATGAGTGCGGATACAACGATAGGAATAACAATCATTTTAATTAGGTGAAGAAAAATATCCCCTAAAGGTTGAAGAATGGCCATCACTGTATTATTTCCATAAAAAATAGCGCCTATAGCAATCCCGAACGCAAGTCCAATAAATATTTGTGTAGCTAATCCTAATTTCTTCATAGTTGTAACCCCTTTCAATTTGCAGTTCATTAAAACACTTAAAGAGAGCCTATGCTTAGGCTAGCGTCTATAAAAAAAGACAATAATTAAAAATAAGTCCAATGTGTAAATATTCTTTAAAATAAATGGTAATCATATAATTTGAAATTAACTCCCCCCCTCCAGTAAAGCGTTTTCAAAATCTTTAATGTAAAATACACTTTTTCGGCTCACCTTATATACCTGAGCATATAGTATCGTTTATAAAGAGATTTTCTATTATCCTTTTAACCTTTTTGAAATCCTGTTTATTGTCTAACATTCACATAAATCTAGTGACAGTCACTTATAGATTTATATGAATGTTAGACAATAATACCCTAATCTATTATTCTCCCATTTCAGGTAAAGAAGTATCTTCTTCTTTATCTAGTGTCTAGAGATAAGGTAGCAATAACACTAGATATCTCTATAACTTGTTAAAATAATTAAATCTCTTAAAATGTTTTTCTTTTAATAAAATGATATCGCTTTCAAAAAATCTCAATCGTAGTAACTACACATATCTTCTCCGAAAGCTAAAGAAATTTAGTATTTATTCCAGGTGTAACTTAATTAACGAAACTACAGCATTAAGTTGGGGTATCTCCTTCAATCTCTTCATACTGTAATCTCATTATAATAAACATGCGTTTCTTGCATATAGGTAATGAATGGAATCAAAAAATGATAATAACGAAAAGTGTATTTTAAATTTCATGTTCTCTTTTTGCGTACTTCAGTTACATTATATTTATATACAACAGATAAATCAAGAAGATTATTATTCATTTCGCGTACATTTTATTTAGACAAGCCTCATAGAAGTGAAAAATATTTAAATAACGACGAACTGTTATTTAAATATTAACCTTTCGTAGCGTGAAAGAGTCTATGCCTTTAAGAAATACTATAAGCAAGGTCATTGCATAACAAAGAAAGGATTCATTCAGTTTGTTGATTCTCTTGGGGATTTATTTATTTTTATTGATGATGTATTTGAGTTAAAGAATAAAATGAGATTAAGCGAGCTCATTGATGTTCGCGTGGCTTAGTTCCTGAAGAAATCGTGTGCAGGAATCACTTAATTGGGTAGAGGTACATTCATATACAATTTTAGAGTCTACACGTTACGTGACGGTTCAAAGAGAATCATTTAAACAGGAACTCCAAAGAGCAGGTATTCAAGAAACGCAAATTTTTCAGGTGCAACTAGTGGAAAAAACAAAGTAATTTTAACATACACCTTTTATATAGACCTAATTGTGTTAGTCAAATAGAAAGGAGTGATCAACCTGGAAGAAATAAAAGAGCAAGGATCGATTTTGATAAAGTGTATGACTATGCTAAATTTCCGGATAAAGTTAGTGGCCGTTGCGATAACTGCAACTCAGCTTACTTCAAAAGCTCCGTAAAAGCTGACGTTTTCTTACGTGAATGTAGAGAATGTGGTATGAAGAAGAGTATATAAAATATAAATATATGATAACCAGGCCTTTCAGAATTTAAAGGGGCCTTTTGTTTATGTTCAATAAGGTTGAGTAATAAATACTTCAGTTTAAGTGAGGAAGCTAATCCCTAATCTATAAAAAAAGCGCATATTCTAGATCCGTTTACTCCTGACCTACTGCAGTAAAGAAGCATATCCTTACTTTATTTTTAAATATTTTTCATAATAATAAGCGACCCTATATACCGTAAACAAAGTTACTAAGGTCGCTTATACTATATTTTGATTTATTATTTTTTTGTCTGCTTCTTTATAATAAAATATCTGTAATCTCATTAATCTTCTGACAGAATTTCACTATAATTATTAATTTGATCGAACAAATAAGTAAGATAAGAATCTAGTTCAAATTGATTACCATCAACAAAATCATATAGCATAGAATTATTTTCTTCTCTCATTTTTAGTCACTCCAATTTAAGTTTTTTTGATTTTATACATGATGACCATGATTCTTTTTTTGACCCATTTTTCTTAAAAGAAAGCTTACAATTAATACTAAAATGATTGATCCAATAATTGCTGGGATGATTGCAAAACCGCCAATGACTGGCCCCCAACTTCCCAAGATAAGGCCGCCTAACCAAGAACCAATAAAGCCAGCGATAATATTACCAATAATACCTCCAGGAACATCGCGTCCTGTAATTAAACCGGCGAGCCATCCAATAATTCCACCTACAATTAGCATCCATAGAATCTCCATTAATACTTCCCTCCTTCTAAATTATTTAATTGACTTTACCCTTCACTAAAACTCATTAACCTTGTTATTTTTTTCCTGATTAGAGCTTTTCTCTTATATAAAAGGACATCTTCTCATTTCTCGACTGTTTCATGAAAAAGATAAGCGATTAGGACAAGCCCTCAGCATATAAAAACCCAGCACATATTCTATGACCATCTAGTCATCACCTAGTGCGGTAGCTACTTAGTATTAAAAGAATAACTACTTCGTTTGGTAATCAGTATCTATTTCAGTACCGTTGCCACGTTAATATACGTTGTGGATGTACAGTTCTAATTAGCCACTTTTCCTTTGTTAATCCGGATTACATGTTATCTTTCCATATTTCAATGCATCATAGATAGCTCGCCCATCACTTAAACTCGTTTCTGAATATTCAAAGGGTAAGAGCGAGAAAACAATATAATAAATAGAGAAATAAACAAATTGGTAAGAAAAGAGATTCTTTGAGAGAACACCCAACATAATTAAACCATACACAAGAAGTATAGACGCTAAATTAGCTATGGTACCTCCAGCATAAACACAAGCATGAGTAAACCGATTATCATACTTTAATTTTTCGTAAATACAAAAGGAGTGCAAAAAATAAATAGATTTTATTTTGATTTTTTTCCACCTAAAAATCGTTCTCCCTTGTCCAATGGTAAAATCGACCCTTCCACCTAAAATAATAGCCATAAATGAATGCCCTAGTTGGTGAATAACAGACACAAGTGGAATGACAATTAAAAAAGAAAATAATAATTTCGGCATATCACTCCATCCAAACATACCTGTCTCCCCTTTATCCCAAAATAATCTTACATTTGATATTCCACATTTTCTTCTATCAAAACCGGTAATTTTATGAGGGCTGTATAAGAGAATGGTGCTTTTCTATGCTTTGTGTTTATGATTTTCATTAGGTTAATTAAATAATTAAACCGGACCTTCTTTACAATAAAAAGAGCTACCTCCAAATAGAAAAAGGTAGCTTGCTCTACTCAAGAAAGAAATTACAGATGTTCATCGGGTTAAAACAATTTAAGTATTTTAAACTGATAAAAAATCAGTAGCTTTTCTTGTCTTTTTAATATGTATCTCATAGAGATTTAGCCTTACTTGCATATAAATTCCATTATTATACACAATGATAATAAAATATAATTTCTTAAAAGGGGCTTTCGATAGTGAAAAGAGAACAAGTCATTGAAGTTTATAAAGATGTTCTAGAGAAGAGGAGAAAACGATTTCCAAATTATTTTTTTGCAGGTAATGAAGGGGAAAAATATATGCGCTACATGACATGCTACTTACTTGAACAACACTTATCGATCCCCATCGTTGAAATCCCTTTGCAAGTAGGAGCAAATACATTATGGTCTCATCGTCTTAGACCCCCTGCCATGCTATATGGATGGAATTATTATGAAGTCATAGATAATGCTTACCCAGGAAAATTTAAACCTTGGGAGTTTCAACAAACTCCTGATAAATATTGGGACGGAGAAGAAGGAAAGAGAAGGGCCATTGAGGCGGTAAGATATGTAATAGAGGGAAATATGAAGATTCCCATGAAAGAAATACCCTCTCAAATTAATTTTCATTTTTTTAAACAACATGGTTTAGGGGGCGCCTTTACCCTTTTAGGCTATTCTCCTTTTCAAATAGTTGAAGCGATTTATCCTGGTGTCTTTAGGCCGTGGCAATTTGCTCATGTTCCCATGAATTGTTGGAAAAATGAAGAATATATTCGAGAGGCAATGGATGATCTCCTTTTCAAACAGCTACGCTTTTCTTCTTACAACGAGGCTTTTATCCAATTAAAGAGAATCCACTTTAATGATTTTCATTTAACCGGTCTTTTTCAAATGGCTTTTGGTGCCAGAATGAACAACGTAAGGAAATGGATAAAAAATCAACTAAATAATCTAGATGATGAAATATTTTATGTGAACCATTGATTAATGAAAGAGGGGGTTGAAACGAATAGCCTGAGCTAAATTTCTATTACTTTATTTCATACATTTAAAAATAGAAACTTATAGCTGCGTAGCTACTTGCTCTAATTCCTTTTCTTTATAAAAAGATATGCAGTTTCAACAAAAAAAGAAAAATAAGCAAAAAGAGTACAAATAATTCGGCAACCTCCATTACCTGAAAAGGACTCACAGCGTTATACAATGCCTGAGAAACATCAAATCCTTGTAGCATATCGATGCCTAAAGAAAAAACCATTAAGCACCATACTATTAAAAGGCTAATACCTATAATTTTTATGTGAATCACGCTCCATTTAATAGGTTCTTCTCTTTTTTCTATGATGATACATAAATATTTATTGTTAATTTTTACATAAAAAACTCTTATGTGGTCAAAGTAATAAAAACTGAAAGAAGGGTGCTCAAATCTATGCCTTCGTTTTTTAAAGATCGCAAACAAAAAAAGAAATCAGCACAAGATGACGAGAATCAAACTACTGATCAACCAATAGAACAAATACAAGTTTCATTATCGGGCAATCTTAACATGATTAAGCAAAAGACTGGAAATAGTTCAGATGTTGTTATTCGTGAGATAAAAATGGGAGGGGCTTCTGACATTAAAACGGGGATTGTCTATATAGAGGGAATTGTAGACAATCAGTCAATTCAAGATTATCTACTGCAATCCATGATGAAGGATGATTATAAAGAAGAAATAAATCAGCACAATGCGATAGACCTCCTTTCTAAAGATATAATGACAATTGGAAATATATCCTCCATCACTAACTTGGATGATTTATTTGCATCTTTAATGGCAGGAGATACTCTTATCCTAGTGGATGGAGTAAAACAAGCACTGAGTGCTAGCACCAAAGGTGGAGAAAAACGTTCCATTGTGGAATCCACTACCGAGATGGTCGTACGAGGACCAAAAGGAGCGTTTACAGAGTCTCTTGGAACCAATACAGCTATGGTACGTCGCATCATTAAGACCCCCGATTTGTGGATGGAATCTTTAAAAATTGGACGTGTAACAAAGACAGATGTGACACTTATGTACATACATGGCATTGCCAATGATAAAGTTGTTAAAGAAATTCGTCAGCGATTAAATCGAATTGATATTGATAGCATTTTGGAATCAGGTTATATTGAACAACTAATAGAGGATCAAACATTCACCCCTTTTCCCACTATCTACAATACGGAAAGACCTGATGTTGTAGCTGGAAACTTGTTAGAAGGGCGGATTGCTATATTTGTGGATGGGACACCTTTTGTACTTATTGCGCCTGCTGTATTTATTCAATTTTTCCAATCAGCTGAAGATTATTATGCCCGGTTCGACATTGCAACCTCAATTCGTCTTTTACGTATTTTTATGTTTATGATTTCGCTTATCGCGCCTGCTACCTATGTCGCTGTTACAACCTTCCATCAGGAAATGGTGCCAACTACGCTCATCGTAGCCATTGCGGCACAAAGGGAAGCTGTTCCCTTTCCGGCATTTGTGGAAGCTCTTCTCATGGAATTAACTTTTGAAATTTTACGAGAAGCAGGGATACGATTACCCAAGGCTGTTGGCTCAGCTGTATCTATTGTCGGGGCCCTTGTAATTGGTCAGGCAGCCGTTCAAGCAAGTATTGTGTCACCAGCAATGGTTATCATTGTATCAATCACAGCTATTGCTAGTTTTGCTACACCTTCTTTCGATATGGCAATTTCAGCTCGCTTAATTCGTTTTTTATTTATGATTGGTGCAGCAACATTTGGTTTCTACGGCATCATTCTGTGCCTTTTAATGATGGTTGTCCACCTATGCAGTTTACGTTCCTTTGGGGTACCCTACATGGCTCCATTTGCTCCCTTCATTCCAGTGAATAATGGAGATACTGTTGTAAGATTACCATGGTGGACATTGAGACAGCGACCTCGATTAATTACTGCCAATACAATTCGAGAAGGTAAAGATAGAGCCCCACAGCCTCCTACATCTCGTGGTATGGTGAATCGAGATTTCGAGGAAGGTGGCAATAATGAAGCGTAAAGGAGTTTTTCTTTTACTAATATTGACAATGACCTTGTTTCTTACAAGTTGTTGGAGTAAAAAAGAATTAACTGACCTCGCTATTGTCGCAGCCATGGGTTTGGATAAGACAAAAGACGGAAGGTATCACATAACGCTCCAAATTATAAATCCTGGAAATGTAGCAGGAGGTATGCAAGGAGGCGGCGGCGGTACTCAGAGCCCCCCTATTACCATTTACTCGGCTTCAGGAAATAATATAGTCGAAGCAAGTAGACGGGCTTCAAGCAGGATTTCTCGACGATTGTATTATGCGCATACAAATTTAGTCGTAGTTGGAGAAAAGTTGGCTAAAGAAGAAGGGCTTGGTACATTAATTGATGGTTTAGATCGTGATCCAGAGTTTCGAAATACTTCAACTATTGTGATTGCGAACCATTCAACCGCAGCTGATGTGGTTAAAACGTTAACACCTGTTGATAAAATTCCGGCCAATAAAATATTAAAAACATTGGAGTTCACACAAAGGAAATGGGGAGAGAATGTAAAAACATCACTTCAAGAGGTGATGGCAAGCATTGAATCTCCTGGAAGAGGAACTGTGGTTTCAGGGTTCCGTCTAGTTGGGAATCCTCAGCAAGCTCAAAAGTTGGATAACCTTCAGGAAAGTGCACCTGCGGAAACGCTTAAAGCTTCCGGAATTGCTGTTTTAAAACAAGGGAAGTTAATAGATTGGCTATATGGAAAACCAGCCAGAGGAACCGTGTGGATTCTCAATAAAATTCAGGGAACCGATATCAATATTAATTGGAAAGGAAAAAAGGAAGCCATTGCTTATCAAACCGTTCGTCAAAAAACCAGTATTTCTTATCAAGTTAAAAATGGCCAACCACATATTTTTGTTCATACACGTGTTGAAGGAGATTTAGGGGAAATTGATGTACCTGTTGATATCACTAATCCAAAGCTCATTAAAGAAATTGAACAGTCTATAAGTAAAGAAATAAAAAAAGAGCTAGGGACAGCTGTTGAACGTGCACAAAAAAATAAAACAGATATCTTAGGATTCGGGGAAGTAGTTCACCGTTTTAGACCAAAGCAATTTAAAAGAGTAAAACAGGAATGGAATGATGTCTACTTTCCAAAACTAAATGTCGATATCACTGTAGAAGCCTATGTCCGTCGGGCTGGCTTACGAAACAAATCGTTTCTTTCAGGTTTAAAAGAGAATCAAAAGTAAAGAAAAGGAGGTTCCAGGTAAATGGAAAAAGCAAAGATTAGTGCCATTCAACTCTTTATTTTAATGGTCCTATTTGAACTGGGGAGTGCTTTATTGGTACCTCTTGCGATAGATGCGAAACAAGATGCATGGCTTGCTATTCTGCTTGGAATGGTATGCAGTTTCGCATTGTTATTAGTGTATCATAAGCTTTATACCTATTATCCGGATCTCTTACCTACAGAATATATGCAAAGGATTCTAGGGAAGGTACTGGGAACCGTACTAGCCTTTGTTTACATTCTTTACTTTATGTATGATGCCTCAAGGGTTCTACGTGATTTTGGTGAGATGCTGTTAACCTTTGCCTATCCTGACACACCTTTATTCATCGCAAATGCTTTATTAATGCTTGTCATTATTTATACAATCAGAAAAGGAATTGAGGTCATAGCTCGATCAGGAGAACTACTTTTTATATTTATGTATGTCCTTGCGGTTGCTGGCTTTATCTTAATTGTTTCTTCTGGCTTAATTCACTTTAAAAATTTACAACCTATATTGGAAGAGGGATTATCTCCTGTTCTAAAAGTGGTATTTACTCAAACGTTGTATTTCCCATTTACAGAGGTCATTGTATTTACGATGATTTTGCCCTATTTAGACAATCCAAAGAAAGCAAAGGTAACTATGTTATGCGCAACAGGATTAAGTGGAATCAATTTAATTATTACGATGCTTATTAATGTTTGCGTACTGGGGGTTAATTTGACCGCACGTTCACAATATCCTCTTCTTAGCACGGTGGAAAGCATTCAAGTAGCTAACTTCTTGGAACGTCTTGATGTGTTTTTTATGCTTGCTTTAATTACCACTATCTTTTTTAAAATCTGCGTGTTATTCTATGCAGCTGTCATAGGAACAGCGCATTTATTCAAGGTTAAATCACCTTCACAGTTATCCTATCCTTTAGGTCTAATTGTTCTCTTTTTGTCTATTACCATCGCCAGTAATCTTCAAGAACATAACTATGAAGGACTAAAGGTAGCAATGCGTGTTATACATATTCCTCTTCTTGGAATCGTTCCCCCTTTTCTTCTTCTTGTAGCTTTCATTAAAAATAGGAAGAAGCATGGGAGCAACACATTGAATTAGTTAATTTTTATATGGAATATTGGCATTCTTGTTGAAATTCCTAGTAAAACCTTACCTGTACAAAGAATACTTTTAGTCCAGAATAAGCCTTAAAATGAACCTAATTTCTACTACATAATGTTAAACGTACCATGACGCTATTACATGCGTTTACGGGCGATTTAAGCTGTTTAAAGAAGAGATCAACTAATGAGTCTCGATCCACAGCTCTAAATTGATTGATAAACGCTATGATGTCTTTATCACGTTGAGATAAACGGAAACTCATCGCTGCTCCTCCTTCTCTAATAACCCAAAGATGGATTGTGATGTAACTTCGAGTTCTGGTTCGGGATCTTTCACAAGCCTTTTATAAGAAGAGAGTATTTCCTTACAAGCTCCTTCATCTAAGAAGTAGGCTTGAAACTCTTTGACCTCATCAATCTTAATTTTCATGCGTCCCTGGCTGCAGCATCGATTTCTTCTGCGCCAATTACTCCGGCTACTTTCGCATTTATCGCATCCGCCTGCCAGAGATCCGAACCCTTAAGTTTACTTTGAGTGCGGAATTCAACAAATCGGCATCGGGACGCTGCATGGCAATGATGGTATGAACACCTAGAGCACGACCTTGACTTGCAAACTGTTGAATCATCTCTACAAGATCCGTTTCTCTCTTCACGATGGACATTTCATCAACCACTACTACAATCCGAGGGAGCTTAAACGGAAGCCTGCTTATATGTGTCACACCATGTTCTAACAATAAATCGCCTCTCCGATACATTTCAGCTCGTAATAACGCAAATGGTTTTCTCATATCCTTTGCCTCAAAACAAAGCGTATCTACATGTGCAATCCCATTAAATAGGCCTAAATCAGCTCGCTTGAGATCCACTAATACCCATCGCAAATCTTCAGGAGATGTATATTTCACCCATGTTGTGAGGATCACACGCATGAGACTACTTTTTCCGGCTCCAATTTCCCCAGATATCAATAAGGTTTCTAAATCAGCAAACTCCCATGAAACAGGGTTTCCATAGACATCTTGACCAATGCATACAGGAAGCTCCATTTTCTTAATATGAGGGTAAATGATTTCATACTCATAAGTAAGCATCGTAGGTAGGCTTTTGTGATGAACGGTAATACTAAAGTTCTTTAAGCTGCCGTTTATTTCAATATTGCTGCCTAATACTTGTCGTAATGCCCATCTTTTTTTATTTAAAAGTTCAGGATCAATGCCATTCAGTAAGGAAAAAGCATACCGAGTGTAGGAGTGCTGATGATCGATCCGATGGATTTTAGGAAATTGATAGGAAGTACGATCCCCACGCTTTATAACCCGATAAATTTCTGCTGTACGAAACGCTTTAATAAGCTTTCCACGCAATTTTAGTTTCTCAAACATCTAAAACCCTCCTCAAAACATAAAGGTCCCAAAAAAGTAAATCAACGCGCTATAGAACGTGACAGGCAAGATAAATCGCATTACTTTCGCAAATTGATCAACAAGATCGATGACACCCCATCGCTCTAAGATTCGTTCGATGATAGCAATTCCTAAGACAATGCTTCCTATGGTTAGAATAGTAGGGTCAAGCATGGCTAGTGGACTAAAAGAAACAAAGGAATAAGCCTTGAAGGGACGAGGTTCCACGAAGGGCCTCGCTAGGCGTATATAGCTTGTATAACCGAGGTAATGTTACTGAACTAGCTACTGATTAGGTAACGAAGTCGCGATTCTTTAGATACTATGTAGCTAATGCAGTAGGCTTGCCTGTCCACTCGAAAAATAAAAAATAACTTTTACTGCAGTAGGGGATTAGTAGATGTCGATGTAAGAGGTGCTGGGAGTTGGCTTAGTTGCTTACCTTTTTCATGAAACGGACGAGAATTAATATCCATATATTGTGAGTTGGTTTTTATAAATACTTAATCATATTTATCTATCTTGCGGAATATACTAGTTATTTCTTCGATATATTCAGATTATAAATCTATCAATATTCGTTATCTTATATTTATAGGATCTAGGTGGAATAGCCAAGTGATTAAGGCAAAGGTCTGCAAAACCTTGATCTCCGGTTCAATCCCGGATTCCACCTCTAAATTATAAATATAAGGAGAAGATTATGAAAAAACTCACTATAATCATTACTACCCTCTTACTCTGCTTTTGTTTTACTAATGATATGCATGCTAAAGCAGAAACAAATCAATATTATACGGTTATCTTAAAAAATCGTTCTCAGTGGAAACACTCTATAGAGAAGATTAAAAAGAGCCAGGGAGAAATTACTTATACTGTTTCTGAGATAGGACTAGTTCAATTTAAAGGAAATCAAACAGTTGCTAAAAAAAATGCTTCTTTATTTAAATCCTTAAGCCCTTCTCTAAAACTAGAAAAGCCTTCTATCCCTGAATCTTTAAAAAAGCCTAATTTAGGCGTAAACTCAATAAAAAGTTTAAATAGCACCCTTCCTGCTTTATGGGATATGCAATGGGATATGAAAGAAATTACGCACAATGGAGAAAGTTATAACATAGAATCAGGTTCTCCTAATGTAACTGTTGGAATTGTTGACTCTGGAATTGACATCGACCACCCAGACCTCGTAGACAATCTAAAAAGTGGATCAAAAAATCTTGTTCCAAAAGGTGGGCTCAGAGGGACAGAACCTGAAGAAACAGGCGATATTAATAGTATTAATGATATTAATGGACATGGGACTATGGTAGCTGGATCTATCGCTGCCAATGGCGAAATTAAAGGGGTGGCACCTAATACAGGAATTAAAGCATATCGTGTGTTCGGTAATAAGTCAGCTGATGCTGTGTGGATCATTAAAGCAATTATTCAAGCAGCTAAGGATGACGTCGATGTTATTAATCTTAGCCTTGGTTCCTATTATATTGATGGCGAAATATATAAAGACGGGGAACTTTTAGATAATAAGTGGGCAGATGTTGAAGGATATAAACTTGCAATTGAGTATGCTAATAAGTTAGGTAGTGTGGTAGTTGCTTCTGCAGGAAACGATTCAATAGATGTTTCCAACAAATCAGAGCTAAATGATTTTCTTAAGAAAAAATATGCGGAAGAAGGAAAAACATTTAATGGGGTAGGGATTGAGGCTCCAGGGGAATTGCCTGGTGTAGTTACCGTGTCTTCTACTGGTCCTACGCAACAACTTTCTTTATTCTCTAATTTCGGAAAAAATTATATTGATATCGCTGCTCCAGGGGGAGATTCTAGATTATTAGAAAAATACGGCCAAGAGGCATGGTGGGATGGTGGACTTTTCCGACAAGAACAAGTATTAACTACCTTTAACACGGGCAGATACTTATTTGCTTCTGGAACTTCCATGGCTGCACCGAAGGTTTCTGCTACTGTGGCCTTGATTATCGACCAACGTCATTATAAAAATCGTCCAAATAGTTCTATTGATTATCTCTACAAAAACGGAGTGAAAAAAGATATTACACCTAATTTAGCTTATTGGGGAAATGGTCAACTAGACGTATATAACGCGGTCAAATAAATAAAAAAATGAACTATGAATATCATAGTTCATTTTTTTATTTATTAATAGAAGAGATATTAAATTCAATACATGCTCCTTGAGGTTCATTATTTTTAGCACAAATTTCTCCGCCATGTTTTATAACTAACTCTTTTACAATATATAAACCTAAACCATGATGAAGTTGGTCGTTTCTTGAAGGATCCCCTTGATAAAATTTACTGAATAAGAAAGGTAAATCTTTAGTATCAAAGCCTCTTCCTGTATCAGAAATAGAAAAAAACATCTCATCTTTCTCTATCTGAACTTGAACATGAATACTCCCATCTACTGGAGTAAAACGAATACTATTAGAAATTAAATTAGTAAGAATTTGATGCAAACGTTTTGGATCTAATACAAATTCAGAATTTTCTTCTTCCAATTTGCTAGTGAAGCTGTAAGTAAGATTTATTTTCTCATCCTCAGCCCACTTTTTAAATTCTTCTAACATTTCTGGTAACATTTCTATAGGAAGGACGCTTTCAAGCTCAAGAGTAAAATCTGGGTTATCTACTTCAGACACTCTTTTCATTTCGTCTGTCAAATGCAATACTCTTTGAGTATTGTTTTTTATTGTTTGCAAGTATTGTGGTAAACGTTTCTGCCCATTTAATGATGGATCCATTAAGACCTCTACATGAGATAATATGATTGTTAGAGGTGTTCTTAAATCATGAGCAATAGAAGCCACCATATCTCGACGCTCTTGCTCTAATTTCCATTGAAGATAAAGTGATGTTTTTAACTCTGCTTTCATACTGTTAAAGGAATCAATTAATGTACCAATTTCATTTTCACTTTCATATTTAATTTCAAAATCCAAATCTTGATTTTTAATTTTCTGAGAAGCAGCACTCAATTCTTTAATCGGCTTATTTAATTCTCTCCCTAAACGTCTTGCAAATAAGTATGAGTAAAGTGTTAAAAATAAAAAGGGAATTAATAATATTATAAGAAATATGTATTTTATATAATAGTCAATAGATGATGCTAACACGTATCGTACGGCTAAAGCTCCTACCATTTTATTTTTGTCGAGGACTGGAAGGTACTTCGTTATGACCTTCCCTTTTTGATCAGATCGATTAACTTTTTCATATATACTTTTGTTACTTTCTATTAATTGATCATCTAAGGTGCCATACACTTTCTTTCCTCTAAGGTTTATAACCTGGTATGTAATACCTTCCATAGGAATAACTTTTTCTAAATTCTTTTGAAAAGATACGTCTACTATCTTTTCTCCTTTTGATTCGACAAACTTTTCTATACTAGGAACTTTTTTCTCGTAGTAATTAGCAGGTTGAACTGACTTTTCATTGTAGACAGAGAGAAAATAATATATTAAAACTAAACTACCAATTGTACTTATGAGGCTTAGAAAAATTACAGAAGCAAAGGTTAAGATAAACTGATTTTTTAAAGATAGCCGTTTGATCATCAGCGTTTTTCCAATTTGTATCCTACTCCCCACACTGTTTTAATGTGATAAGTTGACATACCCGAAGTTAATTTAGCCCTTAAGTTGTTAATATGAACTATAATAGTATTTAAGTCACCCATTGCATCAATACCCCAAATTTTCTCATAAATCTGTTCTTTAGAAAATATTTGTCCTAAGTTTACTGTTAAGAGTTCTAATATCTTAAACTCTTTACTGGTCAAATCTATCTTATTACCATCTAATAAAACGTCATGTTGTGAATAGTTAATAGTTAAATTACCTAAAAGACGTTGATTTTGAGTACTAACTCTCTCCCTATGTTCACGCCTTAAGTGTGCCTCTACCCGAGCAATAAGTTCTTTCACTTGAAAAGGCTTTGTTATATAATCGTCTCCCCCTAAAGTTAAACCCTTTACCTTATCCATCTCTGAGTGCTTCGCGCTTAAAAACAGAATAGGACAATGAATTTGTTCCCTAATAACTTTACAAAGATCAAAGCCATCCATTTGAGGCATCATAACATCTAATATTATTAAATCTACCTTTGCCTTTAACTGATCTAATGCTTGTTCTCCATTATAAGCTTTAAGAACTCTATAACCTCGATCTTCAAAGATATCAGAGATTATATCTACAATCTCTAACTCATCATCGACCACAAGAATACTTTCTTGCATAAATACATACCTCCCCGCCCCCCTAATATTTGATTTACCTAGGAGAGGTCAATTAGTTAGTACTCTCCTAGACAAAAAATACCTCTTTTTCACAGCACCTTTTTAGAATAAAAGTAACTAGAAATAAGATAGATAATAAATTGAGACACTCCAAATATTAAAAATATTACTATTATAGAATAAATTGTAATTCCTTCTAATATATTTTGCAAGGCATTAGTAGCTATAAATAAATTTAATCCCCCTATAAATAAAGGAACAAAGAATATGACTGAAATTTGAATATACAAAGTCCTTTTAACTTCTTTATCTGTAAGACCAACTTTTCGTAATGAGTGGAATACTTTTTTATCATCATTCATATCTTCATACAGTTTAAACCAAAGCAGACTAGCTAAAGCAAGAAACAAAACTAAGCATATAAACAGTCCTGTAAGTCTCAGTATTGAGGATAATTGAACTGTATTTTCATAATCGAGAAGTCGAACATTATGAAGATTACCCGATTTTAACAAGGGTGTATCGGATAATTTTTTTAAGAGGTTATAACTTTTTGCATCCTCTTTAAAATCTAGTTTATAAAGTAACAATTTCTTTTCAGAAATCGTTATTCTATATATTTTACTAAAAGTATTTTTCGGTACAGAGATAATACCCTCAATTCCATCTATGGGATTAAGAACTCTTTTACCGTTCATCTCTTTAACTTTTAGATCTCTCTCCCCTTTTTCAGATTTTAATTTTACGATTCCATTAGTAATATCATACTTTTTTTTATTATTAAAAATATAATTGTTATTTTTTAATGAATCTTCATCTTTTATAAAAGATGGATCATTCTGTATTACTAAAAATTCCTTGTTCCCACTCTCTAAAGAAATTTTTAGTCCTTCCCATTTCTTCGTTTGTAAATCCTTTATTCCTTGTCTCTTCAATTCATCTATACTATCTTCTATTTTGTTTTCCTTCCCCTTTGATACAACAAATAATGCTCCTTGAGGGTGAGTTCTTTGCATTCTTTGATTGTTATTTTCTATATATAACTGAATAGAACCTATTGATATCATAATTGCAGATAATAGAATAGATACGATAAAGATAATTTTTGAATTATAATATAATTTTTTTCTTAAACTTATAAGAGTTAACATCTTTATCCCATTTAACTGCCGTTTTTCTTTATTATTTAAATAAGATATTACACCTACTAAACCATTTGAACAGAATAGGTATGTGCCTACTAGTACTAAGACTAATAAGGGTAAAAAGGAAAATAATAGTATAGGTAAAGATGCATAAGAAATAAATATATAAGAGGCTAAAAGAAAACAGATAGATAAAAGGAATTTAATCCTAGAGAATTGAGCTGAAGGTTTAGGTTTTCTTTCTTCTTGAAATAACTCTAGAACTGCAATTCGTTTAATTTTTAAGTAACTTCGACATGAAACAAGTAAAAATACTATTCCAAATAAAATAACCGTAACAAAAACAGCCACGGGAGAGAAAGTATAAATGAACGATTGATTCAAAAATAGAATATCACTCATAAAATTAAAGAAAATCTTTGATAACAGCATTCCAAATAAAATACCTACTAAAATAGAAAACGTACCAACTACGGCGTTCTCTAAAACGAGCACGTTAAACAATTGCCTTCTAGAGGCTCCAAATGTTTTCCAAATACCCATTTCTTTTTTTCTTTCTCTAAGGAAATGCTCATGTGAATATGCGATAAAAAAACAAGAAAATAGTAATATAATAATTTCACATGCAATTAATAATTGTTCCGTTCCTGAAACCTTTGGATACAACAGAAAGGCTGCGTACATATAAAAAATTGCTACAGAAAGAATACTACTAAGTATGTATACTGTGTAATGAGAAAGGTTACGGGTTATATTCTTAATTATATATTTCCGCATTGACACTACGATCCCCCACTTCCTTAGCGACAAATGATAAGATTCTTTGATTAAATTTAGATGTATCTTCTAATTGGCAGCGTTTCATCTCATGGACAATTTTACCATCTTTTAAAAATATGACTCTGTTACAAAAGCTAGCAGCTACAGAATCATGAGTTACCATTAGAATAGTTGTTTTGTACTTCTCATTTAATGCGTTTAGAGTATGTAGAACATTTTGAGCAGATTTAGAATCTAAATTCCCTGTCGGTTCATCGGCAAATAATAAAGCAGGATTGTTAATAAGAGCACGAATGATAGCAGCTCTTTGCTGCTGTCCCCCAGAGACTTCATAAGGATATTTAGTTAAAAATTTTGTCACTTCTAATTCTTCAGCAAATGTTTGAAGTTTATTCTGTACACCTTTCTTATCTCCTTTTTTTAAAGCAGCAGGTAATAAAATATTTTCTTCGATAGTCAAATGATCTAGCAAGTTATAATTTTGAAAGATGAAACCAATATGTTCACGTCGATAAATACCTAACTGTTCTTCTTTCATACCTGTTAGAGTGGTTCCTCCAACCTTGATATCCCCTTCTGAGGGGATATCAAGGGAGGAAAGCACATTTAATAAGGTCGACTTTCCACTTCCCGAAGGACCCATAATTGCTACAAAGTCTCCTTCTTCAACATCTAAACTTATATTTTTCAGGACAGGATACGCTCTGTACTTAGTTTTATAAACTTTTTTAATTTCTCTTGCTTCCAATATAGCCATTTTAGTTTTCCCTCCTATTTTTGCTTAAGAAGTAAATTCTTTTTTACTCCAAATTCGTACGCAAGCACCAAAACCAACTACCATAATAATTAATGCAAAAGCATATAAAGAATTGCTACCGGTACTAAGAGTATGAAAGATACTTTGGACTGATAATAAGAAAAATGAAAGTTGGCTAGAAACATACAAACAACCTACATATAACCCAATTAATAAGAAAAAGCTAATAACCGCATTTGAAATTATTACACTAATTAAACTAGCAAGAGCTAAACAGCACATTTGAATGATGAAAAAGAGACCATAAACTTGTACTGTATATAATATAGCTTCTATAGCATTTTTCTGTTGACCATAAAAAATAAAATCATTATCTGGTTTTAAGAAGATAAAACCAAACGCTATGCCGATCCCTAGAATAATTAATAAATGTACTAGTACCATTAAGGCAAGAGAGAACCATTTTGAAATTAGGAATGATTTTCTTTTAAAAGGTCTAATTAAAAAAAGGCGATACGCTCCTGAGTTATATTCTACATTAAGGCTATTTAGAAAAAATACTGGCATAAAGATTAATGTAAGTAAAAATGAAGATTCTTTTAATAAAAACCATGGAAAATTCCAAGTATTTAGAGGAATTTGCTGATCATTATTATAAATTCCAACTCCATAGTACCTTAAGAACCAAGCTTGAAGAAGTACAATCACAGCAAAAATCCCAATCATCCATTTACTTTTTCTCTGGCTCCAAAGTCTCTCCCATTCGCTTATAAATAATGCTTTCAATTAAAACCCTCCTTGAGTCATATAAAATAATCTCTCTTCACAAACGTCAAATAACCAATTAAACCAAATATAGCAATATATACTGCTTGAACTAAAATTATGTAAGAATTTAGATTGTTAGTTGATGAAAGTAAAAATGCTATTCCCGTGTGCTGAATTTTCACAATAGACATGTACATAAGGTGAACCACTGTATTGTGTCCAATAATAGTTTGTGTGGAAAATTCTAAGAGTTGAGGAATGGCAATTGCTAAGAAAATAAAGCCAACCCCTGCACCAAGTGTTATCATTGTACTTCTGCTTATCGATCCTAATAATGTAAAAACTGATACAACGCTAATCATTGTCACAAAACAAGCAAAGAAATATTTTAAGTTATATAATAAAGCTGCTGTCAAAGATAATTTCTGCTCATCTAAAAATGTTATTAAGGTATCAACCTTTGGAAAAAAGATATAACCAGCAACAGTATTTAAAATCCAAAATAGAGTTAAATACAAGAACATGGTTGTTAAAATAGTAGCTAATTTTGCTAAAAAAAGTTGAGTTGTAGAAAAAGGACGAATGAGGATCATTCTTAACTGCCCATTTTCTATCTCATTAGCTATAACCGTAGAAATTAGTATTATAGCTATGATATTAAAAGAAACAACGAGATGTTCAGAAATGCTGATTATAGGAAAGTTTAAGGAAGTTACATAATCTGGTTCCCCTGGTGACACCCGTTCATTCCAACTCAAGTAATATTTGACTGAGCCTATTGACATCAAGGGTATAAAAAATAGTATGATCCATGATATCTTTTGGGACCATAATCGTTCTAACTCTGAAGTGAAAAGTCCTTTCATGATGTCATCATCTCCACAAATATATCCTCTAGTCTCTTGCTTGGATCTTTAATTAACTCCTCTTTGCTTCCTTGTGTAACAAGTTTACCGTTACGAATAATGACAAGACGATCACACATTTGTTGAATTTCATCAAGTAAATGACTAGAGATGAAAAATGTTAGGTTTTTCTTTTCTCGAAGTTCAAGAATTAATTCTCTTAATTCTCTCATTCCCATAGGATCCAGACCGTTTGCTGGCTCATCTAATAAAATGACATCTGGCTCTCCTAAGAGAGCTTGAGCAATTCCCAGCCTTTGTCGCATACCTAATGAATAATTCTTGATTTTTACATCCGCATCCTCTGTTAGTCTTACAATGGATAATGCTGCCTCCACCTGTTCTAACTGTTCTTTTCTCGATAGATCAGGATATAGTCTCGCTAGATTTTGTAACATCTTTCTTCCTGACATGTAAGGGAAAAAGATAGGAGATTCTATAATTGCTCCTACATTTCTTAAAGCCTGTTGTCTATCTTTATTTACATCTTTACCCCCTACCATTATTGAGCCTTCAGTAGGACGAATAAGTCCTGTAAACATTCGCATAACAGTTGTTTTTCCTGCTCCATTGGGTCCCAAGAAGCCGCATATATCTCCTTTATACACCTTAGTTGAGAATTGGCTTACAATATTCTTTCCACCCACTGCTTTTGTGATGTTATTTGCTTCTAAAACAATTTCTTTTTTCATATTCAATCCCTCCTTATGGTTTAATATAAAAGACAAATATAAATAAAAAATAAAGAAAAGAAAAAAACTCACATTTTTGTGAGTTTTTATTGAACTTCAACTTTTTCACAAACATTCAATAGTGTATTTCTTTCTTCTAATTGTTTAGAAATAATATTTAATATATTTTGCGGATTAGGTAACACATAGTTAGGCCTCAATGACATAGTTGCAATTTCAAAAGCTGTTGTTTTTACAGGAGGTACAACAATATGATCATATTGTTGTAGTAGCTTAACATTATGCTGAACTACTTTCTTTTCCCACATTAATTTATTCATGTTTGGAAAAAAGATAACGGGTTTATCATGAGCTAGTATTACCGTACTTAATAAATCAGTTGCTAGACCATGAGCTGCTTTAGATAATGTGTTTCCTGTAGCTGGAAGTACGACCATTAAATCGGCCCACCTCGCTAATTCCACATGTCCTATGGTTCCACTCAAGCTAAGCTTTTCATCAATAAATACCTCGTCACAATATAACTTTACTGTCTCAGCTGGAATAAGTTGAACTGCACCTTTCGTCATTATAACTTTTACCTCACTAAAGTTTGCCTTTAGCATAGCTAAATATTGAAAAATGCCTGCCACTGCAATCGATCCACTTACCCCTACCAGTATTTTTTTCTCTGCAATATTCTTAACGTCCATTTATCATAGCCCCCCTGAATCTTAATTAAGAAAGTAAAAATGCCCCGTCCCACCAAGGTTCTTCCACTGAACTTAAACTTAGTAAAGGTAATAATACGCCAGTTACACCTTCGAGTAATCCAGCCTTATTTAATTGATGTGACTTCTCTCCATTGAATTCTATATCTCTAAAACCAAAGGGTGCATTAGGATCATATGATTCTTCTATATAATGTACTAACTCTACTATTGATTGAACTGGGATTTGATTCTCTTCATCTTTTGCCATCCTTATAAGCATTTGTAATAACCCTGCTCTTCCATGACAAAATGTTGGCGATACTAATTCCCATTCTTCTTTTTGTTCTACCAGTATGTCCTGATAAGCTCCCACTGCACTCCTTATTGCTGCTGTGTCGTCTAGGGCCTTTCCAGCTAAATATATACTTCTCGCTACGCCTGGATCTCCATAACACCAGCCCTGACGTTTTGGATAAGTATGAGAGATTTTGGAAGTAGCTACTTCTTGAAAACTTAGTCTGGAAGGCCAACCACTACCTACTTGTTTCCACTTCATTAACCAATTGGTAATTTTGCGCACAGCTTCCCTCTGACCAGGTATTTCAATTCCCTTTTGAATCGATAGAGCCATAAGAGAAAGTGGACCCGGTATCCCATGAGCAAGACCACAATTAAAATTCCCTTCTGGAAACATAATTCTATCTTTTTCTAGTAGTTGATTTGCTTTTGAAACATACCAACCCGGTACTTTTTCACCGTATACCTCGATATCAGAAGACATACCCACAAAATAAGTAAGTATTTTTTTTAGTGCTTCCCGATTTTCTTTATACTTCGTATTCTCAATGAGATAGCGACCTATTCCTGTCATTCCTTGTATCACATCATATTTTAGAGGGTGTACACCTGGTTCCTTCTCTGGTTCATTTAATATCTTTTCTAATTGCATCAATATAAAATTATTTAAGACTTGGAGGAATCGAGAATACCTCTCATAATTATGGGATATATACAACGTGGCATAAGCGACACCTGTTATACCTCCAAACATCGAAATACTATTTACCCCTTGCTTTTCAATAACCTTCTGTACTTCTACTAAATGGTTATGTGCAATAAGGTCAAACCCACTATCAGGAAACTGACGGTCAAGTTCCCCAAATAATAAAATAGTGCCTGGAAAACCATGGGACAATGTGATAGGATCCCATGGATTCAAATTACCTGCCAATGATACGTTATCAGGAGCCATTATTATTTTTTCTACACCACTTGGATCCTTTAACTTTGCAGCTATGCTTAACACTAATTTTAGTGCTTTATTTCTTGTCTCATTATCAATTCCCCTTAACCAATACGTTTTTTGTTCAGTAATAGATGGCATAATTTTCTCCTTTCTCCTTATGAGCTTGCTTGTGTTGCACTGGCTTCTATATAACTCTTAGCTTGCAGATTAAATAATCTGGCGTATATTCCATTTGTATCTAAAAGTTCTACATGAGTTCCATACTCAGCGACCTTTCCTTTATCAAGTACCATGATCCTGTCAGCGTATTTTACAGTTGAATAGCGATGAGATATGAAAAGTCCCATACTTTTCTGGGCAATCTCTTGAAAATCTTGAAAAACTTCCTCTTCGGCAGCTGGATCTAAAGCAGCAGTCGGTTCGTCAAGAATGTATAAACTTGCTCTTCTCATATAGGCTCGTGCAATAGCAATTCTTTGCCATTGGCCTCCAGATAATTGAATACCGTTAGCAAAAGTTTTTCCAAGCTGAGTATCCATTTTATCAGGCAAGCTATCAATCATTGTAAGCGCTCCGGACCTCTTAGCTGCTGCTTGTATAGCTACTAAATGATTAGACCTTTTGTAATCACCATAACCAATGTTTTCTTTGACATCTAACTCATATCTCACAAAATCTTGGAAAATAGCACTAATTCTATCCTGCCAATCCTGCGGCTGATAGTCCTCAATTCTTTTACCATCTAAGAGAATAAGTCCCTCATAATCTGTATATAGTCGTGTTAGTAGCTTAACAATTGTTGATTTTCCAGATCCATTAGATCCTACTAAAGCCAAAGTCTCTCCAGGTTTAATATGAAAATTAACATTTTTTAATGTGTAATTTTCTTGTCCTGGATATTTAAAGGATACATTTAAAAATTGAATACCTTTTTCCACTGAAGAGATATTTTCTAATGTTTTTTTCTCGGAGACACTAGGTTTAGCTGTGTTTTCCGGAACGTTAAGGAAGGAAAATAATTGTGTCATATATAGATTGTTCTGATGCATGTTAAAAATCATATACATTAACTCATTTGACGTTTTTTGAGTCGTGTTGACAGCTTGAAAATAAGCAATAAGGCTACCAATAGCAATTAACCCTTGGATTGTATCCCTAACGATCATAAATTGAATGAATATTACAAAAACTACACTTATCAATTGAAAAGATAAATCAATTCTCATCTTTTTTAAAAGCAAATGTCGATCCTGATTATAGAACTTACTAAATAAGTCCGAATAATTTCTTAGTAGTAAGCTACCTAATCCAAATATTTTAACCTCTTTAACAGTAATATCAGTGGTCATTAGATAATAGTAATAAAACTGTTTTCTTGTCTCCTCTGCTCGCTTATGGCTTACTAAAAATATTTCTTTTCCCACATTCACAATAGACCAGGCAGATATTAGAGGTAATAAAATTAAGATCAACGTAAACTCCCAGTTCCAAACCATTAAAATTATTGAAATAGAAATTAAAGTAATAGCACCTTTTACGATACCCATTAACTCTTCAAAAATAGCAAACGGCTTATACGTAGAATCTTGCCTTGCTCGTTGGAGTTTATTATATACCTCTGGATTTTCAAAGCTTGCATAAGGTAATCTTTTCGCTTTTTCAATCAATTTTACATTTATCTTGTTAGACAGTAGATTTCTGTACAATTGCTTATGCGTTTCTAGGATTGAACCCGTAACGCTGGTTAATAAAGTGACAACTGAAAAGAAGATAAAAAAAGGTAAAATGTCGTAAAAATAGTTATCTTTGTACCCTTGGGTATACAGATTTTGGACCATATTTACAAGATATTTAATTGATAAAATCAAGGAAGCTGGTAATAGCCCATTTAGAAAATTTAGGATAAGAACACAGAAGAAATATCCTCTGTGTGTCTCCCACAAAAGCTTAAACAGATTCGGCCAGTATCGAAAAGATTTTAGAATGCTAACAAATGATACCTTCTCATTTTCCATTGTAGGATCTAGCGTATTCTTCATTCTTATTCCTCCAATACTTCTGGCTGGACAAAATATGTCTAGTAAAAGCTAATGCTTTCTTTTCTAATTCTCTATTTGCTCCTAATAATCGATTACAGTACATATGAATAATTGCTCCCATAATCATTTGGTGCTCATTCCAAAGCATATCTCTTTTTTGTAACTCTTTAATTTCAATCACATAACGGGCTAAAGATTCTTTGCGAATCAAGAAGCTTCCATATATAGATTTGCCGACTCCAGAATTATAATTACGCAAGTTTTCCCAATCATTTCGTGAATCTCCTATTAGGGATAGTTCTTTTCGAAATGGTCTAAATTCATCTATATACTCATATTTTTCTGTATTATTTTCTATAGAGGCTAATTGTTGTTCGTAATTCAAGCCAAAGTTATCCATGATGTCTATAATTGAAAGTGATGCCATTACATAAGCTGGAAGATGATTTTGTTGGTTTAACGTACTAAGAATCATGGCTACAGACTGACTATCGTAATAAAAATAATCCTCAGCTTTTTCTATTAATATGGGACCACCATAACGCTCTACTTCTCGTTCATATGTGTCGATAGTAATCTTTTGGATTAATCCTAAATCCATTAGTTTATCTGCCCACTCCCTTAAACGAGGAAGGACTAGCCCACTAAGCTTAGAAGGGTCTCCCTGAAACCGTAAACGAATATGTGAATCTGGATCGCGGTAACGCATAAAAAACCAGGATAATGCCATATCACTTTTAACCATTTCACTAGCAAAAGGCGTAAGATGTTTTAATATTAAGTCATTCTCTCTTGTGTTTGGAGCATAGAGTTTCACATATAACCACTCGCTCCCTGGCAACTTGTAGATTATTTTATTACTTACAATATCTTTTTTCGCTTCCCCTATTGCACCAATTTTCTTTCTTCGCTCAGTGTTTTCTGTTTTCTTTAATGGAACAACTATTTCTACAGCATGTTTCCCCAAAGGGCTGTTTAAGCAATTTTGATCCCGTTCTTGAAAAGTTTCTCTTAATTGTAACCTTCCTTGCTTGAATAATTCATTTTTTAGTTCACGTAGGTGTAAGGTGTTCTCCAAATCAATTAAGATGCGATTATCTCCGTAAGTCATAAATACATTACGAGGAACTGCCCACTTTTCACGCCACTCTTCAAAAGCTTTAAAAAATTCTTCCTCATTCTGAGGTTTCTCTCTCATACCGAAAACATCTTTATTTAATTTCCAAATATTAGGTGAAAATATGATGTTTTTATAACGAATTCTTGGGTAGTAAGGAGAGTGTGTCATACTTCCCCAATTGAATGGTCGCCATTGGTCTAAATCATTGAGTGAAATCTCCCTCATAAAGCGATAAATATTAGGTCCACTTTGATAATTAAGCATGTTACCAGCTACTACTTTAATGCGTTTGCCTAATTTTTTTGACTTCATATAGAAGTTCTCTAACGATGCCCCTACCACAATATCATCGATAGGTAACTGGATTGTCTCTTCATCACCGTTTGTTCCCAAAGTAACGTTCACTTTTCTTGTCGTTTTTCCAATTGCTACGTTGGCTGATCGGCCAGTTGCTGGAAGAAAGGAGCCTTCTACCATCACAGTATCTTCGTTGAATTCAAGGTCAATTTTTTGTTGATACTGTTGTATTTTCAACGAAACATCCGGATCTAAGATATCTAAAAATCGACCAAATGTGCTACCTAAGGCGTTAGATCCAGGGTTAGGACTTAAACAAAATGTATAGTTACCTTGATCTAAGTCTTCTTGTGAAGCAGCATGTAACTCTCCATATACTTCTAAAGAATCCGGCGCATATCTTCTATCTTTTTCTTTACTCAATCTCTGAGCTATTTCTTCAGTAATCTCGATTTCTTTTTCTTGATTATGAATAGCTCTAATAAGAAGATATGATAACTGACTATTACGTTCTTGATTTATAGAAGAGGTGGTAGTATCTCCTCCCCTTTTCCCCTTGGGATTTTGATAAGAGGCAGGTGCACCGAGACCTAACTCCTCACTTAATAATTCCAGTAAAGGAACTTCCCTAGATGTTCCGTATTTTTCTAAAAAATCAACATGATATTTTTGTAAATGAGGAAATCCAACTCCCTCATCAGCTATCGACCATAATATTTGAGCAGCTCTGCTTATGTCTTCTCCTACCTTTTCTCCAATAGTTAAATCTGTGGCATTTAAGGAGAAATCTACTTGAAGAGGCGTTGTGACTTCATTAATCTGTCGCATTTGTGAAATCAAATCACTATAAAGAGAAAGGCCTTCTCCTAATGGTAATTGATTATAAGTATTGATTAGTTCCCTTACCTTTAACAATCCCTCATAGAGCTCTATCTTCTCATCTTTTTCTTCTAATTTTCCAAGGAGATAATTAAATGGATTATCAACAGTTAAAGGAGGCCTTAGTTCCGTTATAAGATATTCTTGTTCCAATAGCTGTATAATAAAGCGTTGAATTATTGTCAAATCTGTATTTGGATAAATAGTATGTAACCTTTGTGTAATTTCTCTGACCGTTATTCTTTCCTCAGCTAAATTGAGAACCTTTTCAACCACTTCGTTGTACATTATAGAAATATTTTCCTTTTTATCCATTCCTTTTTTTCGAAGTTGACCACATTCAGTTGAAAATGGCAAATGAAGACGATCGCCTACTACATACGATGCACGATTCTTATCTACAATTAGAGAAGGAAGGATATTGCTTCTTTCTAAAACTGAAATAACTCCCAAAAGCCACTCCATATCTGGTCGTGCCCTCTTTTTAAACTCTTTGAAATGATCTATTTTTAGGGAAGAAGTCTTTTTAAATTGTCCAGCTGCTACTCCCGAGAAAGCTCCAAAAGGAGTTGGTCTAGTTGTCATTCTCAACATGTAACGCAATGTAGAAGATAGAACTTGTTGGGTTTTTCTATTACTTAAATCACCATGTATATAATGAAGGGAATTTAATAGAGAAGGACTTGCAATAGCAATGGCTTCTTTTACATAATCTTTTTCCACATAATCTCTTAACTTTTCCACTAATGTTGTTTCATCCTTAAGTTGGTCGAAGGTGTGGGTTGGTAGAAACGGGGTTCTTAACATAAAAAATGGAAGAGGTTCAAATAAATTATTTTCGGTAGTTACACTAGATTTATGATTGAATTTTTCTTTTTGTACTATCAATTTTTATCTCCCTTTCCTTTTATAATATAATTCAAAAGAAGAGAAAAGAGGGAACAACATTGTTTCCCTCCTTTTCGACTTCTAATTAGCAGCAGAAGCTGTTCCAACTACCTGTATCTCCACAACCTGGCGTACACAGGGATACACTTGTGATTTGCGGATCTACATCACTTGAAGTTGTTGTTACTTGTACATCTAAATCAAAAAGGTTTTTTACGTTATTCATTTTTCATTCCCCCAGAAAGTTTTTATTAAGAATTATATCTTGTCCATTTCCTTTTTATAAAACTCTATTGTTAATTAGCAGCAGAAGCTGTTCCAGCTACCTGTATCTCCACAACCTGGTGTACACAGGGATACACTTGTGATTTGCGGATCCACATCACTTGAAGTTGTTGTTACTTGTACATCTAAATCAAAAAGGTTTTTTACGTTATTCATTTTTCATTCCCCCAGAAAGTTTTTATTAAGAATTATATCTTGTCCATTTCCTTTTTATAAAACTCTATTGTTAATTAGCAGCAGAAGCTGTTCCAGCTACCTGTATCTCCACAACCTGGTGTACACAGGGATACACTTGTGATTTGCGGATCCACATCACTTGAAGTTGTTGTTACTTGTACATCTAAATCAAAAAGGTTTTTTACGTTATTCATTTTTTATTCCTCCAGAAAGTTTTTATTAAGACGTTATGTCTTATACATTTAATTTACCAGACGCTTTTTTATAAAGAATCCGTATATACCGCAATAAGATTTTGTAAATTTCCGCATATGCAAAAAAATACATAAAAGTATAGTATTGAAAAATAAATAGTTCTATTGTAGATTTTTACTTATAGTAGTTTAATAACCATTTTCTAGAAAGAGGGTTTTTCTTATGACTAAAAAACTATGGAGTTTTTTAATGGAAATGAAAAAAAATAACCTTACCTTTGAAAATTATGAGTTATGTCCATCTTTGAATGCCCTATCATCTGAAGAAAAAGTTATATTAAATGAATATGCAAGAAGTATAGTTCTAGGGAACGAGGCTGGGAATGAATGGGTTTAGAAGTGATTTAATTGACCACATTAAACAACATCTTTCTAGCTATAAGCAAAATGGAAGAGCAGAAGTAGACTTTCTTGCTCTAAAGCAGCTCTCTAAAAGAGGAAAATTATTAAACCAAGAACTTTCAGGATTTTCATGGGGAGAATTATACCTTACTCTCTCTTATTTTTTGAAAAGAAGAAAAATGACAAAGGAAGATTTTGAAAGGGCTTTTGGTATCGAATGTATATTCTTATCTGCAGACATAGTAGATGATATATGTGATTGTGACGATCCAAATCTTCCAACCTTTCAAAATGAAGATCGATATCTTATACTTATTTCTCAATATCTACTGGCAAAAGGCTTCTCCTACCTCAGACCTATCTCAACCTCTTATGAAGACAATTGCCTCTTTAACCTTATAATGGAGTCGGGAAGTGGCGAGTGGCAAGACCTTCACTTCCGTTTCTCTATAAATAAACGAGTTATACCTACTGAAGAAGATTACTTTAAACTGATTAAACAAAAATCTGGTAAACTTACAGAGATAATTGCCCAAGCTATCGATCCTTCACACGTTATATTAAAAAAAATCACTTATTATATAGGTGTAGCTGGTCAATTGAGAAATGATGCTGCAGACGTACTGAATGACGAGAAAAGTGATCTTCGAGATTTAAAAGCGTACCTTCCTTTTTTAAAAGCTTATGAGTATAGCTGTGATACACAAGATGATTTTTTTCATAAGTTAAAAGATGAAGAAATCATGACCTCTCCTTTAAAAAGACAGTTGATAAGGGAGTACATAGAACAATCAGGCTCTATCGATTATTGTCATATCTTATCTAGGTTTTACTACATGAAAGCATTTAAGCTTTTAGAAGAGCATTTTAAGCTTTCAAAGACAGAAATGAAATACTTCAAATCTTTATTTCTACAAAGGAGTCAACAGCATGAACAAACATAATTTATTAATTTGTTTGCCTTTAGGCACTTTGTACATAATAATTTTTATAGTGAACGGATATTATTTATATCTAAGTGATTTTAGAAAATTTGTGGATTCACCAACTTTACATTCTTTTTATGTAGTAAGTGTTATTAGTCTGATATTTTTCAGCATTGGATTATTTAGCTTTTTTAAGAAACAAAAATCAATCGTAATCAAAAATTTCTTCTTATTAACATCCGTCTCTGGTATTGCTATTTCTACCTCTGTTTTGTCCAGTCAAGATATACCAGTTTTCAAAAGTATAGAGATCATTAGTGTATTTATGCTCTCTTACCTATTACTAAGTTTCTTTGCTCACTTCCCAGTTTCGACTAAACCTAAGTATGTGAAAATTATAATTTTTTTATCGTTAATTTTCTCAACTCTATCATCTGTAGTTTACTTAATTTGCAATTACCTTGGTTATGTAGAGCATTCTAATTTTTTTTACATATACAGAGTGTTATTAATTGGTAACTTGTTTCTTAGTATTTCTGGATGTATTTTCTTTATATCTTTGCATCTAAAAACCAATTCATTAAAAGTAAGAAATCAGTTATATATCTTGATTTTCGGAATTGTTTTTAGCTTTGGTCCACTTTTTTTATTCAACTTAATACCTGGATTAATTTTTGGAGAATCTCAAATACCTTTTGTCTATTGTTTGCCCAGCATTGTAGTCTTTCCACTGACGACTTCTTATCTACTGGTGAAACATGAAATTATTGAAGTCGAATTGGAAATTACTAAGTGGATTAATATATTGCTTTTTTACATACTTAACTTTTTACTTTTTAGTATTTTAATTAAACAATTCATGCATCTTTCTAATAGAGAATTATTTGTTATATGTAGTGTAGGCCTTTTGTCTGCATGGTCCTCGATTTTCCTTTATAAGTTAGGTATTAACACTTTTATACATAAAAAGACAAAAAATAAAGAGACTACGGACCTAAATGAAATTGAACTTTTCCAAACATTGTCCAAAGAAAAGCATGCTAAAAACCTTGCAAAAATTATAGGAAAAGTTATTCATCAGAAGTTTGATATCAATGGTTTATGCATTGTATGGAATTCTAATAATATATATCATTCATTACATGAGACGGGCATTTTCCAAACCATGAATCAATTTAACTTTCTTAATGAAATAAATAAGCTTGAAAAAGATATACTTCTTATTGAAGATCAAATCCCGAGTATACATATGCATTTTGAAAAATATCACTTAATCTGTTTTCCAATCGCAATAAACCAATTAGTTCAAGGTGTTATTGTGATAGGTGAGAAAAACAACCATACCCTCTTCCAAGGGAAAGAGTTCAATGAGCTTAAAGAACTAATATGTGAATCAGCAGATATACTTTCAAGTGCAGCTATTCTCAATATTAATGAAAAGCAACTACGTCGAACCAAGACAAGAGTTAAGAACTGGAACCAATTTAACCATCAAGTAATTCAGTCTCTAGAAAACGAGAGGAAAAGATTGTCTATCTTCTTACATGATGAAATCCTTCAGAGTCTGATTTTACAATTAAATGAAGTTAGAATAATGCAAACAAAAAGAAAATTCTCAGTGACTTTACTAGATGAAATGGATGATCAACTTGAAGGAATGATTTATAACATTCGAAAGATGTGTCATGACCTTCACCCTATCATCGTAGAAGATTTGGGCCTAGAGCCAAGTTTACAGTCTTTAAAACGGGAATTTGAATTAAACTATAGTATTTTAATTCATGTTCAATTTAATTGTGAGTTCAAAATCATTTCCAAAAATCATGAAATACAAGTTTATCGTATAATAAAAGAGCTGTTAAACAATGCTGTTAAACACTCAAAAGGTAAAAACATTACGGTTCTTATTTTAGAAGAGAATGGTTTCTACCAGTGCAGTGTAAAAGATGATGGAATAGGATTTGATGTCCCGGACAATTTCTTTGATTTTAGTAAAGGTAACCACCTTGGTTTATTAACTATTCATCGCCAAATTGCCGAATTAAATGGGAGTATAAGAATTTCTTCTGATAAAGGACAAGGTACTTTCGTCACATTCACTATTCCATTGGACTGGGGGGATAAAGATGAGTATACGTACGCTACTAGTGGATGACCATTTACTTGTAATGTTAGGGATTAGAAGATTACTAGAAAGTGAAGAAGACATTGAGATTATAGATACGGTCAGTGATCCTTCTTCTTTACTTGAAGTTGTAGGAACTACATCCCCTGATGTAGTAGTTACAGATGTTCGTATGAAAGAATTTAACGGAATTGAGTTAACAAAAGAACTATTATCTAAATTTCCAGAAACAAAAGTTGTTATTTTATCAGGGTATGATCATGAAGAATACTACAATGCAGCATTCAAAGCCGGCGCTAGTGCGTATATTACAAAAGAAAGATCTGCTTTCGATCTAGCTAATGCTATCCGTCAAAGCAATATGGGTTATATACTATTTTCTAAAAACCAAATTAGTACAAAGGATTTTGAAGCCCTTACTTCTGCAGAGCAAAAGATACTTCTTTTAATTTCCAAAGATAAGACTAATTACGAAATTAGTATGGATCTTTCGATTAGCAAAAGAACAGTAGAATATCATATTTCTTCTATTATTAGAAAACTAGATGTAGATTCACGAGTAGGAGCAGTAGTAAAAGGAATAAAAAAAGGATTAATTGAAGACTTTTAAAACTTAGAAATGACAGTTTTGTAATAAAAAGCGCTAGACACTGTGTCTTGCGCTTTCTTGTTAATATATTATAAATTTATATACGAAAACCTCTAACATTCATCTATCGAATAGCTACCTATACATTTGTTGTGATCTCCATTCCTCCCTCACATTGTGAAAAGGTTTTAAAGAAGGATTTTCATCTTGGACAATACTAAAGCCAGCATTCATGATGGATAATTTTGCTCAACCTAAATCTACTTTTATGTTTCCTCATTTACAACAAGGAGAAGTAAGAACGGCTATGTTAGCAGAGACAAGTTTAGATTTAATTGCAGCAGATGCTATTGCTGCATTTGACAACTCTGAGAAATTCAACAAAAAAAGTATTGAGTTGGCTTCAGAGAGTTTGACAATGAAAGAAGTAGCAGAAATACTGGCAAGTGTTACAGGAGAAAGTATTATATCTGTTTCACTTAGTCCTCAAGAAGCTGAAGAACAAGGTATCTTGCATGGTCTAGTAAGATCTCAAGAATGGAATAATAAAGTTGGATACACAGTAAATATTAATTCATTGAAACCTTATAATATTAAATTAACTTCTTTTAATGAATGGGCTGAGAAATATAAAAACGACATTAAGGTAAATAGAGTGTAAGCAGCTTAACTTAATAATATATAACTCTTTAGTTAATACCTAGAACACGTCTTATGTAAACTAGAAAAAGAAATAAGCTCTTTTTTATTTAATATTTTATTTGGAGTTGCAGCCAGAAGACTGAGCCACCCTCTTCCTTTCTGTCATGTTGATTACACCTGTTCGCTATGTATTTTTATCAAAACATATTCGTATCATACAGTTGGCAAGCACCCATGAATTTTTCACATAGAAAAAAGCACCCTCATCGTTAATGGCATTGGAGAATAAGGGTACTTCTTGAGAATTTAAGTTTTCTATACTAAAGTATAAAAAAGATTAGGTCTATAGTTATTATAACACACAAACTGATAGGTTGTCATACAAATTTGAATGTAGAAGAGCACTCCTCCATTCAAATAACAGGAGTGCTCTTCTACATGGGCATAAATATTTTTATCATTTTGTAACTTAACAAAATATCTTTTTTAAGAAAGCATATAAATTTTTATAGTTTTATATTTCTGAATTCTTAGATTAACCATCTTTTTTCTTTAGAAGCTTTTTATCCTATAAAAGAATAATAGTTCTTACAATATAATGTTTTCCTCATTATGCATATCCGATATATGACTTCGTTGTCCTGGTTTCACAAATATCATAGATACCATTCCAATTATTACAGCAATGGCAGCAGCAGTAAACATAGCATTATACCCATGTGTCGCAACAAGGCTTCCTGTTAGCGTAGGCGCAATGATAGTTGCCAGGTTTGCAATAAAATGAGTTACTCCCCCAAAAGTTCCTGCTTTATTGGGCTCTGTATCAAGAACAACTGTCCAATAGATCGAATTGGGTAGATAATTAAAGGCATTACCTATACACATTAATAAAAGCACTGAGGCCGCGCTTCCAACCGTTGAGATCAGCATAAAACAAATAGCTGTAAAAAATAAGCAGACTACTGTGAACCAGGATCTAGCTATACGCAAATTTCCAGTTTTCTCACGTAATTTATCCGAAATTTTCCCTCCTATTAATCCTGTAACAATAGCACCTACCCATGGGATCATACCTATATACGAAAGAGAAGCTAAAGAATAATTAAATTCATCTTGCAGATATTTTGGAGTCCAAGTTAGTAATAGGATATTGACATACAAAAATGCAAAGTACCCAATAGCGTTCATGACTAATGTAGGGTTTTTAAAAAAATAATACCAAGGAACATTTTGGGGATTTGTTTTATCTAATTGTAATTCACCTTTTATTAAATTATCCGTGCTTCGAATTTTTTGAAGTTCAATTTTTGAAACTATCGGATGATCTTCAGGTAAATTTGTAAATATTTTTCTCCATATTAATACCCAAATAAAACCTAATAAGCCAAGAATAATAAATGTTACCTTCCAATTAGTGAACGTGAGAAGCCCCACTACAATAGGTGCCGTGACCAATGCTCCAATTGGAGTTCCAACTAAGCCAAGTGCTACAGAAAAACCTTTTTCTTTTGGGGACACCCAATTTGCCATTGTTCGGTTCATTGTAGATAAAGTAGGCCCTTCAGCCAGACCAAATAAAACACGAAATACCGCAAAAGCAGCTAATGCAGAACCTCCAAAAAATGCTGCACCTATGTGACCAGCAAATATAGTGCCAATTTCAAATATTGACCATGTAGTTCCAGCAAGAATCCACATAAACTTAGGACCTTTCTTATCTGCTAATGCTCCTCCAAATAGTGCTCCGAAAATATAACCATAGCCAAAATAACCCAAAATTGCTCCCCAGCTTACTGGATTTAAGTTGAATTCTTGAATAATTTCAGCCTGAGCGTATGAAAGTGCTCCTCTATCTATGTAATTTATGATGGTTATAATAACAATCATAAAAATAATAAAGTAGCGATAATTATTTTTCACCAATTATTTCTCTCCTCTCTCATTTGGTCACTCTTCTTACTGAGATAGAAAGCTTCATAATAAATGTCTAGAAATTTGGCACTTTCAAAAGAATAAGGAGGTCAATATTTTATTTCCTACTTGCAAAGCCTGTTAAAAAATTTAAGAATACATGAACTCCTGCTTTAATAGTAATTCCTGATTTATCACGTAAGGGATCTAAACATACAATATCCATCGCTTGGACTAATGGGTGTGAACCAGCAATATATATCGCTTCGAACAATTCATCGGTTCTCATTCCTCCTGTAGTTCCTGCTGGTACACCAGGGGCATAAGCGATATCAAGAACATCCATATCTACTGTAAGATAAATGGCATCCACTTTCTTAGCTAAATCGTCTAAGGCTTTTTCAACTGTATTAGAGATTCCTGTTTTTCTAGCTTGAAGTAAGGTCACGTAATTAACCTTGTGGGTATCTGCATACTCTTTGAGAGATTTAGAGTTATAAAACCCATGCAGGCCAATATTCCAAACGTTTTTGCCTTCAACGTTACCACTCTCAATTAGGTTTCGAATGGGCGTTCCATTTGATGGTCCGTTATCTTCTAAACTGCGTAAATCGAAATGTGTATCGAATTGAAGAATGTCTATACGTTGTTCTGGATGCGACTCTTTCCAGCCTTTTACTAACATAGCCGTAATCGAATGATCTCCCCCTAACATGATAGGCAGTGTATGGGGGTGATATTTCCGCATTGAAATCATTGCTTCTTTAATATACTGATGAGAAAGTGAAATATCTGTTACATGCTGTTTGACATCGCCTAAATCTAAAACCGATAAGGAGGTCAAATCCGTATCATATTCAATGTGATACGGATTAAACGATTTCCATAGTTGCCTCATGGCAAGGGGTGTTTCACTTGCCCCTGAGGCACTAATAGAAGATCTCGAAAGAGGGACTCCCAAAACGGTTACATCTACAGCTTGAAAATCTATTTCATCTTGCACTTCAAAAGTCTCGATCCAATCACTTACCTTAGGTTCAGTTGAACGCTGTCTTTCCCAATGAAAAGAGGGACGATTAAGTTGTGGGTACGGGTACGTCACGTAAGACCCCACCTTCCACAATCACTTGTCCTTTTTTAATCACAGTATCTACAAGGTTCACTGCATAGTTATATTGCAACGTTTGATAATTTGGTGCATCAAATAAAACAAGGTCCCCTTTCTTTCCTACTTCGATACTCCCAACTTCATCAGCTCTTCCAATGGCATGAGCTGCATTAATTGTACATGCTGTTAGGACTTCGGCTGGCGTCATCTTCATCGTAAGACATGCTAGATTCATAATAAAAGGTAATGATTCAGTAGGTGATGACCCTGGGTTACGATCAGTTGAAAGGACAACCGGAACTCCAGCTTCAATCATCTTTCTTGCATTCGCAGGCTTCTCCATTAAAAAGAACGCTGTACCTGGCAACAAGACTGCAATAACCCCACTTTTAGCCATTTGTTTAATACCTTCCTCAGATGCATGTAATAAATGGTCGGCTGAAACAGCCCCTACTTTTGCTGCAAGTTCTGCACCGCCAAATTGAACAATTTCATCTGCATGTATTTTTGGCTTTAATCCGTAGACTTTTCCTGCCTCAAGAATTTGCTCCGACTGTTCAACTGTAAAGACTCCTTCTTCACAAAAAACATCGCAAAACTCAGCTAAATTTTCTTCTGCAACTCTTGGAATCATTTCCTCTATCACTAAACGAACAAATTCGTCTGGGTTTTCTTTATATTCAACTGGAACAGCATGAGCTCCCATGAAGGTAGAAATTAAATCAACAGGGTGTTTTTCGTGTAGCTTTTTTGCTGCTCGTAGCTGTTTCAATTCATCTTCCAGTGTCAAACCATATCCACTTTTCGCTTCAACCGTCGTAACTCCATATTGTAGAAAACGATTCAGGCGTTTAGAGGTTTCTTGGATCAGTTGTTCTTCTGTAGCTTCTCTTGTACTTGTTGTTGTTTGAAGAATTCCTCCGCCTGCTTTTAGGATATCAATATATTTAGCTCCGTTTAATCGCATCTCTAGTTCCTTTTCACGACTGCCCCCAAACACAATGTGAGTATGAGCATCAATTAGACCTGGAGTAACAATCTTTCCTGAAGCATCAATCGTATTTATATGTCCATTCAAAGTATGAATATAGCGTTCTGCTTCAACATCTGATCCAACAAATGTAATCAACCCATTTTCCACTACAACACTACCATGTTCGATAATACCGATATCGGACATATCTTGAGCGCGTTTTGGTTCTTTAGTTCCGCCCCTAACTGTAATCAGTTGTGAAGCACATTTAATATACGTAATACATGACATAATGCTCACTCCTTTTCTTTTAGTCTAATGTTGGAATGTTCATGCCCTTTTCTTTGGCAGTTTGAATGGCTAATTCATAGCCTGCATCTAAATGACGAACTACGCCCATACCAGGATCTGTTGTTAATACGCGTTCAAGACGTTTAGCCGCATCTTCCGTACCATCTGCTACTACGACCATACCTGCGTGAAGAGAATATCCCATGCCTACGCCACCACCATGGTGAACAGATACCCAACTTGCCCCTGCGGCTGTATTAACTAGTGCATTTAAAATAGGCCAATCTGCTACAGCATCACTGCCGTCTCTCATCGCTTCTGTTTCGCGGTTTGGTGAAGCAACAGATCCCGCGTCTAAATGATCTCTACCAATAACAATAGGTGCTGAAAGTTCTCCAGATGCAACCATTTCATTAATGATTTTTCCAAATCGTGCACGTTCTCCATATCCTAACCAACAGATACGTGCCGGTAATCCTTGAAAATCAATTTTTTCTCTCGCCATTTTAATCCAGTTACAAAGATGGGTATTATATGAGAATTCACGTAAAATAACTTCGTCTGTTTTATAAATATCTTCTGGATCACCTGATAAAGCTACCCAACGGAAAGGTCCTTTTCCTTCACAGAATTGAGGACGGATATAAGCAGGTACAAAACCTGGAAAGTTGAACGCGTCTTTTACGCCTTCATCTAACGCTACTTGACGAATATTATTTCCGTAGTCGAAAGCAATGGCTCCTTCTTTCTGCATATCTAACATAGCCTGAACATGAACAGCCATACTCGCCTTAGACTTCCTTACATATTCTTCAGGGTTTTCAGTACGTAATACTTCCCCTTGCTCTAAGGTAAAGCCTACTGGAAGATATCCATTTAATGGATCATGTGCGGATGTCTGATCCGTTACAATATCTGGAATAAATCCGCGTTTAATCATTTGAGGAAGTACTTCAGCTGCGTTTCCAACCAAACCAATTGAGAGTGCTTTTCCTGAGTCCTTTGCTTCTTGTGCTAGAGCAATGGCATCATCTAGGCTTTCTAACACAACGTCACAATAGCGTGTTTCAATTCGTTTTTCAATACGTGTTCGGTCAACATCAATTCCAATGACTACGCCCCCTGCCATTGTAACGGCTAATGGCTGAGCGCCTCCCATGCCTCCTAATCCAGCTGTTACGGTAATGGTACTTTCGAGACTACCATTAAAATGTTGTTTCGCACATTCAGCAAATGTTTCATACGTACCTTGTACAATTCCTTGACTTCCAATATAAATCCAGCTACCGGCTGTCATTTGCCCATACATCATTAATCCTTTTTTATCGAGTTCATGGAATTTTTCCCAATTTGCAAAGGCCGGAACAATATTGGAGTTAGCTAAGAGTACACGTGGTGCATCTTTATGAGTTTTAAAAACAGCTACTGGTTTTCCAGACTGTACTAATAATGTTTCATCCTCTTCTAGATCTTTCAAAGTGGCTACGATACGATTGAATGCATCCCAATTTCGAGCTGCCTTCCCTATTCCCCCATATACAACTAGTTTCTCCGGATGTTCTGCTACTTCTGGATCTAAATTGTTCATTAACATACGAAGAACTGCCTCTTGTACCCAACCTTTTGTATTTAATTCCTTTCCATGAGGCGCCTTAATTACTTTTTGTTCAGTAGTCATATTTCTTCCCCCTATAAATAAATTCAAATAATTTTAAACTGTTTTTTAAAATTTATTCTCATAGATAATTACTTGTAATCTGGCCATATTTCATACGGGTTTACTTTACGCAGGAAATCTCGTAAATCTTTATAATTGAGAAAAAGAAAGATTGATACCCTAATATTTTAATAAGTTTATGCTAGAGTTTTATAATAAAAACGACTTTACACGTTCATTAACGTACCATTTCGTAATTAACTTCTTTTACAACCCCTTTTAAATCAGCAGCCAATTTTTCAATATCACGTGAGAAGATTCGATCTTTTGTAATTGTTGGAACGGATTTTCTAATTCTTGAATAAAGTTTCGTTGTTTCTGGAGCTAACTTACTTACACCTCTAATATCAGCAGCCTGAGCAGCACAGATAGCTTCGATGGCAAGTACCCTTCTACTATTTTGAATAATTTGATAAGCATGGCGAGCAGCAGTTGTTCCCATACTCACATGATCTTCTTGATTAGCAGAAGATGGAATAGAGTCTACACTAGAAGGATGAGCTAACGTCTTATTTTCCGAAACTAATGAAGCAGCAGCATATTGAGTAATCATTAAGCCTGATTGAAGACCAGGGTCAGGACTTAAAAATGCCGGTAAATCACTTAGTTGGGGATTCACCAATCGTTCGATACGTCTTTCAGAAATATTTCCTACTTCAGACATTGCAATTCCAAGAAAGTCCATCGCAAAAGCAATAGGTTGACCATGAAAGTTTCCACCGGAAATAACATTTCCACTGTCCGAGAAGATTAGTGGATTATCGGTTGCTGAGTTTATCTCAATCGATAGTTTCTCTTTTACATAATTTAAAACTTGTTGAATAGCACCATGGACTTGTGGGATGCATCGTAATGAATACGCATCTTGAACTCGAATTTGTCCTTGAGTAGTTGTTAGTTGACTACCGTCAAGGTAAGAAAGAATTCGTTCAGCCACTTGTTTCTGTTCAGGGTAAGGTCTTACAGAATGAGATTCTGGTGTGAAAGCGTCAACAATTCCTTGTAAACCTTCTAATGTTAGGGAAGCAATTCCATCTGAAAGGTCAGCTAACTTTTGAGCCTCCATATAAGCAACCACACCTACAGCAGTCATGGCTTGGGTTCCATTGATTAAAGCAAGCCCTTCCTTAGCTTGCAATTTGATTGGTTGAAGACCTGCTAATTTCAATGCTTCTGCACCTGACATTTTTTCACCATTAAAAACGGCTTCTCCTTCTCCAACTAATAATAGGGCTAAGTGCGATAGAGGAGCTAGATCACCACTTGCTCCTAGCGATCCTTGACTAGGAATAACTGGAACGATATTTTGATTTAAACAATCTATTAATAACTGCAGTGTTTCTAGACGAATTCCTGAATAGCCTTTCGCTAATGCATTAGCTCTTAGAAGTAACATAACCTGGCTTACTTCTATAGGAAATGGCTCCCCAAGCCCACAAGCATGGCTTCGAATTAAATTGATTTGTAAGTCAGCTAAATCATCCTTTGAAATAACTGTGTCACTGAATTTCCCAAACCCTGTGTTCACACCGTAAATTACCTTGTTATTGGTAATACTATCCTCCACTAAAGCTCTACTTCTTTTGATATTTTCTAGAGCGTGATCACTAATTTTAACCGAATAACCTTCATAAATAACTTGATGAATTTGTTCATACGTTAATGAGTTACCGTCTATTTGAACAAACATTCTAATCACTCCTTCTTAAATTAAAAAGTCTTATTGTTTTTTGAACATAAAAAGGGGCTATATCAAAAAAGAAACAAATCTTTTTTGATATAGCCCCCTATAAACTAAACTGAATAAACTATGGGCTTTAAATACAATTTTAAAATCTAAAACAAACATAACTAACAATGCTAAATAAATCTATACTTTAAGGTCTAAAGCTTAAAGCAACTAATGTGTCTGAAACTAGTATCCCTTTATCTGAATAATTTGTCAATTGTTTTTTTAAAGATTTAAAATTATTTATTTAAATTGCTTTGAATAGATTTTTTTAGATATGGTTAAACCCAAAACCTAATGCATCATGTTCAAATCCTTTTTTTGGAGCCCCTATAGTTCCATAAACGCATACACTAATCCATTCTCCACCATAACCAGAGGAGTCGATATTTCCTCTGACAATTGAAAAAGTTAAACCAACTGTACGTAAAATATCGCCTAACTGTAAAGTCCCCCTACTTACTCCCTGAATTGCCTCCAATATGGCATGATAAAGAGCATGGACTTCCCTATACGAATTAGCATTTATAATATGGTTATTTTTAGCACTTGTTTCAACAGCAGCAACTACTTTTGATAGCTCCATAGCCCCCACTTTTCCAACTGTATAGTTATAACCCCTTGAGTCCAGTTCTTGTTCAACTTCTTTCACCAGTTCAGTATTATGCAAGAGAACCAATAAAGAAGTTAACTTACCCATTGAAAAATTATTCTTTTGTTTAACCTGATTGCTCATAAGATGTTCCCCCTTTGTGCTTCCCTTACTACTAGATTAGTATATACTGAAGAGTATATTAGGTGTCAACCCAGCCTTTGGTAGCGCATACATTTCTGCATTGACAACTATTTATTCGGTAGATATACTAAAAATAATTCTGAAAATTCTAGATAATATAGCCTTTAGTGGATGAATTAAATTTTAGTTAACGGAGGATCTTAATAAAAAGATGGAAATATAAAAATCAGGTATGATGTTATTTTTTAGAATAGGGTTTTCTCCAAGAGAGTAGATCAGATACCTATCAAACTTAAAAATATTACTTATATAAGTTTATTTAGGCGTAGTTAAGCAAATAAGACAAGACTCCAATTTAGTTATTAGTTTATAGAATGGAACTTGGCAAAAAGGAAATTAGTATTTTTGCGAAGTTTTTTTGTGTTGGAAAGACTTATAGTAACTTGGAAAGGAAAGTTGGATTATATTTTTTGAGGTTTTAATAGATATTTTAAAAATCATAAAGAAACTATATTCATTCAAAACATATTTAAAATTATGTCCAACCAATCTGCTCATTTAAATTTTTAGTTTAAAGGAGAACCCTGCTTATAACATAAAAATAATTAAATCATACTATTAGGAAGAGGGTTATACATGCATAGTAAAAAAATAGAAGTATCCAATGAGCTTCAAAGAAATATGAAAAGCAGACATTTATTTATGATTTCAATCGGTGGAGTAATTGGAACAGGCCTTTTTCTAAATTCGGGTCATATTATCAATGAAGCAGGTCCTGGTGGGGCTATATTAGCTTACCTTGTTGTGGGTTTCTTAATGTACTTAGTTATGCTTTGTCTTGGTGAATTGACCGTATCTATGCCGGTGACAGGATCATTTCAAGCCTACGCAACAAAATATATAGGACCTGGAACAGGTTTTACTGTGGGGTGGATGTACTGGTTGAATTGGGCAGTTACAGTAAGTGTTGAATTCACAGCATCTGGATTATTAATGCAGCGCTGGTTTCCTGATATTCCTGTTTGGGTTTGGTGTGCTATTTTTGGAACTTCTTTGTTTATCATTAACTCTCTGTCTACTCGCAGTTTTGCAGAAACAGAATTTTGGTTTTCAAGTATTAAAATCGTAACCATTTTATTATTTATTATAATTGGGGCAGGTATAATTTTTGGATTTCTTGATACTCATGGGGCAAAAAACCCAGTTCAAAGTGTTTCTACCATAATGAATAATGGAGGACTTTTTCCAAATGGATTTAGTAGTGTTTTCTTTGCCATGATTGGAGTTGTTTTTTCTTTTCAGGGAACCGAATTGATTGGTATTGCAGCTGGAGAATCTGAAAATCCACATAGAGAAATCCCTAGAGCTATTAAAAATACGGTTTGGCGAACAGTATTTTTTTATGTAATTTCCATGCTTATCCTCGTTAGTTTAGTTTCCTGGAAAAAAGCAGGATCAGTAGATAGCCCATTTGTCTATGTTTTCGACAATGTTGGGATACCGTATGCAGCAGATGTGATGAATTTTGTTATTCTCACTGCGGTTTTATCGGTTGCAAATTCAGGATTATATGCATCCACACGAATGTTATGGGCTATGAGCCGCGAAGGATTTGCTGGGAAATCTTTTTCGAAATTAAGCCAAAAAGGGGTACCATTACGCGCATTAAGTGTAACTTTTTTAGTAGCATGTCTATCCCTCTTAACAAGCTTCATTGCTGCTAATACTGTTTTTCTAATTTTAGTATCGATTGCTGGCCTAGCTGGCATCACTGTTTGGATGTTAACTGCCTTATCTCAATTAAATTTCCGTAAAGCTTATATTGCGGAAGGAAATGATATTAATCAATTAAACTTCCGTACACCTCTGTATCCTATTGTTCCAATTACCTGCTTTGTACTCTGTTTAGTAGTCATTGTTAGTATGGCTTTTGTTGATTCTCTCAGGGCTGCTTTATATTGCGGTCTCCCATTTGCAATTGGGTGCTATGCCTACTATTACTTACGTATTCATAAGAAAATAGATAAGGAAAAAGATACAATAATATTAAAGAGAAGTTCTGGGGAATAGACCTAGTGGGAATTATATTCTTCCTTTAATTAATGAATCATTGAGTAAATCAAGATGTTTTCATTATCTCTTTTTGATTTTTTAGCAGATTTTATCCTTGGATAAGATCTGCTTTTTAATTACACTAATAAACATTATACACAAATTAATCCATCAACCCTTTTTATAAAACATGTGATTAAACTTTGCCATCTGAATATGGGTTACCTCTATATTTTTCAAAAGACCTTTATTCGTGTATTCTAAAATAAAAAGTGCCTCTGAGATTTCTTATGATATTTACCATGTGCTTCGGAACGAGATATTATGGGTATCGATTAAGGCTTATGTAAACCTCGTTAATAATTTAATACAAATCAAAAAGATAGAATAGATCCTGATAATTAGGCCTATTTTCTTTTAGTCTCCACCTATAGTTAATTTTCCACCGTGATAACAATAATAAGTTTCTGCTTTAAGATTTTTAATCTTTCTTAAAGACTGTTCTGCTTCCTTAATATTTAAACAAAAGTATGGATTAGCGATAGCCAATGCATGATTCTCATTAACAGCTGCATCACCCGTAATTACACTCTTTAAACTTGGAAAATATAATGAAATATGTCCGGAAGTATGCCCTGGTGTTGCTACTACTCTACATTTGTTATCTAAAATCATATCGCCATCAAGTACCTTTTCATCAATAGAAACATGATTTAAAGTCTTTAATTGCTGTATAAACCATTTACCAAATTCAATTTTTTCATTTGACATAGTTTTGAGCATTTTCTCGGCTTGAAACAACCTCTCTGACTTCATTGCCCCACTTATATATTTTGATTCGGTTTCACTGGCAATAATATTGACCCAAGGATACTTTTCTTTGAAGTCATATAAGGAACCTATATGGTCATCATCATAATGAGTAATAATTATATTCTTTAACTCCTTTATTTCATATCCTTTTTTTGAGATTTCTTTACTAATTAAATTTAAAAAACCCGTATACCCTGTATCGACTAAGGTTAGTTCATTATTCAATATAATTAGGCTAGGATAAATGAGATTTTTTTGTCCATTAAATTCAAATTCAATTGGTAGTTCTACTATTTTCACTTTTCTCCCTCCATACTACTCATTTGTGAATCATTGGGTAATCGAATATACTCTACATTTATTTTTCGTCTCTTTCTTTTCTAATTCTTATAAATTATATCACCGTTTTTTATGTTAATTTCACATATCAATTAGATATTGAAACCCCTTATACTTTTTCTAATCATGATAGTCACTCTAAAATTCATCTTAAAATCACATTAAAAATAGATGAAAATAGTAGAAATTTATAAATTTAGTGGTATAGTAACAGCTACATAAGCTCTCTAAGAAAGAAACTTTATTATAAATTAGCTATATTATATTAATAAAGACAGGAGTAATTGTAATGAAAAAATTGACCTTAATATTTGTATTAATATTTGCAATAGCTTTACCAAATGTTGCTCAGGCAAAAGGATTTAGTGGTCATAGTTCTTTCAGTCACAATTCTTCGTTCAGTTCTCATTCAGGTAGGGACACATATTCAAGTGGCACTTATCATTCTGGATATAAGTCTCCGTCAAGCAACGTTACAAGAACACCATCATATACTAGGTCTCACACGACATATAACCAGACCCAGCCTTCACGAGCAAAAAGTATACTGACTCATGCTGCAGCTTTTGGAACAGGTGCGTTTTTAGGTCATATGCTTCATCCATTTGGTGGGAATTATAACGGTGCATATGGAAATAATCCTTCACATGGATTTTCTTTTTTAGGAATTCTTGTAGATATACTTGTGATTTTAGTCATCATTTGGGTAGTTAAAAACATCTTTACAAGAAGAAGATATTAAGGAGAAATTTAGAATGGAAGTACTATTTAACGAACAAGATATTGTGGATAGCGTTTGTATTTATATTGCTCTAAAAGAAAGAATTGAACCTGAACAGGTAGAAGTAGATTTGGAGCTTCATCCTTCCCTTGGGATTACTGCTTCCACCTTAGCATTAGGACGTACAGCGCGATTACATGAACAAGACATCATTGATGCTGTTGCAGTATATTTACAGGACTATCACCAGTTCGTCGCGAATCATCTACAAGTTAATTTATCTTTTTCAGAAAAGAATGGATTTACTGCATCTATTCAAGTATTAAGTAATTAGTTTTGACATGAGACTTCCCAGCATTTTCGTACTGGAAGCAATAAGTTATCTCATTATAAGTTTAATTTATTATAAAAAAAATATATATGTGAAATAAAAAGAAGCCTCAGTCTTTAAAAAAGAAGGCTTCTTTTTAATGAATTTCTTCTATATTACGTCGGTTTTATTATGACACGGATTTAAGTTCCTCTGTTAAACGTAAAAAAGCTTGTTTATCTTTATTCTTTAAAGACTGGTCTATTGCTTTAAGGATCTTACTTCTTTTGAAGTCGTTCATCATCTGATCCAAAAACAATTCAGCCAACATTTCATCACGTAAACTTGGATCAACTTCGTTAAGTACATTATTTTCCATTAAAAATCAACCCCTTTATCTTTGCTCCTTTTTAAACAGTATGCTCCTTTTTGACGTTGTTTATACGAGATTGATAGATAAAGAGAAATAATGAATATATTTACCCCACGTATTGATAACCCTCTTGTTATTCTGATTGTTATTTCATACTTATAAACCCTAAAGCGAGCACAAAAACTGTTTTATTTATTTGTTGAAGGAGATCTACAAACTAACTTTTAAGAATATAGGTTCTGACAGTCATGTTTAACGACGGCAAACCACTAACTTAATCTATTTTCCTATCAGAAAAGTTCGTAAAGATGTAAAGTTTTCAGAAGACGTTCGTAATTTATTTTCAAACTTAATCGAACGATGAAAATGACAGGTTTTCTATATAAGAGAAAAGTTCGTAAACGTATACTTTTACGGACGGCAAATTTAATTGTGTTCCAAACGTTAGAGAAATAAAGCCAAGGATTTTCTTTGAATTGTTGGGATTTTTTCAACTTCACCTAAATCGGCACACTTTCCTTTGTTATCTTTCATGAAATCATAGGTAAAACTATCACTCACTTTAGAAATCTGCATGTATGGCTATTAATTTCACTAGGTGTGTTAATCATTTATATTTACCAAAATTCACTCTCATTGTTACCGGACATTAGAATGATTAAATATAATTGTGCCAAAAAAACAACTCCAAATTTATACAACTATACCTCATTCTGCGCATTTATAAAATTAGATCATTCTCCTATATAATTATTGATAATTTTCAAATTGCAGAATATAATAATAATAAGAGTTTACCACAGGAAACTTTTTAGCGTACGGTAAATAAGCGTTTCATCATTTAAAAATGATTCCCTCATTATGAATAAAAAGAGTGAGAGGTAGCCTGGAACTATCCCTCACTCTTTTTATCATTATTTTACTTGTAATTCAGCAATCATATCTTCTAGACGCTCTTTCTGTGCTTGAAGCTCTTCCATAGAAGGTTGATAAGATGAAATAGTTTGTTGTCCACCATATGCCTGTTTAGGTTGAACCAAACGTTGTAATTGCACACCGTTTTGTTCATATAAACGGTAGCCTACTGCGCCTACCACTGTTCCTGATACAAATCCCATTAGAAAATCGCGATTAATCATTATAAAACTCCCCCATAATCTTAAGTTTTTTATATCAATTCATACAAAAGGTATGAATGAATATCTTACGTAATTGTAGATAACTTTTGTGATTGCACTTTCTGCTTTTCATGTAACAATTCCAACACATTCACAATCCATGTAATCATGGCTACATATAGCATATTTGATGGCCCTAGAGATAACATCGTAACAATTCCAGTTAAAATATCTGGGTGCCTCATTTTATTACTCGTACCATGTGATAAGACCGTATAGCCTGTTGCAACTACTGCTCCATATACGAGTGCATCTGGTTTATAAAAAGATGATTTTCGAATACCTGCCAGTAGAAGTAATCCCCCAGAAAACAATGTACGTAGCCAATCATTTCGTGTGGCAGGATCCATTTGAATCATAATATCATCTAATGGATCTAAACGCGTTTGCTGAAAAAAGATAGATACATAACGAAAAATGGTATTCCGAGAAAGTTGTGAAACATCATAGTAAATAAGCATGGTTTGAATGGTGGGTTCTATTCTCACACTCGTTATACCTTTTAAAGCAGAAAACATATGCTCTATTTCCACATGATTTTTCTTATCTCTCAACGCGGGAATATGAAATCGAATACGACCTGGTATATCATGCAGAACGTAGAATTTGGGATTCATGGTTTTCCCTCCCTAACCATAAAATTCTTGCACTATTCATTACTACACCAATAGTGGCCGCATTATGAATAGCTGCTCCCACGATTGGAGAGAAGATACCTAAAGCACCGAATAAAATTGCCATACCATTAATAGCAAACGTGGCAATAAAGTTTTGTTTAATAATGTTCATAGTCTTTTTAGATAGTCCAACTAACTCAGAAAGCATTTCTGGGCTATCAGACGTGATAATAACATCACTGGCTTCCGAAGCAATGTCTGTTCGTTTAGCACCCATCGTTACACCTACATCGGCATGAGCTAAAGCTGGTGCATCGTTAATGCCGTCACCTACCATCATGACAGCTCCTGTTCTCCCATACTTCTTCACATAAAAGGCTTTATCATCTGGCAAAGCCTCTGCATGATACCAGTTCAGTTTTAAGCGACGCGCCATCTCTCTTGCAACCGTTCTCTTATCTCCAGTAAGCATAATGATGTCGTTAATACCTTGATGTCGAAGATTGTTCACTGCGCGGTGCATACCAGAACGTATTTTATCAAAAATGCTAACTACTCCTACAAGTGTTTGATCATAAGCTACATAAATCACATTTTCGTCGTTTTGCATTTGTTGAAGTAAGTTGGTTGTTTTAACTTTTAATTCATTCATAAAGCGTAAACTTCCAACAACAACTCTTTTACCATTTAGCCAAGTGGAAATTCCTTTTCCTACCGTTGTTTCTACCTGAGCATTGTTGTCTCTAAGAGGAATTAAAATGTTCCACTCTTTCGCTTGCTTCATAATTGCATCAGCAATAGGATGGGTGGAATTTTTCTCAGCTGCTGCAGCTAAACGAATAACATCTTCTTGATTAAAGCCTTCAGCAGCAATTACTTGCTGAACCACAGGCGTTCCTTCTGTTATAGTTCCGGTCTTATCAAGAATAACTGTATTTAGTTTAGACATCTTTTCAATATGATCACTGCCTTTAACAATAGCGCCTTCTTTTGCAGCACGTCCGATGGATGCGTATAAAGCTGTTGCCGTTGATAATTTAATTCCGCAAATAAAATCAATAACTAACATACTCATTGCCCTGTTAAGATTTCGAGTGAAGAAAAATGCAAGCAGTGCCAAACCAAAAGAAACAGGAACCATTTTTTCAGCTACTGTATCGGCTATATTTTGAATAGGAGCGCGTTTATCTTGTGCTTCCTCCAACAATTTCACAATTTTAGAGAGAGATGTATCTTCTCCTACTTTTTCAACTGTTACGGTAACATGTCCACTCTGCAAGACACTTCCAGCGTACACATTATCCCCACCACTTACCTCTCGCGGCATATACTCCCCAGTAATTGAGGCCTCATCTACTGTACCATTCCCCTCTATTATGATTCCATCCACGGGAATTTTTTCTCCAGTGAAAACTACAACCTTATCACCAACTTCAATATCCTCAACTAAAACCTTTTCTTCAATGCCCTTTTCCTTTACTCTCCAAGCATATGAGACATCTAATTTTAGGACGGAGTGAATATAATGCTTGGTTTGTTCAGACGTATAGTCTGTTAGCAGCTCACTAATAGTAGACATCAAAGTGATAATTAAAGCCGATCCTGGATTCTTCATATACAAAGAAGCGAATATGGAAGCAGCTGTTAATGTATTAGCATTACCTTTTCGTTCTTTTAGGACATGAACAACACCATCTTTAATTACCTCATAGGAAGTACCAATAGCAGTAATGGTGCTAATCCAATAAAATACTGTCTTTACTATAATAGGATACGAAGAACGTTGGAGATACCAGTTAACTAAAAAAATAGTTCCACAAGCTATGATAGGTATAGCCTTTTTCCATGAACATGCTACTTGCTTTAGTGTGTGTTTATATTTATGGATGAATGATTTTAGACTGTATAAAGAGAGAGTAATATGATGATAAATGAGTAGACTTCCGGTTACTTGATTATAATTTGCAGAATATACCCCTGGAAACGAGCGTAACCAAGTTTCAATATGGCCTGTTTCTAACAGTTTAGGTATATAAAATCGGGTTCTTCCAGGGAGAGAATGAGCTACCTTTACCCCGAACATCATCACCTATTCTTTCCCCCCTTATCCTTAATGATGTTGTATGACCAATAAAGTAAGCTTGCAGAGAAAGCAGGCGCACTTCCAAACATCTGAATTCCCTTTCCTAATAAGAAGAGAACAAATAAACTATCAAAGTCAGCAAAGCCATTGGTTTGCTTTTTAATCCCTTTATCTATAAATCCAAGTGTGTTAGTCATGCCATTCATCAATGTAGCATCTTTGTTTAAAATGGCGTTAGCTGCTATTTGTACGATATAACTCATCAGTTCATCTAGCTCTTCCTGGTTAATATGAGGTACAACAAATTGAAGCAGCAAACTTCCGGTTAGTTCTGAAGCTTCCGATGTTAAAATAAGAGGATGTTTTTTTACTTCTTCCGTTAGAGCATGTGCAATGATACGGTGCTTCCAACTGTCACATTGTATACGCAGTCGCCCCGGCATCGCATGCAATACTTTTATTTTTTGATCACGGAATTGAGACATAATTTTTGGAGCAATAAAAGAGGCACCTAAACCAATTACAGTAGGAAGCATGCTCATCCCTCCCTTTCCTTAAGCTCTATATTCTTCTTGATATAGTTGTTCAATAAGTCGAAACCATTCTTCAAGTTCTTTGTTATTTGTCATATAAGAAGCGTTATATGTAATAAGTAAACTCCCGGTATCTGATGTAAATATTGCGTCATAGACAAGGGTTTGAGACTTCAAATTTAAAATAATTAATTTAACTAGTTTTTCATTCTCTTTCCAAACAGTTGAACGAAGTCTAATTCTTCCTGGAATAAAATGCACAAGATCAATTTGTAACTTATGTAGTTTTCTTTCTACATGCTTCATCAGTATCTTCTCTTTAATGCTCATCAATATTTAGATACCACCAATCATTTTTCTTTATTTTACCAACTTATATATTTTATAACAATATAAGTATTAAAATATTGTAAATTTTATTACGTACAAATCAGTACTAAAATTTACAGTATTTTAGTACTGATTTTCAATAATAAGATAAGAAATTGTAAAACTAAACTTATCTATATTTCTCAGTTCTATACCTTATGCTTTTTACATAACATATATCAAATCGTAAACATTACGTTTTGTTGAAGGGATAATTATTATTTTTAAGGTTTTTATCTTTTAAATATTTTTTATATTAACTCTTTCTTATTAGCTGCATAATGTGTTTAAACTTTATCATATAGTTCTAGTAATTGGAGGTGAAATGATAGATTATGACAACTCTATCACAGTTAAGTAAAGACCTAATAGGTGTGCTGTTACTAGTGCTTTTTGGTTACTGTTTTTTCTTTGTTGATATAAATACGAAAGATTTAGCCATTCCAGCATCTCTATTGAATGTAAACTCAATCTTTTTAAGTATTGTACTTGAAGCTATCCCTTTTATCTTGCTCGGAGTTTTTGCATCTGCTCTTATTCAAGTATTTGTCTCAGAAGAACTTATTCAACGTCTGATTCCCAAAAACCCATATATAGCTCTTTTACCAGCTGTTCTAGTCAGTACTCTTTTACCGGTTTGTGAATGTGCCATTATTCCCGTTGTAAGAAGGTTATTAAAAAAGGGAATGCCTCTTCATATTGGAATTGTTATTCTAGTCGGGGCGCCCATTTTAAATCCCGTTGTATTTGCTGCTACTTTTTATGCATTCCAATCAAATATGTCCATCGTTTACAGTCGTATGGCACTAGCTGTTGTTACTTGCCTATTAATTGGTCTATCTGTTTATTTCTTCTTTAAGAACTCCAATCAATTACGAGATGTATACGTTCACGAACATGAGGAAGAAAAAGTAGGAAATAAGTTAAAACAAACGTTGTATCATGCCAGTGATGAATTTTTCGACATGGGCAAATACTTATTATTTGGTGCACTTGTAGCAAGCCTGTTTCAAACCTTTTTAGATAGACAACTATTAACGAACCTTGCCAGCAATGACTATATGGCTTCTGCCGTTATGATGGGATTTGCTTATGTGCTGTCACTTTGTTCAGAAGCAGATGCTTTTGTTGCTTCATCTTTTTCTCATACATTTTCACCTACAGCTCTTCTTGCCTTTCTACTATATGGACCTATGATAGATTTTAAAAACACCATTATGCTATTGTCTTTTTTTAAAAAACGCTTTGCATTTAGTCTGATTCTTATCATTACGGTGGTTGTATACGTTATTGTCATGACCTATGGAATAGTTAGTAGATAGGAGAATTGGTATGAAAAAAATTGACCAGCAATTTGTCATCTATATAAGGGGGATATTACTAATTGGTTTTTCCCTCCTTATGTTTAAACTCATATTAACAGGTAAAATCATTCAATTTATTGCTCCTAAAATGATGCCTTTTATATTATTTTCTTCTGGTACTTTTTTTTTGTTAGGAATTATACAAATTTGGCGAAGTAGTATAAATCAGGATTTATCTTGTGAATGCGGTCATAATCATACGGAAAAAGGAAAAATACGAACAACTTTTATTTACTCTTTATTTCTATTACCTATTATGACGGGATTTTTATTTTCTAATCACACGCTTGATAGTTCGATTGCAGTAAGAAGAGGGTTAAGCTTTTCAGTTAATACGCCTGATACTTTACAACAAGCCGGAAATGATGAAGAAATTGACACCACTAATTCAAAATTGGAAAAGGATACAAATGATTTATTGTCTGGAAATTCAGAAGAAACTCTAAAGAATGTTCCAACAAGACACAAAAATAGTATTGCTGCTAAAGTAGCACCTAAAGGTTTTTATGAATTACTTGAAAAGAAACTACGCGAAAAAACGAAAATTTCTATAAATGACACGGATTATATTTCAGTCATAAATACTATTGAAGACAATACAGATCAGTTTGTTGGAAAAAAAATCGAAGTCAGTGGCTTTGTATATCACGAAAAAGGATTTAAAAATAATCAATTTGTTGTTGCTCGTTTTGGAATATCTTGTTGTGCAGCAGATGCATCTGTATACGGCTTATTATCTACACTAGAAAATGCCTTAACATTAAAAAAAGATACTTGGGTTCATATAAAAGGAATTATACAAAAAACTACGTATAACGGAGAAAATGTCCCCTATATTCAGGTTCAACAGATTGAGTCCATTGACCAGCCTGATAACCCGTACGTATATGAACTTTATCAAGGTGAACAACTGATAGGCCCTGAAGAATAAAAAGACTATAAGATATATGTATGCTACCAAGATCCAGCTACATGTAATTTATTGGTTACGTTAGATACTTGGCAAGTACAATGCTGCTTAAAAAAATATACCTTTTTAGACCACCTACATTGAAAGAAATTAATATTTGCAAAATAAAAAGCCACCCAGTATTTGCAGGATAGGTGGCTTTTCACTATTAAAATGCATGTGCAAAAATATAATAATACATTATTTCCATATAGAGTATATTTTACCGTACAAGCATATGTATAAAGGGTGCACTTTTTATACATTCGTTTGGGTTATGCCCTAGTATGAAACCCTTACGCGTCAAGGATGTATAAAAAGCTGCATAATTCATATGAGCAATCTCTTTTAAACCCTTACTCCCAGAAGGGTTCTTTTTGGTGGTGTCTTCAGGAAAGAGACATTATGTTAACTAACTTTGTATAGAGTATACAGCTTAAAAAGCAAAAAAACTCCCTATTTCCGTAGGGAGTTTTTCTGTCTTGCACCATTATTTTTGATGATCTATCTATCGTGAGTAGTTTGCTCAAGGTATCAAAATTTATTCATTATAGAAAGAAGCTTATTATACAGTCTTGAATCCCAAAATTTTCACATCTTGAATGAAGATTCTTTCCATTGTAGATATATTTAATTTGGCTAATCTTATAATTTTATTTGGATCGTTAATAGATTCTATAATTATGGATCTATTAACGATACTATTATTCTTTTGTATAGAGTATTCCACCTCGAATTTTTTCAACTTTTCCTCTTTATTTTTTAACATTAGCCTAATGTCATCTCCTAATTAATTTATAGGTAATAAAATATATAAACTTAAAAAGCTAAACCTCATACATAGGTTGATCTTTTTTATTTAGTCAATACTGATGAAAGATAAAATATCACCTAAAAGACTATCAATTTAACACTTTAAAGTAAAGGTGTATCTCATATACATCAAAAGAACAGAAAAAACTACCTCAATGGGGGTAAGGTAGTTTTTTCGCTGTTGAGTAATTGGGTTTTGTAAGCTGATGTCCCGTTTTTTCTTGAGTAGTTTGCTCAAGATATAAAAATCTATACATTTTCAACCATGCTAAAGTTATAGGAGGATTCATACTATTGCTGTATGTTAGAACAACTTTATTGTAATAAACTATAGGTAGCAGGATTAATAAAGGAGAGGTCACATGCCAAAAATTGAAGAAAATCAGTTGTTTACGGTGATTATTGAATGGGAAGTTAATCCGAAATATCAACAAGAATTAATTAATGGTCTTTCAAATCAAATCGACACATACTTTAAGGATTATGATGGCTTTATTTCAACAAGTTTCCATGCTAGTGAAGACGGTAAACGAGTCATTAACTATGCTCAGTGGGTATCGAGAGAAGCTTGGTCTAACTCGTTTCAAGCCTCAGGTCGTAATGAGGTCCAAACTACTAATGATGAAATAATTAAAAATTGTGAGGTTACAACACTAAAGCTTAACAGTTATCATGTTGCTAGAGTAATAGAAAATATATAAATTAATAATTGATTATCTGTTAGAGCTTAAAAACAAAAAGCCTATCTCTTTCCAGTCAAAAGAGGTAGGTTTTTTTATTGCAGAATTTAGTTGTATGAGTCGATGTTTGGGACATCCTGAGTAGTTTGCTCTTAGTAAATAAATTTATGCATTCACAAAAAGTAGTTTTTGTTTGAGAAAAGTTAAGTATGTACTGCTTTGAGTGGGTATTTTTCTATTTCTCATGGTTCAGATAATCAAAAATCGTACGATTAGCAAAGTGAGCTTAACTAATCGTACGATTTTTAAGATTTATATTAGATGAACAGATTAGTTTTCTTTTTACAAAGTACATTATAAAAAAGGAAAGTGAAAATATGATGAAATCATAATGAGTTATATAGTTAATATAGCTTTAAATGGAGTATACAGTCTAAAAAAAGCGAAAAATTACTGCTTCCGTCAGTGATTTTTCTGGTTACCAGTATGCTATACATACTCTAATGTCTTTTAAGTTCATAAGCAGTTTACTTCAGTTATAAAAAAATATTCATAGTGGTTAAGTGTTAAGTTACATATAATTATTCTTTTATGATTTCTAAGAGAAACAATTATAATAATCTTGCTTTTTATTAAATGGTGTTTAAGTTTTGTGAACTCATTAGTTTTACGACTGTTTCACCAATTTGCCTTCCCAATCTTAAACCTTCATCATTGTCTACTTTAAAATGTACCCCAGCGTACAAACGAGATTGAGCACTTTCTTTCATCAAATTTTTTATTCTTGCTGACTCTGAGGGGAAGAAATAACTTAATAATATTTCTGAACATCCTGCAATAGTAGCATGGGCAGAAGGATAAGATGGAAAACTAGGAGTAATCAACACAGTAGATAAATTTCTCCCATATTGATTTGGTCGTGCTACATCCCATAGATATTTTAAAAACCATGTGATTACGAATGTATCGTTTATAGCAGCATTGGAATACCCTAGAGCTCTAGCAATATGAGGTGATCCTAGCCGATATTTTTCACCTAAATCAAAAATCGTAGCAGTAATTTTTGCACTTAGTTCACCTGTACCCCAATATTGCGCAATTTGTCTTTGTTGAGGAGTTAGCGACTTTAATGTTTGATCTACTAGAAAAAGTTCTGTTTGCCAATTAATATCATCAGGATTTTTAATTCTCCAATTGATAGGTTGATGAAAGGGATCTAAGAAATTATTATCTCTGCCTTTTGAAAAAAAAACATTGGCCAATATCCTGCTTCTGAAGAGCCTTTAGGAGGGGTATTCTCTCCGTCATAAGGATGTTCTTTCCATTTTCTATAACTTGCTCGCATCAGTCTCAACCCCTTACAGAATTTATTCTTCTTGTTCTTTATGATTAAGAATAATAAAATATGTCAATATCTTTTTTTAGAAATAAACCCCCGATATTACTTACTCAATTTATAGAGGAAAGAATGTAAATCATATGTAGCTTAAAAACAGAAAAAACTACCTTATACGAGTAAGATAGTTCTTCTGGTGAATGCTCTAAATAGATATATTTGACACCTTATAGTGTCTTGGGTAGTTTGCTCAAGTTATCAATAACTTATCCCTAACAAAGAAAGACCTCCTAGACCTAGGGAGACCTTAAGGTCCCCTTTCTTAAGAATTTCTGTTGATGCCTCATTTTATCGGCGCTCCCGGAGCATAATAGTATGGAGGGACTTTAAGCCACCCTCGTCTTTTCACAAGTTCTTTTAGGGTTGCTCCAAATGTCATATATTCCTGCAGGTATTCAATCCATATCAAAGTAACATCATTGCGTGTAGATTGAATGATGGCATTTGCACAATAGGTAATTAAAATAACCATTTTAATATTAAGGCTGTTTGCAAGTTCATCATCCGTTAACTTGACCCCCAATGGAACATCGCTTGGGTTAGACTGCGGCTTGGATTCACTTAATGGTGGAATAGGAACTCCCTCTGATAACATAAAGGCAATAATTCGTTCTTTCTGTGATTTGAACATCTTAACTGCTTCATGGAAAGCTTTTCTTAATTCGAGATCCGTTGTACTGTTAATCCCTGCTTCGGAATGAACTTGTTCGTCAGCTAATTCAGAAAGATAGGACCAGCAGGACATGACCTCCCCCACATGTAAGGGTGATTTGGGTTCCTCGTCAACAAATGATTGAATAATATTTTTAAGAGCTTTTCCGACATCTGGCATCTTCCTTACCTCACTTTTCTATTTGGGGTAGACCTGTAGGATGATACGGTGGTGGAACCTTGAGCCATCCCCGTTTTCGCATCAATGATTTAAATGTTATTAAAAAGGTTATGTGTTCTTGCAAGAATTCGGCCCACATCAGACTAACATCGCTGCGAAGGGATTGCGACGCCGCCTCCGAACAGTTTGTAATTGCCATCGATATCTTTTTCTTAAGGCTGTTTGCAAGTTCATTATCCGTCAGCTTAACCCCTAAGGGAACACTATTGGGATCGGAGATTGGTTTAGATTCACTAAGAGGTGGTGACGGAATTCCTTCTGACCGCATAAATGCTACAATCCGTTCTTTTTCTGACTTGAACATATTGACGGCTTCTTGAAGCGCTTTTCTCAATTCAGGGTCCGTTGTACTGTTAATTCCTGCTTCAGTCTGTACTTGTGTCTCACCGGCTAACGCTAAAAATATCCAGCACCCCATTGCCTCACCAATGTGAAGAGGCGTTTTATTCTCATCTTTAATAAAAGACTGAACTACATTTTTCAAGGCTTGCAAAAGATCAGGCACATATTTCACCTTCCTTTCTTTTTTTTACTTTCCCCTAACGAGAATTTCTAATACACAGAAGACTTTTTGGTGCAACACTTATTAGAAAACGGGCTGATTAGTGAGCCTCTTAGGATGAAAAAACAAAAGCTTATTTGTACTTATACCTGATAGGAGAGTTATACTTTCCTATTGGACAAAATGAGGAAAACCCTTTAAAAGGAACTAATCACTTGTCGAAAGACAGTTAGAATTTCCAAAATTATAGTTATCCATTAACGAGATCTTTAATGTAATAGGCAGATTTAAAGAGGGTTATTTTTGATATTCTCCCCTTATAGTAGACAGTAAAAAGAAAGGTCATGAATCTATAAGATTCATGACCTTATTGGTGCCTATATTTGTGATTATGGTAACTAAGGGCGTATATCGTAGTCATCTTAAAAAACAGAAAAACCTATCTCTTCCCAGTCAAAAGAGGTAGGTTTTTTCTGCTACAGAATTTAGTTGTATGAGTCGATGCTCGGAGACATCTTGAGTAGTTTGCCCAAGTTGCTATTTATTATCCGTTTATAGTGGGGAAGAATTTAAATCAATTTCTTTTATTGGTTATTTGCACCAAAAAATCGGTAAGAAAGATAATAATAAAGGGAACAATGCAAACAATGAAAATTTCACGAAAGACCATATAAACCTTATTATTCATTTATATTGGATCCCCCTTTATATTTTAGAGTAAACATTCTAGGGTTTCTTCAGTAATAAAATGTTCGAATAAAAGAAAAGTATTCATAAGGGTGAGTACGTTCAAGAAAATAAAAATTATATTAACTGGATTTGTATACCATACACAGACTAAGAACAGAAAAAACTACCTTTGTGGCAACATAAGGTAGTTTTTCTAGTTGTAAAATATAGATGTTAAGCTGATGCCTCGCGGCTTCTTGAGTAGTTTGCTCAAGATATAAAGAATTCATGTAAGGAAAAACAAAGAATTAGTGTTTTCTCATTCTTAGTATTTTACCAACTTTGTTTATAGTTTTTTCTGATTCCTTTAACCGTTTTTGGGTATTTAGTAAAGAGCGTTCAACAGATAACGGTGTAAGAACTTTACTACTCTTTACTTCCGTACATACTAGATGACCTATCTCACCTTTCCATTGGATCGTACATTTAAAATTTCCAAAGAACCCGTTCTTTATCTGTAAAATTAGATGTTTTGTTACAGAATGAGAATTAGTACTTTGTGATAGCATTACTATAGCTTTATTCCGGTCTTCTTTATGAATGATCGTCCATATATTAGATATAGGAGGAAAATATGAATGAGTTATGTTTGAAGAATTTAGAATTGCACCCTCTTGATTGATTTGAAAATAAGGAACAGGAATCCATTTAGTTGTAGAAGTATCCATATTCTAGCTCCTTTCAATTAAAGAATGAATCTTTCTATTTCACCATAACATATCTAAATAAGTTTTGTATGTACCGATAAAGCACATTATGGTAACTAACCTTTCATATTATATACAGCCTGAAAATAGAAGAAACTACCTTGCTGCATGGGGTAGTTTCTTCTGCTCTATTGCAGCATTACCCCTTACTCTTTTGTTTCACTATGGATAACACAAAAGAAAGGATTAATAGCCCTACAAAGAAGGAGAAGGAAAAAATAAGATTTGAAGAAATCTCTAATAAACGACTGGATATGGAAGGACCAAAAGACATCCCTAAAAAGTTGAAGAGATTGTATACCCCTATCCCCATCGACATATTCTCCTTCTCTATTGTATGAGGAATTTCAATGTTAATAATTACAGTTAGAGCACTAAAACTTATATAGATAAATAATACTCCTAGCGTGATCATAACCATAGAATGAAGACCAAGAAAGATTAGAATGCCAAAACCTATTAATTGTACACCAATAGATATAACCATTAATTTCTTATTACTTATAAAATGAACAGCTTTCCTCACAAGTAGACTAATCAAAAAGCCTACTATTGAGATACTACATAAGATGAAACCAATTAGGATAACTGATACATGAAATGTTCGAATGGCTTGTAAAGGAAAAAGAAACAAAATAGCTACCATGGCTGCATTATTAATAAAACTAATTAAGATTAATTTGTTAAAAGAATAAGATCGGAATACGGAAAAATCAATAAATAACAAGACTCCTTGTTTTTTACTATGCAAGCCCAATAAGAGGATAGAAAGGACGCTTAGAATAAGCAAATATCCATTTAATTTTATTCCTAAGATAAAAGAAATAACAAAGAGAAGTAAATAAAACAATCCGGAAAAATCAAAGGGTTTAGTTACTTTCTCGCTATCAGCATATCCAGAGGGGATAAAGTAGTATAGGCCAAAAACTGTGAGTAAAGTCAGGCTCATAAATAAGAATAAGGATGGCCACCCCCATATATGGGTTAGTATTCCTCCCATCAAAAAACCAAATCCAGAACCTAGAGACAAACACCCTCCTATTAATGTAAGAGTGACATTTCGTTTAGCTAAAGGAAGATATTGATTTGCTGTGATCATGGATAAAGCAATAAAAGAACTGCCCCCCATAGCTTGAATAATACGGCCTATCAGAACTCCAATATATCCATTAGATAAATAGCCTATTACTGAACCTAAAGTGAATAAAAGGACACCAATCATTAATAATTTTTTAATCTGAATGTAGGAAGATAATTTGCTATATGTAATTGATCCAAAAGTAATAACCAATGTATAAGAAATAACAATCCAACTGATTGCAGAGCTCGTAACACTCAGATCTTTTGTCATATCCTCAAGAGCTACGTTAAATAAAATAGCATTAATGACACCAGATAGAACAATGAAACATAACGTTACAATGAGATAATTCATCCTGTTTTTCATAAATAACTCCTCTTTAATAAAATAGTCATAAAACCTTAAAACTAATTAGTAAAAAAAAAGCTACTTTATAATGTAGCCAAAAATCCAGGAAGGTATTGTTTAAACATTTCAGTATTCAAAGAAACGTATTTAGTTACACCTTCTCGTTTAATTGTTACCAGCTGTGCATCAGATAAAATTTTCAAATGATAAGAACCATTTGATTTACTAACCCCTAAACTCCTTCCAATATCTGTACATCGCGGGCAATTTTCTTCTTGAGATAAGATACGAATAATATTTATTCTCTTTTCATCTGCTAATGCATTAAATATTTTAACTCTTTGAAGATCATTTGTTTGTTCTAAAGTCATAGAACTATTATATAATAAACAACCAGATTGTCAAATATCGTTATTTTCCTTAACAATAACTGCTTCAATTTATTTTTAGTACCTAGAATCGGTTTTATGGTAACTAGAAAACCGAAAAGCCTATCTCTTCCCAGTCAAAAGAGGCAGGTTTTTCTGTTGCGTAATTGGGTTTCATGAGTGATGCCTCATTGCATCTTGAGTAGTTTGCTCAATTTACTGTTTATGATTCGGTCTATAATTATCAAAAAAAAGAAACATTCTTTAAAAAAGAGTGTTTCTTGAAAATTCAATCCAGCTCAATACTATACCCTTATCATAGAAATCAAAACACATTTTATAAACAATATGTTTTGATACATATAATGAACTTTTCTGACTTTAAAGATCTATTTGAAATGCATCTTTAAAGCCAGAAAAGTTCATGTGAGGAAAAAATAATTAGTGTTTTTTTAGGCTTACTATTTTAGCAACTTTATTTAAATGTTTTTCTGATTCCTCTAACCGTTTTTGAGTGTTGACTAAAGAGTTTTGAATAGATAAAGGTGCAAGAACTTTACTATTTTTCACTTCTGTACATACTAGGTGACCTATACCATCTTTCCATTGGATCGTACATTTAAAATTCCCAAATAACTTGTTACTTGTCTGTAAAATAAGCTGTTTGGTTATAGAATGAGAATTAGGACTCTTTGAAAACATTACTATGGCTTTATTTCGGTCTTCTTTATAAATGATCGTCCATATATTCGATGTAGGAGGAAAATGTGAATGGGTTATGTGTGAAACATTTAGAATTGTACCTTCCTCATTGATTTGAAAATAAGGAACAGGAAGCCATTTAGTTCTACTAGTATCCATGTTCTAACTCCTTTACATTCATTAATGGATCTTTATACTTACGATATCATATCTAAGTGATTTTTGTATGTGTTTAGAATCGTGATTATGTTAACTAAAAACAGAAAAGCTTCTGATGCCTAATCAGGAGCTTTTCTGTCTACAACAAAAATTTTATGGTATTGGATAGACGGATCCAGTATAGTACCCGTAATTTGTCACTAACATATATCCCTTCTTTGTGTGCAATCAATATACTTAATTCCCCTTTATCTAAATTAATAACCAACTAAAGGAAGTATTTTCAAAAAAAGAATCCTTTGCATATCTGCAAAGAATTTTCAAAATTATTGGAATAGGGGGAATACGTTAGTAGTCTGGCCAGATTTGTAGATTCATATACATATCACTTTAAAAATAAATATTATAATCCACTCTACTTAGAAAAAAGCAACTTTTCTATTTCACCTATTTTTTGCCATTCGTTAAGTAAATACTAAAGTGCTTCTTGTGTTATTTAAGTTTTACTATTTACAGTTAGTGACGACAAATATGAACTATAGTCGTTGCATCGATTGTTGCAGTGTACCTAGCTATAAAAACAATATTTTAAAAGAGGGGATGTTCCCTCCATAGTAGACAAATAAAAGAAAGCAACCTATTCTCCCTACGATGGAGGGGATTTTTTATGGTGTCTTAGATCTAGATAAAAAAATGTCCCTCGATTTGAGGTAATGATTTATAAAGATTAAGTTATTCCTCATAGTAGTATTCATGACAATTCTCATTAAATTAATGGTTGTATTAATCAATTATTTGACCTGCCCTCTATATATTTTTGTAGTTGTTCCAAAAGATAACGAATCTCCATACATGTGTATAGAGGTAAAACAATATACTTGAGCAAGATTAAATGAACTGTTTTTTCTTTTTTATATAATTTAATACAACCTCACGTTCATCTTCAAATAACATGTTCAAATGATTAATTTTAGATATCGGTTGCCAGCAATATGAATCTACGATCTGAACTTTCTTCTCTCCAGCTAATACCTTAACTTCAAAATAGGTCATGTGAACTTCAACATTATAGGTAGTTGCCCTATTCTCTTGTATCTTTTTTACTATCTCTACTTGATAACCTGTTTGATTCCACATTTCTCGAACACAACAATCTTCAATCCTTTCATAGTCTTCAATAGCACCAGAAGGAACAGACCAACGCTTTGGTGTGTTGGGTTTCTCTTGGGAGACCATTAATAATTCATCTTTATTATTTAAACAAATTATTGCAAAACCACTACACTTATTCACTGAGATCTCCCCTTAGAAAAACATTGTAGGCATACAAGTGTTTCTAATAAATAGAACTTAATCAAACTGGATTTTAATCTTAAGCAAGTTCTTAAAAAAATGTTAGAGCGTGAGCTTAAACATAGGTAATCACTTTATTTGGTAAGTGTAACTTTAAATACTACTTCTGTGTTATCTGTTACTTCAGCTCCTTGATAAAATGTACTATGCGAAACACTATGAGTTATAAATATTTCACTCGTTTCAGGGATCACAACAGTATAATGAGTATTCTCAAAAAAGGTATCATATAATTGATAATCTTGTTTACCCAAAACAGAAAATGAAAACTTAATTTGATCTCTTCCCTTAGTCATTTTTCCATTATTAATAATTCTTTTTTCAAGTCCCACTTCTTCTTTGCTGGCTGTAGACGTAGTAAGGTATTTTACATCAAATACAACATCATTAATGACCAATTCTTTCACTATTAAGTCCTCCTTCTCTATTTGTTTCCTCTCCTTAATTCGCCAAAGATTAACAGGTCACCTCTTTTCTACTGTATAACATATATCTTTCCAGAACCCATCTAAAAAAGCACCCTGAGAGGATACTTAAAAGTTAACCTGTAAATCTTCAATTTTTTTCTTGAGTTTTTGGCTTTCTTCCTTTAACTCGATGATTCTATCTTAGAGTTCTTTATTATCCCAGTTACTTTCCAACTCTTCAGATAACTTCATTCGCTTTTTATGGATTTCAATTCGTTGTTTAGCCATCTCTTCTACATCTTTATTTAATAGTATCAATTTCTAATGGCTTGTTATTAACTGTTAGAGCCTAATTAATTCCGATTAGGAAAGTTGGAGGAATCGTGAGTGCTAAGAAAAGAAGATAGTAGGCTTGATCAGGAATGGATAAGTCTTATGAAAGAAGCTTATCCATTAGGTCTCTCAATTGTAGAAGTAAAAGAATTTATATACTCAAATCAAAAAGGACCCGTTTCGAAATGAATCAGGCCTTTTTTTGCGCTTATAAAGTGCTCTATGTTAACTAAGTTTGTAGACTTTATACGGCTTAAAAAGGGGAAAAACCACCATCGGGAAAGAGGTGGTTTTTTCTAGTCGTTAAAATATAGATGTTCAGTTGATGCTCTATTGCATCTTGATTAGTTTGCTGAATAGATTCGTTTGTATTCATTTCTTTATCATTTTTCTTTTGCAATTTCTTTTCTATTAGGAGCAAGTGGTGGCTGTTCTAACCATTTATTTTTCATCATAATATTAAACCATTTTTTTGTTACCATTAAATTCTTTAGAATAACGCCTTCATAAGCAGCTACAAGATCTGTTCGCATGGCTGATGCTAAACCTGTTCCATGATACGCTTGTGCAGCTTGGAACAAGAAACCAATATGATACATCATTAATTTATCAGAAAAAGGAGCGTCTGTTGAAGTTGTTACTTCTGTCTCCCACGATTTAGGAACTGGTAAATTATCCGCGTGCATTATTTTTGAAAAGGATTGTATTTGTTCATCAGCTGTTTTCTCCGAATCCTCTAAAAATTCCCTTACTTCTTTTGATTGAGAGACCTGACTAAATCCAATAGAAAGAGTTTTAGCCATAATGCTTTTCTTAAGGTTGAAGGAAATACTTATGATTTCTAGTGCCGTTAAGCGTCTGCCTTTTCCGAAAAATCCATCTAAAAAATCCTGGCTAGAAATATATTCAGGGTTTTTAGCAGGATAAAAATAAGGGTCCCTCTGAAACTCCCCTTTTTCAAGTAATAATTCAATCGTTTGATGATACATCCTTTTTGCCTCATTATCACATGAATCGTAGAAGTAACGTAAGTCTTCTCTGACAGAAACACCTAATGAGGTTGTATGTCCTAGCAAGCCATGTAATGTCATGATATGTAAATAATTCAAGCAGAATATATCAGTAAATAATTTTTTAGTACCTTTATTGAGGTCAAACTCAGTAAATCCAATTGGAACTGGAAACCCTTCGTTTTCTATAAAAGCTACAATTTGTTTCTTTTGGTTTGCGAAGGTCTTAATAGCATCTTCAAAAACGGCCTTTATTGACTCGTCTTCAATAATAGAGAACATATATTGATTTACTACATCTGTCATTGTTCCGTTTACATACTCTCCCCATAGTGTCCCTATTTCGGAAGATGTGAGTTTTAACTTATTCTTATCCATATTATCACCTCATGGATAATATTTACTAATTTATTAATAGATATGAATTTTATCTTAACAAAAATGGCTTTTAGCTTGTAATTTCAGATAACGTACATTATAGTAACTACGATTGTATGTCATATACAGCTTAAAAACAGAAAAACCTATCTCTTCACAGTCAAAAGAGGTAGTTTTTTCTGTTGCAAAATTTAGTTGTATGAGTCGATATTTAGTAACATCTTGGGTAGTTTGCTCAATTTGCTATTCATTATTCGTTTTATAATCTTAAATAAAAAAAGAAACAGATCTAAAAAGACTGTTTCTTTTAAAATTCCACTCCAACATAATACTTTACCCTTTTGATTGAAAATGAAACATGAAATATGATTATTTTTATAAAACTTATTTTGCTTCTGATAATTCACATTATGGACATTTATGGCGACAAATTTTTTTCGCTGAAGGTGGAACTCAACTCGCCGATAATCTCCCCTTATTATTCCGATTAAATCTTCTGCAAGGTATCTTCACTGACCATGAATTACACGACCTATGTATATTAGTAGATGTAAAAAACACTTTGAATCAACAATCAACTATTTCTCAGGATGATTTTGACCACCTTAAATATTTTTCTCACCAACTAAACAGAAAGAAATTTCTCTCATTATCTATCTAACTTTATTCACAATGAACATGAAAAGCCTACTTGTATAAGACCAAGTAGGCTTTTCTGCTACGTTAAAGTCGATAAATTTATGCATTGTTTCCAAGAGAATTATAATATTTTCTATCTACATATCAAAAAAATCATGTGCCTTTAAATTTGGATCTATTTTCCTTAAAGCTTTGAGTATTTTGGTCATAGTTCGCTGTGTAGGTGCATGTTCTACATTTCTCTTACAAAGTTCGCTAACAGTGGATCTACTAACCTTTGAAGTACTCGCTAACCATTGTTGCGAAATTCCTCTTTGATCTAACCATTTTCCTAATTTACTACGTTGCTTACCTAACCCAAACATATATAATCACCTTTTTAGTATCAGTCTTGTCCAAGAATTCGAAGTTTCATACACTTTTGAAGAAAATATCGGAATAGTGGACAAGTTATCGTTCATATCATTTAGTAAGACGTCACCTCAAGACGTCAGGATAATCATCAGGAATGGAGCGAATCAAATGACAAAAGAATTAGCAATCTCGTTATTAAGTCGAAAAGACGTCTATTTAACGGTAGAAGGCAAACAGATGTTAGAGGTCATTTTGAAAGAGAAAAACGCGTATGAAGAAAAATAAGAAGGCCCAAAATCAAGTAGACACCTATCGACCGACTGTGCGGTATCATTCTATTTACCGTACATATGTAGATAGCCTTTTTCAGGCTACCGAGTTAGACCGAAATCAAATTATAAGGTGTGCACTTTTTACTGCAGCGCACAATCCTGTTTTCTTAGCGTTAATGAATCAGTATAAAATGAGAGACGTCCCTCTTCCCTCATCTCCGTGGCAGCCTTCTTCCCACCCATTATGGATGGAACAAGAGCCCAACATCGAAAAGAAAGGAGGAGGAGAACATGATGATCTTGAGCGAAAAGGAGCGCTTACAAACACTTCTACGTTACTTGGAACACCAACAGATGGCCAATCAGTGTCAGGAACTACTACTCAACCCGACCGACAGTCTTCCACCAATGAGAAGACAGCGCGGGTTACAAGACGTCAGCAACCGATTAAGAGACGAACAAGGGAGATTCCTACCTTACAATTATCAAACAATGGAGGAATTAGACTTGATTTTAGATGAAGAATTCGAGATACAACGAAAACTAAAAATAGATCCGATTGAAGGTTCTTATAATAGCTATGCGGTGAATGAAAAAGAAAAGAGGGACTGGAGTGGAAATATCTATTTAGCTTGTGTCGCAGCAATTTTAGCCATTGCCTTTTTCACCTGACGTCTTTTTAGAATAGTGTCGATATTTTGGTCATAAACATATAGCATGAATACAGTTAAGACCGCCTTATAAACTGATACATAATGGGCGGTCTTTGTTCTAAATATGATTAAAAACGTTTGGAAAATGAAAATGATTTCGGTAACGAAAAATAAGGAAATAGAGATATATTAAATGTACCTTTTTATACTTGTGACATAGGAGGAATGTAGATGGAAAATAGCCCTCGTTTTGGAGAATTAGTTTCTGATTTTGAGAAATGTTTAGATCGACATTTAAATGACAAAGAAAAAGAGTTACTTGCATGGATAGTGAAAAAAGAAAGTAATAAGTATGTTCAATAATCTACAGTTAACCTTTTCATATTTCAAGAAACTTTCTGATGTGTAGCTATTCTACTCAAAACTGGTAGTTGCTACACAGAAAAACCGCCTACACCTTAATGTGTAGGCGGTTTGAATAGTCCCCAATAGTAGATTAGAAATAGAAGGTATTTGGCATTGTTGATTAAGTATTAATCTATAAATGCTTGTTTATCCTCTATTTCACCGGGCTTTGAATATGTAACATACGTCCCTGCCATCATGTCATGCAGACTTCTTTTATCCTTACGGAAAACCACCATAAACACACTCACAATTAACGCAATACCTAATGTAAGGCCATAAACAATGCCGGCCACAAGAACTCTTAGTAGCATTGCTCCGATTCCAAGTTTCTTTCCATTTATTTTGACAATTCTAACCCCAACAATTCGTTTCCCTATAGTATATCCATACCATAAAATAGGTACAGCAACCGCATAGATGAAACCTATGAGTGATGTAATGGGATCTTCACGATCAAAGTCTCCTGTAATAAGAAAGCCAATAAGTCCCAAAAGAATACTTACAATAATGCCATCTAACAGATTTCCTAATAGGCGTATCCAAAATCCTGCTGGTTTTGTTACTTGATCCACTTTATATTTCTCCCCTTCTTGTAAATTAACACTTTATCTATCTAAATAGCTCCTCAGATGATGATAACATGATTGAAGATGAAGGTAAAAAATATAAAATATTTTAAATTTATCCACTAATAATAAAACACATAACATTGCTCTTTTAAAAAAAGCTAATGATAGCAACTATTCCTATTGTAAGACCACACATAAGACTCACGATGAAGACACGTAAAACCATAGATCCGAAGCCTACATTTCGCTAAGGTTATAGTTAAATCGTTTGTATACCTTGTTTTTGTGTTGGTGATTCGTTTTCATAATGTTGATGATGACATGTTGCTCACTTTTCCAATGCACATTCACATCATGAATCATAGAAGGTTGAATTCCATGAAGCTCTTTATATTGGTTAAGAGTGCTTCCGGGTTGTCCGTAGTACATTCTAAGAGAATCAGCCTTTTGTTTTTGTTCATAATCAAAGTAATCAGTGGTTTGTTTATACATCTTTTTTACTTCAACAATGTTTTGTTTATTAGGAGATGTGCTGGTCGTAAGTGAGACGTTACGTATCATGTTTGGCTGTTGCTCGTTTTTATCCAAGAAGTAATTCATCATAAATACGAGAAAAATTACTCCAAAGGATAACATGATCCAAAGCCATTTTTTCATGTCGACACTTCCTCTTTTATGATTGAAAATCAAAATGAGTAGATGATCTCATTGCAAAATAGCATTTTCTGCTATTTCGTATCCTTAGATAATAACATACTCAAAAACTCTTGAAAGTTCTCAGCCACTTTTGATGTAGCTGGATCACACTCATATGATTCTTCGTAATCTAGAAAATCAACAGACGGATTGTTTTTATCATAGTGAAAGTTTAAACATAAGTAATCTCCCCATGCTAGCTTCGCAATTGGAATTAATTCAGATCCGATAAGGTCTTCATCATAAAAATTCCGTCCTTGTTCTCCTAAGGAAGTTTCGCAGCAACCAATATCATACACACCATAAGGATACTCACTAAAGTTTTTAATAATGCCTAAAAAACGTTCAATTTGACACCTCTTATTGATGGCTGTTAGTGGTGTAGAATCTATTACTGTACATTCGTTATATTGTTTCAAGAATTCTTTATACGCATTGGACAATTGGATGCGAAAAGAAGCTTCTATTTTTGCAATGTCATGATCCTCTGGCAATGGATAAATGATGCTTTCCTTCACCAATCTCATTGTTATCAGTCTCCTTGCAATAGGCCATCTTCAAGGAAATACATTATGACTTTTGGTATTCATACATAACCGGAACTTTATCCATTTTAACGGTTTTGGCTACAACATAACGACGATAACCGTCTTTTAAGACATTCGATCCTTTTTCAATCGTCAATGGCTCATCTAAGCGTCCTGTGCGTTTCACAAAATCAATGACCTTTTGGGTTTTTTCAGCATTTGGACGTGTCTTTAAGAATTCTTCAGGTACGATAATGTCATCAAAGTTCAACAAATCCTGTGTCCCTTTAGGTTGGTTCGGTAGTGTATTCTTTTTAGGCTCAGCCTTCTTCGCTTCTGTATGCTCTTGCTTTACTTCTGGCTGAACAGCTTTTGTTTCCTTCTTTTCTTCTTTTGGTGCAGGTTGAGAAGTAGCTACCGGTTTTTCTTCCTGTTTGGTAGCAGCAACTTCTTGTTGCGCTGCAGAAGCCTCTTGTTTGGTCTCTTTTTTATCGTTTGATTCATTGCCTTCTTTGTCTTTCTTATTCGGGAGAACGGTAATCTGGAAGCAGATTACGCCTACTTCACCAGGGCATTCATCAATCGGAATGTCTAATGTTGGTTCTCCTTGAATTAAGATTTTTTCCTGCATAATACTTTTTTTCGTGAGACCTGTTTTGTTAAAAGCTTTCTTTGCAACAAATACCGTGTACGAAATAAACGTACTCTTTTTCAAGCCTTTAGGCGCAGATGGTGACCCTTTTTCACGCATATCAAAGGCAACATAGCGATCGTATTCTCGTAGTGGTCCTGTGGCTGATCCAGTTAACGTAATTTTATGTGGCATAATGTTCTCCTCCTGCGTAGATATAGATTTATTTATTACTTAGAACAGTGTTCTAAGTAAACATATCCTACTAATAATTCAGCTTATAAGGGATTTCTTTACTTTTTACATTTTCTCCTATCGTACATATAAACAGAGACAACGCGCATACTTTGAGTATGGACTTGTAGCTCAATGGCAGAGCAGCCAGTCGTATTACCCTATACAACTTCGGCTTCTTGCGGGTTCAAATCCTGCCAAGTCCTTTCTTAAAACACTGAATACGTTAAAAATAATGAAATTCCTTGCTATGCTTTAACTATTTTTAAACATTAAGAAGCTGGTTCCTTTAATTTAGCATGTTGATGCAATAATCCTTGCTCCTCAGATGTTAATGCTTGTCCTAACTCTTGTTTCAGTTCCGCCATTTCTAATGAACTGTACGTAGAGCAGTGTTCTTGCAGCAAGCATTCCTCTTCTGGTGTAAGTTCTTGCCCTAAGTCTTGCTTTAATTGAATCGTTTCAAGCTGTTGTTCTAAAGATATTTCTACTTTTTTTGTACCCTTCTCTTGATCCTGCTCAGCCTTTAACCAATTAGGAACTATTTCTTTACGGATAATATGTTTTGGTATAAACAATTTTGTTGATGAAGCTTCTTTATGTATAACTTCCTCATGAGTTGGATATACTGATGAATAATCCTGGTTTTTAGGATCCACCAACTGATAGAATTGGTTTTTCGCAATTTTATAGAGTAATTGGCACATATTATCTAAGGACAAAGATTTGCCTTTATGATTAGCTTCATGTACATATTTGTCTAACCCAATAATCGATGTATACGCAATTTCATGTACTTGGCCTTTGGTAATATCAATCTCTGTATCTCGTTTAACCGTTTTTGCAGCATTTTGAATGCGAGCATAAAAGTCTTTTAATTGATGACTATACTTACCTGCGTAGACTTGATTGACTTTCTTAGGAACACCTTTGATATAGGTAAATGACTGTGAAGCAGACATTAAATGATTATTTATATGATTTACAGGTAAATCAAGGTTAATAAAGGCACCAGGTGATTTATCAGTCTTTAAGCTTGGTGTATCAACGTTTTCCGCACTTTCTGGATACATCACAGGAAGCGTCACAGGAGTTGTCATTTCTTCTTGTTGGACCGTTTGTATACCTGTTGTATCATGGGCAAAAAAGATTTCGTCGCAAATCCGATTAAAGTTCTTATGACTTTTAAGAATAAATACATAGCTATCAGGGTGAGTACCTGTTGCATCCTCTTTAATGTAACGTGCTACAAGTATAAAAGGTGTCGCTTTTAACGAACGTACAAAACGAGAAACCGTACTTTTAGAAACTTTAAATTTCTTCATGAGTGTTTCAGAACGAATGGCTTGAATGCCTGTAGCCACTAGGTTATAGATGACATGATCGAGCATTTCCATTCTTTTTTTAGGAAATTCTTTATGTATAGCTGATTGGTTCTGTTTGTAATGAGTACGAATAATTTCTAAAAACTCTTCTTTCTTTTTCCGAAGTGTGGATTTGTTCTTCCATAACCACTTAAACCGTCCGTTGAAGGTGTCTACATCTTTTAAATAGCAGGTCAATATTTTTGTCATTTGTTCATTATCTCCTTTAAGGAACAAAAAAAGACACTGTTTCCCTGGAAAAAGGAAAACAATGTCGTGATTTTGATGAACTAAGCCCTTGAAATAGATAGCTATTTCATATAAAATAAAACCATAAGTTTTATTTTATAAAAAAACTAACTCTATTAACAAGAGACTTCGACAAGTGTTTTCCCTACTGTAACTAGGGGGAACGGTTTAAGAGTGCTACCAACACGTCTTAAACAGTTGAAGTCTTTTTTCTATTCCGGTCATTTTTGTTAGTTTTATTATAGCGTTAATTAATCTCATAATTCAATAAGAATTAGTAATATATCTCAAAAGATTTAGTTTTGCGTCTTTTATGAGGTGAAAATCCTATCTATATTCAAATGAATTTATTGTTGAAGGTATTAAGAGAACTTTCTCTGACAACTGCTACAAAAATAATAAAACAGCTTCTAATTACTAACCAGTAATTAGAAGCTGTTTTATTATTTTGTGAACATTCTTTTCCATATACTTTTTCCTTGTTCTTTTTGAATTTCGGTCATAGCTGAATGGATAGAATCTAGTTTTTTAAGTAATTGGTCATTCACTTCTTTTAAACGCTGATTGTCTTGTTCAAGTTTATTCATCTGTTCTTTTATCTCTATAACATCTTTTTTTTCTGCCAAATTTTCAGATGGAAGCGTTAGTTGTTCTTTCTTTTCCATTTTTTTATCCATTTCTTCTATTTTTTTAGCAAGCAATAAAAACGCTTCTTTAAAGGAGTTTTCGTTTGTATCTTCTTCCTCTAAATCCTTGTTAATAATTTTTGTTTGTTCTTCGCTCATTAAATTTGCTTTAATTAATTCTTCACGAATCATTTCATTCGGTGCATGTTTTCCGAATTTTTCCTTTAGTTCAATAATCTTCTCAATTTTTTTATCTTCATCAGTAAATATGTATCTTATTCTTCCAATTCTTTTATGTCGTACTAACCCTACTTCGCACCAGTCCCGTAACTGATGATTTTCTATATTAAATTTTCTAGCAACTTCTGAAATAACCATTGTTTCTTCGCTCATAATTGTACCTCCCTCACAAACGAATTAACCTAACTTAGTTAGTATTTTCTTATATGAAATATTTTTAATAACTCAATTAAGTCTAACTTAATTGGTCCTGACTAATTAATTACTACTTCTTTTAAAGCTTGTCTTTATTATTTTAGCAGATTTCACACTTAACTGAATTAGATTTATTATATTTTACGTTATGCAGTTCAATTAAATTTGAACTGAGTCCTTCAAAAAACTACAAATCCATTATAGTTTTTTAAAATATTACAATAAGTTTAATTAAAATGCAATTAAGTTCAACTAATTGTAACTTAATTGCATTTTAATTAAACTGCTACTTATTTATATTCGATTTAGTTTAACTTATTTCATTTTAAGTTAAACTAAATTAAGGTTGTGTGCAAGGGGGTGATTTTAAGTTAATCTTAAGTTAAACTATCAAGTTTAAATCAATAATTTGGAAACAAAAAAGTTATGTGTTAAGTTATTTTTCTCATTTGATCCTCGATAGATTGAGGAGTTTAATAGCTGAGACTACTGTCGATTCTGTTTAGATAATACACTTCTTCTGTAATATGGTGTGAAACATATCTATGGAGGTATTATCATAAAAGCAGTCTTTTTAGCTAAAAAGATGCTTTATCTCTTATTTGTGGACATGCTGAGTGAACTCATCGCTTATTTATTGTAAATCGAAATCGTTACAAATAGGTAGACCCTTTCAGGGGCTTGGATAGTGTAAGCTTTTTGAAGTGCTTCAATGATTAATTCTGATGTGATTAAACGAGAAAAAATAGCACACAATTCCTTTAATGTGAATTTAATGAAGATGCTAAACAGAACCAACCGCCTCGTATCATAGGACATACTTAATTTCAGGCACCCATTGTCTAGAGAGATTTAATAAATTTTTGAAACGCTAGAATGTGTTTTGCTTTTTCGTCAATATGACCATAGCCTCTTTTTTGAATATCTATCTCTTATTTTAACCAGAGTTTTTTTGGAGAATCTTAGCTAATTCTCTAGGTATTAGAGAGCCTTGCTCTGCATTAAAAGATGTTAATACATTCACGCAGTTATAAATCGTTACTTCTGATCACTATATTCGCTGCTTGATTATTTAACCAAGTTTTTAGCATAGTATAAATACATAATCGATTTTTTAAGTCATCATTTTATTTTCTCCAGTAGTCATAACTAATCCAGACTCAATTGAGTCTGGATTAGTTATCTTATTTGAATGAATATTAATTTGGCAGAGTCAGTTTTTACTGGAAGATTTAGTCTATGTATACCTAATTGAAATTAATTTAAATCAATTAATTACTAATTGGGTATAAAAAATATAGATTCGACAGCTTTTAATAAGAGAAGTTGATATGCTCTATTTTAATTAAATTAAACTTCTTTTCTATTGAGTTAATTTTAATTCATTTTAGTCTAAATTAGTGATAATTAACTTGGTTTTTTTGAAATTAGAGTTGGATTCTTGTAAAAGAAAAAAGAAAATCTAATTGTTTAGTTACATATTCGAGTGATAATAAAATCTTAAAAGGTTATTTAGTGAATTAATGAAAAGTTTTTAATTTAAAAAGTACATGTCTTTAATTTTTATCAAAAGAATAGAGAAACAGAAACAAGGATATAAAAGATTCACTTTGATGCTAAAAGCAACCTGCTTCATGAATATAAGCAGAAAATTTTACGTGAAAAGATGAAAAAAATGAATGAAAAGCAACAAGATTTAGCCATGAAGTGAAAAAACACATGTTAACAGTAGGTCAACATGTGTTTTTTTGAGGTTCACAGTAGGTTCACATCACTGATTTTTTATGTTAACAGTAGGTTCACTTGGCAGGGTTTAGGTCAACAGTAGGTTCACATTCAACAGGTTTTCTTGTACCCACGGTTTCGCTAGGCTCTGCCTAGCCCCACACCTATGGTGGGGGCAAAAACCCCTTATGCTCTTCTCTCTTTTGTAGTGGGGAACCACACTTTACAGGAAAGGAACGAATGTCATGGATATGTTTTTACGAAATATTGATCCAATTGCCGTTAAAAAAATAGATGAAATCGCAAAAGAAAAAAAGATTTCTCGTCAGGAATTCTTAAAAGCTCAAATTGAAACACTAGCTGTTTTTCAAGAACAATCTTTTACTTTTCAAGACTGTATGGAAGTGGGCAGTCAAATGCAATTCCAAAAACGTACAGGTATCATCAAAAAGAAAAAAGAAGAACAGGAACTCGAAAGGTAAGGGAGCGTAAAGAGCTCTCTTTTTTATTAATGTTGGCTGTTCTCGTTTGCGGTACAATGAACAATATAATATAAGTGGGAATATTCAAATAAAAGGAGTAGAGAGTATGGAAAACCAAGAGTATGAATGGGTAAAGCAAACACGTCAAATCTTATTAGCACAATGTAAAGAGTTAAATGAAGATGATTTTACAAAAGAACTAGGATTTGGTTCTCAGAGTGTAAGAGATTCTTTGATTCATATTGCAGGTTGCTATCATGCTTGGCTGGGGTCTTTTGTTCTTCTACGAACGAAATCGCCTCTTTTACCAAAAGAAGTAATTAATAATATGCAGATAAGTGATATTCAACTTTATTTTAAACAAGCAGATGCATATGTGGATGCTGTATTCCAACAATTTAGAGATAATTTCGATGACATTATTGAAGGGGAACTTGCTTGGAGACCAGAGGTTAATAGTATAAGAAAGACTCCTCGACAATTGCTCATGCATGCAATTACACATGAGTTCCACCATAAGGGACAAATTGTAGCCATGTTACGTTTATTAGGTCATATCCCTAAACATACAGACATAATTGGTCTACCTGACAAGGAAGTTGGATCAGATGCTTCAAGTAAGGAATAAGGGAGTTAGTTAAAGGTTCCACTTTTGAAAGTAACAAACTTTATCGATCATCTAAATTTAACTTAATAAAATTAAATGTAAAAAAGCAGAGGTTGTTTATTCCTCTGCTTTTTCTCATGCAACTTGGAATTTATTTATTATCTAAATACTAATTACTTGGGGGAATAATGATGAAAAAAATTACGTCTCTTTCAAATGACCAATTTAAAACGATTGTTTCCGATAAACGAGAATTAAAGAAGTTTATGAAGCACCCACACAATGAAAAAATCGAGGCAGATTGGGCGAACATTAGTGAGAAACAGCTCCAAGACATTCCTTCTGGTGCTGTTTACTTAACACAATCAGCTCTAGGAGAGGAAAAACTGCAAGTTTTACTTGTTTCTACGGATGAAAAAGGGCAAAAACAAGCCTATAAAAGTGAAGCAACAGTTGATTTTTTGAGAGGTCATGATGTGAATCTTGTTTTAGAGAAAGATCGAGAAACGCAGCTTAAAACAAGCTATCTTACATTTTTACAAGCTCATGAAAAAGAAAAGCCTCAAGATATTGATAGTATGTTAGCCCATGTGAACGAAGAAAACGATTATGTGATGTTGAAATCCAGTGCTTTAAAGGAAAAACAGTTCACCCCTAACCAATTGAAAGGAATGGAAAATGAACTTTCTCATCAGTTTCAAGCACGAAAACAAGCACAAGAAAAGGAGCAATATCAAGAAGATTACAAACAAGAAGTACTAGAAGTTATGCAGCAGCCTAGTGAAGAAACACAGTATAAGCAGCTATTTAAACAAAGCTTGNGAAGGACCGATATCAAGAAGATTACAAACAAGAAGTACTAGAAGTTATGCAGCAGCCTAGTGAAGAAACACAGTATAAGCAGCTATTTAAACAAAGCTTGTTAGCCCAATTAGGCATATCAGATGAAAAAGATTCTTCTAAAGAAGAAAAAAAGGAAGCTGAATCTGAAAAAGCTCCTGTCGAAAAGCAGCTCAAGCAAGAAACACCTCAAGAGAGAGACCAGCGTTTGGCCAAAATGAAGGAGTTTGAACAAAAGCATTCCTTTGATAAGGTGTACAAATTGAAAAAAGAGGTGCTGCAGGAATTAAAAGAGCTGAATTTGACTGATTCTCAACGTGAGAAGTTAACGAAGCTCGAAAAGGCTTTGGACACAGAGAAAAAGGATCACGACAAGCAGAAAAAAGAAGAGAAATCACAAAATGGATTTACAAAGTTTTTTGCACGGAACAGTGGAGCATTTTCTTCAAAGAAACGGGACCAGACACAAGAAATGGAACGTTAAAAAAAGCAAAAGTGTAGACAGAATGGGAGGGCTGAAAAGCCCTCTTTTTTCATAGGGTGAAAGAGAAGGAGGGATTAGGTGGGAGAACGAAAACACGTCAATGAGGGGGAAATCATGAAAGCACGAGATGTTGATTTGTTGTCGTATCTGGAAGCCAAAGGCGAAACCTTTATAAAAGAAGGAAAGTACTATCGTCACACGGAACATGATAGCTTACTTATTAAAGGAAATATGTACGCTTGGAACAGCCGGAATGAAACAGGGTATGGAGCGATCAGTTTTGCTCGAATGTATTATGGGATGTCGTTTCCCCAAGCCGTATTAGATATCAACAAAGGCGATTATAAAGAGCTTTCTCAGTCGCATGAACAACCGTCGGTTTCACCATCAAAAGAGCCTTTTCGCTATCCAAAAGAGTTAGAAGTAAAGGATCAAAGCAAAATAAAGGATTATCTCATAAAAGAACGTAAAATAGATTCTCGGTTGGTTGACTGGCTTCTTCAAAAAGATTTAATCGCCCAGGACAAACGGAACAATGTGGTGTTTAAGTGGCGTGAACATGGAGGTAAAGGAAAGGTAATTGGGGCGGATCGGCAAGGCACAGCTTCTATAAGTAATAAGCGTGGTTCCTTTAAACAAGTCTTACCAAACGATAACCCACATACAGGCTTTTCAGTTGACGTTGGTCGCCCAAATAAAATTCATTTTTTTGAAAGTCCAATTGATTTGCTTTCTTATTGGAGTATTCAGGAGAATAGCCTACAAAATACACGACTCATTAGTATGAATGGCTTAAAGCCTAAAACTGTTGCACAGTCTTATATCGAAGCTCGAAAAGAAGGCTTAGGTATCAAAGAAATGGTGTTAGCTGTCGATAATGACCAAGGGGGAAAAGAATTTATTGACAAAATGAACCAAATCGTTAATGCTGATTTAATAAGAGCAGATATTCCAAAGGGAGCGAAAGATTGGAACGAAGAATTAAAGAAGAATGGAAAAAGCATTCAACCTGTGGCATCACGTCTCCGGAATAAACAAACTGAACAGGAGCTTTCAATGAATGGATAAAGTGTTTCAAGGTGTATTTTACCTCTTTCTTATCATGATTTTAGTGAAACTTTCTCAATTTGCTTACCGTGTCCTTCGTGAACGGAGGTATATGAAAGAGTTAGCCCAATCGGGTATGCCCTATATTGATAAAATGGATGGTTATCAGTTTGAAATATATTTGCAGGCCCTTTTCCAACAGTTAGGATATAAACCTCAAGTAACCAAAAAGTCTGGTGACTTTGGGGCTGATTTAGTGATGAAAGGCAAAGAAAAAATTGTCATTCAAGCTAAACGATATGGAATCAAAAATCGGGTCAGTATTTCAGCTGTACAAGAAGTGTATGGGGCAAAAGCGTATTATAAAGCGAATCAGGCGTGGGTTGTGACCAATAGTTATTTTACGAAACAAGCGAAAGAGCTTGCAGCTGCATGTGATGTGACTTTATTGGATCGGGCGGATCTTCAAAAGTTTATTAACGAAGTCAATCCCGTTTTTAAGGCAAGGGAAATCTTTGAAAATATCACACCAGAACCTCGTAAATGTCCAAAGTGTGGGCAAGATCTAGTCGTACGAGATGGGAATGGTACTCGCTTTTTTGGTTGTTCCTCTTTCCCTTCTTGTCGTCATACAGAAAAAATTAATAAGGAAGTAAGTAAGAGCAGACCTTCAGTATAGTAAGGTCTGTTTTTTCTTGCTCTAAAAAGGAGCTGATGTTGTGAGTTCATATAATCTTTATAAAACGTTGTGTGATGTAATCGATCAAGCTTATCCTTTGGAAAGGTATCCAGACAATAAATTCAAGAACTTTTTTATTGATATTAAAGTAAAAGAAATGAAGTCTATTCATGGACGATATTATCCGCACAATAGAAAAATAGAAATATTTAATCTTTCAAGGCCAAATGGGCATACCATTGCTACAACGCTTCATGAAGTAGCGCATCATATAGACCATTGTTTGCGTAAAAAAAGTGACCACTCAAAGACGTTTTATGAGATTTTTCATCCATTACTTGTAACAGCTATTGGAATGGGGGTTATATCAAAACAGGATATCTTAACAGCACGTGATAATACAGATAAGAAATGGCTAGAAAAGTATTTTGGTGACATCGAGGAATGGGATATTTCAACTTTAGATTATAAGCAAGATTCCTACTTTATCAAAGTGTATCAGTCCTTTTCTATTAAAGATAAACTGAAAAATCGGGGCTATAAATATAGCTCCTTAGATCAAGCTTGGGTGAAGGAAATGAGTGTTTCTGAAGCTGAAGAAGAAAAACAGGTTGTATCTCAATGGATTGAAGAAAAGAATATTAAAATTGAGCAGGCCAATACAATCAAAATCGAGTCTTATTATTATTTATGTGTGTCCAATTGTTACGATCATAAAGCCTACTTAAAAGAAAACGGCTTTATGTGGAACGGTTATGGAATGAAGAAGGCTTGGGTTAAAAAGATTCCTTCTCAATCCTTAAAATCAGAAGAAGCAAAACTTCTTAAGTTGCCTAATATTAAAGTATCTGTAGCAGCAAAGAAATGATTCTTTTTCTAGGTGCTGATATTTGCATCGAATGAGCAGTTATACGCAAAACAAAAGTTAATTTCGTCAGAGAACGTTTCTCTGCAAGGAGTAGAACTGAAATAATGCCTAATAGAGAATAAAAACAGGGGGATTTCAAATAATATTAATAATTCATAAATAATGGAGGTCGTCTATGCGTTCAAATAATAATTTTGTGGCACTACTGTTCTTCTCTATTTTGGGTATGGTTGCTACCATTGTTTTTAGCAGTGTTATTATTTCTCAGAATAACCGTCTATTAAGGGAAAGAAAACAAAGATAAAAAGAGGTCAATTTGTTGTAATGCAAAGCTGGCCTCTTTATTTATTAAATAATCGTTATGATAAGCATCTTTCCATTTGGAAGGTGCTTTTTTCAATTTATATAAACATATAACAAAGAGGAGAGATATTTTTATGAAAAACATCTTTATGAAATCGATGACCGTTCTTACATTATTAATGGTCGCATTATGTGGAGTAAATCAGGGGAAAACAGAAGCAGCAAGTAAGCCAGCGAATCAGGATTTAATCATCATTAACAAATACTACAATAAGCTTGCGTATTTTCATAATGGCTATATCGAAATCGTTGATCCAGTAGCAACGGGAAAAACGTGGGACAAAACACCAGTTGGCTTTTTTAAAGTCGTGAATAAGATTAAAAACCGTTCTTATTATACAGGACATATTCCTGGGGGCGATCCTCGCAATCCGTTAGGAAAACGTTGGTTAGGATTAAATGCAAATGGTACGTATGGCGATATATACGGCATTCACGGTAATAACAATGAAAGCAGCATTGGAAAATATGTGAGCCAAGGTTGCGTGAGAATGCATAATGCAGACATCGAAAAGCTTTATGATAAAGTCCAAGTAGGTACACCTGTTGCGATTACTTATTCTTATAAGAGCTTTGTTGATCTTACAAGTGTATACGGATATAAATTTAAAGGTTACAAGTTAAAAAGCAATTAATGACTAAGCAGCATTCTGTTATTACGGGATGCTGTTTTTTCTTTGTCTTCTTTCCATATAGCCCTTATCATAGAAATATATGAAAAATATGGTGAAGGAGGATATGATTATGCGAGCAAAAATCGAAAAAGCTAGACATGTGGTCATGTTTAAAGCCACTGGGGAGTTTTATGCGCATGAGATCAATCAAGATAAAATAAGAATGGGTTTTTTTATCTGTCCTTCGTGTGAAGTCAGAGTATATTATAAACACGATCATTTCTTTTCCCGTGAACATAAACGAACTTGTGTCTATGTAAAAGAACAGTTTAAGCAAAAAGCTTAAAAGACAATTGAATGATATAAAATCCTAGTTAACATAATCAACTTCATAAAAAAATATAGAAAAAGAGAAGATTATTTTCTTAATCTTCTCTTTTTCTATATTTAGAATTTTCTTCCTTGTAAATGAAATTTATCATTAGACAAAATACTGCTAGAAGCCAACCTAGAATAGGAGAATAAATAAAAATATTTGTTAGTAACAATCCTCCACAAATAAAAATCACTGAAAACATTAATAAAAAAATATTTGTATTCTCAGTTTTATTCATATAAAACACCTCTCTAATTAATCAACAAAGTCAAAAAATAAAACCTTTTGGAAACGTTCATAGTCCGTAATGTTTTCAAACTAAAAAAGGACATTTTTTTTATGCCCTGTTCCCTTGTATTAGCCCCGCCTACGCTAAATACTATGACAGCCACTCACGCCATCCAACCTACTTTCAGTATAAGTGAAAGCGATTACAAAGTAAAGTAATTATTATAAATATTCTGTCGATTGATCTTAAAGAATAATCTACCTTTGGCAACAAATAAGGTAGATTGTTCTTTTTTATAAAGATGATAAACAATCTTAGTTAACATAGTGCCTAGGTCCGTAGGATAAAAAAGGAGAACCCTTATGGCTAAAGGGTTCTGATGAGGCCATCTTTTCTTCTTTATGCAGCTTTTATACATGTGCTCGGCCCTATAAGAATAGTCCTTATGCAAAAATTTACTATATTATTTACCTTCTAACCATTTTTCAACTTTATCTGTTGTCTCAATTATTTGTTTGTCATTACCTGGAGGTGTTTTAATAAATAGAATTTCTGTACCTGGTTGTGATCGTTGGGCATACTTAATGCCAGGAGGAGTCACATAAAAGTCTCCTTGATGGAAAGTATACTCTTGTCTGGTTTCTACATCCATATATTCTGTTGTACCTTTAACTATATATTGGTACTCATAAGCTTGAGTATGGTAGTGAGGTGATTCACTTTGAAAATCAGTATATGAAGTAATACCAATTTCTAACTTATCATCCTCTATATGATTCAGTACTTGAGGAAGCGATAAATTCCCTACCAAGTACTGCCTCGAATTATTTTTCAATGAATGTTGAATTTGCTCATTACAAATACTAAATATTTGTTTCTTCATTTCATTTCTCCTTTGTAAAGAAATTTTCTTTGATAAATGTTTTAGTTATAAACTATTGTGACTAAATCTCCCTTTGTTAATTAGGTTTCGACCAATCGATGTTACTTAATTTATCTTATAAAAGCTTCACTTTTCCCCGTTAAGGCATCTCGGATTCTTATTTTCTGGGTTATATGCATATCTATCTTATCTAATTCACTTATAGGAACAAATTCTACTCTTTTTGATTCGTGGCTAATTGCCAATGAACCATCCTTTATTTCACCTAAAAAGCAAATTGAAAATTGTTGTCGCACTTCTCCATCCCCATAAGCTATAACATGATTAGGATCACTATATACTCCCAATAATTTTTGTATCTCTATATCAAAACCTGTTTCTTCTTTTACCTCTCGTTTTATTGCTATTTCCACAGTTTCACCTGGTTCCATAGTACCCCCAGGTAAAGACCATTTTCCATTGTCCATTCGTTCTTGAAGAAGGATTTCCTTTTCTTTATGAAATATGACAGCTGAAACCGCAGGAACAATAACGTGTGGTTTTGGAGCATGTTCCTCATAATAATAATCTTTTCTGTTCATCCTTTTATCATCCTTTTCTTTTATTTAATTTAAATTTTTTGTTGACAACGTTTCCATTTCATTTTATTATAAACACATAGAAATTAACAAATGTTATACACCGTAGCAAATGTTACAAAAAACAGATAAATGTTATTTCAAAAAACATTTGTTAATTAAAAGTTAAAAATGTTAAACGGTATAATTAATGTTAATTTTTAGAAAAATTAGATTTGTAAGCGTTTAATAGTTTTTGTTTTCAGAAAAGTGTTTTATTAAAAATAAGAATCATATAAGGGAGATGGAATAGATGTCAATTTATCAACAACTTTTAGAAAGAGAACGTGCAAACGAGCCAATTAAAGTAGGGGTTATTGGTGCCGGACAGATGGGATTTGGAATGATCGGTCAAATCTCTCGTATTCCTGGTATGAGTGTAACTGGGATTAGTGATATAAATGTTGAGGCAGCACAAAGAGCTGCCGATTACTATAATGCACAGGCAGATAAAAAAGAATCAATTATTGTATCTAATGATTTTCGTCAAGTGATTCAATCTCAGAATGTTGAGGTAATTGTTGATGCTACAGGTGTTCCAGAAGTAGGGGCAAATATTTCTCTTGAGGCGTTCAGATCTAAGAAACATCTTGTTTTATTAAATGTTGAAGTAGACATCACAATCGGGCCAGTAATGCATCAAATGTTTAAGAATGCTGGACTAGTTTACACAGGTTCAGCAGGTGATGAGCCTGCAGCAACTCTTGAGTTATTTGAATTTGCAAAAACGATGGGGATGGAAGTATTAGTTGCTGGTAAAGGTAAAAATAATAAACTAAATGTCACAGCAAACCCTTCTACTGCACAAGAAGAGGCAGATAAGAAAAAAATGTCTTCTCATATGCTTGCTGCTTTCCAAGATGGTACTAAGACAATGGCTGAGATGAATTTATTATCTAACGCTATTGGATTTGTACCAGATGTAGTTGGAATGCACGGAATTGCTGGAGATCTTGATTCAGTTATTGGAGATTTGGATGTTAAAGAAAATGGTGGAGTGTTAAATAAATTTGGTGTAGTTGAATATGTAGATGGCCTTGCACCTGGAGTATTTGTTATTGTAAAAGGTCAAAATGAAGCTGTAGCACATGAGCTAAATTATTTGTTGAAAAAGGGCGAAAGAGACCATCATATTTTATATCGCCCATATCATCTCGCTAGTCTAGAAACACCAATTACTATTGCAAAAGCTGTTTTACAACATGACTCTTCAATTCACCCAATTGGTGCACCAGTTTCTGAAACGGTAACTGTTGCAAAACGTGATATTAAAGCTGGTGAAACGTTAGATGGTATTGGAGGCTATTGTGTACGTGGTGTTCTTGAAACACATCAGGATATGAAACAAAATGGTCATATTCCAATTGGTTTAATTAGTGGTAAAGTTGTAGCGAAAAAAGATATTCGCCAAGGTCAATTCCTAACAACGGAAGACGTAGAGTTAGATCCTACAACGACTGTATGGAAGTTAAGATCACTACAAGATCATTTATTCCCTACAACAGCACCTAAGAGTGAAATTTTAACCACTATTTAAGTTCCAAAGTGTGCAGCAAACCTTTATTAGAGAATGGACTTTGCTGCACCTTTTTTCTAAGTAAAGGGACTTAAAAGGAGGAGGTTACTTCTTATGAAATTTGTTATGATTCTTTGCTTTTTGTTAATTGTTCAGTACGCACTTACTTTTATACAAATGCGATACTATAGAAAAAGTATGGATAATATTGTAAGAGCTTACAAAGGGAAAGAAGGGTATTATTTCTTTTCTGGTATGGAAAGAAGAAAATTTAGACCTGGTGCCATTGCTATGCTTGTTGTAGATGATAATTATATTATTCAGGAATGTTATGCAGTAAATGGTTTTTCTGTTTTATCAAAATTTAAAGAGTTAAGCACATATAAAGGCCAACACACAGGGGCTGTACTAGATACTTTAGAGAATTCAAATAATAAGGGGAAGTCTAAACGATTACCTGCAATTAATATGGCTCTTTCAAAAGCTTCTGAAAATGCATTGTTATCAATTTCGAAAAAAAATATCTCATTGGTTTAATAGGAAGGAGTGCTAATTGCAATGGAATGGATTCAATGGTTCGGAGAACACTTTATCGGAATATTTGATGCTGGTGGAAAACAATTTATGAGTCTCATAACTGGTATTGTACCAACACTAGTTGTACTACTGACATTTACGTACGCAATGATTAAGTTTATAGGAGAAGAGAGGGTTAATAAAGTCATTCAATTTGCTGCAAAATATACTTTATTAAGATATACATTAATGCCAATGTTATCAATTTTAATGCTAACAAATCCAATGGCTTATACATTTGGACGATTCTTACCAGAAAAACAAAAACCAGCGTTTTTTGATTCTTTAGTTTCTTTCTTTCATCCTGTCACAGCTTTATTCCCTTACGCAAATGCAGGAGAACTATTTGTTTATTTAGGAATCGCCAACGGTATAAAACAGGCTGGCTATTCAATGTCTGATCTTGCTGTTCGATATTTCTTAGTTGGAATTGTCATTATGCTATTGCGTGGTGTGATTACTGAACTTATCACAAAACATCTAGCTAAAAAAATGGAAGCGAATTCTTAAGAGGGGGAGGAATTACCATGGCACAAGGAGGAAGCGTCATGATCAAGCAACGTGCAATTTTTGTTGATAAAGGTTCAGGTGGATGGGGAACAGGCCTGAGAATTGAACCAAAAGGAAAGAAAGTGAAGGTTGTTTCAATCACAGGAGGAGGAATCCATCCAGTAGCTAGAAAGATAGCTGAAGTTTCTGGCACAGAGGCTGTAGATGGCTTTAAAACATCAGTTCCAGAAGATGAAATGATGTGTGTAGTAATTGATTGCGGAGGAACTGCAAGAATTGGTCTTTATCCAATGAAACGTATTCCTACAGTTGATATTCTTCCTTCTTCACCGTCTGGACCACTTGCCAAGCATATTAAAGAAGATATTTTTGTTTCAGGTGTGACAGAAAAGCAAATTAGTGTAGCTGATGAACAAACGGAAAATGGAATTAGTCAATCGGAGACTCAAGAAGAGCCAGCAGCTAAACAATTCGATACCTCAGATAAAGAAAGCTTTAAAAAAGATTATGAACAGTTAAAAAAGGAAAAGCAAGATAGTCAAGGCGATAATTTCCTGATTAGATTTTCTAGGGGAATTGGAAAGGTAACAGGAACATTTTATCAAGCAGGACGCGATTCCATTGATATGCTTATCAAGAACATCATTCCTTTCATGGCTTTCGTTAGTATGTTGATAGGGATCATTAACTATACGGGTATTGGTGACGCTATTGCAACGTTCTTATCACCACTCGCCGGTTCGTTATGGGGATTAATTGTAATCGTACTTGTGTGTACTTTACCATTCCTTTCTCCTGTACTAGGACCTGGAGCAGTAATAGCACAAGTTATTGGTGTTTTAATAGGTACTGAAATAGCAAAAGGAAATATTCCACCTCAATTTGCGTTACCTGCTCTATTTGCTATTAACGCACAAGTTGGTGCGGACTTTATCCCAGTTGGATTATCACTTGGCGAAGCAAAGCCAGAAACGGTACAATATGGTGTACCTGCAGTATTATATAGTCGTTTAATTACAGGTGTTCTTGCCGTTGTAATTGCCTATGTTGCAAGTATTGGAATGTATTAATCATAATTTTATAAACAGATGGAGGAATTAGCATGTACAAGTCTATTGTAAAAGAAATTGGAGAACTAGCTTTATCATTTGAAGAAGAGAAGATTATGATCCTATTTGGGCCTCAAGCACCAGAAGGCTTAAAAGAAGTGGCAGTCATTCATGAAGTTGAAGGAGATACTTCGGATCAACCTATTAAAGAAGGGGGCACTCTTCAAATTAATGATCAACAATTTACAATCACAGCTGTTGGTTCTTTAGCAAATAATAATTTGATGGAACTTGGCCATATCTCAATTTACTTTTCAGAACCTACAGAAGAAGTTCTTCCAGGTGCAGTATTTGCAAGTCCACATGTACTTCCGCAATTTGAAAATGGAAGTGTAATTGAATTTAAAGCATAATAAGATAAGGCCTCCTAGAGTCCAAGCATATATAAAGAAAAAAAGGAGGTACTAGTTTGAACTTACCTGAAGATAGTAGATTACTTGTGAAAGTAGCTCATATGTATTATGAAGAAGGAGCTACTCAATCCCAAATTGCAGATGAGGTAGGAGTCAGTCGATCTCTCATTTCTAAGTATCTTTCAAAAGCTAGAGATCTTGGAATTGTGGAAATTATTATCCATGACGATAAGATTCATCCTTATAGACAATTAGAAGGAAAAATCGAACGTTTATACGGCTTGCGTGAGGTGGTATGTATCCCAAATCTTGGAGGTGAATCTTCCAAGAGTAGGTTAGGAGCTGCAGCGAGTAAATATTTGCTACGAGTGCTAAAAGACGGTCAAACGGTTGGAGTATCTGCGGGAACAACGTTACATGAGGTAGCAAAAGCTTTGTCATCTCCTCAATCTTATCCATCTGTTACATTTGTTCCTCTAGTTGGTGGGATGGGAAATGAACGAATGGATATACATGCAAATCATATTGTAGCTCAACTTGCAGAAAGCATACAGGCCCAGTACAAGCTTCTTCATGCTCCTGTAGTGGTTGATTCTAAAGAAGCAAAAGAAGTATTTATGAGACAAAATTCTATTCTAAATGTTTTTGAACTTGCCACTCAGTCTGACATAGCAATTGTGGGGATTGGTGGGACTCCTGAACATTCAACGATGGTAAAATCTTATCTAGGTCAAGATTATCAAGGATATTTTGATCAAGGTGATATCGCTGGAGACATTTGCTATAACTTTATTAATACCAAAGGACAGTCAGCAGATAGTTTTTGGAATGAAAAAGTTATTACACTTGATTTAGAAAAATTAAAAGAAATCCCTCTAGTGGTGGGTGTTGCTTGTGGGATAGAAAAAGTACAGGCAATAAAGGCAGCCCTGGAAGGAAGATTAATTGAGGTATTAATTACTGACGAAGAGACAGCAAAAGCTTTGTTGGATTAATTTAAGAGAAATGTGGGACGAGAGAGCTATACCATCGTCCCCTTATTTTTTAAAAAGGGAAGAAGAAGGAGAAGAAAAATGAATTCATCTATTGAACAATTATCTATTTCAACTATTCGAACACTGTCTATAGATTCTATTGAAAAAGCGAATTCAGGTCACCCAGGTATGCCAATGGGAGCTGCTCCAATGGCATATACATTGTGGACAAAATTTATGAACATCAACCCAAAGAATCCAAACTGGTTCAACCGTGATCGCTTTGTATTATCAGCAGGACACGGATCAGCACTATTATACAGCTTGCTTCATTTAGCTGGATATGACTTATCAATTGAAGACCTTAAAAACTTTCGTCAATGGGGAAGTAAAACACCAGGTCATCCGGAGTTCGGTCATACAGCAGGTGTTGATGCAACAACCGGCCCACTAGGGCAAGGCATTGCAATGGCTGTTGGTAAAGCAATGGCAGAACGTCATTTAGCTGAAACATATAATAAAGAAGGTTTAGAAATTGTAGATCACTTTACATATGCCATTTGTGGTGACGGTGATTTAATGGAAGGTGTATCAGCTGAAGCAGCTTCGTTAGCAGGACACTTAAAGTTAGGTCGACTTGTTGTATTATACGATTCAAATGATATTTCCTTGGATGGCGATCTAGATCGTTCATTTTCGGAAAATTCAGAAGAAAGATTTAAATCTTATGGCTGGCAAGTGATTCGTGTTGAAGAAGGGAACAATTTAACTGAAATTGCAAACGCCATTGAAGAAGCAAAATCCGATTTAACACGCCCAGCGCTAATTGAAGTAAAAACAACAATCGGATTTGGCTCTCCAAACCACGCAGGTACGTCTGGCATCCACGGTTCTCCATTAGGCGCCGATGAAACAAAATTAACAAAAGAAGCTTATGCATGGAGATTTGAAGAAGATTTCTATGTGCCTGAAGAAGTGTATGCTCACTTCAAAGCTACAATTGCTGAAGATGGTCAAAAGAAGGAGAACGAATGGAACGACGTATTTGCTCAATACAAAGAAAAGTACCCCGAACTAGCTTGTCAATTTGAACTAGCAGTAGAAGGTAAATTACCAGAAGGCTGGGACCAACAACTGCCATTATATAAAGCAGGTTCTAGCTTAGCAACTCGTGCTTCTTCTGGAGAAGCCCTAAATGCAATAGCACAAGCTGTGCCACAATTCTTCGGAGGCTCAGCTGACTTAGCAGGATCAAACAAAACAATGATTAAAGGAGAAGAAGATTTTACTCCAGCTGATTATAGTGGACGTAACATCTGGTTTGGCGTGCGCGAATTCGCAATGGGAGCTGCATTAAATGGTATGGCTTTACACGGTGGTGTAAAAGTATTCGGCGGTACATTCTTCGTATTCTCTGATTATCTTCGCCCAGCAATTCGCTTAGCAGCTTTAATGAAGCTTCCTGTAACCTATGTATTTACACATGACAGTATCGCAGTGGGAGAAGACGGCCCAACACATGAGCCAATTGAACAATTGCCAGCACTTCGTGCAATGCCAGGTCTTTCAGTGGTTCGTCCTGCAGATGCAAATGAAACAGCTGCAGCATGGCGTTTGGCATTAGAGTCAACTGACCGCCCAACAGCGCTTGTGTTAACTCGTCAAAATCTACCAACACTTGAAGGTACAAAAGAAAATGCATATGAAGGCGTATCTAAAGGTGCCTACGTTGTATCTAAAGCTGGTAAAGATCAAGCTGATGCATTAATACTTGCAACAGGCTCTGAAGTAAGCCTGGCAGTAGAAGCACAAAAAGTATTAGCTGCAGAAGGCATTGACGTATCTGTCGTAAGTATGCCTGCATGGGATCGTTTCGAAGAGCAATCTGCTGAGTACAAAGAAAGTGTTATCCCTAAATCAGTGAAAATACGTTTAGGTATTGAAATGGCTTCTACACTTGGATGGGAACGTTATGTTGGAGACGAAGGACAAGTTCTTGGTATTAATCATTTCGGGGCATCTGCTCCTGGTGAGACAATCATGGAAGAATTTGGTTTTACAGTTGAAAATGTAGTAGCAAAAGTAAAAGAGTTAATAGAAGTTGCTATCGTACATTAATAAATGGGAGAGGGATTACAAATGGTTGAAAAAAATTACATTATAGTAGATGATGCAGGGCTACATGCTCGTCCATCAACAAAATTAGTAGGTACTGTCTCAGGATTTCAATCAGAAGTACTAATTGATTATAACGGAAAGCAAGTAAACTTAAAATCGATTATGGGTGTCATGTCACTTGGAATTCCAAAAGGGGCTATCATTAAGGTAATTGCTCAAGGCGAAGATGCAGAAAATGTGATTGCTGCAATTGATGAGATAGTAGAAAAAGAAGAACTTGCCAAAATAGAATAGTATTAAGATTATATGATTTTACCAGATAACACCTTTAAACATGGAGGTTAACAGCATGAAAGTACTAATTGCTTCAGATCATGGCGGAGTAAATATCCGTAAAGAGATTATGTCACTAATGGAAGAAATGAAAATTATGTATGAAGATTTAGGATGTGAGTGCAGCAATTCTGTTGATTATCCAGACTATGCTATACCTGTTGCGGAAAAGGTAGCAAATGGGGAAGCAGATTTCGGAATTTTAATTTGTGGTACTGGTATTGGAATGAGTATTGCTGCAAATAAAGTAAAAGGAATCCGTTGTGCGCTTGTACATGATGTTTTTAGTGCAATAGCCACGCGCGAGCATAATGATAGCAATATTTTAGCAATGGGAGAGCGTGTAATCGGACCAGGGTTGGCTCGTGAAATCGCAAAGGTATGGTTAACAACACAATTTCTGGGTAATCGTCATGAAAAACGCATCCAGAAAATCACACAGTATGAAGAAGAGTATTGTTACTAAAATTGGAATTAATAAGTAAAATAAAAGGAATATAAAAGGAATATAAAGGGATGTTAACCCCTTTGTATTCTTAAAAATAATAGTATAATCAGCGTTTATATTTTGTTTTACAACAAAATTAGATAAGGTCATACCAGCATAATCTTTAGAACTTCTAAGTGAAAATTTAATATCATGAATTCCTAAATATAAAGGAGCAATATATTATGTCGATTTCTTTTGATTACTCTAATGCATTACCTTTTATGAAGAAAACTGAAGTAGACAATTTAAGTGAATTTGTAAAGGCAGCCCATACTACACTTCATGACAAAGAAGGTTATAGAAGTGGTTATCTTGGTTGGGTTGATTTACCTCTGAACTATGATAAAGCTGAGTTTACGCGGATTAAACAAGCTGCCAAGAGAATTAGAGAGCATTCAGATGCTCTTATTGTAATTGGTATCGGAGGATCCTATTTAGGTGCAAAATCAGCTATTGAAGCTTTATCTCACAGTTTTCACAATCAAATTGCTGGTAAAACACAAGTTTATTTTGCTGGTCAAAATATCAGTTCTACCTATATAACTCATTTGTTTGAACTCTTGGAAGGGAAAGATATCTCTGTAAATGTTATCTCTAAATCAGGAACAACTACTGAGCCTGCCCTTGCTTTCCGACTATTCCGTGACTATATGGAGAAAAAATATGGAAAAGAGGGGGCAAGGGAACGTATTTTTGCCACTACAGATCAAGAAAAGGGTGCATTAAAGAAGCTTGCTGACGAAGAAGGATATGAAACTTTTGTGATTCCAGATGATGTAGGTGGAAGATATTCTGTGTTAACGGCAGTAGGTCTATTGCCAATAGCAACAGCAGGAATTGACATTGATCAAATGATGGAGGGCGCATTGGCTGCAGCTCAAAAATATAATAATGCAGACTTATCGACTAACGAGAGCTATCAGTATGCGGCAGTTCGAAATATATTAAACCGTAAGGGTAAAGACATCGAATTACTTGTTAATTATGAACCCTCTCTTCACTATGTATCAGAATGGTGGAAGCAACTTTTTGGAGAAAGTGAAGGAAAAGATCAAAAAGGATTATTCCCTGCTTCTGTTGATTTTTCAACTGATTTGCATTCGATGGGACAATATGTGCAGGAAGGTCGACGTAATCTTATAGAAACAGTAATGCAAATTAAGAAACCTCAAATTGAAGTTACTATTCAAGAAGATCCAGAGAATATCGATGGATTAAACTTCTTAGCTGGCAAGACGATGGACGAAGTAAATAAAAATGCATTCCAAGGTACACTTTTGGCCCATGTAGATGGGGAGGTACCTAATCTTATTATTGAACTGGATGAACTAAATGAATATACGTACGGAGAGATGGTTTATTTTTTCGAGAAGGCTTGTGCTATGAGTGGACATTTACTCGGTGTAAACCCTTTTGACCAACCTGGAGTTGAAGCTTACAAGAAAAATATGTTTGCCTTACTTGGAAAGCCAGGTTTCGAAGCTGAAAAAGCTATTCTTATGGAGCGTTTATCTAGATAATTCTTTACGAATGAATCAAAATACCTTTACCTGCAGAGGATCTTACTTAAATACAAGAGTTATGGTTTATTTAATTCGTTATATCATAAGACATTGGTCAACAACTTAATTATGGGTTCCCTATCATTTCGTATATAGGTGGCTGTAAAGAATTTATTAAAAAATAAATGAATGATTATTTATTATGTACTTTAACGAATTTAATTTCAGAATAGATTCATCATAACTTTACTGTAAAGAGAGGTGAAAAGTATGAATGTGCTAGATGCCAAAGTAATTACAACGATAACTGGTTTGGAAATATATTTAGATTTGGCGGAAACTAGTCAAATAAGAAAAGTTTGTATTCCTACTATAGATAATCCATTCTATGAAATCCAATTTGGAATTAAGTATTTTCTCCTAAGAAAAGAAAAATATTATGATAGTCACAGAAGCTATTTTAGTATCTGTATGAATAATGATTTTAATCGGATTACATTACAGGAGCCTGAGACAGAAAGTTTATTTGCAGTTAAAAGTCAAACTGAAAGACAAGCTACCCAGAATCTTTTAGGAGAATGGTTTATTAAAACAAGTGCTTATAAAGAATCTATAAACGAAGTTATAAAAGAAGTCAAAAAAGAAAACGTTTATACCGAAGAAGATATTCAACATACAGTCGAAACAGTGAGGTTCCTAGAAAAATTACTCAAATTGACACCGAGTGATATTCAAAATGCACCTCTGGAAATGTCAAATTCATTACAAATGACAACAACTAGTTGAAGTTCTTCGATATTGAGTAAGAATTTGTTTACTCATATAAGTTTTAATTAGTCCTGTAGAAAAGCCACAACAGTAAAATTTTCGAACAATTAACTTAAGATTGAGAGAGAGGAATTTATTATGAAATTTTTTATTGATACAGCAAATCTCGAGGATATTCAAAGAGCTTATAAAACAGGGGTTTTGTCTGGTGTTACGACGAATCCTTCTTTAGTTGCTAAAGAAGGTGTAAAGTTTGAAGATCGTATTGCGGAAATTTGTCAGGTAGTTCCTGAGGTTGAGTCTGTTTCTGCCGAAGTAACGCCTGATGCCGTTACAGCAGAAGAAATGATTGAACAAGCAGAAGAACTTATTAAAATTAATGGTGGAGATGAGAAAGTAACAATTAAATTACCTATGACACTAGCTGGCTTAGAAGCTTGTCGCTACCTTGCTAAGAAAGGCGTTAAAACCAACGTAACGCTTATTTTTACAGTAAATCAGGCACTCTTAGCAGCACGAGCAGGGGCTACTTATGTGTCTCCATTTCTTGGTCGTTTAGATGACATTTCTGAAGATGGGGTACAGCTAGTAGAAAAAGTAGCTCAGTTATTCCGTATTCATAACCTTGATACACAAATTATTGCAGCTTCTGTTCGACATCCAGATCATGTAACCCGTGTAGCGATGGTTGGAGCTGATATTGCAACAATCCCCTATTCAGTTATTGAGCAGCTTTCTAAGCATCCATTAACGGACCAGGGTATTGAAAAATTTGCTGCTGATTGGGAAAAAGCTCCTAAGAATTAATATAGAATAAATAAGTTGAAGTGAAGATTTAGCAAGAGTTATTGTACAATCCAGGTATACGCGTGTAGGAGTTGATTTTTTGAGTAAGAGCAATGAAATGATAAGGATGGCGAGCCAAAAGGGTTACACTGTTAATAAATTAGGTGAAATAATTAACCCAAAAGGTAAACTTGTAAAAGGTTCAATTGGTAAGTTTAAGAATTCTACTTATAAGACATTTGGTATAAGTTATAAGGGGATTTCTAGGCCCATACTAGTTCATCGTTTTGTAGCTTACAAAAAATTTGGAGAGGCTGCCCTGGAGGCTGAATGCATCAGGCATCTTAACCATAACTCTTTAGATAACAGACTCGACAATATTAATATTGGAACATACAGAGAAATTTATGAAACTAAAATCAGAGGTATTAGCTAGTCTGTTTTTTAGAGATGGAATTATGTTAGTTGTTTTATTGGATACCTTTGGGTATCTTTTTTTATTCTAATGTATGAAAGTGTATTGTTAAAGTACTTAAAATATGAATATGGATTGTCTTTTTATTTTATTATGTAATAGAAGAAAGTAACCGAAAATAAAGGATGTGTTTAGGTTTGACAAATGATAAAAAAGTCACTCTTTATTTCGTTCGCCATGGTGAAACTCAATATAATGTAGAAAAACGAATACAAGGATTTTGTGATTCACCACTTACAGAAAGAGGAATCTTTCAAGCAAAATCAGTAGGGAAAGGGTTATCTGATATCAACTTTAAAGCAGCTTACTCAAGTGACAGCCAGAGAGTTCTAGACACAGCAAAATATGCAATAGGTAATCGTGACATCCCTTTAATAGTTGATCCTCGACTTAAGGAAATGAACTTCGGGGTTTTAGAATCTTTAATAGAAGAGGAAATCTTTAATCAACATGGAAATATCCTGGAGAGATTATTCAGTTTTAAAGATTTAAATGTTTCTGCTCCCGAAGGTGAGTCCTATATACAACTTTTTACAAGAACCACCAATGCAGTTGCAGATATTATAAAAAAACATGTTCTAGAGGGTGGGAATATTCTAATTTTTTCACATGGTATTACTATTGGAAATTACATTTTACAAGTAACACAAAGTCAAGAATACTCTGTGCATGAAAATTGCAGTGTTTCTGTTGTTAGTTACATAAATGGCCAGAGTAAAGTTGAAAAAATTGCTGATACCTATTATAGAGAAAAAGGTAGCGAATATCTAAACAAGCAATAAAACAGTTTGTGTTCTCATATTCAAAGATTATTCTAAAAGGTAAGTAAATAGCAGGAATACCTTAGTTCTCAACATAGGGTAATCCTGCTATCTATAAGTAAGGTCTACCTTAGATTTAAGTAATTAATTGCAATGATCAGAATCCTTATACCTAAGTTATATTTTCTATTGCTTAAATCGTTTAATAACTTTACGTGACTCATTTAGATCACTCATAATTCTATAAGGTTTACTAATCACACGAACAGGAATCTTATATAAAAACCCACTTAAATTTTCTTTGTATTCTGTTGTAATCCTTGAAGGTTTTGTGGATATACGGTCATAAACTTCCTTGTAAAATTCCTTCATAATATCTCTTTGTATTTTCATCGTACGTTCACACTCTTCACATTTAACGCTTTCGAGGTTGCCATTAACATAACTAATAATATGGGGAGTTTCTTCGTTACAAGTGATACAGTATAAATCAGATTCCATTTCAGAACTTTTCATGTTGTTCCTCTCCTTAACATCGATCGTTCTAAGCCTAATCCTCTAGCCTATGTTCAATAAAGTTGACCAAAGATTCGATTACTTGTTGCTCATCCGGCCCTTCGGCTTCTATTCTAATAGTTGATCCCTTTGAAATTGCTAGACTCATGAGACCCATAATGCTTTTACCATTAATCTTTCTTTCACCTTTTATGACTGAAACTTCAGATTGGAAATTATTTGATATTTTCACAAACTGTGTTGTTGGCCTTGCATGTAGACCCGTCTCATTCATAATATTTATTTCAACAGAATTCATAAAAAGTCCTCCAGCTTCCTTTTAAAGTATTTGCTTCATTTTTTTCTACTTATCTAAAAAAGGCATGCTTGGTAATATGAAATAATAGTTTTTTTATCCTTTGCTAACCTAAGATAATCTTTTTAAGAGTCCTAATCTACAGTTTTACTTCAACAAATACCTATGTTTCTAAGGCAATTGTCTAAAAACAAGTTGAGTTGAGGTAGAAATTTTAGGGATATCTTTTTCTTCTACACAAATCATCCCAGGCATTTCAGCTTCTGAAGAACCATCAAAAGTTACAGTTGAATGTCCTAAATCCCTCATTGTTTCATTTGCTTTATTTCCAACAAAAGTGACTTTAAAAGACTTGTTATCTATTACTAATTCATCGCCTACTTTAATATCATCTTCTAATGCGCAACGTTTATGCACGATAGAAACATCTCGTAAATCCGACGGGGCAGATTCATTAAATAAAATCATCATTTTTTCTTGTAGAAATAGCTCAACTTGTGAACCAATCTCTATAACAGTAGAATCATAAATCTTTTTCATAATAATCATCCTCCAATTAGTTATTATTCGTATAGACCAAAACTAAATACATAGGCAATTGCTACAGCTAATGGACCTGTCATTAACCTTGACATTAGTACTGCAGGCACACCCACTTCAACTGTTTCAGGCTCAGCTTCACCGAGAGTTAAGCCTACGGGAACAAAGTCACATCCTGCTTGAGGATTAATTGCAAATAAGGCTGGTAAAGCTAAGTTTGGTGGAATGTTTCCTCTCCCAATTTCTACTCCTATTAATACACCAACCACCTGAGCGATAACGGCTCCAGGACCTAGTAGTGGTGATAAGAGAGGAACTGCACAGATGACCGATAGGAGTAGAAGTCCTAAAATATTTCCAGCTAGTGGAGATACAAATTTAGCAATTAAATCTCCAATTCCTGTATACAAAATAATTCCAATAATGGTGCTAACTAAAGCCATGAAAGGTAATATGTTTTTAATGACCTGTTCAACTGTTTCACGTGCTGCTTGATAGAAGATTCCAACTACGCTACCCATGCTTCGTCCAATTTTTTCAATGAGCGATACCTTAACTGGATCCTTGAAAGCATATTGGGCAGCTTTTTTCTTTGCTTCTTCTTTTAATTGTTGTGGTGTGTGGGAGGCAGTTTGGTGCTTTAATTTAGATTGATTACTCTCCTCGAATTTTTCGGAGACAAATTCAATATTTTCTTCTTTTACACCCGATACAAAGTTATGTTCTTTAATAAAATTCATTAGGGGTCCTGAAGGAGATGTGGGTGTTAAATTTATTGTCATTACTCCCATTTTCGGATAGACACCACAGCGAGCAGTTCCACCACAATCGATGATGACACAGGCCATTTGATCACTCTCAATAGACGTCTTAAATCCATCTATAGCTATTCCACCTGTTAGATCAGCAATTCTTTGTGCTATAGGGTGTATGCCCCCTCCAGTAACTGATACAATATATTTTCGAGTTTCATTTGGTTCAATAACCAAAGGTCCTCCCCATCCACTGTTTCCTTTAGAGATTTTAACTGATTTAAATGAAGTTAGAACAGCTTGACTTTGACTCATTTATTTTCCCCCTCTCTTTAGAGTAGATTAGTTAGACGCTTCTTTTAACTCTCTATTTTTTATCATTTTTAAAGTGATTTTTTCTGTTATAATCCCTCTAATCAAAATTACAATCATCCCTACAATAAAAAAGCGAATTGCTAATGGTCCAAGGGATAAATTTAACTGAGTGATGCCCGCGGAGATTCCTGTATAGACGAATAGTTCAGCTGCATTTGCATGTGGAAATAGACCTGTTATTGGATGTACTAAAGAAACAGCTGAATCGTAAAACGCAGGCTTTTGTTTTTCGGGTAAAAACTTTCCAAATGTATAAGCCATTGGATTGGTTAGGAAAAACACGGCTAGCAAGGGGAAGACAGTGTATCGTAAAATAATATTTTTAGTGCATTTTTGTGCAAACCTCTGAATCTTCTCCTCTCCAACCAATTTAATAAGGGCATTAACAGCTGTAATTAAACAAATCAAAGTGGGGACAATTCCTGTTAACATTCCAACAAAGGTTTCTCCACCTTTTTGAAACATACCTATAAAACCTTCTGCTAACTTTACAATCCAATCCATCATTTTCCCTCCTTTTTATAGAACAGAAACCATTTGGTTCATTTGTAGATGTATTTTCTCAATTGCCATTTTTAAAGATAATTGGTACTTGGGTTCGTAATTTAAAACGTTTGTATCTAGAATATCAAGATTATTAAAACGCTTACATTTTTTGAATTTTGCAAAGACTGTAACGCCAGACATAATTCTACAATCAACAACAGTTCCTTTCACATCAGTTACCATTATTAAAACAGTTCCAATTCCAAATCTTTTCTTATCAACTCCTATACCTAGGTAACCAGAAGAGTGATTGCTCATTTCTTTAACGGTTTGGTGATAGTGCTTTAATTGTTTTTTTGTCATCAAAAATTGTAATAGCCAAAGTACTATAAAAATAGTGATGAATACTCCCCACATTTTCACACCCCTTAACAAAAGTTCTTTAAACTTACTTTTGTTAAGAGTATAAATTCTTCTGATTAAGATTGTCAATAACATTAGTCTGAAAAATTAAAAATATTTAATTAACCCAATAATATAGTAGTTATTTAGGATTTTTATTTATTATATCTAAAAAAATAATTTTCTACTTGACGAATTATCTGATAATAAATATGATATTAACAAAGGTAACTATAAAGAACAAATGTAAATAAGGAGGAAATGCTATGCTCAGTACAATGAAATTACCTTCTCATATCACAGAGAAGAAACTTAAAAGTCTTTATAAAGAAATGTGGCTCATTCGCTATTTCGATGAAAAAGTGGATCAATTTTTTGCAAAGGGAATGATTCATGGAACTACTCACCTTTGCGTTGGGCAAGAAGCATCGGCATCTGGATCAATCGGAGTATTGCAAGCTAAGGATAAAATTATAAGTACACATCGAGGCCATGGTCATTGTATTGCAAAAGAAGGTGACGTCAATAAAATGATGGCTGAATTGTTTGGAAGAGTAACAGGTTATTGTAAGGGAAAAGGCGGTTCAATGCACATTGCAGATGTTGAGAAAGGTAATCTTGGAGCTAATGGAATTGTAGGTGGAGGAATTCCACTTGCTGTAGGTGCTGCTTTAACTTCTAAAATGAAAAACCAAGGGTATGTTGTATTATGCTTTTTCGGAGATGGTGCTTCCAATGAAGGTAGCTTCCACGAAGCTTTAAACTTAGCAGCTATTTGGGATTTACCAGTTGTGTTCATTTGTGAAAACAATCAATACGGAATGTCGGGACCAGTAAAAGAAATGACAAGAATTGAAAATATCGCAGAACGTGCAAACGCTTACGGAATTCCTGGAAAAGTAGTAGATGGGAATGACATGATTCAAATCATGAATACCGTACATGAATCAGTAGAGAAAGCTAGGGAGGGTAATGGACCGGCTTTAATTGAAATGAAAACTTACCGTTGGAAAGGTCATTCTAAAAGTGATGCGAAAAAATATCGTACCCGTGAAGAAGAAACTGAATGGAGAAAGAAAGATGGTATTAAGCGATTTAAAGATTTGTTAATAGAAGAAAAAATATTGAGTGAAGACGAAGCAAATAAGCTACAAGAAGAGGCGAAAAAAGAAATTGAGGAAGCCGTGAAGTTTGCTGAAAATAGTCCAGAACCACCATTAGAGAGCCTTTTAGAAGATGTTTATGCTTAAAGTTGGGAGGAATTAATATGACGGAGATTAAAACAAGAGAAATTACTTTCTTAGAAGCAGTTAGAGAAGCTATGAGTCAAGAGATGCGTCAGAATGAAGATGTATTCATACTAGGTGAAGATATTGGGGTATATGGCGGGGCATTTGGTGTGACACGGGGAATGATTGAGGAATTTGGACCAGAACGTGTTCGTAACACACCGATTTCAGAAGCAGCAATCGCAGGTGGGGCAGTTGGAGCTGCTCTTACTGGTATGAGACCGATTTTAGAATTGCAATTTTCTGATTTTATCACAATTGCAATGGACCAACTAGTGAACCAGGCAGCTAAAACTCGTTATATGTTCGGCGGTAAGGGAAAGGTTCCAATGGTTGTAAGAACACCTGCTGGTTCAGGTACAGGAGCAGCAGCTCAACACTCACAAAGTTTAGAAGCTTGGATGGCTCACATCCCTGGTCTAAAAGTTGTTCAGCCATCTAATGCCTATGATGCTAAAGGTCTATTAAAAGCAGCAATGGACGATGATAACCCCGTTATTTTTTATGAACATAAATTATTATACCGAACACAGTGCGATGTACCGGAAGAACAATACTCTATTCCATTAGGAAAAGCAGATATTAAACGTGAAGGAAAAGATGTCACCATTGTAGCAACAGCAATTATGGTACATAAGGCATTGGAAGCAGCAATAGAATTGGAGAAAGAAGGAATTGATGTAGAAATCATTGATCCACGTACAATTGTTCCTTTAGATGAGGAAGCTATTATAGAGTCTGTGAAAAAGACTGGTCGTCTTATCGTAGTACATGAAGCAGTTAAACGCGGCGGATTTGGTGGCGAGATTGCTAGTATGATTGCTGAAAGTGAAGCATTTGACTATTTAGATTCGCCAATCAAACGTTTAGGAGGGTTAGCAGTTCCGATTCCTTATAATCCAACATTAGAGAAGGCTGTTATTCCTCAAGTTCCAGATATTATTGAAGCAGTCAAAGAAACAGTTCGTTTTAAATAAGGAGAGTGAAAACATGGCAAAAGAGATTTTTATGCCAAAACTAAGTAGTACGATGGAAACTGGCACCCTCCTCGAGTGGTTTAAAGAAGAGGGAGATACGGTTGAAATAGGGGAACCACTTTTTGAAATCTTAACAGATAAAATTAACATTGAAGTTGAAGCATATGACGACGGTATTTTATTAAAGAAGTATTTTGATACTGATGACCAAGTGCCAGTTAACCACGTAATTGGTTATATCGGTCAATCAAATGAACAAGTACCTGCAGAATCTCCAGGTGAGTCGGGCGAATCAAATGAATCAAATGAATCAAGTGAGCAAATAGTTCAAGAAGAAACAGTAGCTGAGAAGGCTGAAAGACCATTAGTAGCTGCCTCAGTTATTTCTGGCGAAAAACCGCGTGCTACCCCAGCAGCAAGAAGAATTGCAAAAACGAATCAAGTGGAGTTAACCGCCATAGCTGGAAGTGGTCCAAATGGAAGAGTTCATGTAAAAGATGTCAACGAATACGTTAATGAAGATCAAACGCATTCAAAAATCACACCACTAGCTAACAAAATAGCTAAACAAGAGAACGTAGATATAACTACAATTTCAGGAAGTGGTCTAAACGGCAAAATTGTTAAACAAGATATATCTGCGGCTATTCAAGAAAAAAGCACAAAAGCACCAGCTTCTCCACAGAAGCGAAGAAAAATTGGTGGTATGCGTAAGGTGATTTCAGATCGGATGTCTCAAAGTGCTTTCACAGCACCTCATGTTACATTAACAAGTGAGATTGATATGACAAAGGTAAAAGAGTTACGTGTTCAACTCTTACCTATTGTTGAAAAGCAAACAGGCATGCGATTGTCTTATACAGAAGTAATTATAAAAGCAGTAGGACTAGTGTTGTCACGTTTCCCAGCAGTCAATGCATCTTTTATAAATGATGAAATTATATACAATGATGCTGTTCATATCGGTTTGGCGGTTGCTGTTCCAGATGGATTAATGGTACCTGTTCTTAAAGATGTAAACCAAAAAGGCTTAGCAGACTTAACAATGGAAGCAAAAGATATTGGTAAACGCGCAAGAGAACAAAAGTTATTACCTGATCAATTAAAAGGTTCAACGTTTACAATCAGTAACCTTGGGATGTATGCAATAGACGCATTTACACCAATTATTAATCAACCAGAAACAGCTATCTTAGGGGTAGGTAGAATGCTAGAGAAACCTGTAGTTATAAATAGTGAGATTGAAGTCCGTCCAATGATGACATTAAGCATGTCATTTGATCATCGTGTAATTGATGGAGCTCCAGCAGCAGAATTTTTAACGGAACTCAAACGGGTTCTCGAAAATCCGTTTGAATTGCTAGTATAAGAGGTGGAAAATATGATGAATGCTTATGAAGTTGTAGTAATAGGTGGAGGGCCAGGTGGATACGTAGCCGCATTACATGCGGCAGAGCTTGGAAAAAAAGTTGCATTAATTGAGGCTGATTTTTTAGGTGGGACCTGCTTGAATAGAGGTTGTATTCCTTCTAAAACGTTGTTGAAGCACGCTGAGGTAATTGAGTCTATTGAAAAAGCGCAATCGTGGGGAATTGAAACTGGAGAACTTTCTTTCTCGTTAGACAAAATGAAAAAGCGCAAAGATGATGTCATTCATCGTTTACGACAGGGAATTTCTTATTTGCTAAACCAGGGGAAAATAGATGTTTATGAGGGTTTTGGCAAAGTTGAAGAAGGCAAAAAGATTAGAATTGAATCAAATGGAAAAGAAGAAAGCATTCAAGCTGAACGTATTATTGTAGCTACAGGATCGACTCCTATTATTCCACCGATAGAAGGTTTAGCCTCTGTTGATTTTGACACAAGCGATACAATTTTTGATATTCAAGATATTCCTAAATCAGTTGTTATTATTGGTGGTGGGGTCATTGGCGTAGAATTTGCCTGTATCTTTGCTAGCTTAAAAGCAGAAGTAACAGTGATTGAAGCAGCAGATCGCATTATTCCAAGTGAAGATGTAGATGCTTCAAAGATGTTAAATAAACTTCTTAAGAAAAAAGGTATTCAGTTTCATACAAGTACCAAGGTCACTAAAGTTCAAGAGAGAAACATGCAAAAAGTGGTCATGTGTGTAGATTCAAAAGGAAAAGAGCACCTATTCGAAACAGAGACTCTTATCTTGAGTGTGGGGCGAAAACCGAATCTCTCAGCTGTTCAAAATGCAAACTTGGCAATGGAAGGACCTTTCATCAAAGTCAATGAAAAGATGGAAACAAATATTCCTGAAATTTATGCAGTTGGCGATGTAGTTGGAGGTTACCAATTAGCTCATGTTGCAAGTGCAGAGGGAATTGTAGCTGCCAAAAATGCAAGTGGAGTTTATGATGAGATTGATTATAAAGTAGTGCCTCGCTGTATTTATACATTACCTGAGGTAGCTAGTGTAGGAATTACAGAAGCAGAAGCAAAAAAACAAGGAATGCCTGTTCGGATTGAGCGCTTTGACCATAGTGGAAATGGAAAAGCTCTGGCCTCAGGAGAATCAGAAGGTTTTGTTAAAATAGTATATGAAGAAAAGTATGGAGAGATAATTGGTGTAACAATGGTTGGTTCGCATGTTACAGAAATGATTTCCGAAGCTTCTGCTTTTGTATACTTAGAGGGAACAGTCGAGGAAGTGTCAAAAATGATACACCCTCACCCAACTGTTTCTGAATCATTTTATGAAGCAGCTATCAATAGTGTAAACGCTATGAGAAAGAAAGGTGTTCTTGTCTAATAGAGAATACATCTTTGTTAGTTAATAGATTTAGCTAAAAAGAGGCGATGGCATGGTAGTAGGTTGGGAAGAAAGAAGACAACTGGTAAAAGTAGCTAATTTATATTATATGGATGGGTGGACGCAAGAGCAGATTGCTAAGAAAGTGGGCGTATCTCGACCTATTATTTCGAGAATTCTGCAGAAGGCAAGAGATTCAAAAGTGGTAGAAGTTTATATTAAGGACGAAAATATTCATACAGTGGAATTGGAACAACAGCTAGAAAAGCGATATGGATTGAAAGATGCAATTGTTGTATCTACTGTAGGGTTAACACCTGATATGGTTAAAAAAGCAGTAGGTCAAGCAAGTGCCTATTATCTTTCTAAATATTTAAAGAAAAGAAATGTAAGCCAACTTGGTATTTCGTGGGGTTCTACTTTAGCTGAATTAGTAAAAGAATATCCGTTTGAACGAAAAGAGCAGATGAACATTGTACCTCTTGTAGGCGGCATGGGAACACAACAGGTTGAAATTCATGCAAACCAACTGGCTTATGAGTTAGCTAAAAAAATGAGTTGTACGTGTTCGTACTTATATGCTCCTGCAATTGTCGAAACAAAAGAATTGAAGGAACGTCTAGTAACTATGAAGGAAATTTCGTCTGTCCTAGATGAAGGAAAAAAAGTAGACGTGGCCCTTATTGGATTAGGAAATCCTTATAAAGGTTCTATGCGGAAGCTTGGTTACCTAAAAGATAACGACCTAAAGCAATTACGAAAAATAGGTGTTGTAGGTGATATTGGATCTCGCTTCTTTGATGAATGGGGAGTAGTTGTTAGCCATCCGTTAAATGATAAAGTAATTGCACTACCATTAGAGCAATTAAAAAAAGTAAAAGAAGTCATCGGAGTAGTTGAAGGGACTCATAAAGTAGAAAGTACCAAAGCTGCTCTGAAAGCAAACTATTTAGATGTACTTATTATAGATGAACAAACTGCATTAGCACTTTTAGAAGCGAAATAATAGAGCTGACTCAAAGGTTATTTTATTAAATTCCTTTGACGTCAGCTCCTTTATGTAGGTATCAATAAACTTAGAAGGTTTTCATGTGTATTGAAAATAGATAATTCTGAATTTTTTAATTCATGTCCTTATAAAAGAAAAGAGGGAAGAAGAGTATGCAGAGATTCTTAGAAAGGTTAGGTATGGACCCAAAAATGGCTTTAGGTTACTTAGGGGTTATACTTTTTATGATGGGTGATGGACTTGAGCAGGGGTGGTTATCTTCTTATTTAACTGACAATGGCTTGAGTATTCAACAGTCAGCTTTATTATTTAGTGTATATGGAGTTGCGGTTGCCCTTGCTTCTTGGTTTTCAGGGGTATTGGCTGAAATTCTAGGAACTAGAAAGGCTATGACATTGGGGATAACATTATTTTTGATAGGGACAATTGTTTTCTTAACCATTGGTTTACCGTCTATGAATCTTTGGATCATGATACCGACATACTCTCTCAGAGGATTGGGGTATCCCCTATTTGCTTATTCTTTTTTAGTTTGGCTTACATATTATACGCCAAGCAATAAACTCGGAACAGCTGTAGGTTGGTTTTGGTTCTCGTTTGCGGCTGGCTTAAATGTGTTAGGAGCTTATTATTCAAGTTTTATACTTCCCATTTTAGGCGAAATCAACACTTTATGGAGTGCTGTGGTTTTCACGGGTGTAGGAGCCTTAATTGCGATTATGACAAATAAGGACGATTCTAGTAGTGGGAAAACCTTTGAAACCAGGCAAGACATGGCTAGATATTTATTAAAAGGTATTACAATTGCATTTGAAAAGCCTAAGATTGGTTTAGGCGGTATTGTAAGAACAATTAATACAACTGGTGCATATGGCTTTGTAGTTTTTATGCCTGCTTATATGATGGAAATCGGCTTTACAAGAACCGAGTGGTTACAGATCTATGGATCACTTTGGACCAGTAATATTTTCTTTAATTTAATCTTCGGGATCGTTGGGGATAGGCTAGGTTGGCGTAATACAGTTATGTGGTTTGGAGGAGTAGGATGTGCTATTTTCACCGCAGCCTTTTACTATGTTCCAACCCTTCTAGGACCAAATTATTTCTTTACAATTATTACAGCATGTTGCTTTGGTGCTTGTTTAGCTGCATATGCACCATTGTCTGCATTAATCCCTTCATTAGCAGGAAATAATAAAGGAGCTGCTATGTCCGTACTTAATCTTGGAGCAGGTCTAAGTACATTTTTAGGACCAGCAATTGTTGGCGCTTTCATAGGAAGTATAGGTACATTGGGGGTTATATGGATATATACCATTTTGTATCTCCTTAGTGCATTCTTAATGAAATTTATTCAGCTTCCTAAAAAGGAAGAGGAAAACGATGATTTTACCAATTTAAAGGATGTAGTAGGCTCTTCAAATTAAAGGGTAATTTTTAAATGATGATAAAAAGGACGTCTCTTACAGAGCGTTCTTTTTTTTTATATACCACAATCCTTTTCTTATGAGAGGAACTTAATTCTTAGAAACACTTTTACTGTTACTGAGGTTTCTTATTTACTTAAAATGTACTTCTATCTAAGAGTAAGATGTTCTCATTTGATATGGTTATTGCTATACTAAAAAGCATACAAACAGATAAAGAGGCGATTGTATGTTAAATTGGGAAGAAAGAAAGCAGATGGTGAAATTAGCTAATCTGTATTATATAGAGGGTTGGACACAACAACAGATTGCTAAGAAGGTAGGAGTATCAAGGCCTATTATTTCTAAACTTCTACAAAGAGCAAAAGAGCTTGGAATAATAGAGGTTTATATTAAAGACGAGAGTGTCCATACTGTCGATCTAGAACTAAAACTTGAGAAAAAATATGACTTGCAAGATGCCATTGTTATATCTACAGTAGGATTAACTCCAGAAATGACTAAGAGAGCAGTGGGACAGGCCGGCGCTTATTATCTCTCTAAGTATTTAAAGAGAATGGATGCAAAAAAACTTGGTATTTCATGGGGGTCTACTTTAGCTGAATTAGTAAGAGAATATCCATTTGAGAGAAAAGAAGAAATGAATATTGTGCCCCTCGTAGGTGGTATGGGGACACAACATGTAGAAATTCACGCTAATCAATTAGCATATGAATTAGCTAAAAAAATGGGTTGCACATGTTCCTACTTATATGCTCCCGCGATTGTAGAAACAAAGGAACTAAAAGAGCACCTAGTAGCTATGAAAGAAATTTCTTCTGTTCTTGAAGAGGTTAAGGAAGTAGATTTAGCTCTTGTAGGTATAGGAAATCCCCACAAAGGTTCTACTATGAAGGAACTTAACTATTTAAAAGAAGATGATTTGCAAAATCTTCGTAAAATGGGTGCTGTTGGTGATATTGCCTCTCGTTTTTTTGAAGCGTCAGGAGAATCGGTTGACCATCCGTTAAACGACAAAGTAATTGGCTTATCATTAGAAGATTTAAGGCAGATTAAAAAGGTCATTGGAGTAGTTGAGGGAACTCACAAGCTAGAAAGTGTTGAGGCTGCTCTAAAAGGGAATTATTTAGATGTGCTAATAATTGACGAACAAACAGCTTCTGCTCTTTTACGAGGAGAATAACAAGTCATTAAATCAGGTACTTTAGATTTTACTTTATTTATGCAATTTAGCCCTAATGAAACTATTTATGTATTCTTTAAAAAAGGTGCCTCAAAAACCAAGTATTTTCCCTTTAATTTTAGGGCACCTTTTAGTACGTTATGCTGTACGATAACCCTTTTTTATCTAATTCTATAAGAGGTAATCTATCTATTGTATACCAGTCTGACTGATTTAGTATAACTACTGAATAAATTATATAACTGATTTTAAAAGTGCCAAAATAATTTATAAATCTTCCTGCTAGCGACTTTATCCTCCAGCATGATATTAATATATTTCTATGTTCAGCAGGAGCAAGTGTAATCGTTAGTACATGTTCTCCTTCTCCGTTAATTACCCCTTTAAAATCTTTTACAATTCAAAAATGTAATACTACATCTTTAATATTTTCAATATGTAATTCAAGTAACGTTAATAAGAAAGTTGTATATACTCTCTTGTTTAATCTTCCTTTAGGATGGGTTTGATGAATAACTGCTATACCAGTTATTCATCAAACCCATTTTTAAGTTCAGGGCGTTGAGAAACTATTAAAAGTTGATACATTTGTTCATTGAATAAACTTTTGTAAATAATAAAAATAGTTTTTAATAAAATTTAAATCAACTAATAAGATATTAATCATAAAAATAACTGTTTTATAGGTATTTATAATAATTTTCTAAAAATTACATTGACAAAATATACAATTGAAATTTATAATTTTAACAAAGGTAACTAATAAGAACTTTTGTAAAGAATCAAATAACCTTCATCCTTTTTGCTTCTTTGTAGTTGAGCTATTTCAATAATAATTAGTGTAAACGTTTCCTTGTTTATCTTTAATTAAGATTAAGCTTTAGTTTTTCTATATCTAAAATGTTCACATTAATTCTGTTATGTGAAGACCAAAAATTCTTATATGATGTTTCATCATAAATTAATTTACATATTTTATTAGGAGGTTTGAAACATGTTGGGATTAAACTATAAATTAAGAGAATTAGAGAAAATGGGCAGAGAAATACGAGTTGGTTTAATTGGTTGTGGGCAAATGGGAAGAGGTATGATTTCTCAAATTGAAGGTATGAAAGGTATGAGAGTCGTCGCTACAGCCGATCTCCATACTTCTTTGATTCAACAGGCCTATTTAAAAGCTGGTATCAATGAACAGGAAATTGTCTTAACAGATCAGATTGAAGAGGCAGAACAAGCTATTGAACAAGGAAAAGTCGTAGGTACAGTTTATAGTGAGTTGGTTACAAGTTTACCAAGCGTTGATGTTGTTGTAGACGCCACTGGTGTTCCCAATTTGGGAGCTGAAATTGCTTGGAAATCTATTTTAAATAAAAAGCATATCGTTATGCTAAATGTAGAGGCAGATGTGACAGTTGGGCCTCTTCTAAAACAGATGGCAGATGCGAGTGGCGTTGTATATACGGGATCAGCAGGTGATGAACCAGGAGCAGTAATGGAATTATATGATTTTGCAGATGCAATTGGTTTTGAGATTATTGCATTAGGAAAAGGAAAAAATAATCCATTAAACCACGAAGCTAATCCTTCCTCTGCAGAAGCAGAGGCTAAAGAGAAAGGTGCTAACCCTAAAATGATTGCTTCATTTCAAGATGGAACAAAAACTATGGTTGAAATGAATGCAGTTGCAAATGCCACTGGATTTTTACCAGATAAACCAGGCATGCATGGTCCTTCCGGTACTGTCAATGAGTTACCCTCTTTGTTTCAAGAAAGAGAAAAAGGTGGAATTTTATCAGGTAAGGGAATTGTTGACTACGTAAATGGGGTAGCCCCAGGTGTATTTGCAATCATCTCTTCAGATAAAGAGGAAGTTCATCATGAAATGAATTATTTAAAAATGGGTGATGGGCCAAATTATGTGTTATACCGTCCTTATCATTTAACAAGTCTTGAAACGCCACTTTCGGTTGCTCGTGCTTATTTTCATAAGGAAGCAACTATTGCTCCGTGGCATGGTCTCCAAGCTGAAACAGTAGCTGTAGCAAAGAAAGACTTGAAACCAGGAGATCGCCTTGACGGTATTGGAGGGTATACAGTATACGGTAAATTACTAACCCATAGTGAAGCTTCTGCAGTAAATGCTCTTCCAATTGGGTTGGTAGATCCAAATGTTGTAGTAACTCGTTCTATAAAACAAGGGGAAATTATTACGTACGGGGATATTGAGCAGGAGAAAGAATCAATGATTTGGAAGTTACGTTCGTTGCAAACACAGAGTATAAATAAGACTTCCGTTGAAAATAAATTAGTGAAATTAAACCCTATTTTAGTTTAAGAAGAAGGTTTATAATAACTGTACAGTATTTAAATAAATGAAAGTGATCAGGTCAAAATATATTTATTTTGATCTGATTTTTCTCTATCATTTATAAAAATTTAGTAAATAGATTAGTCTTAGTGTATATTGTCGTTTATGTTTATTATTTAATGTAATGAAAATTATATATTACCTCAATATTAAGAACAATATAGGAACTAAATTTTAGTGTCATACCTGCAGTTAGAAACTTTTAAGAAGATAAGTTACAACTTAGACAGTTTAACTTTGGGAAGAGGGGAATGTAGAATGAAAAAGGAGCTAGTCATTGGAATAGATGCGGGAACAGAGAGTGTTAGAGTAGTGATATATGACTTATACGGAAATCAGGTAGGATTAGGTGTTACCGGATATCAAACATATCATCCCCATCCCGGTTGGGCAGAGCAAGATCCAAGTGAATGGTGGTCTGGTTTAGTCAGTAGTATAAGAAAAGCAATGAATCAATCTGGGGCTACTAAAGAGCAAATTATTGGTTTAAGTCTAGACACAACCTGTGCTACTATTATCCCTTGCAAAAGTGACGGAACACCATTGAGACGTGCTCTTTTATGGATGGATGTTCGATCTCACGAGGAGGCTCAATTTATTTCATCTACTAGACATGAAGCTTTAAAATACAATGGCTACGGCAAAGTTTCTCCGGAGTGGATGGTTTGTAAAGCTCTATGGCTAAAAAGAAATGAACCTCATACTTATAAGAGTGCAAATAAACTCATGGACTTTTCTGATTGGTATACGTACAGACTTACTGGTAGATATACTGGGAGTATCAGTACAACTACTTATAGATGGCATTATAATCAAAAAGAAGGAGGCGTTCCTCAGCATTTTTATGAATCAGTTGGTTTGGGTGATATTTTTGAAAAACTTCCGCAAGATATATGTAAATTGGGTGAACATATTGGCGGACTTACTGAAGAAGCAGCAGAAGAATTAGGGTTAAGAACAGGGACACCCGTGGCCCAGGGAGGCGTAGATGCTCTTAATGGCATAATTGGTTTAGGAGTAGCTCAACCAGGAAAACTAGCTCTTATTACGGGATCCTCACATAATATTTATACATTAACAGATAAACCAGTTCATGCAAAAGAAATATTGGGTTCCTTTCCTGACGCAGTAGTTCCGGGTTTAAATCTGGTAGAGGCAGGCCAGTCTTCATCAGGTTCTACTATCAAATGGTTAAGAACAAATTTTTGTAAGGATCTAGAGATTATAGCTAACAATCAAAATGTAAGCGTTTATGATTTACTAACTCAAGAGGCAATTAATATCCCTCCAGGTTCTGAGGGCCTTATTGTATTAGATTACTGGCAAGGAAATCGATCACCGCATGTCGATCCCAATGTTAGAGGTCTAATATCTGGATTATCTTTAAAACATGGGCGAGCGCATATTTACCGCGCTATTATGGAAGCGATTTCTTACGGAACAGATTGTAATATTCGTAACTTTAGAAGCAATGGAATTGATGTCGACGAAGTATATGCGGCTGGAGGAGCAACAAATAGTGAGTTGTTTTTACAAATTCATGCTGATGTAAGTAACATCTCTATAAATGTGCCTGAAGATAATCAAGTAGCTTGTTTAGGATCTGCAATCTTAGCCAGTGTTGCTGGAGGAGCGTATAAAGATATCGAAGAAGCTGCAACCAATATGGTACGTTTTAAACAAAAGAAAATAGAGCCTAATATAGAAAATCATGAAAGATATCAACTATATGCTGAACAGTACAGAAAAGCATATCCACAGTTCCACAATTGGATGTGGGAAAACACGAAGATTAACCAGGATCAATCAATTAATGTTCAAAAGGAAATTCTAGTTTAATTAAAAACAAAGTAAAACAATTTACCTATACTTTTCTGCTTGAAAATTAGTCAACGACTAATTCAGTGAAAAACATGAAATGGCTTATATAAATAAAGAAAATATTAGTAGTAATTAATTTTATATAAAATAACCTTAGAAAAACCCATACCTACTATGTTTGTTTATATCCTTATAATAAAGAAACTCATCAAAAAATCCTTTACCCCACTAAAAATAGGATTTTTTGATGAGTTTTTTCTAATATACACTGTTCTTTTTCATTAGAAAGCGAATTCCATATACTGCGTTTAATATAAGAAGTAACGTCTATTTTAATTGAATCTCCTAAATTTAGGGCACTTCTCAGGTCATTTTATAATTTTTGTACAACATATAATAATAATTCAATGTTTCGTTTGTCTCACTTAAGCTATTTTCATCCTGAATTGAAACAGAATTAAACATACCGTTTATAAAAGTATTCATTTTTAGTTACCATAATATTAGTTCTAGATAGCATAAAAAAGGTTAACTCCAATGAGTTAACCTTTTTTATTTAATAGAGCATACCCCAATTTGGAAACTAAATATAAAATAAAAATCATTACTCATGTTCGAAATATTAGATAACCATCAATAGCTGATCCATAATCTTTCGAAACTAATAAGCTTGAACTATTTTATTTTTGAGCAGTTAGGTTTTTCTTCTTATGAAGAGGCATTGCTGAGAATAAGAAAACAGGACTTTTTTGATTATGAATTGACAGGTTTATTTCAAATGGCTTTTGGCTCACGTATGCAAAAATTACGAATTAGGATGAAGTGTAAAGAGAATCAAATTGAGGAGTCTAATAATTGAATAAACATAAGTAAACGATGAGAAGTGGCTAACGCTTTTTAAATAGATGAAACTAAATTTTATGCTACGTTAGTTACTTTCCTTTGTAACAAGTCAGCGAAAGCTTAATGAATGTATAAAAAAAGAATATAGGGAAAAATTACTAGTGAATATTAAAAAAACATCGTCCTCTTCATTCGATGGCATTCAAAAGTGGAGGGTTATTAAAATATGAACAGCGCATGGAATCGCTTGATGAGAAAAGCGAGAAAACCCAAAAAAATGGTCCCTCAGTATGAAGAAATGACTTTAAATAACGAGGTTCTTCATTCATCTTTGGCTGAAAATCTAACGAAAGTAAAGGATTCCTTAGGTAATAGTGGAGATTTAGTGGTTCGGGATTTTAAGATGGGAAAACCCTTTTTATGCAAAGTAGCTTCTATTTATATAAATGGACTAACGGATAAAGAAATTCTGGGGAACTCTATTATAGAAAGATTGATGAATGATGTAGATATGATCGAAAAGGAGGCTCCTTATCTCCCTAGTCAATTAGGTACATATATAAAAGAACACATATTAACCATTACAAATGTGGGAGAAGTAACAAATTTTAATAAACTTTTTCTTCATCTTTTATCGGGAGAAACAATCGTACTTGTAGATGGATGGGATCAAGCATTTGCCTGTTCCGCACAAGGAGGAGACCTTAGAGCCATTTCGGAGCCTGTGGCAGAATCATCTGTCCGAGGACCTCGAGATAGCTTTACAGAGTCGCTTATTAGTAATACGGCTATGATTCGTCGTCGGATCAAAAGCCCCAATCTCTGGCTAGAAACGACTGAAATAGGAACGATCACGCAAACAGGCGTTGGCATGATGTATGTAAAAGGAATCGTCAACGATAAGCTTCTTACAGAAATTAAAGAAAGGCTTAGTAAAATAGAAGTAGATGAAGTTCAAGGTTCAAATACTATTGAAGAATGGATTGCCGATGAAACCTGGACTCCTTGGCCAACGGTTTTTATAACCGAACGCCCCGATGTAGTGGCAGGAAATCTATTAGAAGGACGAGTCGTGATCTTTGTGAACGAAACACCTACACCTCTCATTGTCCCTGCAACTTGGAATCAATTTTTCCAGACGGCAGAGGATTATTATTTGCGCTGGACGATGGCTAGCTTCTTGCGTATGCTGAGAATTGTTTCTTTTTTAATTACCCTTCTTGGCCCATCTTTATTTATCGCGTTTCTTTCATTTCATCCCGAATTAATTCCAACACCGTTGTTAATTAATTTGGCAGCACAGCGTCAAAGTATTCCCTTTCCAATTATCATAGAGGCATTATTGATGGAGTTTACCTTTGAAGTGTTGAGAGAAGCCGGTGTTCGTATGCCGCGTCCTGTTGGGCAAGCTGTTTCCATCGTTGGAGCTCTTGTACTGGGTGAAGCAGCTGTTTCAGCTGGGATTGTTTCCAGTGCAATGGTTATTGTGGTGGCAGCTACAGCTATCGCCAGCTTTACCATTCCTCATTACGCAATGACAGATGCTACTCGTTTACTTCGATTCGGGATGATGATTTTGGCCAGTTTTTTTGGGCTCTATGGTATTGGCTTAGGTGTAATCATGCTAGTGGCTCATACGTGCAGTTTGCGTTCATTTGGTATTCCTTATTTGGCCCCTTTTGCCCCCATTATTTTGGCTGATCAAAAGGATTCTATTTTTCGATTCCCTTTACCGTTTTTATCCAAAAGACCTCGTTTAGTTAGTCAGATAAAGACGCAGAGGACAGATGAGAACTACAATCGTGGACCTTCGCCAAGAGAAGGTGGCATGAAACAACATGAGTCAAAGAGGGATTCTAATGAGACATAAACCGTTGATGCTTATTTTAGTTTGTGTATTTGTAGTTTTGTTATCAGGATGCTGGGACCGTGAAGAATTACAACAACTAAGCATCGTATCAGGTATGGCCATCGATAAAGGTAGTGACAAAATAAAGAATCGATATCGGGTTACGGTTCAAATTATCAATCCATCTCAAGTCGCTGGAGGACAGCAAGGGGGAAAAGTTCAAGCTTCGCCTGTCACAACCTTTACTGAAACAGGAAGCACCCTTGCTGAGACCCTTCGAAAGATTTCAACAAAGTCACCTGGAGAGCTTTTCTTTCCTCATCTTCAAGTTTTGGTGATTGGTGAAAAGGTAGCGAAAGAAGGGATTGAAGATTTGTTTGATATGATTGAACGTGATGCCCAATTTCGAGTCCTGTTTCCAGTTTTAATTGCAAGAGGACATGCTACAGCAAAAGAAACGCTAGAAGTCACGACTCCATTAGAAGCCATCCCTTCTGCTAAGATTGGGGATGCCTTAAAAACTTCTGAAGAAGACTGGGGAACCTATAAAAGTACGCGGGCCGATCAGTTAATCCAAGGGTTAAAAGAAGGAAATGTAGTAGTTACGGGCGTGAAGATTGACGGAGAAGCTACTAAAGGTAATGCTACAATAAATATGCAACAAATTTCCCCAAGCACGCAGATTGAAATAAAAGGGATGGCTCTATTTAAAAATGGGAAGTTGGAAAACTGGTTGGAGGGACATGATGCACGAGGAGTGACATGGGTTACGAATGAAATGAAACGAACTGTGATGAATCTTAACTGCGGAAAGAAAAAGGAAGCCACTGCAATTGAAATTTCACGTGCAAAATCATCTACTCATGTAACCACCAAACATCAGAAACCAGTCATCTATATTACCGTTCATGCTGAAGGGGCTGTTTTAGAAAATAACTGCTCTAAAGACCTTGGTAAATCGCAAGTTCTTGGCCAATTAGATGAAAAACTAGAAGAAGAGATTAAACAGGAAGTCTTACTGACAGTAAAAAAAGCACAAAAACAAAAAAGTGATATTTTCAATTTTGGTGAACAGATTAATATAGCAGACAAACATGTATGGAAAAACATAGAGACATCATGGGAAAAAGATATTTTTCCAGAAACAGAAGTTCATGTGAATGTACAGGCAATTATTCGCCGAACAGGCATGACAACTAAATCCTATATAAACAAATAACAGATCTAATCATAAAGGGCATAGAAGGGAGTTTTTAAGGAATGGAAAAAGCCAAAATAAGTGTCATTCAACTCTTTGCCCTGATGTTTATCTTTGAAATGGGAACAGCATTGGTTGTTAGTTACGGGACAATTGCTGGAAAAGACGCTTGGCTTTCTATTCTGTTAGCCATGTGTGGAGGAACCGTATTATTTTATATTTTCTACTTTTTATTTCGTCAATATCCGAACTTGCTCTTCACTGGATATATAAGAAATATATTTGGTAAATACATCGGATGGATAGTTGGCTTATTATACTGTCTTCACTTTTTATATATTTGCGGAAGGAATGTACGTGAATTAGGAGACTTATTGGTTTCATCCACCTTGTCGGAAACCCCCTTACTAGCCATTAACCTTACGCTTGTGCTTGTGATGTGTTATGTCATTCATCTAGGGATAGAAGTAGTAGGGAGAACGGCAGAAGTATTTTTTGTTATTTTGCTCTTACTTGGAGCAGGCGGGAATTTTTTTGTCCTGGTATCTGGAGATGTTGATTTTCACCAAATACGTCCCTTTCTTGAACACGGATGGAAACCTATCTTTACCACAGCTTTTCCCCACCTGCTCATTTTCCCATTTGGTGAAATGATTGCTTTTACGATGCTATTACCGTATTTAAATCGCCCTCAATTAGTAAAGAGAGCATGGTTGGGAGCCGTGATTTCAAGTGGTTTGATCTTAAGCTGGATGTTTATATTAAATACGTCAGTTTTAGGTATAGATGTGATGCAGAGATCCGTATTTCCTACGTTGACGGCAGTGGGTAAGGTCAATTTGTTTGACTTTATTGAGAGATTAGATGCCATTGTAGTCTTCACTTTGCTGATTACGGTCTTTTTCAAAGCATCCATCTATTTATATGCTGCCGTCATTGGTATAACTGATTTATTTAAACTAAGCAACTATCGTCAAATTCTTTTCCCAACCGGTACTATTGTCATTTTTTTATCTCTTACTATGGCCTCCAGTTTTTCAGAACAAGGGGAAGAAGGGTTCCTTGTTCAGTACCTTTCGATTGCTCTGCTAATTGTTATTCCCTTGCTCATGCTGGTTGTTTCGATTATCCGTAATCATTTTAAGAAAAAAACGAACTAGAATGTGTTTGTCTCTAGTTCTAGTATTCACCACCATAAAGGATTATTGACAATTGGTGAAAATCCACGTCTAGAAGTAGAGAAAGGAGGTGTTTCAAAAAGATGGAGAAAGCAAAAATAAGTGCTATTCAACTATTTGTCTTAATGTTTATCTTTGACCTGGGAACTGCGCTAATTGTAAGTTATGGAATACCCGCAGGGAAAGATGCTTGGTTTGCTGTGATTTTAGGAATGGGTGGAGGTATACTCTTATTTTTTGTTTACTACATGCTATTTCGTCAATATCCGAACCTCCCTCTTACAGGGTACATTAGAAAAATATTTGGTAAATATCTCGGTTGGATAATTGGTCTGTTATATTGTTTATTCTTCTTGTATATTGCAGCTAGAAATGTACGTGATTTCGGAGACCTACTGGCTTCGTCCACTTTACCAGAAACCCCTTTACTTGCAATTAACCTCTCACTTGTTCTTGTTATATGTTATATTATCTACCTAGGAATCGAAGTATTAGGGAGAACAGCAGAGGTATTCATTGTCATTTTGCTTTTATTTGGAGTAGCAGCAAACTTTTTCGTGCTTGTTTCAGGAGATTTCGATTTTAATCAAATTAGGCCATTTCTTGAGCATGGGTGGAGCCCCGTCTTAACAACAGCTTTCCCATCTGTTGTTTCTTTTCCATTTGGTGAAATGTTCGTATTTACCATGCTATTACCGTATTTGAATCGACCTAATTTAATAAAGAAAGTATGGTTATCTGCTTTAATTTCAAGTGGCCTAATCTTAAGCTGGACAGCTGCTTTAAATATGGCCGTACTAGGTTTGGATGTAATGAAGAGGTCTACGTTCCCTACATTGGCAACAATCGGAAAGGTAAACCTGTTTGATTTTATTGAAAGATTGGATGCCATTGTAGTGTTTACGTTATTAATGACAGTTCTCTTCAAGGTATCCATTTTTCTATATGGGGCTGTTCTAGGAATAGCTGAGTTGTTTAAATTAAAAAGTCATCAAAGTCTCATTCTACCGCTTGGAGTCATTCTCATTTTTTTATCCATGTCAATTGCCTCTAGCTTTTCCGAACATATAGAAGAAGGTTTAGGTGATACAATAAAATATCTTCATGTTCCTTTTTTTATCATTATTCCCGTGTTTATGCTGGTCATCTCTATCATTCAGAACTTTGTTAAGAAAAAGACTCACTAGGAATTGTTACGTTTCTCCTCTTTCTTTTTTATAATTAGAAAAATCTGCTGGCCAATAACAATTAAAAAAAGCCCTATTAACATTATATATTCGGCACTACTCATAACCCAAAAAGGATTTAGGAGATGAAGTAATGCATCAGAGAGTCTAAAACCTAACAAAATATCCATTAATAAAAGGTTTGAAGTTGCCAATAAAAAAATCAATATACTTATTCCGAAAATCTTCATATTCTTCCCTCATTTAAGTCAAAGTAAATATATTATTTGTCAAAAATAAGGTTTTTAATAACAAACCTGTATAAACAAAGTAATTGATAAAAGGAACTTTTACTCAATAGTATGTTAAAGATCAATAAAATACATAAGCGATGATTAAGAATATCTAGTGCAATCAATCCAAAGATCTACATCTTTTTATACAAGCAAACGTCAAAGTGAAAGTAATAAATGTTGTATAAATAGAAAATATTTATTTATATAAAGAAATTACAGCATTAATTCTACATTTTAAATAAAAGTTAAATTTATTCTATATATAGAAGTAATAGTTAACATATTTCATTAAAAATGGTTATACTATTTACCTATCTTGTAGAAAAAGACCATATTTGTCGTCATATAGAGTAACTATTGAAACTTTACTTTTTAGAAGTTAGTTTATTCATTTACCGTCCATTGTAAAGTAAGTTTATTTTGTATTTTTCATTAAATTTATTTCATAAAAAATACATTAACATTAAGTGCTCATATAATTTACGTTTAGTTAACATGAATATATCAATTTCTTAAAAGAGAAGTAGAACATAGATTAGTACAGGATATGAAGGAAAAATTGCTATTTGTCGTCAATGAGGGTAATTAATAAGATCATAATCTTTAAAAGTTATTTTTTATCTAGTTGAAGATATATGAAAAATATCTGAAAGGAAATAGGCATGTAATTATGCATATTATTCTATATCTCACTTTATCTATCAACCTTGCATAAAAAGAGAGCAAAAGGGAATACTGTTTGCAAAAGAGAAAAGATAAAGGGGTTGACGTTTTATGGAAAAAAATGTGCTCAATGAAATGAATCAAGTTGATCCAAATTTACGTGATGAAATGTTGGCTGAACTGTTTTTAGATCAAATGATAAATGACTTCAAAAGAAGTAAGATTCTCGAGAAAATTGATCAGTCCTTAAAGAATAAAGATAAAGAAGCTTTTTTACGTTTAACAGAGAAACTTAAATTCATATCTTAATCAAGAAGATATTATTATAATAGAAAAGACTTATAAAAAAACCTTTACGTGTTGTGTTTAGTAAAGGTTTTTTCTTATAAAGAATTTAAAATTATTTTAATAGTTATATATACTGGAGAAAAAGGCCATCTATTAATCAAGAGTAAATAAGTTACGTTAACTAGGTACGAATATTTTGAAGCACTAGAGGTACCTTAATTATATTTTTGTTCCCTTATAGGTGGTATAATATGGATGATTGTATCAGTGAAAGGGGAGAATGAGATGAACAAACTTGTATTCAAGCAATTTGAAATCGGAAGAGAGTACTTCCTCAAAATTATAGGGGCTGTGTCTGAGGACCAAACTGATGTGCAGCCAGATGGTTTTAACAACACAATTCATTGGCATACAGGTCACGTTTTGACAGTTACTGAACAAACTATGTTTGGTTTTCCTCATGCAACAACCCATCTTCCAGCAAACTATATGGAATTGTTCGGGAATGGTACGAAACCAGCCGATTGGACGGGGGATGTACCTACTATGGATGAGCTTAAGATACAGCTAAAAGATCAATTGGCTCGTATTCAGCAAATTCCTGCTGAACAGCTAAACAATACCTTGGAAAAGCCATTTCTGGGATGTAAAACCTTTGGAGAGCTGGCAGGTGTTACACTGATGCATGAAGCAACTCATATGGGCCAGATTCAGGCAATGAAGCGAATAATTGAACATGTGGGTGTGAAAAATTGAATTTGACAAAATGATATAACAAAGTTATCGGAAGTACTAAAGTCTATATATTCTTTATATAGGCTTTAGTACTTTATTGTTATATTGAAGCTGAAACTTTTTGTTTTCTTCTCAAGTTTAAGAAACCAGAAGCTGTTAATACACCTAAAATAACTAAACATGTACCTATTACTTGAGGTAATGTAATAAGGGATCCGGTTAAAATAGAAAGAATCATGGTGACGACTGGAACTAAATTAAAAAATAAAGATGTATTACTTGCACCAATAGTAGCCATTCCCTTATTCCACCACAGATAGCCTAATACACTTGTAAATAGAGTCATAAAGAGAATAGCTCCCCAAGCTGACCATGTAACGTGAGACAAAGGCTGAGGGCTTGGTGAAAAAGCTGTTAAGACTAAAAGACAAAGAGAACCAACAATCATTGTATAAGTAGTTGTCTCCATTGAAGAACTACCCTTTAAATATTTTCTTCCTAATACACCATACAAAGCCCAACATAAGTTCCCTGTTAAGATTAGTAAATCACCTTTAGAAATAGATAGTGTTTGAATAATTTTTAACGAACCTTGCGTAAGGACAAGAATAACACCTACTAAAGCAAAGGATATACCCAACATTTGCTGTTTTGTAATGGGATTCTTTAAAATAAAATAAGCAAAAAGTGCAGTTACTAGAGGGTTAGTTCCCATGATGAGAGCCCCGTTTAAAGGTGAAGTGTATTGCATTCCTAAAAAGAAAAAAGCATTGAACCCAAAGATTCCTATGATGCCAAGTAAGATATACATTTTCCAATAGTTCTTAATGGCTTTTGACTTTATTTGTTTTTGTAATCCTAATATAAGAACCATAACGAGTGCAGCAATACCAAATCGCCATGCTGCAGCACTTGCAGGGGAGAAATACTGAACGGCATACTTAGCTAGGTTGAACGTAGCACCTGTAAAGATAGCGAAGCCTATCAACATAAGGTATATTCTACTTTTCATCTTTCAAGTCTCCAATCATTGTTTCATACGCCTCTAATTTCTCTCTTGTCACCTTCATAACAGTTTCAATCTCTTGTTTTTGCTTCTCTAAAAGAAGTAAGTGTTTGTTTAAAATATCCGCCCTCGTTTGAATCTTTTTTAATTGAATGGCTGCAGAATCAATATTTTCCAGGAGACATCCGTCTTTTAAAAATTCTTGGATATCTTCCAAAGACATCCCTGTTTGTTTTAACATTTTCATAAATTTGAGAAGGCGAATTTCACCTTCTGTATATCTTCTTTTTCCACTTTTTCTTAATGGTGAAGTTAATAACCCAATCTTTTCATAATAACGTAACGTATGAGCTGTGAACCCTGTTTTCGTAGCAACTTCAGATATACTATACATTTTCATTTCCTCCTTTCTTTACATGCTACAACTTAGAGTTAGCTCTAAGTCAACGATTAATTTGTAAATAATAAAAAAGACTCAGATTTTTTCTGAGCCCCTTCGTTTAATTATCATAATGTAGTTTATCGGAATTTATTTGTATATATTAAAAGCCATTTAAGACTTATCTTAAATGGCTTTCACAGTATCTATGTTCTTTTTTCTTTTATTTACTTATCAATGATGATAGTATCAGCGTTTTGATCCTCGAAACAAAGGTTTACTGTTCTTTGTTTAGCTCTTGTTCTATGTACAGTTCCGGCTGGAATAAGTAATGTATCATTCGGTTTTAAAACAGCTGTATCCTGGTCTTTAAAGTCAATTAATAATTCCCCTTCTAAAACCATAAATAGCTCATCTGAATTAGAATGGTAGTGCCATTTGTATTCACCTGAAAATACAGCGATACGAAGGCAATGGTTATTAATATTTGATACAGCAAAATTTACATGTTGATCTTTAATATCTTTTGTAATTTCCTGAAGATTAATCTTTTCTAAATCTAATTTCTCTACCATTACAATTCCCCCTTGGTACTTATTAATTTTCATCCTTTATTCTACTACATGTCCTATTAATGAAAATAATATTATCTGTAAATACAAAAGTTGTAGACTTCAAATCTTTTTAGTTAATATTTTCTTTATAGATTGAATTACTCCCACGTGTAAACCTTCATGATACAAAGTATGTAATAATATCTGTCCAGTATTATTAAATCCTAATAATACTGGATCAACAAGATTTTGATCTAATTCTTTACTAAAGTCTTTCATGATACGGTAGGGCTGCTTCTCTAAATGATTAATTAACTCACTTTTTGAAGGAACGTAATCGTTCCAAGTATATGGACTAGAACCATATGAAAAGTACTCCCTATAAAATGGAGGAAGCTTTAAAGAATTCTTTATTCGCTCATACAGCCATATTTCTTGGTCTGTAAATATATGTCCAATATTCCAACGAATTGAGTTATTATGGCCTTCTGGAATGATATTCATAAAATCATCTGGTATCTCTTTAATAAGCTTAATTGTTTGTTTTCGTGTAAATAGCATTTGATTAAACAGTATTTTATCTTCCATGTCATCCCCTCATCTGCCTTTATTAGTAAATATCTATTATTTTACTATATCTACAATTTTTATGTTGTATATCATATACAGTTTTAGTTAACATAATCACGGTTCTAGAAATTAGGTCTTTGCTCAATATCTAAGCTACTATTATATATTTCACTTAATAAATGGATTAAAGTTATAGTTTATCCTATGCTAGTAATTAGCATAAGGTAAACTATAGGAGAATGGGGAAGGATAACTATGTGCAATCTTACTAAGTCAATCATAAAAACTGGTAAGAAAATAGTGGAGAGAAAAATCCGTTACGACTCAACTATTGTGGAAACGGATTGTAAATTACTAAATATTAATGAACAAGATATCATTCTTTTTCATAAAGTTCTTGTTCCCTTTACAATGAAAGGTGCTCAATACGAATTAACAATTCCAAAAGACGGCTATACGCTTGCATATTATTGGAAGGAAAAACCCTATAATTTGTATATATGGAGAGACAAGAATGGCTCTTATTTAGGATCTTATTTTAATATTGTTAAAAATACAGTCATTACAGATACAATTGTATCTTTTGAAGATTTAATTATTGATATTTTGATACTACCTAATGGAGAATATTTTATATTAGATGAAGATGAGCTACCTGTGTCTTTAAATCAATTTGAGGATGGCTTTGTTCACCAAGCTCTTCAAACTTTAACTAATTCTATTAAACCTCTTTTACATCAAACTTTATTGAAAAGTGAAAAAGAATTTCCTCACAAAGATATTCTTTCTACGTTGTTCGGTATATAAAATTATATACCATGTACAAAATAGGTTAACATAATCACAAATAATGAGGGTGTAGAGTTAATAACCCTACACCCTCATTATTTGTAATTTAAGTTGGATATAACCTATAAAGATAATTCCCATTGTTCTTCAACTAGTTCTTTATTTGATAAAAATTGCTTCCTAGTTTCAATTAATTGAAACCCTTTATTCTTATAAATTCGTCTTGCAGCAACAAGCTTACTATTAGTCCAGAGAACAACTTTTTTATAGTTTTTTTCCTTACAAAAATCTATAGCTTTTTGGACTAATTGTTTGCCTAACCCTGTCCCTCTTAAACTAGGATCAACAAGAAACAACCCTAATTGAGCTACATCTTCATTCACTCTTTTAATACTTATTGATCCTTTAGGGCATCCATCAATATCTAAAATCCATATATTCTCTAATGAATTATTTTCCTTTTTAATATATTGATTTACGCTATTAGAAATAAACTCTTTAAATGATAAATCATAGTTGTACTCTTTATTATAGATTTTATAGTGGGAGTCGATTATATAATCTTTATCATTTTCATTAAAATCCCTTATCATATACTCACCTTTTTAATTCAATTCTACCTAATATAACCCTAAAGATAAACGTGAACCATATACAAAATCAGTTTACATAATGAATTTTATCGATATGAAATAGAAAAGACGCCTTTTAATTTAAATATTAAGTAAACGTTTTCATTTTTAGCTTTTTCAAAATGGTTTGATAGGTTATAATAAATATCTACAAAAATATTAAATGATATGTAAGTAACAAGCAATCACACCCTTAATATTCAGCAACAAGAAAACCCCTCAAATGTAAGGGGTTTTCTTGTTGTTAAGTTTTCTTTTTTTATAAACGAATAAATTTTAATATCTTTGGCAAACTATTCAAGATGTAATGAAGCATCATCACGATTCCATATGCGCTATTTAAAAAACTGTGTGTGATATACAAAGTTAGTTCACATAATGTGGATTATACGAATCAAAAACCCTTAGAATTAATGATTCTAAGGGCTTTTGATGTATGTGAGTTTGAAAAACAAGAATGTTTAAATATCTATTTGTATAATCAATTATCCTTCTTTAATTATTGATTTCTTTTTCAAAATTGCTTGATTTCTTATAAGTATAATAATGCTTAAAATAAGAACTACTAAAGGCATTAGAGCCATTAATCCTTGTCCTGCATTAAAAAGAGTGAATATCGCACCTATCATAATTAGCCCTAATCCTCCAGAAGCAGCTATTGCAAGTTTTGGCTTCCAATAACCAATAAATAGTCCAAGTGCACCCAAGACTTCAAGAATACCAATAGTATACATAAATCCTAGTGAAAAATTGTAGAACTTTGTAAATTCCTGCACCACCGTATTATTACCTGTTAATTTCATAATTCCGGATAATAAAAAATCAATAACTAATAGTCCCTGGATAATTCTTGTAACCCACTTCATAACAGACACCTCCTATAATATTCTTTGTTAAAGTTACTTTGAAAATATATGCTAGATGATTTGTATGTATGTTGCAGACGTTTTTTATTTAAATAAGAAACTTCATCGATACTCATAGAACCTAAGTAGTAATTGTCTATATGAATAATACCTAATAATTTGAGCAAACTACTCAAGACGCCGTAAGGCATCAACCAACAACTACAGCTTAAAAACAGAAAAAACTCCCCAGATGGCAGGGAGTTTTTTCTGTTTTTAAGCTGTATATGGTATACATATATAGTTAACATAATGTGCGTTCTAGGCACTCTTAACAAAAAAATGAAGCTCATCTAACAAAATTGTAAGCCCGTCTTACATTATTGTTAGGTGAGCTTTATTAAATCTCGTATTATAATTAGTTGTAGAAAATATTTACAATTAACTAAAGGGATGAATATATTGAAGATGAAAAAAGACAATCAACCTATTATTATGTTTGATGGTATATGTAACGTATGTAATCATTGGGTCCAATTTGTGATAAAAAGAGATCCTAAAGGCATATTTAAATTTTTGTCTCTTCAATCAGATTTAGCACGTTCATTGATAATAAATCACAATCTGAATAATACGCAATTGGATTCCATTATCTTAATTGACAAAGGTCAAATGTACACGGAATCTACAGCAATCTTACATATCATAAATAAGCTTACCGGACCTATAAGGTTTTTCATTCTCTTTTGGATAATACCTAAAAAAATCCGAGATAGAGTGTACCGTTTTATTGCAAAGAATCGATATCGATTCTTTGGGAAAAAAGAAAGTTGTCTCGTCCCTAGCAAAGAAATACAAAATAGGTTTATTAAAACGGAAATAGAAAGTGGGAAAATCAATGAATAGAAGTACATTTCTAAAAAAGCTTAGAATGACAATTATCACTACATTTAGATGGTCTTTAGCATTAACTTTCTTGATTTACGGCATTGCCAAAATCTATCCAGGCCAGTTTTCTACTGGCGACTTTATATATGACTCGACAAAGGACTCAGCAATGCAATTGGCTTGGCACTTCTTTGGATATTCGGATACATATAATCTTTTTATTGCTTTTGGAGAAATAACAGCAGCCTTATTATTAGTAATTCCAAAGACAGCAACTTTAGGAAACATTATTTACTTACCTATCACAGTAAACATTACTATTCTTGACCTTTGTTTTGAGATACCAGCTCGTTCTGTTACCATCTTGTTAACCTGTATGAGTATTGCTTTACTTTTCTTTGAATACAAAAAATTAAAAAGAGTATTTTTTGACTCTCCAGTAACAGCTGAAACGCCTATCCAAACAGGCCTTATGAAAAAGAAGGTGAACATACAATGATTGTGCTACCTATTATATTGGTCAGTTTGGGAATTTCTTCTTTTTACTATTTTATTCTAAAAAGAGAAGCTTGAGATGAATACAATATACAGATTCAGTTAACATAATCACCATTATCGGAAATTACATGCTAAAAACCTTTTTTTATTAAGAAAAAATTCATATCTATTAATAAATTAGTAAATATTATCCACGAGGTGATCATTTGGATAAGAATAAGTTAAAGCTTACATCTTCCGAAATAGGAACACTATGGGGGGAGTATGTAAACGGAACAATGACAGATGTAGTAAATCAATATATGTTCTCTATTATTGAGGATGAGTCAATAAAGGCCATTTTTGAGGATGCTATCAATACCTTCGCGAAGGAAAAGAAACAAATCGTAGCTTTTATAGAAAACGAAGGGTTTCCAGTTCCAATTGGATTTACTGAGTCTGACCTCAATAAAGGTACCAAAAAATTATTCACTGATATATTCTGCTTGAATTATTTACATATCATGACGTTACATGGCTTGCTAGGACATACAACCTCATTAGGTGTTTCTGTCAGAGAAGACTTACGCCACTTCTACGATTCATGTGATAATGATGCAAAAAGGATGTATCATCAAACGATTGAATTATTACTTGAAAAAGGGGATTTTCAGAGGGACCCTTACTTTTATCCTGCTACGAACCCTGAATATATTTCTAGCCAGGATTTTACGGATGGGTTTTTCGGAAAAGGCAGACGTTTAACGGCAATAGAAATCATAAGTATTTCTTTCAACCTTAAAAAAAGCATTATGGCTAAAACTCTTTCTATTGGATTTAGTCAGGTCGCTCAATCAAAAGAAGTAAGAAAATTTTTAGAAGATTCGGAGAAAACAGCTGATAATCAAATACAATCCTTTTCAACAATAATGCACGCAGATAATTTACCAGTTCCTAAATCATGGGAGACAGAAGTAACAACTTCAACAGACTCCCCTTTTTCTGATAAGTTAATGATGTATCATATTGGTTTCTTATTCCAAGCAGCACAAGCCTATCACGGAGCAGGTTTAGCATCAGCCATGCGAACAGACCTTGTAACAACTTATGAAGGCATCATTCTCAAAAATCTAATGGTAACAAAAAAATGGTTTCACATTATGGTGAAAAATAAATGGTTGGAACAACCACCACTTGCTCCTAACAGAAAAGAAATTGCAAAAGAGAAATGAGAAAAAACATCCATACAGGTGGATGTTTTCTCTTTTTAAGCTGTATATCGTATACAAAGTTAGTTAACATAATCACTCTTTCCGGAAGACACGCAAAAAGAGAACCCTTCTGGGAGTAAGGGTTCTAAAAGGGTCACAATTATCAAATATGCAACTTTTTATACATCGTTGATATGAAAGCTTTTTTTAGTATAATGAATGACCTAAAAATGAATAAAAAGCGCACCTTTTATTCATATGCTAGTCCCTATAAAAATAGTCTTTTGGGAAAGTTTACGCTATAATTTTCTAAAAACAAATTTCAGACTAAGTAAAAGAAAGTGAGATCTAATGGAGTTAGCTCAATCTAAAACTAGTAATAAAAAGAGACGAAAGTTTTCTTTTAAGTTTGTAATTATTATTTTTGTCATTTTAATCCTATATATGATCTATGCGATGTACTTTAAGGAGACACCTTTCTTAAAAAGTGAGTCTCCTAATAAGATTAATCAGGTAGAGATTATGGAGTATGGAAATGGTTTATGGAATGGACCACAGAAAGTAAATATCTATTTTAAAAACCCGGCTAAAAAGATACTCGATAAAGAGCAAGTCAAAGTAGCAAATACTATGAGACGAAATGGACAAAATCAATATGAGCTTAAATGGGAAAGCGATCAGCAAATCAAAATAACCATGAAGTATGAACATGCAACAGAGATTGTTCGCTATAACTTTAGTACACAGGAAATAAGACGAAGTTATGCACTTGAACAGAATTTCTAGTGTAGGCAGGAGGTGTTTACATAATAAAAAGAGCCTTGTAAGGCTCTTTTTGTTAAAATAGATAATCTCATGACACAGTTCAACAATTACTATTTACTTTCGGATTCACCATAAAAAGTATTAGATGCATAATCAACTTCTTTTGCTTTTTTACCTTCAGCAAAGTGCGAGTATCCACTTTTACCTTTTTGCTGAGTATGTCCGTTCATAATATCCTCTATATCTTGTAGAATGCCCTGGGCATCAGACAGTTTTTCGCCATCTGGAGCTTCATAAATAAAAATACTGTACAGACCAACTACATTTTGTATATCTTTGCGTATTTTTTCATTATGAATATTATAGGTTTGATCTGCAATTAGCTTTTGGTCTTTGATTAACTGTGAATGGTTAGCCTCTACAAAACTGGTTGCCTGTTCTTCTTTATAACTGTCCATCATATTTGACAGAGAGTTATTAACCTTACGAATAGCTTTCTTTACATTATCATCTTCACGGTTTGCTATATCCACCTTTTCGTTAACCTGCGCTGCTTTAGTTTCCATAGCCTCAGATTTACTGTCCATAAAATTAAGGATATTTACAGCACTGAAAATTAACAAACCTGTTACTACTATACATACAAATAGCAATCTTAATTTTTTCATTATTTTCTCCTCATATCTGTAATGACTTTCTTTTTGTAAATGTGTAATATATTACAAAACAAAATTAATTTTATCATAAAAGTCATTTTATGAATTAAATACATTATACGCCCTTAGTTTACATAAACACCCATTACAGAAAGACGTTTTTTAATACATAGTGAAAATAATACTGACTGTATAATCCCTAGCCTTTTATGTATAGTTCTTTAAATAAGAAAAGACGCCTGTTGGGCGTCCTTGCTTATTTAGATACTAAGTTATCAAGTTTCCAATGGGTATCAGTAAATGGATCAACTTTACTATCCATATATAAATACATATTGTTTAAGTCTTTTGGCGGTTTTTCCATCATAAATGAAACTTCAAAAGTTAAAGAATAGCCAGCTGGAACAGTTTTAAATTTATCCTCGTACATAGGCATGGCTTGGCCTTTATAAGTTTTTCCCGTCTTTTCATCTTTAACGGAATATTTTATCTCCGAAAGATCGATTGTTTTTTGATCCTCTCGAACATTATTAATCGTAATACGAGCCGTAATGTACCCTGTTTTATCTGCTTTTTCATATTTTGCATTTTCAACTGTGGCTCTGTAATATCCGCCTTTTGAGCTTTGACCATATAGCAGAATACCCTTTTCCAGTCGTTCTTCCTCAGACATTTCTTTTGATTTCTTTGATTGAGTAGCTGCTTCTACTTTATGATTTGTTTCTTCTTGCTTTGTTGATGTCGTTTGTTCATTACAAGCTGCCATTAAACTTGTAAGTATAAATGCTGTACATGTTACTTTTACTAAAGATTTCATAGAATTCCCTTTCTGTATCCAAAAATTTAAACATAAGGATAATTTTACATTAATAGGTACATAGAAGAAAGGGACTCTAGTGTATTTTTTTCCTATAAAGTAAATAATGTTCACAAAAGTATACCTTTACGAACTTTTAGAAAGTTATAAACTTCTATTTTTATACACGTTCGTAAAAGTTTAAAAACACTTTTTAAACGTTCTCTTAGTATTATGCATATTTACGAACGTTTTTTGTATTAAGGAGTTAAAACCTAATATGAAAATCAGATAGTTGATAATTTGCCTTACGTCTTTTATTAACTATATTAATTAATGAATTAAGGCTTCTATTTTCTTTCGCTTTTTCACACAATAGATAGTCACAAAAAGTGATATTATGCAACATATCAAAGATCATTTTATCTGAATCAGGTTCATCCAGGTTTCATTTCTAATTACTAGTAGAATTACGCATATTACCGTGTGAATTTTTATTATAACTGTGTGTTAAAATAAACTTGAAAAGCATATTTAAGAGATGATTGTATTACAGATGAAAGGCAAGTGTGAAAATCCTTATTTTTATAATATTTACTTACACAAATACTTTACGACACCTATATTTAATATGTATAGTTGATTATAAAGAAGGAGTTACGCCATGGTAGAAAATATGAGAAGTGAATTGTTTTTTTTAAAGCAGTTCGGCTTTAATGATACTCTTTTACAAGAAATTTTTCTTTTTGGGATAAACCCCATAGAAATAATCTTTAATAATGGATATCAGTTATATGCTGAATTTGAAAATAAATTTACTTCTAGAGACAGAGATTTAGCAGAAAATTACTATAACTATAAAGAATTTAAAAGTGATTTATTTAAAAAAGATGACTTTTTAAAGGATAGCAAAAGCAAAATATATTTTAAGTACGATGTGAACGAGATGACAGAGCTAATGCCTGAGAAAATAATGCCACTTTTTATGTATTCAAAAGGTGATAGTACACTTTTAGAAGCTAACAAGAAAAGAGTAGCAATTGTAGGTACCCGTCATCCATCTCCAAAAGCAATTGCTATTACTAGGAAATTAACCAGAAAGTTTGTTGAGGATCAATATATCGTTGTAAGTGGGTTAGCTGAAGGGATTGATACCATTTCTCATGAGACAGCTATTGATTACAACGGCAAGACAATTGCGGTATTACCCACAAATTTTAAAAATATTTATCCAAAGAAAAACCAGGAGTTGGCACAAAAAATATTAGACGAAGGCTTGTTAATAACATCCATTGGTCCCAAAGAAAGTACTTATAAATCTAGTTTTTTAGTTAGAAATCAATACTTAGCAAATATCAGCGATATAGTAGTAGTTACAGAAACAAATTTAAAAAGTGGAACTATGAATACCATTAGGAATGCCAGTGAGGCTAGTAAGAAGATTTTATTTGTAGATCAAGAAGATGAATTAATTAATAATAAAATCTATGAATTTGGAGGCGAGATGCTAAGTGACTAAAAAGACCAAAATGATTTTTATATCAAAGTTAGTTTTTTTTACTGAAAATAATGAATTGATTGAAGAAAACTTAAAAATTGCAGATTTGTTTGATAAGGAAGATGTACATTTAGCGATTGTAGCTAGACAATCTACAATTAGTATATTAAAAACTAAACTGCCTAAAGAGTACCAAGATAAAATTAAACTAGCTAATCGCAGCAGTGAAACTGAAGAAAAAATTAAGGGTTTAAAAAAGAAAGGTGTAATTTTTGGTGTGATAGGTGTTGTCAAAGACGATGCTCTTCTTTCTTTTCACTGCAAAATACCATTATTTAACCCTGAGGTAATGTTTAACGGAAGAGTTTCTATTTCTGATAAAGTAGAAAAATATGGTTTGCCAATCATTGAATTTCAAAATGTTATCGACTGCTTAAAAGCTTTTGACATTCATAAAAAGAATTACTTTCATATGATTTTCGATGATAAATTCAGTGTTATAAGTTTAAATAATGCGAATACCTATTACAGACCTGAAGCAGAAGCGAGGGTAAAGCAAATTTTTGAAACAAATTTAAAAGGTGATAAATCCATAAGAGATCAAAGGATTTTACTTCTTCTATTATTTCATTTGATAAACGAAGTAACAACAAATTCTTATTTTGATAAGGTTAACCTTTGGGGAACGTTTCCTTCTTCTAACCCTGAAAACACAGTCACATCCGTCTCCTTCTTGAAAGAAGCCGTTAGAGTTATTATTAATGGTGGACCTAGAAAAGGACCAGAAATATTGCTAAGGCACAAGCATATGAAATCTAAGCACAGCAGTGGTGGTGCATTGCGATTGACTAATAAAAGTGATAAAGATTTTGATACTTTAATAGTAAACCCAGCTTTAATTAATCAAATTAAAGGCAAAGTGATATGCATTATTGATGACTACATTACTAATGGATACTCTGCTGAAGCAGCAAAGCATTTGCTGTTCGCAGCTGGAGCTAAAGAGGTTATTTTTCTTTCATTCGGGAAGTTCGGAAAAAAATATTACTCAGCTAATTATGAAATTGAAGGTGATGTATCAAAAACATATTCTTATCATTTTGTCAATGAAAATCTTTATGGGGATAGGTTTAAAGAGATAAAATACTATAACTCAGATAATGACTTAGAAATATTGAATTTTGCCGATTTAGTTTAATATTACATATAAAAAGCTTAATTTCTCTATAAAACAGAGGATGAGCTACAATAATAAAGTTGTTTATTTTAACTTTCAGAAATATAAACAAGATATATAGATAAGAAGAGATTAATAAAACACCATCCGTTATCTGTTAAAAAGAGGGTGTTTTATTAATTGTATCTAAAATTCTACATATAACCGTTAATAATATTTTATATACTACTTGCACAAAGTTCTGTAAATTGCTTCAATATTTGCAGTTACTCTTCGTATTGTACAATTTGACCTTTTCCACACCTTGATCCAACGATTATTCCTTTTCATTTATTAAAATTTGGGCTATTCTTATCTAAAGTTAAAGCACGGTCCATATACTCTTCTGCTAAATCTAGATTATTCAACTCTAGGTAGCTGAGGGCTATCAAATGATATAAAGTTGAATGAGCATATATTTCAATTTTATAAAACACACCTAAAAGCAATCATATTACTTTAAAGATATTTTGATTTATTACTGACTCTAATATGTCAATTCCTTTCTTTGTTTCCCCTAGCTCCCAATAACATTCTGCTAAGTAATATACATATGTAATATAATTTTCATCAAAAAATTTGTTCTAAAAGCACTCTTTTCTTATTGAAGAATAAATCATTCAATTTTCCAGAAAAGACAGATTTATCGTTATATGTGAGTAAAAATATAGTTCACACTTTTATATTGTCTATTGATTCTCTCACTAAACCCTTACACTGTAGGCACTTATTACTAAGTTCATCTACACTACAATCAGAATCCTAATCAACTAGGGTTCCCCATTCCTTTGTTGTACAACTACGAAAGTCATTACAAACATCTATACATATCCCCTAATTAATTACTTCACAAGAAAAAGTAACTTTATTATCGGTGCAAATTTTACAAATCAATGTATTTAGCTCCTTACAATTAGCAAATATAAACAATTCACTATAACATTTCTTAGCTTCCAAAAGATGAAAATAAGGAAACATAAAAATGAATCAGTGATCGTTATAATTAAGACAACCATTAAAGATTATTGAATTTATAGATTGTATAAAATTATTCACAAATCAAATTACGCAACATATAGTATTTTTTTGAAAAAAAATACTATATGTTGATTTTATTAATTTTAGATAGTAATATATTACTATGGGAGTTAAGTTGTGGTAAAAAAATAGGGACTATAGGGTCTCCGTTTTGAAAATAATCTCCGGAGAGTTAATTTTGAATTGAATAATATCAAAAAACAGATTGCTTCAAACCCAGTTTTCACAAAATGCTTAATCCCATAAACAAATTTAGCAATAAGGAGAGGAAGGTTAATGGCGAAAAATGGAGAGCCTGGAAAAGGAAGAAAAGGCGCTGTAAAGGGGCGATCTCAATTCTTAGGATCTAATGGTAATTGGATAAAAAGGGATACTAAAACAGGACGAATTTTAGATCAGAAAACAAGTACTGCACAACCTTTTAAAGGAATACGTAAAGAACATTAACGTTGCAAAGAATATTCTCTTACACTTATCGTCTAATTCTCAAAATTGACCTTATAAAAAGGAGTAACAATAATGATAATTAAAGGTGTTAAATCCATTAGAAAAGTTGAACCATATATTGAAGATTTAAATGAAAATGAAAATTATTATTTGGGGTTAAAAATAGATAAAATTGTTAAAGAAAAGTTATTACATCTAGGATTTTCAAAAGAGTTGCCTGATGGAGATGCATTATTACCTGATGTTAAGAATGGAAAATTCTCAAAATTTAACACTTTAGGAGGATTTAGATTACGAAGGGACTTACCCAAAGAAAATTATTGTTATTCATATTCTAGGGACATTGAGGATTGGCATGGCACTAGTCATTATGTGATAATTACTCGCTGTATAAAGAGAATTGCTCGAGAAAAGTTGCAGGCTCCAGAGATAGAACTTTTGCTGAACTCTAACATCTCAGGCGAAAAATTCATTATATCTAACTATCAAATTAATCTCCATACTATAGATCAAAATCTTTTAAAGCATATAATAAACCTTTTCCTTGAGTTATTTGGTTATGTCGAATTTCTTAAGAAAGATCTGAATACAATTCCTAAAATCAATAATATTACATTGAGGTGGGAGGTACTTCCTAAAGGTGAATTGCCATGGGATCAAAAAGATGAATATATTAAATCTTTGGGCAAACTAGCAGCAAAAGGCCAAAGGAGGATGCTCTCTGATAGGTTAGATATAGTTGAGGATTTAAAGCCAAATTTTCGAGCAGTAGGGATTAATGGTTATAGAGGGTATATTATATATGGATTTGAAGAGAAAAACATTTTTATCTTCGAAAGTGCTTTCTATGGAAATGCTACGTATATTATAGAAGGTAAATGGGAAGACATTTCCAAAATGACGAAAGCTGAAATTATTCGTTCAGGTTTGTGTAAGCACCGACTAATCCATGATAAAAATTGGGAAAATAAAATAAAGAAGTTATTACCAAAATAACCTCAAAAATAAACCTCCTTCACTAAAAAGAGAGGTTTATTTTTACTTTCTATATTTGGTATTTTTTCATTTATCGCCTTATGAAACATAGACGTTAAGATAAATTTAAATATAAAATGAGTAAATTTTTATTCATAGTAAGATAAAAATTTAATTGATTCCTAGAATCAAACTTATAGTGCGCCAAGAATTCGCTTTTATATAGTGTGGCTTACACCACTGGTTTAGACACAAATACTATTCCTATCCAAATTCAACCCAACTCATTTACTTCGGTAAGCCTACTTGTGTACTCTCATAAATAAAAAGAAAAACCATTTAGAGTATTTAATTGTTCATGGAAGATAAAACATAAAATTCTAAAATATAGATATCAATTCCACTAAAGTTATTTTATATTAGATACAAGATTATAAAGAGATACTTAGGGGGTTATACATGAAAAAGTTTGAAAGGTTTAAGAAATTTAAATCGTTTGAGAAAGTGAAAATTTTTACAGGTAAATTTAAAACGGTTAATAAAAATTTAAAAAGACTTTTGTACATTACTGGAGTTTGGGTATTTGCATACGATTTTATTTTAGTGAATATACCAGCTTGGCATCCAATTCTTGTGACAATAGGTTTATTAGCAAGAAATGTTTCTTTTGCTTTCATAACAGGATTCATTTTTTTCTTTGTAAACACGCACTTATCTTCCCATAAAACAAAAGTTAACACATATCGATATACAGCTAATAAAATAGCTTCGCTAAACGCTTTAAGTACGAGTTTAATTACTACCATAAAACTTACGTTAAATTTGCCTGATTTCAATAAAGATGCAACAACAGAGGAAGAACTTGAGGAATGGTGTATGCAAATAGCTGGCAACACTCCCGTAACATATAGGGTACTTGCTCATCGTGTTAAATTTCAAGATTGGTATGTGTTATTTAACTTCTTGGATATTGAGACAAGTAAAATAGTAAAAGACTTACTTCTTGTGCGTGATTCTCTAGATAGCGAAACCCTTAGATTAGTTACAAACATTGAAAATAAAGTTAATATGTTTATAAATGTGAGCAAAGGTCTTCCAATTGGACCAGATTATTCACTAAAATCTTTTGCTAAAGATATATTTGAATACAGAGGAATGTGTAAAGAGCTGATTCTTCACTTAAATAAAGAATACAAACCAATTGCAGATGAATACCATCACCTAGAGAACAAAAAGACTAAAGAAAGGAGAGAACTAAAGGGGCAACAACAAGTCCAACAGCAAAATATTCAATTATAAATCAAAAGACCTCCCTGTGTCAGGAGGTCTTTTTTTCATTTCCCTGTACGTTTTGTCATATACTCAGATTAAGCACCCTTAAAGTTGAGTATTATTTTGCACCTCTCCCTATTTTTTGTACTGGAAGAGTAACAGCATCTTCAGGTGATAACCCTTTTTTTAGCCTTGATCTAAGAGTGCCAGCACTTATATTATATTTTCGAGCCGCCATTTGTAATGGAATCTTTTCCCCAAACACCTCAATATAACGAGTAACCCTTGTGTTATTTGACTGTTCCATCCTAGTTGCCCATGAGCAATTTTCAGGAGTATAATCCCCATTAACATCTTTTCTTTCTAAAGTTAACCCCTCTTTATAGGTATCTGCCATATCCCTATGAAACGCTTCAAAGCTTTCATTCCATTTATCACAAACTTTAATCCCTCGCCCACCGTAATTATGATAAGCCGTATCATTAGGTTTATTACAACGGCGGCGCATTTTTTCCCAAGTATTATATAAAGGGTGTTTATAAAGCCCGTGCTTTACATTTAAGTCAGTGCGTCTGGTTAAGCAGCCACATGACTTAGTACGTCCTGATTTTAAAGGGTGTTTACGCGTAGTAATTTCTTCCCCGCACTCACATTTGCATTTCCACATAGCAAATTTTTTTGATTTGTCTAAACCTGCATACTCAATAACGGTTAACCTTTCAAAAACTTGCCCCGTTAAATCTTCTCTAGTGCTAGGATTACTCCCTTTTATGGAACAGCAAGGTTCAGTCTTACTCACTTTTTTTATGCAGCCACATGACTTAGGCTTTCCAGAATTCAAATCTCCTGTTCGTTTGGTAACCTCTTCCCCGCACTCACATTTGCATTTCCACATGTGGTATCCCTTTATTGCCCCTACATACTCCACAACAGTTAATTTGTTGACTACTTTTCCAGTTAAGTCCTCTTTAGGCTTTTTACCTTTTTTAAGACATCCGCATGACCTAGTAGTTCCATTCTTTAAAGCAGATGCACGTGTAGTTATTTCCTCGCCACACTCGCATTTGCATTTCCATTTTTTCGATCCTGCATACTCAATAGCTGTTAATCTTTCAAAGACTTTTCCAGTTAAATCTTCATACTTAATCAATTTTTAATCCTCCCCTATATTGGCTGAGCCAAATGAAAATATCTAAGTTATGGTTCTTAAAAATAAGGTTATAGCAATTATTAGTAGGTCGAAAAATAGGTGCGCTATATATGTACTCCATAAGTTTCTAGTTTTTAAATATAGTATAATTTTAATAACTGAAGGCAAACCAATTGATATTACGCATTGAAGTACATTAAAATCATATGTCCACAGATGAGCTAATCCAAACACTAAACACGCTAATAAACCAGATACCCCTATACTAAGAGCATAAAGAGGTTCTTTTCTCCTCGTGAACCATTTCAAACCTAAAAAGAACGCTGAAAAAAAGAGTAGTTCTTCACCTAATAATTGAATGATGAAATTAAAAATATCACTTGGGATAAAACTTACAATCTCGGATTGTGCAGTCGGATTGTATGAAAGCCCAAATACTAAAAAATCGTGCATAAAAAAGGCTGCTACCAATGATGCACCTGCTACAGTAAGGGATATTCTAAAATGCTGCATTGTTACTTTTCTAAAAAATATTCTAATGTTCTGTCTGAATAGTAAATAAAATATTAGAGCTTGAGGAAATGTATAAAAACAGGCTGATAACACTGTGTACAATACAGAGCCATTTGTTGAGACTTTTAACAATAATAAAGTATCTATGTCAGTAGCTGCGTATACAACCGTTACAATTAAAGATGCTATGAATTGGATGAGAAATTTATGAAATGAAATGGATTTTATAGTTTGAAAAATCAATATAGCATTATCAAATATTTCTTTCACGTTCCGGTCAACTTTTTGTTTATTAGTTTCTACCATTTTAGGTTTTTCTGATCGAGCTAACAAAAAATCATCATCCTTTCAACCAATTATGATTCCTTATTTATCCATAATATCATAGTAGAAATATCTGATTATATAAAAACCTAAGGAGAATTTTACAAATTTAATAGCAATAATCGGGAAAAGATTCCATTGAATAAAGAACGTTTGTTCGTATATAATAAAGAACAAACGTTCTTTATTGAGGAGTTATTCCAATGGATTATGGGCAGCTACCAAACAGAGTCATTATTTGCATAGACATGAAGAGTTTTTTTGCTTCGGTTTCCTCTGTCATACGGGGTTTAAATCCTTTGAAAACAAGGCTTGCGGTTGTAGGAGATGTCAAACGGTCGGGATCTGTTGTGTTAGCTGCCACACCTTTATTAAAGAAAGAAGGGATCAAAACAGGAAGTCGCCTGTTTGAAATTCCTAAAAGGAAAGATATCCATGTGGTGAATCCATCCATGGAGAGATACATCAAGGCTTCGAACTATATTTCTAGCTTGGTGTTACAGTATGTGGCTCCTGAGGATTTTCATGCGTATAGCATTGATGAGTTGTTTATTGATGCAACAGCTTCTTTGCATTTATTTGCTCGAACACCAGAGGAACTAGCTCATCGTATACTTAATGAGATCTATCGCAAAACACGGCTGACAGCTACCGCAGGAATCGGTCCTAATCTCTTACTGGCTAAAGTTAGCTTAGATCATGAAGCGAAGCACAGTCCAACAGGAGTTGCTTATTGGCGATATGAAGATATTCCCTTTAAGTTATGGTCGATTCATCCAATGAAAGATTTCTGGGGGATCTCGTCAGCTACAGAAAGACGCTTAAACCATCTAGGCATCCATACGATAAAAGAACTCGCTCTTTCTTCAAAGGAGATGTTACAAAAGGAATTTGGCATCATGGGAGAGGAACTTTACCAACATGCGAATGGGATTGACTTTAGTCGCATTTCCGATGTGTACATTCCTAGTTCCCGTTCCTTTGGGAAAAGTCAGATTCTCTTTCGAGATTATACAAGCCGAAAAGAAGTGGAATTATTACTATTGGAGCTATTGGACGATGTTTGTTTTCGTTTACGCATGCATCAAGTGGTGGCTCAAACGATCCATTTATCGATTGGCTACAGTAAACAAACAGGTGGAGGCTTCTCCAGACAAAAGAAAATGGGAAGAGCTTCAAACTTAAGCCAAGATATTTTTCCTTATTGCTTAACCATCTTACATACATATGATAATGGAATGCCGATTCGCTCCATTGGGATCTCCTTATCAAACACAAGCATTGAAGAAGAGGAGCAAATGAGCTTATTTGAGGATATCGATCAACGTGAAAGAGCCTATGCTCTTGCGAAAACGATTGATGAAATTCGGATGCGTTATGGAAAGAATAGTGTTTTACGGGCTTCAAGCTATCTGGATCACTCAACAGCTCGTTATCGAAATGGTCTTATTGGCGGCCATAAAGCTTAAAGGAGGATGATATCATGAATGACGATAGAGGAATGAAAAAATGGCGCCCGTTTGCGAGTATGCCAGAACAATACACAGGATTGCAGGAAGTTATAAATAAGCAAATAGAAGTAACTCAACCTGTTTTAACAGAAGAGCAAATGGAACAAATCAATTTCACCTTAATCGAAGCCTTACATACCAATAAACAAGTTTACCTTACCTATTATAAGCAAGGCCACTGTATAACAGAGACAGGATTGATTCAGTTTGTTGATTCCCTGGGAGATCTCTTTATTTTCATCGATGAAGTATTTGAATTAAAAAATAAAATGAGGTTAAGTGAGCTGATTGATGTTCGATTCGTGTAAAATTAAAGTAGATTGGTGAACTATTTATAAATTTGTTGAGTAAGGAGGAAGAATGATGAACATTCCTAAACAATTTATTAAACCATTTCCTTCATACGAAGGTGTGTTTTACGATAACTTGGAACAGCATAAAAAACATTTTTTACCTATTTGTTCCATCAACCTACAATGTATTGAACCTGAATGGGACGAGTGGCTACATATTGTATCAGCGAAGGAAATTCATGAAGGGTGTGTAGGTGAGTTTACTCAACCGTTTCATACGAATTTTACGAAAGAAGATACGTTGGGTTTTGATGTTATTGACGGAAAATATAAATTTGAAGCAGACTGGCAGTACTTCGAAATTGAGCAGGAATCTTCCAACATACTAGAAAAATCCTATGCACTAAATGGAAAAGACTACCGAATACGCAAAGAATTTTTTCAACGTAAGCAGAAAATTTACCCCTATTCTAGCTTTGGAGAGGCTTTTACATCTACAGAAGCATTAGAGCAAGATTTTGCTAAAAAACAGACGAGTGGATGGGGATTAGATTATCCTAAGGTGAATGGAATCTTAGACGATATACGTTTTATGACAGAAGAGGGACAAGAATTACTGGAAGACTGTGTTAGCGAAGACGAGGCTTTTGACTATACAAATCTACTGTATGTGCCAAAAGATGAGGATGGTCATCCATTTACATATATCGGATTTGCTACAGGCTACTATTTTCAAGCTTATGGTGCAGACCGTATCTACTTATTTTTCAATAAAGAATTAAGAAAAGCAGTAATTTGTTTTGAGTATACATAAGGTATAAGAAGTAAGGAATGGCTGTTGTGGTAATCTAAGAAGAGACAATGAGAAAAGAGTAATCAACATGGAAGAGAAAGAGCAGCAAGAAATAGATCTTACTAAAGTATATGAATATGCGGAACTTCCGGATAAGGTTAGTGGCAGATGCGACAATTGCAACTCTGCTTACTTCAAAAGTTCTGTAAAAGGTGGCGTTTTCTTACGTGAATGTAGAGAGTGTGGAATGAAGAAGAGTATCTAAGTATAAACGATTATATAGTAAAAAGAGAAGGGTTTTATCCCTTCTCTTTTTTATTTAATCGTACCATCGAAAGGTGTATCTTATATATTACAAATTCACCAATTGGTCTTCAGTTTTTTAATTCTAGCCTTTAAAGCATCAATTAGTGCTGTAGCTGTTGGATAGCCAGTGATTGAACCTTCGTAAACATACCGCCACTTAACAAACGCTCCACTCATTTCTTGTAAAGCATTGATTAGATCAACATTTGTACCTGGAACACGTTTCAACAATATTTGTATAGAGTTAGAGTTTTTTACATTATTGTCATAAATGGATTCAATTTCATTTTTGCTTTCGTCGCTCAATAGTTCGAACAACTTGTCCCAGGCGTGAACATTAGGAGCATTGTTGTCATTCTCAATAGCATATAGACATTTTAAATATAATTCAATCGAAAATGCGTTGAGGGTAACATATGGAGCGAGATGGGTTTCGATATAATTTGCCCCTTTTCGCATTTTTTCATTTAAAGTAAGACTTGCTGCTTCAAAATTCGCTGCTGTTTCAAAAATTGGTTTCGCATCAAAGCTCATTGTTCAAATCCTCACAGTACAGTTTATTATTATGAAGGTATTATACCACTTTCAACCTTAAAAGGGTTATTTTTCTTACACCAATACCGCGACTGTGGCATGAAGAAGAGTATTTAAGTATAGTTGATTATATAGTAAAAAGAGAAGGGTTTTACCCCTTCTCTTTTTATCTGCCTTTATTTACTTCTCTTTAGGATCATGCTCCCACTGCTCTTTATTATGTTCTACTTTAGTCCTTGGAACTTCTTTAGATCTCTCGTCCATTTCATGAAAAATATAAGCGACTAGGCCAAGCCCTAACATATAAAAAAAGAGCACATATTCTATCACCATCTAATCATCTCCTACTGCGGTAGATTTTCTTTTGGTCTATCAAGGTAAACATGCAACCTTGCTGCTGTAGCTACATAGTATCTAAGGAATCACTACTTCACTCATTAATCAGTATCTATTCATTTAAAGTTACCGCATTAATTGTACTTTAATGTTTCAGGTGATAGGAACGATTACCGTTTTATTTAAAACATTAAGCTCTTTTCCTAATGGAATTGGGACTTCAATACATAAAAAATTTAGTATAATTAGAATATATTATAATTAAAACTAAATGAGGAGAATATAGTGAGTAATTTTCTTGAACTCTTAAAAACATTAAAAAATCAGAAATATGTAACATTAACATTAATTATTGCACTTATAGGAAACGTTATTACCTTTATTATTAATCTAGAAAAGGCAATATCTTTGCATAAAATTAAGGTAACATCCTTTTATAAAATTATGGATATAATAGCTTCAAATTGGTTTTATTTACTTTACATTATAATTTTAGCGATAGTTTTTATTAAGATATTACGGTACTCACATAAAAAATCTCAGCCGAGGGAAGAAGAGTTCTATGATGAAAATGTACATTATAAAGTTGAGGTCGTTAATTTTGTAGGTGGTAATATTAAGATAAGTCGGTCATCCACTGGATATAAACTGCAAATTTATATCCAAAATATTTCAAATGAAGATATTTTAAATGTTGATGGGTTTCTCTCTATAACGGCTAACAAGGTAAGGGTTAAGAAAATTCCATTTGAAGTGAGTATACTTAAACCTGGATATTCTGAATCAATTTATCAATCTGTTAATGAATTTGAGTTGTTCAAATTTGACATGTGCGATATGTATATAAATGAGATTAAAACAAAAAACATAACTAAAAAAGAAATATATAATATTGGTCCTAAAAGATTTAATATATTTTATAAGATTTTAAATATGGAACGTTTCATCGACTATAAATTATTTGGTATAAGAACTAGGTATAACCTAGTTTGGTTAAAAGATAAGTCGCGAGTAGCATTCGGATACATTCGATGGTTTTCTAAAAGAAAAGTACATGTTTTTGGAAAGGGGATTAGGAAGCATAGTTTATTTCATGAAGTATGTTCTTTTATTAAAAGAAGTATTATTTTCATGTGTATTTACACTATTATATTAATTATTTTTTGTGTAACTCTATTTGCTGTAATAAAAACGTTACTTATGTTTTGGGAACTACTGCCTTTCTTGTGGAAATTTATAAAAGAGGTTACTGCCATTATTTCGAAAATCTGACCACTTTGATAAGATAAGTTTAAAAAAAACCGTCGGCAAAGACGATTTTTTATTGTAAATCTCTGATATATAAGAATATTCTATTGACAGTAATAAGAAACGCTGGTATTGATTACAGTCACATTTCGGATGTGTACATCCCTAGCTCTCGTTCGTTTGGAAAGAGTCAGATTCTCTCTCGCCATTACACGAATCGAAAAGAAGTGGAGTTGTTGCTGTTGGAGCTACTAGACGATGTGTGTTTTCGCTTACGCATGCATCAAGTAGTGGCTCAAACGGTTCATTTATCCATTGGCTACAGCAAACAAACAGGTGGAGGCTTTTCTAGGCAAAAGAAAATGGGGAGAGCTTCAAATTTAAGCCAAGATATCTTTCCGTATTGTTTAACCATACTACATACATTTGATAGTGGAATGCCGATTCGCTCTATTCGCATTTCCTTATCCAACACAAGTATTCAAGAAGAGGAGAAAATGAGCTTATTTGAGGATATCGATCAGCGTGAAAGAGCCTATGCTCTTGCCAAAACGATTGATGACATTCGGCTGCGTTATGGCAAGAATAGTGTACTACGTGCGTCTAGTCACCTTCCTTATTCAACAGCTCGTTATCGAAATGGCCTTATGGGTGGTCATAAAGCTTAAGGAGGAAAAAGAGATGGAATCTAGAGGAATAAAAAATGACCTCCAGTAATGAAGGTCATTTCCTTTATTATATTGCCTGTTTATGCTCATTTTATTGAGTTATTACTGATCACAGCCAACTCCATCACCATCACGGTCTAGATGTTTAGCGTAACCCGGTTGTCCTTGGTAAACAGGTGCTGCTCCTGCTGCCCTAGCCTCCGTACAGTTTTTAAAGTACACTGTCTGAGATTGTTGCTGTTGTTGAGCTTGTGCTTCAGCTTCAGCTTGAGCCTTTTCTTCAGCTTCTTTACGTGCTTGTTCTGCTTCAGCTTGTTGTTTTGCTTGTAACGCTTCTTGTTCTTTTTGCTTCTGTTCTGCTACACGCTTTTCTTCAGCAACACGAGCTGCTTCTTCCTGCTTACGTTTCTCTTCTGCTGCTTTAGCTTGAGCTTCTTCTTTAGCTTTTTGCTCTTCTTGTTTCTTTTGTTCATCAGCTTTCTTTTGAGCTTCTTCTTTCTTAGCTGTCTCTGTTGCTTTTTCTTTATCTACAGAAGCAACTACTTTCTTTTCTAGGTTAGGGCTCATCTCCACTTTCTTAACTACATTGTCTTTATCATCAAATGTTGCTTGAATCCATTCTCCCGATTTATCTACATCAGCATACATGTAAACATGGTCTTTCATCTTAGTAGTAAGATAACCTTTCATGACGCTTGTTTTAATAAATTTGGCCTTAGTCATATCAACATCTGCACTTCTTGTGTCCCCTACCATTTTATAAATGATTCCTGCTGCTTCTACAAACTTAAGGGTAGGCTTTGCAGTTGCACTAGCTGTAGTGGCTGTTTTCTTCTCAATTCTTGCTTCTCTTTCAGCTTGCATTTTAGCCTCTTTAGCACGTTGCGCTTCCTCTTCTTTTTGCATTTGCTCTCCACCAATAACTGCAAAGACTAAAAAAAGAATTAAACTACCAACAGAAATTAAAAAATATTTTTTAGCTTTCTTCTTTCGTATAGCCCTAACAATCCCCCAAATTAAAAACACTATAAACCCTAATAAACCAATAATACCTAAAAAATCCACCATTTCTTTTCTCTCCCTCGATATCATTTTATATTGCAACCCTAGGGGATGAATCCCCTAGGCGCTTAGGGATTAATGCACTAATTTACACTCATCCTAATGAGTTATTACTGAACTGTCACAAATTTATTAAACATTTCATTTCTTTTTGCTTCATTATAAATATATTCATCTGAAAACTTAGTTCTCCATGCCTCGCTATCTTCACCTAGACTCTCAATCTTAAAACCTAAGTAGCTGTTTAATTCTTCTCGTGTGATTTCTGTAGAGTATCTTTTTCCTTCAAACGGTAAAGTTAGTGATACTGATTCTAAACCCTTAAACTGTTTCAACAATCTCGCTGGCTCCCCTACCATGATCTTTTGAATTGCGTCGCCACCTTCAAAATACATCTTGTAATCATCTTCTGTTACAGAGCTATTTGGATTTTCTGCTTTGTATGTTGCGAATGAATCAGCATATTTAACAAAAGCTTTGTTTCCGTCTTGTAACTCAGTAGTAGTAATGAACGTACCACCTGTCAAGCTTCCAGCGTACATATTGAATTGACTTTCATCTACAGTAGGAGCCTCTTTTTCTTCTTTAGGTTCCTCAGTTTTTGCTGTTGTTTCTTTTAATTCTGTATTAGTTGTATCTTCTTTAGGCTTAGTTTCTTTTTGTGGCTTTGTTTCTTCTTTCTTTACTTCTTCACTAGTTGAAGTATCCTCTGTCGTACTTGAGCAGGCAACCAACATTCCACACATAGCCATAGCAAATAATACTTTTTTCATTTTTTTCTCCCCCTATATATTGAAACTAATTAGCATCTTTTGAGTTTTTTCCCGAAGGATATAACTATTATTCACTGCATTCCTATAATTATATTAAAAGAGTCATATTTACCATTATAGCAAATGATTTCTATTAACAATTTAGCTATTTACTTTTTATTGAAATTAAATGGATCTATAAACTCATTAAGCCTGATGAAATTACTTTATATCATGGTGAGAAATAATAAAATTTTTGGAGCAAATTATGGAGGACTTTACAAAAAGTAAAATCATTGAGGAAATTGATTAGATAATAATAAAATCATTAAGAATAGAGAGAAAAAAAATACCATTGCTTGTTCTAAGCAACGGTATTTTCGATAACAAAAATTAGCTTTTCAGAAATAACCTTTATATTTTAAGAAAAAACTGAGTTAGTAAAAAGAATAGCTTTCCGTAAGAGACATTATCTATTTGAAAATTACCAGCCTCGTTCTTGCATGCGATTCTCTGGTAATAATGATGAAATTTCAATGCCTTTCATTGCATTCCCTAATCCCTTTGAGAGCTTTGCAATTAACTCGTAATCTTCATAATGAGTCGTTGCTTCTACGATTGAACGAGCAAATTTTTCTGGATTATCCGATTTAAAAATACCTGATCCAACGAACACACCATCTGCTCCTAATTGCATCATTAATGCTGCATCTGCAGGTGTAGCTACACCCCCTGCAGCAAAGTTTACAACCGGTAAACGGCCTTCACGTTTAATTTGCAGTAATAGCTCATAAGGCGCACCTAATAGTTTTGCTTCTGTCATTAACTCGTCTTCATCCATGCCTACAACTTTACGTACTTGCGCGTTTACTTGGCGCATATGGCGTACTGCTTCTACAATGTTTCCTGTTCCTGGTTCACCTTTTGTTCGAAGCATGGCAGCACCTTCACCAATTCGTCTTGCTGCTTCTCCTAAATCACGGCATCCACAAACAAATGGTACCGTGAATGTGCTTTTGTTAAGGTGAAATTCCTCATCAGCTGGAGTGAGTACTTCACTTTCATCAATATAGTCTACACCCATTGCTTCCAGCACGCGCGCTTCAACAATATGGCCGATACGAGCTTTTGCCATGACCGGAATAGATACAGCATTCATTACTTCCTCTACAATTGTCGGGTCTGCCATACGAGACACACCACCTGCTGCTCGAATATCAGCTGGAACGCGTTCTAATGCCATAACAGCAACAGCACCTGCTGCTTCTGCAATTTTTGCTTGCTCTGCATTGATAACGTCCATGATAACGCCACCTTTTTGCATTTCTGCCATTCCTCGTTTTACACGATCAGTACCTAATGATTTCTCCATTTCATACACTCCATTTCACTAACTCTTGTATTTTACGAATATATGAAATAGTATAAAAAGTAATTGACTTTATTGGAAGTGCCAGTTTTTAAAAAAACAATAGGTCCAGTTACAGGGAGGTTGTTAGAAGTGGAAATGTTATCATGTCAATTAAATAGACTAAATGGTATACCATTATACGAACAATTATATTCGCATATAAAAAAAGAAATCATAGAAGGACGTCTTTCTTACGGAACAAAATTACCATCCAAACGGAAGCTATCTAGTTTTCTAAAAATAGGTCGGAATACTGTTGAGACAGCTTATGAGCAACTGGCTGCAGAAGGATATGTAGAGGCATCTCCCCGTAAAGGATACTTTGTTATGGCCTATGATGACTTAGAATATATACAAGTAAACAATCATTTGCGGGAGAATATTGAAATAACTAAGAAAGACATAAAATACAATTTTCATCCAAGCTCGATTGATACTGAGAATTTTCCTTTTTCCATTTGGCGTAAGCATGCCAAAGACACAATTAAAAAGGATAATCACTCCTTATTATTACTTGGAGACTCACAAGGGGAAATAGAATTACGGGAGGAAATTGCTCATTATTTGTACCACGCTCGAGGAGTACAATGTTCACCCAATCAAATTATCGTTGGGGCTGGGATTGAAAACTTATTACACCAACTCTTGCTCCTCTTTAACAAAGAAACGATTTATGGTGTAGAGGATCCAGGTTATCATTTAATTTTAAAAATGCTCAAGAGTTTTCAAAATGAAGTTTATCCTCTTGGAGTAGATGAAGAGGGTGTAAAAGTAGAAGATGTTCATCGGAAAAATATTAATGTCGTTTACTTAGCTCCTTCCCACCACTTTCCGTATGGTACTGTATTATCAATAAATCGACGGACTAGGCTATTAAAGTGGGCTGCAGAGGATAAGAACCGTTATATAATAGAAGATGATTATGATAGTGAATTTCGTTATAGTGGAAAGTCCATTCCTGCCTTGCAGAGCATGGATCTCGGCGGAAAAGTAATTTATTTAGGCACTTTTTCAAAATCTCTAATGCCATCTATTAGGATTAGCTATATGGTGCTACCAAGACCTCTTCTACAACAATATAAAGAAAAACTATCTTTCTATAACTCCTCTTCTGTCTCAAGAATTGACCAACATATTTTAGCTCAATTTTTAAAAAAAGGTGATTTTGAGAGACATTTAAACAGAATGCGAAAGATTTACCGTCGTAAGCTTGAAAGAGTATTAGAATTATTAAAACCGTATCAAGATAAACTCTCTATTATTGGGGGGCATTCTGGCCTTCATATCGTTCTTATAGTTAATAATGGGATGGATGAAAAAGAATTGGTTCGAAGAGCAGGTGATGAAGCTATAAAGGTATATCCATTATCCACTTACTCATTTGAAAAAGAACAAGAAAACCCTCCTAATATTGTTTTTGGTTTTGCTGGAATTCCTGAAGGTGAGTTAGAAGATGCTGTTCAATTATTGTTAAAATGCTGGGGATTTAATGTTAATTTATAAAACAAATATAAGTTATTCGTATCTAGTGTTATTTTAAATATTAGTTCGTGTGGGAAGAAAGAAAATAAATACACGCTAGACGCTAGCTATTTAAAGCGATCAAAGGGAACTTCCTAGTCAGTAGGTGTTCCCTTGTTTCGCATAAGCAGTTAATCAAATAAAACAAGAAATAGTACTAAAAAGGTAAATAAGTCATAAAAAATAGGAAGAGAGTTCTCTTTTTTATGACTTATCATTAGTATTTCCTGTAATATGCATATTAAATAATGTAACTACACGATGATAGACTTAATGAATTTCAGTAATGCCCGATAGACGAATAGAGAATATATTGTGTTGTTCATCCTCTAGAGAAAGAGTTTGATCATGAAGATTAAGATCATTTACACGTCCCTTACATGTTTGTAATAAACCGTTTTGATAATAGTTAATGGTAATGACACCTTTCTTTCTCAATGCTTTCAATATCATGCTCCGTTCCCCTTTCTTCCTAATACTAATGTAGGAATGTGTTATTCAAATAAGTAATTACCATGCAGAATTTGTGAGAAAATCATACAAGTTAAAAGTTATATCATTTTATATTATTTAGTATACAACAAACCCTTAGGAAACGCTTACATTTCATTGTGTAAACTTTGTGAACTTTCACAAGGAAGAAAGCTCAAAGAATAAAAGAGGAAAAGAAATATATGTCTAGAATCTATATCTATGTTTCAATCCATCTATTATACCTTCTTGTAAATGAGCTTCTATTTAATGCTAAAATATCATTCCGATTTTTAGCGCAAATTCTTTTTAATTGTTTAACAAGTGAAAATTCCCTGTACTTAATTCGTTTTAATTTCCATACTTTATGTATGTCGCATACCCTTATCAATTTACCTCATTGCTTTAACTCGTAAGAACATTAGTTTTAGAACCCTTCTAATGGATACGCAAATCAATAATTGTACTTGGAAATGGAGCGATACGATGAATAAGACGTATGATGTCATCATTACCGGTGCTAGAGTTGCCGGCTCTACCCTTGCTATTTATCTTGGGAAGGCAGGTTTTCATGTGTTGTTAGTAGACCAAGCGACCTTTCCAAAGGATACATTATCAACCCATACTTTTTTCAATAATACTGTCGCTCTTCTTCGAGAAATCGGTGTCATGGACAAATTATTGGAAACAAACGCCCCACCGGTACAGGATATTAAATTTCAATTTGAGGATACCGCGATAGAAGGACTCATCCCTAAGGTTGACGGAGAAGAAAGTTGTTACTGCATTAGAAGAACTTATCTCGATCAAATCCTACTTGAACAAGCCAAATCACAAATGAATGTAACCGTTCTAGAAAGGTTTCGTGTGACGGATGTTATTCATGCTGGCGATGCAGTAGTGGGGGTAGAAGGTCTAGATGGCAATAACAAGAAACAAGAATTTTTAGCTCGCCTGGTAGTCGGGGCAGACGGTCGATCCTCAATTATTCGCAAGCTGGTAAAAAGTGAACTCAAAATAAGCATTTCGGCAAAAGTCGGCATCTATTTCGGGTACTTCTCTGAATTTCGCCATGACAATGTCCCTAAATTTGAAGTATACAAGATAAAAGATAACACAGCCATTCTCTTTCCAACGAATGATAATTTATATGTTATCGCCGGCATTTTCCCATTAGAAAATAAGGAATTGATAGGACGATTGAAATTAAATCCAGAAAGCTGTCTACGCAATTTCTTAACAGATAACTTTCCAAATACAACAATAGGGGCGCGTTTAAAAAATGCAGAATTAGTAGAACCGATTAAAGGCATTCTCAGATATGACAATTACTGGTATAAAGGAATGGGAAAAGGGTGGGCGTTGGTTGGAGACTCAGTTTGTTTTAAAGATCCTGGCATGGCACAAGGTATCCATGATGCTATATGTGGAGCACGTATATTATCCAATATTCTCTCAAAACATAAGGGACAATCCAATCAATCAAATCAAATATCTGAAGAATATCAAAAGGCAATAGAAGACGAGTTTATGGTTCGGTTTCACATGGGATGTCAAATTTCGCAGAATGAACGCATCTCTGAACAACAGAATGCTGTCAATAAGCTAATCAGTTCCCACCCAGAGGCTATAGAGAAGTTTTTAGGAATTTATAATTACTCAAACGAGCCCGATGCTTTAGAAAAAGAACTCACACGAATTATGCACTCAATCTAGCAATAATTTTGAAATTGACCTAAGAGTTTTCAAGAATTAGCAGTGAGGGGAAGATAAACCGAGGGCAGGAAGGGATATATCGAAAACAAAGATTTTATTCTGTTACGATTAGTACATTTTGTCTAAAACATACTCAATATAAAGAGCCACTTGTTTCATACAAGTGGCTCTTTGTTACGTTGAATACATTAAATTATTCCCATAACTAGTAGAGAGGTTTATGAATCTGCAAATAATGGTGTTAACTAATAATATTCAGATAGAAATGGAAGGGAACTAACGGCAAGAAATAGCACGAGCAAATGTGTATATGTGTGATTTATAGGATGGCATATACACACATAACAATGAAGATAGCCAATACATAAAGTTCCACCATGTAAATATAGTACTTTCTCATTATTTCATATAATAAGTAACTAGCTCGTAGCAACGTTCTCTAGTCATTTCGTGTAAAATACGAGCCTCTTCAGCATAAGCTAAAGTTCCCCCTCCAGCTTCTTTCAACTCTTTTTGAGAAGCAGCATCTCTATCTTTAATCCATTGACGTTGTTTGATTTTTAGATCATTCATCTCTGATGCAGGTAATTGGTTTTTTAATTCAGCATAGATATCGTTCAATACCTGGTCCCACATTTGATAATTTGCTCCAGAAGTTTGTCTTCTGTCACCATCGATCTGATCATTAACTGGTTGTACTTCACTAACTCTAGTCTGTTCTAGTAAATCTAAATAATAAGCTTTTTTGCTATTAGTTATAGTTGTACCTGAACTATTTGTTGATGGAGTGCTTGTAGTTGGCCCAGTCTTTGAAACAGTAGTAATCGGCCCATTTTTAGCTATATCAGTTAAGTATAATTGATTATTGATAAGCACTGCTGTGTACATCCAATTGTATTTATTTGTTTTTTGAGATCCATCTGGTTGTATAACAGATACAGTCTCTACAGTTTGTATTTTATAAAGAGGCCCATCCGAAGAGTTACCTGCTTTCGTAAAATTCACTACAGAATAATCTACCCAGTTCTCTTTAATACCCTTCTTATATAAGTTGCTTACCAATGATTGTTGGTCATTATATAATGAACCTCTTAAAACATGTGAAACGTTACTGAACTGTCCAGTATTAATTGCAGTGGTTAGTCCATTTATGTAGTCAGCCATTACTAGAGCTGCCGTATCTTTAGTAACAAAATCGTCATTTGAGACTGTATTTGAATTAGTTGCGTTTTGCTGATTACTATTTTTGTGAACAGCACTCGCGTGATCGCTACCTTTTATAGTTGAAGATTCCCCAGTATTGTTTTCTTTAGCATTATTACTATCTTGATTTGTTTTAGTAGCACTATTATCACTGGTCTCCTGGCTACTAACCTCCCCAGTTTCTCCTGATTTTGAACCAACCTTTTCTTCTTGTTGACAGCCAGAAACCAGTAAAGAAGTTACCGTAATTAATAAAAAAACACCTTTTTTATACATAGCTGTTCCCCCCTCTAAAAGTTGTTAATTTTATGTGTATTTTACCAATATTAAAAGATAGTATAACAACGTTTTATTCCTTAATAATGATATTATTTAATAGTGAAATATTATAAACTTTTCGAAACAATTTATTAATAATTAATTCGTAAAAAAACAGTCTCAAAGTAAGAGACTGTCATCTTAATCTGCTTAATATAATGAAATTTCTCTAGAGTTTCTCCATAGAAACTCTTTTCATTAACCGTTTTAACTTATTTTCCGTATCCGTTTCCTCTACTGGTGTGTAAATGCTACAACGCAAATCCATATCCCCTTGAACTTGGAGGGAAGTTAAATTAAATAACATTTTTCCTGCCTTTGCATGTCTAAATTCAATAACCATTTCGGGAGCTTTACTCACTTGGCTTTCATTCCATAAGGCCTGGAATTCCGGATGTAAATGACTCATCTGACTAATAAACTGGTTGTACCATTCATCACCTAGATAGTGTCCATAATAGGTACGGAAAATAGCAAGAAAACCTTTAGCAAAATGCTCCCAATTGACAGCTAGTGCTTTCAATTCTTTTCGGGCGAACACTAATTGAATTAGATTTCTTTGCTCATTTGGGATTTGTTCAAAATCTAGAAAAACATGAGAAGCTGCGGAATTCCAGCCCACAATATGGCAGTGTCGATCTGTAACGATAGTGGGACAATAGGTTAATTCAGCTAGTATTCGTTTTAAAGAAGGGCTAAGCTCTGATTGATCTTTTTTAGGATGAACAATTTCTGACTTTGCTTCTAATGCCAGATCATATAAGTAGTCTCTTTCATCGCTATTTAGTTGTAGAGCTGTAGAAATACAGTCAAGCACAATAGAAGAAACTTTTATATCTCTTCCTTGCTCTAACCATGTGTACCAAGTGGTACTTACCCCTGCTAATTGTGCAACCTCTTCTCGTCGTAATCCCGGTGTCCTTCTTCGGGTTCCTGCTGGTAGCCCAATAGATTCTGGTTTAATTTGAGCTCGCTTGGTTTTTAAGAATGTGGACAAAGCTTCAAGCCTAGTTTTATCATTCATTTTTAAAACTCCTCATCATACCAATTTACCCTAGTAGTAGTTATACCAGGATAAACAATCCCTTGTAATAGGATAAAAGGACTGTAAAATACAAGTATATTATTGATTTGGAGTGATGAAAAGTGGAAAGAGTTGTGATTACAGGTATGGGAGTAGTCTCTCCTATAGGAAATAACATCAGAACATTTTGGAACAACCTAATTAAAGGAGAGTCCGGCATCTCCTCTATAGATACATTTGATATTACTGACCATAAGGCAAAAATTGCAGGAATCGTTCGGGATTTTGATGCAGATGAGATTTTAGGAAAGAAGGAAGCAAGGCGTTTAGATCGTTTTTCCCAATTTGCTTTAGCTGCAGCTGAACAAGCCTGGGCAGATGCTAAGTTAGATCTCAATCATATAGATCCAGAAAGGTTAGGCGTATACGTAGGTTCAGGTATAGGGGGCATTGAAACCTTAGTTGAGAATATTGATGCACTTAGACAGAAAGGGCCAAGGAGAGTCAGCCCAACTCTGGTGCCGGGTATGATTTCTAATGCTGCTGCAGCACAAATTAGCATCAAGTGGAATGCAATGGGTCCTTCTATGTCGCCTGTTTCTGCTTGTGCCATTGGGAATACAGCTATTGGGGAAGCTTTTAGACTGATTCGTTCTGGAGAAGTAGATGCTGTGTTTGCAGGTGGAACAGAGGCTGCTATAACTGACTTATCAGTAGCAAGTTTTGGAAATGCTACCGCATTATCAACAAGAAATGATGACCCTACTCAAGCTAGTCGTCCATTCGATGAAGACCGTGATGGATTTGTCATGTCAGAAGGAGCTGGAATTCTAATCTTAGAATCTCTATCTCATGCTTTGCGTAGAGGAGCAAAAATTCACGCGGAAGTCATCGGATATGGTGCAAGTTCAGACGCACACCATATGGTTGCTACACACCCAGAGGGTAAAGGTGCTTATCTTGCAATGAAAGCAGCTTTAAGAAATGCAAATATATCCCCTGAGGAAATTGATGTTATTAGTGCTCATGCAACAAGTACAAAGGTGGGTGACATCTCTGAAACAAAAGCTATTAAGGAACTGTTTGAGAAACAAGCTTATCAGATTCCAATAACAGCTAATAAATCTATGGTTGGTCACATGTTAGGAGCAGCTGGTGGAGTTGAAGCAATTGCTCTAGCAATGAGCCTTAAAGAAGGCGTTGTTCCTCCAACAATTAACTTAGAAAATCCCGATCCATTATGCGATTTAGATTATGTACCAACTATTGCTCGCCAAGTGAAAATAAATACTGGTTTATCCAATTCATTTGGGTTTGGTGGCCATAATGCAGCTATTGTTTTAAAGAAATACGAGTGAGTATATTTTTACTCGTATTTCTTCATGAAAATTAAAGCCAAAATAAAATATAATTACGAATTGCTATTCAAGTTGGGGTAAAGATACCCAAAATCGAATACACCTGGCAAACCATACCCTAGTTAATGATAGAAGTTCCTTGGGTACTCGCTGAAGAAACAGATTAATGTCCTTTTATATCCTAACTGCCACCTTAAACTATATTTTTAAAATAATAAAAAAGGTTGAGAAATGACATGCAAGCATTAAATCAAAACTCACCATATAAACTATTACTCACGAAATAACAGTAGCAATAATAACCTTTATGTAAGAAAGCTCTAAGGCCCACGGGCCATACTTATCTAGATTCAAACGATACATAGACCACCACTGTCCATTTTTACATTTAAAGAACGATCCGACAATCCATAAAAGAACTAAGAACAAAAACCATGAAGAAAAGATAATATAGTTAGGCATTTTCTTATCCAATGTTCCTATCTCTTATTATAGTAACAATAATCGGGAAATGGTATGATATTCCACTGTATAAAGAACATTTGTTCGTATATAATATATGGAACAAATGTTCTTTTATTTAAGGAGTATTTTCAATGGATGATGAGCAGTTACCAAACCGAATCATTATATGTATTGAAATGAAGGCGTTCTATGCGTCCGTTTCTTCTGTCATAAGAGGATTAAATCCGTTGAAAACAAAGCTTGCGGTGGTCGGAGATATCAAACGGTCGGGATCCGTTGTATTAGCTGCCACACCCTTATTAAAGAAAGAAGGGGTCAGAACAGGAAGTCGTCTTTTCGACATTCCTAAAAGGAAAGATATCCATGTGGTGAATCCATCCATGGAGAGATACATCAAGGCGTCGACCTATATTTCGAGCTTGGTGTTACAGTATGTGGCGCCTGAGGATTTTCATGCCTATAGTATTGATGAGCTGTTTATTGATGCGACAGCTTCGTTACATCTGTTCGCTCGTACACCAGAAGAGTTAGCCCATAAGATTATTAACGAGATTTATCGTAAGACACGCCTGACAGCTACGACAGGCATAGGCCCTAATCTCTTATTGGCGAAGGTAAGCTTAGACCATGAGGCAAAGAATAGCCCAACAGGAGTGGCGTATTGGCGATATGAAGATATTCCCTTTAAGTTGTGGTCCATTCATCCAATGAAGGATTTCTGGGGAATCTCCTCTGCTACGGAAAGACGCTTGAATCGTTTAGGTATTCACTCCATCAAAGAACTAGCTCTTTCTTCTGTCGAGATGTTACGGAAAGAATTTGGTGTCCTAGGTGAAGAGTTGCACCAACATGCTAATGGCATTGATTACAGTCGCATTTCGGATGTGTATATCCCTAGCTCTCGTTCGTTTGGCAAGAGTCAGATTCTCTCTCGCCATTACACGAATCGAAAAGAAGTGGAGTTGTTGCTGTTGGAGTTATTAGACGATGTGTGCTTTCGCTTACGCATGCATCAAGTGGTGGCTGCAACCATCCAGTTATCGATTGGCTACAGTAATCAAGCAGGTGGAGGCTTCTCCAGACAAAAGAAAATGGGAAGAGCTTCGAACTTAAGCCAAGATATCTTTCCGTATTGTTTAAGCATTTTACATACGTATGATAGTGGGATGCCGATTCGTTCTATTGGCATCTCACTATCCAACACCAGTATTCAAGAAGAGGAGCAAATGAGCTTATTTGAGGACATCGATCAGCGTGAAAGAGCCTATGCTCTTGCGAAAACGATTGATGAAATTCGAATGCGTTATGGCAAGAATAGTTTGCTAAGGGCTTCAAGTCACCTCGAGCATTCAACAGCTCGTTATCGAAATGGCTTATTGGGAGGCCACAAAGCGTAAGGAGGACAGAAACATGGAACATAGAGGAATGAAGAAATGGCGCCCTTTTGCTACGTTGCCAGAGCAATACATAGGACTACAGGAGATTATAAATAAGGAAGTAGAAGTAACTCAACCTGTTTTAACAGAAGAGCAAATGGAACAAATCAATTTCACGTTAATTGAAGCCTTATAAATAAACAAGTGTATCTTACATATTACAAACAAGGCCAATGCATAACAGAGACAGGATTCATTCAGTTTGTTGATTCTCTTGGGGATTTATTTATTTTTATTGATGACGTATTTGAATTAAAGAATAAAATGAGGTTAAGCGAGCTCATCGATGTTCGCTTGTCTTAGTTCCTGAAGAAATCGTGTACAGGAGAGCATTTATTTGGGTGGAGGTACATTTATGTACAATTTTAGAGTATACACGTTACGTGACGGTTCGAAGAGAATCATTAAACTAAAAGAAGGAGAATCCTTTAAACAGGAACTCCAAAGAGCCGGTATTCAAGAAACGCAAATTTTCCAGATGCAACTAGTGGAAAAAACAGAGTAATTTTAACATGCCCCCTTTTATCTGTATATGTTTGAATTTTATTTTTTTGGTTAAAATCTATAATCAACTAACTTTTTTTTTAGCAGTATGTGATCCATGTGACCTTCTACTCTCTATGAGTAGAAGGGTTTTTTATTTGTTTAAGTTCTTTCCTTTTGGGTATACAAATAAATGTAAAGTTATCTAAGTCATCTACCTTTGTTTATAGTATGTTTCTATCTTGCCTTCTATCTATAGGATAGAGGCTTTTCCAATGTAATCTGTTTAAGCGATGAGCTTATTGGCAATGAATAAATGTGTTACCTTTCTCGCAAGGTATACAATGACATTTCCATCACACAAATGACCTTCTACCTGACACGAGTAGAAGGTTTTTTGAGATCAATTATTTATCAACATCAACACTAATTGTTGAATTAACCACATTATTTAAAGTAATTTTATTTTTATCATCTACTTTATTACGTAAAGAGGAATCCCGTGTAGCTTCGCAACCCCATCACTTCACATCATTATTTCAGCTTTCTTAATCAGGGTTACATGTTATTTTCCCATATCTCAATGCATCATAAATAGCACGTCCATCACTTAAATTTGTTTCTGTATATTTGATAGGCAGTAGCGAGAAGACAATATAATAAACAGAAAAGTAGACAAACTGGTAAGAAAAAAGACTTGCTGGAAGGAAGTCAGCTATAACTAAACCATTTATAAGGAAAATAGAAGCTAAGTTAGCGATGGCGCCTCCAGCATAGACACAAGCATGGGTGAATCGGTTATCGTATTTTAGTTTTTCATATGCACAAAAAGAATCTAGAAAGTAAACTGATTTTATTTTAATTTTCCTCCATTTAAAAATCGTTTTTCCTTTTCCAATGGTAAAATCCACTCTTCCTCCGAAAAAGATTGCCATGATAGAATGACCTAATTGGTGAACAAGAGATACAAGTGGTAGTACAAGTAAGAAAGAAAACAAGAATTTAGGCATATCACTGAATCCAAACACACTTCCATCTCCTTTATTATGAAATGATTTACTAAATGGCTAGCTTATTAAGGTAGATAAATTCTTTTTGATAGTGGAAAGAATTTTCCAAGCAGTGGATGTATCTTCTTTAATCGTATGTACAATCCTCCGTTTGGCACTCTGAAAAGGCTTCAATCAAAGAGTAGGACCAATCGGTTTTTAACAACGCAGTAGTGAAAGTGATCAATAATCTTTGAGCATGGCCAATAAAGAAGAACATCTTCACCTCATTTTTAAACGTTCTCCATAACAATAAACGACCCTATGTATCGTAAACCAAGTTACTAAGGTCGCTTATGTTATATTCTGATTTATTATTTTTTTCTCTTTTTCTTTATAATAAAATATTTGGCTTCTCCTTAAGCTTCTGAAGGAATTTCGCTCTCATGATTAAGTTGATCGAACAAATAAGTAAGGTAAGAATCTAATTCGAATTGATTATCTTCAACAAAACCATCTAACACAGACTTACTTTCTTCTCTCATCTTTAGTCCCTCCAATTTATGTTTTTCAATTTATTTTGCGTGATGACCATGATTCTTGTTTCGACCCATTTTTCGTAAAATAAAACTTACAATTAGTACTAAAATGATAGATCCAATTATGGCTGGGATGATAGCAAAACCACCAACGACTGGTCCCCAACTTCCCAAGATCAGACCACCTAACCAAGAACCGATAAATCCAGCGATAATATTACCAATAATACCTCCAGGAACGTCACGCCCTGTAAGTAAACCAGCGAGCCAACCGATAATTCCACCTACAATTAGCATCCATATAATTCCCATAAATCATTCTCTCCTTATAATAAAATAGTTAGTTGACTTTACCCCCGACTAAAATCCATTAATCCTGTTATTTTATTCCTTAATAAAATTTTTCTCCTTATGCAATAAGATCATATAGCCATGCTTGCGCTTTATTTTTATTCTTTTGGGATTATTAAACTAAAAGAAGAAGGATCCTTTAAACAGGAACTTTAAAGAGAAGGTATTTAAGAAAAATCAACTTTTTTAGATGCAAATGACCAAACGTAAATAATAAAATACTCAACAAAAAGAACCATCGTAAATTCGATGGTTCTTTTTGTTGAATAAGACATTTATGAGTAGTAAGCATATATGTTGTCAGAGATGCATAGAGTGTACGTATACAAATAATACTAGCTAAGTTGCACATGACATCACTGATTTAGCGATACAAAGCAACCTTTCTAGGAAAGGGGAATGTAGTATGGAATTTCTCAAGAACTTTACTGTTCAAAGTATTTTCGTTGTTTTAATTTTATCAATGTTGGGAAGTTGCTTATGGGGAATTTGGAAACATGCACTGGAACATCCAAATTCCACTATAAGCGAAGTGCTTTCTCTACCTGAAATGAAAATCTTAAAATCATGTTTGTTTTTAGCATTTGTAGTAATTGGTTTTTACCTTCTATACCACATTTACGCAAAATAATGATTTTTTATTTAAAACTACATGGTTGGGGCCATGTAGTTTTCTTTTAGAAATCAAATAATTTATGAGCATATAATGGATTGATCTAAAATATACTTAATGGTTTATTTATAGTTATCTATCAGTCTATCCAAAAAAAACTATACTCAATCATATGAGATGACGACTATTTATATGAGGAGAATTTTTATTTTATTTGAGAAATATGTAATCTGACATAGTCAGCTTTTAGAGTGGTTAGGGGCTTTTTCACATGAATGATAAATACATAGACAAAAAAATCTCCAAAAAAAGTTGAATTTAAAAATTTATAGCTATTTTTATACAAGGCATTTTACCTTGATTATCGTAAAAAGCTACTATCTGTTCCTCACAGTTTCGAGTGAACCACAAAAAGAAAACCACTAGAATGGGTTCTAGTGGTTTTCCAGTTTAAAAGTCGCTATATTCTTCTAAGTCATCATCGTCTAATGAACCAGATATATTCTCTAGATCTGCGACTTTTCCTTCTTTCAGTTGAGGAACCTTTGAAGGCTCTTCTTCTTTGAAAGAATCGCTTCCTACAAAACCTGTTGTTTGGGCTAATACCTTTAAATCAGCTAGTTCATTCTTGATATGTTCAAACATCTCGTAGGTTTTCTTGTCTTCCATTGCTTTTCTTCCAGTAGATGCATCATCTAGATCACGTAGAATTAAAGATGAGATATAATCTCCTAACTTACGCGATTTAGCATATGTAGCCAGTTGATTATACACTTCATCACTCAATCGATTTGTCTTAATGGTAAACGCATTTTGGCGTTCTGACATCCTTATCACCTACGTTGTTAGGATTTAACGGCTTTCTTCTCTGCTGCTTGCTTCTTCTGAACGTAACCAATACTACGAATTTCCAAGCCAAATAAATTTAAGTGACGGCTATCTTGGGGAACCTTATGATACTTGTCCGTACGTTCTTCGCCAATTTTTTCACGCATACTATTCATGATAGCGACTTCTAAAGTAGGAGCTACCCCGCCACAGTACACATATTTACGCACTTTATTCGCTGGTGGTGGTGCGACATCATTTAATTTAGCCAGTAAAATCTCCACATATTCTCGAAGAGAAGACTTGATTGTACTTGTTAAATCAATGGATTCACCTGTATTTTCGTTTTTTAATACAAACTTTTGCTTGCTGTAGTTATCAAGAATAAATTGATCAAAGGCACGTAAGTCCGTAAACAGTTCTAGGAATTTCTCTTTACGCAATTTATCAATATGCGCTAAATAAGGAATGCCTTCAATGCTTTGGAATGAATCACGACTATTGGCAGCTTTCAACCCTTCGGGTAGAATAACCACATCAATGGAACCACCACCAATGTCCACCATAACCGTTTCACATTCTACATACTCATTCGCATCTTCACGATCTTCAAGGGTTAAGTCTTTTTTTAACGCAAAACGTGCACTTTCTCCCTCTTTTAAGCATGCACTTTCTTCTACTACTACCTTTAACGTATTTTCAAAACCAGGCGTATGTACAGTAAACGTATGGTCGCCTAAGAAGCGATTAGCCATCGCTTTTTGAGCTGCCCCAAATGTACTCTCTTTCTTAAGGAGCCAGATTGGTAACATCGTAGAAAAATAGTCAATTTCAATTGTGTTGTCTTTTTTACCTTTCGCATGTAACGCATGGTAATACGCAATGGCAGCTAAAAAGGTGATGTATGGAATATGACTTGTAATCTTATTATGTAATTTATTAATGTGATTGTTGGCAAGTAATTGACTTGCGGCAATGTCACCGACTAAGAAATAGCGCTCTTTCTCTTCTCCCTGAATAGTTGTGGAAAGTAAAATACGCTTCTTAAATTCTTCTGGAGCTGTCACCGCATCTGTAAAAAAAGAATCTGCAGCTTCTTTTTGCAGTTCAACTACATTCGTTGGAAAATCAAATAGATATCCATCCATGATGTTCATATCAACAGAGTTTCCGCAATCTTTATTAAAACGTGAAATTTTCATTTCTATACACCTCATCTTTTAAGTTGAACTTATATTCAACTCATTGTACTTGATGTAGGATAAATATTCAATATATGAGAACAATTTAATTATCTACAAAAACTTACATCTATCAACAATTATCCGAATTAAATAGAATTTATATTCACATACGATGTTCCACCAATATCTTACTAAAAATTAGCAACACAACAACTACAAAACCTACTGACTGGGCCTTTTTTGTGCTTACAAACACAAGTAACTTTATTAATGGAGTAATATATAGTGAAAAATTATTTTTTTATTTTATGAATAACTCATTCTCCTTTTACACATGTTAACGTTACAACCAATAAAGGAGATGGATAAAATGGCAAACAATAAAAATAGCAACACAAATGAATTATTAGTATATGGTGCTCAACAAGCAATTGACCAAATGAAATATGAAATTGCTAGTGAGTTTGGTGTTAACCTAGGTCCTGATGCAACTGCTCGTGCAAACGGATCTGTAGGTGGAGAGATTACAAAACGTCTGGTACAAATGGCTGAGCAACAACTTGGCGGCGGACGTTTCTAAGACAATTGTAGAATCGTGGCTAAAGGAAGAATGGTGTCCATTCTTCTTTTTTTCTATGATTTAAATAAAAAGAAACACGCGCATAGCATAAAGAAGCCCCCATCAACATTGATGGAGGCTTATATCATTTAAACATAACTGTTTTTCCCTTGTGAAGCCTTATCGCTATGTATATCGGTTCATAACGAGAGTGCCCGGCATTCTTCGAGTAGATAAGTAAAAGCCACTTGTAGACTACAAGTGGCTTTTTGCTACGTTGAACACATTAAATGATTCACGTATTATTTCCAACTATAGTATAACACGAATAATCATCTATTTGCTTTATCAAGTTTTGTTTGGACATGTTCTAAGACATAAAGCATACGCTGGGGACCTCCTCTACTCTCTTGTCCATTTCATGAAAAATGAAGGCGATTAGTCCAACCCCTAGCATATAAAAACCGAGCACATCTTACATAACTACCTACTAATCCCCTACTGCAGTAAGGGTTCTTTTGTATTTTTTGACTGGACAGGCAAGCTTACTGCAGTAGCTACATAGTATCTAAAGAATCATGACTTCATTACCTAATCAGTATCTAGTTCAGTATCCCTACCCCGTTAATACAAGCTGTATACGCCTCGTGAAGCCGTTTATAGAATCTGTAAGGGAGCTGAGCCGAAGAGGCGAAGGGGGCGACCGGATGCGGTGAGCTAAAAAAACAGGTACGCCAAAAGCAAAAAAATTAAAAGAGTGAAAGAAGGTATCAACATGAGAATAACTCATTATAGTACTTTTCAAAAGTTCTTCCATAAACCATCCTTTAAATCCTCAACAAAACCTCGTCCCTTCAGGGCTTATTCCTTTGTCCCTTTTAGTCCATTTGCTATGCTTGACCCCACCATTCTTACTATAGGAGGCATTGTCTTAGGAATTGCTATCATCGAACGAATATTAGAACGATGGGGTGTAATTGATCTCGTTGATCAGTTCTCAAAGGTAATGCGCTTTATCTTGCCTGTCACCTTTTATGGGGCCTTATTTTACTTCTTTGCGACATTTATGTTTTGAGGAGGGATTTAGATGTTTGAAAAACTAAAATTGCGTGGAAAACTTATTAAAGCGTTTCGTACAGCAGAGATTTATCGGGTCATAAAGCGTGGGGATCGTACCTCCTATCAATTTCCGAAGATCCATCAGATCGATCATCAGCACACCTACACCCGGTATGCGTTTTCCTTATTGAATGGCATTGATCCTGAACTTTTAAATAAAAAAAGATGGGCCTTACGACAAGTATTAGGCAGCAATATCGAAATAAACGGCAGCTTAAAAAACTTTAGTATCACGGTTCACCACAAAAGCCTACCTAAGATGCTCAATTATACGTATGAAGTCATTCATCCTCATATTAAGAAAATGGAGCTTCCCGTATGTATTGGTCAAGATATCTATGGAAGCCCCGTTTCATGGGATTTTGCTGATTTAGAAACCTTATTGATATCTGGCGAAATTGGGGCCGGAAAAAGCAGTCTCATGCGTGTGATCCTCACAACGTGGGTGAAATATGCCTCTCCTAAAGACTTACGCTTAGTGTTAGTGGATCTTAAACGAGCTGATTTGGGGTTATTTCATGGGATTGAGCATGTGGATGCGCTTTGCTTTGAGGCCAAGGATATGCGAAAACCTTTTGCTTTATTACGAGCTGAAATGTATCGAAGAGGCGATTTATTGTTAGAGCATGGGGTCACTCATATCAGCAGGCTACCTTTTAAGCTGCCTCGTATCGTTGTGGTAATTGATGAAATGTCCATCGTGAAGAGAGAAACGGATCTTGTAGAGATGATTCAACAGTTTGCGAGTCAAGGTCGTGCGTTAGGTGTTCATACGATTATTGCCATGCAGCGTCCAGATGCCGATTTGTTGAATTCAGCACTAAAAGCAAACTTACGAGTTCGGATCTCTGGAAGGCAAGCCGATGCCACGAATGCAAAGGTGGCAGGTGTACTTGGGGCAGAAGAAATCGATGCCGCAGCCAGGGGACGCATGAAAATTAAAATTGATGAGGTCAAAGAGTTTCAAGCCTATTTCTTAGATGAAGGAGCTTGTAAGGAAATACTTTCACCTTATAAAACGCTCGTGAAAGACCCTGAACCAGAACTAGAAGTAGTATCACAGTCTATTTTTGGTTTATTAGAGAAGGAGGAGCAGCGATGAGTTTCCGTTTATCTCAACGTGATAAAGACATCATTGGGTTTATCAACCAGTTTCGAGCCGTAGATCGAGACTCGTTGGTTGAGCTGTTCTTTAAACAGCTGAAATCGCCTGTAAATGCGTGTAATAGTGTGATGGTACGTTTATATCGATTAGGGGTAATTGAACGCACTCAGCAGTATTCTCCAACCGTCTATTTGCCTGTGGATGCAAAAATCAAAAAGAACTCTCAAAAAATATTACATTTCCTTTCTATCTTGGATGTCTATAAACAAATGTGTACGTATAGTGTGCCTAAGAATGTCATTGTCGAAGATAAGCCCACCGGACGAAAAGGAGGGATTGAACCGGATCTCTTTTGTATTTTTAAAGGATCTCCTTTTTGGATTGAAATTCAACGAAATCAGTATTCAGAACAGAAAATGCAAGTGAAGATTAACCTTTATGAAGAGTTTTTCTTTTCGGATGAATGGAAGGCATTGCATTGGCAGCCAGAGGACCGATCAGCTATCTTCCCTTCCGTTATTTTGATTACGCCTGTTCGTTACGCGGTGTCTTCAGAACACATCCGAATCATACAAGTAGCAAGTATTCATGAACTTATGGAGAAATATAAAAGTTCTCATAAAAAACAAAGGGAAGAAAGACCAAAAGTAGTATCATCGTCAAATGGAATCAAAATTAACTTAACATAGGAGACTAAGAAACTATGTTTTCTAATAAAAAAGAAAGCTACCCCATCGTTGCAGGACAGGTAGCTTTTGAGGGAATTCATAAACTAATTTATAAAAAGTCTGAATAACTTTATAACAAATTAAGAAATAAATCAATACAAGTTGACCTTGAACATATATATAACGTGCATTTTTTATACATCTTCCTCTCACTTGGGTATCGAGTAAACGTAGTCATATCAGGGATGTATAAAAATCTGCATATATGTAAACTAGCTACTTGGTGTCTTGAAATAAAAAAGTCCCATTGATATTACTCAATTTAAAGAAGGAGCTCTTTCTATCATATATAGCCCAAAAACAGAAAAAACAACTGGGTCCGTTCAGTTGTTTTTCTGCTACATTTATTTGATTAAAGGATGGAAACTTTACAGCTTCTTGAGTAGTTTGTTCATAACATGTGAAATTATTCAATCTACTAGACACAACAAAAAATAGACATAATATTTTAATTAATCAGTTTATTTTGCAATCGCTTTCATTTATAATAAGAGTAGGTTGGATGGCATGAGTGGCTGTCATAGTATTTAGCGTAGGCGGGGCTGGTACGAGGGAACAGGGCATAAAAGAAATGTCCTTTTTTATTTTCATGAAAAAGGTAAAAATAACATTTGATAATTTAAGTCAGGAAATATAACAGAATGATGGTTTTTTTATTCTAATTATGTAAAATGAAGTTGTGTAGAATCTACATAAAAAAGAAAGGATTACCTTTGGGGATAAGGTAGTCCTTTTTTTATTGGTTCGAAAATCACACAAATATTTATATTTTCAAAATATTAAGTGATGACATTGATCATCATAGATAGTAAGATATAAGTGGTCAGCCTAACGGTGGGTTCACGTTTGATAACCCGAATCATGCTTATAGGAAAGAGCATTTCTCATTTGAGAGGAATGCTCTTTTCTCTGTATAAGAAAAAGCAGGTTTAAGCCTGCTTTTGTAGCCTTAGAGGCTATTTTATAGTTAAGAAGTACGTATTAGTTCTTGTGAGGATTCTTGATACAAATTCAGAAACTGTTGAACAGCTTCTGTCATACATGATGTATTCCATTTCTTTAAGATACTTCTTTTTTGATTCTTAATCGCGCACTCTTCTTTATGGAAAATGTCTTGTGTTGCTGAAATAGAATGACCATCAAGAGCAAAGACTTCTTGTTCTACTTGAGTTATTTGATTCATAAATACTTTCTATTCCAGGGTTTTACATTCTTTTTCTGCACTCTTTAGCCCAGCAACTTCACCAACTAAATCAGACGCTACACTCAAGATATTTTCAATACCCATTAATAGTTTTTCGCTTTTATCCATGATAAGGCCCTTCTACTTTTTGAGGGCAACCTATGTTATAATAAAAGTCCGTTACGTACTAAGTTTTGACAGGGGGGTGCTTTCCTAGCCGGGAAAGTGCCCTTTTTCATTTTATTTTGTTTGGACTTGGATTGTTTATAATAATGTTTGATCAAGAATCTTGTATATAACAGGATTTTTTTGTTTGATAGTAAACCCATTTCATTGACTAAGAAATAGCTGAGAAATACACTCGTTGGATTTAATTTATCTAACGAATGCTGTCTCGTTGTTGCTATACTAGGATTCGATGAGTTTTTAACGACTTAAATGTTCATCATGAAGAAGGAGAGAATTGAATGGTTACAACAAAAACCCCAAAAAAGGTTGCAGTAAAAGATCTAGAAACTGATACAACAAATGTTGAACAGCTAGCGTATTATCGAATATTAGCTCCACTAAAAGTTAGATCACTCTTATCTCATCTTAATTCAAGTGAAAAGAAATCTATTTCCTTTGATTTTAAAAAAATGAAAAATGGGGATTTAGATCCTTTACGTCACACATTTATAGAAGAGGTAGACAAACAGCAAACAGGCTCTACTGAAACATCCGAAAACAAAGAATCTACACCTTACAAAGTAGATTTTGTTAACATGCAAAAGAAAGCTTTTAATTTATATGAAGGAATAATTCACATATATGGTATCCCAGACGACGGTATTAAGTTACCAGTGGAGGAAGTTAAAATAGATGAGTTGAAAATTGGAAAAAACGAAGTCGTTTATATGAACAATGAATCCACCCTTGTTACTTACCAAATCATTGAAACAGAGAAGGGATTCAAGGTCGTTATAGAAGATACTTTAACGTTGGACTTTGATAGGAGAAAGAAATCTGGTCTATTCCATCTAGAAAGAGTAAAAAGCCTCGGTTCCTATATGAAATGTTTACGATTAATAAACTATTACATACAGCGCAATAAGTTTCCTTTTCAATCTCTACAGTTATCTGGTGGGACATTAAATTTAAAGGGACATCTCCAACAAATTGAGGAAGAGATTGAATCCTACAAAGAACTGATAGATATTTGTACTCAAATTGGAATAAATGAAAATTATATATTTGATGATAAGGAAGATTTCCCTTCCCTATTCAATGCTATAATCAATATCTTTAAAAATAAACAATATAGCTTACTAAATATTCATCAAGAAAAACTAGAAAAAACGGAGATAATCAATATTGAACTTTCCAAATATGTGAAACTAGCATTAGTATATGCAGATGGATGTTTCCTTAACCTTTATAGTGAAGAAGCGTTAAAAATAACGGGTAGATATTCGTCTATACCAGATGTAGCTAGTAATCACGGGCAGGATACTGTTGAACCTGTTATGTTATCTGATAATCGAGAAAATTATGACCAAAAATTAAGCATTTTCGCTTCTCGAAAAATTGAAGAAATGGTGAAAGATACAAACTTTGATTTTGACATAGTAAAATTATCTTTTGCCGATGAACATCATGATATACAAGCTGACTTAACAATTACTAGTTCTTTAGAGTATATAGACTTTTATGATAAAACCCTCGATGAAAATTATTTAGAGCTTGCTCTTGATCTAAATCAACGATACTTAGCTAATTATCCACAAGATGATATTGCAAAAATTAATATTTATCTCATTAAACTCAAGCAAGGCCATGAATTATCAGAAGATGAACAAAATGATCTTTATAACATACAAGCAAGAGCAGAAATGAATAACGAGCAAACAATATGTTTTGCATGTGAGGTTTTGTTGAAAAATAAGACAAAAGCGAAGAGAAAATTTGCTACTCTTCCTGATGAAGAAAAAGAAGAAATCATGGAATTTCCAATCTACCGTTTTTATCAAAACTTGGAGTAGTATACTCATTTTCCTCTGTATATAGATTGCTAGTAAACTTTTATAAAGTTTTTTATCCTTAATGCAATAAATAAGCCCTATTTGCCTATGATAGGGCTTATAAGTTAAAAAAGTCCTCTACTTTCGCCTTAGAGTCAATTTTTTTTAAAATATTCATTACTTTTTTTATGGTTGAGCCAGATGGAATATAATTTGAGTCATTATAAATTTTACTAACTGTATGTCTATTTAAATTAGTTGCTTTAACTAATTTGGTTTGAGTATAGCCCTTGCCCATTAAGTATTTTCCTAACTTACTTTTTTTAGTGATTTTAGGCATACTAACACACTCCTTTTTATAAAGGATGGACGTATTCTAAAAAAACTATACATTTTTGTATAAAAAAACAGGCAAAAATCTTAATTTACAACATATAATAAACTATAAAATAAACAGTATATAAATATTGCTTATGCAGAGTTGGAATAATGTCGATATTTTGGTCATAATCATATAGCATGAATACAGTTAAGACCGCCTTATACACTGATACATATTGGGCGGTCTTTGTTGTCAATATTCTTTGAAATTGAACTTCACACAAAAAACCTTTTCTCTCTAGATGGAGGGAGAAGGTTTTTTGTGTGAATAATAGATAACGAGATACCACCATTGTAGAAAATCATTTTTCAAAAAAGGTTTTTAACCACTTATAAAAACTCTTCTTTTGCTGTTGTGCTTTTTTTAACGCCCGAATTTCACGAGCCATTGAAATTAATTGACGTTCGCGTTCCTCAAATTTCGCATCGATATAGCTTTGTATCTCTTTCATTTGCATCTCACGTGGTTCTAGGCTAAGGGTTTGCTTTTCAGTTGAAATGTTAGGTGGAGTGGCTGGTATTTGTACTAAGTTAAATTTTTTTGCAACGGTTATAACGGCTTTTTCTAAGGTCATTTCGGGATGAGCATAAATTCTTTTTAGTTCATGAAAGATGGTAACGTCGTCATTTGTATAAGCTAATCTACCTTGTTTTTTAGTAAAGTGCACACCAATTTTGGCAAAATGGAAGTTGTATTTTCGTATAGTTGATATGGGCAAACCAAGTATATCGGCTAATTCTTCGGTGGTATATGCTGCTTCTGCGGTTATGACTCTCAACATATGATCACCTCCTCTTATCAAGAGAACTATTCTAGGTATATATGTAAAAACCTTCAAATAATAAGAGGACCATATTTGGTGTTTTGTCATTTTGCCGTTAATATACCAATCTAAATCCTACTCAAAATGATTTAATTTTCATCTACATTCTCTGCTTGATTAAAATATTTAATCGTTTTGATATCTCCGTTTTTGAATACAATAACCTTTTCATCTTCATGAAAGGACACTTCTTTAATTTCTTTGTCATTGTCATCCTCGGGCTCTTCGATTGAATGAACAAGACAATGGATGGCCTGATCTAACTTTCTATCAGCCGTATTCAAGAAGGATACATTCAGGCCTAGATTTGCAAGAAACTCCCGGTGCTTTTCCAATTCATCAGACGCCTTTTGAATATATTCAATCGCTTTTTGTTTATTATTCATTTAGTAGACTCCTACACCCTTATTTTTGATATTCATAGACAACAGGAACTTGATCCATTTTGACCGTTTTGGCCACGATATAACGACGGTAGCCATCTTTTAAGATCTTTGATCCTTTTTCAATCGTTAATGGCTCATCTAGGCGTCCTGTACGCTTCACAAAATCGATCACCTTTTGCGTTTTTTCAGGGTTTGGGCGTGTCTTTAAAAACTCTTGAGGAACGATAATCTCATCAACGTTCAATAGATCCTGAGTTCCCTTCGGCTGGTTGGATAGTGTTGTCTTTTTTTCCTCGGTCTTTTTCTCTTCTTTAGGCGCTTGTTGTACTTCTGGCTGAATAGGCTTTACCTCTTTCTTCTCTTCCTTTGCTATGGGTTGAGAAACAGGTGCTTGCGCTTCTTCCTGTTTTTTAGGTTCCGTGTTCTGCGAGACCTCAGAAGACGCAGAAACCTCTTGTTTAGGTTCTTTTTTCTCTTCGGACTGATTCTTCTCTTTATCATTTTTGTTCGGGAGAACGGTAATCTGGAAACAGATGACTCCTACTTCACCAGGGCATTCATCAATGGGAATGTCTAACGTTGGTTCCCCTTGAATTAAGATTTTTTCATGCATGATACTTTTCTTCGTGAGTCCGGTTTTATTAAAGGCTTTCTTCGCAACAAAAACTGTATACGAAATAAACGTACTTTTCTTCAGACCTTTAGGCGCAGATGGTGACCCTTTTTCACGCATATCAAAAGCAACGTAGCGATCGTACTCTCGTAGTGGTCCTGTGGCTGATCCGGTTAAGGTAATTTTATGTGGCATAATGTTCTCCTCCTGCGTGGATTTTTAGTTATTGTTTATTTAGAACATAGTTCTAAATAAACAGACTCTATTGAAACATCAGCTTCTAAGAGATTTCTACTTTTTTTGATTAAGAAGCTGTGTCTTTTAACTGATTCTTTTGACGCAAACATTCTTGTTCCTCTGGTGTCAAAGCTTGTCCTAGGTCTTGTTTTACCTGAGCTATTTCAAACAAACTGTACGTAGAACTGTGTTCTTGCAGCAAGTCCCCTTCTTCTGGTGTTAGCTCTTGTCCTAGATCTTGCTTTAACTGAATCATTTCAAGCTGTTGATCTACTGTAACTTCTGTTTCTTGTTTAGGTTGGTCTTGCTGCTGTTCAGCTTTTAACCAATCTGGAACTAGTTCTTTGCGGATAATTCGTTTTGGTGTAGCTAGTGTCGTTTCTTTGCTTTCGTTATGTATAACTTCTTGTTGGTTTGCGTATACTGATGAATAATCCTGGTCTTTAGGCTTTACTAAATCGTAGAATTGATTTTTCGCAATTTGATAGATTAATCGACACATATCCCGCAGGGATAAAGGATTCCCTTGTTGATTGGCTTCATGCACATATTTATCTAATCCAACAACGGATGTATACGCAATGTCATGTACTTGTTCTTTCTCAATCGTAATCTCTGTATCTCGTTTTACGGCTTTTGCAGCATTTTGAATACGAGCATAAAAGTCTTGTAGTTGATGTCCATATTTACCTGCATAGACTTGATTGACTTTCTTAGGCACACCCTTGATATAAGTGAAGGCCTGTGAAACAGATATTAAATGATTATTTATATGATTTACAGGTAAATCAAGGTTAATAAAGGCATCAGGTGATTTATCGGCCTCTAAGCTTGGTGTATCAACGTTTTCAGAACTTTCTTGATGCGTCACAGGACGTGTCACAGGAGTGGTCATTTCTTCTTGTTTAAGTGTCTGTACACCTGTTGTATCATGAGCAAAAAAGATTTCGTCGCAAATTTGCTGAAAGTTTTTATGACTTTTAAGGACAAATACATAACTGTCAGGATGAGTACCTGTTGCATCCTCTTTAATGTAACGTGCCACGAGTACAAACGGAGTTGCTTTTAATGAGCGTACAAAACGAGAAACCGTACTTTTGGACACATTAAATTTCTTCATAAGTGTTTCAGAACGGATCGCTTGAATGCCCGTAGCCACTAGGTTATAGATGACGTGATCGAGCATTTCCATTCTCTTTTTAGGAAATTCTTTATGTATAGCAGATTGTTGTTGTTTAAAGTGGATACGAAGATTTTCTAAAAACTCTTCTTTCTTTTTACGTAGTATAGATTTGTTGGTCCATAACCATTTGAACCGTCCATTGAAGGTGTCTACATCTTTTAAATAACAGGTTAATATTTTTGTCATTTGTTCATCTTCTCCTTTAAGGAACACAAAAAAGACACTGTTTCCCTGGAAAAAGGAAAACAATGCCTTGATTTTGATGAACTAAGCCCTTGAAATAGATGTCAATTTCGTATAAAATAAAAACATAAGTTTTATTTTATAGAAAAACTAACTCTATTAACAAGAGACTTCGACAAGTGTTTTCCCTACCGTAATTAGGGTGAACGGTTTAAGAGTGTTGCTGCACTACTTAAACAGTTGAAGTCTTTTTTCTATTCCGGACATTTTTGTTAGTTTAATTATAGCGTTAAGTAGTCTTATAATTCAATAAAAAATTAGTAAAATATATCAAAACAAGTATTTTTAGCTACGCAGATGCCATATTAGTGTAGATATTGAGTCCATCATATATGAGATTTTTAGTTTTGGGGAGGGGAAATTTTTTTCCCCTCCCCAATTATCTTAGAATGTGTTAGAATTGTTTTTTTTTATGCCAAAAGCGTTTAGATTATGTAAATCATCAAATGATAACAACCCTTTTAGTAAATCGAGACCGACCATATAAATAAAAGAACCATAACGATTAATTCGTTGGGGTTCTTTTATTTACCAAATAGTTTTGAGAGGAAGCCTTTCGGTTCTTGTTGTTTGTCAGCATGAAGCTGTCGCATAGTATCAATTAACATTTGATCACGTTCAAGTTGTCGTTTTTCACGCTCTGCTGCTTTTTCTTCATTAGTTGCCGCAGTTTGTCGCATTACTTCAGCCATTGCCTGCATAGCATTTGCCATTTTTTCATTTTGACGTGCTAAATCTTCATTTTGCGATTCCAACATTTCAACTTTCGTTAAGATAGTTTTATATGCTTCAGTTAACTGTGTCAAAACTGGAGCATTCTCATTTGTTTCTCCTTCAACAACAATATCATGACCTTCCGAAGCAAGCAAAGCACGAATATAGTCATTAGGATGCCCTTCGGCTTTCAAGTCTTCTATAAGTGACAACACAGGAAAAATAGATTCTTTGTATTTCTTTGTCCGGCCTTTTCCGACAGTGTGCGGTTCTACAAATTCCTTATATGTATGGAGCCAATCATAGACACTAGACCTTGAACGCCCTAATTTGTCTGCTATTGCCGTTAAGGAATACACTTTTTCGTAATCCATTGCAGGAAACCTCCTTTAGAAAATACATCATGACATAATGATAACATAATAGAAACGTTTTATACCGTACAAAACAACATTTTGAACAAATAAAGACATTAAGAAAACAAATAGATTCGTACAAAACGACATCTTGTACATCTTTCCGACGAATTTTCGGACAAATGACATCTTTAGTTGAACTTGTTCGAGTGATGGTTTAACTTGTCCAGGATGTAGTGTACATGTCGGAAAAGTTAAGTTCACCTTAAGTTAAACTAAAGGTGATTTCAGTTTAACTTAAGGTGAACTTATTTAGAGTGCAAAACGTAGTTTATATTCTATAGCGATATTTATCTTTGTTAAATGTGAAACTGACACACCTTTAAGTACAAGCTTCGGATTAAACACAGGTTAGTTAATGTACAAAAGATAAGTAGTGGGCTGTTGGAATATTAGATACTGTAAGTTAAGGTTAGGTTTTAACTTGTTATTTATGTAAAAAAGTATAATTATAGGTACGTTAGACGAGGGACCTCCATGAAATTACTGAACAATAGTATGACTAGAATCATTACATTTTCTCTTATAATTGGTTTGATCCTTGCTTTTTTATTTACCATAAAAGTTTTACTGTTACAATTCTTAGGAGTAGAACTGCTTATCGTTGTAGCAATTCTTTGTATTCTTTCATTTTTTACTATTTTCGGCCCGATAATATTGGCAGTTATTGCAATTGGAGGGCAATCTTAGGTTTTTTTCTTAATTATCGGAATAATAGGTTTGGTTTTTATGCAAAAAACAAGACTATTGAACGTTGTTTATTTGGTATAAAAAGTAAACGTATGAATAATATTCATTTTTATGTTAATAAAAAACATTTATTTAGGTCAAATATAATCATCTAATAACTATAATAAATGTAAATAAAAGGATTTATGTTCTATTTGAAATCAAATGGTAGTTTGATACGATAAAACAAAAACTAATGTTCTATAAATTTAAAAAGTTCTAGGAGAATTATATGAAAAAAGTTATACTGTTTAACTTCAATGGCACTATTGTAAATACAAAGCTTTTAGCAATTGATATTTTTAATGAAATTGCTAAGAAGCAAGGTTATAAAAAAATTAGCGAAGAAGAGGTATTACACTTAAGTACATTATCAATACGTGATCGTTGTAAGACGCTCAATGTACCTATATATAAGATGCCTCTGGTTGGGATTGCAGTAAAAAGAAGATATCAAACGTTTATACCTAATTTAACACCTGTACTTGAAATAAGTGAAATTCTCAAAGAACTAAAAAAGAAAGGTTATAAATTAGGCTTTTTAACAAGTAATAAGAAAGATGCAACCAGTGAATTTTTAATAAATAATTCCATTAATATTTTTGATTATAGTCAATATACATTCAACCCTTTTTCTAAATCAAAAGATATTTCAGTGTTCTTGAAAAATAACAAATTAAAAAAGGAAGAAGTTATTTATATAGGAGATGAGTTAAGAGATATTAAAGCTGCTAAAAAAAATGGACTTCTTTGTATAGCAGTATCTTGGGGGTATGATTCGTTAGACCTTTTAAGTACAGGTAATGCAGATTTTGTGGCAAAGCAACCAAAAGATATTTTAGACATTTTGTCTGGCACCTAAGAATGTTATTTATATTTGTTTTTAATTTACTATTTGCCATTATTCTGTTCATTACTCAACCTAAAGAAAATGAAGCAAACCGATGGATGATTACTTTTGCAATGTCTGGGGGGATAGGTGCATTATCAGAAGCCATATTGACTGACATTATACCAGGTGTACATAAATTTGGAGTTGAGAGTATATCCAATATATTATTTACAGCACACATCTATTTACAATTTTTAGGTGAAGTTATTTCTCCCTATGCTATTCTAATGTATTCAATTGTTTATTCACAAATAGTTAAAGGGAAAAGGAAAAAAGCTTTAGCTTATGTGCTTTCTTTACCAATGGTTTTTATGATATTTTTCACTGACTTTCACCCAGATATAGATATTAACTTTCGCATCCTTTTAATTTGGTCTGCTCCATACTTTTTGATTGCTAGTTTTATTATGTTTTGTACATGGCGTGACGAGATAAATGTTTATCAAAGAGAGCAAAAGTTTCGAGTCTTTATCGTGCTCGTCCCTGCATGGTTAGGTGTGTTTATATTTAATTACGTTCTTAGGGCTATTGATTCACAGACAGAGTTGTTTCGAGTTGTACCTATGTTTTTCTTCGGGGCTTATATATTCTTTATTGGATATATCTTTCTAAATGGTGCCTTTGGAATTAAGGTGAAAGTAGAACAACAGCAAATATTAGATAAGTCCATTCAAATAATGAATGGGGGAACAGCTGTATTGAATCACACTATTAAGAACGAAATAAGTAAAATAAAGTTTTTCTTTAATATTGCTCAAAATTCTATTGAAAAAAGAGATCTAGATGAGGCTGAGAAAGCAATTGATTCAGTTTTTTCTGCAATTGAAGGAATAGATAACATGGTGGATCGTATTAGAGCAAAGACAGAGGAAATTGTTCTGAAAGAAACAAATGTAGAAATGGTAAACTTAATCACAGATTGTGTACGTGGAGTAGAGAAGATTTTTAATGCCAAAGGTATCAAAATAAAAACTGAATTCACGGTTGATACAATATTATATGGCGATCCAATTCTTTTAAAAGAAGTAGTAAACAATATCTTAAACAATGCTATGGAAGCCATTGTTGTGACAGAAGGGTTAATCCATATTCAAATGTTCAAAATGAAAAATGGTGGAATTAGTATTGAAATTACTGACAATGGAGTTGGGATCTCAAAAGAAGAATTAAATCGTATTATGGAACCCTATTTTTCTACAAAGAAAAACATTAAAAATCATGGTTTAGGACTTAGCTTTTGTTATAAAACAATTAGAGCGCATGATGGTGAACTTTCAGTACATAGCGAAGTAGGAAAAGGGACTTCAATGATTATTAAACTTCCTAAATCTAGGATGATCTCTACAAAAATTAGCTCATAACCAAATGGGAGGTAAATCTACATGAAAGATAAAAATATAAAAGTAATTCTAGTAGAAGATGATCCTTTTTGGCAAAAAAATATATCCATGTATATTGAAAAAGAAGCAGATGATATTGAGGTTATAAAGATTGTTGATTCTAAAGAGAAAGTTCTAGAAATTGTAGAAAATGAAAGTCAGATTGATATAGTTCTTATGGATATCAATCTAACGGCAGCTAATCTTGATGGAATTGAGATTATTGAAATATTGAGTAAGCAAAAGATCAAAGCAATCGCACTTACTTCAATTAATGAGCAAGATGTTATTGTTGAATCCTTTGAATCAGGAGCAGTTAATTATATAAATAAGAGTAGTATTTATGATATTATCTTGGCTATACGTGAAGCAGTTGAAGGTAGGAATCAAATCCACTCAGATGCTGCTGGAGCTCTATTGGGTAAAATGAGAGAAGAAAAGAAATTGCGTAGTCTTACATCTTCTGAAAGGGAGGTATATAACCTTGAAAAGAAAGGTTATAAAAAAAGGGACATTGCTGAACATCTATATAAAACTATAGATACTATAAAAAAACACTCTCGGTCATGGAGACGGAAACTAAATGCTTAAAAGGGATCTTAGTATTGATACTAAGGTCCCTTTTTTTGATGAAATTAAATTCGGAAAATAAACTAACTTTTAATTATAGCACATTTTTTTGATATTTGAGGAGGGGAAAAAAGTTTCCCCTCCTGCAAATGAATAAATTCTTATAACATATATTTAAGGGTTATTTATCTGATATTGAATGAATGAATTTTGTTAAGTATTCTTTCGCTTCAGGAGTTAGATTATTGAAGTCTTTCAAGAACGACATGTGATTAAGTAAAAGGTTCTCTGCTATTTCAATATCTTCTGGTGCCATAGTACTTAGTATGATATTAATTCTTTCATCATTACGATCAAGGACGTTTAAATCTAAATTCTTAGTAATTTCTGAAGGAAGTACATCGTATAAAGTAATTCCTAAAACCTCACAAATCTTTATCATTACTTCAAAAGAAGCAAATCTGTCTCCACGCTCGATCCCACTAATTGTGGTTTGAGATGTATTAGAGAGCTTTCCTAACTCGACAGAACTTATTTTAAGTTCTTTTCGATAATCTTTTATTTTTGTACCTATATACTTCTTTAATTCATTCATATGATCTACTCTCTTTAAAGTTTTCTTTTAATTTTATCAAAGACTGAAAGTAATGTGAAATCAACAAATTAAACAAATTTAGAAAAAATATACGAATTCGGTTAAAAAACTATTTACAAAATATACGAAAATGAATACAATGTAATTAAGGAGGTGCTGGAAATAAAGACCATAAAAGAAAAGAGGTTGGAGAAAAAGTGGAGTCAAACCTATCTAGCTCAACTGTCGGGAGTCCCGCAACCCACTATTTCTCAAATTGAAAATGGGACTCGTCAATATCCGACGTTTGAAAATATGAAGAAAATCGCAGAGGCATTAGATCTTAGATTAGAAGATATTTTCTTACCAAGTCATAAGGATATGAACTAAGTTTTAGAATACTTAACGAGGGGCGATGAATATGGAAGCAGAAAAGCGACTAGCATTCTATGATATATCAGATGCACGAGCGAAAAGTGCCAAAACCTTTGATGGAAAGTTGTATACGTTAAAAGGAGGGGTAGCTGTAGAAAAAGAAACGGGCGATATCAAACGTGTAGCTGATATTTATTATGAAGTACGCTCAGTGATGGATCAGGCTCATACCATCGTCGCCAAGCGAAGAAAAAAAGATGAAGAATTGAAGGAAGTTTTACAAAAGACCTGCTAGTTCTTAGATGCAGCATACAAGCGATTTTGAAACGTGCCGAGAGCACGAGAAGTGGTACCTTGACAATTTTATATTGCGTGCCTCCCCTAAACGGATCACAAGGGGGTTAAGGTATACGATAACGAAAAGGTTCGATGAGTGCGTCCTAAAACTCATCGGTGATCTAGCACCAAAACAGTGACGGTGTATCCATGATCTGTAAAGAGTGATGACGTGAGGGTAACTCCGAAGAAGCGACAACTCTCCAAACAGTAGATACACGAGGTTCTTCGTACATGCCGAAAACGTTGTGCATTATTGGGCTTAGTGAAAACTATGCATGCCAATATAGGGTTTGCCCTTCCAGCCAGAAACGGGTATATATTTCCTTTCATAGCCTTGAAAAGACAGAGATGATCGCTAAACCTATGGTAAAATATGACTCTCGGTAGGTTTCAGAATCGCTTGTTATGTCTGAATATTAAGAACAAAGGAGAATGGTTATGAAAAACAAAAAATGGTTACTTTCTGCGGTTGCAGGAATCGTTGTGGCTCTTGGAATAGGCACAGCGTTTGTCTCTTCCTACAATTCAAGTGAAGTGAAAGGAAATGGTGAACTAGAAGAATTACATCCACTAGAAATGAAAAAATTTATGAAAGAAGATGGCACAGGATTTGTGATGTATTCCTTTGAGGAAAGTAAACGCGATATTTACATGAATGAGGTAGAAAAAGCCTTAAAAGAACAAGAGGTAGACGGAAAGGAACTAGATAGTAACGATCCTCAATATGATGGTTCAAAAAACCAAACAGATTATGGATTGACACAGAATGCGGAAACTTTAGCTGCCTATAAGGATGGAGAATTAAAACAACAAATTAAATTAAGTGACTATGATCCATCGCAGTTAGAGGCAGAACTTTCTCATTTTATTGAAACATCGAAAGAACTGTATTTCGAAGAATAAGAGGTAAGCTTTGAAAGGTGGTGGTATCTTGACGATCTCCCAAAAGGAATTAAAGAAGTCCAAAGACCTTGTGGAAAAGTTGCTAAAAGTAAATGGAAACAAATACAATGACTGGCTACATCAACAACATCAACAATTCATTGAGGAAAATCAAGATTTAATTCTTCAAGCATTAAGTGCTTTTACAGGTCAAGAAGAAGAGGAGGAGAAAAGCGAACCAAAAGTAGCTGAACAAGTTCCTGTAAGACCAACAAGTATTCCAGTAACACAAAATTAACGAAAAAGAGGAGTGAAACACATGTTAGATTTATTGAATAGCGTAGATATGACGCAGCTAACCTCTCATTTAACGTTAGGTGCAGCCGATGGAATGTCGGGATTAATTGAAAGTGGAAAGTCTATTATCAAATGGATGCAGCGTATTGCGATGGTGGCGGCAGCTCTTGCTTTTTGTGTAGGTGGGTATCACTTAATCTTAGGTGGAGAACGAGGTCGCCATAAATGTATCGCATGGTTTGTTGGGGGCGCAGTTGGTTTAGTAGTTGTGATGGGTGCTTATGCATTAGCTGAAGGTGTCAATACAAATATCCGATTCGGAAGTTAAGAAAGCTATACAGTCGATTGTATAGCTTTTTTCTATGCTCATTTTTAGACGAAAGGAATGGAGAAACATGCTGTCTGTCATGTTTATAAAAAGTGAGACAAGAGAGTTAAAGCCATTTCAAAAGTTATCAATTTCAGATGCTTGCGAGATAACAGAAACATTAGAAACACAGTATCAACGTACTAGAAAAAAGGCTTATGCTGATTTTTTTATCCTCGATGAAGAGGATCATGAGGTATATGCAGGGACATTATCCATTGGATCAGGTCTTGCTCGTCATGTAGTCGATCATATCAAGAAAAAGTTAGGCAGTTTAAAAATGGATGATATACAAGAAGCTCGAAAGAGAAGCTTTCTTGAACAATTGGAAAAGGAAGTACCGGACCATCTGAAAACAACAGATGGTTCTTTTTCTTTAGAGGAAGAAACAGAAAATCATATGCAAACGACTCAAACACCTGTTATTTCTACTCGTAATCGAAGGTTGATCTATGGGGGAGGGATTTTATCCCTTCTTATCCTTTCAGCAACGTGTTTTTCGACGGTAGCTACTTCTCAAGATCGAGCTGAAACCATTCAAGATTTACAAAAACAAGTCAAACTCGAACAAAAAATAACAGGAACATATGAAAGGGCGCTCTTAGGGGATTCACAAGGGGCTTTAAAAAGGCTTTCTTCTATTGATGAACAAAGCCTTACAAAAGAACAGAAAAACGTTTATATGAGCCTTCTCGTCGATCAAAAAAAGTATGAGAAGGCTGTTAAACTTCAGGGAGACCATCCAGAAGTAGTGGAAAGCATGATTTCAAAGAAGGGAGATGTTAATACGTTAAAAGAGTTTCAACAAACGTTTCCTTCGCCAAATGGAGCTTTTGATCTTGCCTATCACGAACAACGTTGGGAAGATATGATGAGCCAATCAGGAGTAGAAATGACTGATAAACGATATGAAATGAAGGCTTATGGATATCTGAAGCTAGATAAAGTAAAGGAGGCCAAAGAAGAAGCAGCACATATTCAAAGCCAAGACTTGAATCAAAAAATAGAAACCTATGAAAAAACGAAAAAGGAGATAGAAGAAACGAAAAAACAAGTGGAGGAAGAGAACAAGAAGGACAAAAAAGATGAAAATAAAATTAAGTCGTTAACGGATCAGCAGAAGAAACAAGAAGAAGCTTTAAAGAATTTATAAGAAAGGGTGGATAGGATGTATATACAAACAAAAGTAAAAAAACAGAAGCAAGCCTTTGTCGTAGGGGTTGAGTACTATGAAGAAGATTTATTCCTCGAAATTGAATTAGGCAGCTTTCATACGACTCAACTTCATGCCCAACGCATTGCGAACAGTGTTCATAATGTCATTCTTTTAGAAAATCAGATTGTCATTATCTTTAAAAATGCTGATTCAATCACTCTTACAGACGATTTTCTGAAATATGCGTTCAAGTTTCGATTATGCACGAAACCAACTATGCCTCCTCTTGATATCTCCAAGCTCACTCAACAAGAAAAAGACGACTTAGTTTGTAATGAAGCCTATATGGTGACAGAAGAGGATATGAAAGAGGTACAATGGAACATTAACACGGCTTTTCGTTACCTTCAGTATAAGTATGAGGCAAGAGATCAAACCTTCTTTTCTCTTTCATCGAGTGCCTATTATGTCATTCCTACTTCTGAAGAAATTGACCAGGAGGGAATGAGAAATGCAACCTAATAAATCCATCAAATATGTGGTCGCTGAAAAACAAGTACTTATTCCTTTAAGTGCTTGTTTTTTTGTGTCTATTCTTCTCATCTTGAACTTTCTTTTTAACATGATGCTAAACCTTGTTCAAACAACGTTTAGCGATGTATTTGAACCGCAGCCTTTTCATTTGGACACATCTTTTTTGACAGAGATTCATCTTCAACAGTACTCGCCTTTATATGGAGCGATGTGTCTAGTCGCTACCTTATTAACGGCAAAATTCGCTTACAACATTCGATCTAACTTTAAAGATTTAAACCACAATCAGAAAGGGTCGGGACGCTTTACAACAAGAAGTGAACTAAAAAAGCAATATCGAAAAGTACCTGAAAAAACGACAACCTATCAAGGTGGAGGTGGGGTTCCTGTTTCTCGTATCCAAACGTATGACCTGATTCAAACATGGAAAGAGTACAAAGCTTTAAAGAGAATACAGAAGCTTCTCCACACCTATCGATTCTTTACAAAGAAAAATTACATGCTGATTGATGACACACCCGTTAATAATTTAATCATTGGTATTACACGATCAGGAAAAGGGGAAACCTTTGTTTTTCCAACGATTGATATCTACTCACGAGCTGAAAAACAGCCTTCCCTAGTCTGCAACGATCCCAAGGGGGAGTTGCTTGCTGCTTCTAAAAACACGTTAGAGGAAAGAGGCTATCATGTTGAAGTTTTAAACTTACTCAATCCATTAGAATCGATGAGTTATAATCTGTTAGAAATGATAAAAGAAACGTATAAAGATGGTGATTATTCAACAGCTCAAGCGTTATGTAACACGCTATCGTATACGCTTTATTACAATCCAAATGCCAAAGATCCATTCTGGCAACAATGTGCCATGAGTTTATGTAACGCCATGATTCTAGCTGTAACAGATAAGTGTATTAAGGAAAAGGAAGAAAATAAAATCACGATGTACACGGTGGCGAATATGTTGTCAGAGTTAGGCTCGAAAGAGGTTGTAATTAATAAAAAAGGAGATACCCAAAATGCGTTAGACTTGTACTTTAATGGGCTGCCAACAGAGAGTGTCGCCAAAATGCAGTATGCGACTTCAAATTTCTCAAAGGGTACGACAAGAGGAGGAATCTTCACCCAAACGATGAATGGATTATCTATTTTTACGTTTGATGAAATCGCCAAGATGACCTCTAAAAACAGCGTCGATTTGAAGCGTGTGGGCTTTGGAAAAACAATCAAGGGAAAGGCAGCACCTCTTACTCGCTTAGAAATCATCTTCCCAGATGGTCAAACAGAAACGATTAAAACGGATGCCAAAGGGTTATTTGAAGTCAACTTTACAAGTGAAGTCAAGCAGAATGATGAAATTATATTAACGGAAAAGTTCAGTGATAAAATTGTTACTTCATCGAGGCTTGAAACGGTTGTATCCATTAATAGGATCACGAAGGAAACAGGAGCTACGACGTTTACAGTGAACAAGCAACATCCAAGTATTCATGTAAAGGAAGTGACGTGTTTTACAAAACCAATCGCTATTTTCATGGTCACACCAGATTATGATTCTAGTAATCACGTTATTGCCTCTATTTTTGTTCGTCAGTTGTATTATATACTCGCCAAAAATGCTTCATTAGCAAAAGGAAACAAGTGTCATCGAGAAGTAGTGTTTTTGTTAGACGAATTTGGCAACATGCCGGCAATTGAGGGAATGTCCAACATTATCACGGTTTGTTTAGGACGAAATATACGTTTTAACTTAGTGATTCAAGCCTATGCACAACTAAAAAATAAATATGGAAATGATGCTGAAACGATTGAAGGAAACTGTGGGAATACGATTTATATTTTAAGCAATAACTACGAAACAGCGAAGACCATTTCACAAAAATTAGGGGACGGTACCATCAATTCTACCTCTCGAAGTGGGAAAGCATTATCAACGGATAAAAGTAAAACAGAGGGAGTAGATGGAAAGCCTTTATTAACACCCAATGAATTAATGGAATTGCAAGAAGGAGAAAGTGTGGTTGTGCGTGTGGTAAAACGTCAAGATAAAGCACGTCAGAGAATTAAAGCACATCCGATCTATAACACTGGAAAAACAGCCTTGAAATACCGTTGGGAATACCTCGGAGAGGACTTTGATACGGATCGTTCGATTCTAGATATTGATATTTCGTCTTTACATGAACAAGTTAATCCACGATCCTTGGTCATTCATAATTTCTTTCCTTTTCAATCACAACCTCCATCAGTGGAAATGGAAGAGGAACTAACCGACGATCCGTTTACTTCTCTAACGTATGAGAACTACAAAACTAAGACGGTCAAAGAGTTTTTTGGTGGGGATAAGAACGTTTCTACTGCTTTAAAAGTACACTTACCAAAAGCAATGAATAAAACGGTGGAAGAGATTGAGCAACAGTCCATGAGTGATTTTGAAGAGGAATTAAATATGCTAGGAGTTAGTGACCAACTAAGTAAAAATGTCCACCAACTTCTTCAAACAAAAATAAATACCATCATTAAGAAGTTGCAACATGAGATGGAAGAACAAGAAGCTTACTATCAAAAGGGGGAGAAAGAATGACAAGTATTTCAAAGGAATTAGAGCGTATTTTAGAGGACTATGCACCGATTGTGAAGGAAGGACATCAAGTGCTAATTGGCTTACTAGATGGCACTATACACTTGGAAAAAGGACAGGAAGGAGAAGCACCTGTACAAATTCGTGTTTCTCCTCTGGATGAACGATTAGAAATAACGGTTGATACGTTATTTCAAGGCATGTAATACCCTCGTAAGGAGATGAGCAGATGAAGGATGAAGAAATTCTTAAAAAGCTACATGAGTTCTCAGAGTACTTAGATGTAGGAAATATCCTCACTTATTTATTACGGAAATTGGGTTGGGGATGTATTCAAGTTCTTTCATTTCTAGTGGATGGACTAGAAGGGATTACAGACAGTGTATTAGGCGTTAAATCGTTTTTTAATTCACCTGACATTCAAGATTTTATTACAAAGCTTCAACCCTTTTTATATGTGTTACTGGCCTTTTCCTTTCTGTATATCGGCTACATGTTGATTATTCAGAAGAAAGTCAATCGTGAACAGATCATGATTAACATTTTTATTTCGATGGCAGTCTTGCTTTTACTGAACACAAGCATGTTAAAGGCAGATAAATTTACCGATCAAGCCATTGAAGCTGTGGATTTAAATGAAAAAGGTACGGTAAGTGAAAAGATTATTAAAAGTAATCTAACGGATGTCGCACAATTTGACCTTACAAAATGGAAGAGTCCCAAATTGAAAGAACCAAATAAAGTTCCTCAAAAGAATATTATGATGATTGATATTACAGAAAAGATGGATGAGGATTTTAAAGTAAGTGAGAAAGATAAGCTATCCGATGATGGAAAAAAAATCATTACACATAAGGCAGCTCTTGCACCTAATGGAAAAGAAGGATTAGTAGAATTAGATAATGGATGGTTTGATTTCTTTCCAGAACTTTATTACCGATGGTCATGGAACTTCTGGACGATTGCCATTTCCCTTTTTGTAATAGGGATGACGTTGTTATTTACATCTATTAAGTTAGCAAAACTATGTTATGAGCTAGGATTCAATGCGATTTTAGCCCAATTAGTTGCGCCTGCCGATGTAGCAGATGGACAGAAGTTAAAAGCCGTTCTGAAAAACATCCTAAATACATTTCTCGTAACGATTATGATCTTTATATCCATGAAGGTCTATTTAATGGGAACGGTCTTTATTAGCGATAAGTTAGAAGGTATTCCGTATCTTATCGCATTAATTGCCTTTAGTATTGCCGTCGTAGATGGCCCAATTATGTGTGAACGTCTCTTTGGGATTGATGCAGGATTAAAAAGTGGTTGGGGCGCTCTAGCAGGAGGGTTTGCGATGGCAAAAGGACTTGAAAGTGGCATCAACATGATGGGCAGAACAGCAAAAGGAGGAGCCAACCTTGCAAAGGGTGTTGGTAATGTAGGAAAAGGACTTGGTAGTGGTGCTCTTCAGACAGCAGCAGGAGTTGGAGGTCTTGGTAAAGGGTTAGCTACACAAGGAAATAAAGAAAAACAGCCAGCTCTACATGAAGAAATGAAAAAGGCAGGAATGGCAGGTGAGAAAGGAAACGTTGCTTCTAAAGGTCAAAACGCAGGAAATGAGCAGAAAGCTCAACAACAAGGGTTATCTTCTACTGAAAAGCAAGAAGGGGGCAAAAATACTGAAGGAAATTCTTCGGAAGGAAAAGGAGCAGGTCAAGGTCAAGGAAGCTCTTTACAGGATGAGATGCAAGCAGCAGGTGTTTCTACTGATAGTCAGGGATCAACTTCCTCTGTAGAAGGTGGAAATACATCTCTACATGATGAAATGCAAGCCTCTGGTTATGGTGAAAGGGCAAATGAAGGTATTGGATCTTCTGTAGAAGGTGGGAATGCTTCTCTACATGATGAAATGCAAGCTTCTGGTCAAAGTGAAAGCACAAGTGAAGGTACTGGATCTTTTGTAGAAGGTGGAAGTGCTTCACTTCATGATGAAATGCAAGCTTCTGATCAAAGTGAAAGGGCAAGTGAAGGTACTGGATCTTCTGTAGAAAGTGGAAGTGCTTCTCTACATGATGAAATGCAGGCTTCTGGTCATAGTGGAAACACAAATGGAGGCAGCTCCTCTGTAGGGAAGGCAAGTGCTTCTCTACATGATGAAATGCAGGCTTCCGGTCATAGTGGAAGTACAAATGGAGGCAGCTCTTCTTTAGGAAAGGCAAGTGCTTCTCTACATGATGAAATGCAGGCTTCCGGTCATAGTGGAAACACAAATGGAGGCAGCTCTTCTTTAGGAAAGGCAAGTACTCCTCTACATGGTGAAATTCAAACTTCCGGTTACGGTGGAGGTACAAGTGAAGGCGGATCTTCTGTAGGAAATGTGAGTACTCCTCTACATGGTGAAATTCAAACTTCCGGTTACGGTGGAGGTACAAGTGAAGGCGGATCTTCTATAGGAAATGTGAGTACTCCTGTTCATGAAGAAATTCAAACTTCCGGTTACGGTGGAAGTACAAGTGAAGGCGGATCTTCTGTAGGAAATGTGAGTACACCTGTTCATGAAGAAATTCAAACTTCCGGTTACGGCGGAAGTACAAGTGAAGGCGGATCTTCTGTAGAAAGTGTAAGTTATCCTACACCAACAAGAGAACCGTCTGTTTCCATACCGACAGGGATGGATCAAGCCCAAGCACAAGTGGCAGCCACACAGGAACCTCGCCAAGGAAAACAACAAATTGAAAAAGACACAGTTCCTGCTTCAACAGACGATATTCCAATGCCAGATCAGAACCGGATAGAAACACGCAATATTGCACAAGTGGTAAAAGATAACTTTAAGGGAGGGGTAGGAAAGGTAAAAGAACGGATTGATAATTCGCAAACAATCCACAAAACAAAACGTTCTTATCAAATTGGACGAAATACAGGGCGAGATTTACGAAATCTTGGATCAAAGAAACGAAATAAACCAGAAGAGAAGTAACAAGCGTTACTTCTCTTTTTTATAGGGAGGAGAAGAATCATGGAAAACTATAACATTCCGAAAGAAATCTCGACGGAATTAAAGATTAATAAATCACTTTATCTCTTCGATTTGTTGTTCATTATTGGCTTACTTATGGTCACGATGATGTTACGTTTTTTTATTCATCCTACACTTCAAATTCCCTTTTATATCTTCATGGGCATATTTGGGCTATTGATGATCGTTAGACCAAGTACAAACCCTAAAAAACGGATGTATGAGGCGCTGTTACTTACATTGGTACGAAAGAAGAGCACGTATTGTGCGATAGATCGGGATCAAGAATAAAGGAGGGTAATAGATGGCATTATTTGATGAAAGAATCCTAGAAAAAGAGAAACCTATTTTAAAAGAAAAAAAGACAAGTGACTCCCTTCTCTTTGATGAAAAGGAACTAGATAAACAGATCGCTCGTACAAAGAAAAAGAATCCTTTTTCTCTGTTACAACTTCCAAAGGCTGAAAAGGAAAAAAAGAAAGAGAAATTACCGGAGGTGAAAAAAAGTGTGGCTGATATTATTCCCATTATCGATCAAACAGATAGTGGATTATTTCAGCTAAAAGATGAGGGAGGCTTTTTTGGAATCTGGCAGCTTCAGAGTACAGATATCAATGCCATGCATGACCAAGAGGCAGGACGCAATATTTATACACTGGCTAAAACATACCAGGGCGACAAAGATCCGTTTAAAATCATCTCATTAAACTTGCCCGTTTCCACACAAAAACAACAACAGTATCTTGAAAAGAAGATTCGAGAGGCCAACAATGCGTTATCACTTCGATTCTTACGAAAAAAGTTAAAAGAGCTTCAATATTTAGAATGGGGGCGAACCAATCGAGAATACTTTCTTTTCCTATATGGACCGACTGAACTCGCTGTAAAAGAGCGAAAAGACCAATTTATGCGAGATATTCAACTGGCTATCCCTCTGTTACCTGTTTCGGATGAAAAACAAATTAACCTTCTTTACAAACTCTACAATCAAAACGCCAAGCTTGGTAATAAACAATAAGAAAGGATGATAAAACCATGATAACTTTACCTTTTCGTAAAAAAGAGAAAACACCTCAAGAAATCAAGCAGAAAAAAGGATACAATCCCTATTTTGTGGCACAGATTCAACCACAAGGAGGCGTGAGCTTTAAAGAAAACCTTGTTCGAAACGGGGATGGATATTCGACTTGTATTCATATTTATGAGTACCCAACGAACGTGAATGATTTTTGGCTAGAACCGATCATGAATATGCCAAATGCCATTACAACCCTAGATGTAGTAAGCGATGAGCGAAAACAAGTCGTAGAAGCGATCAATAAAAATATGTCAGAACAAAATGCACGGCATGTAAATGCCAAAGAAAACATTGATCGTATGGATGCCCAAGAACAGTATTTAGATATGAAAGAGCTATACCGTCAAGTCACAAATGGTGAAGTGATCAAACGGATACACCTTCGCATTTATATTGCGGAAAAAACGATTCCTGACTTAGAAAAGCGATTAAAAGAAGTCATTCACCATCTTGAAACGCATAACTTCAGAGGATCCATTTTTTTAAATGAACAAGAGTATGAGTGGGAATCATTAGTGACACATTTTGACATACAGAAGAAATACCCTAATAAGCGAAAAGGAAAGGAAATCCCCGCATTAGCACTAGCCGGAGGGTTTCCTTTTCATTTTACTCACTTAGATGATCCATACGGCACGTATCAAGGAACAACTCGTACAGGTGGCAGCGTCATCTTTGATTTGTTTCACAAAGACCAACAACGAAAAAGTTATAATGCGGTGTTGATGGGTTTAATGGGCGCAGGTAAATCTACTTTTTTAAAGAAAGTCACGACAGATAATGCGATTAAAGGCTATAAGATTCGAGGCTTTGATATCGTTGGAGAGTTTGAAAGTCTCGTCAGAGAGTTAGGAGGTAAACAGATTGCGCTAGATGGATCAGAAGGGCAAATTAATCCCTTACAGGTATTTAAAACACATGAACATGAGCTTAATAGCTTTACACAGCATCTATCCAAATTAACTGTTTTCTATCGCTTTATCGCACCAGAAGCAAAAGACGATGAGTTAAAAGAGTACGAAAAGCTACTTCGTAAACTCTATATCCAAAAGCAGTTATGGAACGATGAAAAAGGCGCAATTAACTACATCACAGGGCGTTCACCAGAAGCTTACCCAACCTTTAGTGAGTTTTTACAGCTTATTCGCCAAGAGTTATATGCAGATGAGAAAACACGAGAACACCATTCGAACCTAGGAGAGTATCGGAAACGTCGTCTTGAAGTTATTGAGCTTAACATTGAAAACTTGGTTGAAACGTACGCTCATTTGTTTGATGGCATTTCAACGATTGAAGATTTCAACGATGAACAAGTGGTATTCTTCTCCATCCGTCATTTATCAAAATTAAAAGATGAAATTGCACAGGCACAGCTTTTCAACGTCATGAGTTTATTATGGGATGGCATGTTGCAAAATGGTGAACCTCAACTAGATGCCTATACAGAAGGGACATTAGCCTTTGAAGATGCCATTCGTTACTTAATTATCATTGACGAGGCTCACCATATTATTAACACGAAAAGGGGCAATGAACATGCCTTAGATTTCCTAACAGAGTTTAGTCGAGAAGCACGAAAATATTTTGCTGGCCTGATTTATGCGAGTCATTTAATCAGTGACTTTGTGCCAGATGGATCGGAACAAACAGCGATTGAAAAAATTAAAAAGCTTTTTGATTTAACACAATATAAATTCATTATGCAGCAAGATGATAACAACTTAGATACGATTCAACGAGTGTTTAAAACAGGGATTACGGACAGCGAATTGGCTGAAATTCCGAAGCTACCAATTGGGGATGTGCTTCTTTGTATTAAGTCTGTAAAAAACATTCTCTTTCATATTGAAATCGATGAGGAAGAAAAAGTGCTGTATGGTGGAGGTGCATAAGCCTTGCATATCGTTTTACAGCTCATTCCCAAAAAATATTTGATTGGAGGCACGTTGATCCTGTTAGGATTATCGGGCCTCTTAATCATGAGTACGATTGTAGCGATTACAGGTGAATTTGAAAAAGATAGTCAACAAAGTGAGGTAACAGAGATTGAAGGTGGGGGCATTGGCGTAGGAACAGCTAATGTGTCACCGCAGGTCATGAAGTATCAACCCTTGCTTGAAAAGTACGCACAAAAACATGGGCTAGATGCTTCTTATGTGCCCATTATGATGGCACTTATGATGCAAGAAAGTGGAGGCAGAGGAAACGATCCAATGCAATCCTCTGAGTCTAAATGTGGAAGAGTTGGATGTATTCAGAATCCCGAAGCGTCTATTGACCAAGGCGTAAAACATTTTAAAAGTGTACTAGAAAAAGCTCATTACGATCTAGAATTATGTTTACAAAGTTATAATTTCGGGCCAGGATTTATTATCTTCGTGAACAAAAATGGAGGGCACTATACCAAGGAATTAGCCATTAAGTTTTCGCAAATTCAATACCAAAAAGTCAAACACACAGGAAACTATCACTGCCTTCGACCAGAGGCTGTTCCCTATCAGGCGTGCTACGGCGATATAGCTTATAAAGATGCGGTGCTGAAATATTATACAGGAACGATCACAGCTGATGGAAAACCGGCTGCTCCTGCGAGTGGAGGAAGTGGTGGTAAATCGGGTGTGAAAGTGATTGACGCAGGCAAAACGTTGATTGGTAAAACACGCTATGTATTTGGTGGTGGACGCTCTCAATCTGATATTAACGCAGGACGTTTTGATTGTTCAAGTTTTGTCAGATGGGCATTCGAACAGGTAGGAATGAATGTTGGTCCAATGTCGGGCGTAACAACCGATACACTCAAAACTCAAGGGCAAGCAATCAATCCAAAAGACATGAAGCCTGGGGATGTAGTGTTTTTTGATACCTATAAGATAGACGGCCACGTGGGCATCTACGTTGGCAATAATCAGTTTTTAGGCTGCCAAGGAAAAACAGGTGTAGCCATCGCAAGTATGGCAAAAGGAACCTATTTTGGTGAACGATTTAATGGAAGAGTAAAACGATTCTAAAAGGAGAAAAGGCGATGAAAAATAAAGCAGCACTACTATTTGGAGCGCTTGCCGTTGTGGTGGCGGGCGTAACCATTTTCAACATTTACCTGAACCACAATATCTCCAACACAACAGCTTCGAAACAAATTCAAGTCACGAATGAAAGCTTACAAGAAGAAAATAAAGAGTTAAAAAAACAACTAAGTGAAGTTCGTCCTTCTGCCCAAGAACAACAAAAACGAGATTACTTGAATACGGTTCATCAATTCATCGATGTGTCTTATCATCGTGAAAAAGATGGATTTGAGGAACGAAAAAAGATCGCAAAATCGATCATGGACAAAGAACTTTATGAGCAATTTTATCCTTCTGAAAAGTTCGTATATGGAGATAGTTACACCTCGACTCCAAACGATGTACAGCTTTATGTTCAACAATATGATGGAGGGCAAGAAGAGGTCGAAGTGATTGCTGAATTTAAGAATCATCTTGTCATAAAAGATGAGAATGTGGACGATCAAACGCATGACATTATCAAAGTGTCTCTACGAAAAGAAGAGAACAAATGGGTGGTTTATAGTATCGAAGAATTGAAAACAGAAATGATGAAATGAGGTGGTAGAAGTGGCATTTAAAAAGCAACTGGAAGAATACAAGTTTAATTTAAATCGCAATCGATCATGGAAGTATACAGCCGTTTTAATCTTTTTCTTTATCGGTTTTTTATCCTTACTGACATCAAAATTCTACTTAAAAACAGAAGATCCGTTGTATCATACCAAAACCTATGAGGCAGTTTCTTCTAACATAACAGGAACCGTAACCATTGAGAATCGTGTGTATCATCCGGCTAATGGCTCACTGGATATGGTCATCAAAATGAATCAAACAGATGAAGAAGAAGTAAGCTTTGTTGCACAAGAAAAAGCGAATCCAAACATCAAATTACCTGTTCAGTTATTGTATGAAGATGATGGCTATTATGTGGTAAGAATCAGCGATCTATCTCCAAATTGGGAAGCACTTGCCTTTGATCTATATCAAGAAAATGAAGAAAAAGAAACGGTAAACGTAGATGATGTAACGAGTGATTCAGAAACAGATTCAACAGAGGAAATAGATACTCATGCGTTAATTACAACGCTCTATTCTGACCAACGAAAAACGAAAAGTGAAGAAGGAAAAGGAACAAAAACCAAACAAGAATATGCGCTTTTAGTTAATGAGTTAGAAAAAGATTTTGTCAAAAAGAAAATGAAAAACTATGAAAAAGCAATCACAGTAGAAGCCAAACATAAGCGCCAAACGCAACAAGAAATGAACGAATTACAACGTGATATGAAGTACCAAGTGAATGAGGAAAAAGCCGATACGGAATCAAAAATTGCGATGAAAAAGGATGCCATTCAGTCGAGTGATGAAAGCATTCAGCTCTATGAAGATGAACAAAAAAGTTTACAAGAAAAGCTCCAAAAGTTGAATGAAAAGCAACAGGATTTAGCCATGAAGTGAAAAAACACATGTCAACAGTAGGTCAACATGTGTTTTTTTGAGGTTCACAGTAGGTTCACATCATTAGTTTTTCATGTTCACAGTAGGTTCACATAGAAGAGTTTAGGTCAACAGCAGGTTCACACTTTAGAGGTTTTCGTGATATCACGGTTTTGCTAGGCTCTGCCTAGCCTATCACCCCGTGTGATAGCAAAAAACCCTTATGCTCTTCTCTCTTTTATAGTGGGGAACCACAATTTACAGGAAAGGAACGAATGTTATGGATATTCTTTTACGAGATATTAATCCAACTGCCGTAAAAAAAATAGATGAGATTGCAAAGGTAAAAAAGATTTCTCGTCAAGAATTCTTAAAAGGTCAGGTTGAAACACTGGCTGTTTTTCAAGAACAAAAAGATCGTGAAGCAGAACTCGAAAATATCATCTATAAAAATATAAAGATGATGGAAAAGTGTGCAATTGCAATTGAAACAGTTAATGGATTCATTCAAGAAATGATGGGAGAGGATGAAGAATGATGAAGAAAAGACGTAAAATTTCATTTGACACTGAAACAGATCAGTATATTAAAAGTTACATGGAAGAAAATCACTTACGCTTTCCGGCTGATGCCATTTCTCAAATATGTAAAGAGCATAAAGAGGCTCAGAAACGTGATGATGACTCAATACAAAGAATGGTGAAGTCTGTTACTCAAAATATAGATAGTCTTTTGGAAAGAGAACGTCGTCATATTATAAATGCATTGTGTTGTACAGAAAAAAGTATCCAAAGGTCAACCATGAAAAATTTTAAAGAAGTTGAGGATTATAGAATCGCAAAAAATGGTAAGTTGATGGCTGCCATTGTAGAGGGGTACAAAAAATGAAGCCGTCCTCTGTTATACCAGGAGTCGTGCTCAAAACAAAATTTATCACGTCTGATAAGAAAGCTTTTCAAGATTATGTAGATTATGTAGATCGTGAGGAAGCAAAAAAAGAACAGGGAGCAAATGAAAAACTGTTTACCCTTTATCAAGATTATATGGATAACCCTAATAAAACGTCTTCTTTATTTACTCAACAATCCAATCGATTGAATAAAGAAGAAAAAAAACAACTAAAAAAATTGTTTGAAACAGCACAAAAAAATAACAGTATCATGTGGCAAGATGTCATCACATTTCATAATCCGTGGCTCCAAGAAAATGGTTTATATGACGCTAATACTCATACAGTGGATGAGAAAAAGTTAATGGACATTACCCGTCAGTCCATGAAGGAAATGCTTAAAAGGGAAAGGTTAAATGAGTCGGCTGTTTGGTCGGCTGCCATTCACTACAACACTGGGAACATTCATATTCATATTGCAACAGTAGAACCACAACCTACTCGTGAGCGAGGAAAAAGGAAACCTAAAACATTGGATGCGATGAAGTCAACAGTCGTGAATCAAATTTTAAATCGAGGTGAGCAGCATCAGAAAATAAATGACTTAATTCGAAAGGATATGGTCGGCAAAAAGAAACAGGATTCTTCGTTAAGGTGGAAGAATCGTGATATTCAACCACTGTTTCTTCAAATTTATAATCATCTTCCAGAAGATAAAAGGCAGTGGCAATATAGCTATCGAACATTAAAGCCAATGAAGCCATTTATTGATGTGCTGAGTCACAAATACATTGAAAAGTATCATAACCATGAGTATCAACAATTACTTGGAAAATTAGATAAAGAAGTAGAGGAATTAAAGAAAGCGTATGGAGAAGGAAAGGTTGATGAGAAACGATACAAGGACTATAAGCAAACAAAAATAGATGATCTCTATAAACGAATGGGGAATGCTTTTTTAAAAGAAATGAAGGATTACGATAAGCAGCAGCAACAGATTAAAAGAATGATAGAAAGTCGAAAACAATCTAAACGTCCTGCGAATTTTAATCGAAATGTCTCCATGCATTTTGCTTTAAAAAAGATGGAACGAGCGTTTAAATCAGAATATGAAAGTTGGAAGAACCAAAAACATTATGAGCAATTGCAAAAAGATATTGAACATAATCGAGAAGCTGAAAGGGGTTATGAATGATGGAGAAACATCGACGTACCATTTCATTAGATACGAAAACAGATGAATATATTCAAGCTTATATGGAAGAACATCATTTTCGTTTTCCTGGGGAAGCCATTATGGATATTTGCCAAAAGTATCAAGAAACCAAGGAAAAGGAATGGTCATTACAATATATTTCGGAAGTGGTCAGCAATAACTTACATCAGGTTTTAAAAGATGAATTAACAAAGATTCGTCTTGGGGCAAATAGTGCTGATAAAAACACACAAATTTTAATTGAATATATGAACGGTCTTTTCTTCCATCACGGTTTTGATGGACTAATGACAACCGATTTACAAGAGTTAGATAGCACAAAGGTTGCGAAGGAAGCTGTTGAGAAGCGTATTGCAAATCAACGTCAAAAACGAATTGATTGGGAAGAGTCTAAAGGGAAACAACCATCTTAATGATGGTTTTATATAAAACTAGTTTTAAAAATTAAAGGAGGAATCATTCATGTTTTTTAACAAAGATTTAGTGTTAGCTTCGATTAAAGCTGTAGGAGAGGATCATGCCATTGTGCAATATCAAGACAAGGAAGTAGAGGTGAATTTAAGTCCAGAAGAAGCGAAAGAGTTTCACCAATATGTCGTACATCAAGAGAATATGTTGGTGCCAATGAATATCAAAACTCAGAAACTTTTTGTGGATTTAGAGGAACCTTGGTACGAACAAGAATTAGAAGAATTAAAGGGGATCTCCTATCAAAAAGAGGAGGGAGAAGATGAGTAAAACATATGCGAAGAAATCCGTCGAAGATAAGCGTAAAGAGGTTGAAGAGTTAACGAAAGGGATGGAACAAAAAGTAAATCAGCATTTTCATTCTGCCGAAGAACTAAAAGACTATTTATCTTTTATGGGTAAGTTTTATCAATACTCGATGTCGAACACGGCTCTGATTCAAAAACAGTTTAGGGGTGCTCAAGCTGTTGGATCATTTAAGTTTTGGAAAGATAAAGGGTTCTCTGTCAATAAAGGTGAAAAGGGGATTAAGATCCTTGTGCCAAACAAAACGGTGCCTAAATTTAAAGATGAAAAAGGGAAATGGAAGTCGATTAATAAAGCCACTCCTCAAGAAAAGAAGCTTATTAAAGAGGGAAAAAAAGAAGTCACTCAAGGCCGACTGTATTTTTCAGTCGGCCATGTTTTTGATATTCAGCAAACGAACGCAACGGCTAATGATTTACCTAAGATATTCCCAAATCGTTGGTTAGAAGGCAATGTGGAGGACTACAAGTCACTTTATAAAGGAATGGAAGCTATTGCTGAAAAGAATGGTATTTCCATCATTGCTCCTAAAGAAGAACTAGGCAGCGCAAAAGGTGCGTGTTATCCATTAACAAAGGAGGTTGCGTTAAATCCTCGTAACTCTGAACGTCAAAATGTAAAGACGCTCCTTCACGAAATGACTCATGCCAAGCTGCATACGACTGAATCAAGAGCAAACTATACGGATGCGGAAAGAGAATTTCAGGCAGAAATGACAGCTTACACCGTTTCTTCTTACTTTGGCATCGATACGAGTGAGTATTCTCTAGGATACCTGTCACACTGGACGAAAGGAAAGACCTTTGAAGATAAAACTAAGCTTTTAAAAGAAGTACATGAAACATCAGTTGGCTTTATTGAAACAATCGAAGATACCTTAGTAAAAGAACGAGAAAAAAATCAGTCACCAGAAAAAAACGATGAAAAACAGCAGCAAGCAGATCCTCTTTCTTCTGAAAATGTACAAGAGAAAATGAAAGAAGGATATGAAGATTATAAACAAAAACAACAACAGGAATCGGCACAAAATGTAGACAGCATTTTAGATCGTGTCACGGCTGAAGAAAAATACTATTCAACCAAAACACAAGCGATCAAAAATGGATGGATGACAAAGGAAGAAGTCGTGAAACTTGAACATCAGATTGATTCGAACATCACTAAAAACGAGAAGGGGGTCATCAATGGTCAAGTTCAGGAACAATCTCTTACTTTTCAAGACCGTATGGAAGTGGGCAGTCACATGCAATTCCAAAAACGTACAGGCACCGTCAAAAAGAAAAAAGAAGAACAGGAACTCGAAAGGTAAGGGAGCGTAAAGAGCTCTCTTTTTTATTGCTTAAATACTACTTAAATGGAGGAAGAATGATGAAAAAAATTACGTCTCTTTCAAATGACCAATTTAAAACGCTTGTTTCCGATAAACGAGAATTAAAGAAATTTATGAAGCACCCACAAAATGAAAAAATCGAGGCAGGCTGGGCAAATATCAGTGAGAAACAGCTGCAAGACATCCCTTCTGGAGCTGTTTACTTAACAAAATCAGCTCTAGGGGAAGAAAAACCGCAGGTTTTGCTTGTTTCCACCGATGAAAGAGGGCAAAAACAAGCCTATGAAAGTGAAGCAACACTTGATTTTTTAAAGAGTCATGATGTGAACCCTGTTTTAGAGAAAGATCGAGAAACGCAGCTCAAAACGAGCTATATTACGTTTTTACAGGCTCATGATAAAGAAAAACCTCAAGATATTGATAGCATGTTAGCCCGTGTAAATGCAGAAAACGATTATGTGATGTTGAAATCAAGTGCCTTAAAGGAAAAGCAGTTCACCTCTGACCAATTGAAAGGCATGGAGAATGAGCTTTCTCATCAGTTTCAAGCACGTAAACAGACACAAGAGAAGGACCGATATCAAGAAGATTACAAACAAGAAGTACTAGAAGTTATGCAGCAGCCTAGTGAAGAAACACAGTATAAGCAGCTATTTAAACAAAGCTTGTTAGCCCAATTAGGCATATCAGATGAAAAAGATT